>JBKBKR010000002.1:0-722399 GCA_046296515.1 Paracoccaceae bacterium | reverse complement strand
CGTGGTGCCGGGACTGCAAGCCCGGCACCACACCTCCGCGTCTGTTGGTGCCGGGTGCCTCCACCCGGCACCCCCTTCCCCCCCGACCAAGGACCAAGCCGATGGCAACCGCCCATTCCCGGACTGCTGCGCGCCTGATGCTGTCACCCGCCGTCATCCTGCTGCTTTTGTGGATGATCGTTCCGCTGGGGATGACGCTGTATTTCAGTTTCCTGCGCTACAACCTGCTGATGCCGGGGATGGAGACATTCGTTGGCTTTGACAACTATACCTATTTCGTCAACCAACCCGCCTTCTGGGCGGCGCTGACCAATACGCTGGTGCTGGTGCTGGGGGTGCTGTTCATCACAGTGGTCGGCGGCATCCTGCTGGCCCTGCTGCTGGATCAGCCGTTCTGGGGGCAAGGCATTGTGCGGGTGCTGGTGATCGCGCCGTTCTTTGTGATGCCCACTGTGTCGGCGCTGGTCTGGAAGAATATGTTCATGAATCCGGTGAACGGCATGTTTGCGCATGTCGCCAAATCGCTTGGCCTGCAACCGTTTGATTTCCTGTCCCATGCGCCGCTGGCCTCGATCATCCTGATCGTGGCCTGGCAATGGCTGCCCTTTGCCACGCTGATCCTGCTGACCGCTCTGCAATCGCTGGACCGCGAACAGCAAGAGGCGGCAGAGATGGATGGCGCCGGCTGGATGCAGCGGTTTGTCTACCTGACCGTGCCGCATCTGACCCGGTCGATCACCGTGGTGATCCTGATCCAGACGATTTTCCTGCTGTCGGTCTTTGCCGAGATTCTGGTGACCACCAATGGCGGCCCCGGCACGGCATCAACCAACCTGACCTACCTCGTCTATGCGCAATCCTTGCTGAATTACGATGTGGGTGGCGGGTCGGCGGGCGGCATCATCGCGGTCATTCTGGCCAATATCGTTGCGATCTTCCTGATGCGGATGATCGGCAAGAATCTGGAGGCATGACATGGCCCGCAAAGCCTCAAACACCAGCAAAGCCATCGTCACCGTCGCCGCATGGTCGGTGGGCCTCCTGATCTTTTTCCCGATCCTGTGGATCATCATCCTCGGCTTCAAATCCGAAGCCGACGCGATCAAGACCCCGTTTCAGGTGCTGTTCAGCGACTGGACCCTGCAAAGCTATCACGATGTGCAGGCGCGGTCGAACTACGCGCGGCATTTCTGGAATTCGGTGATCCTCTCGGTCGGTTCGACGGTGATCGCGCTGGCCATCGCCATTCCGGCAGCCTGGTCGATGGCCTTTGTGCCGGGCCGGCGCACCAAAGACCTGCTGATGTGGATGCTGTCCACCAAGATGATGCCCGCCGTGGGCGTTCTGGTGCCAATGTATCTGTTGTTACGCGACTTTGGCCTGCTGGACAGCCGCATCGGGCTGGTCGGTGTGCTGACCCTGATCAACCTGCCGATCGTGGTCTGGATGCTCTACACCTATTTCAAGGAAATCCCCGGCGAGATTCTGGAGGCCGCGCGGATGGATGGCGCCAGCCTGCGCTCGGAAATCCTCTATGTGCTGACGCCGATGGCGGTGCCGGGCATCGCCTCGACCATGCTGCTCAACGTGATCCTGGCCTGGAACGAGGCGTTCTGGACCCTGCAGCTCACTACATCACAGGCCGCCCCGCTGACGCAGTTCATCGCCAGCTATTCCAGCCCCGAGGGGTTGTTCTACGCAAAACTCAGCGCGGCCAGCACCATGGCCATCGCTCCGATCCTGATCCTTGGCTGGTTCAGTCAAAAGCAACTCGTGCGCGGCCTGACCTTTGGCGCGGTGAAGTGAGGACGACCCGAAATGGAAAAATCATGGGCAAGATAACACTCAATCAGGTGCGCAAATCCTTTGGCGATGTGCATGTCATTCCCGGCATCGACCTGACGGTCGAGGAGGGCGAATTCGTGGTCTTTGTCGGCCCGTCGGGCTGCGGGAAATCAACGCTGCTGCGGCTGATCGCCGGGTTGGAGGATACCTCCGGCGGGGTGATCGCGATTGACGGGATGGATGCCACCGACCTGCCCCCGGCCAAACGGCGGCTGGCGATGGTGTTCCAGTCCTATGCCCTGTACCCGCATATGTCGGTGCGCAAGAACATCGCCTTTCCGCTGAAGATGGCGGGGATGGGCGCAGCCGAACAGGACAGGCGCGTCAGCCATGCCGCCCGCATCCTGAACCTTGGCGATTACCTTGACCGCCGCCCCGGCCAGCTTTCGGGGGGTCAACGCCAGCGGGTGGCGATCGGCCGCGCGATCGTGCGCGAACCGGCGGCGTTCCTGTTTGACGAGCCGCTGTCAAACCTTGACGCCGCCCTGCGCGTGTCGATGCGGCAGGAAATCAGCGAACTGCACCAGACGCTGAAAACCACGATGATCTACGTCACCCATGATCAGGTCGAGGCGATGACCATGGCCGACAAGATCGTGGTGCTGAATGCTGGCCGCATCGAACAGGTGGGCAGCCCGATGGATCTGTATCGCAGCCCAGCCAACCTGTTTGTCGCCGGCTTCATCGGCAGCCCGAAAATGAACCTGATCAACGGGGCCGAGGCGGCAAAGCACGGGGCCACCACCATCGGCATCCGCCCCGAACACATTGGCATCGGCGGTGACGGCCCGTGGGGGGGCGTGGTCGGTCTGTCCGAACATCTCGGGTCCGATACCTTCCTTAAGGTCAATGCCGGGGCGCTTGGCACCCTGACCGTCCGCGCCAGCGGTGAGGTGATGATGCACCACGGTGACAGCATCCGCATGGCACCGCAACCGGGCAAGGTCCTGCGCTTTGGCGCAGATGGAAAGGCAATCGCATGAGACTTCATGGAAAATGCGCCCTGATCACCGGGGCCGCGCGCGGCATCGGGCTGGAATTCGCCCGCGCCTATATTGCCGAAGGGGGGATGGTGGCTTTGGCCGACATCAACGCGGAGTCGGTGGCCAGCGCGGCGGCAAGCCTTGGGCCAAGGGCCGTGGCGGTGCAGATGGATGTGACGCACCAAGACAGCATCGAAGCGGGCTTTGCCGTGGCGATCGCACGGATGGGCAAGCTCGACATCCTGATCAACAACGCCGCCCTGTTCTCTGCCGCCCCGATCGCCGACATCACCCGCTCCGATTACGAACGCCTGTTCGCCGTGAACGTCTCGGGCACCTTGTTCTGCACGCAGGCCGCCGCACGCCACATGATCGCGCGGGGCCAAGGTGGCACCATCATCAACATGGCGTCGCAGGCCGGGCGGCGCGGGGAATCGCTGGTGGCTGTCTATTGTGCGACCAAGGCGGCGGTGATCTCGCTGACGCAAAGCGCAGGACAGAACCTGATTTCCCACGGCATCAACGTCAACGCCATCGCACCGGGCGTGGTCGATGGCGAACACTGGGACGGGGTGGATGCGTTCTTTGCGAAGTATGAGGGCAAACCCCCAGGGCAAAAGAAACAGGAGGTCGGCGCAGCGGTGCCGTTCGGCCGGATGGGCACCGCCGCCGATCTGACGGGGATGGCGATTTTCCTCGCCACGCCGGAGGCGAAATACATCGTCGCCCAGTGCTTTGGCGTCGATGGCGGGAACTGGATGGCCTGAGATGAACACTGCACCCCTTGTCGCGCTGCCGGCCTATGACCGCAGCACACTCACCCCCGGCATCGTGCATATCGGGCTGGGCAATTTTCACCGCGCGCATATGGCGGTGTATCTGGATGACCTGATGAGCCTGGGGCTGGCGCAGGATTGGGCCATTCTGGGGGCCGGGGTGCGCGCGGGTGATGCGCGCATGCGCGACGCGATGCTGGCACAGGATTGTCTGTCAACCATCATCGAACTGGACCCCAAGGGCCGCACCGCCCGCCGGGTGGGGGCAATGACCGGCTTCATTCCGGTGCAGCCGGACAATGCTGCGCTGATTGCCGCTATGACCGACCCGGCCATCCGCATTGTCAGCCTGACCGTGACCGAGGGAGGGTATTTCATCAACGCCGCAACCGGCCAGCTCGACCCGGAGGCCGCCGAGATCCGCCATGATGCAACGCATCCTGCCGCGCCGCTCAGCGCCTTTGGCGCAATCCTTGCCGCGCTGAAGGCGCGCAAGGCAACGGGCGCCCCGCCGTTTACGGTAATGTCCTGTGACAATCTGCCCGGCAATGGCGATGTCACCCGGGCGGCAGTTGTCGGACTTGCCCGCCTGTCCGACCCCGCGTTTGCCGATTGGGTTCTGGCGCATGTCGCCTTTCCCAACGGCATGGTCGACCGCATCACCCCCGCCACCGGCCCGCGTGAGCGGGCGATGGCGGCAGAGTTCGGGCTGGAGGACGACCCGGTGCCGGTCACCTGCGAGCCGTTCCGGCAATGGGTGCTGGAGGATCACTTTCCCGCTGGACGCCCGCCGCTTGAACGGGTCGGCGTGACCTTTACCGATGATGTGCACGCCTATGAGGCGATGAAGATCCGCATCCTGAACGGCGGCCATGCCACCATCGCCTATCCCAGCGGGCTGATGGATGTGGAATACGTGCATGAGGCGATGGCCCATCCGCTGATCAGCGGCTTTCTCGACAAGGTGGAGCGTGACGAGATCATCCCCTACGTCGCCCCGGTGCCCGACACCGATCTGCATGCCTACTACGACCTGATCTGCGGGCGGTTCAGCAACCCCGAGGTGGCCGACACCGGACGTCGCCTGTGCTTTGACGGATCGAACCGGCAACCGAAATTCATCGTCCCGTCGCTGCGCGATGCGTTGGCGGCGGGCGGCAGGATTGACGGTCTGGCGCTGGTGTCGGCACTTTGGTGCCGATATTGCGCGGGCAAGACCGACAGTGGAGCGGTGATTGCTCCGAATGACCCGGATTGGGGCAACCTGCAACGTCTGGCACAGGCGGCGAAGGCCAACCCATCGCTGTGGATCAGACAAAAGGCGATTTATGGCGACACCGGGCAAGACCCGCATTTTTCAGCCGCATTTGCCAAGGCGCTGAACGCGCTTTGGGCCGATGGCACCGCAAAAACCCTGTCGCGCTATACGGCCGGCTGATCGCGCCAGTCGGAAAAGCCGAAGGCGAGATAGTCGCGCGCATAGGCCTCGCGCGCGGCGGCCTCTACCCCGGCATCATGGATTGCTGCCAATGGGGTGAAGCCATGTCCGGTCGAGGGAGGCAGGGCGGGCGCATCCTGCCCCACCTCTGCCGCAATATAGGCCAGCCCTTCGGCCAGACGATTCTCGCGCAGCACGATATCCGGCCCCTGAAACGCGGCAAAGCCCTGCAGCACCGCTGCCTGACTGGCCCAATGCGCATCGACCCGCGCGCTGGTCTGGCCGGACAGGTTCAGCTTGACCCATTTCAGAAAGCCGATGAACCCGGCCCTATGCGCCGCAGCATCGGCATAATCCTTGCCCGGGGCGGGCAAGTCCAGCTTGTGGATCTTGACCATCTGTTCGCGAATCCGGCCGAAGCCACCGGACAGGATCTGCGCGCAAAACGCATCATGCGCCCGTGCCACCGGATGGCGCAGCACGGTAAAGGACCGATGGCCCACCCGCGCCTTTTTCCACTGCCGCAGGGTCTTTTGGGTGAAATCGCCCTCAACCGCGCCAAAGCCCTTGAGCCAGTCAGTCACCTGCGCCACCGGACCGCCGTGGACCGGCATATAGAGCAGCCCGGCGGTGCGCGCAGCGATGAAATGCGGCACCATCGGCGCGCGGCGGGGTTCAAAATTCGGGGTGCGCGCCAGATTGAACCGATCCAGCCGCGCCAGCGCCCGCTCCATCTCGTCCGGGTTCAGGACCTTTTGCGCAATTTCGTCGGGGTTTTGCTTTTTCAGGCTGCTGTCCAGACCCTCCAGCCCCTTCACCCCCAGAAAGGCGGCAAGCCCGTTCAGAACATCCAGATCGTTGATGTCGTCGTAGTCGATATAGAACGCCGTCTGCCCGCTGACCTGCAAGGCGTGCATCAGCCGGATCTGGAAGTCCTGCAACACGGCAAGATGCGACTCGAACTCCGCCGCATCAAACCTGACCTGCGCGGTTTTCAGGTTCTTGACGTTGGTCAGCTTCCACTGCCCGGTTTCCTGCGCGATCTTCCAACTGACATAGCTTTCCACCGGGTTGCGGGTCAGGATGATCTTGGCGCAAAGCGGGTCCTCCAGCACCGGCTGCAGCACGCGCGGGTCGTGGTCGTGGAAATAGCGAAAGCCCGCGAGCCCGGTGGTCTGCGTCCGCAGGGCACGGACCAGTGCCATCGGGTCGGCTTCCCGGTCTGCCAGCGAATAGCCGAACAGGCTGAGCTGATCTTTCCTGCCGATGAAGTAAGGGTTGAACACCTCTCCGTGGCAAGTCACCCCAGGCATTGCGTTCAGGTTGGCTTCCAGAAAATTCGACCCTGTCCGCATTTCCGCGAACATCACGAAGCTATCAAACCGTCTGGGCACTTACTTCACCAGATAAGGGCGCCCGCGGCGCGTGGATTTGGTTGCGGGGTCATCGCCAACCGGGAAATCACCCATCAGCACCGGCTGCATCCCCTGATTGCGCAGGTTTTGCAGGAACTGGCCAAAGCCGGTCAGATCGGCCATGCGCGGCGCCTCGCTCAACCGGCGGCCCTGACGCGGGCCTATCTCATCAATGATGGTCTGCAGCGGCTCCATCGGGTTTTCGACGAATTCCGCCAGCGACCAGACCCGCACCCGCGCCTTGGTATAGGGCGAACGCAGGATATTCAGGAACTCCTGCTCCACCTTTTGCAGCCTTGCCGCTTCGCGCCGGATCTCGCCGAAATTCTGGTTGGAATGGAACAAGGGCACCGCCCATGCCCCCGAGATCACCGAGATCTGCGCATTACCGTCCAGCGACATGAACCAGTTCAGATCCTGTGTGTCTGCCGGGCCGAACTGAAAGCACTGGCGTTCGCCCCGCGTGTTCCAGATCAGGCTGGTGAGGAAGCTTTTCGGGTTGTAGTCGCGCACCTTTGCACTGTCGCACAGGGCACCGTTATAGACCGTCTCTCCGCCGGAAAAATGCACGCGATCGGGGGCGAACAGGTGACCATGCACCCGCGTCCCGCTGGCCTTTGACAGCCAGATTTCAAAATTTTCGAACACATCGGCAAAGCCGCAGAACACCGAATAGGGGCCTGCCGTGCGGCCATTCTCGAAATTCTCATTCGGGAAGCGGCTTTGCATATACAACCCCGGACGCCCCTTTGTCCGCCGTTCCACCGCTTTGGCGAACAGACGGTCGATCTTGCCGGGATTGGGCTCGGCGGCGGCCTGCCGGCTGCGGTCATCCGACAGGAAGGCGCCATAGAGCTTGACCGCATCGGGCCAGATCTTGCGGGCGACAAAGCAATCCGACCTTCGCAGGAGTTGCAGGTGATCATCGTAAAAGATATGCGGTTTGCCCTGAAAATCGAACTTCGACAGGGTCAGGGACCGGCTTTCCACGGTGCTGGACACCTGCCGCACCAGCGTCTGGAAATAGCTTTCATCGGGAATCCAGACCTTTTGGAAATAGCGGTCGATCGCCGCGCGTTCCGGGTGTTCCAGAATGGCCGACAGGGTTTGCCGCGTCAGGCACCACCATTGGCTGCCCAGATGCGGCACCAGTTCGGCGGGGATCTTGCGGCGGAAGCCGACCATGCGCTGCAGTTTGACATAGGTATCAAACCACCACTTCTGTTTGCGCCAGCTGAAGGGAAAGCGCAGCGTAAACCGTTCGAAGTTGAGGCCGCCAATGGTCCAGCCGACATCTTCGGTGGTCACGCTTTCGATGAAATCGGTCTTTGGCCGCTCATTCAGATAGGCGCGCAGTTCCTCCACCGGACGCAGGGGCAGGCACGAGCCAGAGGCCAGATAGACATGCCGCACCTCGGGGAAGTCGCGCAAAAGCACGGTCGCGGCCTCCTGGCTGGCGGCCACGATGCCCCATGTTCCCCATTCACAGGCATGGCGACCCGAAAACCGGACGTTACCCAGATCCGCCAGATCGGCGACCAGCTGGCCATAGGGCTTTGCCGCGACCCGGCGGTCGACATGGATGACAACAGGGCAGCCACGCTCCGCCCAGTGCCGTGCGACCTGAGCAGCGCGATCCAGTGCCGTATGGCACAGCATCACAAAGCCGATTGTCATGCCCGCCCATCCCTCATGCCCAGTTTCCTTTGGACATCAGACCCAAAATCTCAAGCTGACGCCAGTTGATATACTTCTCGCTCCATTTGCACCACACCTCGGGTTGGCTGGACAGGCCCTGCTGATAGGCCTTGTACTCGGCACTGGCCGCGTAATGCTGACCGCGCGTCAGCTCTTCGGCTGCCTTGGCCGCGAATGTATCAAGAAACTTGGCATGCAGCAGCACACCAGAGGCTTTCTCGCCGCCCCATTCGTCAAAGGCGAGATTCAGCCCGCGTGGCAGCATCATATGGGTAGAGCTGATATAGGCATAGGAGCGATGCCATTTCACCAGCGGGATCTTGTTGAGCGCCGGGGCTTTCTTCGGGGTCTCGGCAAAGAAAACGCGGGTGCGCGGCCCGCCCTGAATCCACAGATTGCCGTAAGCGGGGTTCCGGCTGATCTGGTAATTCCCGCTGTCAAACCATTGCGCAATTTCGAACGGGTCCTGCCCTTCGCGGTAAGCCTGATCGGTGATCGGGCCTTTGGGGTACATATCCAGCAGCATCGCCGAGAAGGTGCGGATCTGGGTTGTGTCCAGCCAGTCGGTCAGTGCCCGGATGGGCCTCGTTTCGCAAAACGGGTACACAAAGAACTCATCCGGGTCGACGCTCAGGCACCAGTGCCCGTGGCCGTAGCGGCGCAGCAGATGGCTGATCCAGTCCATCCCGAAGCGGCTGTTCTTGTAGCTCGCCCCGGTCCGCCAGAGCGACACATCGGGCTGCTCGCGCAGATACTCGAATGATCCGTCAGTGGAGCCGTTGTCGACCACAAAGAAATGGTTCACGCCCAGGTCGCGGTAATAGCGCAGGAAATAGGGCAGCCGGATCTTTTCGTTGCGCAGGGTGGTGAAGGCAAAGATCGCGTTGTCGGCCTGCCCGGCCGACCGGTCTGCCACCAGCGACAGATCGCGTCGGCTGGCCCATGCCCGAAAGAGCAGGCGCCTGCGATGCCAACGTAGCCGGTAAGAAGACAGCAAACCCAAGACAGCAAATCCGTTCCTTGACATCCACGCCCCATCATCTGGCGCGATTGGTTACATCACACCAGCAAAATTGATGCCAAAGAGTTAACAATTTTGCCTGACTGACAGGATTGGCGCAGCGACAACCCCCGTCAGACCCACCCCCCGCGCGACATCAGGCCCAGCGCCTCCAGCCGTCTCCAGCTGGTCAGCTGCTCGGATCCTGCCGAAAACAGGACTGGATCCGCCACCAACGCATCATAATACCGGTCATACAGCATGCTGTTGGTAAAATGCTGTTTCCTGTCCTTTTCCTCGGCGGATTTGGCAATGACTTCGGGCAGGAACTTTGTGTGCAACAGCAGCCCGGAAATCCGTTCGCCGCCATCCTGCGCAAAAACTGCGTTCATCCGGGGGGGCAGCAGGTCATGGGTGGAGTTCACATAGGCATAGCGCCGGTTCCAGAACACCAGCGGGATCTTGTTCATCGTGGGCGCACGACGGGGGTCGTCCTGAAAGAACATCCGCGCACGCGGGCCGCCCTTGATCGTCAGGTTTCCCGTGCGGTCCTGCACGCGCAGGCCGTAATTTCCCGGATCGAACCAGCGCAACACACCCAGCGGATCATCGCCGGCTGCAATCTGCGCTTGCGACAGCGGCCCTTCCGGATACAGGTCCAGCATCATGGCCGCCATCGCTGCAAGACCCTGATCTGTCAGCCACCGCGTCAGGGCACGCAGGCTCCGCGTCTCCCAATAGGGGTAGATCAGCAGCTCGTCGGCATCCAGTGTCAGGCACCAATGGCCGTGACCATGGCACATCTGCAACCAAGTCACCCAGTCCAGCCCGAACCGCGACAGCTTGTAGCTGGCCGTTGTGGTCCACAACGACACATCGGGCTGCGCTGCCAGCAGGTCGCGCGTGCCGTCGCTGCTGTCATTTTCGACAATCAGAAAGTGCTCGACCCCCAGTTTGCGATGATGGTCAAGAAAATGCGGCAGCCGCTGCGCCTCGTTCCGCACAGTCATGAAACACAGGATGTCGCTGGGCTGTATCGCTCCGCTGCGGTTGGTGACCGGGCTCAGCGCATGACGGCTGCGAAACGATCGCCACAAATGACGCCGACGCCGCATCCTCAGGGCATAGGCCTGTGCCGCCGCAGACAAGAACGCCGACAGCTTCTGCACCGGCCATGCCACAAGGTTTGCCTTATTGGGCGGCTTTCTGAAGCGCGAGCATATCGTTCAGATAGGTGCCGAACTCCTCGCGCAGATCGGGGCGGGCCAGACCAAAGGCCACCGTCGCCTGAAGGAATCCGGCTTTTGACCCGCAATCATAGCGTTGGCCGCGGAAGCGGTAGCCATAGACCTTGCTTTTGCCGATTTCTTCGGCAATCGCGTCGGTCAGCTGAATCTCGCCGCCAGCGCCTTGCTTGATCTTGTTGAGGTTGGTCAGCACATCCGGCGACAAGATATAGCGCCCGATCACCGCAAGGTTTGACGGCGCGGTGCCGAACGGCGGTTTCTCCACCATCCCCTTGGCCTCGACGATCGAACCCATGTCATTGCCGATATCCAGCACGCCATAGGACGACGCCTTTTCCGGCGGCACTTCCATCGCCGCAACCAGATTGCCGCCGGTTTCGGCATAAGCCTCGATCATCTGCTGCAGGCAGGGTTTGTCGGCTGCGATCACGTCGTCAGGCAGCAGCACGGCAAAGGGTTCATTGCCAATGAGCCGTCGCGCACACCAGACCGCGTGGCCCAGACCCTGAGGCCGGTTCTGGCGGATA
Source organism: Paracoccaceae bacterium (assembly GCA_046296515.1). Taxonomy (GTDB): domain Bacteria; phylum Pseudomonadota; class Alphaproteobacteria; order Rhodobacterales; family Rhodobacteraceae; genus Pseudotabrizicola. Next base: position 711,470 of record JBKBKR010000002.1, on the reverse strand, counting down.
TAAGCGATCGCACCACTGTCCATATTGGTGTCTTTGAGCACTTCGAGTAGGTGGTCCTTGCCCGCTTTGCGCAAGGCCGATTCCAGTTCGGGGGCCACGTCGAAGTAGTCTTCCAGTGCCGATTTTCCGCGGCTGGTCACGAAAATGAATTCCTTTATCCCCGCCGACCGCGCCTCGTCAATCGCGTACTGGATCAGGGGGCGATCCACCAAAGTCATGATCTCTTTCGGGATGGATTTGGTGGCTGGCAAAAACCTTGTGCCCAGGCCGGCTACAGGAAAAACTGCTTTCAAAACCTTTTTATGCTTCATCGCACTCACTCTTTCTCATTGTCCCGCCGCATCGACGGACCGCTCCCGATCTTCATACAGCAAACCGATAACCAAAAAATGGCAAAACTATGATTTGTTGTGGCTGTCGATATGCCAACGCCCAGAACGCCTTTCCGATCCTAAGCGCCAGCCGTTTCTTTGTGCAACACCACTCCCGGCGCATGGGCGATGAAAAACGGATTTTCCCAGCCGGGTTTCCCGTAGACCAGCGGTGTATGGTCGTCGAACCGCACGACATGGCCACCCGCACCGCGCAGAACGGCATCTCCGGCGGCTGTGTCCCATTCCATCGTGCGGCCCAGACGGGGATAAAGATCGGCCTCGCCCGTCGCGACCAAACAGAACTTCAGGCTGCTTCCCGCGCTTGTCATGTCCCTGACGGCATAGAGCGCTATATAGGCGTCCGTTGCCGCGTCACGGTGTGACTTCGAAGCCACGACCATCAGCGCAGCGTTGTCCGGGGTGGCGACGCAAAGGGCTGTAACCCGCCCCGCCGTTTGCTTTACAAAGGGCCCGGCTTCTTCAACTGCCTGGCCATCCGGCAAGGTATAGAACAGCCGCCCCTTGGCAGGCGCATAGACCACGCCCCGCAGCGGCACGCCATCTTCGACATAGGCGATGTTCACGGTGAAATCGCCGCGCCGCTGCACGAATTCCTTGGTGCCGTCGAGCGGATCGACGATCAAGAAGGTGCTTGCCGTCAGGTCATGGCTATCGGCCTGCTCCTCCGTGATCAGCGCCAAGTCGGGAAAAGCCGCGCGCAGACCGGCCGAGATGATCGCATCCGCCGCCTCGTCCGCCTCGGTCACCGGGCTGGCGTCGCTTTTCGACCGCACATCGAAATCCGGGCCCTCATAGATGGCCATGATCCTGTCGCCCGCCTCCAGCGCCAGACGCCGCATCACCTGGGTCAGATGGTCAAAATCCACATCCATCTCCGTTTTTGTGCGCCTGTTGGGCACGGCAGTTGCTTAAAGGTCAGGCTGGCCTTATCATCTCCCGAAGGGAAACATCAAGATTTCCTGCGGTATGGCAAGGGGTTCCCGCCGAAACCCCCAAGAGGACTGGGCAGAAATGTTCCGACCCGTGGTCAGAAAGACATCGGCTCGCAGCGCATTAGCGATGCTCGAGCTGATTTTCCACGCCACCGTCCGGTCGATCCGGCGGTCGCACGGCAATGCGGTGATCGGCCTTTTGCTCAACATCATGCAGACCGTCATTCTGGTCGTGGTGTTCTACGTCATGTTCGACCTTCTGGGCCTGCGCGGGAGCGCCATCCGCGGCGATTTCCTGCTTTATGTCATGTCCGGCATCTTCATGTTCATGACCCACACCAAGGCGGTGGGGGCGGTCGTCAGCTCTGACGGCCCGACCTCGCCGATGATGAAACACTCACCGATGAACCCGATCATCGCCATCGCCGCCGCCGCGCTCGGGTCGCTCTATACCCAGATCCTGTCGGCGGGGGTGGTGCTGTTCATCTACCATGCCGCCTTTACCCCCATCACCATTTTCGATCCCGTCGGTGCCTGTTCCATGCTGTTGCTTGCCTGGGGCACGGGTGTTGCCATCGGGATGGTGTTCAAGGCGGCAATGCCCTGGCAGCCGGAGTTTGTCGGAATTTTCTCAACGCTTTACCAGCGCGCCAACATGATCGCTTCGGGCAAGATGTTTGTGGCCAATGCGATGCCCACCTATATCCTTTCCTATTTCGACTGGAATCCACTGTTCCATATCATCGACCAGTCACGCGGTTTCATCTTTCTGAATTACAACCCGCACTACAGTTCGATCCGGTATGCGGTGACACTGATGATCATCTGCATCGTGATCGGGCTGATGGGTGAATTCTACACCCGCAAACACGCATCCAGCAGTTGGGGGGCTAAACGATGACCCGCAGTTTCGCGATTTTCCTGATCGCCATTTGGCCGACGCTGGCCTCGGCGCAAAGCTTTCCTGCCGCCTATTCGGTCACGGGCGTGGCGGCGAATGATGTCCTGAACATCCGGGCCGAGCCTTCGGCCAAGGCCGGGATCATGGGTGAGATCGGACCCTATGGCCTGAACATCGAGGTGTTGGAACTGTCATCCGACGGCAAATGGGGCAAAGTCGGGATGCCCGAGGGCGGTGGTTGGGTGTCGATGGCCTATCTAGACCCAATCGAGCCGGAAGATCCCCATCTGGTGCCGCGCCCGCTCTCATGTTTCGGAACCGAACCGTTCTGGTCGGTCAGCCTGTATCCGCGCGGGGCGGAATACAACTCGCCCGACACCGGGGCGGTGCCGATGACGGTCCTGCACGAGGCCGTGGCGAGCCAGGGCTTTCTGATCCGGCTGGAAGAGGGTCCGACCCTGAACCGCACGCTTGTCGTCGCGCGTGAAGGCTGCAGCGACGGGATGTCGGACCGTCTCTATGGCTTTGCCACCCGTATGTTCACCGAGGCACCTGACGGCAACGACTCGCTTCACGGTTGCTGCACGCTGGATCATCGCTGATCGCGAACGGGGGCCGGCGGCCCGGCCCCCGTTTGGGTTTCCCGGCTACTGGGCGTAGCGCAGGATGGCCGCCAACGACCCCTTGCCGGGGATTTCGTCCTTGCGCACGGCCACAACCGTGCCACCCGCCAGAATCACCCGCGATGCGATCTCATCAACAACACCAAGATTCGCCGCCGTCGATTCCTTGTCAAAAGTCACAGCGCCCGTGGCTTCATCCACGGTGCCCGGAACCACCTCGTCCATATCGACCAGCAGCGTATCGACCGACCCGAACGTTGCAGCCTTGGCCACATCGGCCACATCGGTCAGCGACCGGCCTTCGCCTGCCAAAGCCTCGAACCGCTCGTGCAGAGCCGCAATCTTGCGTGCCTGAACGTCGTGCAGCACGGGGCGCGCCATTTCGGCCAGTTCTGTTGGGGTGATCCGCATCGGGCTGGTCTTGATCGCCTCTTCGGCGACATGGTCATGCGTGGTCACCGTGCGGAACATTGACAGCAGCGGATCGGTCGCCGCCAGAATCAGCGGCTCGTCACGGCCATTCAGGAACGGACGCAGCGCGTCATCGACCTTGCGGCAAAAGGCGCGCAACAGCACGTTCTGCCCTTCCGCTCCGCCGATCCGTTTGGAATAGCTGCGCGAATTCACGTTCGATGTGCCACTGGCCGATGCCGCATCTTTCGGCATATCCGGCACGTTCACCTCGATCGCTGGCAGATCGGCAAAAACCTCGATCAACCGCACTTCATTCTCGGCCAGCGCCAGCACAAAGGCGTGGTTCTGCGAAGACACCGACCGCAGCAACGGCTTGGTGAAGTATCGGTCCCCCACCTGTACCATTTCGGTCAGGTGGTTGGGCAAGCGGAACGTGCGCAAACGGTCGGGGCTGACAAAGATGGCAAGGCTGTTGGCCTGCTTGCTCCAGAAATCATCATCGTCCAGCAGATCGTTGATCTGTTCCGAAATCGGCCAGATCGTCCGCTTTGCGGTGCCCACCGCCTCCAGCTGCGCCTCGGCCTCCTTCAGCAGATTGCCCAGCGTCGTGCGCGCCTGACCGATGTGTTGCGTTTCTGGTGTGGTCGGAATGAAGAAAGACACCAACGCATCCCCCCTCGCCGCAATCAGCCTGTCGATTTGCGCCTTGGTCGGAATGTCCACATAAAGCATCAGCACGTCCTTCTTTTTGAAACTACCGTTCAATAACGCACAGAAAAGGCGATGGTTCCATGTGGCAGCAGGTCACAGACGGCAGCGGTTGCCCCACACCAAACGCCACGCATGTAAAAAATTCGCAACACAGCGCGCAGTGACCCCGTTGCAGGCAAAATGCCTGCCACCTATATACAGCACGCAACGGTAATCCGGGATGAACCGGAATAACCGCACGCTCCATGGGCAAGGGTGCCGCGCATCGGGCCCGCGCCAAGACCATCGCCTGTAGAAAGGGATCAAAACATGGCCAAAGTCATCGGTATCGACCTTGGAACAACCAACTCCTGCGTCGCCATCATGGATGGGTCGCAACCTCGCGTCATTGAAAACTCCGAAGGCGCGCGCACTACGCCGTCGATCGTCGCGTTCACCGAAACGGAACGCCTTGTCGGTCAGGCCGCCAAGCGGCAGGCCGTCACCAACGCCAGCAATACCATTTTCGCGGTCAAGCGCCTGATCGGCCGCCGCTTTGATGATCCGGTGATCCTCAAGGATCAGAAGAACATGCCATACAAGATCGTCAACGGCGGCAATGGCGACGCTTGGGTCGAAGTGCGCGGCGAGAAATATTCGCCCAGCCAGGTTTCGGCCATCATCCTGCAAAAGATGAAGGAAACCGCCGAATCCTACCTCGGCGAAACCGTGACGCAGGCCGTCATCACCGTGCCCGCCTATTTCAACGACGCCCAGCGTCAGGCCACCAAGGATGCCGGCAAAATCGCCGGGTTGGAGGTGCTGCGCATCATCAACGAACCGACCGCCGCCGCATTGGCTTACGGGTTGGACAAGAAAGAAACCAAGACCATCGCGGTCTATGACCTTGGCGGCGGCACGTTCGATATCACCATTCTGGAGATTGACGACGGGTTGTTCGAAGTGAAATCCACCAACGGCGATACCTTCCTCGGCGGTGAGGACTTTGACATGCGCATCGTCAACTACCTCGCCGACGAGTTCAAAAAGGAACACGGCGTTGACCTGACGCTGGACAAGATGGCCCTGCAGCGCCTGAAAGAGGCGGCGGAAAAAGCCAAGATCGAACTGTCGTCTTCGTCGCAGACCGAAATCAACCAGCCGTTCATCTCGATGGACAAGACCACCGGCCAGCCGCTGCACCTTGTGGTTAAGCTGACCCGTGCGAAACTGGAATCGCTGGTCGATGATCTGGTCAAACGCTCGATGAAGCCCTGTCAGGCCGCTCTGAAAGATGCGGGCCTTTCGGTTGGCGACATTGACGAGGTGGTTCTGGTCGGCGGCATGACCCGCATGCCCCGCGTGGTCGAGGAAGTGACCAAGTTCTTCGGCAAAGAACCCAACAAGGGCGTCAACCCGGATGAAGTCGTCGCCGCCGGCGCCGCCATTCAGGCCGGTGTGCTGCAAGGCGACGTCAAGGATGTGGTCCTTCTCGACGTGACCCCGCTGTCGCTGGGCATCGAAACCCTCGGCGGCGTGTTCACCCGCCTGATCGACCGCAACACCACTATCCCGACCAAGAAGTCGCAGATCTTCTCCACCGCCGAAGACAACCAGAACGCAGTGACGATCCGGGTGTTCCAGGGCGAACGCGAAATGGCCGCCGACAATAAGATGCTTGGCCAGTTCAACCTTGAAAACATCCCGCCAGCTCCGCGCGGTCTGCCGCAGATCGAGGTGACATTCGATATCGACGCCAACGGCATCGTATCGGTGAAAGCCAAGGACAAGGGCACCAACAAGGAACAGGCGATCACCATTCAAGCCTCGGGCGGCCTCTCGGACGAGGACATCGAAAAGATGGTCCGCGACGCCGAAGCCAATGCCGAAGCTGACAAGGAACGCCGCGAACTGGTGGAAACCCGCAACCAAGGCGAAAGCCTGCTGCATTCGACCCAGAAGTCGCTGAAAGAGCATGCAGACAAGGTTGACCCCACCACGGTCGAGGCTATCGAACTTGCCATGCAGCCGCTTGAAGAGGCGCTGAAGGGTGATGACGCGGGCAAGATCCGCTCGGGCATCCAGAACCTGACCGAAGCCGCGATGAAACTGGGCGAGGCGATCTACAAGGCCACCCAGACCGATGGCGAAGGTGCCGATCCGGATCGTCCACGCGAGGTTGACGAAGACATCGTCGATGCCGACTTCGAGGATCTGGGCGAAAACAAGCGGAAGTAAGACCGCAGGACACGGGATAAGGGGCGGTCCGGCAACGGACCGCCCCTCTCCGGTTCGGGAAAGGGGTTCATACCCATGGCAAAACGCGACTTTTACGATGTTCTGGGGGTTCCCAAGGGCTCTTCGGCGGAAGACCTGAAAAAGGCTTACCGTTCCAAGGCCAAGGAACTGCACCCCGATCGCAACTCTGACAATCCCAACGCCGAAGCCCAGTTCAAAGAGGTGAACGAGGCCTATGAGGTGTTGAAAGACGCCGACAAGAAAGCCGCCTACGACCGCTACGGCCATGCGGCGTTTGAAGGCGGCATGGGCGGCGGGCGTGGCGGGCACCCCGGGGCCGGTGGCCATGGCGACTTTGGTTCGGCCTTTTCGGATGTGTTCGAAGACCTCTTCGGCGATTTCATGGGCGGGCGCGGGGGCGGCGGTGGCCGCTCGCGCGCACAGCGCGGCTCTGACCTGCGCTATAACCTGCGCATCTCGCTGGAAGAGGCGTTCAAGGGCATCCAGAAAACCATCAACGTGCCCACCTCCACCGCCTGCGAGGTCTGTCGCGGCACCGGTGCCGAAGGTGGCGCCGAGCCCACCACCTGCCCCACCTGCTCCGGTATGGGCAAGGTCCGCGCGCAGCAGGGCTTTTTCACCGTTGAGCGCACCTGCCCAACCTGCAACGGCATGGGCCAGATCATCAAGAACCCCTGCCGCGCCTGTGGGGGTCAGGGCCGGGTGGAGAAAGAGCGGGCGCTCTCGGTCAACATCCCTGCCGGGGTCGAAACCGGAACCCGCATCCGGCTGGCCGGTGAGGGCGAGGCAGGCCTGCGCGGCGGACCGTCGGGCGATCTGTATATCTTCATCGAGGTCCGCGAACATGCCCTGTTCCAGCGCGACGGCGCGCATCTGTTCTGCCGGGTGCCGGTCAGCATGACCACTGCCGCCATCGGCGGCGAGGTCGAGGTGCCGACGATCGACGGCGGCCGCAGCCGGGTCAAGGTGCCCGCCGGTGCGCAATCAGGCAAGCAATTGCGCCTGCGCGCCAAGGGCATGCCCGCCCTGCGCGGTGGCAACATCGGCGACATGCTGATCGAACTGGCGGTGGAAACCCCGGTCAACCTGACCGCGCGGCAAAAGGAACTGCTGCGCGAGTTTGAAAAGCTGTCTGAAGAGAACAACCCCGAGGGATCTTCGTTCTTTTCCAAGGTCAAAGGCTTCTGGGACAGTATGAAGAGCTGATCATATCGCTATGCGCGCTTGAAACCCCGTCGCTTGCGGCGGGGTTTTCATTTCTGCAGGGCGTTAATTCTTCTTTCACCAAGCCCTGCCAGTCTGCAGCCATGGCACAGCACGGCTTCCAGGATGGCACCCTCCCGCTTTTCGCCTCGCCGGGCGATGAGGATGAGGCGGCAACTTCAGCCCTGCCGCAAAAGCTGCCCTCCTATATCTCCGATCACCGCAAACGCCTGCGCGACCGCTTCATGGCCGGGGGCGGTGCCTCGATGCCCGATTACGAACTGCTGGAACTACTGCTGTTCCGCGCCATCCCCCGGCAGGATGTCAAACCGCTTGCCCGCTTGCTGATCGACACATTCGGCGATCTGAACCGGGCGATCACCGCACCGATTTCCCGGCTGCAGGCCGTGAAGGGGGTAGGGGAAGCAGTGATTTGTGAGCTTAAGCTGTTCGAATCCGTCTCGCAGCGCATGATGCGGGCGCGCGTGATGCATAAGCCCGTTCTCACGTCATGGGATGCGCTGCTCGATTACTGCCACACCACGATGGCGCACCGGGAAACCGAACAGTTCCGCATCCTGTTCCTTGACCGCAAGAACACACTGGTCGCCGATGAGGAACAGGCCAAGGGCACAGTCGACCATGTGCCGGTCTACCCACGTGAAGTTGTGAAACGCGCACTGGAACTGAACGCCTCGGCGCTGATTCTGGTGCATAACCACCCCTCGGGCGACCCGACGCCGAGTCAGGCCGACATCACCATGACCCACCAGATCAAGGATGCCTGTGACGTGCTTGGAATTGCCCTGCACGACCACCTGATCATCGGCAAAAGCCGAGAACTCAGTTTCCGCTCGGACGGCTATCTGTAAACATCGGCTTCATCCACACCTCCACCCGCCGGTTCAGCCGTCGCCCGGCATGGGTCTCGTCACAGGCCATTGGCATCGCCTCGCCAAAGGCGATCACCTGCGGCAGATTGCTTTGTGCCACGCCGGCCTGCGCCAACCCCGCCAACACACCTTCGGCGCGGGACTGGCTCAGCGCCAGATTGGCTGCCGCCGCCCCGGTGCCATCGGAAAACCCAGCCAGCACCAGCGCCTGATTGCGGAACACCCCCACCTCGATCAGCCGCGCGAGATCCTCAAGGTTGTTGCGCGAATGGGCGTCGAGCTGGCTGGAGCCATCCTGAAACCGGAAGGTCAGCGACAAGCGCTCCGCGCCATCCATCGCATTGGCAAGCCGTTTCAGATCGGCCAGCGTCGTCTCCTCGCCCGCGCCCTGAATCGCGTTGATCAGGCGCAGTCCATCGCCGGTCAGCGGCTGGCGTTCAGGTTGGCGATCGATCCAGCCTGCGGCGGCCACCACGGCCTGCGCCTGCGGGGTCTCCAGAAAGGTCAGGAACTCGCGCACGAACAGCGGCAAGCGGCGCTTGGGGGTCAACAGATACATCGGCAGCGACAGCGGATAGTCTTCCGCCTTTACGGCGAGTGCGGAAGCCAGGAGCGGAAACCCGCAACTGTCGGTCAGCGGCAAAACCCGCGCGCCCTGCACCCCGGCCCGCACCGTCATCGCCACTGCCCACGGGTCGCGCTGCACCGCGCTGCCCAATGCGGCAATGTCGTCATGCACCACACTGGCCGCTACATCGCGCCCCAACCGCGACGCCAAAGCCCGTTGCAGCGCGGCATCCGCCGCCATTCCGTGCAGCACCAGCGGCATGTCGGGCCCGCCGATCTCGGCCCAGTTTGCAACCTCGCCCGCCAGAACCCGCGCCAGATTGCCAGTGCTGATCTGCGGCAGCGGATTGTCCGGCGCGACAACAGGCACCATTGCATCCAGCGCCAGCACCCGCGAACCCATGTCCGGCTCGGTCGCGGCGGACAGGATCATCTCCGCCCGCCCCGCCATCAGTTCCGCCCGCGCAAGATCGGGCGAGACCCCCGCAAAACTGATGTCGGCCAAAGGCTTGCCACTCTGCGGATCGGTCACGATGGCGCTGTATCCCCCAGACCCGCCTTCGGCATAGGTCAGCCCGCGGGCTTCGGCAAAGGCGCGCATCAGGGGCGGCAGCAGCGATTCACCCACGCCAGCCAGCCCGACAATCCGCACGCGCGCCCTTGGGGCCGTCAGATCCGGGCACGCCGGGCCATCGCAGATCACCCCTGCGGCATCGACTGTCAGCAGACCATAGACGCTTTCAATACGATAGAACTCACCGTCATAGCCCTGCAACAGGCCGGGAATCTCCAACCCGCCTTCGCGGGCGATCAGCGTGACATCCTGCGCCCCGGCAACCGAGGGGACAAAAAGCGCGGCGAAAACCGCCGCGCGCCAGAAACCTGCCCCCATGAACCCTGTGTCGCCCCGCTAGTTTGCAATGGCGAGTGTCATGTCCTCAAGCAGGTTTTTCAATACCAGAATATCACCGATCGCCTCACATCCGGGCATCGCCACTGTAAGGTCGGTGATTTCGACCGACCCGCCGGTCGCAAGGATCGCCTCACCCAAAATCTCCCGCCCGCAGGTGGTTTCGGTGACAGCCGCTTCCAGCACAAGTTCGGTCTTTTGGGCCGGACCAAAGGTGTAGACTTCGGCCAGCAACGGCAGAGTGACCGTGGCGTCACCAAGGACCGAAATCATGCCGCTTTCGCCCGACTTTCCAGTGAAGGAGGCAGAGATATGCCCTGGCTGATCGTAATCCGCGCCGTTTTCAAAGGCGTGCAGCTGAAAGGCATCTTCGGCCTGCCATTGCACCGCAAAGCGCTGAACCTTGGCGAAATCACCGACCGGAATTGAGGCCGACACTTTTTCGCCACCGGCAAAGACCACCTCGACATCCGCAACGGCGGTAAGCGCCGGAAGCGTGCTGACCAGCGCGCCACTGGCCGAGGTGCGGGCCGTGACGGCAAGGCCGGCATGCCTCAGGACCACACGCTGTTCGGCATGGCAAGGTGCCAGAAGCGAGATGCCAATCATGGCCTCCGGCTGGGGCAGCAGATCGAATTTCACTGCACAGTCGGGGCCTTGGGTCATCACCGGCGCAGGAATGAGCTGAGGATCGCGCGGCACGGCGGCGATCGGGTCGGCGGCGGCGAGGCGCTCGGCCGGGACCGGATCGGCGGGCGGAACCAGAGGTGGCGAGGCATCCACCGTAGTCGGGGCCGCTTCGGCGGGCAGAACCGGTGGCTGAATGGCGGTGGGGTTGGGGGAAATGTCGGCTGGCCCGGCTGCAACCGGCTTGACATCAGAAACCAGCACTTCCGCCGGCTCCACTGCGACGCGGTCAGCGGCCTTTTCCTGCACGAAATGACCTGCACCAAGTGCAATGGCACCCGTGGCCACCACCAGTGTCAGTTTGCGTTGCAGGTTCATCTTTGCCTCCAGCCCTTCGGTCAGGAAACAGCATGTCGCCCAATGCGGGCCAATCAGTGGCAACTTTAGGAAATGTTTCCACATTAGATGGCAAAAATGGGGCGGCAAGGACCGCCCCATTCACCATCAGGCCTGCCCAATGTCAGACCAGACGCCCATGGCAATGCTTGAACTTCTCGCCCGAACCACAAGGGCACGGGTCGTTCCGGCTAGGATTGCCCCATGTGGCAGGATCGGTCTCGTCAAAGCCGGGAAGGCGGCCCGACGGTGCCTGTTGCTCGGCAAGGACGGGTTCGGGATCCGCAGTTCCGGCGGCCGCACGCTGCTGCGCCAGAACCTGTGCCATCATCGCATCCTGCTCGGCCTGCGTCAGCGGACGGATCGCCGCCAGCTTTTGCGTCACCTCCTGCCGCAAGGAGTTGAGCATTGACTCGAACAGCGTAAAGCCTTCGGTCTTGTATTCGTTCAGCGGGTCACGCTGGGCATAGCCCCGGAACCCGACGACCGAGCGCAAATGTTCCAGCGTCAGCAAATGTTCGCGCCATTTGCCGTCAATTGTCTGCAGCAGGATCTGCTTCTCGATCGATCGCATGGTTTCGGTGCCGAACGCCTCGGCCTTTTCGGCCATTGCCTTCGAGGCCGCTTCCTCCAGACGTTCCTTGATCACCTCTTGATCGACGCCTTCTTCAGCCGCCCAATCGGCCAGCGGCACGTCGATGTTCAGCTTTTCGCGCACCGTCGCGATCATGCCGTCAACGTCCCAGGCGTCGGGATAGGTCTTTGGCGGCATATGCAGGTCAACCAGGTCGTCGATCACCTGAACGCGCATGTCTTCGGCGATTTCGGCAACATCCTCGGCCTGCATGATCTCCAGCCGCTGGCCAAAAATCGCCTTGCGCTGGTCGTTCATCACATCGTCGAACTTCAGCAGCTGCTTGCGGATGTCGAAGTTGCGCCCTTCAACCTTTGCCTGCGCGCGTTCCAGCGATTTGTTGACCCAAGGGTGAACAATCGCCTCGCCCTCTTTCATGCCCAGCTTGGACAGCACCGCATCCAGCTTGTCGGAGCCAAAAATCCGCATCAGATCGTCTTCAAGCGACAGGAAGAACGAGGAACGGCCTGGATCGCCCTGACGCCCCGACCGGCCGCGCAGCTGGTTGTCGATGCGACGGGATTCGTGGCGTTCCGTGCCCAGAACGAACAGGCCCCCTGCTGCCAGAACCTTGGCCTTTTCCTCGGCATGTTCCGCCTCGATCCGCTTGCGCACTTCATCGGGGTTCAGATGCGGGTCGGCGGCGATGGCGGCCATGACCTGCATCTCGATATTGCCGCCCAGCTGGATGTCGGTGCCGCGACCGGCCATGTTGGTGGCGATCGTCACCGCGCCAAAGCGCCCGGCATCGGCCACGATCTGCGCCTCTTGCTCGTGCTGGCGTGCGTTGAGCACATTGTGCGGCACACCGGCGGCTTTCAAAAGGCCCGACAGGAATTCGGATTTTTCGATACTTGTGGTGCCGACAAGGATCGGTTGACCCTTTTCATGCGCCTCCCGGATCGACTTCACCACGCCTTCGTATTTTTCGCGTGCCGTGCGGTAGACCTGATCATGGTCATCCACCCGCGCCACCGGGCGGTTGGTCGGCACTTCGACCACGCCCAGCCGGTAGATTTCCATGAATTCTTCGGCCTCGGTCGCTGCCGTGCCGGTCATCCCGGCCAGTTTGTCATACAAGCGGAAATAGTTCTGGAATGTCACCGAAGCGAGGGTCACGTTTTCGGGCTGGATCTGCACACCCTCTTTCGCCTCGATCGCCTGATGAAGGCCGTCCGACAGGCGACGGCCGCGCATCATGCGCCCGGTGAATTCGTCGATCAGCATCACCTCGCCATCGCGGACGATATATTGCTGGTCTTTGGTGAACAGCTTATGCGCCCGCAGCGCCTGCGTGACGTGGTGAACGATGGTGGTGCTTTCGGGGTCATAGAGGTTCTGACCGTCAGGCAGGATTCCGGCCGCACGCACCAGACCTTCGATGAACTCGTTGCCCTCATCCGTGTAAGTCACGCTGCGGGTCTTTTCGTCCAGCTTGAAATGCGCGTCGGTCAGTTGCGGGATCAGGCCGTCAATGGCGGTATACAGTTCCGAGCGGTCCTGCGACGGGCCGGAGATGATCAGCGGCGTGCGCGCCTCATCCACCAGAATCGAGTCCACTTCATCGACGATGGCAAAGAAATGCCCGCGTTGGGACATGTCTTCGATGCTGCCCTTCATGTTGTCGCGCAGATAATCGAAACCGAGTTCGTTGTTGGTGGCATAGGTGATGTCGCAGCGATAGGCGGCCTTTTTCTCGGCGTCCTGTTGATAGGGGTAGACCACGCCAGTGGTCATGCCCAATGCACCGTAAACCTTGCTCATCCATTCGGCATCGCGCTTGGCCAGATAGTCATTGACCGTAACGATATGAACACCCTTGCCCGCCAGCGCGTTCAGATAGGCGGGGAAGGTCGCCATCAGCGTCTTGCCTTCGCCTGTTTTCATCTCGGCGATGTTGCCTTGGTGCAGGAAGATCCCGCCCTTAAGCTGCACATCAAAGGCGCGCAGGCCAAGCGCCCTCCGTGCGCCTTCGCGGCAGTTGGCAAAGGCTTCCGGCAGCAGCGCATCAAGGCTTTCGCCCGATTGCGCGCGCTGTGCCAGCACCTTTGTCTTCTCCTTCAGGCCTTCGTCGCTGAGCGCGGCGAACTCCGGCTCCAGCGCGTTGATCCGTGCGACCAGCGGGCGAACCGATTTGACCTTGCGGTCGTTTGGCGACCCAAAGACCTTGCGCGTTAGCGAACCCAAACCCAGCATATGTTCTCCGTGGGTATTCCTGACAGGATCGTGTGAACCAAGGGCCTTGCCCGCCCCCATCGCCTTCCATAGAAAGCCCAAGAAGGCCGGCCGGCCCCGTCGCACGCGACCCCCGCGATTTAAGGGACAGGCCCGCCATAGTCAATGTTTGGCGGGGTCGCAGCCCGATCAGGAGGGTGTGAAAATGACGAAATGGACCAGGATCTTGGCAAGCTGCGCCGTTATGGCCGCGGTCTCGGTGCCCGCACTGGCGCAGGACACCACGGCCGATACGCTTGTTGCCTCGGTGAACGGCACTGATATCACGCTCGGCCACATGATCGCCCTGCGCCAAAGCCTTCCGCAGCAGTATCAGGCGCTGCCTGATGATGTGCTGTTCAAAGGTATTCTGGATCAGTTGATCCAGCAGACCGCGCTGGAGCAATCGGTGGGAGAGGTTGCAAAGCGCGACCGTTTGGCGCTGGAGAATGACCGTCGCGGCTATATTTCCGGCGTGGCGCTGCAGGCCGTGATCGCAGGGGCGGTGACCGACGAGTCGCTGCAGGCCGCCTATGATGCGAAGTTCAAGGGGCTTGAGCCCGCAGCCGAATACAATGCCGCCCATATCCTTGTCGCCTCCGAGGAAAAGGCGAATGAGCTGAAAGCCCAGCTGGATGGCGGCGCCGATTTCGCCGAACTGGCGCGTGCCAATTCCACCGATACCGGCTCTGGCGCCAACGGCGGCGATCTGGGCTGGTTCGGCACCGGCATGATGGTCAAACCGTTTGAAGATGCCGTCGTCGCCGCCGAGGTTGGCAAGGTCACGGCCCCGGTTCAGTCCGATTTCGGCTTCCACCTGATCCTGGTCAAGGAAACCCGCCTGGCCGCCGCCCCCACGCTTGACGAGACCCGCGACGAACTGGCCGCCGAGATCGAGCGCGCCGCGGTCGACGCCCACATCAAGGCCCTGACCGACGCGGCCCAGATCATCCGGCCCGGAGAGGGGCTTGACCCCACCCTGCTGCGTGATGCAACGCTGCTGGACAAATAGTCCCAGGGGGAAGCCATGGCAAAGACCGATTGGAAAGCCGAAGCAAAGACGCTGAAAAAGCGTCTGCGCAAGCTCAAGTCGACAGTCCCCGAAACCGTCTCTGACGTGGCCGAAGGGGTCGGGCACGAGATGGCCGAGGTTGCGGGAAAGATCACCGCCAAGCTGAAATCGGCCAAGCCTGTCTCTCCCCTCGCCCCAAAGGGTGGCTTCCCCGCCCTCCCTGTCATCGGTGGGGTGGAATTTGCCGCCGTCGAGGCCGGGATCAAATATGCCAACCGCAAAGACCTGATGCTGATCCGTCTTGCGCCCGGGACAGCGGTGGCGGGGGTGTTTACCCGCTCGTCCACCCGCTCTGGCTGCGTGCGCGATTGTCAGGACAAACTGGCCGCCAAGGTTCCTGCCGGGGCGGGTGCGGCGATCATCGTCAACTCGGGTAATTCCAATGCCTTTACCGGAAAAGCCGGGGACAAGGCCGTTGCCGCTGTCACCGGCGGCGTTGCTGCCGCGCTTGACCTGCCTGCCGAGCGGGTGTTCTCCTCTTCGACCGGGGTGATCGGTGAGCCGCTGCCCCATGAGAAAATCATCGACGCCCTTCCCGATCTGGTCGCCAACCTGCGCGAGGATGCGATCGAGATGGCGGCCCACGCCATGATGACAACAGACACCTTCCCCAAAGGGGCCGCTGCGACCGTGCAGGGCGATGGTGGCACGATCCATATCGCGGGCATTGCAAAAGGGTCGGGCATGATCGCGCCGGATATGGCGACGATGCTGGTCTATATCTTCACCGACGCGAAAATCTCGCCCGCGATTCTGCAACGCATGTTGTCGCGCAATGTCGATGCCACGTTCAACTCCATCACCGTGGACAGCGACACCTCCACCTCGGACACACTGCTGCTGGCCGCAACCGGGCAAAGCGATGCCGCCGCCGTCAAAGGCCCGGTTGCCAAAGCGTTCGAGACGGCGCTGCACGGCGTGATGCAGGATCTGGCGCTGCAGGTGATCCGTGATGGTGAAGGCGCAACCAAACTGGTGGAGATCCGCGTGACCGGAGCCGCGAGTGACGAAGATGCGGCAAAAGTCGCGTTTTCCATCGCCAACTCGCCGCTTGTCAAAACCGCACTTGCGGGAGAAGACCCGAACTGGGGTCGCATTGTCGCGGCCATCGGAAAATCCGGGGCCGAGGCCGACCGTGATCGCCTGACCATCCGTTTCGGCGATGTCGTGGTGGCCAGGAACGGCTGGCGCAACCCGGACTATCAGGAAGAAGACGGCGCGGCGCAGTTCAGGCAGGAAGAAATCCTGATCGGTGTCGATATGGGCCTCGGCAAAGCCGCTCGCACGGTCTGGACCTGTGATCTGACCAGCCGCTACATCGAGATCAACGCAGATTACCGATCTTGAAAATCGTCCTCGTTTCGGCTGTTGCCCTGATCGACCCCGACGGCCGCGTGCTTCTGGCGCAGCGGCCCGAGGGCAAGACGCTGGCCGGATTGTGGGAGTTTCCGGGCGGCAAGGTAGAGCCGGGCGAATCACCCGAGATCGCCCTGATTCGCGAGCTGAAAGAAGAACTGGGCATCGACACCTGGAAAAGCTGCCTCGCCCCGCTGACCTTTGCCAGCCACAGCTATGACACCTTCCACCTGCTGATGCCGCTGTTCGCCTGCAGGAAGTGGGAGGGCATCGTTCAGGGTCAGGAAGGGCAGAAACTGGCTTGGGTAAAGGCAGAAAACCTGCGGGATTATCCCATGCCGCCAGCAGATATTCCCCTGATTCCCATTCTGCGCGATTGGCTTTAGCCAGGTTTGCACCGGCTGCCGAAATCTTCGGCACTACGACATTTTAGTGATGGTTTTCTGAATTCTTTCCTCTAATTTATCAACTGCGACGCTAATTGGGGGTTGGTGGATGCTGAGAACGATCGCTGTCGGAAGTTGCGTTTCCATTCAGGGCCTGCTGGTCAGAACCCTGTCTGACGGGAAACTTGTGATCAAAGTCGACGAAAAGCTGTTTGTGGGATTTCCTGTGGCAATGTGTCGTGCGGCCTGATTTGGACCATCATTGAAAAAAGCCGGGGTTTCCCCCGGCTTTTTTTATTGCCTGTTGCAAGCTTATGCGAGCGAGCGCTGCACTTCCTCGCGTTCGAAAATCTCGATGACATCGCCGGGGCGGATGTCTTCGTAGCGTTCGAAGGCCATGCCACATTCCTGACCCGAGATGACTTCCTTAACCTCGTCCTTGAAGCGTTTCAGCGTCTTCAAAGTACCCTCGTGGATCACGACAGAGTCGCGCAGCAGGCGAACGCCTGCCGACCGGCGCGCGATGCCTTCGGTGACCAGACAGCCGGCGACCTGACCAACGCCGGTGACCTTGAATACCTCTTTGATCTGCGCATAACCGATAAAGGTTTCGCGCACTTCGGCCTTCAACAGGCCCGAGGCAGCAGCTTTGATGTCATCAACCAGATCATAAATGATCGAGTAATAGCGGATCTCGACGCCTTTCTGGTTCGCCGACTGACGGGCCGAGGCATTGGCCCGCACGTTGAACCCGATGATCGGCGCACCTGATGCTTCGGCCAGACCCACATCGGTATCGGTGATGGCACCCACACCATAATGCAGGATGCGCACGCGCACCTCGTCGTTGCCGACCTTTTCCAGCGCCTGCACGATGGCTTCGGCAGAGCCTTGCACATCCGCCTTCACCAGAACCGGCAGTTCCGCGACCGACTGGTCGGCCTTGGCCTTGGCCATCAGCTGTTCCAGGGTGGTTGCGGCCCCCGCAGCGGCGCGTTTGTCCTTGGCGGCTTTCTCGCGGTAATCCGCGATCTCGCGCGCCTGTGCCTCGGTTTCGACCACGTTCAGCGTATCGCCAGCCGAAGGCGTGCCCGACAGGCCCAGAACTTCGACCGGAACCGAAGGCCCGGCTTCGAGCACGGTTTCACCCTGATCGTTGACCAGTGCGCGCACCTTGCCCCACTGCTCGCCGACGACAAAGATATCGCCTTTGCGCAGGGTGCCGTTCTGAACCAGAACGGTGGCGACCGGGCCACGGCCGACATCAAGCTTGGCTTCGATCACCGCGCCTGAGGCTGCCCGTTTCGGGTTGGCCTTCAGTTCCAGAATCTCGGCCTGAAGCGCGATCGCCTCCAGCAAAGTGTCAATCCCCATGCCGGTCTTGGCCGAAAGCTCGACATCCTGGACATCGCCCGACATCGCCTCGACAACGATTTCGTGCTGCAGCAGATCCGTCCGCACCTTGGTCGCATCGGCACCGTGCTTGTCCATCTTGTTGATGGCAACAATCAACGGCACCTTGGCAGCCTTGGCGTGGTGGATCGCTTCGATCGTTTGCGGCATCACGGCATCATCTGCCGCGACCACCAGAACGACGATATCGGTCACACTTGCCCCACGGGCCCGCATGCTGGTGAACGCCGCGTGGCCCGGGGTGTCGAGGAACGACACCAGCGCGCCATTGGGCGTGCGCACCTGATAGGCGCCGATGTGCTGGGTGATCCCGCCAGCCTCCCCCGACACCACATTCGCCTTGCGGATCGCATCCAGCAGCGAGGTCTTGCCGTGGTCAACGTGGCCCATGATGGTCACGATCGGCGGACGTGGTTGCAGATCCTCATCCCGGTCTTTGACCGAGTCGATCACCTGTTCCACGTCCGAATCAGACACGCGAACCGCCTTGTGGCCGAATTCCTCGATCACAAGCTCGGCGGTGTCGGCGTCGATCGCCTGGTTCATGGTCACCATCATGCCCATTTTCATGAGCGATTTCACCACGTCAGCCGCGCGCTCGGCCATCCGGTTGGCCAACTCGGAAATGACGATCGTTTCCGGCAGCTGCACATCACGCACCTGCTTTTCAGGCTTGGTGCCGAAGCCCATGGCCTTTTGACGGGCCTTTTCCTGCTTGCGCTTCATCGCGGCAAGACTACGGGTGCGCCCGCCTTCGCCGTTCAGCGCGGCTGACAGGGTCAGTTTGCCGCCACGGCGGTTGTCGTCGCCCTTGGCCTTGGCACTGCGTTCGCGCTCTTCACGCTCGCGATCGGTCTTGCGCTGGGGTGCGGGGGCAAGCGGCGCCTTGGCGGCAACGCCGCGCGGTCCGGTCGCATCCTGATTGCGGTTGGTCGGCGCATCTGCCGGTGCGGGCGTCGCCGGGCCGGGCTTCGCCTCGGCCGGCTTTTCGGCCGACCGTGGCCGCGTGCCCAATACATCAGCCTTGCGCTGAGCCGCCGCCGTAAGACGGGCTTCCGCCTCGGCACGCGTGGCGCGCTCTTCTTCCTCGGCCTTGGCACGCAGTGCCTCAAGCCGTTCACGCTCTTCGCGCTCCTTCGTCTCGATCTCTTCACGGCGACGCTGACGGTCTTCCTCGCGCTGGCGCTCTTCTTCGGCCCGACGTTCGTTATCCGCCGTTTCACGTGCCTTGGCGGCGCGCAAAGCGGTCAGACGACGCTCCATCTCGGCGTCGGAAATCCCCGCAGGCCGTTTGGCCGGATCGCCCAGATTGGGTGACCCACCGGCCGTGCCTGATGATCCGGCTGCGCCCGGCTTTGTGGGAACGACCACGCGCTTGCGCTTCGTTTCAACCACGACGCTTTTCGTCCGGCCGTGGCTGAAGCTTTGCTTCACCTGACCGGAACGAGGTGCGCCACCCAAACCGAGGGGTTTTTTGCCGTCTGTATCGCTCATGCGTCCTTCGTATCCTTCCCGGCGATCCTGTCGCCGACTTGCTTGTCCTCTGCCCCACGCAGGCCGACAAGCCTTGCCGCTTCCTCTACAACACGGTTGTTGAGTCCACCAGCCGCAAGCGCGGCGTGTATCGCACGTTCGCGGCTGAATGCCAAACCCATTTCCCCTGCCGTAAGACAGGAAATGAGGGATTCTGGCCCATTCGGCGGGCGCAGCTTTTCTTTTCCGCGCTCCGAACCGTCGCTGGCCTGAATCAGGGTCCGTGCCTGGCCCTTGATGAGCCAGTCCTTCACCTTTTCATAGCCGCAAATCGCGTCTCCGGCTTTGCGTCCCAGCGATATAAGGTCGATCACCCGCTGCACCAAGAGCCGCTCGACCAGTTCGGGCAGGTCATCCGGCAGTTTCACGGGTTGACGGGCCGCACGGGTGAAGAGATTCTTCTTCACCGCCTTGGCCAGCGCCTCGCGGTCCGCCTCAACATAGATCCCACGACCCGGCAGACGCCCCTGAATATCAGGCACGATCATGCCTTCAGGCCCCAGCACAAAGCGGATCAACCCCGCTTTCGGCTGGCTTTCCCCGGAAACGATGCATTTGCGTTCCGGATCTTCACGCGATGTCTTTTGGCCGCCACGCGTCATACGCGCTGCTCCGAGGCCTGGGGTCAGGCCTCGGCCTCCTTGTCTTCGGACTCGTCGGTTTCTTCCTCTGCCGGTTCCGTTTCGGTCGGGTCGACCCAGCCCAGCATGACCCGTGCGGTCATAACCATGGTCTGCGCCTCCTCCAGACTCACGTCGAAGGTCTCCAGGATTCCGTCGTCCTTCTTGCGTTGTCCGTTTTCGGTCGTCCAGCCGCCGGCCAGCTCCCAGTCTGCGCAGGTCGCGAAATCTTCCAGTGTCTTGATGCCATCCTTGGCCAGCGCCTCCAGCATCTGCGGGGTCAGGCCCTCAAAGTTGATCAGGCTCTCCTCCACACCCATGCTGCGGGCGTTTTCCAGCGCCTTGCGGGCCTGTTCTTCAAGATAGTCGCGGGCACGGGCCTGCAATTCGGCGGCGGTGCCCTCATCGAACCCGTCGATCGACAGCAGCTCATCCGCCTCGACATAGGCCACCTCTTCCAGATTGCCGAATCCTTCGGACACCAGAAGCTGCGCAATCATCTCATCCACATCCAGCGTGTCCATGAACAGCTTGGTGCGCTCGGCGAATTCGGCCTGACGGCGGGCCGATTCCTCGGCTTCGGTCATGATGTCAATGTCCAGCCCGGTCAGCTGGCTGGCCAGACGCACGTTCTGACCCCGACGACCGATCGCCAGCGACAGCTGCTCATCCGGCACCACAACCTCGATCTTTCCGGCCTCTTCGTCGATCACCACCTTGGACACTTCGGCAGGTTGCAGCGCGTTCACAAGGAAGGTCGCCTGATCCTGATTCCACGGGATGATGTCGATCTTCTCCCCCTGCAGCTCGTTGACCACAGCCTGAACCCGGCTTCCGCGCATACCGACGCAGGCACCGACCGGATCAATCGAGTTGTCATAGGAAATCACGGCAATCTTGGCGCGCGAACCGGGGTCACGGGCCACAGCCTTGATCTCGATGATGCCGTCATAGATTTCTGGCACTTCCATCTTGAACAATTCCGCCATGAACTGCGGGTCGGTCCGCGACAGGAAGATCTGTGGCCCGCGCGCTTCGCGGCGCACGTCCTTGATGAAGCAACGGATACGGTCGCCGATGCGATACGCCTCGCGGCCGATCTTTTCGTTGCGGCGCAGGATACCTTCGCCACGGCCCACGTCGACGATAACGTTGCCGTATTCCTCGCGCTTGACCACGCCGTTGATGATCGTGCCCTTGCGGTCGCGGAATTCTTCATACTGGCGGTCACGCTCGGCTTCGCGCACACGCTGCAACAGCACCTGCTTGCCCGATTGCGCGGCAATCCGGCCCAGATCGACCGGGGGCACCTCGTCGATCACCTCATCACCGATCTGCGGGTCGGCAAGGTAGTTCTTGGCCTGCTTCACGGTCAGCTGGGCGTGGTGATTCTCGATCAGCTCGTCTTCCATCACCGTCCGCACGCGGGCAAAGGTCGCCCGTCCGGTCTTGCGGTCGATATTGACGCGGATATCCAGTTCGGACCCGTAGCGCGACTTGGCGGCACGGGCGAGCGTTTCTTCCATGGCCTGGATCACCAGATCCGGGTCGATCATCTTCTCACGGGCCACCGCTTCGGCGGTCTGGAGAAGTTCAAGCTGGTTGGCAGAGGTAATCGCCATCGGTCAACTCCCGGTCTTAGTGTTTTGTTTCTTCGGCGGGGTCTTCTTCCTCGCCTTCGGATTGCTCAATCTCGTCGAACGCCGATTCGTCAAAATCGCCGCTGGCCTTTTTCTGGCGCAGCATTTCGGCGATCAGATCATCGGTCAGCATCAGCTTGGCATCGGACAGCCAGTCGAACCGCAGCCCGATGGTGACTTCTTCGCCATTTTCCTCGATCAGGATCAGGATTTCCTCATCCTCGACCCCGGCCAGCGCACCCTTGAACCGGCGACGGCCGTCGATCAGTTCGGTCGTCTCGATCCGGGCTTCCCAGCCCTTCCACATCTCGAAATCCTTGAGACGTGTCAGCGGGCGGTCGATGCCGGGGGACGAGACTTCAAGCACGTAATTGTCCTCGACCGGGTCTTCCACATCCAGAACCGCCGAAACGGCGGTGGAGATGGTGGCGCAGTCTTCGACCACGATCCCACCGTCAGGCCGGTCGGCCATGATTTGCAGGATGCGGGTCTTGCCGCCCATCAGGCGCACACGCACCAGTTCAAAGCCCAGCCCCTCGATGACAGGGCCGATGATGCCGGCAAGGCGACGGTCGATGGCGGTTTTGGCGATAAGATCTGTCATGGGTTCCAAAAACGAAAAACGGGCCAAGCGGCCCGCGAATTTCTTCCGGTAGCTTCGGGTGTGGACCCCGAAACCGCTGTTGATTGCTACCTAACCCTCAATCACGATTCTTGCAAGGGTGAAAGCCAGCCGCGCCGTAGGGGAGGAAAACGAAACAGGGCCCGCCGAAGCGGGCCCTGTTCCAGACTTCAGAAATCAGTGGCTGCCCGAGTTGTTTTTCAGAGCAACGGCCAGCAGCAGAGCGGCGGCTGCAGCAGCAGCAACACCAGCGCCACCCATGCTGGAAACCGGAGCTGCGCCGGCGACAACAGCGATCACTTGGTGATCTTCTTCCGGAGCGGCAAGGCCACCAGCCGAAACAACGCCAGCCGAAGCAGCAAAAGCCAGAGCGGCGACGAAAGCGGTAATACGAGACATTGTTACTCTCCAGGTTGTTTTAATCTTGGGGCAGGAATAGCATAAACAGCCTGCGGGTGAAAGCTATTCGTCCAGCGATCAGCGGCGAACATCCTCTATGGTCAGAAAACCAACATCCGCGCTAATCCACTGTTTAGATTTGCGCATTTTTTGGTCGTTGGAAATCCAGTATTCATTCTGAAAGCGCTCGCCATCGGCGGCGCAGGTTTCGATCACATGTGTTGATTGATAGGATATCTCAACGATATCAATGACTTTTTGACCAACATTCTGCATGATGCAGGCAAATTGCGTGCGAACCGGTTGATCCTCACCGTTCAGCAACGTATGTACCCTGACATGTGCTGTCCCACCACCATTGCTGCGCGAAACGGCTGGAACCGCAGCGGCCATCAGATCTGCGCCAAATCCGCGTGTGGCAACAATCACACCATTCCGCAGAGAAATCGTGATGTCATCAACCGAGGACCAGGTGGAAACACCGCCATTGGTCTGGATTTCCGCAATCAACGCCTCGTGTCCAGTGTTGTTTATCGTCACCAGCATCACCGGCGTAATCACCTCGGCAAGGCGCGCGCGAGTCATCCGGGCGGGTGCAGGTGCAGATCCCTTCACCGTGCCGATGGCCGAACCCGCGAAGGCCCGCACGATCTCTGTGTTGGAGGACGGGTCTTTGTCGGACCCGCAGGCCGCAACGAAAAGCAGCGACATCAGGCCAAAACCAAGGGCGTGCTTCATTTCCAGAACCGTCCCCATTGTTCGGTCAGCCCGTCCGCACGATAGCCGCGCACGGTGTCATAGAGACGGCCATCCACATCCAGCCGCTGCCCCCCGTCACGGCCGAACGGACGCACGGTCGTCTGCTGGTTCTTGGTGCTGGGCTTGCCCAACAGCGAGGCAAGGGGAATCTCCACCGTAATGCCCTTGTCAAACGAGCCGCTGCCGAATTCTTCGGCCGATACATTCGTCTTCGTGACAAAGGCCCCGACTTTCCAGCCGTTGTCAAACTCGCGCTTGAGCGCGAGCGTCGCGCCGACATCGCCCGCCAGATAGCGGCCGACATCGACTTGAACGTGGAAGTCATTGTCAAACTTGTAGTAACCCGAGACATGCCCGGTCACGACCCGATAACTGCCGCGCGCACCACAGGCCCCCGTCGCGAGATTCGGCGCACAACCATCGGTTTCAAACATATCAACCGGCAACGAAAATCCGAACCGCTGATCCGGTGACCGCTGCGCCGCATAGTTCACTTCCGCGCCGATCGCCCAGCGACGGTTCGTCGGCATCCACAACACCTCGGTCGAGACACCGCCATACATCCGCTCCAGATAGCCGACCGAAACGCGGCCATACAGTTCAGGCGACAGCTTGCGGTAATAGGTCAGTGCCAGCGTCTCAAGCGCCGGGTCGCCATCCCGATCGTAGAAATAGCTCGCAGAGCGCACAGGGTGCAGACCATTGCGGTCCGGCAACGGCGGGCGGTCATCCAGATTGCTGAACAGGTATTTCGACACTTCGCCCGACAGCACCAGACCGGGCGTCAGTTCATAGCGCCCGCTCAGCTCCAGCCCGGCCCCGATCTTGAACGGCGCATTCTGGTCAAACACCCGAAGCCGCGCGGTTGGCGCAAGCGACCAGGTGAACTTCGGATAGGCCTCCGGGTCGTGATAGCCGTCATTCAGCACCGCTGGGGCTGACAGGATCTGCGCCCGTGCAAGGGTTTTTTCAGCAGCCTGGGTGTCGAACTCCAGCGCCTCAATGTCTGACCGGCGGACAATGACCTGCGACACCGGCATGCCGTTGACCACCGGCACGATCACGAACTGCTCAACCGAGGCCGGCACAACCCTGGTCATCGCACGCGCCGTACGGCCAACGGCCTGCGCTTCGGCATCCACCGTCAGGTTGCGGATGCGGACATGTGCTGTCGATCCGTCGAACCGGACCGATTCAACCTGCACGCCATCTTTCGCCAGCCTGCGTGACAAGCGGCCTCGCAGGGTTTCATGTGCTTCGGGCTGGCCAAGCCAGGTTGTCGACCAAGCCTCGGGATCGGCCCCGCGCGACGGACGCGGCAAAACCGCATCGGGGGCCGAAGTCACCATGCCGCCGCCCGGCCGCTTTTTCGGGTTCAGGATGAAATGGGCGGCGACCCCCACTTCGCTGCCATACATGTAGTAGGCACCCAGCCGCATCGACTCGCTGCGCTGATACTCGATCCCGAAATTCAGCGGGCTGCGCCGGTCAAAGGTGCCGCGCCTGCCCGCCTCTTCGCGGTAGGCGTCCGAAGAATACTCTGCCTTGGCGGTCCACTGATCGTTGACCTGCCACTCCACCCCGGCAAACGGTGCGGCGGGTCCGCGGAACCACTGGCCGAAGTTGAAATTGCCGCCCTTTCCGACCTCCAGCGGGGGTCGGTCGCCGAACGGGCTACCGAACGGCTTGTGGCTGCCCAGCCGTCCCCAGCCCAGACCGGCCGAGACCTTCACATCGGGCGTGATATGCTTGGTCGCGACCACATATTCACCCGCGATAACGCCGGTTCCCACGAAATCCTGCAAGCCGATGGCAAGGGCGGGCATATACCGCCCCTCATCCAGGATCTGATAGCGCAGATCAAATGATCGGTCGTAATAGGTATCGAACTGATTCACACCACCGCAATCTGGCGGACAAAAGCGCTTGTTCCAATCGCGGATGCCAAGGAACCGGAAGCTGCCCGACAGGCGCGGCGAGATCTGAAAGCTCAGCGTGGTCCGGCTGATCGGGCCGAAATGGCTGGTGCTGCCCGACAGGATGCCATCCGGCTGCATTTCCGCCGATGGCATGTCGATCAGGCCGGTTGCTCCGTAAAGGTTTAGGGTCGGCCGGGTTTCTGACTGGGCCGCCAGTACCCCAAGGGCACCGATCGAGATCAGTGCCACCACCGCCGTTGACATCTTTGGCCTGATCATCCGACTGCAGTCCTCATAGCGTATTTTTATGGGCAGCGTAGACAGGCTGCGTATCGTTTCGATGGCGCAGCATACTTCGCTTTGCCGACGGTGCAAAGTTGCACGTTCAGGCCCCGATCCGCCGCCGACGGCTGGCGGAGGTTTCCGACGAGCCAAAACCCTCAACATAGGTCTCGATGACCCGGCGGGCGGCAGCGGCATTGCCCACGGCAACCGCACTGCGCAATTCGCGCAAAGCGGTTATCATTTCCATGCTCGACAGGCCACGTTCCTGAACGCGCAGGATTTTTTCATGCGGAGTGGTCAACATTCCGGGCTGGATCAACAGCTCTTCATGCAGCTTTTCACCGGGGCGCAGGCCAATAACCGCCACCTCGATCTCTCCCTGCGGGTTTTCCGCCGATCGGACGGTATATCCGGCGGCCTTGATCATACGCTCGGCCAGATCCCTGATCCTGATCGGCTGCCCCATGTCGAGCACGAACAGATCACCTTCATGCGGACCGCGCGACATTGAAAGCCCCCCCGCGATCAGCACAAGGCATGCCGCTTCCGATATCGTCATGAAATAGCGCGTCACATCTTCGTGCGTCAGCGTGACCGGCCCGCCCTTCTTGATCTGCTCGCGGAACAGCGGAACAACGGAGCCCGAGCTTCCCAGCACATTCCCGAAACGGACGATGGAAAAATCGGTGCTGGTCGAACGGCGCGCCATATCCTGCACAACGAATTCTGCCATCCGCTTTGATGCGCCCATCATATTTGTCGGACGCACCGCCTTGTCGGTCGAAATCAGGATGAATCGCTTCACGCCCTCTTCCAGCGCGGCCTCGGCCAGCGTCCTGGTGCCCAGCACGTTGTTCACCAGACCGGCAATCGGGTTGGCTTCGACCAATGGCACATGTTTGTAGGCGGCGGCGTGCAGGATCACATCCACCTTGTGTTCAGCCAGTACCGCCCTGACCTGCCGCGATTCCGTCACCGTGCCCAGCACCGGCACAAACGTGATCCCCCCGGCATCCGCCCGCCCGGCCATCTCCCGCTCGATCGTATACAGTGCGATCTCGCTGACTTCGAACAGAACGATGCGCGCAGGCTGATAGCGAATGAGCTGGCGGCACAGCTCGGACCCGACAGAGCCCCCGGCCCCGGTCACCAGAATGGATTTGCCGCCATAGGCATCACTGGCCTCGGGCCGCAGATCATTGACCGTATCACGCCCAAGAAGCACCCCGGGCGACACCGGTGCCAATGTGTCAATAATCACCTCTGTCCCGACCAGTTGGGCAAATGACGGCAGCGCGTGAACATCCAGCCCGCGCGACACCAGATCGCGCGCAATCGCAGCCTGCCGGGTCATCGACGCCGAGGGCATGGCCAGCAACACCCGCTCCACATCATAGCGGGTCACGATCCGCTCCAGCTGGTCGGCGGCGTAGACCTTCAGCCCCAACAGCGTCATGCCCTGAACCGCGGGGCTGTCATCAACAAAGGCCACGACATGGATATTCTCATGCGAGCGCAGCGCCGAGGCAAGCATCGTGCCAGTGTTGCCGGCACCATAGATCACGACATTGCGCCGGACTTGCCCCTGCCGCAAGACAGACAGCAAAAGGCTGAGCAGCGAAAATCGCGCAAGCACCATCGAGATAACAAAGATAAGCAAAAACAGCGGCATGCCAGCCGCTGGCAGAGAAAACCCGCCGTAGATTTTGGCAAGCCAAAGGCCCATGGCCGAAAACAACGCCAACAGGCCGGTCTTGATCGCGCCGACCGCCTCATACGACTTGAGCTTGATCAACGGAATCCCCAGCAAAGGCGACCCGATGGCCGCAAACAGGGTTACCGCCACAAAGCCCCAGGCACTTTGACCTGTCAGCACCGAAGCGATCGAAGCAGGATACAAAAAGAAATAGGTCGCCAGAAGCGACAGCGGTGCCAGAATGACATCCACGCTCAACAGTATCGCCTGCTTCTGAAGTCGCGACAGACGCCCGACAAACCAAAGAAGAAATCTTGAACTGCTCGCCGTCAACTCTGACTACCCCGTAAATTCAAAAACCACTCACAAGGCGCACACCCGCACAATTCACAGTTGAGCTATCGTTGAATAGACCGAAGCACAATATCAATCAACCTTCATGCTTTTCCCGCCGCGATGCGATATCCCGCGCAAAGTGTTGACCATCAGCATAACATCCAGGCAAAGATTGCGGCGCCTGCTGTAAATCTGATCCAGCCGCGCCTTGCGCGGGATGCAACGCCGCACATAAACGCTGTCTGTCTGTTCGGGCGTGGTGCAATCGCGCAAAAGCCGGTCTTCATGCTTGTGGAAATGCAATGTCGCAAGCCCCGTTACACCGGGCCGGGATTGCAGCACCCTGGCATAAACCTCGGGAAAACGTTCGACATAGCTGCGCAACGGGGGCCTTGGGCCGACAAAACTCATGTCGCCTTTCAATACGTTCCACAGCTGAGGGATCTCATCCGCCCGGTATTTGCGCAACCACCTGCCCATGGGCGTGACCCGATCGGCCTTGTCGCCGCCCGAGACGCCGGAATCCACCTCCACCACCCTCATCGTGCGCAGCTTCCACAGCATGAAGGGTTGCCCGGGCGCGCGCATCCGTTCCGAGATGTAGAACACCGGCCGGCCTTCGCGCAGCAGGAGCCAGATCAGAAGCACCACGAAGGGTAGCGCCAGAATCGACCCCAGAAACAGCGCTGCAGCTATATCGAACAGGCGTTTCGCCGGCGTCACGCACTGCCCCCGACTGGCCGCATCACGAAGAAATGATCGGCCTTAACCATCGTCTTCCAACCGGGTCCGCATTTCCCGCAACACCGGTACCAGTGCCCGGACCCGATCGGCCCCCAGCGCCTGCACCACCTCGCCGATCAACGGGGCCACGGCCTGCACCGCCGCATCGCGCGCAGCCCGCCCCGAGGGGCTGATCGCCACGAACTTGCGCCGCGCATCATCCCAATCGGGGCGGATATGCACGTGGCCGGCCCATTCCAGCTTTGCCAGCGTATTGGTCATCGCCCCGCGCGTCACATGGAACGACCGCGCCAGTTGCGCCGGGGTGCGTTCCTCATTCAACCGCGCCAGATGGTTCAGCACCCCGAAATGTGAAAGCTCCATCCCCTTGGGCAGAACCTTGGAGATGCGGTTGCGAGCAAGCTGGTCGGCCATGAACAGCTCGCCGAACAGGGCCACCGCGATTTCCTCGACGCGCTCTTTCTCGCTCATGGCCCGCTGAAGCCCCGGTCATGCGTCAGCGATGGCACCCTCCGGCGGGTTGACGCCACCTGCGTCAGATCAATGTCGGCAAAGGCCACCCCCGGCTGGTCGCCGCCATCGGCCAGAACTTCGCCCCAGGGCGCGATCACCATCGAATGTCCATGCGTCCGTCGCCCCTTGCCCGCGGTTTCCGGATGAAACCCAGTCTGCGCAGGGGCCAGCACAAAGCACCCGGTCTCGATCGCGCGGGCGCGCAGCAGAACCTCCCAATGGGCGGCCCCGGTAATGTGGTTGAACGCGGCAGGCACGGTCAGGATCTGCGCCCCGGCCTGCGCCAAGGCCCGGTAAAGATAGGGAAAACGCACATCATAGCACACCGACAGGCCCAAGCGGCCAAAGGGCGTATCCGCCACCACAGCCTGCGCGCCCGGGCGATAGCCTGCCGACTCGCGGTAGGATTCGGTGTCGGAGACGGTCACATCAAACATGTGGATCTTATCATACCGCGCCACCACCGCACCATCCGGCCCGATCAGGAAAGAGCGGTTGGCAAAGCGGCCATCCGCGTCATCGGTCTTCAACCCCAGCGAACCGATCAACAGCCAGATTCCCAATCCCTTCGCCTCTGCCCGCAGCGCTGCAAGCGTCGGATCATCCGGCTCATGGTGGAACACCGCAAGCTGATGCTCCCGGCTCGATGACAGCGCATTGGTACATTCCGGCGTCAGCACAAACCCCGCGCCGCCTGCCACCCCCGCCCGCACCAGCGCCAGCGTTTCAGGCAGGTTCGCCGCCGGGTCATCGCCGACCGTCAGTTGCACCAGACCGGCGCGCATCAGGCCGCCAACAGCGCGTCAAGCGCGCCGCGACCATCCAGCGCGTGCAGATCATCAGACCCACCCACGTGCTGCCCGCCAATGAAGATCTGCGGCACCGTGCGCGCGCCACCGGCGCGCACCGTCATGGCCTGACGCAAGGCCGGGTCGCGGCTGACATCCATTTCGGTATAAGCCGCGCCCTTCCTGTCCAGCAACCGCTTGGCGGCGATGCAATAGGGGCAATAGGGCGTGGTGTAGATTTCAACGGATTTCATGGCAGATCCTGCAAGAATTTGGCTTGCGCCGGACTATACGGATTTACCCCTCCTTCGCAACGCGACACAGCACCAGAACCGAGATCCCGGCGGCCCCCACCGCAAGGCACGCCTCTGCCGCCGCCGCCAGCGTGGCGCCCGAGGTCATCACATCATCGACCAGCAGCACATGGCGCCCCTCCGCCAGCACTTTCCGGCGCGGATGCACCCGGATACTTTCCGACACATTGGCAAAGCGCCCGTCACGGTTCCGCCCCTCCTGACTTTGCGTGTTGCGCTGGCGTTGCAGCAGGTCCGGGCAATGGTCCAGCCCGGACAGGCGCGCCACCTGTGCCGACAGCAGGACCGATTGGTTGTAGCGCCGTCGCAACAGCCGCAGCCAGTGCAACGGCACCGGGGCGATCAGCATGTCCGGCTGCAGGATCGGTTGCGCCGCCCGCATCAGCCACCCCCCGGCTGGCCGTGCCAGATCCTGCCGGTCGGCGTGCTTGAGCTGCAGCACCATCTTTCGCGCCCGGTCCCGGTACAGCATGGCGGCGCGCCCTTGCGCCCATGGCCGCGCAATCGTCAGACAGTCATCGCAATGGACCGGATGGCCGGGATCTTGCCCCGGCAAGGGGATGCCGCATTTGTCGCAGACCAAACCGGTCACGAACGGCGTTTCGCGCCAGCAACTGCCGCACAGCCCGAAATCGGTGGACACCATCGCATCGCAGGACACACATAGCGGCGGATAGACCATGTGCAGCAGCGCCGCTTGCATTCCCATTCCTCGCCCCCCATGTTCCGCGCCATGCAGACGCCCCCCATCCTGACCGAGCGCCACGCCCTGTTGCGCAACCGCACCCGGGCCACCGAGTTCTTTCTGCACGACGAGACACTGACCGAGGTTCAGGAAAGACTGATCGAGGTTAACAGGCAGTTTACGTCGCCCGCTGTCGTGACGGGTTTTCCCGAATTCTGGCGCAATGTCGGCACCCCGGTGCCGGATGACGACCTGCTGTCGCTGACCCCCGGCGCGCAGGATCTGGTGATTCACGCGCTGTGCCTGCACTGGGCCAATGACCCGGTGGGCCAGCTTGTGCAATGCCGCCACGCCCTGCGCCCCGATGGGTTGTTCCTTGGCCTGATGTTCGGCGGCCAGACCCTGCACGAATTGCGCGCCTGCCTGGCCGAGGCCGAGGCCGAGGTCTCGGGCGGCCTGTCGCCCCGCGTGCTGCCGATGGGCGAGATCCGCGATCTGGGCGGGCTGTTGCAACGTGCGGGCTTTGCCCTGCCGGTCGCGGACAGCTTCACCAAAACCGTGCGCTACCGCGATGCCCTGCACCTGATGCGCGACCTGCGCCTGATGGGAGAGGCCAACGCGCTTGCCGCCCGCCTGCGCCGACCGACGCGCCGCACGGTGCTTTTGCGCGCCGCCGAGATCTATCAGACGCAATATGCCGATGCCGATGGCCGTATCCCCGCCACCTTCGAGATCATCTGCCTCACCGGCTGGGCCCCGCATGACAGCCAGCCAAAGCCGCTGAAACCCGGCTCTGCTGCCCAAAGATTGGCCGATGCGCTGGGTGCGGCCGAAATGCCGCTGGCCCCGCACCTGCCCAAAGGTTGACCCCGGCGCATAAGCCTATATGTCCCGCTTAACTTCTGGCCAGCCAAGGACGCACGCAATGCTCGATGCCAAGCACGGATTGACTGATGCCCTGCAGGGGACTGTCATCGCGCCCGGTCAGGGCCGTCTTGCCCATGCCCTTGCCGATCACCCCCCGGTGCGGCAGGCAAAGATCGGCGTTCTGGTCGCCAACCTCGGCACGCCCGACAATTACGACTATTGGTCGATGCGCCGCTATCTGAACGAGTTTTTGTCCGACAAGCGCGTGGTCGATTACTCCAGCTGGCTGTGGCAACCTTTGCTGCAACTGGTGATTCTTACCAAGCGCCCGTTTTCGTCGGGCGCGAACTACAAGTTGATCTGGAACCACGATCGTAACGAAAGCCCGCTGCTGACAATTACCAAGGATCAGACCGCGAAAATCGCCGCAGGCATTGCAGCGCAATATGGCGATGGCATCATGGTCGATTTCTGCATGCGCTATGGCAACCCGTCAACGGCCTCAAAGGTCCGCGCGATGGTCGAGGCCGGATGCGAAAAGATCCTGTTTTTCCCGCTTTACCCGCATTACGCCGGGGCCACATCGGCCACCGCCAATGACGAATTCTTCCGCGCCCTGATGAAGGAAAAGCGCCAGCCTTCGGTGCGCACCGTGCCGGAGTATTTCGACCATCCGCTTTATATCGACGCACTCGCGCAATCGGTGGAACGTGTCTATGCGACGCTGGACACGAAACCCGATGTGCTGGTGGCCAGCTATCACGGCATGCCGAAACGCTACCTGATGGAAGGCGACCCCTACCATTGCCAATGCGCCAAAACCTCTCGCCTGCTGCGCGAACGGCTGGGCTGGGACAAGGGCGCGATCGACACTACTTTCCAGTCGGTCTTTGGCCCCGAGGAATGGCTGAAGCCCTATACGGTGGAGCATGTGGCGGAGCTGGCAAAGCAGGGCAAGAAGAACATTGCCGTGATGGCCCCGGCCTTTTCCGCCGATTGCATCGAAACGCTGGAAGAAATCAACGGCGAGATCCGCGAAGCGTTCGAACACGCGGGCGGCGAGACCTTTACCTACATCCCCTGCCTGAACGATGACGATGCACATATCACCGCGCTTATGGCGGTCATTTCAGAGAACCTGTCGGGCTGGCTGCGCTGACACAACCGCCTTGCGGTAGGGGGCTGGCAGAACCTGACCCCCAAAACAGAAAAAGACGGTGGGATCTCCCACCGTCTTTTCCTTGGAACGATCCGAAGATCAGATCACTTCGAAGCAGCAGCTGCGATGATCAGCAGGAGCAGCAACGGAACAACAATACCACCAGCCGACGAAGACGTCTGAGCGGCAACAACGGTCGGTTCCATGACCGGTTCCATCATGCCACCAGCGTAAGCGGTGGAAGCAGCAACCGTCAGAGCGGCAGCGAGCGCAAGTTTCTTCATAATAACCTCCAGTTATAGCATACCGCCGAATGTTGCAGAGGCGACGGCATGCACCCAAGACTGTACCTCGTACCGACTTCATAACCAGCTTGCCGCAGGATTTGCAATCTGGCTTGTTGAAGCAGGCTTTGCTTCAACGGCATTTCGTCAAATTAGCAACACCTGTGTTCCAACTTTCGACATCGCGAACAGTTCCGAGATATGCTCATTATAAAGCCCGACACATCCGTTCGACGATCTGCGGCCGATCTTGCGGGTATCATGGGTGCCATGGATTCGGTAGTAGGTCCACGACAGGTAAAGCGCGTGGCTTCCCAACGGGTTGTCGGGTGATCCTCCCTCAACCACGTCCGGCCATTCCGGGTTGCGCTGCTTCATCGACGGGGTCGGTCGCCAGCTTGGGGCCACCACTTTTTGCACCACTTCGGTCCGCCCCCGGCGGGTCAGATCCTCCGACAGGGGAACTGACGTTGGGTAAAGCCGATAGACCGTCTGATCCTCGGACCAGTAGTGCAGCGCGCGCGACGTCAGGTCGACAAGAATCGCCCCGTTGCGCGTGTTGTCAAAATAGTCCTGCCACCGCAGCATGCGGAAACTGGAAACGTTGTTGCGCACAGAACCGGCCACGACCGAGGCATCCATCTCGGTCGACCCGTCCATTGCAAACGCGGGTGCCAGCCCGGCACCCAGCCCGGCGGCGGCTGTTCCCAGAAAGGCCCGGCGGTTCAGTTTGGTCCGATCTTCGACGCTCATACGAGGTCTCCTGAGGTTGAATTGTTGCAGGTTCCATACTCCCATCGGCCAAAACCCGCAAATCAAACCGATGTCAGCCGGCAGGGTCACGCAGAGTTGGGTTTGAAACATCCGGGCGGTTTCGATACACAGCACATGAAACACGATGCCCTCGGGCCGCAACGATCGGAACTGATGATGAACAGACGCTTGGTGCTTACCCTCGGCGCAGTTGGCCTGCTCTCGGCATGTGTCCAGCAAACCGCGGCGGTGCCGGTGGATGCCAGCGGCCAGCCCTTGCCCCAAGTCTACAAGATCGCCCCGGGGTCCGAGAACGAGATTTCGTTCCGGCTGCTCGATTCGGTCAACGCCCTGCGCCGCGCCCAGAACGCCCAACCCTTGGCGTTCAACGCCGCTCTTAACGCCGCTGCCGCCACACATGCCCGCGACATGTCGGTGCAGAACCGCCCGTGGCACTTTGGTTCCGACGGCTCCTCACCGCTGACACGGGTGCAACGTGTCGGCTATACTGCCGCCCTGAAGGGTGAACTGATTTCCGAGACGTTCGAGACAGAGCTGGTCACACTGGCCGCCTGGATGCGACAGCCGGAAACCCGCGCCATCATCCTTGACCCCTCGGCCCGCGACATGGGCTTTGCCTGGTTTCAGGAACCGAACGGCAAGATCTGGTGGTGTTTGGTCACCGGGGGCTGACCCCCGGCCCGCTCAACGCAGGATCTGGATCGGCGTGCCATCCTTGACCATCGCATAGATGCGTTCCATCTCCTTGTCGGTCACCGCGATGCAGCCCGCCGTCCAGTCGCGCCGCGTCACCTTTTTGCGCGGCCCGCCGTGGATAAAGATGTCGCCCCCGGGTGACTTGCCCAAGGCTTTCGCATATTCGCGATCGGCCTGATTGGGGTATGAGATTCCGATCGACAGATGGAATTCCGAATTCGGGTTGCGCCGGTCGATGATATAGGTGCCTTCCGGCGTCCGCCCGTCACCTTCGAACTCCTTATGGCCCTCGGGCGCGAACCCAAGCGCAATATCATAGGATTTCAGCACCTTCTCATGGTGCAGCAGATACATCTTCCGCGCGCCCTTATGGACCTGAACCGAAGTTACTTCCGGGCCGTTATACGTCTTGAACTTGCTGCTGCCACAGGCGGTCAGGCCAAACGCCAGAACCAACAGTGCCAAAATCCGATAAAGCCACATCCAGAACTGCCCCGCTTTTTTAGGTCCCGCATACCCAAATTTGCGGTGCCTGCATAGCAGCGATCGTGGATCAGCGGCTCACGGATGTGTCATCAGCTTTCGCCAGCCGCGCCTCGATCGCCGTCAGCCGGGCCAGCACCTCGTCGCGGTAAGCACCTGTTTTCAGGTTGTCTTCCGCCGAATGGGCATCCTGCATCGAGTTCACAATCAGACCGACCAGCAGGTTCACCACCGCAAAAGTGGTGACCATGATGAACGGCACAAAGAACATCCAGGCATGGGGGAAGGCGTCCATCACCGGGCGGACGATGCCCATCGACCAGCTTTCCAACGTCATGATCTGGAACAGCGTATAGGCCGAATTGCCCAGATCGCCGAACCATTCAGGAAAGGCCCTGCCAAACAGCTTTGTCGCCATGACGGAACCGATGTAGAAGATGATCGCCATCAGCAAAAACACCGACCCCATGCCGGGCAATGCGGTGATGAACCCCTCCACCACCCGGCGCAGGCGCGGTGCCGCCGAAATCACCCGCAGCACCCGCAGGATACGCAGCGCCCGCAGCACCGACAGCCCCTGCCCAGCAGGCACCAGCGCAATGCCGACGATCACGAAATCGAACAGGTTCCAGCCATTGCGGAAGTAGCGCAGCCCCTGCGCGTAGATCTTGGCCGCAATCTCGGCGACAAAGATCGCCAGGCAGATCTTATCCAGGAGCAGGATCAGCCCGCCCACATGCGCCATCACCCAGGACGAGGTTTCAAGCCCCAGAATCACCGCGTTGAACAGGATAACGCTGATGATGGTGTTTCGGACCACCGGCCGTTCCAGCCACTCACCCACCTGTTCGCGTGTCATCGACTTCTCCCGGATCTGGCAACGCCACGCGATATGCTATCGAACGAAGCGGCCCACAAGCTCCACATGCGCCGACCAGCGGAATTGATCGACAACTTGTATCCATTCCAGCCGGTAGCCCGCCTGCACCAAGATCCGCGCATCGCGGGCGAAGGTTACCGGGTTGCATGACACCATCGCAATAACCGGCACCTTGGCCTCGGCCAGACAGCGCATCTGCGCCTCGGCCCCGGCGCGCGGCGGGTCGATCACCACGCCGGTCACATATCTGAACTCATCGGGTTCCAGCGGGCGGCGGAACAGGTCGCGCGCTTCCGCGCGGATCGGTTTCAGCCCTTCGGTATTGCGCGACGCCTTGTCCAGCGCCGCCACCATCGCCGGGTCGCCCTCCACCGCATGCACCTCGGCGTGCTCTGCAATCGGCAAAGCAAAGGTGCCCACTCCGGCAAACAGATCCACCACCTTTTTCTGCGGACCCAAAGCGTCGAGAACCGTCTCTGTCAAAGCCTTTTCGCCATGTTCCGTCGCCTGCAGGAATGCCCCGGCAGGGGGTGCCACCCGCGCCTTGCCGATGGTCTGTATCGGGGTCGCCCGCAGCGCCACCGTCTCGCCATCCCAGGTCAGCCGCGCCATCGCATGCGCCTCGACCACCCGCGCCAGTTCCAGCCGAAGCGCCCCGTCCAGCGGCTTGCCGCCGGTCACCACCACATCCGGCCCGCCAATCGCCCGCGTCACCATCAGCGCCACTTCCTGCGAGCGTGACCCGCCCAGCCGCACCAGTTCCTCCAGTCCCGGCATCGCCGCCATCAGATCGGGATGCACCAGCTGGCAGTTCGGGATCTGCACCAGTGCATCGGACCCACGGGCATGAAAGCCGATCATCGCCCCGCCTTTGGTGCGCCGCGCGGCAAAGGTCGCCCGCCGCCGAGACCGGGGCGGCGAGGTCAGAATGGGCCGGAACGGCGCGTGCAGCCCTTGGCCGGCCAAAGCGCCCTCGACATGCGCCGTCTTCCAGTCAGCCACCATCGCATCCGATGCATGCTGCATCAGACAACCGCCACAGGTGCGGGCGTGCTGGCAAGGTGGCTTGATCCGCGCGGCACTGGGCGTCACGATGCGGGTATTCACCAGCCGGTCAC
The DNA here is from genome assembly GCA_046296515.1 of Paracoccaceae bacterium. Taxonomy (GTDB): domain Bacteria; phylum Pseudomonadota; class Alphaproteobacteria; order Rhodobacterales; family Rhodobacteraceae; genus Pseudotabrizicola. The sequence continues at coordinate 674,471 of JBKBKR010000002.1, read as the reverse complement.
CCTCCAGATCGCCCTCCACCACCTCTCCGGGCAGCATGCCGGCCACAAAGACCGGCCCGTTCTCGCCCTGCGCGATGCCATCGCCAAGGTGTCCCAGCCGGTCGATTGTCACTATCACTCTGCCGCTTCCTTTTCATCTGCCCCGATGAACCCGCCCGACTGGCGGTTCCAATAGCGGGCATACAGGCCATTTAGCGCCAACAGCGCCTCATGTGTGCCTTGTTCGACAATCCGCCCATCGTCAAGCACCACAATCCGGTCCATCGCCGCAATGGTGGACAGCCGGTGCGCGATGGCCAGCACGGTCTTGCCCTGCATCACCCGATCCAGCGCGGTCTGGATATTGGCTTCAACCTCAGAATCCAAAGCGCTGGTCGCCTCATCCAGCACCAGTATCGGCGCATCCTTCACAAAGGCCCGCGCCAGCGCGATGCGCTGCCGCTGCCCGCCGGACAGCTTGACACCGCGCTCGCCCAGGAACGCGTCATAGCCCTTGCGCCCGGTATGGTCGATCATCTGGCTGATGAACTGATCCGCCTCGGCGGCTTTTGCTGCTGCGACAATCTCGTCGTGAGTCGCATCCGGGCGGCCATAGGCAATGTTGTCGCGGGCCGATCGGTTGAACATCGCGGTTTCCTGGGTGACCATCCCGATCTGCCGCCGCAGGCTTTCCTGCGTCACCTGCCGCACATCCTGCCCGTCAACCAGAACCGCCCCTTTTTCGCAGTCATAGAGCCGCAAAAGCAGCGCAACCAAGGTGGATTTCCCTGCCCCGCTGCCGCCGACAATCCCCAGCTTTTCTCCGGCCCGGATGGTCAGATTAAGCTCCTCCACCCCGCCACGCCTGCGCCCGTAAGCAAAGCTGGCCCCGGCAAAGGTAATCTCGCCCCGCACCTTGTCCAACGCCACTGCATCCGGCGCATCAGCCAGCTGATGCGGCACCGACAGGGTTTTCATTCCATCCTCGATCTCCCCCACGCCCGTATAGATCGACATCAGCGTGAAACTGACCCAGCCCGACATCTGTGCGATCCGCATCGCGATCGCCCCCGCCGCCGCGATCGCCCCTGCCGTCGCATGCCCCTGCTGCCACAAAAGCACCGTGCCACCGATCAGCAGCACGGGCAGAACCCCGGCCACAGTCATCAACGAAAGCCGGAACCAGGTCGAGATCACGCCGAATTCGAGACTACGCTCGCGGAAAACATCCATCGCCTTCAGCGCAACCCGGTCTTCAAACGCGGCATGGGCGAACAGCTTCACCGTCTTGATGTTGGTGATCGTGTCCACCACCTGCCCGGTCACCATCGCGCGGGAAGACGCACGCGCGGCAGAATTCACCCGGATCAGCGGCATGAAAAACCGGATCAGCAACACATAGGCCACCAGCCACACCGCCAGCGCCAAAGCGATCCGCGCATCAACCGCGATCAGGAAAACCACCGACCCAATCACCGAGGCCAGCGCAAAGCAGACCGTGTTGATCACCTCGGTCGCAACATCGGTCACCGCCCGCGCCGCCTGCATCTGCTTTTGCGCGATCCGACCGGCGAAATCGTTGTCGAAAAACGTCACCGCCTGCCCCAGCGTCCAGCGGTGCAGACGCGACAACACCAGCGGCAACACATTCGGCCCGACGACAATGCTGTTCGATGCCGCCGCAATGCCAAAGACCAGCGGGCGCAACACAAGATAGAACAGCACGAACAGACCGATCAGCAAGGCATGGTCGCCAAAGAACCGCTCTGGCCCTGCAGTCAGCGCGGCATCAATCACCCAGCCCAGCAGCACCGCCGAGACCACCTCGGTCGCCCCCGCGATCGACGACAGCACCCCCGCCACCCACAGCATCGGCCACGACCCCTTCAGGCACCAGCGCATGAACGGCCACAGCTGCTGCGGCGGCTGCCCCTCCGCCGGGCGGAAGGCGTCGATCAGTTTGCCCAGCCGTTTCAAGGCCTTCATCCAGCCACCTCTTCCAGCCCGATGAACCCGCCCGACTGGCGCGCCCAGAACCGGGCATATAGCCCGTCGAGTGCAAGAAGCTCGGCATGGGTGCCCTGTTCGGCGATATGCCCATCCTCCAGCACAACGATCCGGTCCATCGCGGCAATGGTCGACAGCCGGTGCGCAATCGCGATCACCGTCTTACCCTGCATGACCCCGAACAGCGCATCCTGAATCGTCGCCTCGGCCTCCGAATCCAGTGCGCTCGTTGCCTCGTCCAGAATCAGGATCGGCGCATCTTTCAGGATCACCCGCGCCAGAGCCACCCGTTGACGCTGCCCGCCCGACAGTTTGACCCCACGCTCGCCGACATGCGCGTCATAGCCCTTGCGGCCCTCCTGGTCCTCCAGCGTTTGGATGAACTCATGCGCATCGGCCCGCGTCGCTGCCGCGATCATCTCGGCCTCGGTCGCATCGGGGCGGCCATAGAGAATGTTGTCGCGCACCGAACGGTGCATCAGGCTGCTGTCCTGCTGCACCATCCCGATCTCCCGGCGGACCGAGTCCTGACCCACCTGCGCGATATCCTGCCCGTCGATCCGGATCACACCGCCTTCGGTGTCGTAGAACCGCAACAAGAGCTTCACCAGGGTCGATTTCCCCGCCCCGGACCGCCCGACGACGCCGATCTTCTCACCCGGCTGCACCGTCAGCGACAGATCCTGCAACCCGCCCGATCCGCGCCCGTAATGGTGGCTGACGCCATCCAACTCGATCCGTCCTGCGCTCAGCGCCAGCGGCTTTGCGCCGGGCTTGTCCACCAGATGGATGGGCTGGGTGATCGTCTCCATCCCCTCGGCCACGATGCCCAGCGCCTGGATCAGCGCGGTAAAGGCCCACATGATCCAATAGGTCATGTTGTTCAGCCGCAGCACCAGCGCCGTTGCTGCCGCAACAGTGCCCACCGTCGCCTGCCCCTGATACCACAGGATCAGCGCCCAGCCGGTCACACCCACGATCAGCCCGCCGTTGAGCACGGTCAGCGCCAGATCCATCTTGGTGACAATGCGCATCTCTTTCGAGAATGTCGCCCGCGCATGCTCGATCGCTTCCTTGGCATAGCGCAGTTCCATGTCGTGATGCGCGAACAGCTTCACCGAATGGATGTTGGTATAGGCATCCACCACGCGCCCCGTCACCGCCGAGCGGGCATCGGAACTCGCCTTCGCCGCAGGCCCGGCCCGCAGCACCGTCCAGCGTACCAGCCAGGCGTAAAGCACAAACCAGATCACCAGCGGCAACAGCAGCCGCACATCGGCCCCGGCCAGCATGATCCCGGCGCCCACCACGGTCACGCTGGCAAAGGCCACCGCGTCAAAGGTCTGGAACACCGCATCCCCCGCCGCCGGCGGGGTCTGCATGATCCGGTTGGCGATCCGCCCGGCAAAATCGCCCTCGAACCAGCCAACCGGCTGGCGGATGACATGGGCATGCGCCCGCCACCGGATCATGGTCCCGAAATTTGGCAGGATGGTGTTGTGCAGCAGCGCTACATTGGCCACCAGCAGAATGGGCCGCAAAATCAGGATCGCCGCCGCCACAGTCAGAATCTCGGTGCCATGATCGGCCCAGACGGCCTGCGGCCCAGTCGTGGCCAGCATGTCCACCAGCCGCCCGACATACCAGATCAGCGCGACATCGGCGAAGGCCGACACCACCGACAGGGTTGCCGTCACCGCAAACACGCCGCGGAACGGAATGATGTATTGCTTCAAGAACGGCCACAGCTTGCGCGGTGGCGTATCGGTCTGCTCGTAAGGACCATAAGGGTCCACGAGCCGTTCAAAATAGGAAAACACGGGGGACAGCCTCTTGCGGGTTACCGCTGGCATATACTCCCATTCAGGCCCGGGGAAAACCGCCTAACCCAAAAGTTGTGCTCGGGTCAGCGTCAGGTTGCTTGCCAGCCACCGCTGCCGCGCAGCCTCCAGCGCCGCCCCCAGCGCCGGGCCGTGCAGCCGGTCGGTCAGATCGGCCGCGCACAGCGGAAACGTCGCCGCGGCGCCCCGCGCCACCTCGGCCTCCCATCCCTCGGGCAAGGACTGCTCCATCACCGCCGCCCGTGCCAGAACGGCATCGGTCCCGAGCAGCCCACCCAGCACAAAGCCCAGCGCCGCCGGGCTGAGCATGCCGCCAATTTCTTCTCTGACATGGCCCAAATCCGCCAGCTCACGCCGCGACAGCCGCAGCCGTTTGCCCACATCCTGCCCACCCAGAACCGCCAGCCGACGCAACCAGCGCGGGGCAAGTACGCCCTCCAGATGCACCAAAGGTGCCAAGGCCCGCCCATCGGCCCCCGGCAGTACCACCGAAAGCACCCCCGCCGCCGCCATCGACGCCACCGCGGGCGCGGGATCGGGCGCGGCCAGCAGCTTGCGCATCTCTGCCCCGATCCGTTCGCGTGAAAGCGCCTCTATTCCGCCGGAATATGCTGCACAGGCCGCCAGCCCTTCGGGATCAATGCCGCCCTCCGGGTCGCCATAATGCGCAAAGAATCGAAAAAACCGCAGGATGCGCAAGTAATCCTCGGCAATGCGTGCGCCAGCATCCCCCACAAACCGCACCCGCCGCGCCACAAGGTCGGGCAACCCGCCCAACGGGTCAATCACAGCGCCAGTCCGGTCCGCATAAAGCGCGTTCATCGTGAAATCACGCCGCGCCGCGTCGTCCTCCACAAGGGTTGAAAACGCGACCACTGCGTGCCTCCCGTCCGTCTCCACATCGCGGCGAAAGGTCGTCACCTCATGCGCCAGGCCGCCTACAATCACCGTGACCGTGCCATGCTCGATCCCGGTCGGCACCACCCGGAACCCGGCTTGTTCCGCCAGCATAGACACTGTTTGCGGCAAAGCATCCGTAGCAATGTCGATATCCGCCACCGGCACGCCCATCAGCGCGTTGCGCACGCAACCGCCGACAAACAAAGCCCGATGCCCGGCCGCTTCCAGCACAAGGCACAGCGCCTGCGTGCCGGGGTGATCCACCCATGCCCCCGCAACCCTCACCGGGCCGCCCTTTCAGCCAGCCCGCGTAAAATGCGCGCGGTCGCCCCCCAGATGTAATATGGCCCGTAAGGCACCGCATAATAGCGCCGCCACTGACCCATCCACAGCCGCCGCTCGATCACATATTGCGCCGGGTCCAGCACATGCGACAGCGGCACAGAGAACACCTCCTCCACCTCTCCCGCCTCGGGGACCGGCACGAAATTGTCTCTGACAATGCCCAAGACCGGGGTCATGCTGAATCCGGTCACCGTTTCATGCGCGGGCAGATGGCCGATCACATCCACCATGGCGGGCGGAAGGGCGATCTCCTCCATCGCCTCGCGCAGCGCCGCCGCCTGAACCGAGGCATCCTCCGGCTCCACCTTCCCCCCCGGCAAGGAAATCTGCCCCGGATGGTGCTTCAGATGCGACGCCCGCTTGGTCAGGATCAGCCGCGCCCCGCCGGGCCGGGACCAGACCGGCACCAGCACGCCCGCCGGTCTCAAAGCGCGACCGGCGGGGCCCCGGATACCGGGGTTCAGGTCAAAATCAGACGACCCGCCCGCCGGGCGCTGCAAGGCCCCAAGCAGGCGGGCGATCTCATCCATTCCTTCCCTCGAACCCCAGCGTGGACGGGTCCATTTCGTAATGTGCGCCGCAGAACTGACAATCCGCCGTCACAATCCCTTCGGGCGTGGTCATCTTTTCAATGTCTTTCTGCGAATAGATCGACATTGTGTTGCGCACCTTATCCTCGGAGCACGAACAGCCAAAGCGAATCGGCTGCGCCTCGAACACACGCGGCCCCTCTTCGTGGAACAGCCGCACCAGCAGCTCTGCCGGGGTCACCTGTGGCCCGATCAGCTCGATCTCCTCCACCGTATCCAGCAGCACATTCGCACGGGTCCAGCTTTCGCCCTCTTCCCCGCCCAGAATGTCACCGTGCATCAGCAACCCACCCTCGCCCGAGCCAGCCTCGGCCGCCACGCTCATCCCGGCTTTCGGCATGTGCTGCAACATCACGCCGCCCCCGCGCCAATGCGTTGCCCGCCCCGGCTCCGCACTCTGACCAAAGGTCAGCGAGAACCGGGTCGGCAACTGTTCGGACTGCGCGAAATACGTCTCGGCGCAAGAGGAAAGCGAGCCGCCCGCTATCGGGGTAAAGCCCTGATAGGGCACCATCCCCTCGCCCTGATCCAGCATCACCGCGAAATAGCCGGTGCCGATCTGGCTGAACGGGTCCGCCGCCAGATCCAGCCGGTCGGCATCATAGCTGGCATAGGCCCTGATCCGTGCCGGTTCGCCATCATCCGTTGGCCCATAATAATCGGTCGCGATCAGCCGCGCCGGACCATTGCCGCGGATCTGCAGGCTCAGCTTCCAGCGCAGCTTGACCGATTGCCCGATCAGCGCGGTCAGCAAAGCGGCTTCAGCCACCAGCGCCTCGATCAGCGGCGGGTAGGTGTGTTGCGACAAAACCTGTTCCAGCACGCCATCCAGCCGCACCACACGGCCCCGGATATCGGACTGGTCAAGTTGAAAGGGCAGGACAGTATCGTCCCAGGCGATTTGCGAACCGATGGTCATGGGGTTTCCTTAGCGAGCCAATCTTGGCATACCGCGCCTATATAGGCAGGGCAACAGCCCGACCAAGGGGGCAATAACATGCGGCGCTATGGGGAACCTGTCAAACCCGGTCAGATCTACCGCCCCAGACCCGGCGCTTATGCCGTGCTGCTGGATGGTCGCCATGTGCTCACCACCCATCAGGCCGAGCCGATCCCGGAGTATCAGCTCCCCGGTGGCGGCATTGATCCCGGAGAGCATCCGATCGCAGCGCTGCACCGCGAGGTTTATGAGGAAACCGGCTGGAAAATCGCCATCACCCGCAGGCTGGGAGCTTATCGGCGCTATACCTATATGCCCGAATACGACAGATGGGCCGAAAAGATCTGCACCATCTACCTCGCCCGCCCGATCCTGCGCCTTGGCCCACCAACGGAGGCAGGTCATACCGCCGTCTGGATGACCGCTGATCAGGCGCTGGACCAGATCAGCAATACCGGCGACCGCGCCTTTCTGGCCCACGCGATCCGCCATCAGCCGCGGTAGTCAAACAGCAGCCCCGACACATCATCGCGAAAATCCTCAGATCCCATATGCGCCGCCAGATCCCAGATCAGCGCATCAAGCAGCTGCGCCGAGGGTAGCGCGCTGTTTTTCACGATCAACGCTTCCAACCCGTCATCGCCCAGTTCAACCCCGCTTGCCGACGGGCATTCCGTCAGGCCGTCCGACAGCAGGAACAGCCGGTCGCCCGGGTGCAACTGCGCCGCAACCTGTTCATGCACCGCATCCCCCAACAGCCCGATCGGCAAGCCGCCACTTCCCAGCCGGTCAATCCGGCCATCGCGGCGCAGGATCAGCGGATGCGGATGACCCGCCTGCACCAATGCCACCGCGCCGCTGACCAGATCCACCTGCGCATAGGCCATGGTAAAATACTGATCGACCTGCAAATCCTCAACCATGGTGCGATTGAACCGCGCCGCCACCTGCTCTGGCGGCAAGGCATCGAACCCGCCATCGGCGCGGCGCAGCAAGGCGATGTTCTGATCCGGTGCCGCTGCCGACAGATAGCCCGCCAGCCGCGCCGTCATCATGGCCGAGGCAACGCCATGGCCGGAGACATCCACCGAATACAGCGCGACATTGTTCGAACACAGCTCGAAGAACCCGGCCAGATCACCCCCGACATGGCCCGATGTCCGCAAAAACAACGTAGCCGCGCCGCGCCCCCAGTCACGAAAGCGTTCGCGCACCAGGGTCTGTTGCAGCTTTCGCGCCTCGATCAGGTCGCGGTCCACCATGTCATGCGCGCGCTGCAATTCGGTTAGCGTCGCACCCAGCAGCCTGTTTTTCTGCATCAGTTCCTTGTGCATCCCGACGATCCGTTCCCCCGCCCGCAGGCGGGCGCGCAGCTCGTCGGCCGAGACCGGCTTGGTCAGGAATTCATCGGCCCCCGCCTCCAGCCCCTTGGCGATTTCGGTCTTTTCCGATTTGGAGGTAAGGAGGATGAAATACGCATACCCCTCCTGCCCCAGGGACCGGAACGCGGTGCACAGATCCAGCCCCGACATGCCATCCATCATCCAGTCCGAGAGGATGATGTCAAACACCTCGGTCTGGCAGGCAAGCAGCGCCTCTTCGCCCGACGCCGCCTCTTCCACCTCATAGCCCCAGCGGGTCAGCGACATTGTCAGCATCATCCGCTGCGCCTTGCTGTCATCGACCACCAACACCCGCAAGGGCCGCAATGGCGCCGGCGGGCGGTCAGACAGCTCGGTGCTTGCAGGTTCCGTCATGGTCATCGGGCTAAAGTCCATCCTATGCAGACCGACTTGACAGCCCGGACCTTAAGCATCGGTGAAGGCTAAAACTTTCACCTCCTGCCCAAAACATGCCCAAGAACAGTAACCAAGCGTTAACCACCCCTTGCGAGGATGTGCCGAAGGCTTGGTCGTTTCCGGATCAACAAAGGGCGGTGCTATGATTGATTGGACCCGTGTGCAGGAATTGCGGCTTGAAGTCGGGCCGGATGACTTTGGCGATATCGTCTCGATCTTTCTGAAAGAGGCGGATGGCGTTGTGGCCCGCCTTACGCGGCTACGGGATGCCAGATCCATCGAATGTGATCTGCATTTTCTCAAGGGCAGCGCGCTGAACCTCGGATTCTCGGAATTCGCGCAGATCTGCCAGGCCGGCGAACGCCGCGCAGCCTCCGGTGCAGCCGATGTGGAAATGCAGGCGGTGGTCGAAACCTATCGCCGGTCGCGCAGCACCTTTCTGGGCGGGATCAAGGCAATGGCGGCCTAGATCAGGAACTCCGACAAAATCCCGTCATTGGTGATGTCGCGATACGGAAATGCCGCCTGATCCAGTCGGGCAAACAACTGGGTGAAATTCTGTGGTGACTTTGTTTCAATACCGATCAGAACCGACCCGAAATTGCGCGCCGATTTCTTCAGATACTCAAACCGGGCGATGTCATCCTCCGGCCCCAGCATCTCCAGAAACTCACGCAATGCGCCGGGCCGCTGCGGCATCCTCAGGATGAAGTATTTCTTCAGCCCGGCAAAACGCTGCGCCCGCTCCTTCACCTCCGGCAAACGCTCGAAGTCGAAATTCCCGCCCGAGGTGACACAAACCACCGTCTTGCCCCGGACCTGATCCGACAGTTCCGGCAGCACATCCACCGACAACGCCCCCGCAGGCTCCAGCACGATGCCTTCGACATTCAGCATGTCCAGCATGGTGATGCAGATCCGGTCCTCGGGTGCCAGCAGCACCTGCGCGGGGTCAACCCAATCCAGCAGGGCAAAGGTCTTGTCGCCCAGACGCGCCACCGCTGCGCCATCGACAAAACTGTTCACCTCGGCCAGGGTCTCCGGCCCTCCCCCCCGCAAGGCAGCCAGCAAGGACGCCCCGCCCAAAGGCTCGACAAAGCGGAAGTCCACAGCGGGTGCCACCTCGCGCAGATAGCGCGTCACCCCTGATGACAGCCCGCCGCCGCCCACCGGCAGGATCACCAGATCGGGGTCGCCGCCCAACTGATCAAGCATTTCCACCCCGACCGAGGCCTGGCCTAGGATGACATCGGCATCGTCAAAGGGCGACAGGAAATGCGCGCCCTTCTCGGCACAAAAGGCCTGCGCCGCCGCAAGGGTCTGGTCAAAATAGTCGCCGGTCAGCACGATCCGCACCTGACCCGCGCCAAACACCCGCGTCTTGTCGATCTTTTGCTGCGGCGTCGTCACCGGCATGAAGATCGTACCCTGCACCCCGAAATGCCGGCAGGCAAAGGCCACGCCCTGCGCGTGATTGCCTGCACTGGCGCAGACGAAATGCTCCTGCCCCGGCTGCGCATCGCGCACCTTGCGCATTGCCGTGAAGGCCCCGCGCAGCTTGTAGGAACGCACCGGCGACAGGTCTTCCCGCTTCAGCCAGATATCGGCCTCATAGCGCTGCGACAGGTAATCATTGCGCTGCAATGGCGTCGGATCGAACAGATCGCGCAAGGCATCGGTGGCAAGGCGGGCATTTTTGGCGAAATCACTCATGAACCTGGCATGCCGCAGCAGCTGCCCTTTGGCAAGGGTGGCGCGTTCAGGCCGCCATATCCGCCCTGAAATCCCGCTCGGCCTGCCAAAGCGCGCGGGAGACGGTCTGTATTTCTGCACGACGATCTACCGGAGCATGCTCACTCGGCAAAAGGATCGGCCCGGTATCGGCCAGCCCCGACAAGGCCACGGCGTCATGCAGCACGCGGATCTCATTGATCTGGCTGCGCAGCGCTTCCAGCGCCAGGATCGGCTGCAGCAGTTGTTCTGCCCGCGCCCTCTCGCCGCGCTTCAGGGCGTGGAAGAACGCATTTGAAATGGCGGGGGAGATGCAGACGCATCCCGCCGTGAACCCCGGCAACCCGAAACTGAGCATATGCGGTACCGCAGGCGGTTCGCCGAAACCCGAAATGATCCGTTCTGCGCCAATAGCGCCAATAATATCCGCGAGGTAGGGATCACGCGCCCAAAGATCACGGGGGACAGCGTATTTCACACCGAAAACAACGCCCTCTTCAATCAGACGTGCCAGCGTTTCGGCGGGGATATAGCCATCGGTCTTGATATAGACCAGCAGTTGAACCCCGGAGATGGCCGCGAACCGGCGCATTGCATCGGCCATGCCATGATGGGTCATTGGGCTCCCCATTGGCAGCATCAATGCAACCGGGAACTGTCGTGATTTCAACACGGCAGCCTGATCCAGCATCTTGCCTGCATCTGGCCCGACAGAGGGCAGGACCCAGCTGTCAGCGGCAGCCAGTGCTTCAAGCCGGTCAAGCCAGTCAGCATAGACCGATACAGGCCAGTGTTGTGCCAGAGCATTGCCACCATAGACCATCGTGGTGACGCCGCCTTGTTCCAGATGGCGGATCACGGCACCGTTGGCCGCGTCTGCGAACTGTCCATCTTGTGTCCGGGCCAGAGGCGGGACAGCCATGATGGAAGCGGCCAGATCAGCGGGCGAAACGTTGGTGCGCATAGGTTCGGTCCTTGTTGAACTGGCAGAAATGTACTCCTTTGCTCAATGATAAGTCAATAGTTGTAAAAAAAGTAAAAAGAAGATAGATCGAGGCCGGGAACAGGAGGGCAATATGCAGCACATCAAGGTGGCCATCGCCGGCGCAGGGGCAATCAGCGCCTTTCATCTGAATGGTTGGAAAGCGCAGCAGGATGTATCGCTCATCGCAATCTGCGATCCTGACCGCGAAAGGGCGCAGGCCCGTGCGGCAGAGTTCGGTATCGCTGCCGTGTTCACTGACGCGGCCGAGATGCTGGATGTAGTGTCCCCCGACGCCATCGACATCATTACCCCGGTCGGCACCCATGCGCTGCTGGTGCGGCTGGCGGCGCGGCGCGGCGTACATGTCATGTGCCAGAAGCCGATGACACCCACCGTCGCCGAGGCCGAGGCTCTGATTGCCGATGTCGGGGATCGTGTCCGCTTCATGGTGCATGAAAACTACCGCTTCCGCCCGCATTATGCCGAAATCGCGCGGCGGGTGCAGGACGGCGAGATTGGCCGCCTGCGCCATGCCCGCCTGACCGTGCGCGCGTCATCCCTCAACGATTACCCCGGCAAGACTCCCTTTCTGCTGGGCCGCCAGCCCTATCTGGCCGGGTTCAAGCGCCTGCTGGTGTTCGAGGTGTTGATCCACCATCTGGATGCCCTGCGTTCCATACTAGGCGAGATGGTGGTCTTGTCGGCCCGCCTCGACCGTATCAACCCCGATCTGAAAGGAGAGGATGTGGCATTGGTCACCCTGCGCTCTTCCGATGGCGCGCTGATCCAGATTGACGCCAATATCTCGGCCCTGGGCTATCCACCTTTGCCGACCGACCGGCTTGAACTGCTGGGCGATGCCGATACGCTGATCTATGATCGCGACCGGATTTTCAGCCTGTCGCGGCCGGATGATGTTTCGCTGCATGATCTGACCGCGAATTATCAGGCGTGCTTTACCGGCGCAGTGACGGAGTTCGTGTCCGGTCTGCGCAGCGGCAAGACCTTTGCGACAGACAGGCTGGACAATCTGAACACCTTGCGCCTTATGGAAGGCATCTACAGAGCCGCAGGCGTAGCGGTTTGAAACAGGCGGGAAGGGCGGGCGTGACAGCGACAGAACGGCGTGAACCTTCACTTGCGGATCAGGTCTATGACCGGCTGCTCGCCGATATCGTCGAGGGCCGCTACCCGCTTCAGTCACGCCTCCCCCCGGAGGAGGCGCTCGCCCATACCTGCGGCGTGTCGCGCCCGGTACTGCGCACAGCGCTAGCACGGCTGCGCGACGATGGCATGATCGCGTCCCGACGCGGCTCCGGCAGCTATGTCGTACGTCGTCCGGACCAGTCGGTCATGCAGTTTGTGCCACTTGGGTCGATCACCGATATCCAGCGCTGCTATGAATTCCGTGCCGATGTGGAAAGCGCAGCCGCAGCCTGGGCCGCACGCCGCCGCGATGCGGCGGATCTGGAGGCGCTGGAACGCGCCCACCAGCAGATGGAGGCAAGCTACCGGCAGCAGGCTTTGGGGGTCGATGCCGACCAGTTGCTGCACCGATCTATCGCGCGGGCGACCAAGAACCCGTTTTTTCTGACGGTTCTGGAGTCTTTGGCCCCGCAGATCGCCTTTGGCATGCAACTGTCGCGGTCCTTGACCCTGCAGGCCGCGCCCGAGCGTCAGGGTCTGGTGCAGGCCGAACATGAGGCGATCATTCAGGCCATTCGTGACCAGAACCCCGACGCCGCCAGCGCTGCCATGCGCGACCACATCATCGCCGCACAGGACCGCATGTTCGTGGGCGACAGCTGACCCCGGCGGCAGGGGCGCACCCCGCCGCCGGGGGTCGTCTCATCCGCGCTGCACCCGCGCATCCGCCAGCCACTTCATCCGCAACACTGGGTCAGTCATGTTGCGTATCCAGCCGACCAGAAAGGTGATGCTCAGCCCGACCAGAAAGATGGTCGCACCGGGGGCAACAACCGTCCATGGCGCGGTGGTGAAATACTCGCGCCCCTGCGCCACCATCAGCCCCCATGAGGTTTGTGGAGCCTGAACACCGAGGCCAAGAAAGCTGAGCGTAGATTCCGCCAGAATGACCCGCGCCACCTCAAGCGTGGCAATCACCGCCATGGGCGACAGGATATTGGGCAGGATATGGGTGAACACTATGTTCAGGCCAGAGGCCCCCTGAAACCGGCTGTATTCCACGAACGGCGCATTGCCGATCTCCAGCACCAGACTGCGCGAGATGCGGGCATAAACCGGCCAGCGCACCAGTGCCAGCACTAGGATCACATTGGTTACCCCGGTGCCAAAGGTGAACAACACGATCAGCGCCAGCAGCAGGAAGGGCATCGACATCTGCAAATCGACCAGCCGCATCAGCACGCTTTCCACCCGCCCGCGCTTGAACCCGGCCCAGACTCCCACCGCCGTGCCGATCGTGCCTGAAACCAGCACGCCGAGAAGGCCCACAGTCAACGAGATCTGACCGGCATGCAGGATGCGTGACAACAGATCACGCCCCAGCCCGTCAGTGCCCAGAACGTGGAACGTGCCACCCCGCGCATAGGAAAACGGCGCGATGTGGCGCGCGCGGATATTGACCGCCGCCGGATCATAGGGCGCAATCCACTGTGCGGTGAACGAACACAGGATCACCAGCACGATGAACACCAGTGCAACCGTCGTTGGCACATCGCGCAGCAACCGCCGCAAAGCTGGCCCGAACCCGGTCGCATAGGCAGAGGCTGTCGGACTTGCAGGACCGCTCATGTCATTGATTCCTGATCTGGGGGTTGAGCCGCGCATAGGACAAGTCGGTCAGCAGGTTGATCAGGGCGATCATCACTGCGATAATAAAGACCGATGCTTCCAGCAGATAAAGGTCGCGCAAAGAGATCGACTGCACGATCAACATGCCAAGGCCGGGCCAGGCGAATACGGTTTCCACCACCATCGTCCCGCTGGCCAGTTCGGAAAACTCATCGGCAGCCATGGTCAGAATGGCAACCGAGGCATTGCGCCCGGCGTGCAGGAAAATCCGCCACTCCGACACGCCCTTGGACCGGGCCATCTTGATATAGGTCTTGCCCAACTCCTCGATCATCGCGCTGCGCACGAATTGCGACAGCCGCCCAACCCCGCGAAAGGCAATCGTGATTGCAGGCAGGATAACCGCAGCCGGACTGTCCATCCCCCCGGTGGGCAGCCAGCCCAGCTGCACGGCGAATAATCCGATCAGCATCAGCCCAAGCCAGAATTCCACCATCGAAACCCCGCTGAGGCTGATGAATGACACCAGCCTGTCGACCAGACTGCCCGGACTGAAAGCTGCCAAGGTGCCCATCAGCAGCGAAAGCGGCACAATGAGCGCCATGGCAACCCCGGCCAGGATCAGCGTGTTGGGCAGACGGTCAAGCACAATGTCCAGCGCAGGCGTGCCCTGCCAGATCGAGGTGCCGAAATCGAGCCGTGCTGCATTGCCGACAAACTCCACGAACTGGGTACTGACCGGCCGGTCAAACCCATAGCGCACGCGGATATCCTCGCGCACCTGTTCGCTGGCGCCCGGCGGGGCGAGGGCATCGACCGGGTCACCGATCACCCTGCCCCCGAAGAACACGATCACCATCAGCAGGCTGATCATCATCAGCGCCTGCGCGAGGCGTCTTCCAACATAGTTCATGTCAAGCCCCCCTTCAGGCTCTGCACCGGCAAAGGCGCCACCTCTGGCATTGCTTCGGGAAAGTGGCAGGCCACTTCCCGCGCCGTTGCATCAACCGCGCGCGGCAAGGGTTGGTCGGTACGGCACAGCGCCTGCGCCTTCAGGCAACGTGGGTTGAAGCGGCACCCCGAAGGCGGGCGCGACGGGTCCGGCGGCTCGCCTTGCAGCAATATGCGGTCGCTCTGGCCCTCACGCCCATCCAGCCCGCGGGGCACGGCGGACAGCAGCGCGCGGGTATAGGGATGGGCGGGCGCGTCGAACACCCGGTCCACCGGCCCGTGCTCCACCACCTTGCCCAGATACATCACCACCACGTCATGCGCGATGTAGCGCACCACCGACAGGTCATGCGATACAAACAGCGAGGCCACCCCGGTCTCCGCCCGGATCCTGACCAGCAGATTCAGGATTTGGGCCTGAATAGACACATCCAGCGCCGCCACCGGCTCGTCAAACAACATCACCCTCGGTTCAACCGCCAGTGCCCGCGCGATGGAAATGCGCTGACGCTGACCGCCGGAAAACTGCGCCGGATAGGCTCTGCGACGCGACGGATCAAGCCCGACCGATTGCATAAGCTCCTCGATACGCTCGGACTTCGGAGCATGGCCAAAATGGATGCGGATCGGCTCGCCGATGATATCCTCGATCCGCCTGCGCGGGTTGAGCGAGGCGGTGGGGTCCTGAAACACCATCTGCACCTCGCGCCGATAGGTCTGGCGGTCCGCCTTCGACATAGTGGCCACATCCCGCCCGTTGTAACGAACGGACCCTTCGGCAAGATCATCAACCGTGACCATGCTGCGCAGCAGTGTGGACTTGCCACAACCGGATTCGCCCACGATGGCCAGCGTCCGGCCTTTTTCCACCGACAGTGATACCGCATCGACGGCGCGCATCCCCCGCCTGCCCTGAAAGAACCGTCCCGGTTTTACCGTGCCGTATTCTCGACTCAGATTTTCAGCCTCCAGCACCGGGCTCTTGTGTTCAGCACTCATCGGGCAACCCTCGTCTTGCTCAACCCATGGGTTTCCGCCAGGTCGGCGGCAAAATGGCAGCGGCTTTGATGTGTGGCGGTGACCTCATGGACCGGCGGTAGGGCTGACCGGCACAGATCAGTCGCCATATGGCAGCGCGGGTGAAAGGCGCATCCGGTAGGCAGTTCTGTCAGACGTGGCGGCAGACCCGGTATGGCATGCAGCGATGTCCGCCCCTGCTGAATCGTCGGGCGTGAAGAAATCAGGCCGCGTGTATAGGGGTGGGCTGAATGGCGGTAGATATCGGCGACGGTGCCAACCTCGACCACCCTGCCTGCATACATAACCGCGATCCGGTCGCAATATTGCGCCACCAGATCAAGGTCATGACTGACCAGCACCAGCGACATGCCGTCTTCCTGCTGGATCTGCTTGATCAACTCGATCACCTGCGCCTGCACGGTCACATCCAGCGCCGTCGTCGGCTCATCGGCAAACAGCAATTTGGGCCGCAGCGCGATCGCGATTGCGATCATGGCCCGTTGCCGCATCCCGCCGGAAAACTCGTGCGGATACTCCCCGGCGCGACGTTCGGCGGCGGGAATACCCACGCGGCGCAGGCTTTCCACCGCCTGCGCCATCGCCTCTTTGCGCGACAGGCCCTGATGCACCCGGAACATCTCGGCAATCTGGCTGCCGATGGTGAAACCGGGGTTCAGCGCGGTCAGCGCATCCTGAAACACCAGCGAAAATGTCGGACCGCACAGCCGCTTGCGCTCTGACTTCGACAGCGACAGCAGATCCCGGTCGCCCCAGCGCATCTCGGCCGCCGTCACCCGGCCGGGTGGGCAATCGACGATGCCCATCACCGCCTCGGAGGTGACGGATTTTCCCGAACCGGATTCCCCGACCAGCGCCAGCGTCTCGCCCGGTTCCACCGTCAGCGAAAGCCCGTTGACCGCATGCACAAGGCCCTGGTCGGAATTGAACTGCACATGCAGATCGCGGATCACCAGCCGTTGTGCCCACTCCGCCGCAGCGGAAGGGGACGCGGGCCGCACCTTGGTCATGGTGAGGTCCATCTGAGCGGCCTTACTGAGTGGCCGGACGAAGGTCACGCAACAGCAGCTGCATATCGCTTCTGGGCTGCCAGTCGAGCCCGGTGTCCACACCGTGAAAGATCGACGGATGGGCCACGGGCAGGAACATCAGATGCGCCGGATCTCGGTACATCATGTCCGCGATCTGTGCGAAAGCATCGCGCCGTTCGTCGCCGATCAGCTCTGCCGCCGCGTCGAAAACAGCGTCGCGCGCTTCATCGCATCCGGTTGACGCGGGGCCGGAGCAGCGATGGTTGGCTGCATAGGTGCGGGCGTAGTCAAACTCCGCATTGTTGTGGCGGTGCAGTGCCACCCAGCCCCGGTCGGGTGAGATCGGCTTTTCACTGGCGGGAAGGTCGAAGAGTGACCGGAATTCCAGATCCTCCATCGTGTTGATGGTCAGCGGCAGACCGACAGTCGCCAGCATGGCATGGATCGCCTGCATGACTTCGGAGTTGCTGGCAAACGACCCTTCGCGGATCGAGATGAACATCTTTGCGCTGTCCACCGGAACCCCGTCAGCCTTTGCCTCGGCCAGCAGTTGCATCGCACGTTCCGGGTCATAGGGTGTGTAGTCGCCGCCGGGATGGCCGGACACACCGGGGATCACCAGCGCCGCTGCGGGCTGGGCACCGCCCATAAGTTCCTCGGCAATGGCTTCGCGGTCAATCGCAAGCGACATTGCCTCACGCACCCGGGGGTCGGACATGCTGTGATGTGTCACATCCAGCCGCACATAAACGGTTTCGGGCGTCGGGCCTGCAATGCAGGACGCGCCAAGGTTGGCGCTGCATTCGTCAGGTGTCAGATCCCAGGCAAAGTCTACTTCGCCCGCGCGCAATCCTGCGATCCGGCTCGACGCCTCGGGCCGCACCACATAGATCGCGGTGTCAAATCCCGGCTGTGCAATGCTGGTATCCCCCGCGCCCCACCAATCCGGGTTGCGGGCAAGGGTATAGGAACTGCCGCGTTTCCATTCGGCCAGCCGGTAAGGCCCGGTGCCGACAGGCGTGACCTCATGCGCGTCGCGGTCATTCTGCAGCTGAACCATAGAAGGCAGACCGACACTATACGCGCGTGCCGGGTAGATCGGATCAGGAGTTCCGGTATGAACGTGGACCACATATTCGCCAACCGCCTCGGCACGGTACTCCCGGTTCGGCAAGAATCCTGCTACAGTGTAGGCGTTGGCCGGATCATAGGTCCAGTTGATCCCAAACGCTGCGGACTCAGCATTGAACGGGCTGCCGTCGTGGTAGGTGACTCCCTCGCGCAGACGGAATTCCCATGTGGTCGGCGCAATTCGATCCCAACTGACCGCCAGACCCGGGATCAGCTCGTTGGTCACCGGATCACGGTCCACCAGCGGCTCATGGATGTTGCGCAGGATGATCCCTTCCTTTGCCGCATATCCCCAATGGCTGGCCATCGACGGCGTTTCCGCCGGAATGGCGATTCGGACAGTGCTGCCGTCCTGAGCCAGCGCGACAACCGGCGCAAGCGCGACGAGCGCGGTGCCGATCAGATGACGCAGGTGGAGATTTGTCCGTAAGGTCTTGTATGTCATAACTTTCCCTCCCTTATTATTCGCATGATGTTTCCTGTTTGCATTTGGCTGGCCCACGAAAGGCAAACCAAAGCGCCGGATGATCCTGTGGTTGTAACCCTCCCTGAGGCCCCCGAAGAGGCAGTCCGACTCTTCAGAAAACTACAGCAAGTGAGTGCTTTTTACAAATAATTCCTAATTTTGCCTACCTGTCAAACAAATTCAGCATAGTAGCATATCAGTTCAGCAAACGATCACCCGCGACCCGCGCAAAGTACAAGAGCCCCCGGAACGAAATGTCCCGAGGGCTGCACGCGCCTGAAGCGCTGGTTTGGCGATACACCCCGCGATGCCTGCGAGTCGCAGCCGGGCAGTTTCAAAAGACGATCTGGACCTTCACCGATTGCGACCTGTCGGCTGCCACCGTCATTGCCTCGGTCGCCTCCTCCAGCGGGAAACTGTGGGTCACCATCGCATCAAGCGCCAGATCGCCGCTGTTGATCAGCGCAACGGCCTCGCCAAACTCTGCATCAAAGCGGTGGGTGCCTATCAACCCGATTTCCTTGCCAACCAGCAGGTTGAGCGGGATCGGCATATCGCCCGTCACCCCGACCTGAATGATCGTGCCCAAGGGCCGCGTGGCCGCAATCGCCTGCCGCAAGGCCGGAGCCGCGGCCGAGCATTCAAAGGTCAGATCAATCTGCCCCTTGTCCGCCAGCCAGGGTGCCAGATCATCGGCGTTGGTCCTGACATTCACCGTCTGCGTCGCTCCCATCTTGCGGGCGACGGCCAGCGTCGCATCCTGCAGATCGGTCACGATGACCTCTGCCGCCCCACGCTTCGCGGCAAGCGCCGCGCACAGAGCTCCGATCGGCCCCGCGCCGGTGACCAGAACCCGCTTGCCGTGCAAAGTCCCGATCCGCTCCTCCGCGCGGCCCACCGCCCGCAGGCACACCGCCAGCGGCTCGGCACAGGCGGCGGCGGACATGTTGACCCCCGGAGAAATCAAATGGCACTGCGCCGCACCAATCGCGATCCGGTCGCGGAACATGCCCTGTTCATGCGGAAACCGCAGCGCCGAGCCTTTGAATCGCATGGTCAGGCAATGCTGCGGATTGCCTTCCAGACAATAGGCGCAGGTGCCGCAGGGATGGCTGGGGTTCAGCGCCACGGTGTCACCGACCCGCAGGACCGTCACGCCCTCACCCAATTCGACGACCGTTCCGGCGGCCTCATGGCCCATGATGATCGGTTCCTGCACCCGGATGGGACCAAAGCCACCATCCTGCCAGTAATGCAGATCCGATCCGCAGATCCCCCCCGCACCAAGTGCCACCAGAACCTCGCCCCGGCCGGGGCCGACCAGCGGAATGGTCTCAACGCGCAGGTCATTCTTGGCGTGCAGACGGCAGATCCGGGTTTCCATGGTCATTCTCATTTTGCAAAGAGGGAGGGCAGCCAGGTTGAAAAGGCCGGGACATATGAGACCAGCAGCAGAACACCGATGTTGGTCAACAGGAACGGTATGATGGCCCGCACCACCGGCGCCAGTGGCAGCCGCGCGATATTGGCGCAGATGAACAGGCAGACCCCCACAGGAGGCGTGGTCAGACCGATCATCAGGTTCAGCACCGCAAAGGTGGCGAAATGCAACGGGTCGATCCCCACACCGACCGCCAGCGTCAGCAGCGGCACGAACAGGATGATCAGGGCAGCGATGGTTTCCATGAACATGCCGACAAACAACAGCAGCAGGTTGATCAGCAGGATCACCAGATACTTGTTGTCAGTCACCGATAGAACCGCCGCCGCAATCGCCTGCGGAATGCGTTCGCTGACCAGAATAGAGCCGAAGGCGTTGGCAAAGCCCACCAGCACCAGGATCGCGGCGGCGGAAACCGCACTGTCCACCACGATCTTTGGGACTTTGCGCAGGGGAAGTTCACGGTAGACAAAGCCCCCGACCACAAAAGCATAGATAGAGGCGACGACGGCGGTTTCGGTCGGCGTGGCAAAGCCCGACAACAGGCCACCGATGATCAGCCCGGTCATCGCCACCGCCCAGAACGCGCCCGCGAACGACCGCGCCAACTCGCCAAAGCCCTGCCATGGCTGGCGGGGAAAGCCACGGCGTTTCGCGATCAGCCAGGCGGTGAACATCATCGCCACGCCCATCATCACGCCCGGAACCGCCCCGGCCAGAAACATCTGCCCGACGGAAATGCCCGACAGTGCGCCCACGATGATCATCGGGACCGAGGGCGGAATGATCGGCCCCACAGTGGACGAGGCGGCGGTGATCGCGGCCGAGAAATCCGCCGGATAGCCCGCCTTTTTCATCCCCGGAATCATCATGCCGCCGATCGAGGCCGCATCGGCCACCGCCGTGCCGGAAATGCCGCCGAACAGCATCGAGGCGCCCACATTGGTCAGCCCCAGCCCGCCGCGCATCCAGCCCACCATCGCATTGGCCAGCCGGACGATCCGCTCGGTGATGCCGCCCGAATTCATCAGGTTCCCGGCCAGAATGAAGCCCGGAATGCACAGCAGCACAAACACATCAACGCCCGCATACATCTTTTGCGGCAGCGTCACGAGCGGCAGGCCGGCCACCAGCATATAGGCGGCCGAGGCCACGCCCAGCGTGACCGCAACCGGAATACCCATCACCAGACCCAGAATGAAGGTGCCAAACAGTACCAACAGATCCATCATTCATCTCCTTCGGTTCTGACTGCTCGGCCATCTTCGGCCCCGGTCAGCATCGACACGACCCGAAGGGCCGAAAAAATCCCCAGCAGCGCCAGCAACAGCAGCACCGAGCCGTGGATGTAATCCATCCGCACACCCAAGGCGGGCGAGGTCTGCCGCATGCCGATCGAGGTATAGAACCATGCCGATGGCAGCAGGATCAGGCACAGCCCGGCCACGGTCAGCGCAGACACCAGCCGCAGCCTCCAGGGCCACGCGCCGGGCAGCGATTCACTCACCAGATCAACGTTGACCAGATCGCCAGAGCGCAAGGCCAGCCCAGCCCCGAAGGCCGCGATGAACAGCAGGCAAAAGCGCGCCGCCTCTTCGGTCCAGATCGGTGCGGCAATCCAGCCCGACCGCCCCAGAAGCTGCAAAACAACCGTGATCATCAGCAGAAAAAAGGCCAATCCCGTCCCGGCACGGGCAAGGGCCACCAGCCCGGATGTGAATGAGCGCATCGCGTCACCTCTGTGATGAAAAAGCGCGCGGCCTACCGGGGGGAGCATCCCGGCAGGCCGCGCCGGGCCGATCAGTTGCCTTGCGCCGCAAACAGCGCTTCGACATCGGCCCGGATTTCTGGCTTCACACCGGCCAGTACCGCATCCTTGGCCTTGGCGGCAAAGGCCGCCATGTCCACCTCGACAAAGGTCACGCCCTTGGCGGTCAGCTCGTCCACCAGCGACTCTTCATCGGCGATGAACAATTCGCGCTCATAGGCCTGGGTGCGGGTGGCGGCTTCCATCACGGCGGCCCGGTCGGCTTCGCTCAGTTTCGCCCAGCTCAGTTCCGAAATCGTCAGATAGATCCAGGACCGCACGTGGTCGGTCTTGTTGATATGGCTCTGCACTTCGTTGAAGTTGGCCGATTTGATCAGGGCCAGCGGGTTTTCCTGCGCCTCGATCGTGCCATTCTGAAGCGCGGTGAACACCTCGCCAAAGGCCATCGGGGTCGGGGTCGCGCCCAGCGTTGACCAGACGTCCAGGAACAGCGGCACGTTCGGCACCCGCATTTTCAGCCCGTTCAGCTCGTCCGGGCTGGTGATCGGGCGGTTGGAAGTCAGGTTGCGCGGGCCACGGGCGAAATAGGCGATCGGGCGCACACCGGCCTTTTCGATGATATCGGCCTCGATCCGGTCTCCCAGTTCGCCACCCGCTGCGGCGTCCATCGATTCCAGCGTCGGGTAGGCATAGGGCACGGCCAGAAGTGCGGCCATCGGCGACCAGTTCTGCAGCGACTCACCTGTGATCGTCATATCGGCGGTGCCAAGCTGCATGCCATTGATGATGTCCATTTCCTTGCCCAGCGTTTCGTTCGGAAACACTTCGACCGCGACGCGGCCTTCGGACAGGGCGGCAACCTCTTCTGCAAACTTAAGCGAGGCCTTGTGCCAGATGTTCTCCTCATTGCCGAGGTGACCCAGCTTGAGCGTGACATCCTGAGCAAAGGCAGCGGTGCTGAGCAGGGCCGCAGTCGCGGTGGCCGCAAAAAGGCGGGTAAATGATGTGGTGACAGACATGTGGTTCCTCCCGAAAGGCTGTCAGTGGGTTTGAATACCCACGGTTTCGTCAAAGTATTCAGGCAGGCTCTGCCGGATGACGGGCAGGTCCTTCAGAATCTCGCGCAGATGCGTGCGCATCGCTGCCTCCGCCCGGTCAGCATCACCGGCGCCGATGCCTTCGGCAATCGCGGTGTGATGGGCGATCAGGGTGTCGCGCTGCAATCGCAGGGTCGAAAGCTGGCGCACCCGGTCCATCTGGCTTTTCATGCCGTCGATGACGGTCCAGGCAAAAGGCTTGCCGGCTGCCTCGGCCAGCGTGCGGTGAAACCTGTCATCCAGCGGCACAAAGCCCTGAACGTCGGTGGCGATGATCTGCCGCTGCGCCTCGATCTGGCGTTTCAGCTCACGCTCCAGCACCGGGTCGGGCGCTTGCGCCAGCAGGCGCACCACATCGGCCTCGATCGCCTCACGCACAAACCGGGCATCCATGACCGCAGTTACGGAAATCTTGCGTACATAGGTGCCGCGCTGCGGACGGACCTCGAGCAACCCCTCTTCGGCCAACTTTATGAAAGCCTCGCGGACCGGCTGGCGGCTGATGCCATATTTCGTTGCAATCTCGGTTTCCGATATGCGCGCACCGGGTAGCAGCGCGCCGGTGACAATGCTGTTGTGCAACAGGCGGGATATCTGTGGGCCTACGGCAGCACCGGTATCAATAGTCCGATTCTCTAACTGGTCATCTGCCATTGCACATCCTCCCTTGCTGCAATCGTGTGCCATACTTCCATACTAGTCAACACAAAACTGGTCTGCTATCTTGCAGCCATCAAAATGCCATGACGGCGATCGCTAGCGGAGAGGGATATGAAACAGACATGGCGTTGGTTTGGTCCAAAGGATCTGGTCTCGGTGGACGACATGCTGCAGGCCGGGGTGCAGGGCGTGGTTTCGGCGCTGCACCACATTCCCACGGGTGTTGTCTGGCCGGCCAATGAAATCGCCCTCCGCCAGCGCCAGATCGGCACGATGAAAAACGGTGCGCCGTCCGGTCTGGGCTGGGATGTGGTCGAAAGCCTGCCCGTGTCGGAGGATATCAAGAAGCAGAAAGGAGACTGGCGCTCGCATATCGCGGCGTGGAAGCAAAGCATGGTCAACCTGTCCCAGGCCGGGATTGACGTGATCTGCTACAACTTCATGCCGGTTCTGGACTGGACCCGCACCGATCTGGCATGGCGGCGTCCCAGCGGCGCCACCTGCATGCGTTTTGACTTTCCCGATTTTGCCGCCTTTGACCTGCATATTCTGCAACGGAAAGGCGCGGCTGATGATTTTCCGCACGAAATTGTGGCCGAGGCGGCACGCCGTTTCGCCGAGATGGATGATGCCTGTCGCGCTCAACTGACGGGAAATGTGGTATTCGGCCTGCCGGGTGTCGCCGAAACCTTAACGCTGGCCGATGTCCGCCAGCACATCGCCGAATATGACGGCATCAGCCCCGATAGGTTGCGCGCCCACCTAATCGACTTTCTGGCCGAGGTGGCGCCGCTGGCGCAGGAATTGGGGATGCGCCTGTGCTGCCACCCAGATGACCCGCCGTTCGCGCTTCTGGGCCTGCCGCGTGTCATGTCAACGGAAGCGGATTACAAGGCGGTGATGGATGCGGTGGACCTGCCTGCCAACGGCATCACTCTGTGCACGGGCAGTCTGGGTGCGCGGCCAGACAATGACCTGCCCGGCATGATGCGCCGCCTTGGTGATCGCGTTCATTTCCTGCACCTGCGCAACGTGACGGTTGAAGGCGACCAGATCCGCAACTCGTTCTATGAGGCGATGCACCTTGAGGGTGGCACCGACATGGTGGCGATGATCGCCGCCGTTCTGGCCGAGGAACGTCGTCGCAAGGCAGCAGGGCGCAAGGATTGCAACATCCCGATGCGCCCCGACCACGGGCAGGACATCCTAGATGACCTGAACCGAAAGGGGCAGCCGGGCTATCCCTCCATCGGCCGCCTGCGCGGACTGGCAGAACTGCGCGGCATCATGACCGCGCTGGATCATCCGGCGTTGGCACTGGCCTGACATCGGCAGCTGGGCGGCTGAACAGCCGCCCCGCACGCTTCATCGCATCACCCCCGGCAGCCACAGCGCCAGATCCGGCACAGCCGTCAGCAGGCCGATCAGCACCAGCGTGCACAGGATGAAAGGCAGCGACGCCAGCGCCACCTCCTTCATCGTCGTGCCGCGCGGGGCCACGCCCAGCATCACGAACAGCAGCAGGCCAAAGGGCGGCGTGGCAAGGCTCAGCTCCAGCGCCAGCAGCATCACGATGCCGAACCAGACCGTATCAAAGCCATACATCACCACCAAGGGAATGAAGATCGGCAGCGTCAGCATCATGATCGACAGCTGATCCATGAACATGCCCAGGATGACCAGCACCACCAGCATCGCCAGCAGCATGGCATAGGCCGACAGATCGAAACTGGTGGCAAAGGCGATCAGCCCCTGCGACGCCCCGGAAAACGCCAGGATCTGCGAAAACGTGGTGGAGCCGAGGATGATCAGCAGCATCATCGCCGACACCTTGACCGACCCGCGCAGCGACCGGACAACCACATCCCAGCTCAGCCGCCGATACAGCGCCGCCAGCACCACCACCGCCGCCGTGCCGCAAGCCGCCGATTCGGTCGGCGTGGCCCAGCCCAACAGGATCAGCCCGACCACGGCAAAGATCACCAGCGCCATCGGCAACACATCGCGCACCAGCCCGCCCAGCACCTCGCGCCGGCTGTGCTTTTCCGGAGCGTAGCCGGGTGCGGAATCCGGGTCGATCCGGATCATCAGCCAGATGGTGACAACATACAAAAGCGCCAGCACCAGACCCGGGAACAGGCCGGCAATCAACAGCGCCCCCACGTCGATCCGCGCCAGAGACCCCAGCAGCACCGCCAGCGACGATGGCGGGATAATCATCGCCAGCCCGCCGGTGGCAATGATCGGCCCCATCACGATGTATTTCTTGTAGCCGCGCTTCAGCATGTCGGGCATCAAGGTAGACCCCAACATGGCAGTATTTGCCATCGAAGACCCCGACAGCGTGGCAAAGATCGTGCCACCCCCAACGGTCAGATAGGCCAGCCGTCCGCGTATCCCGCCAAAGCACTTGTCCAGCGCGTTGAACACGCCGATCGCCAGTCCCGAATGGAACAGCAGCTCGCCCATGATCAGGAACAACGGCACCGGGGCCAGTGTAAAGGACGTGACCGCTGCCGTGGCATTGGTCAGCAATTGCTCGATACCGCCGATGCCGCCCATCAGCACCATGACCCCCGCCATGTTGATGATCAGAAACGCCACCGCCACCGGCATGCCGAACAGCATCAGCGCCATCAGACCGCCGATCAGGAACGCGGTCGCCTCATACCATACCATCATGTCAATGCTCGCCCCCGGCCCCGGTATAATCCTCGCCCCGCAGGAGCATCCGCAGGAACTCGGTCGCCATCAGCGCAAAGCCCAGCGCCATGACCCCGTAAAGCAGCCATCCCGGAAGATCGACCGAACGCATGTCGATCGTGCCCGCCTGCCATTGCCGCAACGCGATCCGGCCCGACACCAGCGCCAGAACCCCCACCGCCAACCCGGCAACCAACAGCACCACGCGGTTGACGCCGCGCTGCACCACATACGGTGCCAGCCGGATGATCGACGACAGCGACACATGCCCGTTGATCCGCACCAGCCAGGGTGATGCGGCCATGGTGCTGAACAGCAGGGCATATTCCACAATAGCACTGGTGGACCGCAACGGCGGCCAGCCCAGATTGCGGCTGAGCACATCATAGATGATCAACAGCGTGACAACCGCCAGACTGACCGCGCCCAGCGCCGCCAGCCCCAGAACAAGGCGGTCATAGAGTTTCAGGAAAATCATGCAATGCTCCATGGCTGGGCACCGAGCCCGAAAGCCCGGCACCGGGCGATCTCAGCGCGAGAAATACAGCGCCCGCAGAGCATCGGCATGCGGCGAGCCGGAGGCCTTCAGCCGGGCCCAGACCGCGTCATGAGCGGCATCGACAAAGGCCTTTGCGGCATCGCCTTCCAGTTGCACCACCTTCATGCCCTGCGCCTCGAATCGCGTATTTACATCGGCGGTCAGCTGTTGCCATTCGTGATAGCCGGAAACCTCGAATTCAAGCGCAACATCGGTAAGGATCTGCCGCGCCTCTTCGCTCAACCCGTTCCATTTGGTCGGAGAGATATAGATGCCCAGATCGGCCTGCAGAAAGCCGGGGTCAACGCGGTATTTCAGGAACCTGTCCCAGTTCCAGCCCTCGATCGCCGAGGGCGGATAGCCCAGACCATCAAAGGTGCCACGCTCCAGCCCGGTATAGACATCCGGCACCGGAATACTGACAGGAACCGCGCCGAGGCTTTCGTAGAATGCGTTGTAAAGAGGTGAAGCCCGGAGGCGCTTGCCGGTCAGGTCGATGGACCCATCCGCCCGGCGCGCCGGTTCCTGTAACAGATAAAGGTGCAGCGGTGCCGCAGGGGCAAATCGCGCCAGCACATGAACGCCCAGCGTTTCCGCAGCAATCTGCTGAACCAGCGCAAAGCCGCCATTTTCGCGCGATACGCTCGGGTCCAGATCGCTGCCGACCCAGGCATCGGCCTCGGGCATGCTGCCCAAAGCATAGCTGATCGGGCCAAAGGTCATGTCGACCACGCCGCGCCCGATCGCCTCGATCTGTTGCAGGCCCGGAACGATCTCGGGTCCGCCCATCACCTCGATGCGCACAATGCCTTTGCCGCGCTCGTTCACCGCATCGGCGAAGCGGACATAAAGCTGTGATGTATTGTCGGTATTTGGAAAGGCAGTGAGCGAGCGCAACACGTCCTCGGCCATCGCGGCCGATGTGGTCACAGTGCCAAGCGCAACGGTGGCAAACACCAGGGCGGCCCGGCGCATGTGCTGTGCAGGGGTGCAAGCGGTCATTTCATTCTCCTGTCGGTTTCGGTTTTCTCGGGTCGTGGCCGGTTTTCTCCGCCATCAATATCTCACGCTAGCACGTGATTTTTCATGTATTATTGCGAATTTTGCAAAACAGCCTTCACCGTCGGTTCCGGCTGGTAAATCGCACCACACAGGCTTGCATCTGCCCGCAAATCAGGCTCTTGCCCGCCATTTGCCTGCGCCCAGCGGCTTTCAAAGCCGTTTTCGCGGAAATAGCCTACCAGCGAATCAATGAACAGACGCGCGCGCATCGGCAGGAAACTCCGGCTGGGATAGGCAAGGTTCATGGTCAACCCGCAGGGCGTCCACCCGGGCAGCACCGGCACCAGCCGCCCGGCGCGCAGATCCTCATGGATGATATAGGCAGGCTGAATCAGGATCCCCATGCCGCCCAGCGCGGCCTCGCGCAGCAGCTGGCCGTCATTGGCCACCAGATCGCCTGAGACGTTCAGACGGCGGGTGGTCCCGCAGTCCGACAGGCTCAGCACATCCCAGTCTTCGGCCAGCGAATACAGCAGCAGTTTGTGCCTGTGCAGATCGTCGGGATGCTCGGGCGTGCCATGTCGGGCGATATAATCGGGCGAGGCGGCCAATATGCGCGGCACCTCGGCCAGCTTACGGATGGTGACCGAACTGTCCGCCTCGGCCCGCCTGGTGCGGATCGCCAGATCCAGCCCGTTCTCGATGATGTCACAATAGCGGTTCGACGCCTGAAGCTCGATCCGCACCAGCGGATAGCGCGCCTTGTAGGTCTGGATCACCGGCATCAGATGCAACAACGCAAATGACAGCGAGGCCCCGATCCGCAGCGTGCCGGATGGCTCTGCCGCCCCCCGGATCACGCTTTCCTCCGCCTCATGCAGGCTGTTCAGGATCTCACGGGCGTTGCGGGCAAAACTTTCGCCTTCCGATGTCAGCGACATCTGCCGCGTCGTGCGCTGCACCAGCCGCACGCCCAACCGCGCCTCCAGCGCCGACAGGGTGCGGCTGACCCCGGAAACCGACAGACCCAGCGCCTCGGAGGCGCGGGTCAGGTTCGCTTCTTCGGCGATCGCTGCGAAAACCTGTAGTTCGGTAATCCGGTCCATGATGTTTTCCGCCGTCATTTTACAGTAATATTACTATAACAGTTTTGTGCCGAATCAGCTACAAAATGTTTGCTTTGGCATCAATCTTTGCTCCATATGCAATGATGTTTCTCAAATTGTGTGATTTATCCTGCAATTGCATGGTGCCAGAGTGAAACATCCGGAATGCAATCCGGAAGGTCAATTGCCGGAGTGCCCCATGAAAGACGCCAACGCTTCCCCGATCTGCCACATCGTGATGTGGGATGTCGCAGGCAGCAATGACGCCGAAAAGCGTGAAGCAATCGACACTGTGCGCCGCGAATTCGAGGCGTTGCAAGGTCGTATCCCCGGCATGATCCGGCTGGAGATCGGCGTGGACATCAGCCGCATCGACTACGCCTGCGACATGTTGCTGCTGACCGAATTCGAAACCGAAGGCGCGCTTGCCGCCTATGCGACCCACCCCGAACATCTGGCCGTCCGCGACCGGCTGGCCGGGCTGCGGGTCGCGCGACATCAGGTGGACTATCCGATCGGCAAAGGCAGCGCATCATGACCGGCACCGGCTTCATCTACACCGGCCAGCCGTCGCGCGTCGTCTTCGGCTTTGGCACCACCGCCAGCCTGCCCGAAGAAATGGCGCGGCTGGGCACCCGGCGGGCGCTGATCCTGTCCACACCTCCACAGGAGGTGCAGGCGCAGATGCTTGCCGATCTGTTGGGCGAGGCCACGGTCGGGGTGTTTGCCGGGGCTGTGATGCACACGCCTGTCGATATCAGCGATATGGCCGCCGACCGCGCCCGCCAGCTGAAGGCCGATGTGGTGATCGCCATCGGCGGCGGCTCCACCACTGGCTTGGGCAAAGCGATTGCCCTGCGCACCGGCCTGCCACAGATCGTGCTGCCCACCACCTATGCCGGGTCGGAAATGACGCCGATTCTGGGCGAGACCTCAGGCGGGCAAAAGCGCACGCAGACCACGCCAAAAGTGCTGCCACAGGTGGTGATCTATGATGTGGATCACACGATGGACCTGCCGGTGGTGATGTCGGGCACCAGCGGGATCAACGCGATCGCGCATGCGGTCGAGGCGCTGTATGCGCGCGAGGCCAATCCGGTGATAAGCCTGATGGCGGTGGAGGGGATCGGCGCGCTGGCCCGCGCCCTGCCCGCGATTGCCCGTGATCCGGGCGACCGTGCGGCGCGGTTCGATGCACTTTATGGCGCCTGGCTCTGCGGCATCTGCCTTGGCTCCGTCGGCATGGCGCTGCATCACAAGCTCTGCCACACGCTGGGCGGCAGTTTCGATCTGCCGCATGCCGAAACCCACACGCTGATCCTGCCGCATGCCCTGGCCTACAATGCCCCCGCCATTCCCGAAGCCATGGCCCGGCTGCGCGCGGTGCTCGGCCCCGATCCGGCCCGCGCGCTGTATGATCTTGGCCTTGCGGTCGGTGTGCCCATCTCGCTTGCGGCACTTGGCATGCCCGAAGATGGCATCCCCCGCGCCGTCGATCTGGCCCTCGCCAACCCCTACTGGAACCCGCGGCCGCTGGAGCGTGACGCGCTCAACGCGCTCATCACCCGCGCCCATGCGGGCCATCCCCCCATCGCCTGAGGAGACCCGCCATGAGCTACCTGTCCGAAGCCACCTCGGCCGAAACCGTCAACAGCCGCATCGGCCCGGATGCCAACCCGCGCCTGCGCCGGGTGATGTCCTCGCTGGTCAGCCATCTGCATGCGTTCATCAAGGATGTGGAACTGACAGAGGCGGAATGGGAGACCGCGATCGGGTTCCTGACCCGCACCGGCCAGATCAGCACCGATACGCGGCAGGAATTCATCCTGCTGTCCGATGCTTTGGGCGTGTCTATGCTGGTCGATGCCGTCAACCACCGGGCGCCAGAGGGCGCGACCGAGTCCACCGTCTTTGGCCCCTTCCATGTTGAGGGCGCGCCGGAGCTGCCGATGGGCACCTGCATCAGTCTGGATGGCAAGGGCGATATCTGCCTTTATGAAGGCCGGGTGCTGGATCTGGATGGCAACCCGATCGCCGATGCGCTGGTCGATGTCTGGTCCGACAATGCCGACGGGTTCTATGATGTGCAGCAGCCCGATCTGCAGCCAAAGTGGAACAACCGTGGCGTATTCCGCACCGGGCCGGACGGGGTTTACGCCTTTCGCGGCATCAAGCCGGTGTCTTACCCGATCCCCGATGATGGCCCGGTGGGGCAGATGCTGACCGCCCTTGGCCGCCATCCCTGGCGGCCCGCGCATATGCATTTCCGGGTGACCGCCCCCGGCCATGCGCGGCTGATCACTCATATCTTTGTCGGGGGCGATGACTACCTGACCTCGGACGCAGTGTTCGGGGTCAAGGCCTCGCTGATCGCCGATTTCACTCCGGTTCAAAGCGCCACGGAACAGTGGCGCGCGGCTTTCAACTTTGTGCTTCGGCCAAGCACAGCGGCGGGTTGATGCCTTCTTTCCCGGCAACCCGGAAAGGCGCTGCCGACAGAGGCGAAAATCCGCAATATTAACATTAAAATGCACGTGAAAGATGCATAACTCATTCAACAGCAGAGGAACCCGGATATGAGAATCGCGCCGCCTGACAGTCTTGTTTCAGAAATCCTGCCCAGCGTGGCCGCCTTTCTGACCGCCCCCCGCATGGTGATCGGGGCAGACAGCGTGGCCCCCTCCACCAGCGAGACATTTGCCGTGTTCAACCCCGCCACCGGCGCCGAGCTGGCCCGCGTGCCCGCAGGCACGGCGACGGATGTGGACCGCGCGGTAAAAGCCGCGCAAGCGGCATTCGACGGGCCGTGGTCGCGGATGCTGCCGGTGCAGCGGCAGGGGCTGATGCTGAAGCTGGCCGATCTGATCGAACAGAACGGCGAGGAACTGGCGCAGCTGGAAACCCTCAACCAGGGCAAGTCGATCATGCTGTCGCGGCTGATCGAGGTGCAGTCCTCGGCGGAATACTTCCGCTACATGGCCGGCTGGTCGACGAAAATCCAAGGCTCCACGCTGGATGTCTCCATTCCGATCCCGCCGGGGATGAGCTATCAGGCCTTTACCCGCAAGGAGCCCGTGGGCGTGGTCGCGGCGATCACCCCGTGGAACTTCCCGCTCAACATGGCATCATGGAAGATCGCCCCGGCACTGGCCGCCGGCTGCACCGTAGTTCTCAAACCCGCCGAAGAAACCCCGCTCACCGCGATCCGTCTGGCGCAACTGGCGCTGGAGGCGGGCATCCCGGAGGGCGTGGTGAATGTGGTCACCGGCACCGGGGCCGAGGCGGGGGCGGCGCTGGTCGCCCATCCCGGCATCGCCAAGATCACCTTCACCGGGTCCACCGCGACCGGCAAGCTGATCGGCATTCAGGCGATGAAGGACATGAAACGTGTCACGCTAGAGCTGGGCGGCAAGGCTCCGATGGTGATGTTCGACGACATGGATCTGGACCTTCTGGGCGCCGCCGCCGGGATCGGCACGTTCTTCAACACTGGCCAGACCTGCTGCGCGGGAGTGCGGATCTATGCGCAGAAGGGCATCTATGAAAAGGCTTTGGAGATGATCGCCAATGTCACCCGCAGCCTTGCCATCGGGTCGGGCCTTGATCCGGCCAACCAGATCAACCCGGTCGTCTCCGCCCGCCATCAGGCGCATGTTAAAGCCTGCATCGCGCGCGGGCTGGAGGATGGGGCAACGCCGGTGATCAACGGCACCGCACCCGAAGCCGGGTTCTACGTCGCCCCGGAACTCTTCACCGATGTCCGGCAGGACATGGCCCTGATGCAGGATGAGGTGTTCGGCCCGGTGGTAACCATGACCCCTTTCACCGACCCGGATGAGGCGATTCGGCTGGCCAATGACACGCGCTATGGCCTTGGCGCCTCGCTCTGGACCCGCGATCTGAACAAGGTGATGCGCTATGTGCCGAAGGTTCAGGCGGGCACCGTCTGGATCAACAGCCACAACATCCCCGACCAGAACATGCCCTTTGGCGGCGTGAAGCAATCCGGCATCGGGCGCGAACATGGCGCGGGCGCGCTGGACAATTACCTTGAAACCAAATCGGTCTGCATCGCCTTTCGCTGACCCTTCCACCAGAACAAGGGGCGCAAAGACCCCGGTTCCCGTCCAACAGGAGAGACTGACATGACCCCGACCCGACCCGGCTGACCCCCGGCCTTTCGCACCCCATCCCCCAAAACCCTGACGCCCGCAGCCCCGGTTCGCGGACCGCCCTACCATGGCCCGGCGTCACCCCAGCGACAGGCCCGACATGACCCATCTTGCCCCCTTCCCACCCATTGATGTGACCGGAAAAACCTATGACTATGTGATCTGCGGCGGCGGCTCTGCCGGTTGCGTGCTCGCCGCCCGGCTCAGCGAGGACGAGGCCACATCGGTCCTATTGATCGAGGGCGGCCATGGCGACACGCCCGGCATGGTCTCCACCCCGCTGCGCACGATCGAGATCTGGCGCTCCGGCTACGACTGGGGCCAATCCACCGTGCCGCAAAAGCATTGCCACAACCGCCAGATCTACTGGCCGCGCGGCAAGGTGATCGGCGGATCTTCGGCGATGAACGGCATGATCTATGTGCGCGGCCATGCGATGGATTATGACGCCTGGGCGCTTGCGGGCTGCCGGGGCTGGGATTGGGCCAATGTGCTGCCATATTTCAGGAAATCCGAGGACTTCGACCGGGGGGCCGACGCCTTTCACGGCACCGGCGGCCCACTGCGGGTGACGACCGATTACACCGCGCACCCGGTGATGGACGCGCTGATCGAGGCGGCGGTGCAGGCGGGCATCCCCCACAACCCCGATTACAACGGCGCCAGCCTGGACGGCATCAGCCGCATCCAGTTCAACACCCGGAACGGTCAGCGCGCATCCACCGCCGCCGCTTTCCTCGCCCCGGCGCGCGACCGGCCCAACCTGAGCGTGCTGCCCGGAACCCGGGTGGAAAAACTGGTGATCGAGGCGGGCCGTGTCGTCGCCGTCACCTGCCGCCGGGGGGCAGAGCGGTTTGATGTTGGCGTGGGGCGCGAGGCGGTGCTGAGTGCGGGCACGCTGGAAAGCCCGCGCATCCTGATGTTGTCGGGCATCGGCCCCGCCGCGCATATGGACAGCTTCGGCATTGCCCCGGTGGCTGATCTGCCCGGCGTCGGGCAGAACCTGCATGACCACACCCTGCTGCCGATGGTGTTTGAATCGCGCGCCGACTACCCCTTTCCCACCGATCCCGCCTTGCCGCCGATGCAGGTGCATGCCTTCCTGCGCTCGCATCCTTCGGTGGTGGTGCCCGATATCCAGCCGCTGTTCTTTTCTGTGCCCGCCTATGCGCCCGGTTTTGACGGGCCGATGAACGCCTTTACCCTGCATGCCGCAGGCCTGCGCCCCACCTCGCGCGGGGAAATCCGGCTGACCGGCGCGGATATCGACGATCCGCTGCATCTGGACCCGAATCTGCTGGCGACCGATTACGATGTGCAGACGCTGGTGACCTCGATCAAGCAACTGCGCGAGATCGTAGCGCAGCCCGCGTTGAAGGATTGGGTGAAGGGCGAGGTGTATCCCGGCCCCACCCGCAACGACGATGCGGCGCTTGCCGACTACGCCCGCGCCGCCGTTGGCAGCTATCACCATCAGGTCGGCACCTGCGCCATGGGGGTCACCGCGATGTCGGTCGTGGACCCGGAGCTGCGGGTCTACGGGGTGCAGGGTCTGCGCGTGGCCGATGCATCGGTCATTCCCAGCGTGCCCTCGGGCAATACCAACGCCCCCGCCATCATGATCGGCGAAAAGGCCGCCGACATGATCCGTGCCACCCATGCCTGACCCCTCCCAGCAAAGGAAGCCTGCGATGAACACCCTGACCCGCCGCCACCTGCTCACCTCTGCCGCCGCACTCGCGGCCACCACCACCCTCGCCTCCCGCCGCGCCCTCGCCAAAAGCGGCACCATCCGCATCGGCTATGTCTCGCCCCGCTCCGGCGCGCTTAGCGGGATTTCCGAAAGCGATGGCTATGTGGTGGAGGCGATCCGCGCCACTCTGGGCGGCACATTGCAAACCGCCAGCGGCAGCTATGCGATCGAGATCATCGAAAAAGACACCCAGTCCGACCCGAACCGCGCCGGCAACATGGCGTCGGATCTGATCTTTCAGGACGAGGTTGATCTCGTGCTGGTCGGCTCCACCCCCGATACCACAAATCCGGTCGCCGATCTGTGCGAGCTGAACGGCGTGCCCTGCATCTCGGCGGCAACACCGTGGCAGTCGTGGTATTTCGGGCGCGGCGGGGTGCCGGGCGAGAAATCGTTCAAATACACCAACCATTTCTTCTGGGGTGCCGAAGATCTGATGGAAGTGTATTTCGGGTTGTGGAACGGGCTGGAGACCAACAAGGTGGTTGGCGCTCTCTGGCCCAATGACCCCGACGGCATCGCGTTTTCCGACCCTGCGCTCGGTTTTCCGCCAGCCTTGCAGGCGGCTGGGTTCACGCTGGTCGATCCGGGCCGCTACACCAACCTCAAGGATGATTTCTCCGCCGAGATCAACGCCTTCAAAGCTGCCGGGGTGGAGATCGTCACCGGCGTGATGCTACCGCCCGATCTGGCCACCTTCATGGCGCAGGCCAAGCAACAGGGCTTCGGGCCGAAATTTGTCACCGTCGCCAAGGCCGCGCTGACCCCGAAGGGCATCGCTGGTTTCCCCAACAGGTTGGGCGAGAACCTGTCGGGCGAGGTGTATTGGGGCCCGCAATACCCCTTTACCTCCTCGCTGACCGGCGAGAACACGGCGGCGCTGGCCGAGGGTTATACAACGGCCACCGGCAACCAGTGGCTGCAAGGCACCGGCTATGTGCATGCTCTGTTCGAAGTGGCCGTCGATGTCCTGAAACGCGCCGCCGCGATCGAACCGGAGGCGATCGTGGAGGCGATGAACACGACCGATCTGACCACCTGTGTCGGCCCGGTGAAATGGGGCGATTTCGCCCCTGCGCCGAACGTCGCCAAGACCCCGCTGGCGGGTGGCCAGTGGCAGGCGGATGGCGCGGGCGGGTTCAAGCTGGTCTGCACCTTCAACGCCACGGCCCCCCAGATCGCGACGGATGGCACGCTGCTGCCAAAGGTCTGGTGAGCATGCCCGCAGGCAATGCCGCCCCCGTGCTGGAGGCACGGGGGCTGACCCGCAGATATGGTGCGGTCACCGTGGTGTCGGAGGTGTGCTTCACCCTCGCCCCTGGCGAGGCGCTTGGGGTGCTTGGCCCCAATGGCGCGGGTAAGACCACGCTGCTGAAAATGCTGTCGGGCGATGTGCGGCCCAGCGCCGGGCAGGTGCTGTTTGGCGGCACCTCCGCCGGGGATCTGCCGCAGGCGACACGCTGCCGCGCCGGGCTGGTGCGTACCAGCCAGATCCCGCAGCCCTTTACCGGGCTGACGGTCTGGGAAAACGCCCTGACCGCCGCGCTGCACGGCGGCGCGCTGCAAGGTGCGGCTGCCGAACAGGCCGCGCATGACGCGCTGCACCGCAGCGGCTTGTTGGACCGTCACGCGTTGTCCGCCGGGGAATTGTCGCTGATGGGGCGCAAACGGCTGGAGCTGTCGCGCGCGCTGGCCTGCGGGCCAAAGGTGCTGCTGCTTGATGAAATCGCGGGCGGTCTGTCGGATTTCGAAGTGCAGGATCTGGTGGCGATGATCCGCGAGATCAACGCCTCCGGCGTGGCGATCATCTGGATCGAACATATTGTCCATGCCCTGATCTCGGTCGTCTCGCGCCTGATCGCGCTAGATTTCGGCCGGTTGATCGCCACCGGCACCCCGCAGGAGGTGCTGGCCTCAGACGAATTCCGCCGCGCCTATTTCGGCGACGAGCCACCGCTGGAGCTGATGCCATGACCCTGCTGCATCTTGAAATCGTCGCCGCGCATTATGACCAGTTTCAGGCCCTGCGCGACATCTCGCTGTCGGTTGCGGCGGGCGAGACTCTCGCCGTTGTCGGCTCCAACGGGGCCGGGAAATCGACGCTGATGAAGGTGATCTGCGGTGCGCTGCCTGCCAGTGCGGGCCGCGTCCGGCTGAACGGGCAGGATATCGCCGGGCAACCCGCGCACCGGATGAACGCCCAAGGCATCGCAATGGTGCCCGAAGGGCGGCGGCTGTTCCGCAGCCTGACGGTAGAGGACAACTTGCGCATTGGTGCCTATGCGGGCCGCAAGGGGCCTTGGACGCTGGAGCGGATCTATCAGCTGTTCCCCGAACTGGTGAAGCGCCGCGCCAATCGCGGGCTGGACCTGTCGGGCGGCGAGCAGCAGATGGTCGCCATAGGCCGCGCCCTGATGTC
Source organism: Paracoccaceae bacterium (assembly GCA_046296515.1). Lineage (GTDB taxonomy): Bacteria > Pseudomonadota > Alphaproteobacteria > Rhodobacterales > Rhodobacteraceae > Pseudotabrizicola. The sequence goes on along the minus strand of JBKBKR010000002.1, from coordinate 637,303 downwards.
GAACCCGCAGCTATTGCTGATGGATGAAATCTCGCTGGGGCTGGCCCCCATTGTCATCAACCAGATCTACCGCGCCCTACCCGCTATCGCCGCCGAGGGCATGGGCCTGTTGATCGTGGAGCAGGACATCAACCGCAGCCTCTCGGTCGCCGCCCGCTTCTGTTGCCTGATGGAGGGGCGGGTCAGCCTGACCGGCCCCTGTGCGGGCACCGACCGCAAAGCCCTGATGGACGCCTATTTCGGAGTATCCGCATGATCATTGTCTCCACCCTTGTCAGCGGGGTTCTGCTGGGCGGGTTCTATGCCCTGCTGGGGCTTGGCCTGTCGCTGACCTTTGGCATCATGCGCACGGTCAATCTGGCGCATGGCGATCTGGTGGTGCTGGCCTCGTTTCTGGCGCTGGCCGTCACGCAGGTGTTTGGCCTGTCGCCGCTGATGTCGCTGACCGTGCTGGTGCCGGTGATGTTCGGGCTTGGCTATGCCCTGCAGGGGCTGGTGCTGAACCAGGTGCTTAAGGATGGAATGATGCCTGCAGTGATCATCACCTTCGGGCTGGCTTTTGTGATCCAGAATGGCCTGCTGATGGCGTTTTCCGCCGACCGCATGGTGCTGCGGCAGGGCAATCTGGAAACGGCGGGGGTGACGCTGCTGCCGGGGTTGACGGTTGGCGTGCTGCCGCTGGTCACGCTGGGCGTGGTACTGGCGCTGATGGCGGGGTTGCAGATCCTGTTCCGCCATACGCTGATCGGGCGGGCGTTTCGTGCTACATCCGATGATCCGCAGATTGCGGCGCTGATGGGGATCGACCCGCGCCATGTCTATGCGCTGGCCATGGGGCTGGCCTGTGCCATCATTGCGGCAACGGGCGTGCTGATGGGGATGCGATCGAACTTTTCCGCCTTTGACGGTCCGATCCGGCTGATCTTCGCCTTCGAGGTGATCATCATCGGCGGCATGGGCTCGCTCAACGGCGTGCTGGTTGGCGGCATGATCCTGGGCCTGTCGCAGGTGATCGGCGGCGCGCTGAACCCGGGCTGGTTCCAGCTGGCAGGGCATCTGGCCACGCTGGCGGTGCTGATCGTCCGGCCCTCGGGCCTGTTTCCCGAAACCATTGACCGGAGCTGAACCATGGCGCGCACCTTTATTCTGGCCGGGCTTGGCCTTGCCCTGTTGTCGCTGCCGCTCTGGGCCAGCGGCTATCATCAACGATCGGCAGTGGAATTCCTGTATTTCCTGACGCTCGCCATGGCCTGGAACCTGCTGGCGGGCTATGCGGGCCTGGTGTCGATCGGGCAGCAGGCCTTTGTCGGGATCGGGGCCTATGCGCTGGTGGTGCTGGCCGAGGATCTGGGGCTGAACCCGTTCCTGACCCTGCCGCTGGCAGCGGCGGTGGCGGCGCTCGCCGCTCTGCCCGCAAGCTGGCTGTTGTTCCGGCTGCAAGGCGCCTATTTCGCGGTAGCCACCTGGGTCATCGCCGAGGTGCTGCGGCTGGCCGCGAATGCCAGCATCGATTGGCTGGGCGGGGGCCGGGGCCGCGCGGTGCGCAGCCTTGGCGGCTTTGACCGGGGGCTGCGCGAGGATATCACCTATTATGCCGCGCTGGCGCTGGCCGTGGTGGCGGTGGCGGGCGCGGTCTGGCTTTTGCGTTCGCGCACCGGGCTGGGGTTGATGGCGATCCGCGACAGTGAACCGGGGGCGCAGGCGGTCGGGGTGGAAACCACCCGCACCAAGCGCAACGTCTACCTGTTTGCTGCCGCCGTCGCAGGCGCAGCGGGGGCGTTGATCTACATCACCCAGATCAACGTGCGCCCCGATGCGGCGTTCTCGATCAACTGGGCGGCCTATGTGATCTTCATCGTGGTGATCGGCGGCATCGGCACCATTGAGGGGCCGATCATCGGCACCCTGATCTTCCTTGCCCTGCGCGAGGCGCTTTCGGGGCTGGAGGGCTGGTCGATGCTGATTTTCGGCGCGATTGCCATCATTGTCATGCTGTTTGCCCCGCGCGGTATCTGGGGGCTGGTGGTGGCGCGATGGAACATCGCGCTGTTCCCGATCCGCAGGCAGATGCCTGCACGGCTCAGCGAAGGGGCCGCGTCATGACCACAAGCCGTCCCTCGTTCCATTTCCACGAAAGAACCCTTTGGTTCTCGGCCGGCCTATCGGCTCTGGTCATGCCGGTCGGCGGCTGGGTCCAGCCCCCTGCCGGGGCAGGCCACGCCGATTCCCCCGAACCCAAGCGGCGGCTGTGGTCGCTGATGCAGGTCTCGGGTCTGGCCGGGGCCTTTGATGCCATCGCCTCCCCGCCCGCCCCGCTCGATGCCCTGAGGGCCATTCACCCTGACAGCTATCTTGACCCGTTCAAGGCCCTGTCCGACGCGGGGGGCGGCGCACTGCACCCCACCGCGCCGTTCGGCCCGGATGCCTGGGACATCGCCTGCCTTTCGGCAGGTCAGGTGCTGGGCGCGGTGATGGAGGTGGCCAGCGGCGCGCGCCGCCGCGCCTATGCCATATCGCGCCCCTCGGGTCACCATTGCCTGCCAGATATGCCGATGGGGTTCTGCCTTCTGGCCAATGTCGCCATTGCCGTGCGCGCGGCGCAGTCCGCAGGCATGGGCCGGATCGCGGTGCTGGATTGGGATGTGCACCATGGCAACGGGACCGAAGCCTGTTTCCTTGCCGATCCCACCGTTCTCACCCTGTCGCTGCATCAGGAGGCCTGCTTTCCTCCCGGCGCGGCGGGCAGGGCAAATGTGACCGGCACCGGCGCGGGCACCGGCTTCAACCTCAACGTGCCGCTCTGGCCCGGTGCGGGGCATGCAAGCTATATGGCGGCAATGGAGCATATCATCCTGCCCGCGCTGCGCGATTTCGCGCCCGACATGCTGATCGTGGTTAATGGGCTGGATGCCAATGCGGTGGACCCGATGGCGCGGATGCTGCTCCACAGCGAAAGTTTCCGTGCTATGACGAGGCAGGTGATCGACTTCGCCGAAAGCCATTGCGACGGACGTATCGTGGTGGTGCAGGAGGGCGGCTATGCCGACGCCTATGTGCCGTTCTGCGCCCATGCGGTTTTGGAAGAACTGGCGGGCCAATACAGCGCGGTCGAAGACCCGTTTCTGGACCTTGTCCGCGCCCAGCAGCCCGGCGCGGAGTTCGAAGCGGCGCATCGGGCGGCCCTGGCCCGGCACCCGTGTTGGCAGGATTGAGAAGGGGGCGGTGCAAACCGCCCCCCGACACATCAGGGCTGCATCAGCACCGATTTCGACGGGTAGTCCGAGGCCCATGTCGCGGGCAGCGGCGCCACGAACACATTCTCGGTCCGAGTGCGGGTGATCTTCCACGCGCCATCGGGCTCTTTGCGGAAGGTGTTGTTCAACCTCGATGAGCGCAGCAGCGCCTTGCCGTCCGAGAACAGCCAAGGCTGCATGTGCACCCATTGCCCATCGGCGGTGGTGCCATCGGCATGCACGTGGATCTGCTCCGAGGTCAGGTAATGGCAGTTCAGGATCAGCGCCGGATCAGTCTTGCCGCCCCAGAACGCCTCGAAATGCTTGCGGATTGCAGCCTTTCCAACAACGCGCCCGAACTGGTTGGTGTAGTATTCGCCAACTCCTTCCCAGATAGCATCTTCGGTATAGAGCGCTAGGATCAGCTCGATACGCTCGGCATCATCCTTCACGCCATGTTCGGGCATCGGCGTATCGCACAGGAACATATAGCGGGCTTGGATACGGCGGATATCGGCCTCGGCTTCCAGCACTTCGATACGGCGGACCAAGGTGGCAATGTCGGTGTCTGTCGTCATGGGATCTGTCCTGTCCGGTAGGGTTTCGGGCTTGGCCGACCCTGATACTCCTCCGGGCAGCCGCGATGGAACGTCCAGCCTGGGGCGTTGTGGGGTATCGGTCAAGCAGTAATATTCACGTAATATGGTCTGGCTGTGGTGCTTTCGACGTCAAGCCCCTGTTTCGGGACGAAACGCTGCACCCGGAAAACACCTTTGCGAAAGTCGCAATAAAAGACCCCGATTTTCTTGGTATACTTGTCCCAAGACTGTGCGCGCCCGACGCGCCAGCCCATTGCCGACCAACCTGCAGAACCCTCGGGGCAGCGGGTGATTTTTTGTATCTATCCTCATGATATTGCAAATCTTTTTTGACACTTCGCAACGAATCATGTTGACCGGCTGGCCTTTTACAGTAACTTTCACGTAACAGGGAGCGGATCAATCGCTCTGAAACAGCAAAGAGCCAAAATGAGCCAACCACGCCCCAGCCTTGCCGGGATCGACCTGCAATTGTCGATTGCCGCAGCGGATTGCCCTGCCGATGCGCTGCGGGTGGCCGTCAAGGATTGCATCGACATCCAGGGCTATCCCACCCGCTGCGGCTCTGCCGCCTTTGCCGGGGCGCCGCCCGCCACCGCCCATGCCGCTGCTGTGCAGCGCCTGCTCGACGCCGGCTGCCGGATCACCGGCAAGACCCTGATGCACGAGCTGGCTTACGGCATGACCGGGGTAAACCCCCACGGCGGCACCCCGGTCAACCCGCGGTGGCCTGACCGTATTCCCGGCGGCTCCTCCTCCGGTTCGGCGGTCGCAGTAGCGGCAGGCGTGGTGGATTTCTCCATCGGCACCGATACCGGCGGCTCGGTCCGCCAGCCCGCAATCTGCTGCGGCGTCATCGGCTTCAAGCCCACATTCGGGCGGATCGACCGGCGCGGCGCGCATCCGGCAGCCAGCTCGCTCGATTGTATCGGGCCTTTTGCCCGCAGCATGGCGACGCTTGAACGCGCGATGCAGGCATTAGACCCCGGATTTGTGCCGCAGACCCTGACCTCTGCCCCCCGCCTCGCGCGGCTGCGCACCGATTTTGACCGCTCCGTCGGCGACAGCCTGATCCTGCCGATCATGGATCAGGGCTATGACATGCCCTATGTCATACTGCCGCTGCTCGACGATGCCTTCCGCGCCGGGATGATCGTGATCGGCTACGAGACGGCACAGGCCTTTGGCCATCTTGTGACGTCCGGTGCGCCGCTTGGCAACGATATCCGCGCCCGCCTGACTGCTGCCATGGCGATCCCCGATGCCGAACTGGCATGGGCGGAGACCATCCGCCACAGCTTCACCGCGCAGGTCGATGCGTTGCTGGACCAATACGATGCCTTCCTCACCCCCGCCCTGCCCTCTGTGCCGCCCCTGCTGACCGAGGCGAGCGACCCGGCCAAGGTGCTGCCGCTGACCCGCTATCTACGCCCGTTCAACCTGTCGGGCCACCCCGCCATCGTGCTGCCGACCCTGACCAGTGACGGGTTGCCCGCCGGGTTGCAGATCGTGGGCCGACGCGGGGCCGACGCGCTGCTTTGCGCCATCGCCCGCTGGTTTTGCGACACCGTGCCCAGCTTTCAGGCCCCCGACCTTCAAGACCCCCGAAATTTCGTGACCAAGGAATGATCAGATGAATTCCCACACCCCGCCGCCTCTGGCGCTCGAGGCACTCAAGACGGAAATCCGCGCCCGCAGTGACGAATTCCAAAGCCTGCGCCACATTCCGCAGGATATTGTGAAACGGTTCCAGCAGGTCGGCGTCTACCGCGCCTTTGTGCCCACGCGTTTTGGCGGCGATGCCCGCTCGCCCGCCGAATTCTGCCAGCTGGTCGAAGAGATCGCCTCTGCCGATGCCTCGGCAGGCTGGGTCGCCAGCTTTGGCGTCTCGGCCACCTACCTCGCGGCGCTGCCGCCCGAGACCTATGCGGCGATCTATGGGGCTGACCCGAACACCGTCTTTGCCGGTGCCATGTTCCCGCCCCAATCCGCGCGCCGCGTGCCCGGCGGGCTGGAGGTGCAGGGGCGCTGGCCATGGGGGTCCGGCGTGATGGGGGCGTCGATCGTTGGCGCGGGAATAAGGGTAGAGGGCGAAACCTCGCCCCTGCCGCGCACCGCCGTGATGCCGCGTGAAAGCGTGATCGTGGATGAAACCTGGGATACCGTTGGTCTGCGCGCAACCGGCAGCCATGACATCGTGGCCGAAGGCGTGGTTGTGCCCGAGGACTGGACCTTTATCCGCGGCGGCACCCCGCAGCAGGATGACGTGATCTTCCGCTACCCCGCCATGGCGCTGGCCGCTCAGGTGCTGGCGGTGGTCGGCCTTGGAGCAGCGCGGGCGGCGCTGGGCTGGCTGCGCACAGATGCACTGGCGCGCAATTCGATCACCGGCGCACCCAGCCCGGCGGCCCGCGCTTATGTGCAAATCGACTTCGCCCGCGCCGAAGGGCTGCTGTCTGGTGCGCGATGCGCGTTCTACGATGCGATAGGTGAGGGCTGGCACCAGATGAACACGGTGGGCGAGGTGGACCCCGCCACCCATATCCGCCTGCGCCATACCGCATCAAAGGCCGCGCAGGACGCGGCCGAAGCGGCACGGCTGGCCTTTGTGCTGGGCGGGTCGGATGCGATGGCCACCGGCCATCCGCTGGGCCGCAACATGATCGACGCCGCCTGCGTGGCGCAACACGCCTTCATCGGTGCGGGCAGCTGGCAGGCCGCAGGCGCTGCGCTCTTTGGCCAGCAAACTCCGCCCGGCTATCCGTGATTTCCTGAACATTGAGGTCCAAAATGTCCGAACCCACCCCGATCCGCACCCTTTTGTGCTTTTCCATGCAACCGGCGTTCTTTGATCTGCCCTTTGGCCAGATTGGCCCGGTCTGGCAGGCCACGCAAACCCTGATGTCCAGTATCGCCCAGATCCCCGGCACGGCAATCGTCGGCACCATGGATGACGACCAGACCATGGTCGGCATGTCCACCGGCACCCCGGCCACCTGGTATATTCTGGCCGATTTCACCGATCGCCAGTCGGTGATGGCCGCCTGCAACCTGCTGCGCACCATTGTCGTGGACGATCAGGACCACCGCCTGTGGAAATTCATGCGCGTCGAGGCCCGCATGGGCCGCGCGCTCACCATCCCAGCCCTCTGAAAGGAACGCTGCAATGTCCCTCGACATGCCGAAATTCAGCGATCTTGACGCGCTCTATTCGCCGGACGCCAAGGTCGCCACGCAGATGTATGAAGACCCGGAACTGTTCAAGCTGGAGATGGACAGGATCTTCCGCAAGACCTGGGTGTTCGTGGCCCATGACAGCGAATTCCCCGACAAGGGCAGCTTCAAGCTGTCCACCGTCGGGCTGGAGCCGGTGATCGTGGTGCGCGACCGCAAGGGCGCGATCCATGTCATGGTCAACCGCTGCCGCCACCGCGCCGCCACCGTGTGCGAGGTGAAAAAGGGCAAGACCAGCTCGTTCCAGTGCCCCTATCACGGCTGGGGCTATGGCCTCGATGGCAGCCTGCGCGCCCTGCCCTACCCCGAGCAATACGGCGATGACTTCAACAAGGACCAGCACGGGCTGCAACGGCTGCGCACCGAAAGCTATCACGGCATGGTCTTTGCCACCTTCAACGAAGACATCGAGCCGCTGGTCGATTTTCTGGGGCCGGAGGTCTGCCGCTACATCGACCTGTTCATGAAACAGGGCGGCGGCTTCCCGGTCAAGGTCTTGGGTGAACACCAGTTCACCGTGCCGATGAACTGGAAGGTGCAGCTGGAAAACACCACCGACGCCTATCACTTCCCCGTCGTCCACAAGAGCTTCCTGCAATCGCTGGATGGCGAGACCAACGAGATCTTCCAGTTTCTCGAAAACGGCACCGGCTTTGTCGAAGATCTGGGTAATGGCCATTCGGTCATGGCGATGATCCCCGATCTGATCGACCTTGACGATAACCTTGACGCCCCGATCCCCGAACGCTTCAACGGCCTTGCGCAGGAACTGCGCGATGACGGCTACCCCGAGGATCAGGTCAAAAAGATCGTCCGCGCCGTCGGCGGGGCCGGGTTCAACCTCAACCTCTTCCCCAACGTCTCCTTCAGCCTCGCCTTCTTCCGCGTCCTGACCCCGATCTCGGTGGACCGGACCGATATCCGCCACATGGCGCTTGGGATGGACGGCGGCCCGGAAGCGGCGAACCAGATGCGCCTGCGCCTGCATGAGCATTTCCAGGGCCCGATGGGCTTTGGCAGCCCCGATGATGCCGAAGTCTGGGAACGGGTGCAGCGCGGCACCAAGGGCGGCGAAGACCTGCCCATTCTGGTCAATCGCGGCCTTGTGGATGAGGTTCCCGGCAGCCTTGGCCCGCGCGGCCATATCAGCGCCGAAACCGGCATGCGGGCGGCCTATCAGATGTGGAAAAGGATGATGTCAGCATGAACGGGATGAGCAAGATCGACAGCAAGGCATTGCTTGCGCAGGTGACAGAGTTCCTCTGGGCCGAAGCGGATATGCTGGATGCCAAGGACTACGACCGCTGGCTGGACCTGTGGCAGCCCGAGGGGTTTTATACCCTGCCCATCGGCGACACGACCGATTTCGCCAATGCGCTGAACCTGTGCCATGACAATGACAAGATGCGGCGCGACCGGATCGAGCGGTTCAAACAGGGCTTTTCAATCTCCTCCGCCCCCCCGGCACAGACCGTGCGCACCGTCTCGCGCATCGTGATCGACAAGTCCGAAGGCGATGTGATCACCCTGTGCAGCGCCGAGCACCTGATCGAGGACAAGTTCGGCCGCCAACGGGTCTGGGCCGCGAACATGACCCATACCCTTGTCACCACCGACACCGGATTCATGATCCGGGCCAAGGTGGTGCGGCTCCTGAACTCTGACGGGATGCTGAATTCGTTCAGCTACTTGTTCTGATGCAGCCGCTTCCCGAACAGATGCAGACGGCCGTTGTCACAGGTGGCGCGCGCGGCCTGGGCGCGGATATCTGCCGCGCCCTGCACCGCGCGGGCTTCCGCGTCGTCATCGCCGATCTGAACCCCGGTGATGAGGCGCAGACGCTTGCCTCCGAGCTGGACCTCGCAGGCGAGACCGCGATCACCGCCACGCTGGATGTCGCCCAACCGGGGGATTTCCAGACCGTGCTCGACAAATGCGTGGAGCGTTGGGGCTCGGTCGAGGTGCTGGTCAACAACGCCGCCCGCACCGCCGTAAAGCCGGTGCTGGAGATTGACCCGGCCGAGTTCAACGCGGTGCTGGCGGTCAATGCCGGCGGCACCTTTGCCGGCAGCCAGATCTTTGGCCGCCATTTCAAGGACCGTGGCTATGGCCGCATCGTCAACCTCGCCTCCCTCGCCGGGCAGAACGGCGGCACGGCGACAGGCGCACATTACGCAGCATCGAAAGGCGCGATCCTGACGCTGACCAAGGTGTTCGCCCGCGATCTGGCCCCGTTCGGCATCACCTGCAATGCGATCGCACCGGGGCCGATGGATACGCCGATGGTGCGTTCCGTGATCACGCCGGAAAAGATGCAGGCCGCATTGGCAGGCATCCCGGTGGGCGAGCTGGGCGACCCGGTTTTTGTCGCCCAACTGGTGGCCCTGCTGGCGGGGCCTTCAGCATCCTTCGTCACCGGCGCGTGCTGGGACGTCAATGGCGGAATCTACATGCGATGACCGACACCATGCACCTGACCCTGACCGACCGGATCGAAGAGCCGGGCAACATCATCCGCCTGCGCTTTGCGCGGGCGGATGGCGCGGCCTTGCCCCCCGTCACCCCCGGCGCGCATCTGGATATCCACCTGTCCGATGGTCCGTTGGACCTGTGGCGGCAATATTCGCTGTGCTCGGATAGCGCGCAAACCGATTTCTACGAAATCGGCGTGCTGCGCGACCCGAAAAGCCGGGGCGGGTCCGAAGCGGTGCACCGGCTGGCCCGGCCCGGCACGGTGTTCAGGATTGAGGGCCCGCGCAACCATTTCCCGCTGGACGAAACCGCCAGCCGCACCGTGCTGCTGGGCGGTGGTATCGGCATCACCCCGATGCTGGCGATGGCGCAACGCCTGCATGCGCTGGGGCGCGATTTCACGCTGCACTATTGCACCCGCTCTGCCGAGGTAACCGCCTTTCGCCAGCTGATCGCCGCCGCCCCCTGGGCCGACCGGGTGGTGTTCCATTTCGACGACCAACCCGCCGACCAACGGCTGGACCTTGCCCGTGACCTTCCCCCTCCCGCACCGGATACCCATCTTTATGTATGCGGCCCGCAGGGTTTCATGGACTGGGTAATCACCACCGCCGAAGCCGCTGGCCACAAAACCGCCAACGTCCACCGCGAGTATTTCTCCGCCGATGTCGACACCACCGGCACCAGCTTCAAGGTGGTCGCCAAACGCTCCGGGCTCACCGTCACCGTTGGCCCCGATGACACCATCGCCAAAGCCCTCGCCCGCGCGGGCGTCAAGATCGAGGTGAAATGCGAAGAAGGCGTCTGCGGCACCTGCGTGACCGATGTGCTGGAAGGCACCCCGGACCACCGCGACAAGTTCCTGACCGAAGACGAGCGCGCCGAGGGCGAGATGATCTGCGCCTGCTGTTCGCGTGCCTGCACCAAAACCCTCGTGCTCGACCTCTGACCCGGAGCCCATCATGACCCAAGCCATCCCCCCCGAAATGCAGGCCTTCCGCAACGGCATGAGCCGCCTTGGCGCTGCCGTGAACCTGATCACCACTGACGGCCCCGCCGGGCGACATGGCATCACCGTGTCAGCGGTCTGTTCGGTCACCGACACCCCGCCGACCCTGCTGGTCTGCATCAACCGCAATGCGTTTGCCCATGATGCCTTTGTCACAAATGGGGTTCTGTGCGTCAACGTGCTGGCCGATGGCCATCAGGATCTGTCGCGCAGCTTTGCCCGCTGGACCGGCGAAGACCGTTTCGCGGGCGCCCAATGGGAGCAGCTGGCGACCGGCGCGCCGGTGCTGGAAGGGGCTGCGGTGGCTTTTGACTGCCGCATTGTCGATGCCCAGCCCAAGGGCACCCATTCGGTGCTGTTCTGCGAGGTGCTGGCGACCCGCCTGTCCGAACAGCCCGGCGGGCTGATCTGGTTCAACCGGGCGTTCCACCCGCTGGAGGCGCGGGCCTGACCGCCCGGCCAAGGCCTGTGTGCGAGACCAGCACCACGACTCCCGCTGCGGCCAGCGCATAGGTGCCCGCAGCGGCGGCATCCAGCAGGGCATGCCGCCACGTGCCTACCTCTGCCAGCAGCAGAAAACACATATTGGCATCCAGCCCCATGCCCGCCGTGCGCGGATGCGCCCGCAGCACCGCCCCCGCCGCCAGAAAAATCAGCGTCAGCGCAAAGACCGCCTCTGCCCCTTCAGCCCGCAGCGGCGCGCCCAGCATCAGAAACACCAGCGCCGCCGACATGCCGATCGCCACGCCAGGCAGCAGCGTCCGCCGGATCGGGCGCGGATCGGGGGCCGAGGCCAGGATCATCGGATAGACCGTCAGCGTCATCGCCGCCGTCAGCACGTCAAACCGGGGCAAAAGCATCACCAGCCCCGCCGCAAGCCCGCTCATCGCCGCACAGAACAGCGCCCGGCGCAGCGCGGCACGGCAACGGCCCTGCATCTCGCGCGGTGGCGGGGGCGCATCGCGCGGTGGGGTAAAGGCGAAGGTGATCGCCGTGACCGACACCACTCCGATCAGGGTGCACAGGATCCGATCCACCGCCGCCGAGGTGGCAGGCATCCCCGGCGCAGCCAAAGCGGGCAGCAACACCACAAACAGCGTCACCCCCAACATGAACGCACCATAGCTCATCACCGAGCCGATCCACCACGCCACCCCAGCCGATACCCCCACCGACAGCGCCAACACCAGCGCGATCCCCCAGTCCGGAGGCCCCAGTGCCAGCAGGCCCAGCGCCAGCGCCGCGCCTGCCAGCGTGCCCAGCACCCGCAGCGCGGCGCGCTTAACCAGATCCTCGCGCCAGACCTGATGCACCACCCAGACCGGCATCGCCGCCCAATAGGGGTTGGTCAGCCCCATCATCTGCGCCAGCCCCAGTGCCAATGCGGCGGCGGCAAAGAGTTGCAGGGCGGTGGAAAGGTCTGTGCGCGTCATGGCTTCACGAAAAAAGGCCGCCCGTTGCAGGGCGGCAGGTGCAGGAGGGAACAGGCCTCAAAGGAACCGGGCGCATCGCTGCGCCCGGTGATGGCTTCATTCAAACACGCGGCCCAGATTGTTGTACAACTCCGGCTTGCGGTTGCGGATCGACCGCGCCAGCAGCGGCCCGCACAGGCCCACCAGCACGATCAGCAGCGGATAGGCCTGCACCAGCACATGATCGGACCCGGTCAGCAGCTCGGTATTCATCGACACCAGCAGGAACGCCCCCGCCAGCCCGACCAACGCCACCACCGGCGCGACCAGCGTGACCAGCGGCGAATGGTCATGCCCATGGGTGCGCTGGAAATACAGGATGATCGCGACCGAAACCATGATCTGCACCGCCAGAATCCCCAGCACCGCCAGCCCCGACATCCAGGAGAACACAACCGTATAGGGGTCGGCCCCGCCCAGCGTAAAGGCGATCAGCAGCGCTGCCGCCGTCAGCGACTGCGCCACCCCGGCCCGCGCCGGCGAGCCGTGCTTCGCATGCACCTGCCCGAGGCTGTGCGGCAACAGGCCTTCACGACCCAGAGCAAAGAAATAGCGGTTCAGGGTGTTGTGGAACGACAGCACACAGGCAAACAGCGACAACAGCAGCAGCATGTTCATCAGCGTGACCGACCAACCGCCCAAAGCCTGCTCGGCCGCCACAAAATACAGCGACTCCAGCCCGCCCTCGGCCGCCGCGGCGGCCTGAATGTTCGACGGACCATAGAACTGCACGATGGCCCAGGTGGAAAACGCATAGAATACCGTGATCAGCCCCACCGCCACAAAGGTGGCGCGCGGGATGGTGCGATCGGGGTCTTTCGCCTCTTCGCCGAAAATCGCCGTCGATTCAAAACCGATGAACGATCCGACCACGAACACCAGCGCCACCGCCAGACCGGGGGTGAACACCACCGATGGCGCAAAGCTGGAGGCGCTCATCCCCTCCGGCCCGCCGCCCTGTGCGATGATAGCGATGTTCAGAAGCAGTAGGATCAGTACCTCGGCCACCATCACGACGCCCAGGATCCGACCCGAAAACGCGATATTGCGTTGCCCGGCCAGATGCACCAGAACCAGCGCCAGCAGCGACCAGACGAACCACGGCAGATCAACACCAAAGCCCGCCATCGTGCCCGAGAAAAACACCCCGAACAGCGCGTAAACCGCACATTGCACCGCCGTATAGGTCATCAGCGCAATCAGCGCGCCGCCGATCCCCGCCGGGCGGCCAATCCCTTGCGCGATATAAGTATAGAACGCACCTGCCCCGCCGACATGGCGGCTCATCGCCGTGAAACCGACCGAAAAGATCAGATACATCAGCCCGGCCAGCACAAAGGCCCCCGGCACCCCGGCCCCGTTTCCAAAGGCAAAGGCCACCGGTGTAGCCCCGACAACCGCCGTCAGCGGGGCCGCAGCGGCGACGACAAAGAACACGATATGCAGCAAACCGATGGAATTTCGCGCAAGGCGTTCGCCTTCCGGCGCCTGTGCGGTTGCGTCAAGTGACATGATGGTGACTCCCTGATATTTGTTTTATCACGTGAGTATGAATGCGATCGCAGCCTCACCCATTGCGGAATGTGCCAATAATTAGATAATCTGCGCCACGCCCCCAGATAGGCCCTTGAAATGGCAAAAAACGCCAGAAATCGACCCCAGCCGCTGATCCGGGCCACTGCAGCGCGGCCTCTGATCGATTTCATTGCCGGTTCTGTGGGCACGCCTGCCGATATTATGGGCCGTATCGGAATAGATCCAGCCATTGCCGCCGACCCCTATGCGCTGTTGCCACTGGCGCAATATGTCGATCACTTCGAGCGCGCCGGGCAGGTGCTGGGCAACCCCAGCCTTGGCCTGCAGGTGGCCCTGCGCATGCGTCCGGCGGATCTGGGGCCTGCGGGAGTGTTGTTCTCGATCTCGCCCACCATCCAGTCCGGCCTGTCGCGCATCGCCAATGACACCGCCATTTTGCAGGATGGCACCCATTCCAGCCTGTTCGAGGTGGGTGGCGATCTGGTCTGGACCTACCGGCTGGCCGACAGCACGATCTGGCCGCGCCGTCAGGATGCCGAATTCTCGCTCGCCTCGGTCTGCCAGCTGATCCGTCAAAGCTTTGCGCCCAATTGGCAGCCGATCGAGGTGCATCTGGAACACGGCCCGCAGTCCGACCCGGTTTTGCTGCAAAAACTGTTCCGCGCACCCGTCCTGTTCCACCAGTCCGCCAACCGGCTGATCATGTCGCGCGACGAAGCGATGCGACGGCACCGCACAGAAGATACCGGCATGGTCAACATTCTGGAACGGCATATTGCAGACCTCAACCAGCAGCATCGGCAGGAGGCAACCCTGGTTGACCGGGTCCGCCGGGTGATCAGCCTGAGCCTTGGCCAGCGCCCGGTGACCCTGACCACGGTGGCGGCCGATCTGCGCATCTCGGCGCGAAGCCTGCAACGCTATCTGTCGGAAGAAGGCACCAGCATCCGCGCGCTGGTACAGGAGCACCGCGCCGATCTGGCCCGGACCCTGCTGGAAAAGACCGACATGCCGCTGTCACAGGTGGCGCTTACCCTTGGCTATGCCGATGGCACCGTGTTCTGGCGCGCATATCGCAACTGGACCGGGCAGGAGCCCAGCGCCTGCCGCAGGGCGGATCAGCCCTGACGCGCATTGGCGCGAATTATCGAAAATCTGGCATCCTGTGCGATGGCGCATTCCGGCAGGTTCGGGGGATCGTGGCAAAAACCACTTCCCCCAACAGGAGAGCCCCGCCCGATGACCGCCTCGACCCGCATAGACTTCATCTACCTGTCCGAACAGGACATGATCCGGGCCGGGGTCACCGACATGCCCGCCTGTGTAGATTGTATGGAGGAGATGTTCGGCCTGCTGTATCACGGCGATTACCGCATGGCTGGCCCCAACAGCGACAGTCATGGTGCGGCGATCAGCTTTCCCGAAAACTCGCCGTTCCCCGACATGCCCAAACCCACGGCCGACCGCCGGTTCATGGCGATGCCCGCCTATCTGGGCGGCAGTTTCCGCATGGCGGGGATGAAATGGTATGGGTCCAACATCGCCAACCGCGAAAAGGGCCTGCCCCGCTCGATTCTGACCTTCATCCTCAATGATGCCGATACCGGCGCACCCTTGGCGTTGATGTCGGCCAACCTGCTTTCCGCCTATCGCACCGGGGCCATTCCCGGCGTCGGCGCGCGGCATCTGGCCCGCAAGGACGCGCGCATTGTCGGGATCATGGGGCCGGGGGTGATGGCAAAGACCACTTTGGCCGCCCTCATCGCGGCCTGCCCGCTGATCGACACCGTCAAGATTAAGGGGCGTGGCCAGAAAAGCCTCGACAGCTTCACCGGCTGGCTGCGCGAAACCTATCCGCAGGTGACCACGATCCAGATCGTGGACACCATCGAAGAGGTCGTGCGCGCGTCTGATCTTGTCACCTATTGCAACTCGGGTGCTGTCGGCGACCCCGACACCTATCCGATGGTCAAACGGGAATGGGTCAAGCCCGGCACCTTCCTCGCCATGCCCGCGCTGTGCAACATTGACGAGGGCATGCAAGCCGCCGATGTGCGCAAGGTAGTGGACAACACTGGCCTTTATGAAGCGTGGTTCGAAGAGCTGCCGAAACCCGCCCATGTGCATGTGCCGATCATCGGCGTGAAGTTCATGGACATGATCCACCAGGGCATCATGCAGGCCGACCAGCTGGAAGACATCGGCAAGATCGTCGCGGGCGACGCGCCGGGCCGTCTGAATGACGACGAGATCATCATCATGTCGGTCGGCGGCATGCCAGTGGAGGATGTGGCCTGGGGTACCGTCGTTTACCGCAACGCCGTGGCCCGTGGCATCGGCGTGCCGTTGAACCTGTGGGAAGAGCCGGTTCTGCGCTGACACCCTCTCAATCAAGGACATACCATGACCCGCATCACCAAGGTAAAGACCGGCACAAGGCTGGAAGAGATCAGCAGCTATTCCCGCATTGTCGCGGTGGAGAACTGGATTTTCGTGTCGAACACCGCAGGCCGCAATCCCACCACCAAAGAAATCCCCGAAGGGGTGGAGGATCAGACGCGGCAGGTGTTTGCCAATATTTCCGGCGCATTGGCCGCCATTGGCTCGGGCCTCGCCGATGTGGTCTCGGCCCGCGTCTTCATCCAGACTCCCGCCGACACCCCAAAGGTGATGGAGATCTTCGGCGAGATGTTCCGCGGGGTCGACCCGGTGCTGACCGTGACATGCCCGCCGCTCGGCTCTACCACCTACAAGGTGGAAATCGAGGTCACCGCCTATCGCGGTGCCGCCACGGCGGACACCGAACGGCTCTCCATCACCCTCTGATCCCCGGAAAGAACCAACGCATGGCCCCCGTCATCTCGCCCGTCCAGACCACGCCTGACATTCCCGCGAAAACAACGGTGGTGGTGATCGGGGCTGGCATCGTCGGCCTGTCGGCGGCGCTGACGCTGGCCGAACGCGGCATCCCGGTGGTGGTGCTGGAAAAGGGCCGGATCGCGGGCGAGCAAAGTTCGCGCAATCTGGGCTGGGTGCGCAAGACCAGCCGTGCCGCCGCCGATGTGCCGCTGGCACTGGCAGCGGACCGGCTGTGGGCAGACATGCCCGCCCGCACGGGCGAGGATGGCGGCTACCGGCAGACCGGCATCCTGTTCGCGGCCCGGTCAGAGACGCAGATGGCGATCTACGACAAATGGCTCGCCTCGGTCGCGCATCTGGATCTGGGCTCGCGCCTGCTGACCCCCGGCCAGATCAACGATCTGGTCCCCGGCGGGCGTGGCCCTTGGGCGGGCGGCATCTACACCCCCTCGGACGCGCGGGCCGAACCGACACTGGCCAACAGCGCCATCGCCCGCGCTGCCATGGCAAAAGGCGCGCTGATCGTCGAGAACTGCGCGGTGCGCAGCATCAGCACCGCAGGCGGCAAGGTCTGCGGCGTGGTCACCGAACGCGGCGAGATCGCCTGCGATCAGGTGCTGCTGGCCGGTGGCCTCGGCAGCCGCCGGTTCCTTGGCAATATGGGCATTTCCCTACCAACGCTGCCGCTGGTCTGCTCGGTGCTGCGCACAGCCCCGATGGAGGGCCCGACCGAAATCGCTGTGGGCGCGCCGGATTTTTCCTTCCGCAAACGGCTCGACGGCGGCTTCACCATCACCCAGCGCGGCAGGCTGGATGCCCCGCTCACCCCCGACCACCTGCGCATCGGGTTGCGCTACCTGCCACAACTGCGCGCCCAGCGCGGCGCGCTGAAGATCGGCTTGGGCCGGGCCTTCCTTCGCGACCTTGCCACCGCGCGCCGCTGGAAATCAAACGAATCCACACCGTTCGAGCGGGACCGCATCACCGATCCCCTGCCCAACCACGCCCTCAACGCCGAAGCGCTGCGCAATCTGCGCGCGGCATGGCCGGTGTTCGAACAGGCCCGGATCGCGCAATCCTGGGCCGGGACCATCGACGTGACACCGGATTCCGATCCGGTCATCTCCCCAATAGCACAGGTGCCCGGTCTCACGCTCGCCTCGGGCTTTTCCGGCCATGGCTTCGGAACCGGCCCGGCAGCAGGCCATCTGGCCGCCGACCTTGTGTCGGCCCATGCCCCGATCGTTGACGCGGCACCCTATCGCTTCGACCGCTTCAAACCTTGATCCGCACCGGAACGTGACCTGTTACGTTCTCATTCCTTTACCTCATGCGAACAGAGGGCTAGACTGTATCAACGCCGCCGCCCTGGCGGACCCGATGACACCTTGCAGGAAAGCGCCGGACGTGAGCTTCGATGATACCCGTTTCGCCAAGGAAGACTGGCCGTTCTACTGGATCAGCCGGGTCAACGCGCGCTATGTCCAGGTGCTGGAAAAACGCCTGAAGCCGATTGGCATCGACGTGCCGCACTGGCGCGTTCTGATCTCGCTCTATCAGGAACATTACCTGTCGATCTCGGAGATTTCCGAGCTTTCCACCATGCGGCTCAACACCACTACAAAGGTGGTGCAGCGCATGATCACCGACGGGCTGGTCACCACCCGCGTCCGCCCCACCGATGGCCGGGTGACCGAGGCCTGCCTGACCGAAAAGGGCGACCGTCTGCGTGCGCTGGCGCTGGAAGAGGCGAAGCAGGTCTTTGACCTCAGCTTTTTCACCGTCTCCCCCGCCGAGCGCGTGGCGCTGAACAGCGTTCTGGCCAGGGTCTTTACCCAGATCGACAAGCTTTAGCGGCTCACAACCCCAGCCGCCTGCGCATCGACAATGGCTCTTCCCGGCCCCGGTCCAGCCACAGCCCGACAATCCCACGCGGCAGATACAGCGCGAAGACAATGGCGATGACCCCCATCCCGGCCAGATACCAGGCCCCGAAATCACCGAACAACTCTTGCAGCGCAAAGAACAGCAGCGCGCCAAGGATCGGGCCGATAAAGCTGCCGATGCCGCCAACCAGCACCATGAACAGCATGAACACCGACCATTGCACGCCAAAAGATGTGCGCGGCTGAAAGGTGATGGCCGAGGCCAGCCACAGCGTGCCCGCCACCGCACAGCCAACCGCCGCCAGGATGTAGATGCGCTGCTTGACCCGGAAGGTCGAAATCCCAACCGAAGCCGCCGCCTCATCATCATCGCGGATCGCCTGGGCCTGCGCCCCGGTCCGCCCCCGCAACAGCGCCCAGCTTCCCCACAGCATCAGCGCCATGGTGAACAGCGCCAGCAGATAGATCACCGCCCGCCGCAGTTCCGGCGCATAGGCGTTCAGCGCCAGCACCGAGGTGCCGGTCTCACCCTGGATCAGCGGATCGAACGAAACCATGGCCCGCAATGCCTCGGCAATCACCCAGGTGGCAATCGCGAACTCCCCCGCCTTCATCCGCAGCACGAACCATGACAAGACCCAGGCCACCACCCCGGTCAGCAAGGCCGCAACGAACAGCGCGGGAAACGGCGGAAACCCCGCCTCCACCAGCCGCACCACGCCGTAACCGCCAAGGCCCACAAAGGCCTGCTGGCCCACAGAGACCAACCCGACATAGCCCGCCAGCAAATTCCACATGGTGGCAAACATGATCAGGATGAACAGCATCGTCAGCTTGTCCACCATCAGGGCCGAACCCAGCAGCGGCAACAAAGCCAGCCCGGCCACAAGCCCCGCCGCCAGCCAGATCAGCACCCGGTCCGGCCCCGGCATCGGCAGAATGTGATGCGGCGTCATGTCTTTCCCCCCAAGCCGCCGCGCTGCCCCAGCATCGCCGCCACACTGTTACGCCAACCGCCACGATCCGCCGCCGCCCCGGTCAGCAGCCGCCCGGCCAGCACCAGCAGAAACACGCAATGGCCCGCCAGAATCGAGAACTGCGGCGAGATCATCCCGCCCAACCCCTGCGCCACGCCCAGCGCAATGCCGCCGATCAGAGTGCCGCGCAGCGAGCCGATCCCGCCGATCACCACCGCCTCGAACGCAAAGATCAGCAGCATCGGCCCGGCAAAGGGCGTTACCTGCGCCCGCAGCGCCAGAAAGATCCCGGCCAGCCCGGCCAGAGCCACCGCCAGCGCCGCCGCGCGCCGGTGCACGCTTCGC
This sequence comes from Paracoccaceae bacterium, assembly GCA_046296515.1. Taxonomy (GTDB): domain Bacteria; phylum Pseudomonadota; class Alphaproteobacteria; order Rhodobacterales; family Rhodobacteraceae; genus Pseudotabrizicola. The sequence goes on along the minus strand of JBKBKR010000002.1, from coordinate 617,681 downwards.
GCATCCACGCCGCACAGCGCCACCGCCTCGGCATCCGCCGATGTCGCACGCACCGCGCGGCCAAAGCCGGAACGGGTCAGCAGCAGATGCAGCCCTCCCAGCACCAGCACCGCGGTTGCAAACATGTAAACCGGCAACTGCCCCAGAAAGATGCCCCCCGGCAGCTCCCAACTCGCCCAGGACAACCCGCCGATATAAGCACCGAGCGACCTTGTATCCGACCCGAACACCCCGAACATGCCGTTCTGCAGCGCCGCCCCCAAGCCAATGGTGGTCAGGATCGGGATCAGGAAGCCGCCCCGCAGCGCCCGGTCAAAGATCAGCCATTGCATCAGCCAGCCCAGAGCGGCCATCACCGGCAGCGTCACCGCAATCGCCAGACCAACCCCAAGGCCCATGCCCTGCACCAGCCACAGCGCAATCATCGCGCCCAGCACCGCCATGTCGCCATGAGCAAGATTGATGAACCGCACCACCCCGAACATCAGCGACAGTCCTGCCGCCAATACCGCATAATAGCCGCCCAGCAGCACACCCTGTATCACCGCCTCAAACATGCTGCCCCTCCGCCGCCTTGTGGATGCCGAAATAGGCCCCGGTGATCTGCGCCCGCGTCAGCAGGTCGGGCCGACCCTCCAGCGCCAACGCCCCCTCGGCCAGACAGGCCAGACGGTCGGCAAAGCCCATGGCGCGGGTCAGATCCTGTTCCACCACGATCATAGCCATATGGCCCCGCAACCCCTCCAGCGACTGATACACCCCCTCCACCGCCGCAGGCGACAGGCCCAGAGACACCTCGTCCAGCAACAGCACCCCGGGGTTGGTGATCAACGCCCGGGCGATCGCCACCGCCTGCCGCTGGCCGCCAGACAAGCCGCCCGCCGCCCGCCCCAGCAGGGGCGCGATCTGCGGCAGCGCATCGCAGACCGTGGCCAGCGTCCAGTCGCCGCGCCGCCCGTGCTCTGCTGCGATCATCAGGTTCTCTCGCACGGTCAGATCGCCGAACAGCCGACGCCCCTCGGGCGACAGGGCGATCCCCGCCCCCACCCTTTCATGAGCCGCCATCCTGCTGACATCCGCGCCATACAGCCGCACCGCCCCCGCAGTCAGCGGATGCAGCCCCACAATCATCCGCAACAGCGTCGATTTCCCCGCGCCATTCGCCCCGATCAGCGCCAGCACCTCGCCTGCGCCGAGACTCAGCGACACGCCTTTCACTGCCTGCAACAACCCGTGGCAGCCGACAACGTCGTTGAGCTCAAGCGCGTTCATTCCGGGCTGCTCCCCAGATAGGCGCTCTGCACATCGGGCTGTGCCATCACCTCGCGCGGGTCGCCTTGCGCCAGAACTCGCCCCTCGGCCATGCAGACAAGCCTTGTGACCACCCGCAGCAGCGCGTGCAGGATATGCTCGATCCACACCACGGTCATGCCGTCATCGCGCAACAGCCGCACCAGATCGACGAGCTCACCCAATTCCGCCTCGGTCAGCCCGCCGCCGATCTCGTCGAGCAGCACCAGACGCGGCTGCGTCGCCAGTGCGCGGGCCACTTCCAGCCGCTTGCGGTCCAGCAATCCCAGCGCCGCCGCCGGGCGGTTCGACATCGCCAGAAGCCCGGTGCGACGCAGGATTTCCGCCACCTGCCGCACCGCCCCTGCCCCCGACACCCCCGCCCCGGAGATCGCGGCGACATGCACATTTTCAAACACCGTCATCCCCAGAAACGGGCGCGGCACCTGATGGGTGCGCGCCAGTCCCATCCGGCAACGCTCTGCCGCGCTGACGCCCCGCAGATCCTGCGCCTGCAGATGGATCGTGCCAGAGGTGATCGGGAACGACCCGGCCAGCGCCCCGAACAGCGTGGTCTTGCCCGCCCCGTTGGGACCGACAATGCCCACCGCCTCACCGGGCATCACATGGAAATCCACATCATGCAGCACCTTGAGCGCGCCATAGGATTTGTTGACACCGTTGGCGCGCAGCATGGGTTCCGTCGTCAGGGCGGGTGATACCATCAAGCTGAGGTCTCCTCCGGTCAAAAGGGCCGGGCGCAGGCAGGCCTGCGCCCGGAGGCATCAGCCAAAGGCCAGCGGCTGGAAATCAGCCGTCAACCCGACCTGCGGAAAATCGGCGTTCGACACCAGATCCAGCCGGAACGGGAACGGCCCCTCGGCCGCTTTGTTCCACTGCCCCCCTGCCAACCCGCTGACCGCACAATTCGCCACCGGCCCGGTGCTGAAATCAACCGTGCCCACAGCGGTTTCCGCCTTCAGCTTTGGCATGGTCGCCGCCAGCGCCGCCTTGTCCTTGGCATCCCCCGCCTGCTGCGCCAAAGCCAACGCCACATCGAACAGCGAAGCGGAGGCGCCCAGCGCCTGCGCCCATTGCCGCCCGGTCGCAGCCTCATAGCCCGCGCCCAGCCCGGCATTGGTCATCCCCGCCGCGACAGAGCCAAACGGAAACGCCGGGTGCCAGTAGACCCCGGTGCACAGCCCATGCCCCAGATCGCCCAGCGCCTCCATCTCGGCGGCAAACAATCCGGCCTTCGCCATCTGCATGATCTTCAGCCGCTGCGCGAGACCGCGCTGCGCCGCCTGCCGCCAGAACACGGGGAAATCCGGCGGGAACGGAAAGCACACCACAATCTCGACCCCGGCAGAGCGGAAGGCATCAATATGGGTGGTGAAATCCTGGCTCATGTTCTCATAGGGGCCGGGATCGACCACCTCCCATCCCGCCTCTGCCAGCGCGGGCAGCAACCCGGCACGGATGGCATTGCCATCGGCATCCGAAGGGATCAGCGCCCCCACTTTGCGGTTTGTGTCCAGCAGCGACCATTGCCCATTGTAAAGGTACAGGAAATTGCCCGCGCCAAAGGAAAAGTGGAAGGTCCATTTGAACGACTGCTCGCCCGGCTTGCCGCCCCGCCCGAAATAGAACGCCTCCCAGGGGGCAACGGTGGACAGGCAGGGCGTTGCCCCGGCCTCGCAGGCGTCCGACACCGGGTTCACGGTTTCAGGGGCCGAATGGGTCAGGATCAGGTCGGGCGCTTCCGCATTGATCATGTCGCGGGTGATCTGGCTGGCGCGCACCGGGTCCGACCTTGTGTCGGCCGTGATGATCTCTACGGCCATATGGCTGCCGCCAACCTCGATGCCGCTGGCCAGATTGGCGCGGATGGTGTCGATCAGATAGCCATCCGCCGCGCCAAAGATGCCCAAGGGCCCCGATTGCGGGCCGATATAACCGATGCGGAAGGTCTTTGCCGCCTGACCAAAGGCCCGGCTGCCGATCAGCGGAGCGGCCAGCGCGGCTCCGGAGATCAGGCGGTTGAAGTTGCGGCGGGACACCCCCCCACCAGAATACGAATGTTTGTTCATGATATCCTCCCTGTTGTGCAAAGATGGCCCGCCACCGCGGTGGCGGACCATCCGGGTGATCAGAACTTCAATGGGGTGAACAGGTTCATCTGCACCCGCGTCCCGCCCGCCTCGTTCCGGACCGAGATGTCGCGCAGCAGGTTCATGTTCAGTTCGGTAGCGCCGAAATTCCGCGAATAGCCGATGCCGATGGCGGAATAGCTGCCCCGGTTACCGTCGCCGAACACCGCGCCGCCCAGCTTGTCATTCTGCAACTGCTTGCCGACATAGCCGGTCAGACCAAGGCTGTGCCCTTCGGCCACAGATTTCATCGCCGTCCAGTTGACCAGCAACTCATCGCCCGATTTGAAACCGTTGCTGCGGTTGGTGCCATATTTGATGTAATTGGCGTGAACAGACAGGTTCCAGCCGTCTTTCAGATAGCTGAGCCCCACATCCAGCGCCGTGGTCCGCACATTGGTGCCAAGGTTCGCGGCACCCAGCCCCCGATAATCCCCGGTCGGAATACCAAGGCTCAGCCCGGTCTGCACAAAGACTCCGGGCGACAGCATCCATGACAGGTTCAGCGGCGATAGCGTGATATCGCCGATACCGGAATTGCGCTCGCCCGCCACATTCAGATCGACCAGCGGCACCAGCAGCATGGCGCGGTAGCTGGCCCCCAGAATTTCTGTCTCGGGCACCCAGTGGAACTGCAGCACCGTCACCTTGGCATCGACCGGGATCGGAAGTTTCACGCCGCCGCCGTCAAACACGTCACCGGAATACAACTCGGACCGGCTCGCGAAATACAGCCCCGGCGGCGGGTTTGCCCCCACCGGCACCGCCGCCGTTGCCCCTCCCGGCATCGCCGCAGGCGTGCCCGGTTCGCGCGCCAGAGCGGTCCCGGCACACAGGCCCAGCACACAGGCCGCCGCCATAAACAATCTTGCACTCATCTTGTGGCACTCCCCTTCATGTCCACTCTCCGGGCTGTTGTCTCCGGCCTTGCACAGGGCCCGGACTCCCTGCGCAAGCATCTGATTTCAGACGTAAAGCGCGTCTATCCCGCCATCCACTGGCAGGTTGATTCCGGTGATCCAGCGCGCGGCGTCGGAACACAGGAACAGCACCGGCGGCGCAATCTCATCCGCGATGGCGGGGCGCTTGATATGGGCGGCATCCGCCGCCACCCGCTCCTCGCCCAGCATCTGCACGAACTCGCCCAGAATGGGCGTGAACACCGGGCCGGGGGCGACCGCGTTCATGCGGATGTCATGGTCCATGAACAGCCGGTAGCCGCGCTTCTTGGTCCAGACCACCAGCGCTTCCTTGAAATACTGATAGCAGGTGGCTTGCGGCACCGGGTTCTGCGCCAGCCAGGCCGCGCCCTCTGCAAAGCTGCCGGTCTCTGCCAACGCCTTGTGCGCCGCCACCCGCGCGGGCCATTCGGCCCCGAGGATAGAGGTGACGTTCACCACCGCCCCGCCCCTGGTCAGTTTCGGCACCAGTGCCTCGGTCAGATGCCGAAGGCCCAGATAGTTGACGCGGGCCACCAGATCCTTGTCGGCCAGCCCCGACACCCCCGCCGCATTGACCAGCGCATCCACCCGCGCGGGCAGCGCGGCAGCGGCAGCGTCGATCGAGGCGATATCGCCCATGTCGACCTTGATGAACCCGTCCAGCGTGATCATCGGATCATTGCGATCCAGCCCGATCACATGGGCGCCCTGAAACCGGGCCAGCCGGGCGGTCTCGGCGCCGATCCCGGAGGACGCCCCAGTGATGGCGATGGTTTTTCCGTGTAAAGTCATGATGTCTCTCCGCGACAGGCAAGCCGCCACCGCCCGCCCCCGAAGGGGCGGCCGAAAGCAGGCGCAGGTTCGTGGATGTCAGGTCAGAACGGGTACATCACCGCGTCATCGCGTGAGGTGATCCAGACCCATTGCGAGAATTCCTCCCAGATCGCCGGGCCAGAGATGCGGCTGCCGTTGCCGGATTTTCCCCGCCCGCCGAATGGTGCGTTCGGGCTGGCCATCACCGTCTGATCGTTGATGTGCAGATGCCCGACCTTCAGGCGCAGGCCAAGGCGTCGTGCCCGGTCGGTGTCTTTGGCAATGATCCCGGCGGCGAGGCCGAAGTCTGACATACTTGCCAGCTCGATCGCATGGTCGTCGCTGTCGTAGGCCACAACCACCGCGACGGGTCCAAAGATCTCCTCGTCAAACGCCCGCATCCCCGGTTTGACCCCGGCCAGCACCGTGGCCGGAAACATCCGGCCTGTGGGCGTTCCACCTGCCAGCAGGTGCGCGCCCTTGGCCACCGCATCCTGCACGATCGCCGCCACCAGCGCGACCTGCGCATCCGAGATCAGCGGCCCCAGCGCACATTGTTCCGTCGCCGGATTGCCAACCGGCAACCGGCCCGCCTTCACCGCCAGCGCCTGCGCGAGCGGCTCCGCCATCGCCGCAGGGGCAAGGATCAACCCGGTCGCCATGCATATCTGCCCCTGATGCAGCCATGCCCCCCAGGCCGCATTGGCCGCCGCCAGGTCGATGTCGGCATCGTCCTGAATGATCAGCGCATTCTTGCCGCCCAGCTCCAGCTGCACCTTTTTCAGATTGCGCCCACAGGCCTCACCCACCTTTGCCCCAACAGAGGGCGAGCCGGTAAAGGACACCATGGCAATGTTGGGGTCTTCGCACAAAGCCGCGCCCACCTCGGCCCCACCCGGAATGATGTGCAGCAGATCAGTGGGCAGACCGGCCTCCTCGAAAATCCTTGCGATCATCATGCCACCGGTGACCGGCGTGCGCGGGTCGGGTTTGTGCACCACCGCATTGCCGGTCGCCAGCGCCGCCGCAATTGCCCGGATCGACAGGATCAGCGGAAAGTTGAACGGAGAGATCACCCCGACAACCCCGTGCGCCACCCGGATCAGCTCTTCGGCCCGGCCATCCAGCGATTCGACCGACCGGCGCACCGGCTCCTGCGCTGCCGCCGCGGCTGCGCGCAGGAATCCCGCCGAATGTTCGATCTCGATCCCGGCCTTCGGCGGGATCGAGCCGGATTCGCGGATGATCCACGGGATCAGCTCATCGCCATGCCGCACCAATGCGTCAGCGGCGGCGTTCAGAATCCGCGCCCGCTCTGCCGCCGGGGTCGCTTCCCAGCCGGGTTGTGCTGCGGCGGCCGCCGCCGCAGCGCGTGCCACATCAGCCCCGGTGCCATTGCCGACCGATGCCACAAAACTGCCATCGGCAGGGGCGGTCACCTCATATGTGCCGCCCGATGCCACTGCCCAGCCGCCGGAAAAGATCCGCCCGCTCCAGGTTTCCTGCGCCAGAAATGTCTGTGCCGCGCCATCCATGATCATCCTCCCTTTCGCCGCGCTTGCGCCGCGATGCTGTAGTCCCGCCCGTGCAGACGCATTCCATGGCAAGCCGCTCTGACCCACCCGCAACCACCCGCTTTGATACGACGCTCCTCCCAGAACGCTGTGTGGGCCAGTGCTGCAAATCGCGATCGCGTTTGCAACTAATAATTATATCGTACACCATTATTCTTACAAATCTCTGAAAAATATATATAATCATCTGAATATTGCGCGACGCGTCTGTTCATGAAATGCTGAATTCAAATGAATCATTTGTGAAATAGAGAAATGGCCGAACGGATCACGCTGACAGAGGCCTCGCGCCGCGCCCCCAGAATCACTGCGCGGGGGGATAGCAGGCTGTTGGACGAAGGGGCGGCACCAACCCTTGCCGATCTGGCCGGGGCGCTGCAATTCGCGCTGGGCGATGGCCGGATCTGGCTCAGCGACGAACGGATGGTGATGATGCAGACGCGGGTTCTGGGCACCCTGCGCAGCGAAGTGATCAAGAGCATCGGCACCGAGGCCGCGCGGCGGATGTTCTATCGCATCGGCTGGATGCAGGGGCGGCTGTATGCCGATCTGGTCCGCAAGCGCTTCAGCCAGGATGACCTGACCGCCGCACTTGCTGCCGGCCCGCGGCTGCACACCATGGAAGGGTTTGTGAAGGTCACCACCAAACGCTTTGAATTCGACATCAAGCGTGGCCACTATCATGGCGAATTCCACTGGCACGACAGTTCCGAAGCGATCGAACATCTGAACACCTTCGGTGTGTCGGACAGCCCGACCTGCTGGATGCAGATCGGTGTGCCCGCGGGCTTCACCTCCGAACTTCTGGGTCAGCCGGTGATTTTCCGCGAGGTGGAATGTATGGGTCAGGGGGCCGAGCGCTGTATGGTCATCGGGCGCAATGCGTCGGCCTGGGGCAGCGATATCCCCGAGCTGGAGGATTTTGCGCCCACCACCTCCCGCCCCCGCAGCAAGCCCTGGAACCCCGCCGCCGAAAGCCCGCCCGAACGTGCGCCCGAAGTTCCGAATTCGATCATCGGCAAGACCGCCGCAATCGAACGCGCCCGCCGTCTTCTGGAACGTGTGGCAGGCTATGACGAACCGGTGATGTTTCTGGGCGAGCCCGGCACCGGCAAGGAATTCTTTGCCCGCCGCCTGCACGAGATCGGCCGCTGTGCCAAGGGCCCCTTTGTCATGGTCAATTGCGATGCCTATTCCGGCGGGCAACCCGATCTGCCGCTGTTCGGCCCGGGCGGCGCGATCGAACGGGCGCAGGGCGGCACCCTGTTCCTGAACGACCTGTTTTCGCTGCCACGCGCCCTGCAATCGCAACTTGCCGCCCATCTGGGCGACAGCAGCGCTCCACACCCCAACATGCGCGTGATGTCCGCCAGCAGCGCCGACCCACGCGAGGCGGTCAAGCAGGGCGCGTTCCGGGCTGATCTGTATTTCCGGCTGTCGCTGCTGCCCATTGTCATTCCGCCGCTGCGTGACCGCCGTGATGACCTGCCAATGCTGATCGAACATTTCCTGAACCGCCACAGCCGCACCCACGGCAAACCTCTGCGCCAGATCGCAGGCGCGGCGGTTGACCTGTTGTTGCGCTATGATTTTCCCGGCAATGTCCGCGAGTTGTCGAACATGATCGAGCGCGGCGTCATCTATGCCGAGCCGGGCGGAAATCTGGAGATTTCGCATCTGTTCACCGGGATCGAGCAGATGCCGGAATTTGTCGATGGTCTGCACGCCTCGGGCCGGATCGTGCGGCGCAGCACGCAAACTGCGACCCTTGGCACCGAAGCCCGCCCATTTGCCGAGATCGAGCACGACACCTACCGCGCCGCTCTTGCCGCCGCCAAGGGCAATGTCTCTGCCGCCGCCCGTGCGCTGGGGCTCAGCCGGGCAAAGCTGGATTACCGGCTTGCCAAGCTGGGGCTGAACAAGAACTGACGCGCGAAAGCCTCAGCCGCAGGTCGAGGTGAGCAGGATCGGCAAAAGCGTCAGACCGCTTGCCACCAACCCGATCCACGCGCCCAAACGCTGCAACCGCGCCTCGCGCGCCTGCCCCTGTGGCGCAAGCCACAAGATCACGAGATGCAAAGCCAGCCCGGCCAGCCAGACCCCCGCCATCGCCACAAGATGCAAAGTGCCGAACAGAGTCGCCACCCCCACCCAGCCCCGCGCACAACCGATCCCGTGCAGCGCATAAACGGCAGCAAACAGTACTGCCCACAGCACCGGCCCGGCCAGCATCCCCGCCACCCAGCGCATCACAAAAGCTCCTGCCCGGCGACCAGCAGCGCCGAGACAGCGGTGGTGGCCAGCGCAAAATCCTGCCACAGCCGCCAGACCGGCACCGCACCGCGCCGTGCCGCCCCAATCCGCCCGCCCCGCGCATCGGCAAGCGTGCGCAACGCCAGCAGCGCCGCGATCAGCGCATGCACCACGGCAAATCCCAGCAGCACGCCGCGCAGCGCATCCCGCGCATGGCGCGTCGGATCATCCAGCAGCAGCGCCAGCCCGGCCATCGCAAGCAGCGCCAGCCCCCCCGCCACCGCACCCGCAAGCGCCCGCCGCTGCGCCACATCACTTGCGCGCCCCGCCTCGGCCAGCCGCGCCACGGCTGAACCGGCCACCAGCGCCAACAGTGCCACAATCCCCAGAACCGCAGGCAAAATGCCCGACAGACCAGACTCCGGCGCAGGCCAGCCGGGGGCGACCACCGACAGGAAGCCCACGCCAAACAACAGACAGGCATAGAGCGCGCCATCCGCCACCAGCGTCGCCACCGCCCCGCCATAGGCCAGCGTGCCGCGCACCTGCCAGTGCAGCGGCAGTGCCAGACCTGGGGCAGCATCCACCAGCGCATGATCCTGCCCCGATCCCATCACCGCGCCCCAGCGCCAGACCATCAGCACGATCCCCACAATCGCCACCGGGGCCAACCAATACGCCCCCGCCAGCATCAGCATAAAGAAGCTGCCGATCACCGCCGCCGTCGCCAGCGGCAGCATCGTATTGTCCGGCAGCACCGCAATATGGTCGGGCCGCCCGCCTCCCGGTTCCACCACCAGCGTTTCGCGCCACCCGCGCGGCGCGCCGGGCAAAATTCCCTCGCCCCGCGCCAGCACCACAGCGGCAGCGGCATCGTCGCGACCCGGAGCGGGCAATGATGCGAAGTTATAGGCCGGTGCAGGCAGCGTCATCGCCCAATCCAGCGTCGGTGCCTTCCACGGGTTTCGCCGGCTGTGCGCGCCGAAAAACCATTGCATCACCATGTCAAAAGCGAACAGCGCAAAACCCATCGCCATCACCATGCTGAAAATCGACGACACAAGGTTCGGCACGATCCATTCCGGATTGTCAGGGTAGACATCAATCCGCCGGGGCATCCCCAGCAGCCCGGTCAGGTGCATGATGAAAAACGTGCCGTGAAACCCGATCAGGATCAGCCAGAACGCCGCCTCGCCCAGTTTCGGCACCCGCCAGCGCCCGCAGATCAGCGGCATCCAATAGGTCAGCGCCGCCAGCATCGGAAAGACAAAGCCGCCGATCAGCACATAATGCAGATGCGCGGTGACAAAGGCCGTGTCATGCGCCTGCCAGTTGAACGGCACAATCGCCAGCATCACGCCGGTAAGCCCGCCCATCACGAAGGTCAGGAAAAACCCGAGGATATACAGCATCGGCAGCTTCATTCGCGGCCGACCCTTCCAGATCGTGCCGATCCATGCAAAGACCTGCACCGCCGTCGGCACCGCGACCAGCGCCGAGGCGGCAGAGAAAAACGCCAGCGCCATATGCGGAATGCCCACGGTGAACATGTGGTGGACCCAGAGCCCGAAGGACAAAAACACCAGCCCCAGCACCGCCGCTACCACCGCGCCATAGCCCAGGATCGTCGTCCGGCTCATCACCGGAATGATGGTTGAAAGCGCCCCGGCGGCAGGCAGGAAGATGATGTAAACCTCCGGGTGCCCGAACAGCCAGAACAGGTGTTGCCACAAGAGCGGATCACCGCCACGCGCCACGTCAAAGAACGGCCAGTCAAACGCCCGCTCCAGCTCCAGCAAAATCGAGCCGAGGATCAGCGGTGGAAAGCCCACCAGCATCATCACCGATGTGCCCAGCATATACCACGCCATCAGCGGCATCCGCGTCAGCGGCATATGCGCCGACCGGCAGCGCAGGATCGTGACCGTGATCTCTACCGCCGCCGCTACGGCGGAGATCTCGACAAAGGTGATCCCCAAGAGCCAGACATCGGCATTGATCCCGGGCGTATGGGTCTTGTCGGACAAAGGCGTATACATGAACCAGCCGCCATCGGGCGCCATCCCCGCCAGCAGCGACACCAAAATGATGGTGCCGCCGAACAGATAGCACCAGTAGCCCAGCGCCGAGAGGCGTGGAAACGCCATGTCCCGCGCGCCAAGGATCTTCGGCAGCAGCCACAGCGCCAGCCCTTCCAGCATCGGAATTGCAAACAAAAACATCATGATGCTGCCGTGCATCGTGAAGATCTGGTTATAAAGAGCCGTATCGAGGAAAGCCCCGCGCGGTGTCGCCAGCTGCGCCCGGATCAGCATCGACAGCACCCCACCGATGGCAAAGAACACACATGCGGTTATCATGAACCGAAGCCCGATGGTGCCGTGGTTGACCGAGGAAAGCACCCCGCGCCAGCCCGGCAGATCGCGCCACACCGCCGTCAGCTCGCGGTGCAGTGTCAGCGCCTTTTGCGGCGGGTTCGGCTGTTGCAAGGTATCACTCATCATCGCCCCCGGCCTCGCTCAATGAAGGGTCCGGAAACGCCCCCGGCTCATAAACCACCACGGAAAACCGCATGAATGTGTGCCCAACTCCGCAGAATTCGGCGCAGAGTCCCTCAAACTCACCCGGCTCATCGGCCATCAGCCGCGCCACATTCACCCGCCCCGGCACCGCATCCATCTTGCCGCCCAGACGTGGCACCCAGAAACTGTGGATCACATCCGTGGCCGTGATTCCGATGTCAAACGGCACCCCTGCGGGCACGTAAAGCACATCGAGCGTGGTTATCGGCGCACCATCCGGTCCCGGTTGGGTAAACACCCAACGCCACTGCTGGGCCTCTGCCGTCACCTGAAGCGCGCCGTCGTCGCGTGGCAAGATCCGCTCGCCGACCCAAAAGCCATAGCCGACCAGCGCCACCAGCACCGTCATGACGAAGCCCACACCCAGACCCAGCGTCCACACCCTCTCATCCGCACCATCCCCACCCGGCCTGCGCCACGCCACCCCCAGCAGGATCAGCACAAACCCGGTGATCAGCGCCGCCCCGATCAGCATCGCCCACCACAGCCCGGCAATCACCGAAGCCGACGGCCCGGCGGGGTCCAGCGTGGACAGTGACCCCTGGCAGCCCGCCAGGACCGGAACCAAACCGGCAACTGCGGCCTTGTACCCATACCCCCGACCATCAGAACGAGGCTTTGCCCCCGCATGACACCGAAACCGAGAAAGCTCCTCACCGACCCGATCCAGGAACGCCCGTCGTTCAACGCCACCGAGTCGAAAATCGCCATTGCCGGTCATCCGCTGCATGCAATGATGGTCGCTTTCCCCATAACGCTGGCCTTCTGCACCTTTGCCGCCGATGGGCTGTATTGGTGGACCGGCGATCTGTTCTGGCCGCGCGTTGCGCTCTGGGCGGCGGGTGTCGGCTTTCTGGTGGGTGTGCTGGCGGGCGTCGTCGGCACGATGGAGCTGCTGGCTGTTCCCGGCATCCGAATCCGTTCTGCCAGCTGGACCCATTTCATCCTTGCCGTGATGCTGCTCTCGATGCTCGGCGCGAACTGGATCATCCGTCTTTACGATGCCGTCGCCGCCGTTCTGCCCTGGGGCATGCTCCTGTCCACCGTCACCGCTGGCATGACCGCCATCACCGGCTGGCACGGCGGCAAGCTGGTGTTCGACTATCAGATCGGCACCCAGAACGATCACAGGGATCCCCCCTGAGGTTCCAGCAACACCGCGGGCAACAGATCCGCCATCCAGGCCAGATCGGGTTTTGCCAGCACCAGCAATAGCACCACCGCAATCTGCGGCAGGACCAGCGCAATCGCGATCAGAGGCGGCGGCATCCGGAAACGCCCCAGACTCTCGCCCGACCGCAGGATCAGATGACCGATCCAGGCATGCACCAGCGCCATGCCGCAGACAAAGACCAGCTTCACCCACAGCCATTCCGCCCGCACATCCGCCAGAAAGATCAGCGCGGTCCCCGCTGCAATCGCGATGATCGCAGCGGGGGTGGCAAAGGCGATATAGCCGGTATGCGTCACCAGCCGGAATTCGGTGAACCGCGACTGCACCCATGCGCCCCGGTAGTGATGCAGCAACAACGGCAAGGCGATCAGCGCCGCGCACCAGCATAGAAGGGCTGCGATATGCAGGAACTTGAGCAAGGCAATCACGCCGCAAACCCCTGCTTCCAGCCGCGCCGAAGAACCCAGAACGCAATGCCCGCCAGTGGCAGCAACCCAGGCACCCACATGATCAGCCCCGCAAGCTGCTGATCGGACAGCAATGTCATCCCGAACGCCTCCGCGCCCACCAAGTGCTGCGCATAAAGCCCCATGGGCGCAAAGGTCAGCACCGCGCCGATGAACCCCATCACCGCCGCCAAGCCGCCAATGCTCAGCGCATGGGCAAACAGACCTCCAGCCCGCTGATCAGGATGCAGGACCGCCGACCAGAACAGCCAGGCCGGCAGCAACAGCGCTGCCTGCATCAGCCAGTAAACCGCCACATTGCCCCAGGCCGCATCATAAACCCCCGGCAGATGCCACAGGATCAGCGCGATCGAGGTCAGCCCCATCGCCACCGCCGCAGGCAATGCCCGCCACGGCAGCGCGATGGCCAAAGCCGGGGCAACAACCGACACCAGAACCACATGATGCAGCGCCCGCGCCGAAAACAGCGCAACCGTCGCAGCGCACAGGGGCGAGACAAAGGCCACCAAAAGCCCGGCCCCGGCCACCATCAGCGCCCGGTCCTGCCCAACCGAAAGGCCGGCGCGTGACCGCTGCCAAAGTGCCGCCATACCAGCGAAAACCAGTATGGCCAGCAACCACGGGTCACCATTCCACGCAGTGATCAGCGCGTCAGGCGCGATAAGGGGGCCGCAATAGGGCACGGCATCAACGCCCATTTTTCAATTCCCACATCTGTCTTCATCGCCGGGATCATGGCGCGGCGCGCATTTCCGGATGCTGAACCAACCAGAACCCACCGTATTCGTTCCATGAATTTCCCAACGCGACGCGGAATTTCTACGTTTTCCGCAATTGCACAGGGAACGTTTCCGCCACAAAGCCCGTTCATTGCAAATGAACGCACCCGATCAAAGCCCCGACCCGCAAGCCTTTATCCGCCCCGCCGATCGCCCTCTGATCGTGGCCCTGCGCGCCAGCTTTTGGCTGATGGCCGGTCTCGCCCTCATCGCCCTGCCCTTCGCCACCATCCTGCTCGGCACCGACCGCCCGGCACCCACCCATCCCCTTTGGGATTTCGCCATGGGCTGCGGCTTTGCCGCGCTCTCCCTCGCTGCGGCCCAGTTCGCACTGACCGGGCGGATCAAGCTGCTGACGACCCCGTTCGGGGCCGACATCATCTATCTGTTTCACCGCTTTCTCAGCTGGGGCCTGCTCGGTCTGATGCTGATGCATTTCGGCATCCTCTACATCTGGTATCAGCCCGCACTGGGCACGCTGAACCCGCTCACCGCACGTTGGGAGCTGACTTCGGGCCGAGTGGCGCTGGCCTGTTTCGGCCTGCTGGTCGTAACCTCGGAACTGCGCAAACGCATCTGGCTGGAATACCATGGCTGGCGCGTCCTCCACATCGCCCTCGCAGTCACCGGCACCGCCGCCGCCATGGCGCACATGCTCGGCGTCGGCAAGTACAGCGCCATGTCGGGCAGCCGGGCGCTGTGGATCGGCATTGCGGTGATCTGGGCGGGGTTCGTCCTGTGGTCGCGCCTGCTGCGCCCGATGGTGCTGGCCCGCAACCCCTGGCGCGTGGTCTCGAACGAGGCCGAGCGCGGCGGCGTCCACACCCTCACCCTGCGCCCCGAGGGCCAGCCGCTACGCGCGTGGAAACCGGGGCAATTCGCCTGGCTGACCATCGGCCATGCAGCATGGGCGATGCGTGAACACCCGTTCACCATCTCTACCGCACCGGACCGTGGGCCGGAGATTTCCTTTTCCATCAAACCGCTGGGCGACGATTCTGAACGAATGGCCAGAACCCCGCCCGGCACGCTGGCCTATGTCGACGGACCCTACGGAACCTTTTCGATTGACCGCGAGGCCACAGCCGATGGCTTTGTCATGATCGCGGGGGGTGTCGGGATCACCCCGATCCTTTCAAACCTGCACGCAATGCAATCACGCCGCGACCCGCGCCCGGTTATCCTGCTCTATGCCAACAGCACGCTGGAAGAGGCTTCCTTCCGCGAGGAACTCGACGCCATCGCGCAGGATATTCCCCTGAGCCTCATCCACGTGCCCGAAACCCCGCCCGACGACTGGCATGGCGATGCCGGCATGATCGACAAAGCCCTGCTCGCCCGCCACCTGCCCGGTGCTTCCCGCAACTGGCCGCATATGCTCTGCGGCCCGGGACCGATGATCACGGCCGTCACCCGCGGCCTGACCGGCCTTGGCGTGCCCGCCCACCGGATCAGCTCCGAAGTCTTCGATATGGTATAGCCCATGCGACAAACCTACGCCCGCCTGCTCGCCGCCGCCCTTGTCGCCTTTGCCCTCGCAATGGCCCTTGGCTTCGCCTTCGCCGTGAATGGATAGGATCATGCTGTGAGAACCACCCACTCATCTTGGTCCGAGCTACTGCCGAGATGAACTTGTCGGGTGAGCGGAATCTGATCAGCGCGCCCTGTGGCGGCGCACGACCCGGGCTCCGATCGGCGATCCCCTCATGTTTCTTGCCCTTTGACGCATTTCACCTTAGACCCGCGCAAATCCCAAAGGGAGCGTGCCCATGTCGAACCCAAAACCGAAAAAAGTCGTCCTCGCCTATTCCGGCGGTCTGGATACCTCGATCATCCTGAAATGGCTGCAGACCGAATATGGCTGCGAGGTCATCACCTTCACCGCCGATCTGGGTCAGGGCGAAGAGCTGGAACCCGCCCGCGCCAAGGCCGAGCTGCTGGGCATCAAGCCCGAGAACATCCACATCGTTGACGTGCGCGAAGAATTCGTGCGCGATTACGTCTTCCCGATGTTCCGCGCCAATGCGCTGTATGAGGGGCTGTATCTGCTGGGCACCTCCATCGCCCGACCGCTGATCTCCAAACACCTGGTCGATCTGGCCCATAAACATGGTGCCGATGCCGTGGCCCATGGTGCAACCGGCAAGGGGAATGATCAGGTCCGGTTCGAGCTGTCGGCCTATGCGCTCGACCCGTCGATCCGTGTGATCGCGCCCTGGCGCGAATGGGATCTGACCAGCCGCACCAAGCTGATCGAATTCGCCGAGGCCAACCAAATCCCGATCGCCAAGGACAAGCGCGGCGAAGCGCCCTTCTCGGTCGATGCCAACCTTTTGCACACCTCCTCCGAGGGCAAGGCACTGGAAAACCCGGCGGAACAGGCCCCGGAATATGTGTATCAGCGCACCGTGTCGCCCGAATCCGCCCCCGACACCCCGGAATACATCGAGATCTCTTTCGAACGCGGCGACGCCACCGCCATCAATGGCGAGGCGCTGTCGCCCGCCACCATCCTGACCAAGCTGAACGAGCTGGGCGGCAAGCATGGCATCGGCCGTCTCGATTTCGTGGAAAACCGCTTTGTCGGCATGAAATCACGCGGCATCTATGAAACCCCCGGCGGCACAGTCCTGCTGGAGGCGCATCGCGGCATCGAACAGATCACGCTGGATGCAGGCGCAGGCCACCTGAAAGACAGCATCATGCCGCGTTATGCGGAACTGATCTACAACGGCTTCTGGTTCTCGCCCGAGCGGGAAATGCTGCAGGCGCTGATCGACAAGAGCCAGGAACACGTGACCGGCACCGTACGGCTGAAACTCTACAAGGGCTGCGCCAGCTGCGTTGGCCGCTGGTCCGACCATTCGCTCTACTCCGAGGCGCATGTCACCTTTGAAGACGACGCCGGCGCCTATGACCAGAAAGACGCCGCAGGCTTCATCCGCCTGAACGCGTTGCGCCTGAAACTGATCGCCAACCGCAATGCGCGGGTGGCAGAGAAGGGCTGAAAACAAGATCTGTTCCTGCAAGAAGGGCCGGTTTTCCGGCCCTTCTTCACATCCTGAACAGCGCCAGCTTTTCGTAATAGGGCAGCGCTTCCCCGACAATCGCCTGATACTCCGACGGCAGGTCCGGCAACGGCCCCTCAGGCGCTTCAAACCCGGTCGAACGATGCACCGCGCCATACCAATGCGGGGCCCAGACACCGTCGAACGGTTTGGGCCCGGCAGGCCAGTGCAGCATTGTTTCGGTGAACGGAATGGTCAGCGCTTTGCACAGCCGCATCAGCGCGACACGGGGATCGGCGCGGATATCGGCGCTGTCGATCACCAACGGCGGCGCGCCCATCCATTCCGCCACCTGATCGAACAATTCCGCCTGCTGGACAAAGCCGATGTCCTTGAGCGTCAGCCCCTCGCGCTTTTTGGCATAGGACGCGACCACCCGCGCCGGGTGGCGGATCAGAAACACATTGATCAGCGCGCGCATGAAGCCGCGATCAAATTCCGGGATCATGTGCAGCGTCATATGCTTTTGGTAAAAAAGGCTCTGACCCTGCGGAATTTCGCCCGTGCAACCCGCCGCAATCTGCTCAGGGTCGGCCTCGTGCGACGCGATGATCCGATCACGCATCGGATGGTCGATCCCGGTTTCCCGCAGATAGGCCGCATAGAACGGCTCATCCCAGACCGCGCAATCGCCGCGTGCGGCAAAGGCGTACATCAGGGCGGTGGACAGGTTGCGCGGCCCGGACCACATCGCGATTTTCATGAGGGGGTTCCTTGTTGATGCGTCGGACCGGGGGTTTCACACCCCCCAGCCAGTGGTTTCTCGAACCAATGGCGAAACCACTGGCTACCCCGTGGGATGTTTGGAAACAGATGAAATCATCCGCCAACGAGGGTCTTGTAAAGGCTGCGGAGGTGTTCGGTCATTGGGCCGATCTGGCCAGTGCCGATCTGGCGACCGTCAATCATGCCGACCGGGGTTTGTGCCCCGAAGGTGCCGGTGAGGAAGGCCTCATCGGCGGAATAGGCGTCGACGAGGCTGAAGTTGCGCTCGAACACCGGGATGCCGTTGGCGCGGCACAGGTCGATGACCTTTGCCCTCGTGATGCCGTTCATGCAATAATCGCCGGTGCTGGTCCAGACTTGGCCCTTTTTGACGATGAAGAAGTTGCAGGCATTGGTGGTGTTCACAAAGCCATGCACATCCAGCATCAGCGCCTCATCCGCGCCGGCCTTTTCCGCCGCGATGCAGGCGAGGATGCAGTTCAGCTTGGAGTGGGAGTTGAGCTTGGGGTCCTGGGTCATCGGCAGGCCGCGCAGATGCGGCACGGTGGCGAGGCGGATCGGGCGGGGCAGTTTCTGCCGGGAGTGTTCCATGATGATCACCACCGTCGGGCCGCGTTGCGACAGTTTCGGGTGTTGGAACGGGCGGGACTTGATGCCGCGTGTCACCATCAGCCTTGCATGGGCGTCCGTGGTCATGCCATTGGCGGCTTGTATCTCCGAGACGGCGGCAATCAACTGATTGCGGGTCATCCCGATATCGAGATCAATCGCCTTGGCCGCCTCAAACAGCCGGTCCATGTGGTCCTCAAGGAATGTCCAGCGCCCGTTGTAGAGCCGGATCCCCTCCCACACCCCATCGCCCAGCATGAAGCCGGAATCGTAAACCGAGACCAGCGCCTGTGCCCTTGGCTTCAATGCGCCGTTCACCCAGATCAGGATGTTTTCATTGCGGGCATCATCTTCGGCCTGATGGGTGGAAACATGGTCGGTCATCGCATCCTCCGGTTTTCGGGCAGGCTACGGCGGTCGCGGGCCAAGGGGAAGGGGCAGGATCACCTGTGCGTGAGATCACGGCAGGGTGAGTGGACGCAACCGGGGCAAGGATGCTCCTGTCGGCGCGAAAGCAGGGAGCATGCGATGCAACGGGTGATGTCGATACTGGCGGGCGTGGCGCTGATGGTGATGCTGGCGGCGACCGGCACCGCCCGGGCCGCGACCGAAAAGGCGATCGTGGCGGGCGGCTGCTTCTGGTGCGTCGAGGCGGATTTCGAAAAGGTGCCGGGGGTGCGCTCGGTGGTGTCGGGCTATACCGGCGGCACGATGCAAAATCCCACCTATCCGAACCACGAAGGCCATTACGAGGCGGTGGAGATCACCTTTGACAACACCAAGATCACCTATCCCCAGCTGATCGCGATGTTCCTGCGCTCAGTCGATGTGACCGATGCCGGGGGCCAGTTCTGTGACCGGGGTCCAGCGTATCGCACGGCGATTTTCGTGTCGAACTCTGCACAAAAGGCCGCGGCGGAGGCAGCAGTGGCCGAGGCCAAGCGCGCTTTGGGCAAGAAGATTGTCACGCCGGTTCTTTCGGCCAGCACCTTCTGGAAAGCCGAGGCCTATCATCAGGATTATTACAAAAGCTCGGACATCATCCTGACCCGCGCCGGACCGAAGCAGAAGAAGAACGCCTATACGTTTTACCGTCAGGCCTGCGGGCGCGATGCGCGGGTGAGGCAGATCTGGGGCAATCAGGCCGCCTTTGCCAAGTAACCAGACACCGCGCCCAAAAGGGCGGGTTTGCCCGCCACACCGGCGGGCCTTTTGCCTTACTGGCCGATCTTGCAGGCGGTCATCACTGCCATGTTCAGAATATCGTTCACCGTCGAATTGGTCGAACAGATCTGGATCGGCTTTTTCACCCCCGTCAGGATCGGCCCGATCACCGTCGCCCCGGCCATTTCCTGCATCAGCTTGACCGAGATGCTGGCCGAGTGCCGCGCCGGCACAACCAGAATATTGGCAGGCCCGGTCAGGCGGCAGAACGGATAGTGCTTCATCTGATCGACATTCAGCGCCACATCCACCGTCATCTCGCCTTCATATTCGAAATCGACGCCCATCCGGTCCAGCACTCGCGGGGCGGCATGCATCTTGGTCGCGCGCTCCGACACCGGATAGCCAAAGGTGGAAAACGACACAAACGCCACCCGTGGCTCCAGCCCCAGTGACCGCGCCACACCGGCCGAGCGGATGGCGATCGTTGCCAGATCCTCTGGTTCCGGCCATTCCTGCACCAGCGTATCGGCGATCAGCACGATCCGGCCCTTGTGCAGCAGCGCCGTCACGCCGACCGCGCCATCGGCGGCGGTCGCGTCAAACACATGGTTGATCAGCGACAGGATATGCGCCGATTTGCGGGTGACCCCGGTCACCAGCCCGTCACCATGGCCGTGCTGCAGCATCAGGGCGGAAAACACATGGCGGTCGCGGGTGGCAAGTCGGTGGATGTCTTCGGCATCATGGCCGCTGCGCTGCAGGCGGTTGTAGAGAAACGCCTTATAGGCCTCCAGATGCCGGGTGTTGGCGGCATTCACCACCTCCAGCTCGCGCACTGCATCGCCCAGACCGGCAGCCTCCAGCTTTTCGCGCACATCCGGTTCGCGGCCCACGACAATCGCCTTGCCCAGACCGGCGCGCTGATAGGCCACGGCGGCGCGCAACACGCGGGGGTCGTCACCTTCGGCAAAGATCATCCGCGCCTGCGCCTGTTTGGCGCGGGCATGGATGCCCTGCAGGATGCTGGCAGTCGGGTCCATCCGGCCTTTCAGGCTCTGTTCATAGGCTTTGAGGTCAATGATGGGGCGGCGCGCCACGCCGGTATCCATCCCTGCCTTCGCCACGGCTGGCGGGATCACGTAGATCAGCCGCGGGTCGAACGGGGTGGGAATGATGTAATCACGCCCGAAGGACAGCTTGCGGCCATAGGCCATCGCCACCTCATCGGGCACATCCTCGCGCGCCAGCGCAGCCAGCGCCCGGGCGCAGGCGATCTTCATCTCGTCATTGATGGCGCGGGCGTGAATGTCCAAAGCCCCCCGGAACAGATAGGGGAAGCCCAGCACGTTGTTGACCTGATTGGGGTAGTCTGACCGCCCGGTGGCCACGATGGCATCGGGGCGCACCGCATGCGCCTCTTCGGGCGTGATTTCCGGGTCGGGGTTGGCCATGGCGAAGATAACCGGGTTTTCAGCCATGCTCGACACCATTTCCGGCGTCACCGCGCCCTTGGCCGACACGCCGAGGAACACATCGGCCCCCAGCATAGCCTCTTCCAGGGTGCGCAGCGGCGTATTCGCGGCATGGGCCGATTTCCACTGGTTCATGCCCTCGGTACGGCCCTGATAAATCACGCCCTTGGTGTCGCACATGAGGCAGTTGTCATGTTTCGCGCCCATGCTTTTCAGCAGTTCCAGACAGGCGATCCCTGCCGCACCCGCGCCGTTCAGCACGATCCGCACATCGCCGATTTTCTTGCCGGAAATCTCCAGCGCGTTGATCAGCCCTGCCGCACAGATCACCGCAGTGCCGTGCTGGTCATCATGGAACACCGGAATGTCCATGATCTCCTTCAGCCGCTGCTCGATGATGAAACATTCGGGCGCCTTGATATCCTCAAGGTTGATGCCGCCGAATGTCGGCCCCATCAGCGACACCGCCTTGATGATCTCTTCCGGGTCTTCGGTATCCAGCTCGATATCAATCGCGTTCACATCGGCAAAGCGCTTGAACAGCACCGCCTTGCCCTCCATCACCGGCTTTGACGCCAGCGCGCCAAGGTTGCCCATGCCCAGAATGGCGGTGCCATTGGAGATCACCGCCACCATGTTCCCCTTGACCGTATAGTCATACGCGAGGGCCGGATTGTCGGCGATCGCCTGCACCGGCACGGCAACGCCGGGGGAATAGGCCAGCGACAGATCGCGCTGTGTCGCCATCGGGGTCGAGGCGATCACCTCATATTTGCCGGGGCGGGGTTCCAGATGATAGGCAAGCGCTTCTTCAGGCGTAACACGGTTTTTCGAGGACATGGGCCATATGTTCCTTGATGGGTTTCAACCGTCATAGCGATGCGAAAGGCACCGCACAATCCGCACGTATCGCGGTCACAACAGCTGCTGCACCCAGTTGCGCCCCCTTGCCAGTTCGGCGATGCGCTCGGGGAATTCAGCCTGCAACAGCCGGATCGCCCAGACCTGCACCTCGGTCTTGTCCAGCCGTCGCGCGCACCACAGCACCTGCGCCAGCACCTGCCAGCGGCGCGGGTCCGCCTGATGTGCCGCATGCAGCGCAATCAGCTCGGCCCCCCATTCCTGCCGCGTCTTGTGCAGTTCCGCCTGCGCGAGGCACAGATCGGTGTTGCCCGACTGCATATCCCGGTGCCGGTCCAGGACCGCCTCGGCCCGGTCCAGATGGCCCGAGCGCAACAACTGCCCCGCCAGCCGCGCCACATCCTCGGCCCAGGCATAACGTGGCACATGTCCGCACAGCGCGGCGACAAAAGCCATCACCCGGCCCAGCCCCTGATCCGTCAGATGCGCGGGCACAATGCCTTCGGTGGTGAAATCCGGCACCACCTCCGGCGTATTGCTGTGATGATCGGCAATGAACGACACATAGCGGCAGCCAGAGGCATGGGCCAAAGGCCAGAAATCCGCCCAGCGTGTCTGTGCGGTTTGCATGGTGCCAATCTCGATCAGTGTCGCCTGCGGGTTGGCAAACAGCATATTGGCAAACCCCGCCCCATGCGCCGAAACCATGATCTCGGCCCCGGCCATCAGCGCGATCTGCTCCAGCGGGGTCAGATCCTCGAACGCCAGCCCCACAAAGCCGAAGGCCTCCAGCAGCTCCACCAGCGCCGCCTCACCCTGCATCTGCCGGTCGCGGGCCTGCCCCGGCGCACGGGCAATGTAGACCCGCTTTGGCAGATGGCTGAAATCCTGCGCCGAAATCGTCCGCAGCGCCCGTGCCCGCAAGGCCAGCAGACTGCTTTCCACCGAATTCATCGCCAGCACCGCCCGCGTGGTCCGTGACCCGCCATGCCCGTGCCAGGACAGATCCGAAGGCGCCAACCCGTCCAGCGAGCCGATGACGGCGGGCGGCATCTGGAAATACGTCCACTGAAAACTGAACGCCGACAGCACGGAGGTGTAATCCTTTGGCGCGCGCTCAAGCACCAGCCGCCCGGCCAGTTCGGGAAACAGCGCCTCGACGAAGCCGTGCACAAAGGCGCGCGTCTTGTCTGGGTGGTTGGGGAAGTGCAGAAAGACCCGGCCCCGGAAATCCATTCCATCCAGCACACAAAGCTGCGGCAGGGTTTCGGCCAGAAAATGGAAGTAGTTGAAAGTGTTGCGGCACTCCACCGCAAAATCAATCCCCTCCGGCACCAATGCCAACGGCAAGCGCGCGGCACTGTTCGCTGCCTGACAGGTGGCAAAGTACCGCTTCAGATCTGCCTCGGCATCCTCCCCCGCCCGCTCATAAACAAACTGGTTCAACAGCCGCGCCCCCGCCGCGCCGTTCAACAGGCACTTGCCCGCCGCCATCGCATAGGACTTGCGAAACGCCGCGTCGGAAAGCACCACCGGCACCACATTGAACTCTGCCACTTGCGCAAAGGTCCGGTGCCGCTTCACCTGCCGCAGATGCGCCTCGATCCGCGCGTTCATCGCGTCAAAGCCCGACGCGGCAAACCCCTCGATCACAGCCCGGTCGCGCAGCCGCCACCAGTAAACGGGCGGCGTCACAAACCCCACCCCCGCATCGCGCGCAGGGTCCAGAATCAGCGCCTCCGGCTCTGTCGCGTGATCGACCTGATTGCGCACGTTTCCCCCAAATGCCGTCAGCACCCTAACACGCGCGCCCCGCAGGTCCAGTCGGGATAGCCCTTTCCCCCACCGCCCCGGTTTTGTAGGGTCAGCCCCGCAGCAGGGGGGCCGCGCGTGCCGCAAGACGATCCAGTCACGCCGATGATGGCGCAGTATCTCGAAATCCGGCAGGCCAATCCCGGGGCCCTGCTGTTCTATCGCATGGGCGATTTCTACGAGATGTTTTTCGACGACGCCCTCGCCGCCGCGCAGGCGCTCGACATCGCCCTCACCAAACGCGGCTTTCATCAGGGCGAGCCGATCCCGATGTGCGGCGTTCCGGTCCATGCTGCCGAAGGCTACCTGCTCACCCTGATCCGCAAGGGCTTCCGCGTTGCCATTGCCGAACAGCTTGAAGACCCGGCCGAGGCGAAAAAGCGCGGCTCCAAATCGGTGGTCAAACGTGATGTGGTGCGGCTGGTTACTCCCGGCACCCTGACCGAGGATGCCCTGCTCGACGCCCGCCGCCACAACTATCTGGCCGCATGGTCCGAAGTGCGCGATCAGGCCGCGCTGGCCTGGGCCGATATCTCCACCGGCGAACTGCGGGTGATCCCCTGCCCGCTGGCACGGTTGTCGCCCGAACTCGCCCGCCTCGCCCCACGAGAGGTGCTGGTCAGCGACCAGCACGATCGCGACCTCGCGCCAATCGCGGCGGATTTGGGGGCGGCACTCACCCCCCTGTCACGCGGCAGTTTCGACTCTGTCTCTGCGGAAAAGCGGCTTTGCGCGCTGTTTGCCGTGTCCTCGCTCGACGCTTTCGGCAGCTTCGGGCGGGCCGAGGTTTCGGCCATGGGCGCTCTGGTCGATTACCTCGACCTGACCCAGCGCGGCAAACTGCCCCTGCTGCGCCCGCCGGTGCGCGAAACTGCGGGCGGCGCGATGCAGATAGATTTTGCCACCCGCCGCAATCTGGAACTGACGCAGGCGCTGTCGGGCGGACGCGAAGGCTCGCTGTTGCTGGCCGTAGATCACACCGTCACCCCGGCAGGCGCGCGCCTGCTGGAACGACGCCTCTCTGCCCCATCCTGCGACCTGCCCACCATCCGCGCCCGGCATGAATCGGTGCGGTTTCTGCTGGAACAGGGTCGATTGCGCGACGATCTGCGCAGCCATCTGCGCCGGGTGCCGGATATTGACCGCGCCCTGTCGCGCCTCGCGCTTGACCGGGGCGGCCCGCGTGATCTGGCGTCGATCCGTGCCGGTCTGGCACAGGCCAGCGCGATGCATCCCCTGCTACAAACCGCGCCCGATCTGCTGTCCGATGCCGCGACCGCGCTTCTTGGTCATGACGATCTGGTGGGCCTGCTCGATGCCGCATTGGTCGCCGAACCGCCGCTGATGGCGCGTGACGGCGGTTTTATCGCGACCGGATACGACACCGAACTCGATGAAACCCGCGCACTGCGGGATGAGGGCCGGTCGGTCATCGGTAGAATGCAGGCCGACTATGCCACAGCTTCCGGTGTGCCGGGGCTGAAGATCAAGCATAACAACGTGTTGGGCTACTTCATCGAGGTGACGACAACACATGAAGACCGCATGCGCGCCAAGCCTGATCTGTTCATCCATCGCCAGACGACGGCGGGGCAGGTCCGCTTTACCACCGTGGATCTCAACGCGCTGGAAACCCGCATTCTGAATGCGGGCAACCACGCGCTGGAGATCGAAAAGCGACACTATGACAGCCTTAAAGGCGCGATCCTCGCCCAAGCAGGCCCCATCGGAGCCACCGCCCGCGCATTGGCCGAAATCGACCTGGCAGCTGCCTTTGCCGATCTGGCCGTGGCCGAAGACTGGTCCGAGCCCACTGTCGATAACAGCCACGCCTTTACCATCACCGGCGGCAGGCACCCGGTTGTGGAACGCGCGCTGAAACGGCAGGGCGCCGGCCCGTTTGTGGCGAATGACTGCGCCCTGACCGATTCCTCTACCCCGGCAATCTGGCTGCTGACCGGCCCGAACATGGCGGGTAAATCCACTTTCCTGCGTCAGAACGCGCTGATTGCCCTATTGGCGCAGGCGGGCAGCTTTGTGCCTGCCCGCAGCGCCCATATCGGGCTGGTCAGCCAGCTGTTCAGCCGTGTGGGCGCCGCCGATGATCTGGCGCGCGGTCGGTCCACCTTCATGGTGGAAATGGTCGAAACCGCCGCCATCCTCAATCAGGCCGATGACCGCGCCTTGGTCATCCTCGATGAAATCGGGCGTGGAACGGCCACCTATGACGGGCTGTCGATCGCCTGGGCCACACTGGAACACCTGCACGAAACCAACCGCTGCCGCGCGCTGTTCGCCACCCATTATCACGAGATGACCGCGCTTGCGGGTAAACTGGCAGGCGTGGAAAACGCCACTGTCGCGGTCAAGGAATGGGAAGGCGATGTGATCTTCCTGCACGAGGTGCGCAAGGGTGCCGCCGACCGCAGCTATGGGGTGCAGGTCGCCCGGCTCGCCGGTCTGCCGCAATCGGTGGTGGACCGCGCCAAAACGGTGCTGGAGGCGCTGGAGAGAGGCGACCGTGACGGTGGCAAGCAGATGGCGCTGATCGACGATCTGCCGTTGTTCCGCGCAGCTCCCGCCGCGACCGCACCCAAGCCCGCCGCCAAAGCTTCGGCGGTCGAAGCGCGGCTGCAGGACATCCGCCCCGACGAGCTGACGCCGATTGACGCGCTGCGGCTTGTCTATGACCTGAAGCAGCTTTTGTAGCGCGCTCCGTCACCAGAAATTCACAAGTCCGCAGGGGAACCGTCACATTACGCGCCTATGCAGCGCCCAAGTGAACTGGGGGCTGCCATAATGCTGGACGTGAAAGATGTGACCCGGATGTTCGGGACCAAGGCCGCTGTTGACAGGGTCAGCTTTTCCGTCGATGGCCCGGCCTTTGTCGGCATCATCGGGCGCTCCGGTGCGGGCAAATCTACCTTTCTGCGGATGATGAACCGGCTGACCGATGCGACCGCTGGCCAGATCATGGTCGATGGCACCGATATTCTGGCCCTGCGCGGCGCACAGTCCCGCGCCTGGCAAAGCCAGTGCGCGATGATCTTCCAGCAGTTCAACCTGGTGCCGCGCATGGATGTGGCGTCGAACGTGCTGCACGGTATCCTCAACCGCCGCTCCACCATGCAGACCATGTTCAACCTGTGGCCCCGCGCCGACATCATCCGCGCGCTGGAAATCCTCGACCGCCTCGGCATCGTCGAACAGGCCCCGAAACGCGCCGAAGCGCTGTCGGGCGGCCAGCAGCAGCGCGTCGCCATCGCCCGCGCGCTGATGCAAGACCCGAAGATCATCCTGGCGGATGAGCCGATCGCCTCACTCGACCCTATGAATGCCCAGATCGTCATGGACGCCCTGAAAAAGATCAACGTCGAGGATGGCCGCATGGTCATCGCCAACCTGCACACGCTGGATACCGCGCGCCGCTATTGTGACCGCGTCATCGGCATGCGCGACGGCCGCATCGTGTTCGACGGCACGCCGGACCAGCTGTCCACCGGGGTCGCCCGCGACATCTACGGCGCCGACGCATCGTTCAACGAATCCGCGACCTCCACCGCGATTCCGACCGATGCCACAGCCGACCGCGTCTACGCCGACGCGATGCTGTCCTGATTTTCCCCCCGATTTCCACCGGCCTTCCCGGCCATCAACCACAGGAAACCCTGATGAAACCGCTGCTCCTTTCCCTGATCGCCTCCACCGCCCTGACCGGCACCGCCATGGCCCAAGACGCCATCACCGGCTTCAACATCGGCATCCTCGGCGGCGAAAACGCCCAGGACCGCATGACCAGCAACGAATGCTTCCGCAAATACGTTGAAGAGGCCATCGGCGTCCCGGTCAAACTCTTCGCCCCCGCCGATTATGACGGCGTGATCCAGGGCCTGCTCGGCGGAACCATCGACATGGCATGGCTCGGGCCGTCAGCCTATGCCAAGGTCTACCTGACCAATCCCGAAGCGGTTGACGTGGCCATGGTGAAAACCAACCTCGACAAGACCTACACCTACTTCTCCATCGGCTTTGCCCGTGCCGACAGCGGCATCAAATCCATGGATGACATGAAGGGCAAGGTCATGTCCTTCAACGACCCGAACTCGGCTTCGGGCTACCTGATCCCGCGCGTTGAACTGCCGCAATCGGGCTATTCGATCGAGCCGGGCGAATTCTACGCAGACGTCAAGTTCACCGGCGGTCACGAGCAGACCATCGTTGCGGTCAAGAACGGTGATGTCGATGCCGGCGTGACCTGGGCTGACGGTCAGGGCGACTGGGAAGACGGCTACAACTCCGGCGCGCTGCGCAAGGCTTCCGATGCCGGTCTGGTCGACATGAACGATCTGGTCGAAATCTGGCGCTCAAAGCCGATCCCGGAAGGCCCGATCGTTCTGCGCCGCGCCCTGCCGCAGGACGTGAAGCGTAGCATCATCGACCTGACCATGGGTCTGATCGACAAGGACAAGGACTGCACCTACAGCATCGCCGCAGGCGAAACCGCCGGTTTCACCGAAATCGGCCATGATGTTTACGAGACCATGATTGAAGTCCGTCGCCAACAAGACGGCATGTAGTTTTCAGAACAGATCTGCCGGGCCGCCCCATGGGTGGCCCGGCAATTTTTTGGGGCCAGACTCTGTTAGGGGCCAGACATGGTTGATATCGCCTACGCGCCAAGCCAGGGGAAAGGCCCCGGCATGGCAAGCACACAAGACGCCTATATTGACATGGTGCGCCGCAAGCGGATGTATGGCGGCATTCTGCTGGCCCTGTTCATCGCCACGCTCGCCTCTGGCTGGATTCTGGCCGACAGCCGCAACGCGGGCGGGTTCTGGAACGGCATCCTCAATGTCTTTGACTTCCCGTCCGAAGTCGTCGCCGAGGCGTGGGTCAAGCGCGCCCTGATCCCGGCCCTGTTCATCGACCATATCCCCGCCCTGATCGAGACGCTGAATATCGCCGCCGTCGCCACCCTTCTGGGCGGTGTCGCCGCGATGACCCTGTCGCTGCTGGCCACACGTGGCCTTGCCCGCTGGCCGCGGATGATCCCGGTGTTCCGCCGTAGCATGGATGCGCTGCGCGCTATCCCTGAAATCGTCATCGCGCTGGTGTTGATCTATATTCTGGGCGGTGGCCCGGTCCCCGCTGTCATCGCCATCGCGCTGCACACCGGCGGGGCCTTGGGCAAACTGTTCTCTGAAGTCGCCGAAAACGCCGACCTGAAGCCGGTTGAAGGGTTGCAATCGGTCGGCGCAAACTGGAGCCAGCGCATGTGGCTCGGGGTGATTCCACAAGTGGCGCCGAACTGGCTGTCCTATGCGCTGATGCGCTTTGAGATCAACGTCCGCGCCTCGGCCATCCTTGGCTTTGTCGGCGAAGGCGGCATCGGCCATGACCTGAAACTCGCGATGCAATGGGGTCAGGGCCGCTATGACGAAGTGGTGGCGATCTTCCTGCTGCTGTTCTTCGCCATCGTCATCATTGACCGCACCTCCGACCACTTCCGCAGCCGTCTGGTAAAGGGGCGCTAGGGTTTTGGCCACTCTTGTTCCTCACCGGCGCGCGGCCCCCCACCCCCATCCCCTCCCCACAGAGGGGGAGGGGAGCCGCACGCGCATGACACGCATTGCGCGCCTTCAAGCGCGACCACAGTGCAATACCGCGCCGACCTCCCCACTCGCGCCTCCCTCCCCCCTCGTGGGGGAGGGGTGGGGTGGGGGCGCGAAGCGCGCCACCCCAAGAACGAATTCCCCAGAGACAAAGGCCGCCCGATGACCGCCAGTCCCCTGACCGCCAGCCCGCTCTTCCCGTCTCTTGCCGATACCGTCACGCAGAGCTTTGCCCGCAAGCGCCTGTTCGCATTTGCCGTGCCCGCGCTGATCCTGCTCTATCTGGCCTATACCGCCGTCGCCTTCGATCTGGCCGGTCTGGCCCAGCGCGCCAAGCTCGACAACGCTACGATCCTGCTGTCGGACTTTGTCACGCACAAAACCCATGTCACCCGCGACAACCGCAACGGTAAGCTGACCGTTTCGGTCGAAGGCGAATCCAAGGGCACCTATCCGCCCGACCGGCTGCCCGACTGGGTGGCCACCAGTGGCGACGTCACCACGATCGACCTCGGCGCAGGCAATATCGTCACATACGACACGGTTGGCGCGCGCTTTGTCGTGCCCGACTACGGCACCATCGACATCCGCCCCGATGGTGACCTTTTGGTGCTGAGCGCGCCGCAGCCCCTGCCATCCTGGATAAACGCCAGTGACACCCGCGTTGCCGTAACCACCGCCGCCGGTCGCTTCAACTACACGCGATCCAAGGTCGAGACCTTCCGCTATCAATTCGGCTGGGAGTTGTTCTTCTTCACCCTCGACAGCCCGTTTTCCGGCAAGGGCCCGCTGGAACTGGCCGGCCTCGTGCTTTCGGGCGATCGGCTGGACCCCGCCCGCAGCAACTTGTCCTACATGGTCAGCGAATTCTGGACCAATAAGATGTGGCGGCATGGAGACGTTGTTTGGGCCTTGTTCGAGACGGTTCTGATGGCCTTCCTCGGCACGATGGGCGCGGCCATCATCGCCCTGCCCCTGGGCTTCATGGCCGCCAGCAACTTCAATCCGCTGGGGCCCCTGCGCTTTGCCTTCCGCCGGGTATTCGACTTTATCCGGGGCGTTGACGGTCTGATCTGGACGATCATCCTCTCCCGCGCCTTTGGCCCCGGCCCGATGACCGGCGCGCTGGCAATCCTGATCACCGACACCGGATCATTCGGCAAGATGTTCTCTGAAGCGTTGGAGAATATCGACGAGAAACAGGTCGAAGGCGTGCGCTCCACCGGCGCGAACAGCGTGTTGCGCGCCCGCTTCGGCGTGATCCCGCAGGTGACACCGGTGCTGCTGAGCCAGGTTCTGTATTATCTGGAATCGAACACCCGAAGCGCCACCGTAATCGGAGCGATTGTCGGCGGCGGCATCGGTCTGTTGCTGACCCAGGCGATCCAGACGCAAAAGGATTGGGAAGAGGTGGCCTATTACATGACGCTGATCGTGTTGATGGTGATGGCGATGGACACGCTCTCCGGCTGGCTGCGCCGCAAACTGATAAAGGGGGAGTAGGGCGGGGGCTTATCGCGCACTCCCGACATGGGTGTAGGGCGGGGTTCACCCCGCCTTCCCCGGTCTGACGTAAAGCGCTTTCCCGGAAAGGCTTTACACACCCTCTTCCGGCACACAGGTCAGCGTCACCCGATCGCCGGCAAACCAGGTCAGCCCGTATTCCACCGGCTGCCCCGCCAGATCCACGTTGACCGCCTCGGACCGCAAGATCGCAGCCCCCTCTGCCAGGCGCAGTGCGATGCCCTGCACTGCCGTCGCCAGCCGCGCCGTGATCCGGGTGGACCGTCTGGTGTAATCCTCCAGCCCGCAGGCCTTCAGCGCCGCCGTGATTGACTCCTTCTCCTCGGCATGCGCCAACAACCCAGGAAACCGCGCCGCCGGAAACACCGAGCGGAATACCGCGATCGCCTGCCCGTCCGCCAACGATATCCCCTCGACCACGTGGACCGGCTCGCCCATCACCAGCCCCAGTCCCTCCGCCTCGACGGCATCGCAGGGCCGCGTCTCCAGCCGGCTGGTCTGGCGCGACGCGGTGCGGCCCAGCGCCGCGATGTTCTGGTGGAACCGCACCCGCCGCCCCAGCGGATATTCGGTCGGCTGCACCATCACATAAACCCCCGATCCCCGCCGAGAGTGCAGCGTCCCCGCCTGCACCAGCGACTGGATCGCATGCCGGACCGTGTGCCGGTTGACGCCGAACCGCGCCGAAAGCTGCGCTTCGGTCGGCAGCTTGTCGCCGGGCAGATAGTGGCCTTTTGCAATGTCTTCCGAAAGGGTTTCGGCAATGGAAGTCCAGAGTGCGGTGCGGGCTGTGGCATCGGTCATGAAAAATTCACGCCTCGACTGGTTGTGGTGAATCGGGAATCGAGCTAGTATTTGTCTAGTTGTATAGTGATGTAGACAACTCTGCAAGATGTCGGGGACAGGATGAGCGTTCACACACAAACAGATCAAGACGCAAGGCGGGGCTGGATGTCGGCACTGGCAAAGGCTGATCCGGCACGGCTGGCCGCGCTGATGCCGGAGTTGCCGGCGCTGGAACACCTGCGCCCGCCCGAGGTGGGGGCGGTGATGGTCCGGGGCCGGATCGGGGCGACCGGGGCACCGTTCAATCTGGGCGAGATGACGGTGACGCGCTGCTCGGTCCGGCTGGCGGATGGCACGGTAGGGCATGGCTATGTGCAAGGGCGCAACAAGACCCATGCGCTGCGTTCTGCGGCGATAGATGCGCTGATGCAGACCGGTCAAGCGGTTCGGCTGCAGGCTTTGGTGCTGGATGTGCTGGTGGCGGAGGCCAGTGCCGCGCAGACACAGCGCGCCGAAAAGGCGGCGGCGACCAAGGTGGATTTCTTTACGATGGTTCGGGGAGAAGACGCATGACGGCACAATCGCTCAGTGGTGGATTTTCCAGCCCGCCGGAACAAGCGGCAAGAGCCTTTCGGGCCGTAATCGAGTCTGTTTCGCGCCCCGGAACCATCTGGGAAATTGGTGGCGCAGCGCCTCCTGCGCCGCTGTCGGTGGCGGCGGGCACGGTTCTGTTGACGCTGGCTGACGGCACGACACCTGTGCATCTGGCTGGTGCGGCGGATTGCCAGTCGGTGCGCGACTGGATCACGTTTCACATCGGTGCGCCGCTGGTCACGGCAGAGCGCGCGATGTTTGCCGTGGGGCGCTGGCCGGAGCTGACGCCGCTGGGCCGATTCCGTCAGGGCGACCCGGATTATCCTGACCGTTCGGCGACGCTGATCGTGCTGATGGACGATCTGACCGCCAGCGGTGCGCGGCTGAGCGGCCCGGGGATCAAGAATCATGCGTGGCTGTCGCTGCCCGGGATCGAGGCGCTTCAGGCCAATGCGGCGCAGTTTCCGCTGGGGCTGGATTTCCTGTTCACCGCAGGCGACCGCATGGCCGCACTGCCACGGTCAACCAGGGTGGAGGGCGCATAATGTATGTCGCAGTCAAGGGTGGCGAGCGGGCCATCGAAAATGCCCATGCCTGGCTGGCCGAAGAGCGCCGGGGCGATACCAGCGTGGCGGAGCTGAGTGTGGCGCAGATCCGCGAGCAGTTGGCGCTTGCCATCAATCGCGTGATGACGGAAGGGTCGCTGTATGACCCTGATCTGGCAGCTTTGGCGATCAAGCAGGCGCGCGGCGATCTGATCGAGGCGGTGTTTCTGATCCGCGCCTATCGCACCACCCTGCCCCGGCTGGGCGCGTCGAACCCGGTCGATACCGGCGCGATGGCGGTGGACAGACGGGTGAGCGCCACGTTCAAGGACCTGCCCGGCGGGCAGATCCTTGGGCCGACGTTTGATTACACGCACCGCTTGCTGGATTTCAAACTGGCGGTCGAGGGCGAAGTGCCGGCGGCGGCGATAGCCCCGGCGCAATCCGGCCCGGTGCCGCATGTGACCGGGTTCCTGAACCGTGACGGACTGATCGAGACCGCCGAACCGTCTGATGCGGTGCCGCCCGATCTGACCCGCGAGCCGATGGAACTGCCCGCCGACCGCGCACTGCGGTTGCAGGCGATCACGCGCGGGGATGAGGGGTTCATCCTGTCGATGGCCTATTCCACCCAGCGCGGCTATGGGCGCACCCATGCCTTTGTCGGAGAATTGCGCATCGGGACCGTGGCGGTTGAGATGGACATTCCCGAGCTGGGATTTGCCATCGAGATCGGCGAGATCGAGTTGACGGAATGTGAAACGGTGAACCAGTTCAAGGGCTCCAAAACCGAACCGCCGCAGTTTACCCGGGGCTACGGGCTGGTGTTCGGCCAGAGCGAGCGCAAGGCGATTGCGATGTCTCTGGTGGACCGCGCCCTGCGCTGGAAAGAGCTGGGCGAAGACAACAGTGGGGCCCCGGCGCAGGATGAGGAGTTTGTGCTGATGCATTGCGACAACATTCAGGCCACCGGGTTTCTGGAGCACATCAAGCTGCCGCATTACGTCGATTTCCAATCCGAACTGGAACTGGTGCGCCGGATGCGGGCCGAGGCAATGGCCGTGCAGGAGGCTGTGCAATGACCGATCAGGCCTATAACTTCGCCTATCTGGACGAACAGACCAAGCGGATGATCCGCCGTGCGATCCTGAAGGGGCTGGCGGTGCCCGGCTATCAGGTGCCCTTTGCCAGCCGCGAAATGCCGATGCCCTATGGCTGGGGTACAGGCGGCGTGCAGGTGACCGCCGCCTGCCTGACGCCGGAGGATGTGCTGAAGGTGATTGATCAGGGCGCGGATGACACCACCAATGCGGTGAGCATCCGCAAGTTTTTCCAGCGCACTGCGGGGGTACAGGTGACCGAGGCGACGGCAGAGGCCAGCCTGATCCAGACCCGGCACCGGATACCGGAAGCGCCGCTGCGCGAGGGGCAGATCCTGGTCTATCAGGTGCCGATCCCGGAACCGCTGCGCTTTCTGGAGCCACGCGAGCAGGAGACGCGCAAAATGCATGAGCTGGAGGAATACGGGCTGATGCATGTGAAACTGTATGAGGACATCGCGCGGCATGGCGAGATTGCCACCAGCTATGCCTATCCGGTCAAGGTTGAGGGGCGCTATGTGATGGACCCCTCGCCGATTCCGAAATTCGACAACCCGAAACTGGGGGATTGTCCGGCGATCCAGCTGTTCGGTGCGGGGCGCGAGCAGCGGATCTATGCGGTGCCGCCCTATACTTCGGTGGTGAGTCTGGATTTCGAGGATCACCCGTTTGTGGCATCAAAGGCGCCCCATGACTGTGATCTGTGCGGGGCGGCGGAAAGCTATCTGGATGAGGTGATCATCGACGATGACGGCGGGCGGATGTTTGTGTGCTCGGACACCGACTTTTGTGCCGGGCGACAGGCGGCAGGGCATCGCGGGCGGTTTTTGCCGGTGGAGGCAGGGTGATGGGCGTTGTAATGACAACAGCATTGGACCAGCCCCTGCTGACCGTGAACGGGCTTACCAAGCGCTATGGCGCACGGATCGGCTGTGCCGATGTGTCGTTCGATCTGTTCCCGGGTGAGGTGATGGGGATCGTGGGCGAGAGCGGATCGGGGAAATCGACGCTGCTTTCTTGTCTGGCGGGCCATATGCAGCCCGATCTGGGGCGAGTCGGCTATGCCGGGCGCGATGTGCTGGGAATGGCGGAGACCGAACGCAGGCGGCTTTCCCGCACCGAATGGGCCTACGTTCACCAGAACCCGCGTGACGGGTTGCGGATGGGGGTGAGTGCGGGCGGAAATGTGGGGGAGCGGCTGATGGCGGTGGGCGCGCGGAATTATGGCAGCATCCGTGAGACCGCGACCGACTGGCTGGGCCGTGTGGAAATCGCCGCCGACCGGATCGACGACCGCCCGACCGCGTTTTCCGGTGGCATGCAGCAGCGGTTGCAGATCGCGCGCAATCTGGTGACCGGGCCGCGACTGGTATTCATGGACGAGCCGACCGGAGGCCTTGATGTCAGCGTGCAGGCGCGCTTGCTGGACCTTTTGCGCGGGCTGGTGCGTGATCTGGGACTTTCGGTCATCATCGTGACGCATGATCTGGCGGTGGTGCGGCTGCTGGCCGACCGGCTGATGGTGATGAAGGGCGGGCGGGTGGTTGAACAAGGTTTGACCGATCAGGTGCTGGACGATCCGCAGGATGCCTATACACAGTTGCTTGTCTCTTCCGTCTTGCAGGTGTGATCCATGCTCTTTGCCTATCGCGCGATTGATACCAAACTGGAAAAGCTGCCCAACGGTGGCCCGCTGGATGAGGCGGTCTGGATCGACCTCTATCGACCGATGGAGCCTCAGGTGCAAGCTGTGCAGGCAATGGGCATCGAGGTGCCGACCCTGGCCGATATGGAGGAGATCGAGATCTCCAACCGACTGTACCGCGAGGATGGGGTCGACTACATGACCGTGGTTCTGCCCGGCATGTCTGAAAGCAATGAGCCGGTTTCGGGGCCTGTCACCTTCATCATGACACCCGAGCGCCTGTTCACTGTGCGCCACCATGCGCCGCGCCCCTTTGTGACCTACCCCGAGCGCGCCAACAAGGTTGGGCCGGGCTGCACTGACAGCGCAAAAGTGTTCCTGAGCCTGATCGAGGAGATCACCGGCCGTCTGGCCGACCTGCTGGAGGGGTCGGGTCGGGCTTTGGACGCTTTGGCCCGCGAGGTCTACAGCGACAATGGCACCACCGACAGCAACCAGCTACAGGCCGCGCTGCGCCGGACGGGGCGCGAGGGCGAGCAGATTGCGCGGGTGCGGCTGTCCTTGCTTACGATCGAGCGGGCGATCAGCTATTTCGGTCAAAGCCTGATCACCGAACATCGGGGAACCGCGCTGAAAACCGTTGTCAAAGGGCTGATGCGCGATCTGCATGCGCTGGAGGTTCACGCCGACCATCTGTCGGCGCGGGTCGCGCTGGCAAGCGATTCGACGATGGGCATGATCAACCTGAGCCAGAACCAGACCATCAAGATCGTGTCGGTGGTGGCGGTGGTCTTTCTGCCGCCGACGGTGATCGCCAGTGCTTATGGCATGAACTTCGAGGTAATGCCGGAGTTGAAATGGGCGATGGGCTATCCGATGGCGCTGGGCATGATGCTCGCCTCGGCTGTCGGCACCTATCTTTTCTTCAAATGGAGACGCTGGCTATGACGGCGATGATCGAGATTTCCAATCTGTCCAAGGCGTTTACCCTGCACAATCAGGGGGGCACAGTGATACCCGTCATGGCCGGGGCAGAGCTGCGGATTGCAGCGGGGGAATGTGTGGGGCTGACCGGGCAATCGGGGGCGGGCAAATCGACGTTGATGCGGATGGTTTACGGCAACTACCTGACCGCTGGCGGCAGTCTGGTGGTGGCCGGTGTGGATGTGGCGCAGGCCGGCCCGCGGCAGATCATCGCGCTGCGGCGCGATACTCTGGGCTATGTCAGCCAGTTCCTGCGGGTTGTGCCGCGGGTGCCCACGGTTGAGGTGGTGGCAGAGCCGCTGTTGCGGCTGGGCGTTCCGGCACCAGAAGCCCGGGCGCGGGCCGAAGACCTGCTGTCGCGGCTGAACATTCCTCTGCGCCTGTGGGGGCTGTCACCCACCACGTTTTCTGGCGGCGAGCAGCAGCGGGTGAACATCGCGCGCGGCTTTGCCCACAGCTTTCCGGTGTTGTTGCTGGATGAGCCGACTGCCAGCCTTGATGCGGCGAACCGCGAGGTGGTGCTGACGCTGATCGAAGAAGCCAAGGCGCGCGGGGCGGCAATTCTGGGGATCTTTCACGACGAGGGCGCACGTGTGCGGGTCTGTGACCGGCTGGTGGATGTGACCGGATTCACGCCGGGGCTGGCGGCATGATCTTTGCCGTGGTCGGGCCATCGGGGGCGGGCAAGGATACGCTGATCGCCGGGGCCTGTGCTACCCAGCCGGAGCTGCGGTTGGTGCGGCGGGTCATCACCCGGCCCGTTGCCGCCGGCGGCGAGGATTTCGAGGGTGTGGGCGAGACGGAATTCCTCCAGCGGCGCGCGGCGGGAGAGTTCGCGCTGGACTGGCAGGCGCATGGGCTGTGGTATGGTATTCCGGCGGCGCAGCTGGAGGGTGAGAAGCCGGTGCTGTTCAACGGATCACGTGCTGCGCTTCCGGCGGCCTTGGCACTGATACCGGGACTGGTGGTTGTGCTGGTGACCGCTCCGCCTGCAGTTCTGGCGGCGCGGCTGGCGGCGCGGGGGCGCGAGAGCCTGGAGGATGTGCGTGGGCGGCTGGAGCGGGCCGGATTTGCACTGCCGGATGGGGTGGAGCCGCGCATTGTGGTGAACGATGCCAGCCATGAGGAGGGCATCACCCGGTTTCTGGCGGCGGTTTATCCAGACAACGGGAAGCGGTGCAGCAGATGAAAGCGGCCCGTCGTATCTTCGCCAAAGAGGCAGAGGTCTTCGATGATGAAGGGTCTGCGCAGCACAGGGGCAAGATGCGCGGACAGGATGCGGGCGGTCGGCCCGACCTGATCATCGCCGAGGCGGTTGGTGAGGGTCAGATGGAACTGCAGCTCTTCCATCACATGCGGGTAGCCCCATGTGTCGAGCAGTTCCAACTGGCGGGGAGTGAGGCTTTCCGGGCGTCTTTTGGCACGCTCCCCAACGTTGAGCGGCGCGCGCAGGGGGTTGGTGGCACGCACCACCTCTGCGGCAAGGGCGGTGAGGGCCGAGATATCGCCCTCGGGCGTCAGCGCGAGAAAGCCTTGCAGGTTCTTGACCCGCAACCCGTCACAGGTGACCGGGGCAAATTGGTGCGACAAGGTGCGGACGGCTTCGGTCACATCATCAGCCGTCAGCGACTCCGCAGGCCGGAACGGCGCACGGATGGTGCCGTGAAAACCGTATTTGCGCGGGTCTGTCGTAAGGTCAGCCAGAGGCGCAGGCAGGCCCGGCAGATCGGGCTGTGGCACGGGTTGGCCGGACAGGTTATCCCATCCCAGAAGGGCCGCTGTTGCATCGGCAAAGACACCGGGGCGCGGGGCGAAGTAGACGGCAAAACGTTTCATCTGATCCATGGCGGGGGCTTAGACGGAATTTGTCACATGGGCGTGACACGTCGGTGCCATTGCACCCCTCTGCCCCACGGATCGCAAGACAGGACTTGAGATATGACCGAAGTAATCCTTGAAAACGCCATGCTTGTGCTGCCCGGGGAGGTGATCAAGGGCGTCCTTCGCCTGAAGGGTGGCCAGATTGCGGATATCAGCGAAGGCACAAGCCGGGTGGCGGGCGCAGTGGATTGCGACGGGGATCTGGTGCTGCCAGGGCTGATCGAATTGCACACCGACAATCTGGAGCGCCATATCGAGCCGCGTCCGAAAGTGAACTGGCCGCATCAGGCGGCGATCATTGCGCATGATGCGGAACTGGCCAGTGTGGGGATTACAACGGTGTTTGACGCGCTGCGGGTCGGGTCGGTGACATCGAATGCCAAGGCGAATTACGGGGAATATGCCCGCGCCCTCGCCGATGAGATTCTGGATCTGCGCGATCGGGGCGCGCTGCGGATCAGTCACTTTCTGCACCTGCGGGCCGAAGTGTGTTCAGAAACGCTGGTGGACGAAATGGCGAAATTCGGGCCGGATGACCGGATCGGGATTGTCAGCCTGATGGACCACACGCCGGGTGAGCGACAGTTCCGCGACGTGTCAAAGCTGAAGGACTACGTTTGCGGCAAGCATGGCATGAGTGATGAAGAATTTGATGCGCATGTGACGGGGCAACGCGCGCTGCGCGACCGGCTGGGCGCGCTGCATGAGGCAACTGCGGTCGCCGAAAGCCTGCGCTATGGGGCAACGCTGGCGAGCCATGACGACACAACGGCGCCTCAGGTTGCGGTTTCGGCCGGTCACGGCGTGACCTTTGCCGAGTTTCCGACAACGGTAGAGGCGGCGGTGGCGTGTCACAGGCACGGAATCAGGGTGATGATGGGCGCGCCGAACCTTATCCGGGGCGGGTCACATTCGGGCAATGTGGCGGCGAGCGTGCTGGCGGAGGCGGATCTGCTGGACATTGTGTCGTCGGATTATGTGCCGTCTTCGCTGTTGTCGGCTGCGCTGCTGTTGGGCGATCTGTGGGGGGATGTGGCGCGGGGCGTGTCTACGGTCACCCGCGCGCCTGCGCTTGCCACCGGGCTGTCGGATCGTGGGCAACTGGTGCCGGGCGCGCGAGCAGATGTGCTGCGCGTGGCGCGTATAGGTGGCGCGGCGGCGGTCCGTGGCACCTGGGTTCAGGGCAAGCGGGTGGCCTGAGGCAGCCACCCAAAATCAGTGCAGATTAGTTGGCCGGCGTTGACGACACGCCTACCTGCGCCGGGCGCAAAAGGCGGTCGTGCAGCATGAAGCCTTCGGTCATCACCTGAATGATGTGGCCCGCTTTGGTGCCGGGAACCGGGGCCTCGAACATCGCCTGATGCAGCTGGGGATCAAACGCATCACCCGGCGCGGGGGAGATCGGGGTGACGCCGTGTTTGGTCATGACATGCGTCAGCTCGCGCAGAGTGAGTTCCACGCCTTCGATCAGCGCTGACGCCTTGCTGCGGGCTTCGTCGGTTGTCGCATCCAGCGCCCGTTTCAGGTTGTCAAACACCGGCAGCAAATCGCGGGCGAGCCGCGTGCTGCCATATTGCTCGGCCTCGCGCCGGTCACGATCGGCGCGTTTGCGGGAGTTTTCAGCATCGGCAAGCGCGCGCATGAAACGGTCGCGCAACTCATCACGCTCGGCGCGCAAAGCGTCGAGTTCTTCGGCTTCGATGAACTCCTCGATTTCGTCGATCTCTGTATTCTCGGGGCTCGGGTTTTCCTGCGCCATCTTTTCGTCTTCCTTACACAAACCTTCTGGCGATCATCCTTTGCCGCGTTCGGACACCATCCGCCCGACGAGCTGCGCCGTGTAGTCGACAATCGGAACGATGCGACCGTAATTCAGCCGCGTCGGACCAATGACGCCAACGGCACCGATGATCTTACGATCAGCGTTCATATAGGGAGAGACAACCAGAGAGGAACCCGAAAGTGAGAAAAGCTTGTTCTCGGAACCGATAAAAATGCGCACACCGTCGCCCGACTCGGTCAGTTCAAGGAAATCCGCGATGTCGCGCTTGCGTTCAAGGTCATCAAACAGGCTGCGGATGCGGTCGATTTCCAGCCCTTCGGTTGCGCCTTCGAGCAGGTTGGCGCGACCGCGGACGATCAGACGCTCACCCTGCTCACCGCCGTTTTCCCAGATCGCGATACCGCTCTCAACCAGTTCGCGCGCTAGCACGTCGATTTCCTGACGGTGAAGGGCGATATCCTGGGTCATGGTGCGGCGCAGGTCGGACAGGGTGCGGCCCTCGGCCAGGGCGTTGAGGAAATTCGCGGCCTCGCGCATCGAGGACGGGGTTTGGCCGGCAGGGGGCGTGAACAGGCGGTTTTCGACATGGCCATCGGCAAAGACCAGAACGACGAGGGCGCGGTCGGGAGAGAGGCTGACGAATTCGATATGCTTGATCGGGGCTTCGCGTTTTGGCGACAGCACCAGACTTGCGCCTCGGGTGATGCCGGAGAGGGCGGAGCCGACCTGATCGAGCAGGGAGGCCACATCCCGGTCGGAGTCGCCGAAGGTGGCGTCCATCTTTTCACGGTCTTCCTGGGCGACAGTTCCCACCTCGAGCAGGCCATCAACGAACATCCGCAGCCCGCGTTGGGTCGGGATGCGGCCGGCGGAGACATGCGGGCTGTCG
The DNA here is from genome assembly GCA_046296515.1 of Paracoccaceae bacterium. Classification (GTDB taxonomy): domain Bacteria; phylum Pseudomonadota; class Alphaproteobacteria; order Rhodobacterales; family Rhodobacteraceae; genus Pseudotabrizicola. The sequence goes on along the minus strand of JBKBKR010000002.1, from coordinate 576,600 downwards.
AGGAGGCCCAGAAACTCCAGATCCTGCATGACATTGCGGATGGTGGCGGCGGAGACCTTTTCGGTCATGCTGCGGGTCAGGCTGCGGGAGCCGACGGGTTCACCAGAGGATAGATAGCCCTCAACCACGCGGCGGAACACCTCGCGGGAGCGGTCGTTCATCTCGGTGAGCAGGTTTGCGCCGTCGGTCATTTGTGGCTCCTTTTATGCGGTCAGAGTATTCTGATCGGCGCGAGGGTCAATCGGGGTTGCATCGGCCGCTTTGGCGCGCATATCTGGCTGCAATCCATGGAAAGGAATAACAATGCGCCCCTCTGGCCGACAACTGGACCAAATGCGGTCGATCTCAATCGAAACCGGCGTGATGCGGCACGCCGAGGGTTCCTGCCTGATCAAAATGGGGGACACGCATGTCCTGTGCTCTGCCACTATCGAGGACAAGCCGCCTTCGTTTCTGAAGAACACGGGTCTGGGCTGGGTGACGGCGGAATATGGCATGTTGCCACGCGCCACCAACAGCCGGACACGGCGAGAGGCGGCCGTGGGCAAGCAAAGCGGAAGAACGCAGGAAATTCAAAGGCTTATCGGGCGATCTCTGAGGGCTGGGGTTGACAGGAGTGCTTTGGGTGAGCGGCAGATCGTGGTGGATTGCGATGTGCTGCAGGCCGATGGTGGGACGCGATGTGCGTCGATTACCGGGGGTTGGGTCGCATTGCGGCTGGCGGTGAACCGGCTTATGACGGCCGGAACGATCGTGAGCGATCCGATCGTTGATCATGTCGCGGCGGTTTCGTGCGGGATCTATGCCGGGCAACCACTGCTGGACCTGGACTATCCGGAGGATTCTGCGGCGGGGACTGATGGCAACTTTGTGATGACCGGGCGCGGCAGGTTGATTGAGGTGCAGATGTCGGCCGAGGGCGCATCATTCTCCCGTGACGAGATGATGCATCTTCTGGATCTGGCAGAGGCTGGGTCCGAGCTGCTGGTGGCGGCGCAGAAGGCTGCGTTGGGACTTTGAGCATGGCAGTGCGGATTGGGCCCAAGTTGGTTATTGCAACCCATAACCGGGGGAAGCTGGAGGAAATATCTGAACTTCTCCAGCCCTACGGCATCGAGGTGATCTCGGCGGCGGCGTTTGGATTGCCGGAGCCTGAGGAAACCGAGAGCAGTTTTGTGGGGAATGCGCGGATCAAGGCACATGCCGCTGCCAAGGCTACTGGTCTTCCGGCGCTGGCGGATGATTCGGGTATTTGCGTCGATGCTCTGGGCGGAGCGCCGGGTGTGCACACTGCGGATTGGGCGGAAACGGGGAATGGGCGAGACTTTGTGAGAGCGATGGCGCGAACATGGGCGGCGTGCGAGGCTGTCTCTGCGCCTGAGCCGCGTTTGGCGCAGTTTCGCTGCACGCTGGTGGTCGCATGGCCGGACCGGCAAGATCTGGTGTTTGAGGGCAGTGTTGCGGGTCGTTTGGTTTGGCCGATGCGCGGCTCGCGGGGTCATGGCTACGATCCGATGTTTCAGCCGGATGGCTACGCAGTGACATTTGCGGAAATGGATCTTAACGAGAAGGGCAGGATCAGCCATAGGGCGGATGCGTTCAGCAAGCTTGTCGCGCACTGTTTCACGTGAAACACGCCGGATCACCCTCGCCGATTGACGGTGTAAGCTTGGGAGATGCAGTAATGCAGCGGTGGCAAACTGCCGGGTTCGGGCTTTATGTTCATTGGCCATTTTGTCAATCAAAGTGCCCATACTGCGACTTCAACAGCCATGTTTCGGCGCAGATTGACCAGAACCTCTGGCTGGAAGCCTATCTCGTCGAGTTGAGGCGGTATGCGCTGCAGACACCGGGGCGAGTACTGAGCAGCATCTTTTTCGGGGGCGGGACGCCGTCCTTGATGTTGCCGAGCACAATCGCCGGCATAGTGGATGAGGCGTCCCGGTTATGGGCACCGGCGAATGATATTGAGATAACACTGGAAGCGAACCCAACTTCCGTGGAAATTGGAAAGTTCCGCGATTTTCGGTTGGCGGGCATCAACCGCGTGTCGGTTGGCATTCAGGCCTTGAACGAGCTTGATCTGCGGCGCCTCGGCCGCATGCATGATGTGCGCGAGGCGCGGATTGCAATCGACGTATCGCAATCTCTGTTTGACCGTACCAGCTTTGACCTTATCTACGCTCGACAGGACCAGAGCTTGACGGCTTGGGAAGCAGAGTTGGGCGAGGCGCTATCGTTGGCGGGCGATCACCTGTCCCTATACCAGCTGACAGTCGAATCGGGCACCGTGTTCGGTGCCCGATTTGATCGTGGACTGTTGCTTGGGCTGCCCGCCGATGATCTGGCGGCCGATATGTTCGACATCACCCAAGAGCTCTGTGCAGCATCCGGACGACCGTCGTATGAAGTGTCGAACCACGCGCGGCCTGACGGCGAGTCGCGCCACAACATGATCTACTGGCGGGGTGGAGATTATGTCGGCATCGGTCCCGGAGCTCATGGGCGATTGACGGATTTTGACGGGCGGCGATTTTCAACGGTGCGACCGTCGATGCCTGATCTCTGGCTCAACGCCGCTCACTCGGGTTCGGACGGAAATTGCGAGCTGTTGGGACGGGAGGAACAGGCTACTGAGCTTTTGATGATGGGACTGCGCCTCAACATCGGAGTGGACTTATCCGAGTACCAAGGTCTGGCTGAGAAATCGCTCGCCCCAAAGCGAATCAGCCAACTCGTTGAGCAGGGGTTGGTTGAGGTCTGCAATGACCGGATTCGTACAACACCAGCCGGCCGGCTCGTCCTGAACTGGGTTCTTAAAGAACTTTTGCTCGAGTAGGACAGAAGCTCTCTACCGAACGAAATCCCGCGGGACGACAGAAAGTACCTGGCAGAGCATATCGAGCTGATCAAGACTCCGGTAGCGGATCCGAAGAACCCCGCCCTCACCCGATGCATCATGATCAATACTGATCATCATACCAAGGTTCGCGCCCAGATCGGCCTCAATGGCGCGCGTATCGGCGTCTTTTTCCTGAGGCGCAGATTTTTGCGACCGTCCGGTCGCAGCCGAAGAGACGCTCCGCGCAAGCTTTTCAGTTTCTCGTACGGAAAGCCCGGCGCCAACCACCTTCAGGGCAAGCGCGGTCGGGTCAGGGGCACCGATCAATGCGCGCGCATGCCCTGCGGTCAGCTTGCCGGCCCGAATCATAGTTAAAACGTCCTCAGGGAGGCTTAGGAGACGCATGGTGTTGGCGACATGCGATCGACTTTTGGACAGCGCCTCAGCCAGTTTCTCCTGAGTGTGGCCAAAGCTATCCATTAACTGCCGAAAGCCCAGAGCTTCCTCGACCGCATTCAGATCTGCTCGTTGAATATTCTCGATAATCGCAATTTCGAGCACTTCATCGTCAGAAAATTCCCGCACAACGACAGGAACGCTGTGCAACCGAGCCATTTGGGCGGCCCGCCATCTGCGTTCACCGGCAACGATCTGGAAGTCATCACTATCTTTCATCGCTCGCACAACCAAGGGCTGGATTATGCCTCTGGCCCGGATCGACGCAGCGAGTTCTTCCAGAAGGGCGGGATCGAAGTCGCGTCTTGGCTGGTTTGGGTTAGGAACTACACGCTCTATCGGCAGCGTTGCATCGGCAGCGAGCCGTCCTTCCCTGCCGTCAACGTCGCCCTTTGATAGGTTTACGTCGGCCATAAGTGCTGAGAGACCCCGACCCAGACCTTTACGATCCTGCTTCTTTTCCATGAGACGTCTTTCTTTTTCAGGCAGCCCGGCCGTTAGACCTGCGGGAAATAATCTCGAGCGAGAGACGGCGGTAAGCATCGGCGCCCTTGGACGTCGGATCGTACTGAAGGACGGGCAGCGCGTAGGAGGGAGCCTCGGATACCCGGACATTTCGTGGAATGGTAGTGGAAAAAACCATGTCTCCCAGATTGGCGCGTGCATCAGCCTCAACCTGTTGCGACAAGCGGTTCCTGCTGTCCGTCATGGTGACTAGCACACCTTCAATTCTAAGGCGGGGATTTGCGGACTTTCGAATATCCCGGATCGTCAGCATCAGTTGTGAAAGGCCTTCCAGCGCAAAAAACTCACTCTGCAGCGGTACCAAAACAGACTCAGCAGCCACAAGGGCGTTAACTGTCAGAAGTGATAGTGACGGGGGACAGTCCACAAGCACAAAATCGAACCCGGCCGCCAAAAAACTGGCCTCTTGCATAGCATCGGAAAGCAGGAACGATCGCTTTTCACTGGCGACAAGGTCAATATCGGCAGATGAAAGGTCCGCATTTGCCGGACATAGCGATATTCCTGCGACGGTGGTATCGTGGATCAGTTCTATCAACATCGCCTGCTCAAGCAATAGGTCGTAACTTGTTCTCGTCCTTGCCTCTGGTGGCACGCCCAGACCGGTTGAGGCATTTCCTTGTGGATCGATATCGACAACCAGAACCTTGTATCCGAACTCGGCAAGTCCGGCAGCGAGATTTATCGTCGTCGTGGTCTTTCCAACCCCGCCCTTCTGGTTGGCAACTGCGATTATTCGAGGACTTGGACGGGCTACTGAGTCAGACATGGCGAATGTTCCTAAGCTCCAGTATCGCGGCAGTCGGATCGGTTTTGCTCATATGCAAACTCAAGTCAAACTCCCAGTTCTTTCGTGCCTCCAAGACCTCGGATTTGTAGCTCACACCTTTAGGAAACAATGCAACGCCACTCGGCAAGAGATGACGCAAAGCGAACTCACATAGCTTAGGTAGGCCCGCTAACGCACGAGCCGAAAGCACAGATGCCCCTAGTGCAGGGATAGCTTCCACCCGGGCGTTGATAACGACGGCTTCCAATTCAAGCTGGCGCACCGCCTCTCGCAAAAACGCGGCCTTGCGACCATCGGACTCAACAAGCTTCACATGTCGCTCTCGACTGGTTCCTTGCATCAAGATCGCTATAACAAGGCCAGGAAATCCCCCACCGCTGCCCAGATCGCACCACGCTCCCTGTGCAAAGTCGACGATTCCAAAAAGCTGCACAGAGTCGCGAATATGGCGCTCGCGAAGCTGGTCCACGCTGTCTTTGGACACCAGATTGATTGCCGGGTTCCACTTGCGCACCATGCTTTCGAGCAACCGAAAGCGATCTATTGTTTCACGTGAAACATAGTGGAATGGCTCGAAACCCGCCTCTTCACGCATCAGACGGCCTCCTGACGGGCCGATACTTTACGGATGTTTGCCAGAATGAGCGCCAAAGCAGCGGGCGTGATGCCTTCAATCTCGCCGGCTGCCGCAAGCGATTCAGGCCGAAGTCGACTCAATTTCAAACTGAGTTCACCAGACAATCCCGACAATGCCGCATAGGAAAAGCCCTCGGGAATTAAGGTTTGCTCTTCGCGCTTAAGTTGAGAAATTTGCTCACCCTGCCTGTCAAGATAGCGTCCATACATAGCATCACGCAAAATCTGCGCACGAATGGACGGATCCAGAAACTTCAACTCGGGAATCAGAGCGTCCTGCTGATCAGATGACATCACAAACGCACCCAGAACCTCCAACCCCGTTCTTCGCGAACCGTCCGAGCTGACATGGATGCCACTCGCCAAGAGATCCCGAGACGTAAATACTTTGCTGCCAATCAAGACCTTGGCCTGTCCAAGCCTTTCCATCTTGTGCTGAAAGACTGCCGCCCTTCCCGTCGAGACAATTCCGAGTTCGATACCCATTCCGGTAAGACGCTGATCTGCGTTATCGGCGCGCAGCGACAGTCGGTACTCGGCGCGGGAGGTAAACATTCGATAGGGCTCGGTCACGCCTCTTGATCGTAGATCATCCAGCAAAACGCCGATATAGCTATCTGAACGATGGAATGACACTGGGGCTTGATCCATCGCAAACCGGGCTGCGTTCAATCCGCCAGCCAGACCTTGCGCCGCAGCCTCTTCATAACCTGTCGTTCCGTTGATCTGGCCAGCGAGAAAGAGCCCTGGCAACTCGGTCAACTCCAACCCAGGAGACAAAGATCTCGGATCGAAGTAATCATATTCGATTGCGTATGCCGGTTGCAGGATCGTCGCATTCTCCAGTCCCTCGATTGAGGCAACATAGGCTTGTTGCACATCAACGGGAAGCGACGAAGATATTCCGTTTGGATAGACGGTATGCTCATCCAGGCCCTCCGGCTCGAGAAAGATCTGGTGGCTACTCTTGTCAGAAAAGCGTACGATCTTATCCTCGATCGAAGGACAGTATCGTGGACCAACCCCGTCGATGTGTCCACCATACATTGCTGATCGCGAAAGGTTCTCGCGGATGATACTATGAGTCTTCTCGTTCGTCCGGGTAATTCCGCACGCAACCTGTCTTGCGATCGGTTTTTCGCTCAGAAACGAAAACATCGTCGGACTTTCATCCCCATTCTGTTTCTCAAGAGCCGACCAGTTTATCGTGCGGCCGTCAAGACGGGGGGGCGTGCCGGTCTTCAGCCTGCCCCGCTTCAGGCCAAGGTCAATGAGTCGATCCCCAAGTCGCGTTGACGAAGCGTCGCCCATTCTCCCGCCCGATTGCCGTTGTTGGCCTATATGAATCAGTCCGTTCAAAAACGTGCCCGCGGTTAACACAACCGATCTCGCTGCCAAACGCTGTCCGTCAGCAAGATACACGCCACCAACCCGTATACCTTCCAGGATCAAATCTACAGCCTCGCCTTCCACGAGCGTCAGATTCTCAATCTTTGCCAGCTCATTTTGTACGAAGCTGCGATAAAGCGCGCGGTCTGTCTGTACTCTCGGTCCTTGGACAGCGGGTCCCTTTCTTCGGTTCAGCAATCTGAACTGTATGCCGGCTGCGTCGGCCGCGCGCCCCATTATCCCGTCCAGCGCATCGATCTCACGTACAAGGTGCCCTTTTCCAAGTCCCCCTATCGCAGGATTGCATGACATCACCCCAATCGTTTTCAGCTTCTGAGTAATCAGGGCAACCTTGGCACCGACACGAGAAGCTGCTGAAGCCGCCTCGGTGCCTGCGTGCCCACCACCAATAATGATGACGTCAAAATGTTTCACGTGAAACACTCCCTACTTTCCGATACAAAAGCTGCTGAAAATCTCATCCAACAGCAATTCGACACCAATTTTACCCACAAGGACGTCTAGCGCGTAGCTTGCCGACCGTATATCTGCCGCCGCCAACTCAAGTGACGGATCTTCACTGTACAGCCATCGCTGAGCAGATACCATGGATTCGCTCGCCCTCGCGATCGCCAGACGCTGCCGGTCACGGATCAATAGCCCTGACCCCGAGACTCGGCGTTGCAGCCGTTGGCCAATCTCTTCAATCAACCGGTCCAGCCCAAACCCATTCACGCTCGACAGACCCTGCGGTACAGGGGCCAGATCCGCTTTGCCCCAAACCACGATATCACCAATATCAACATTGGCAGGGGCAACGGTGTCACCTGGTGCAAGAAGTAAAACACGCAGATCAGCCAGCCGTGCTCTCTCCTTTGCCCGGTCAACGCCAATCTTCTCAATTTCGTCGTCCGTGTCTCTCAAACCTGCGGTGTCGAGCAGGGTAACCGGCAGGCCACCAATATCCATCCGAACCTCGATCACATCGCGCGTAGTCCCGGCGACGGAAGAGGTAATCGCGGCATCGCGGCCAACCAAAGCATTTAAAAGACTGGATTTTCCAACGTTTGGAGCGCCAATGATTGCAACCTCAAAACCCGCCCGAATGCGCTCCGTGCCGTGACTACCCTCGATCTCTGCCTGAAAGGCATTGGCCAGCTGATCGACAATCGCACAAACTTCCGGAATCACATTCACCGGTATATCTTCATCAGCAAAGTCAATCGTTGCCTCGATCAGGGCTGCCGCCCTGATCAGGTCCCGGCGCCAATCTGCGGCACGTTGGCCTATGGCGCCGGACAGAACCCGTTGTGCCTGACGACGTTGCGCCTCGGTCTCGGAGTCAATCAGATCCGCGAGCGCCTCGACCTGAGTCAGATCGAGCATCCCGTTTTCCAACGCACGCCGCGTGAACTCTCCTGGTCCGGCCAGGCGCAACCCCGGCAAAGTCCCAAGAAACTTCAACAGCGCCGAAACCACCGCCTCACCGCCATGTATTTGAAACTCAACAACTGTATCACCCGTAAAACTGGCGCCCTGTTCAAAGAACAGCACCAGACCACTATCCAGAACCTCTCCATCCGTCACCAACTGGCGAAACGCAACACGCCGCGATTTCAACCCGGTAACACCAAGTGCCCTAGCCGCCTCCAGCGCCAATGGCCCCGAAACACGCACCACAGCAATGCCTGCCTTGCCACGCGCCGTGGCCAGTGCGAAAATCGTGTCCGTCATGGCTCTGCTCAGAATACCTCTGTCAGGTGTTCATCGACTCAAAGAACTCGGCATTCGACTTGGTCTGTTTGAGCTTCGACAGCAGGAACTCAACAGCATCCGTCGTTCCCATCGGGTTCAGGATCCGCCGCAGCACATAGGTCTTCTGCAGATCAACTTTCTCGACTAGCAGCTCTTCTTTCCGTGTCCCGGACTTGAGAATATCGATCGCAGGGAACACACGCTTATCCGCAACCTTGCGATCCAGCACGATCTCGCTGTTGCCGGTGCCCTTGAACTCCTCAAAGATCACCTCATCCATCCGGCTTCCGGTGTCAATCAGCGCTGTCGCGATGATGGTCAGCGAGCCGCCTTCCTCGATATTCCGCGCCGCCCCAAAGAACCGCTTTGGTCGCTGAAGCGCATTGGCATCCACACCGCCGGTCAGCACCTTGCCCGAAGACGGAACCACGGTGTTGAAGGCACGGCCCAAACGGGTGATCGAATCAAGGAGGATCACCACATCCCGCTTGTGCTCCACCAGCCGCTTGGCCTTCTCGATCACCATTTCCGCAACGGCCACATGCCGCGTCGCCGGTTCGTCAAAGGTCGAGGCGACAACCTCCCCCTTCACAGATCGCTGCATGTCGGTCACTTCTTCCGGCCGTTCATCGATCAGAAGCACGATCAAATAGCATTCCGGATGGTTGGTCGCCACCGAATGCGCAATATTCTGCAAAAGCACGGTCTTCCCGGTGCGTGGCGGTGCCACGATCAGAGCCCGCTGGCCCTTGCCGATCGGTGCGACCAGGTCGATGATCCGCGCTGAACGATCCTTAATCGTCGGATCCTCAACCTCCATCTTGAACCGCTCATCCGGATACAGCGGTGTCAGATTGTCGAAATGCACCTTGTGCTTGGCCCGTTCCGGATCATCAAAGTTGATCTTTGTCGCCTTGATCAGGCTGAAATACTTCTCATTCTCACGCGGTGCCTGAATCACCCCCTCGATCGAATCCCCGGTTCGCAGACTGAACTGGCGGATCATCTCGGGGCTGACATAAATATCATCTGGTCCCGACAGATAGTTCGCCGACGGGCTGCGCAGAAATCCGAATCCGTCCTGCAACACCTCCAGAACCCCGTCGCCCCCGATTTCGAAGCCTTCTTCCGCATGTTCCTTCAGGATCTGGAACATCATCTCGCCCTTGCGCATGCTGGGCGCGTTCTCAATCTCCCACTCTTCAGCCATGGCCAACAGGTCGGCCGGTGTCTTGGCTTTCAGATCGGCAAGATTCAAACGTTCTACGGTCATCGAATAGTCCTCTGGCCACCCGTCCTGTCGACAGGCAGCACCACAGCATCAGGGGGAAAACAAAGGCCGGACGACCCAGTTCCGCGTCCCATACCGACAGAACCGGGAAAAGTCAAGAAATCAGAACTTCACGATCACCGAGAACACGATCAACAGTAAAAGGATCGTCGGCACCTCGTTCATCATCCGGTACTGCCGCCCGCTTACTGAATTGGTTCCAGACAAAAATCCCTTGCGCTGACCGGCAAGCCACATGTGAAACCAGGTCATCACCAGAACCGAGCCAGCTTTCACCCATGGCCAGACCATCGACCAGTCAACCACGCCCGGTGTCGCGACCAAGGCCAGACCGAAAATCCAGGTCGAAATCAACGCCGGGTTCATGATCGCCCGAAGCAGCCGCCGTTCCATTGTCTGAAACAGGCTATCGGTTCTGGTCCCCGTCTCGACCACCTCCACGTGATAGACAAATAACCGCGGCAAATAGAACAACCCCGCCATCCAGGCAATCACCGAGACCACATGCAGCGCTTTCACCCAAAAATACCACTCTGTCAGAAATCCGCTCATGTTACCCTCACCATTCCCTTCTTCTTTATTAAAAGAAATATAAGAAAGGAATGTAGTTGTAGGCCCTGTGGACAACAGAATTGCCGACCTTTTCCCCGAAGTGGTCCACAGCGCTTCGCCTTTGGATAACGCCGTGGAAAACAATAGATAGCTGTGGATAAAAAGAATAAATTGATAAGTATCAATATCTTAAATCGAAGACAAATTTCAGATAAGCGCATGTATTTTCCCAGAATTCACAAAATATTCATCTTTGCACATGGCCAGCCCCCGGCCATCCACAGCGGTATATCTGCGGTGTGCTGCTTGACAATGCGACACTCCTGACCACCTTTTGTACGCCCAGGCCACCTGCACACATTCGGCACTGCAAGAACAAAGCAAGCATATCCACAGAGCTGTCCCCGCCGAAATGACCTTGATCCTCGCCTCAAATTCGCAGATCCGTCAGCACCTGCTGACAGCAGCAGGCGTGCCCTTCACGGTTCAGGCAGCGCGGATTGATGAAGACATGATCCGCCGGGCGCTGCAGGCGGAAAACGCCCCTCCCCGCGACATCGCCGATACCCTAGCCGAGATGAAGGCGCGCAAGGTCGCAGAACGGTATCCGCAAGACTTGGTTCTTGGCTCTGACCAGATCCTCGACTTTCAGGGTGAGGTGCTGTCAAAACCGGAAACTCCGGAAGACGCCTGCGCGCAACTGCGCCGGCTGCGGGGCCAGTCGCACCGGCTCTGGTCCGCAGCGGTGATCTATCAGGGCGCAAAGCCGGTCTGGCGCTTTGTCGGTGAGGCGCGGCTCGTGATGCGCGGGGTATCCGACGCCTACCTCAAGGAATACGTCGCCCGGAACTGGCACAGCATCCGCCACAGCGTTGGTGGCTACAAGCTTGAAGAAGAAGGATCACGGCTGTTTTCTGCCGTCGAAGGTGACTACTTCACCGTGCTCGGCCTTCCACTTTTGCCGGTTTTGGGCTATTTGGGCGACAGAGGTCTTATCCCGACATGACAGATCATCCCCGTATTCCCCTCGCCGGTGTTATCGGACACCCGATCGCGCACAGCCGCTCCCCGGCGTTGCATGGCTACTGGCTGAAACGCTATGGGATTCGTGGCCATTATATTCCGTTGGATATCGCCCCGTCGGACCTGCCGCAAATTCTGCAGGTCTTGCCGCGCATGGGCTTTGTCGGTGTGAACATCACGATCCCGCACAAGGAAGCCGTTCTCAAGATCGCGGACGTGATTACTGACCGCGCCGCGCTGATCGGCGCGGCCAACACCCTTATTTTCCGCAAAGATGGCCGTATTCAGGCCGACAACACCGACGGCTCCGGCTTTATCGCCAACCTGCGCCAGAATGCGCCGCAGTGGAATCCCGCCGTCGGCCCGGCGGTGGTTTTCGGTGCCGGTGGCGCCGCCAGGGCCGTGGTCGCGGCGTTGATTGAGGTGGGCGTGCCAGAAATCCGCATTGCCAACCGGACCCGCGCGCGCGCCGAAGCGCTGCGTTCGGATTTCGGTGCAAAGCTCGTGGTCAGCGAATGGGTTCAGGCCGCCAATATGCTCGATGGGGCGGCAACCATGGTCAATACCACCTCGCTCGGCATGGTCGGAAAATCCGAATTCCGGGTGCCGCTGGACGCGCTGCGCCCCGAGGCTGTGGTCACGGATCTGGTCTATACGCCCCTGATGACCCAGTTCCTGATCGACGCGCAGTCAATGGGCTGCACAGTGGTTGATGGTCTGGGCATGCTGCTGCATCAGGCCGCCCCCGGCTTTGAACGCTGGTTCGGTCAGCGGCCCGAAGTGGATGAGGCGACCCGCCGCGCCGTTCTCTCGGCATGAGCGTTTTTCGTCTGGGGCTGACTGGCTCGATCGGCATGGGCAAATCCACCACCGCGGCCCTGTTCGCCGCCGAAGGTATCCCGGTCTGGGACGCCGATGCCGCAGTGCATCGCCTCTATGCGCCGGGCGGCGCGGCGGTTGGCCCGGTGGCAGATCTTTGTCCGCCCGGCCTTCACAGGCAAGGCATTGACCGTGCCGCGCTGCGCGACTGGATTGCAGCCGATCCCACCGCCCTTGCCCGGCTCGAATCTGTGGTGCACCCACTTGTCGCGGCGGATCGGGCAGCATTTGCGGCGCAGGTCGGCAATAATCTTGCGGTCTTCGACATTCCGCTGCTGTTCGAAAAGGGCACCGACGCCGAGATGGACGCAACCCTGTTGGTTACGGCCCCCGCTACAGTCCAGCGGCAGCGGGTTCTGTCGCGTCCCGGCATGACTGCGGCACAATTCACCCTGATCCTGTCGCGCCAGATGCCGGATGCCGAAAAACGTGGCCGTGCCACTCATATCGTGGAAACCCTGTCCATCGACCAGACCCGCGCCTATGTTCAGGCCCTGATCGCCCACCTGCGGAGCTTTCATGCGTGAAATCGTCCTTGATACCGAAACCACCGGCTTCGAGCCTTCAGAGGGCCACCGGATCGTGGAAATCGGCGCGGTGGAGCTGTTCAACCATCTGCCGACCGGCAAGACCTATCACCAGTATATCAACCCCGAACGCCCGATGCCGAAAGAGGCGTTCGAGGTGCATGGGCTGGGCGATGATTTTCTGAAGGACAAGCCGCTGTTCCAGGCCATCGGGAAAGCGTTTCTTGATTTTGTCGCCGATGCGCAGCTTGTCATCCACAATGCCAGTTTTGACATGAAGTTTCTGAATTTCGAACTTAAGCGCGCCGGCTTCTCCGCATTGCCCAACAGCCGGGCCACCGATACGCTTCAGATCGCCCGCCAGAAGTTCCCCGGCTCCCCTGCGTCGCTTGATGCGCTGTGCCGCCGGTTTGGTGTCGACAACTCCGCCCGCGAAAAGCACGGCGCCCTGCTCGATTCCGAGATTCTGGCCGAGGTCTATCTGGAACTGATCGGCGGGCGGCAGCCGGATTTCATGCTCTCGGCGACGTCGGGCGCGAACAAGCAATCCGGCACCTCCAAAGGCACAGACTGGCGCCCCCGCCCCCGCCCGGCACCCCTCGCCCCCCGCCTCACCGAAGCCGAGGCGGCAGCGCATGCGGCTTTTGTGGCCAAACTCGGCGATGGGGCAATCTGGCTCAAACGGGAATGAACGAAAAAGGCCGGCCCCGAAGGACCGGCCCGGGCCGCAAGGCTTGCTTGCCTCAGTTCGGCTGGCTCTGCGGTGCCTGTGTCTGGGCGCGGCGAGCCAGTTCCTGACGGTACAGCGCGAGATAATCCACAGTGTCGATGTTCAGTGCGGGGAAGCCGCCGTCACGCGTCACGTCGCTGATGATGCGGCGGACGAACGGGAACAGCAGGCGCGGACATTCGATCAGCAGGAACGGGTGCATCTGATCATCGGGCACACCTTCGATATGGAACACGCCACCGTAATCAATCTCCAGCAAAAACAGTGTCTCGTCATTGGCGCGGTTCTTCGAGGTGACGCGGAACTTCTGGGTCACCTCGAACTGATGGTCCTGCGGACGCTTGCGCGCGTCCAGGCTGACCGCCACCTGAATGTCGGGCTGAACCTCGCCCCCGTTCAGCCCTTTTTGCGCCACGGCGTTTTCAAAGGACATGTCACGGATGAATTGCGCCAGCACCTGCATCTTGATCTGCGGCTGGGCCTGTGGCTGCGCGGCTGCGCCATTTTCCTCGGCCATTGTCTCTTTTCTCCCTGAAAAACTATTCGGTTGCGTTCCTATCAGGTCACAAGCGCGTTCTCAATGCCGGGTCCAACCCGAAGGGCCCTTTGGTGGCGGGTTTTCTTCCACCTCAAAGTACTCGCCATCAATAACGTTGGGCCCCTGACCGGGCGAGCGGGCGTCATGCGGGTTATGGGTTTGCGTGCCAAAGGTCTGGGTCCGGATGCGCGACCCGACAAAGGCGATCACCGCCTCACGCACCTTCGGTGCCATCAGCAGAAATCCGATGGTATCGGTGAAGAACCCCGGCGTCAGCAGTAGCAGTCCCGCCACAACGATCAGCGCCCCATGTGCCAGAGGTGAGAGCGGGTTCGACAGCTGACCCATGTCGCCGCGCAATTCCGCCAGCACCTTCAGCCCTTGCCAGCGCATCAGCGCCGTCCCGACAATGCCGGTCAGCAGCACCAGGGCGAGTGTCGGCCAAAGCGTCAGCCAGCCGCCGATCGTGATGAAAAGTGCGATTTCGACCAAGGGGATGATCAGGAACAGGGCGAAAAGCCACATCTTGGCCTCCTTCAACGGGAAAAGCGGGCGGAGGGACGGTAGACACCGCCCCCTGCCAGCCCTACATAAGAGCCGATAGTGCAAGTTACCAACCCCCAATACATGCCGGTCCTGTCACGGCGTCTGATCGAGGTTTTGAATGAACTCTTCCCTGATCCAGCTTCTCGTGCTCGCCGGGATCGCGATTTTCCTGATCCTGAAGCTGCGTTCGGTGTTGGGCACCCGCGATGGTTTTGAAAAGCCGCCCGTTCCTCTGGAAGAGGTGCGGCCCAGGGTGAAACGCGACTTCGAGGTGATTGATGGCGGGCCGGACCGGGACATCACCGATCACGTTGCCGATGGGTCGGACGCCGCCAAGGCGCTGGCCGCGATGAAGCTGGCGGAACCGGGCTTTTCGGTGAACACCTTCCTTCAGGGCGCACGCGGGGCATATGAGATGATCCTCATGTCGTTCGAGCGTGGTGAACTGGACGAAATCCGCGATTTTCTGGACGATGAGATCGAGGCCGCCTTTGCCCAGGCGATCAATGCGCGCGAAGCAGAGGGTCTGACGATCGAGGCCACCTTTGTTGGCCTGCGCGAGCTTGCCTTGCACAACGCCACCTTCAACCGTGACACCAAGCGTGCGGAAATTTCGGTGCGTTATGTCGGCGAGCTGACCTCGGTCATCCGCAACAAGGCGGGTGAGGTGGTCGAAGGAAACCAAAGGGAAATCAAGCGCCAGCGTGATATCTGGACCTATGCCCGCGTGATGGGTGCGTCCGATCCGAACTGGCAACTTGTTGCCACAGGCGACTAAGGCCTGCCGTGGGCCGGGTCAGACATGCAGTTCACGCCTTGTTGTTCGGCGCGGTCTTGATGGCCGCGCCTTCTGTTCCCGCGCAGGTGCTGGAATTCCGCGACCTTGATGGCTGGGCGCAGGATGATCACCGCGCCGCGCTGTCCGTGTTCCGCAGCACCTGCAGCATGTTGCGTGATCCGCTGTGGTCGCCGTTGTGCGGACTGGCCGGCGATACGGGCAATAGTCAGGCCGAGGCGCGGCAGTTTTTCGAGTTGCTGTTCCGGCCGGTGATCACCGGCACCCCACCAGCGCTGTTCACCGGCTATTACGAGCCGGAGCTGAACGGATCATTGACCCGCACCCCCCGCTTTGCCTATCCGCTGTACCGTAAGCCCCCGGACCTGACCGAAGGCCAAGCGTATCATTCCCGTGAATTGATCGAGTCCGGCGTCCTGCGCGGGCGCGGGCTGGAACTGGTGTGGCTTGATGACCCGGTGGAGGTTTATTTCCTGCAAGTCCAGGGATCTGGCCGTATCCGCTTGCCGGACGGGCGGGTGATGCGGGTGGGATATGGGGGCAAGAACGGCCATCCCTACCGCTCCATCGGGCAGGAGTTGATCCGCCGGGGCGCGTCGATGGCGGATGTCTCGGCGCAGGATATCAAGGCCTGGGTCAGGGGCAACCCCGGGCCGGGCGGGGCATTGTTGAACTCCAACCCGTCGTTCGTGTTCTTTCGCAGACTGGATGACCTGCCGCCCGAAAGCGGCCCGATCGGGGCGATGGGTCGGCCGATCACCGGCATGCGGTCGGTTGCGATTGATCCTGCCCATGTGCCGCTGGGCGCGCCGGTCTGGGTCGAGAAAGACGGGCGGCAGCCCTTGCGCCGCTTGATGATCGCGCAGGATACAGGCGGCGCCATCAAGGGGGCGCAGCGGGCGGACATCTTTTTCGGAACCGGGTTTGCGGCGGGTGAAGCAGCCGGAAAGATCAAGGATGGCGGCCGGCTGATCCAGCTTTTGCCCATCGACCGCGCCTACGCGCTTTTGTCAGACGGATGAGCCATGGCCCGCCGTCGCACCCTTCGCCCGGATGAAGCAGAACTTTGGCACGCCGTCACCCGCACGGCGCGCGCCATGCATTCCAACGGCACCGAAATCCTGCATGGCAAGGAGAAGCCGGAAGAGCTGAGCGCTTTTCCGGCCAAGGATCCGGCGCAGCCGCCATTGCCCACCTTCCGGCTGGGTGAAAAGGCGCGCAGCACGCCGGGCCACAAGCTTGCCCC
Source organism: Paracoccaceae bacterium (assembly GCA_046296515.1). Taxonomy (GTDB): domain Bacteria; phylum Pseudomonadota; class Alphaproteobacteria; order Rhodobacterales; family Rhodobacteraceae; genus Pseudotabrizicola. The sequence goes on along the minus strand of JBKBKR010000002.1, from coordinate 560,079 downwards.
CAGCCTGCCCGAGGCTTTGGCGGGTGCGCCGGTGCAAATGGACGCCAAGGCCTATGGCCGGATGACGCGGGGCAAGCTGCTGCCCGAAGCGAGGATCGACCTTCATGGCCTGACCCTGGCCGAAGCGCACCCGGATCTGATCCGCTTTATCCTCAGCAGCCATGTCCGGGGTTTGCGACTTGTGCTGGTGATCACCGGCAAGGGCAAAGCCAAACCCGATCATGGCCCGATCCCGTCGCGCATCGGCGCGCTGCGCCATCAGGTGCCGCAGTGGCTGCGCCTGCCGCCGCTTGGCCCGCTGGTGCTTCAGGTCGCCGAGGCGCATTCGCGCCATGGTGGTGGTGGCGCCTACTACGTCTACCTGCGGCGCGGCAGGTAGGTGTCATCGCTGCAATTCATTGCCGATCGCGACGACCGGGCTCAGAATGATCTCGGTCGCGCTCCGCACGGTCAACACCGCACCCGGCAGCAACCCGGTCCGCGCGATTCGGTCGGCGTCCAGCGAGGCGTCCACCGACAGGATGCCATCGAGGAGTTTTATGAGGCTGGGAGAGTTGGCCAGGTTGAAGTGGCCGGTTCCGCTGCTGAAGGCCGCCGTATCTAGAAAGGTGATCGGCAGATCATCAACCCGCTGGATATCCTTCAACGTGCCCAACCTGTCGCGTTGGCCTGTCAGCGTGGCCGAAAGCCGCAGGATGCGGTCCCGCTCGGAAGAGAAGACGACAAAGGGCTGCGGCAGTTTCGGGATTGCCAGGGCCTGGGCGCGGAACACATCCACATCAATATCGGGCGAAATCAGGACAACTCCGCTGATCCGGTCCATCACACCGCTGTTGTTGCGGATTGCGACCTGGCGCAGCGCCTCCATCACCAGCGCGCTGCCCATGGAATGGGCCACCAGCACAACCCGGCGGGCACCGGCCTTCTCGACCTCGATCAGCAAGCGTTCAAGCCCGTCACGGGCGAACAGCGCCGAGTCGCGGTCATAGACATAGCCCAGGGGCTGGGCGGCAGAGGGCCAGGAATAGTGCACAATCGTTCCGGGAAGGTCGAGATCATGCGCCATCTGCGCTATCCTGTAGACGCCTTCCGAGAACGTGTTGTTGAAGCCATGAACGAAGATGATCGCCTCACCGTCATTGCTGCGCAAATCGCCGGCCAGACTGCTGCGGAAATCTCCGCTGGATTGGTAGCGGCCGGCATAGGTGGTCAGGAACTGCGTCTCGGCGTCGATCTTTCCTGATCGCGGTGGCCAGCTGATCTTGCCGGCTTCCCTCACCGGCGGAACCGAAATGCCAAAGCGCGCGAAGCTGACAGCCTCGACCCGTTTTCCGGTGTAGTTGCCACTCTCGTCCAGGCCGCGTGTTGTCGCGACAAAGATCTCGCGCACTGTGCCGACCTGTCCTGCCTCAGGGGCATAGGCCATCTGCCCGCGCGGCGCGCAAGCGGCAAGCAGAATAATCAGCAGCGACAGTTTTATTGATCGCAGCATGACACCACCTTGCGCGAGACCTAGTCTCTCCCATTCACGCTTGGCGAGCATGCGTCAAGCCGCTTGCCGGGCCGGGCCGACGATTCTTTGCCGATGCGTGTTACAGAACGTAACGCGACAGATCAGCCGACCGCGCAAGCGCGCCGACATTCGCCTCGACAAAATCCGCGTCGATGATCACCGACTCACCCGACCTGTCCGGTGCAGAAAAGCTAAGCTCTTCGAAAACCCGCTCCAGAATGGTGTAAAGCCGCCTTGCGCCGATGTTTTCAACCGACTGGTTCACCTCGGCCGCAATGCGGGCCAGCGTGCCGATGCCCTCGGCGGTAAAGGTGACGGTCACTTCCTCGGTCGCCATAAGCGCCGAATACTGCCGGGTCAGCGCGTTTTCGGTCTCGGTCAGGATGCGCACGAAATCGCCCTCGGTCAGTGGCCTCAGCTCGACGCGGATCGGCAGGCGGCCCTGCAACTCCGGCAACAGGTCCGACGGTTTGGCAATGTGGAACGCGCCGCTGGCAATGAACAGGATATGGTCGGTCTTCACCGGGCCGTATTTGGTTGAAACCGTGGTGCCCTCGATCAGCGGCAGCAGATCGCGCTGCACGCCTTCGCGCGACACATCGGCGCCGCGCGCATCCGACCGCGCACAGATCTTGTCGATCTCGTCCAGAAACACGATGCCGTTTTCCTGCACCGCCGTCAGCGCAGCCGCCTTAACCGCCTCGTCATCCAGCAGCTTGTCAGCCTCTTGCCCGATCAGCAGGTCATAGCTGTCGGCCACCGTCACTTTCTTGCGCACGGTGCGGTTGCCGAAGGCCTTGAACAGATCCTGCAACCCCTGCATCTGCATTTCCATTCCCGGCCCGCCCATCATCGGCAAGGTGCTCGCGGTATCAGCAAGCTCAAGCTCGATTACCGTTGCATCCAGCTCGCCGCGCCGCAGCTTGCCGCGAAACATCTCGCGGGTCTGGTCGCGGGCATCCTTGCCTGCCAAGGCTTCGATCACCCGCTCCTCTGCGGCAGCCTGTGCGCGGGCTTTCACATCCTCACGCATGCGCTCGCGGGTGTCGATCATCGCCGCATCCACCAGATCGCGGATGATGCTGTCCACATCGCGGCCGACATAGCCAACTTCCGTAAACTTGGTCGCCTCTACCTTCAGGAACGGCGCTTTCGCCAGCTTCGCCAGCCGCCGCGAAATCTCGGTTTTGCCCACCCCGGTCGGCCCGATCATCAGAATGTTCTTGGGATACACCTCATCGCGCAGATCGTCGGCCAGCAGCTTGCGCCGCCAGCGATTGCGCAGGGCCACCGCGACGGCGCGCTTGGCGTCCTTCTGGCCGATGATGAAACGGTCCAGTTCCGAGACAATCTCGCGGGGGGTCAGGTCGGTCATATTGTGCTCGCGTATGGGGGAAGGCGGTCCTTGCCGGAAAACTCCGGCAAGGACCGCATCAGGGCAGAGCGCAGCCGGTCCCACTGCGCCCCAAGGAAAACAAGGCCAAAGCCAAGGAACAGGATCACCAGCGCCGATCCGTCAAACAGGGTAACGATCAGCCAAACCGCATACCCCGCGCCGGACACCAGAAACGACCGCCGGTCGATCACGATCGCTACGCAGGCAATGACCAACAGGAACCCCAGCAGCAACAGCTGCCCGGCTTGCCCGTTGCCTAACAGATAAAGCGCTGTGGTGTTCACAATCGCGGGCGCTGCGGTGACATGCAGCCAGAACCCGGTGGTGCTGCGGGTCGATACCCGCAGTGGGTCCGACATATCGAACCGCATCGCCAGCGCAAAGGTCAGCAGGCCAAACACCAGCGACAGCAGTGACAGCGGCCCGGTGCCCGACAGATGGATCAGCCCAAGCGCATTCCCGGGCATCATCCCGCCCCGCGCCAGCAGCGACCAGACGGCGGTGAACACCGCCATCGCGATGATCGCCGCATCAAACGGCACGCGGAAGGTGCGGTAATGCCACAGCATGACCCCGGCCACCACGCCAGAGGCCAGCGCCGACCCGGCCAACTCGCCCATCCCCGCCACATCGGCCAGCGCCCAGCCCAGCGCAAAGGCACTCATCGCCGACATGATCGCCAGTGCGATCGAGGGCGCGATCATCCGCCGTCGCAGGGTGAAATACCGCTGCACCATCGCCAGCCCCAGCAGCGTGACCCCGGCAATCAGCACCGTATCCAGCCCGCCCGGGCTGAACACCTCTGCCCCGAGCGCCGCCGCAACCCCGACCCAGCCCAGAAACAGGATCGACAGGCCGATCACGATGAAGATCTCGTTGAAGCCTTTGAACAGCACAAAGGGCTCTTCACCCGGTTCCACCCCCGCCACAGCCTGTCGTCGCGCCTCGGCCATTCCCATCAGCCCCGACGCCTGCGCCTCGGTAATCAGTCCGCGCTGCACGGCGGAGCGGAGGTCTTGCGGGTCGATCATGGGCGGTCCTGCTTGTTCATGCGGGGACAGATAGCCATTCTGGCGAGGTGTTCCAAGGGTGGGTGTTTTGTATTGACATTTTGTGTATACATTGATATGGCGTATTTTGTGGAGAAGCGGGTTTAGAACGCCTCTTCCTCGTGTGATATAAAATCAAATCGAGAGGTGGACTTATGAGCCAATAATAGCGACCGATAAGGAACCTCTGACATGTTCGAATGGGACGAAACCAAACGTATTTCTACAATTGAGAAGCACAGCATAGACTTCATCGACGCCGCAGAAATCTTCCTGCAGGATCACCTCCTTGTCTCTGCGCGTAGCGATATCGAAGATCGCAAGATCGCTGTGGGGCCTTTAAACGGGGTGTTTTTGGCAGTCATCCACACCAGAAGAGACGATGTGATCCGCATCATTACCGCACGAAGGGCACGAAAAGATGAGCGAGAGCAATTTGAAGCGTATGTCGCTCGACGAACTCCGGGCGAAGAAGGGTGAAACCGATTGGGATCACCTCAGGAAATCAGGCGACCATGTCGGCCCCGAGGAATTTCCCGTCGACTGGGAAAATGCTGCGCTGGTGGAGCCCGCAAACAAACAGATGGTTTCTCTTCGGCTGGATGCAGACATTCTGGATTTCTTCAGATCCCGTGGCAAAGGTTATCAAACCCGCATGAACGCAGTCCTGCGCGCCTATGTCCGGGCGCAAGAAACTAGGAAGCCCTGATCGTTTCAACCGTCAGATTGCCGTTCGTATAAACACAGATGCTGGCAGCAATCGCCATCGCCCTGCGCGCCACATCTTCGGCAGTCAGATCGGTATCCATCAACCCGCGCGCGGCGGCGAGGGCAAAGTTGCCGCCAGACCCGATGGCCGCCACGTCATGCTCCGGCTCCAGAACGTCTCCCGCGCCCGTAATCACGTATAGCCCGCTCCCGTCGGTCACGATCAGCATCGCCTCCAGATTGCGCAGATACTTGTCCATCCGCCAATCCTTGGCCAGATCGACACAGGCGCGGGCCAATTGGCCCGGGGCAGCCTCCAGCTTTTTCTCCAGCCGTTCCAGCAGGGTAAAGGCATCGGCGGTGGACCCGGCAAAGCCGCAGACCACATCATGCCCACCAGGCGACAGTCGGCGCACCTTGCGGGCGGTGCCCTTGATCACGGTCTGGCCCAAGGATACCTGCCCGTCACCCGCCACCACCACCTCACCGCCCCGGCGCACCGCCAGAATGGTGGTGCCGTGCCAGCCGGGGAATTTTTCGTCTGCCATGTCAGAGCCTCCGCCATTTGCCCCCTTATATGGCGACAAAGGCGCAAAACAAAAGGGCGGCCCCGCAGGACCGCCCCAATGATGTCAGCCAGCCGTGATCAGATCGCCGACTGGATCCAGGTAGCCAGAGCCGCCTTTGGCGCCGCGCCGACCTTGTTCGACACGACCTGACCATCCTTGAACAGGAACAGTGCCGGAATGCCGCGCACGCCCAGTTGCGCCGGGCTGTCGGGGTTTTCGTCGACGTTGATCTTCACGATCTTGACCTTGCCCGCGTATTCGGTGGCCAGCTCTTCCAGAGCCGGACCGATCTGGCGGCAGGGCCCGCACCACTCGGCCCAGAAATCCACCACGACCGGAATGTCCGACTGGCGGACTTCGGCGTCAAAGGTGGCGTCGGTGACGGCAATGGTCGCAGCGCCCATTTCATATCTCCTGAATGGAATGTGTCTGACACCGAAGCTAGGCATTGCACCGGCAAAGGTCAAGCGACCGGGGCGCGGGCAAGCGCCGCAGTCACGGCTTCGGGATCAAGAAGCATGAGTTTTGGCGCAGCTGTCCACAGGATCGCCGTTCCGATCCGCCGGTCCGGATAGATCTGCCCGAGCGCATGCGCATAGGCCCCCATCTGGCGCAGGATGCCATCAGGCACCTGGCCGGGCGTATCGGGCACCACCCGGTTCGACTTGAAATCCACCGCCAGCACGGCAGCATCCGTGATCACAACCCGGTCGATGATGCCCTCGATCCGCTGCCCGTTCAGGTCGGCAGTCACCGAAACCTCGGTCAGGGCATCGGGGGCGAACAGGCCGGACAATTCCGGCAGGGAAAGCACCCCGACGGCTTCGGCCAGAAGTTGTGCGGGGTCAAAGCCTTCGGGTGTGACCGCCTGTGCGATGGCGGGCCGCAGGGTGGGGTCATGGGCGGGCAGATGTTCCAGCAGCCGATGCAGGATCGTGCCGCGCGCCTTGGCCACATCCACTGCACCACCCTCCCCCGGCAAGGCCTTTGGCCCGCCAAGGTCCGATGGCGACAGAGGACCAAGCGCGCGCAGTACTTCGGGCGCGGGCTGTCCGATCCATCCTGGCAGAGTGGCGGGCACAACTGCCTTCGGCGTCGCCGGTGCATTGGCGGGCCACAACCCACAGGCATGACGCAACCGCCCCGCCGCATCGGGCCGGGCACCAAGCGCTTGCAGCCCCGCCTCCACCTGGCGATACCAGGCCCATTTTTCGCGTGGCTTGGCCTCCTTGCCGCTGGTGATCTTTGCCTCCCCCGCCCCTGCGACGATCAGCCAGGACCGCGCCCGTGTCAGAGCCACATAGAGCAGGCGCAGGTTTTCCTCGGCCACCTTGGCCTTGCGCAAGCCAAGGGCTGCGGTCACATCCGGCGGGCTGTCCTTTTCCGGGGTTTTCCACACCGGCAGACCATCGGCCAGCTTGATCACCTCGGCATGGTCACGCGGGTTGCGGTCGGCGGTGTCGGGCAGGATGACGATGGGGGATTCCAGCCCCTTTGACCCATGCACCGTCATCACCCGGATGTTCGCGCCCTCGCTGTCCAGCTGGCGCTTGACCTCCACCACATCACTCTCCAGCCAGATCAGGAATCCGGTGAGGCTGGGCACATCAGTGGTTTCATAGGCCAAGGCCTGATTGAGCAACTCATCAATCCCGTCCTCCGCCTCCGGCCCCAACCGGGTCAGCAGGCGCTGGCGGCCGTTGTGGCGCGTGAGAATGCGCTCCAGCATCTCATAGGGCCGCAGGAAGTCGGCCTGATTGCGCAGGTCGGTCAGTATCGCCAGCGTCTCCGGTTCCTCGGCATTGCGCAGGGTGGCCCACAGATGCCGCTCCGCCCGGCCATGCGCCAGACGGAACAGCCGGTCCTCGGACCAGCCGAACAGCGGCGAGCGCAGGGCGGCGGCCAGCGACAGGCTGTCCTCCGGCGTGGCCAGAAACGACATGAGCGCCACCAGATCCTTGACCGCCAGTTCCTCGCCCAGTTTCAGCCGGTCCGCCCCGGCGATCGGCAATCCGGCCTGTTTGCAGGCGCGGATGATCTGCGAAAACAGGGTGCCGCGCGTCTGCACCAGGATCAGCACATCACCCGCCTGCACCGCGCGGCTTTTGCCCGCCGCCGTCGGGATATGCACGCCGGAGTCGATCATGGCGCGGATTTCGCCTGCGATCATCCGGGCCAGCTCCACCGTATGGTGGCTGTCGGAAATCAGGTCGACCGGGTTCCAGCCATCCTCATCCGAGGTGGTTTCGGCCTTGTCGATCAGCGGCCACAGATCGACCCGCCCCGGCAACCCGTCAAAAAACGCCAGATGGCGCGGCGGATCGCCCAGTGCCGCCGGAAACTCGGCACCGAAGGTGGCATCGACCACATCCAGCACGGCAGGCGACGAGCGGAAGGAATAGTCGAGCGTGCGGTCCTGCATGGGCTGGTCAACGGCGGCGAATTTTGCGCTGAACGCCTGCCGCTTGGTGTCGAAGGCCGACAGATCGGCACCCTGAAACGAATAGATCGACTGTTTCTTGTCCCCCACCACAAACAACGTGCGGGGCTTGTCACTGGCCCCCTGACCGGCGGTGAACTCACCCGTCAGCTTTTCGATCACCGCCCATTGCGCGGGCGAGGTGTCCTGCGCCTCATCCACCAGAATGTGGTCGATGCCGCCATCCAGACGGAACAGGACCCAGGCGGCGAGGCCCGGATCGTTCAGCAACTGCCCTGCCTTGCGGATCAGGTCGTCAAAATCCAGATAGCCGCGATCGGCCTTTCGGGCGGCATAGAGCCGCAGGAAAACCCGCGCAAAGCCATGCAGGGCGAGGGTCTTTTCCGCCGACTCCAGCGCCACCCGTGCCGCCCGCGCGCCCTCGACCCGGCCCATCAGCTTTTGTAGCCGCTCGCCCAGGGGGCCAAGCGCGTTGCGCAGATCCTTGGCGGGGAAGTCATTGACCTTGGCCTGATTGGCCCGCGCGCCAGAGGCAAAGAGGAACACTCCCTCCAGCACCTGCAGACTGCGCAGATCGGGGGTAAACGGGTCCAGCGCCGCCAGCCTGTTGCCCGCCTTCTGGTCATTGACGCCACTGCCCGCCAGCCGCGCGGTCAGCTCGGCGAGAATGTCACCCTCATCGCCTAGAAACACCGCCTCCAGCAGGCGATCCAGCGTCAGCGTTTCCGGCTGGTCAAACCGCGCCAGCGCCTCGGCGCGGGTGAGTGGCGGTGCGAAATCATCGGCGCGGCTGCAGATCTCGGCCATCAGCGCGCCGAAATCCTCGGCGGTGTAATGGCGGGCCAGTTCTGCCACCGCCTCCGGGGCGAGCCGGTCGGCCATATCCTGCACGATATCCTCGCGCAGGGTGCGGGCGGTGCGGTCGTCCATCTCCTTGAAGCCGGGGGTCACTCCTGCCTCCAGCGGATAGCGGCGCAGAAGCGTGGCGCAGAAACTGTGGATTGTCTGGATGCGCAAGCCGCCCGGCGTTTCGATCGCGCGGGCAAACAGCTGGCGTGCCAGTGCCAGCTGGTCGGCGTCCAGCGCCTCCCCCTCGCCCAGATCGGTCAGATCGGCGCGCAGCGCGGCATCGGGTTTCATCGCCCATTCGCCCAGACGGCGGAACAGGCGGTTCTGCATCTCGGTCGCGGCGGCCTTGGTATAGGTCAGGCACAGGATATTCTGCGGCTGCACCTTGTTCAGCAAAAGCCGCGCCACCCGGTCGGTCAGCACCCGGGTCTTGCCGGACCCGGCATTGGCCGACAACCAGGTTGACAGGTGCGGCTGAGCCGCTGCCATCTGGGCAAGGCTGGCATCATGGGTCATGGTGCATCCCCCGTCCCGACATCCTGCGGGTTCGGTGTATCGGTCATCTCCCATTCGCCAAAGCGCGCCAGATGGTCATAATCGCCGGGAAATCGCGCGGTGAACACCGCGCGGCGCGACGTGTAACCCTGACCCTGCCGGGCATAAGACCCGATCAGGCGATACAGCCCGTCACGCACCGATTCCAGTTTTTCCGGTGTGATTTCATCCTCGGTGACCTTTCCGGCAGAGCCAAGGCCGATATAGGTGATCTTTGCCACCTGTTGCGGCCCCAGACCCTTGAAGCCGCCTTCCTCCGCCAGAAGCGCCGCAAGGTGCAGCTGCTTGGCAAAGGATTTCTGTTCCTTGTCAGACGGCGGGCTGCCGGTCTTGTAGTCGATCAGATGCAGCTTGCCGCCCGGCAAAAGGTCAATCCGATCGGGGGTGCCGAAGAGGGTGAAGTTAAGGCCGCGCAACAACAGCTCGCCGCGTCCTTCCACCAGCACACTTTCCCCGCCCTCGGCGGCGTCGATGGCCAGGAAATGATCGGCGGCGCGTTCCACCCTTGCGGCCCAGAGCGCGCGGGCGGCAGGCCATGGCACCTGATCCTCCAGCACCTGCGCCGTCAGGTCGATCAGCCGCGCGCGGGCATCGCGGCGGTCTTCTTCCTCGGGCCGTTCGCGTACAAACCGCTCCAGGATCGCATGCACAACGGTGCCCCGGTCGCGGGCATCCGGCGCTTGCCGGATCGGGTCCAGCGGGCGCAGGTTCAGCACCTTGTCGGCATAGATCGCATAAGGGTCGCGGATCAGCACCTCGATCCGCGTCAGCGACAGCGAGGTGGGCCGGGCGGAAAGCGGCGGGCGCGGGGCAGGGCGGGTGGCCGGGAGCAATCCGGCGTCAGGGTCTGGCAAGGGCCGGTCCATGGTGGCAGCCAGGTCGAGCCAGACCTTCCCGCGTGCGCGCATCTGGCGCAGCGCCTCCGGTCCGTTCCGCATCGGCAGCCCGTCCATCAGGTTCACCAGCCGGTTGATCCAGCGCGAGGGCACGGTTTCCGCCTCGGCATTGCGCAGGGCGCGCGACAGCACCACCCGCGGCGCGGCAATCGCCTGTTGAAAATCATGGGCCGACAGGCCAATCCGTCGTTCCGGCAGCAACAGCCCGGTATCCAGCCGCATCCGGCGGTTCAGCCAGGGGTCGGGCGGCGGCAGGGCAGGCCAGGTGCCATCGTTCAGCCCGGCAAGGATAACCAGATCAGCCCCCTGCACCCGCGCCTCCAGCGTGCCCCAGATCATCACGCCCGGATGCGCGATCATCGGCGCGCGCACCTCCTCGCCCGAGAGCAGCCCGTCGAACAGATCGCGGAATTCGCCGGGGGAAAGATCGCCGCCATGCACCGCCTCCGCCGCCAGCCCGACCACAAAGGCCAGCGCTGCCTCGCCCGGGGCCTCGTTCCAAAGCTCGCCGGTGCCATCCGGCGCTGGCCCGCGTGACAGGCGTTCGGCCAGCAGGCGCAGGCGGGCGACGTGATCGGCCAGCGGCAGGGTGCCCACTGCCTCCAGACCATCCAGCGCACCGGCCAAAGCCGTCGCCCAGCCCACCGCATGCGGGTTCGTATGCGCCCCGGCCCATGCGATCAGATTTTCCCCGCTGGGAAAGGCCGGCCCCTCGCGCCGCAGCTTCAGCTCCAGATCGCGCGCCAGCAACAGATGCTGGCCCCGGTCCATGGCGGAGGCGGTCAGCGGATGTTTGAGCACCGTCAGCAGCGCATCGGCGGTCAGCCTTTGCCCCGACAACCGCACCACGTGGCGCAGGAACCGGCCGGGTGCGGTCTGGTTCAGCGGGATGCCCGCGCTGTCATCGGGGCGGATGCCCCAGCGGTCCAGCGCCGCCGCGACCTGCCGGGTCAGCACCCGGTCGGGAGAGATCAGCGCGGCGGGGGTGCCCCGCTCCGCTGCATCGCGCAGGATCAGCGCAATCGACAGCGCTTCTTGCCGGGGGGTGGCAGATTCCAGCAGCGTCACTTCTGCCATCGCCGTGGGCAGGTCCGGCAGGTCAGGTCCCTCGACCAGCCACTGATCGGTCACCGGGGCCGGGCGCAGGGCCAACGAGACCACCTTGTTGCGCGCGGCGCTGGGCGGCTCGGCACTGTGCCACCGGCGCAGATCACCCGGCACGGCCCCGGTCAAAGCCATCAGCCGGTGAAAGCGGAATTGCGGGTGATCTTCCGATGTCAGCGCGTCGTCCAGCCCGGCCCAGACCCGATCCGGCATATCGAAATCATAGCCCGGCAGCACCAGCGCGCCCTGCGGCAGGCGCGCAACCGCCTGCATGAACAGCGCCGTAGTGCCGCGTGATCCGGTGGAGCCTGCCACGATTACCGGGCCTTCGGGCGGAGAGACCGCCCAAAGATCCGCCAGCATCAGGGCCAGACGGCGCTGGCGACCCTCGGTATCGGGTTCTGCGGCATCGGTGAAGAACGGGGCGATGATGGTCAGGAATTCCCGCGTGCGGGCCCAGTGTTCGGAATGGTCCGATACATCCAGCGCCGCCACCCGGTCCGGCCCCACACCTTCGCCCTGCATTTCAGACATCAGCGCGGCCAGACTTTCGGCCAGATCGGCCAACGCCGAACGCGGTGCCAGATCGGGCAGAGAGTCGAGCAGCCGCCCGATCAGCACGGTCAACTGCAGCTTGCGCCGCAGCGCCGGAATTGCGGGCGGCAGGCCGGGCAGCACCATATCGGCGGCAAGATCGCTGACAAGCCGGATGCGCGGCAGGAACCCGGGCCCGTGCTGGCCAAAGATCTGCACCACGCGGCGGCGCATCCGGGTAGTGTTCAGATACAGCGTTACCCGCGCCATTGCCTCGGGCGGGGTGCCCTGCATCCGGTCGCGCAGGCCCGCGACCAGGGCGGCGGGGAAATCCACGCCGGGTGGGAGCGCGAACAGGCGGCACTCATCAGGGTCAAACATCGGGCCATTCCTTTGCATCGCGCAACATCGCCTCGGCCTCGGCGATCCCGCGGGGATGGCCGACATCGCACCAGTCGCCGTGATGCAGCACGCCATAGGCGCGCCCGGCAGCCATGGCCCGTGTCCATGGGCCATAAAGCGAAAACGCCGCCTCGGTCTCGGTCAGCAGGCGCGGATGGATGATCTGCGCGCCCAGATAAAGATAGCCGTCGCGCCCTTTTGCCCAATCCGCCCGGCCAGCCTCGTCCAATACGAAATCCGACCGGCCCGAGGCGCTGCGCGCCGTTCCTGCGGGCAGCAGCAGGAACAGCTGGTCCATCCGCGCGCCGTCCCAGGTTTGCATCAGCCGGGTCAGCGGGTTCGGCCCGGTCCAGACCGCATCGGTGTTGAGCGTCAGCACCGGGCCATTGCCCAACAGCGGCAAAGCCGCTTTCAGCCCGCCGCCCGTGTCGAGGATACGGTCCCGTTCCCACGAAAGGGCCACACCGCTGTCGGCCAGATGGGCGGCAAGCTGATCGCCCAGATAGTGCAGGTTCACGACCTGACGGGTCGCACCGGCCTGCGCCGCAACCCGGCGTGCGTGGTCGATCAGCGACAGGCCTGCCACTTTGATCAGCGGCTTCGGCTGCGTGGCGGTCAATGCACCCATCCGGGTGCCGAAACCGGCGGCAAACAGCATCAGGGGGAATGGCTGGCGCATTTGTCCCCGATCGTGTGCAGAATGGCTTGCGTGGGCGCGGGCAACAGCGGTTCACAGACGGCGCGCAGGTCGGAAAGGGCAGGATGGGCAAGGTTGGCCTGTAGCTGTGCCCAGACGCACGGCATCAGGCGCAGATAGCCGGGCTTGCCGCCGACAAGACATAGCCGCGCAAACACCCCCAGAATACGCAACGACCTTTGCGCACCCAGCACCGCGCAAGAGGTCTGAAAGGCCCCAAGGTCTCGCCCGGTGATCCGCGCAAAATAGGCGACCGTGCTTTCTGCGACAGCGGGCGATACATCTCGCCTTGCATCCTGCAGCAGCGAAACCAGATCATAGCCCGGCTGTCCCATCTGTGCGAGCTGGAAATCCAGCAGCCCAACCGCTGCAACCCCATCACGCCCGGGCAGGTCCAGCAGGTTTTCCGCATGATAGTCGCGCAGGATCATCACGCGCGGCCCATCGGCATGGCGCTGCAATGCGTCGGTCAGGGCCGCGACAAAGCCTGCCGTTCCGGCTCTGTGACCCGTCGCGCCATAGGCATACCAGTCCAGCGCAAATGCAGCCGCCTTGGCCCAACCTTCGGCCGACAGGTCGGGCAGACCGGCGGGGGCGGGGTGTGCATGCAGATGTGCCAGAACATCGGCGGCCGCGCGGTAAAGCGGGGCCTCACGCGCGGGTTCTGCCTCCATCACGCGGGCGAACAGGGCATCGCCAAGATCTTCGATCAGCAGAAATCCCTGCGCCAGATCCTGCGCCAGCAGTGCGGGCGCAGACAGGCCGATGCGGCGCAAATGCAGGGCGATCGCAACAAAGGCCGCCGGATCGTCGCCGGTGCCGGGCGGGGCATCCATCAGCACGGCGGTCTGAGGCCCAAGGGTCAGCCGGTCATAGCTGCGGTCCGACGCATCCCCCGCCAGAAAGCGGCGTGTGGCATCGCCCCAGCCATGCCCGGCCAGAAAGACATCGGAGGCCGCTTTGCGATCACGCATCCAGGGCCTCGGCCAGGCCGGGGCGGCCAGCAAAGGAAATCAGCGCGCGCCGGCCTTCGCCTTCGCGGGTCAGCGCAAGGTCAATGGTATCTGTCGGGGCATGGCGGCCAAGCCGTTCGGGCCATTCGACCAGACAGATTGCCGTCGCAAACGCATCCTCCAGCCCAAGCTCCAGCACCTCATCGGGGTGCGACAGGCGGTACAGATCGGCGTGCCAGATCTCGCCCGCCGGATATTCATAGGTCTGGACCAGGGTAAAGGTCGGTGAGGGAACATCCTCCATCCGGCCAAGGCGCTCACGGATGATCGCCCGCGACAGCTGGGATTTTCCCGCACCGATCGGACCTGTGAGCAAGACCGTGTCGCCCGGCACCAGTTGCCCTGCCAGAAGCCGGCCAAGGGCATCGGTCGCCTCTTCCGAGGGCAGGAACAAGCTGTGACACCGTGGTTGCAACATCCGCGCAGTTTTACTGCCGCTGGCAGACACCGCAAGTCGAACCCGTCAGGCGGTCCGTCGTCCGGTTGCAGAAAGTGCCGCCTGTTCCCTATTGGCCTGCTGCACACGAAAGCCGACGAGCGTTGCGCCCCCGGCAAGCGGCGTGAAACGGCAGTCGATCAGCCGCCCGTCCAGCAACCGCACCTCGTTGCTCCAGGGCTCCCGGTCGCCGACGGTGCCGACATAGTCTTCGATTTCGGACCACAGCGCATTGGGAGAGGTCTGGCTGCGCCAGTGACGTGAAAGCGAGGTGATGCCCTCGCTTGTCAAGGCTTCGCCCGGATCATGCCCCCAGAGTTTTGTGTAGGCGGCATTTGTCATCACCAGCAGCCCGGCTTCGGAGAAAACGGCCATTGCCTCATCCATGGAATCGATGACCGACTGTCCAAGCTCCAGATCCGCGCGGTAGCGCCGGGTTCGGGTGATCTCGGTCGAGATATCCTCGATCATCAGCGCCAATGCGCCATTGGGATGTGGCCTGCCGATAACCTTGTAGGTTTGCCCTCCCGGCAGGTTCCACGTCTCCTCATACACCCCGGAGGCTGCGGCGCGTTCCAGATCGGTGATTTGTTTGCGCCAGCCGCGATAATCCTTTGGTTCGGGCACCATGTTGCGGTCACGCAGGGCATCGAGAACCGAAAACAGCGAAGGCCGAAGTGACAGGAAGTCCGGCGCCAGCCCGGTCAGATCAAGCATGGCAGGGTTGAACAGCTGCAATTGACGCCGGCTGTCAAAAATCGCCAGACCGATGGGGAGGTGGGCAAAGGTCTTGGTCAGAGTCTGCATGAAGTCGCGCAGGGTTGCTTCGGCCTGCACGGCCGAATCCGCATGCAGCGCATAGACCCTGCGCCCGTCACCATCGGGCACGCTCACAAGATCGAACCACGATACCGTGCCATCGGGAAATTTCAGTTTCTGGCGTTGTCCGTTGACACCCTGCAGGGTCGCGATCCGTTCGAACAACCGCGGCAGCGGCCAGGTCAGCTCCTTTCCGGGCGGCAAAAGGTCGCCCGCCCGCAGCAGATAGGCCGTGTTGGCCCAGACAACATCGCCATCCTCCTTTTCGCGCCAAGCCAGAAAAGGTGCTTGCGACAGCATTGATCGCAGGAAAGCCAACTCTTCGGTCATGGACCTGTGCGCCAGTGGATCGTGGCCAAAGGCCGGACCATGTTCGGCGTCCAACAGGGTGATGCGCGACAATCCGCCGCGCTGTTCCGCCAACAAAAGAAACGGCTGACCAAGGGAATCTTCGGAGGCAAGGGTGATCGCGCCTTCCTGCGGAAGCCTCGCCAATTGCTGCTCGATCTCGGGAAACGCGCCTGAAAGATAGGCAAGCAGCTTGACCCAGGCCGATCCGGGTGCAGGCGAGGCAGCAAGAACTGCCTGACCGCCGGGCGTGCAATCTACAAGGGACTCGCCATCAAACAGAAACAGCGTGCCTTTCTGACGCTCGTCGAAAATGCTGTCCCGGAGGGGCTTTTTGTTCCCTTGAAGCGCCGACAACAGCATCATGCCACCCAGCGCGGCCAGGATCGCGGTCAGACCCATGCCAAGCCCGAAGACGAAATGCGTATCCATCGGCTTCCCGCTGCAAAATCCCCGGCTTCAACCTATGGGGTACTTCGTTAACAGAACGTTAACGTAGCGTTAACCATCGTAAACGCCATCGGAAATCGACGTGCACCGATGCGGTTTGAGCGAGCGCTCAGACCTGAATCGGCTCGTTCTGCCCAAGTCCCCGGTCGACGACCTGCGCAAGCCGGTCAAACGGCCATACCACCTCCACAATCGCCCCGCCCCGTTCCGGCCGTTCTTCCGGGGTGAGGAACGGGTCGGAGGCGTTTGCAAAGGTCAGCTCCGCCCCAGTGCGCTCCAGCAGTGTCTTGGCAATGAACAACCCCAGACCCATACCCTCATATTCCGGCCGCATTGCCAGATCCTGCGAGGACCGGCGGCTTCGGACAAACGGATCCCCGATCCGGCCGATGACATGGGATGGAAACCCCTCGCCATCATCGACGATCCGGACGGTGATGGAGTCCTGGGTCCATTCGCCATGGACCCAGACCGTTGTGCGCGCAAAATCGACAGCGTTCTGCACCAGATTGCGCAAGCCATGGACCACCTCCGGCCGGCGGCTGACCGTTGGCTGACGCTCGCCGCCCCCCGGACCGGGCAGAAAGCTCAGCTCCAGATGCTTCCCGCGCCCCTGATGCGGCTCGGCGGCTTCGGTCACCAGCATGGCCAGCGGCACGGTGCGCATGTGCAGGTCATCTTTTCCCGCCCGGCCCATCGAGTGCAGGATGTCGCGGCACCGGTCGGCCTGTTCCCGGATCAGCCGGGCGTCTTCCCGCAGCTCTGGCTGACCTTCCAATTCGTCCATCATTTCGGCGGATACCAGTTTGATAGTTGCCAGGGGCGTGCCCAGTTCATGCGCCGCTGCGGCCACCACGCCGCCAAGATCGGTCAGCTTCTGCTCGCGCGCCAGTGCCATCTGGGTTGCCAGCAGCGCATCGGACATCGAGCGGATCTCGGTCGCCACCCGGCGCGAGTAAAGGCCAAGAAACAGGATGCCGATCACGATCGACAGCCAGAACCCGAACTCGAACAGCACCGGAACCGACAGCACCGATCCGTCAGCATAGCGCAGCGGCACATGCGCGAAGGAAATCAGCGTGATGAAGATGATCGACAAGCTGCCCAGAAACAGCGTCGTGCGCAGCTCCAGCGCCGAGGCAGAGATGGTGACCGGGGCCAGGATCAAAAGCGCAAAGGGGTTCGCCAGACCGCCGGTGAGGTACAGCAGGAACGACAGCTGCGACAAATCGAACAGCAGCGTCAGCATTGCCTCGGTCTCGGACAGCCGCTTGTTTTCGGGGAAGACGAAAACCGAGATCAGGTTGGCAATGATCGATACGCCGACCGCTAGATAGCAAAGCCCAAGCGGCAGCTGCATTTCGTAATAACGATCGGCAACCGTGATTGCGGCCAATTGTCCCGCAATGGCCATCCATCGCAAAAGGATCAGTGTGCGCAGGCGAACCCAGTCGCTGCGCGTATCACGGGAAAGCAGTCCGGCATCCGGGGAAAGCATGGCATCCCTCGTCCAAAAGCAGTATCAGGGCCAGTGTTAGGCCCGCAGGGCGCCCGGAGCAATGCCGGGATCAACACGGGCGTCTGTCAGGGTAGGGGTGTGACGATGACAAGGATGTATGCAGCACTGGCCGCTGCTGCTGTGGCCGGGCTTCTGGGCGGAACGGCGCTGTATGTCTTTCTTCAGCAGGGCGATGACGCTTTTGCCGAATGTCGCGGCGGGCAGGTCGGCGGCGGTGACATTGGCGGGGCCTTCACTCTGGTGGATGGCACTGGCGCAACCGTCACCGATGCTGATGTTCTGACCAAGCCTTCGCTTATCTATTTCGGCTATACCTTCTGCCCAGACGTCTGCCCTCTGGATGCCGCCCGCAACGCCGAGGCGGTGGATATCCTGGAGGAATACGGGTTTGACGTGACCCCGGTTTTTATCTCGATCGACCCCGCACGCGATACGCCCGAGGTCATGGCGGAATTCGCCGGGAACCTGCATCCGAAAATGGTCGGGCTCACCGGATCTGCGGAACAGGTCAAGGCGGCGTCGCAGGCCTACAAGACCTTCTACCGCAAACAGGATGGCGACCCCGATTTCTATCTGGTCGACCATTCGACCTTTACCTATCTGACCATGCCCGGAATTGGCTTTGTCGATTTCTTCCGGCGTGAGGATACGGCGGAACAGATGGCGGATCGTGTGGCATGCTTTGCGTCGAATGCGCCCGCTGCCCGGAAAAATTGACCCGGACCGGTATACACCCTACCTTCTCCCGCAGGGTGACAGAGTTAATAAAGGAAACACGATGGCAGAAGACGTGACGGCAGATCTGGGCCCTGACCGCTCGCTTTTGCTGGTTGATGATGACGAGCCTTTTGTCAAAAGGCTTGCCCGCGCCATGGAACGGCGCGGGTTCATTCCGGAAACCGCCGAAAGCGTTGCCGCAGGCAAGGCAATTGCGCAATCCCGGCCGCCTGCCTATGCGGTGGTCGATCTTCGGCTGGAAGATGGCAACGGGCTGGATGTTGTAGAGGCGCTGCGCGAGCGGCGACCCGATTGCCGCATTGTTGTACTGACTGGATACGGGGCAATTGCGACTGCGGTGGCGGCGGTAAAAATCGGTGCAACCGATTATCTGTCAAAACCGGCCGATGCGAATGACGTGACCAACGCCCTGCTGGCGCGAGGGGCGTCAATGCCATCACCGCCAGAAAACCCGATGTCCGCCGATCGTGTGCGTTGGGAACATATTCAGCGGGTTTATGAGATGTGTGACCGCAATGTTTCGGAAACCGCCCGCAGGCTTTCAATGCACCGCCGAACACTTCAGCGGATTCTTGCAAAACGCAGTCCGAAATAGCTCTGCCATTCGCCATTCCTTGAAAGTCCGTGGGTTTCGGTTTATTGAAGCATTATAGCTTCGAACAAGGATACCGAACGTGGACATCGACCTGAATGCACTGTCCGTTAAAGAGTTGAAAGATCTCCAGTCTCAAGTTGCCAAAGCGATCAGTAGCTTTGAAGATCGCCGCAAGAAAGAGGCTTTGGCAGAGCTTGATGAAAAGGCGCGGACATTGGGCTTTTCGCTTGCAGAGCTGATGGGTATCGCACCTGTCCGCAAACGCTCGCCCGCAACGGCGAAATACGCCAACCCGGCTGATCCGACCGATACCTGGTCTGGTCGCGGGCGCAAGCCACGTTGGTTTGACGCTGCGCTGAAAGCGGGTAAAAAGCCGGAAGATCTGGCAATCTGATTGCTGAAAGCCATCCCTCGGGATGGCTTTCTTATTCCGGCCTCATCCAAGTTCTGCCAGCAGGTCCGAATGGCGACGGATGAAATCAGTCCGCACAACCGCAGGTGGGCGCAGCTGGATTTCCAGCCCGGTGACAAGCGGCGCGTTCAGTCGGCCGAATAGCTTGTCAGCCTCCGCTTCGGAAAATCCTGCAATGCCAACCGCCTCCATCCAGGCTGAAATGCGGTCAGCCGCCTTGATCCGGGATTTGATCGCAGCCGGTAATGCGGCTGGCACGCCAAAGCGCAAATGAATCGCCGCCGTCAGCCGCTCATCGAGCGCGCCATAAGCCGGACCGATGGCGTCCTTTACCGGCGAGATCATGTCTCCGATCACATATTCGGGCGCATCATGAAGCAGCGCTGCCATTTTCCATTTCGCAGCTATGTCGCGATTTTGCCGACAGAAGATCGCCTCCACCAGCAAGGAGTGCTCGGCAACCGAATAGGGCCAGTCGCCCCGGGTCTGGCCGTTCCAACGGGCGACAAAGGCCAGACCGTGGGCGATATCCTCGATCTCGATATCAACCGGCGTCGGGTCCAGTAGATCCAGCCGCCGGCCGGACAACATTCGTTGCCACGCACGCTTTGATTTTACCACGCCCGGTCTCCAATCCGCAGTCACAGAGGGGTTGGTAACGCAGCGTCGCGGTGTGATCAAATTCAAACCGGGGCGTGAAAGGGAACTTTTCCGGTTCAGAGCCCGTTGGCCCCGTAGTTGATATAGCACGGAAGAGACGAACATGTTCAATCCGCTTCCCTTTCTGGCGCTGGGGGCTGTCATCATCGGATATACTGGTACGATTGACCGGGTGGATCGCAGCTTTGACCAGGCCTCCAATCCTTCGGTCGCGGCTTTCCCCGCGGTTGCCAATCTCTCGGTCCATGAGTTTGTCAGCAAGCTGCCGGAAACGGTTCAGGACCCGCTATGCGACGCAAAAGACCGGCTTACCGCCTCGCTGTCACATGACTTCGCAGAAACGCTTGAAGACACATGGGAGCAGGCGCAGGCTGTGACGATGGAGCTTTGGGCCTCCGATCTGATGGGAACTTGGACTTTGCTTAGGGTGAGCACCGTCACGGGGAACGCCGGGTTGGCCTGCATCGTATCTTCAGGCTTTGGCTGGACCGAGGGCATGGGTGTTCAGGATATCCTTCCCGCCCGTTCGGTTAGCTAAACTCCCCTGCGATTGCCACGTTGTTTCCGGACCTCTGCAATGGTAAGTCCACGTCCAACAGACAGGAGATTTTGGACATGGCCGACTATATCGTCAAAGACATTGCGCTTGCGGATTTCGGGCGCAAGGAACTGACCATCGCAGAAACCGAAATGCCGGGTCTGATGGCCTGCCGCGAAGAGTTCGGGGCCAGCCAGCCCCTGAAAGGTGCGCGTATCGTCGGCTCGCTTCACATGACCATCCAGACGGCCGTGCTGATCGAAACGCTGACCGCCCTTGGTGCCGATGTGCGCTGGGCCTCGTGCAACATCTTCTCGACCCAGGATCATGCCGCCGCCGCGATTGCGGCAGGCGGCACGCCTGTGTTTGCGGTGAAAGGTCAGACCCTGACCGAGCATTGGGATTATCTTGACCGCTCGTTCATGTTCCCCGAGGGCGCGAACATGATCCTGGACGATGGCGGCGACGCCACGCTTTACGTCCTTCTGGGCGCGCGGGCTGAGGCGGGTGAGGATATCCTGAGCGTTCCTGCTTCGGAAGAAGAAGAGGTGATCAAAGCCCAGATCCACAAGCGCATGAAAGAAAGCCCCGGCTGGTTCACCAAGACCAAGGCGGCGATCAAGGGCGTGTCGGAGGAAACCACCACCGGCGTTCACCGCCTGTATGATCTGCACAAGAAGGGTGAATTGCCTTTCCCGGCGATCAACGTCAACGACTCGGTTACCAAGTCGAAATTCGACAACAAATACGGCTGCAAGGAATCGCTGGTTGATGGCATCCGCCGAGCCACCGACACCATGATGGCCGGCAAGGTCGCCGTGGTCTGCGGCTATGGTGATGTGGGCAAAGGCTCCGCCGCCTCGTTGCAGGGCGCAGGCGCGCGGGTCAAGGTCACAGAAGTGGACCCGATCTGTGCCCTGCAGGCCGCGATGGACGGGTTTGAAGTGGTGTTGCTGGAGGATGTGGTCGCAAACGCCGACATCTTCATCACCACCACCGGCAACAAGGACGTTATCCGCATCGAGCATATCCGCGAAATGAAGGATATGGCGATCGTCGGCAACATCGGCCACTTCGACAATGAAATCCAGGTTGCCGCGCTGAAAAACCACAAGTGGACCAACATCAAGGAACAGGTTGACATGATCGAGATGCCGAATGGCAATCGCATCATCCTGCTGTCCGAAGGCCGCCTGCTGAACCTTGGCAATGCCACCGGCCACCCGTCCTTTGTGATGTCGGCCTCGTTTACAAATCAGGTTCTGGCGCAGATCGAACTCTGGACCAAAGGTGAAGAGTATCAGCCCGGTGTCTATATCCTGCCCAAGGCACTGGATGAAAAAGTGGCCCGCCTGCATCTGAAAAAGATCGGTGTGAAACTGACGGAACTGCGCCGCGATCAGGCCGACTATATCGGTGTTCCGGTTGAGGGTCCGTTCAAGTCTGATCACTACCGCTATTGAGCCCACGCATCCTGCCCCTCTGGACCCTGTTATGCGGGCCAGAGGGATCGGGTCAAAAGAGCCAAGCCGTTTCAGTACAGATTCATTGCCCTTGCCAGATGGATGCCTGCAGTATTTTCTGCTTGGTTTGATGCCGGCTTTCTGACTAAGGTTTTGCCTTAGCCAAGGCAGCATTGAACTTGGTGAGCGAAATCAAGTCTGACAGGGATGGCGAGCATGAGCAAACGAGACGAACTTATCGCAAAATACGCCGATGATCTGGCCACCAAATGCAACATGACGCCCGATATGGCGCTGTTGACGAAGGTGACAATTGGCTGCGGGCCTGCAATCTATAACGATGACGCCTCCACAGTTGCCGGAAGCGACCCAGCCGAACTGGAAACGATCAAAAAAAACTTCCTGATGAAGAAACTTGGTCTGGACGACAGCCCCAAGCTGATGGAGGCGATCGACGCCGTGATCGACACTTACGGCCGGTCGAACCGCAGCAAGTATCGTGCCGTCTTCTATTACATGCTCGTCAAACATTTTGGCAAAGAAGCGGTTTACAAGTAAGCGGTTTGCGAGCCAGATACGAAAGGCCCCGCTTGGCGGGGCCTTCGGTTCCGGGTGCGGGCACCCATCCGGGCATCATCATGCCTTTCCGCTGCGCTGCGGTATCGCCCCGCAGGTCGGTGCGGTCCTGTCACCGCAGCCTGTTGCCTGCAGCATCAAAGTAAAACGCCCGATCCGGTTCAATATCCAGCTGCACGGCGCTGTCCACAACGTGGTCATGTTCCCCAAACAGCCGCACGGTCAAAAGACCATGCGGCCCGGTCCGCGCATAGACCAGCGTTTCGCCGCCCAGCTTTTCCACATGGCTGACCGTCCCGCTGATCGGCCCCCCCTCGCGGATGTGCAGGTGTTCGGGGCGGACTCCGGTGGTTTCGCCCGCCTGACCCAGCACCGCGGAGTTCAGAAAGTTCATCTGCGGGCTGCCGATGAAGCCCGCGACAAAGGTGTTGTCCGGGTCGTTATACAGATGCATCGGGCTGCCGACCTGTTCCACCCGCCCGTCGCGCAGCACCACGATCTTGTCGGCCAGGGTCATCGCCTCGACCTGATCATGGGTCACATAGATCATCGTCGCCCCCAGTTCGCGGTGCAGACGCGCAATCTCGATCCGCGTCGCCACACGCAGCGCTGCATCAAGGTTGGATAGCGGCTCATCAAACAGGAAAAGTTTTGGCGTGCGCACAATCGCCCGGCCAATCGCCACGCGCTGGCGTTGACCGCCCGACAATTCCGCCGGGCGACGATCCAGAAGCTTTTCAAGCGACAGCATGCCGGCGGCCTTGTCGGTCGCCTTGCGGATGTCGGCCTTGGGCACGCCCGCTTGTTTCAGCGCCAGCCCCATATTGTCGCGCACGGTCAGGTGCGGATAAAGCGCGTAAGACTGGAACACCATTGCCAGCTCCCGCTTGGCCGGGGCCACATCGTTCACCCGCTTGCCATCCAGCAGAATATCCCCGCCCGAAGCATCCTCCAGCCCGGCAATGATCCGCAGCAGGGTAGATTTCCCGCAACCCGACGGGCCGACGAAGACGCAGAACTCGCCCTCGGCCACCTCCAGATCGACGCCCTTGATGACCTCGGTGGTGCCAAAAGCCTTGGTGACAGATTTCAGATCAAGCGCACCCATGGCGGCCTCACAGTTTGACAGGTTGGCCGCTGCGCACCGATTGGTCGGCGGCAAGGCAGATAGCAAGGGACTGGACTGCATCGAGCATATGGCGCGTCAGGTCCAGATCTTCGGTGATGGCTTGCGCCATGAACGCCTGTTCACGTTCGCACAACTCCTGATGGCCGGGCTCGTCCGCCATGATCAGATCTTCATCCGGCTGGCCATTGCGATGCACCCGGATCACCGAGGTTTTGGTATGGGTGTCATGATCGTCCGACCGGGCATTTTCCGGCATCCGGATCGACACGGCGCCTTTCGGGCTGACCACATCCTTCACGAAAAATGCTGTGTCCGACATCATCGGTCCCCAACCGGCCTCGTACCAGCCAAGGCTGCCATCGTCGAACAGCACCTGGAAGTGGCCGTAATTATACATGTCCGGCGCGATCTCATCCGACAGGCGCAGGCCCATGCCCCGCACCTCCACCGGCGCGGCGTCAGTGATCTGGCACATCACATCGACATAATGCACGCCGCAATCCACGATCGGCGAGGTGCTTTGCATCAGCGTCTTGTGCACCTCCCATGTCGGGCCGTTGCTTTGCTGGTTCAGGTTCAGCCGGAACACAAAAGGCCCGCCCAAAGCCCGCGCCTCGGCAATCAGCCGCTGCCAGCTGGGGTGATGGCGCAGGATATAGCCCACCACCAGCTTGCGGCCGTTGGCCACCGCACAATCCACCACCCGCCGCGCATCGGCGACCGTCCCGGCCAGCGGCTTTTCCACAAACACATGCGCCCCGGCCTCCATGGCGGCACAGGCATAATCGGCGTGGCTATCGGTATAGGTGGAGATGTTCACCAGATCGGGTTTCAGCCGCGCCAAAGCATCATGGAAATCGGTCGTGACGGCATATCCCGCCAACTCCGCATCAAGCTGCGGAGCCGATCTGTTCACCAACCCTACCAGATCAAACGCCGGATTGCGGTGATAGGCCAGCGCATGGCTGCGCCCCATGGTCCCCAAACCTGCCA
The DNA here is from genome assembly GCA_046296515.1 of Paracoccaceae bacterium. Lineage (GTDB taxonomy): Bacteria > Pseudomonadota > Alphaproteobacteria > Rhodobacterales > Rhodobacteraceae > Pseudotabrizicola. The sequence continues at coordinate 535,678 of JBKBKR010000002.1, read as the reverse complement.
CAAGTGTTCGGATCATTTTACCGCCCCCGCCGTAATGCCGCGGATCAACTGCCGCGAGAAGATGAGATACAGGACCAGCACCGGCAAAATCGCGAGGCTCAACGCCGCCAAGACCGCATTCCAGTTGGTCACGAACTGCCCGATGAAAATCTGGCTGCCCAGGGTCACAGTCTTCACCCCCTCCGCCGGGGCAAGGATCAGCGGGAACCACAGATCGTTCCAGATCGGGATCATGGTGAACACCGCCACCGTCGCCATCGCCGGCCGCACCAGCGGCAAGACCAGCGTGAAAAAGATCGCATATTCCGACAACCCGTCGATGCGTCCGGCGTTCTTCAGATCGTCTGAAACCGTTTTCATGAACTCCGACAGGATGAATACCGCCAATGGCAACCCCTGCGCTGTATAGACCAGGACCAGCGCGGTCAGTGTATTTACCAACCCCGCTGCCACCATGATCTGCAGGATCGCCACCGTTCCCAAACGGATCGGAATCATGATCCCCAGCGCCAGATACAATCCCACCATCGAATTGCCCCTGAAGCGGTATTCGCTCAGCGCAAAGGCTGCCATCGCCCCGAAAAGCAGAACAAAGAACAGGCTGGCTACGGTCACAATCAGCGAGTTCTGGAAATAGCCGAAGAAATCGCCCTGTTTCAGCACCGTGTTATAGCCCACCAGATCGAAATGCTCGGGCCAGGGCAGGGCCAGCGGGTCGGCAAAGATCGCCCGCCGGGATTTGAAGCTGTTGATCACGGTGACAAACACCGGGAACAGCGCGATCACCGTCCAGGTGATCAGAATGGCATGGGCGGCGATCGTGCGGCCAGTGGAGGAGCGGGACTTTGCCATCAGAACTGATACCTCCGCAGCCGGGTCTGGATGCCGAACAGATAGACACAGACCCCCAACAGGATGATCCCGAACATCGCCCCTGCAATCGCCGATCCCATATAGGGATCGCCCAGTTGCAGCTGAAAGCCAAAGAAGGTGCGGTACAGGAATGTCCCCAGAATATCCGTGCTGAAATCCGGCCCGGCCAGCGCTCCCTGCGCCACATAGATCAGATCGAACGCATTGAAATTGCCCACAAAGGTCAGGATCGAGATGATCCCGATGCTCGGCAAGATCAACGGCAGCTTGATCTTCCAGAACTGGCTCGCGCCCGTAATGCCATCCATCTCCGCCGCTTCCAGAATCTCATCCGGAATAGACAGCAACGCCGCATAGATCAGCATCATCGGTATCCCCACGAACTGCCAGACCGAAATCAGCGCCAGCGTTGTCAGCGCCGAGGCCTCGCGCCCCAGCCAGGGCGCGAACAGGCTTTTCAGCCCCACCATATCCAGCAAGCCCGGCGCAATCCCCCAGATCGGCGACAGGATCAGCTTCCAGACAAAGCCCACAATCACGAAACTCAGGATGGTCGGCACGAAAATCGCCGTGCGGTAGAATGCCGCCATCCGCAGCCGGGGCGTCGAAAGGATCGCCGCCAGTGCCACCCCGATCGGGTTCTGCACCAGCATGTGAATCAGGAAGAACCAGGCGTTGTTGCCCAGCGCATTCCAGAACGAGGCCGACCAGCGCGGATCACCGAACAGCGTGGCAAAATTCCCGAGGCCGACAAACACAACGCCGTCGGGCCCCTTGTTGAACAGCGACAGATTCAGCGTTCCGATCAGGGGAAGAATCATGATGGCGGTGTAGACCAGCACCGCAGGCGCCAGAAATACCACAATATGCCATCGCACCGGCTTTCGCGTTGCCATGCCGCTCCCCTTTCATCTGTTCTTAAATATCCTCGGGGGGTTCCGGGGGGCAGACAGCCCCCCGGGTTATCAGCGCGCGCTCACTTCTGGGGGTCGTACCAGCTGGCCAGCCCGTCCTGCAGTCGCTTGGCCGCATCTGCCGGGGTTTCCGAGCCGCGGATCACATTGGCACTGGCGTTCCAGGTCTCGTTCTCCAGGTTCGGCGTGCCGCGCGACAGAATCTGATAGGTGGAGCGGATGGTCGGCTCACATTTTCCGCGCCAGGAGACGAACTCCTGCGCCAGAGGGTCCTCCATTTCAACCGGGGTGGAATTCAGGCTGAAAAAGCCGGGCAGGGCGTTGGCGTAAAGGGTGGCAAACTCCGGGCTGGCCGCCCAGTCCAGAAACACCCGCGCTGCCTCGGCATTGGGCGATTTCGCGTTCAGCCCGATGGCGATATCGGTGTGGTCGCTGATATAGCAGGTATCGCCCGCCGCCGCGACCGGCGGGGCAAACGCGCCCATCTTGAAATCGGCCTGGGCGTTGAAGCCAGAGATCTCCCACGACCCGGCGGGATAGACAGCGGCGCGGCCCAGCGTGAACAGGTTCTGGCTGTCCGGATAGGTCTGCGCCTCGAACCCGTCGCCCAGATAATCCTTCCACTTCGCCAGCTGCTCGAACGGGGCGACCCATTGCGGATCGGTCAGCTTTTGCTCCCCGGCAATCAGCGCGCGACGGCCCTCTTCACCCTTCCAATAGGTCGGCCCGATGTTGTTGTACCCCATCGTGGCGGCTTCCCACTGGTCGTTGGTGCCCATCGCCATCGGGATATAGGTGCCGTCGGCCTTGATCTTGTCGAGGGCTGCATAGAACTCTGCTTCCGTCGTTGGCACCTCGATGCCCAAGGCTTCGAACGCATCGGCATTGTAGATGAAGCCATGGATCACCGAAGCCATCGGCACGCAGAAGGTGGCGCTGCCGTCATCGGTCTGCCAGGCGGATTTCGCCACATCCGAGAAATTGGCCATGCCCGCCAGATCGGTCAGATCGGCCAGATGGCCCTGATTGAACAGCTCCAGGGAGGCATCGAACGGGCGGCAGGTGATCAGATCCCCGGCGCTGCCCGCCGAGAGTTTCGAGTTCAGCACAGCGTTGTATTCCGCCGGGGCCGAAGGCGAGAACACCACCGTGATCTCCGGATGTTGGGCGTTGAAGGCGGGAATAATCGTGTCCTGCCAGATCAGCAGGTCATCATTGCGCCAGCTTTCGATGGTCAGCGTGGTCTGTGCAAGCGCTGGTCCGGCCAGCAAGGTGCTGGCCAAAAGCGCGGTCAGGTAGCTCTTTTTCATTGTCGTCTCCCGGTTGGTGGGCTTTTCGCCCGGTTGATTATTGGCTGTTCAGCAATGGCGCCAGATGGCCGCCGCTTGTGTTCAGCACCTGTTCGGCCTGCGCGGCAGTCATGCCGCGCGCAATCAGAATGGCGGGCTTCACCGCGCCCCCGGCTTGCTCCAGCGCCGCGCGCGCCGCCTCGTGCCCGGCACCGGACACACCCGCCACGATCCCGGCCGCGCGCCTGATCAGCTTGGCGTTGTCGGCGGTGACATTCACCATGTAACCGTCATGCACATGCCCCAGATCAATCGCGACCAGCACCGACAGCATGTTCAGCGCAACCTTCTGCGCGGTGCCTGCGCCCATGCGGGTTGAGCCGGTCACGATCTCGGGGCCGGTATCGAGAAACACCGAAATATCGGCAACGGCCAGCAGGGGCGCGGTCGCAACATTCGAAAACCCGACAACCGTGACACCAAGTGCCTTTGCTCCCTCGGCAATCGCCAGCGTATAAGGCGTGCCGCCAGAGGCCGCCAGGCAAAGCACGACATCGCCCGCGCCAAGCTGCGCCCGATCCAGATCGGCCATCGCCAGATCAGGTTCATCCTCGGCCCCGCCCTGCATATGCAGCAGCGCCGCGACGCCACCGGCAAACAGCATTGGTACACGATCGGGGGCAATGCCAAAGGTGCCCGGCAGTTCAAGACAGTCGGCCAGTGCCATCAGCCCCGACGACCCGGCCCCGGCATAGGCCATCTTCCCGCCCTGCCGCAGCGCCTGCGCCCCGGCATGGGCGGCCCGTGCGATCTGTGAAAAAGCCGGTTTCAGCGTGGCCAGCGCCTGGGTCTGGCCGGTCAGGATCCGCGACAGAACCTCCTCCGCTGCAATCGCATGCAGACCATCGGACAAAGCGTGTCGGCTTTCTGTTCGGCGCTCGGACATCTGATTCCCCCTTGCTCCAACGACAATGCCAAAATAATACCAATTGTAAAGAACGAAGTTTCAAAGCCATGGAATTCGCGGATTTATGAGGCATTTCGCAATTCGTGAAGATACCACTTTTCAAATGGTATTAGTTTGGTATCCTATGTCGGCGGGGGGATTCTGATGACGCTGTTTCTGGGAATCGATGGCGGCGGCACCGGGTGTCGTGCTGCGGTGGCGGATCAGGCGGGCCGCGTTCTGGGGCGTGGTCAGGGCGGCCCCGCCAATATCGCCTCTGATCCCGAGACTGCCCGCAACAATATCCTTGCCGCTGCCCGGCAAGCGATGACGGCCGCGCTGGGCGCAACAGAGGCAGAACGCGGGATGCCGCATCTGGTGGCTGGCCTTGGCCTTGCCGGGGCAAACGCGGCCGGGGCTGCTGGCCGCCTGCGCCTCGCCCTGCCCTTTGCGCGGGCGCGGATCGAAACCGATGCGGTGGCTGCGGCCAAGGGGGCGCTGGCCGGGGATGATGGTATCGTTGCGGCGATGGGCACCGGCTCGGTCTATGCCGTTCAGCAGCATGGCACGATCCGTTGCTTTGGCGGCTGGGGTCTGGTGCTGGGGGATGAGGGCAGCGGAGCGCATCTGGGTCGGGCCGCCTTGTCGCTTGCCCTGCGCGCCGTTGATGGTCTTGCACCGATGACGGCCTTCCTGCAACGTCTGCTAGATGATCACGGCGGCGCGGCAGGCGTGGTGAGTTTTGCCCTGACCGCCCGTGCCGCCGATTTCGCGCAACTCGCGCCGCGCATCGTACAAAGCGATGATCCTTCCGCTGTGGCACTCTGGCGCAGCTGCACCGCCGAGGTTGCGGCGACCCTGTCCCACCTTCGCGAAGCGACGCCGTTGCCGGTGACCTTTATCGGTGGCCTTGGCCCCAGCTATGCCGCCGCCCTGTCGCAATTCCCGCAGGTCGGGGCAAAGGGCACCGCGCTTGACGGCGCGCTTCTTCTGGCGCGGGAGGCAGCGTGATGGACACAATCTTTTCCCCCGCCGGTTTCGATGAGGCGGGCTCCGGCCCGCTTTACCTGCAACTGCAAAAGCGGCTGGCCGAGGCGATTGCTTCGGGCCGTCTTGCCGCAGGTGACAGCCTTCCCGCGGAACGCGATATGGCCAGCATGACCGGCCTGAGCCGTGTCACCGTGCGCAAGGCTGTGCAGGCGCTGGTAGCCACTGGTCAGCTGGTGCAGCGTCGTGGCTCCGGCACCTTTGTTGCGCCCAGGGTGGAGCGGCTGGAACAGGCGCTGTCCTTGCTGACCTCGTTTACCGAAGACATGGAGCGGCGCGGCAAATCGGTGGAATCGGTGTGGCTGTCACGCCAGATCGCGACGCCATCACCCGAAGAGGTGATGGCCCTGGGCCTTGGCATCGGTGACCGCGTGGCCCGGCTGGAGCGCGTCCGCCGGTCTGACGACGTGCCGCTTGCCATCGAACGCGCCTCGCTTTCCGCGACCACGTTGCCTGATCCGTCTCTGGTGGAAACCAGTCTCTATGCCATGCTGGAATCGCGCGGGTTGCGACCTGTGCGGGCGGTGCAGCGCATATCAGCGGCCAATCTGGGCGGACGCGATGCCGAGCTGCTGGGCGTTCCGGTGGGCGCTGCCGGGCTGCGGATCGAACGGATCGGCTATCTGCCCTCGGGCCGGGTGGTGGAATTCACCCGCTCTCTCTATCGCGGCGATGCCTATGACTTCGCTGTGGAACTGACGCTGTCGCCCCAAAGCGGCCCTTCGGAAAGGACACCGACATGACCCAGACCCATATGGCGCGCGAAGTGGCCGAAATCCCCGCCGCCGCCGCGCGGTTTCTGGCGCAGACCAGCCCTGCGGTGCAGGATGCCGCCGCCGCGATGCGAAGGCTTGACCCAGGCCTGATTGTTACCGTCGCGCGTGGGTCATCCGACCATGCGGCCACCTATCTGAAATATGCCGTTGAGTTGCTGGCGGGCGTACCCGTCGCCTCGGTCGGGCCATCGGTGGCGTCGATTTATGGCCGCCCGCTGCGACTGAGTGGAGCGGTCTGCATTGGCATCTCGCAAAGCGGTCAAAGCCCCGACATCGTGGAAATGATGCGCGCGGGCCGCAGTGGCGGGGCGCTTTCCATTGCCATCACCAACTTTTCCGACAGCCCGATGGGGGCCGCCTCGGATCACTGCCTGCCCCTGCTGGCCGGCGTTGAACAGAGTGTCGCCGCCACAAAGACCTTTGTGGTCTCGGTGCTGGCAGGGCTGACGCTTATAGCCGAATGGCGGCAAGATGAGGCCCTGCGCCGCGCCATTGCCGATCTGCCCGATGCGCTGGAAAAGGCGCTGCATCTGGATTGGTCACCACTCGCTGCACGCCTGTCGCGGGCGAGTTCGGCCTATGTTCTGGGCCGCGGCCCGGCCTTTGCCATCGCCAATGAATGTGCGCTGAAGCTCAAGGAAACCTGTGGGCTGCATGCGGAATCCTATTCTGCGGCAGAGGTGCTGCACGGTCCTGCCGCGATTGTGCAGGCGCAGTTTCCGGTGCTGGCGCTGGGTGTCGCGGATGCCGCCCTGCCCCATGTCATTGCCACGGCGGAGCGACTAGCCGCCCAAGGTGCCGATGTGTTCCTGACCGGCGCGGCGGCACAGGGCGCCACGCAACTGCCGTCGGTGCCGGACCTTCATCCGCTACTGGCCCCGCTGGTGCTGGCAACGGCCTTTTACAGCTTTGTCGAGGAACTCGCCCGCCGTCGCGGCTTTGATCCCGACACCCCGCCGCATCTGCGCAAGGTGACGGAGACCGTCTGATGACCACCGCATTCATCGGCGCGCGGGTTTTCGACGGGACGACGCTGCACGAAGACGCCATCCTTCTCACCGATGGCGCGGTGGTTCTGGGCCTTGCCTCCGAGGTGCCGCCGGGGGCAGAGGTGACGGATCTGGGCGGTGGCATCCTGTCGCCCGGCCTGATCGACCTGCAGGTGAATGGCGGCGGCGGCCTGATGGTGGATGGCCGGACCGATGTGCAGGCCCTACGCCACATTTGCCAGACCCATGCCCGGCTGGGTACCACCGGGCTGCTGCCGACGCTGATAACCGACACCTATGACGCCACCGCCCGGGTAATCGAGGCGGGTTTGGCCAGCATCGGCACGCACGGCTTTCTGGGCCTGCATCTGGAAGGCCCGCATCTGGACCCGCGCCGCAAGGGCGCGCATGATCCGGCGCTGATCCGCCCGATGCAGGATCGCGACCTTGCCCTGCTGGTCAGCGCCGCCCGCCGTCTGCCTGCGCTGATGGTCACAATTGCCCCCTCTGCGGTGCGGACTGACCAGATCGCGGCGCTTGCCGAAGCGGGGGCGATCGTCAGCCTCGGCCACACCGATTGCACCCATGCCGAGGCCGAAGCCGCAATCGCTGCGGGCGCACGCTGCGCCACGCATCTGTTCAACGCCATGAGCCAGCTTGGCAACCGAGAGCCCGGTCTGGTTGGCGCAGTGCTGGGCCATGACATCGCGGCGGGGGTGATCGCCGATGCCATCCATGTTGCCCCGGCAACGCTGCGCATTGCGCTTTCAGCCCGTCCGGAAGGGTTGTTTCTGGTGTCGGATTGCATGGCAGCGGCAGGCACCGATCAGACCGAATTCACCCTGGGTGGCCGCAGGATCCTGCGCCGCAATGGCCGTCTGACGCTGGAAGACGGCACTCTCGCCGGGGCGGATCTGAGCCTCCCGCAGGCGGTGGCGGTGATGGTCCATACAATCGGACTGCCGCCGGAACGCGCGCTGGCGATGGCAACACAGGCCCCGGCACAGGTGATCGGGCGCGACGATCTGGGCCATCTGAACGCCGGGGCGAGGGCCGATCTGGTGCATCTGAGCGATACGTTTCAGTTGCAGGCCGCGTGGCAGGGTGGAGAAAAACGGCTCTAACCGCGCCATTTCCACAGCTCTTTCGCCTGGGCGGTGGTATAGCGGCCCAGCCGCACATCCTCGGCCACCAGCGCCGGGTCGCGCTGCGACGGATCGCCAAAGCCGCCTCCGCCCGGCGTGCGCACCCGCACCCTGTCACCGGGGGAAAGCACGATATCCTGTGCCTTGGACAGATGAGGCGGCACATAGACCTCACCGCCGCGCATCACCTCCACCCGGTTGACTGCGCCATCCTGCCCACCTTGCGCGCCCAGCGGCCCGGTGCGGCCATGGTCCATCACGAAACTGGCCCGCGCCTCGCCGCGCAGCAGTTCGATTTCATAGTCCAGTCCAAAGCCGCCGCGATGCGCGCCCGCACCCCCGCTGCCTTCATGCAGGGCATAGCGCCGATAGAGCACGGGAAACTTCTGCTCCATGATCTCGACCGGAGGCGCTTTGGAGATCCCGATCGTCGAGCAGCCATTTGACAAGCCGTCATGGTCGGCGTTTCCGCCATAGCCCCCGCCGGAAATCTGATACATCACATAGCTTTGCCCGTTCTGCGGATCATATCCGCCCAGCCCGAAATTGCCGCTGGTCCCCGCAGGCGCCGCCGTTACCCGGTCCGGGATCGCCTGCACCAGCGCCGCGAACACCGCTTCGGCGATGCGCTGGCTGACCTCGGCGGCGCAGCCCGACACCGGGCGCGGGTATTGCGCATCCAGAAACGTGCCTTCAATCCCCATCACCACCAGCGGCTCGAACGCCCCAGCGCTGATTGGCACATCGGGGAAGATATGCCGCATCGCCAGATAGACCGAAGACAGCGTGGTTGCCCGCACCGAATTCATCGGCCCGATGCAGGGTGGCGAACTGCGCGAAAAGTCAAACACCAACCCATCGGAGGTTTTCGAGACTGTCAGGGCGATTTCCAGCGGCTCATTGACCACACCATCGGAATCCACAATCGCCGTGGCGCTGTAATCGCCATCGGCAATCAGCCCGATCATCGTCCGCATCTGCTGCGCCGCGCGCACCCGCATCTCGGCAATCGCCTCGGTCACCACCGCATCGCCATAGCGGTCCAGCAGCACCGCCAACCGCTCTGCCCCGACCAGCAGCGCGCCGGCCTGTGCCTGCACATCGCCGATCCGCTGATCCGACACCCGGATGTTGGAGCAGATGATCTGCCAGATTTCACTGTCCAACACGCCCTTTTTAAACAGCTTCACTGGAGGAATCCGCAACCCCTCCTGCTCCGCGCTGATTGCGCTGGCGCTGAAGCCGCCGGGAACCATGCCGCCGGTATCGGGCCAATGCCCGGTGTTCGACAGCCAGCAAAAGATCTGCCCGTCGCGCCAGACTGGCATGGCAAAGCGCACATCCATCAGATGGGTGCCACCCAGATAGGGATCGTTCACCATATAGATGTCACCCCGCTCTGGCGCGGCGGTCAGGCCGTCGCGGATGCGCTGCAAAATCGTGCGGGTGGAAAACTGCATCACGCCCACAAACACCGGCAGGCCCTTTGACCCCTGCGCGATCAGGCTGCCATCTGTTGCGCTGTAGATCCCGTCCGACCTGTCATCGGCCTCGGCGATCACCGGCGAAAAGGCGGCGCGGCTGAAGGTCAGGTCCATCTCGTCGCAGACCTGCTGCAAACCGGCCTGAATGACGGCAAGGGTGACCGGGTCAAGCATGGGGCACCTGCACGATCAGGTTGCCATCGGGGTCCGAGGTGACATGGCACCCCGGATCAATCAGCACGGTGGTATCCATCTGTTCGATGATCGCCGGGCCGGTCAGGGCCAGATCAAGCGGTAGATGATCGCGCCAATACACCGGGGTTCCCACCCAGCCGCCGAACCACACCTTCCGATGCGATGCGGGGGCAGCCTTAGCCCGCCGCCCGGCCGGTTCGATCAGCGCCGACAGGTCCATCTCTGGCCGCTCACCGATGACGGAGACATTGAGGTTGACCAGATTGGCCCTGATAGACGGCAGTTCGACCCGGAAGCGGTGGTGATAAGCGGCCTCAAACAACTGCTGCAACTCCTCACGCGAAGGCGTTCCATGCGGCACAGACACCCGCAGCAGATGGGTCTGGCCGACAAACTGCATGTCGGCGGAGTATTCAACGCGCACCGATTCCAACCGGATGCTTTCCGCCCCGATCAGCCGCCGCCCCTCCGCCTCCTGTTCCGCCAGGATCGCATGCACATAGCTGATATCCACCGCATCCAATGGCCGGTTCAGCGTGCGCACAAAATCCTGCCGCAGATCGGCCACCACACAACCCAGCGCATTGGTGATCCCCGGCCGGGCCGGGATCAGCACCACCGGAACCGCCAGTTCCCGCGCCAAAGCCACCGCATGCAGCGGCCCGGCGCCGCCAAAGGCGAACAGCGCGAAATCACGCGGATCGGCGCCCATGGAGATCGACACCATCCGGATCGCCCCGGCCATATGGATATTGGCGATCCGCACCACCGCCTCGGCGGCCTGTTCCACCGACAGGCCCAGTGGTGCGGCGATCTGATCCGCCATCGCCGCCCGTGCTGCCTCTGCCGCCTGACCAAACCGCGCCGCAGGCAGGCGACCCATCAGCAGATTGGCATCCGAAATCGTCACCCGCGTGCCGCCCCGCCCGTAACACACCGGCCCGGGGGTTGATCCCGCACTCTCTGGCCCGACCCGCAGCATCCCGCCTGCATCTATCCGCGCGATCGACCCGCCACCCGCGCCCACCGTGCGCACATCCACCATCGGCACATGGATCGGCATAGCATATTCCACCTCGATCTCGCTCGAGACCGGCGCGCGCCCGGCCCTGATCATCGCAACATCGGTGGAGGTGCCCCCCATATCATAGGTCAACAGATTGGTCATTCCCGCCCGCCGCCCGGTGGCCACCGCCGCCATTACGCCTGAGGCCGGGCCGGACATCACGGTTTTCACAGCCTCTTTCGACACTGTTCTTGCCGAAACCATACCACCATTGCCATTCATCACCAGCAGGTCACGGGCGTAGCCGCGCGCCGCCAGTTGATCGGCGAGGCGCGAGACATAGCGTTCCAGCAGCGGTTGCACGCTGGCATTGACTGCTGCCGTCACCCCCCGCTCATATTCCCGGCTTTCCGAAAGAAGCGCATGGCCCATGGTGATGTGGCGGTTCGGCCAGGTCTCCGCCACAATCTCTGCTGCGCGCTGTTCATGCGCGGGGTTGGCATAGGCGTGCAGGAAATGGATCACTACACTCTCGCACCCCAGTTCGCGCAACTGCACAGCTGCTTTCCTGACCGCCCCCTCATCCAGAGACGTCAGAACTTTTCCCCGCGCATCCATCCGTTCGGGCACTTCCAGCCGCAGATCGCGCGGGATGATCGGCACAAACCGGCCGTGCATGCCGTAGGCATGGGGCCGCGTGCGCCGGCCCAGTTCCAGCACATCGCGAAAGCCCATTGTGGTAATCAGGCCGGTCTTTGCCAGCGCGCGCTCCAGCACCGCATTGGTCGTCGTCGTCGTGCCATGCACGATCAGGTCGATATCGGCCAGATCCGCGCCCACCTCCTCCAGCGCGTTCAGCACGCCGGGGGCTTGATTGGGCAGGGTGGTGGGCACCTTGGCCAGCCTGACCGCGCCGGTTGCGGGATCGACGATCACCAGATCGGTAAAGGTGCCGCCCACATCAATGCCCGCGACCAAACCCGCCATCATACCCCCACAAACTGCTGGAACAGGGTCGATTCCGTTGTCAGCCCGTTGCGCGGCACCTCTGCCTCCACCCGGCCATGCGCCATGAAGGCCACCCGGTCCGCCATGCGCAGCACGGTATCCACCCGCTGTTCCACCAGCACCGTTGTCAGCCCGCTATCGCGCAGGCGCAACACCGTATCGCGGATAAGCGCGATCATCGACGGCTGCAGCCCCTCGCTCGGCTCATCCAGCAACAGAACCGAAGGTTCAAGACACAGCGCCCGCGCAATCGCCAACATCTGCTGTTCCCCACCGGAAAGGGTGCTCGCCACCTGATGCAGCCGTTCGCGAAGACGCGGGAACAGGTCGAGCACGAAATCCCGCGTGCGCAGCCCCTTTTTCCGGGTCAGCAAACCCACCTCTATGTTCTCGGCCACCGTCAGCGGCCCGAACAGGCGGCGGCCCTGCGGCACATAGGCGATGCCATGGCCGGGCACTTTGTGCGCGGGCAAGCGGTGCACCGGCACCCCTGCCAGCGTGATCTGCCCGGTCTGCACCGGCACCAGCCCCATGATCGCCTTCAAAAGCGTGGACTTGCCCGCCCCGTTGCGCCCCATGATACAGGTTACCTGCCCGGCCTGCGCCTCAAACGACAACTCGCGCAGGATGGTGACCGGCCCGTAGCCTGCGGTGATGCCCTCAACCCGCAGCATGATCACCCCCCAGATAGGCCCCCTGCACGTCTTTGTTCAGCCGGATTTCTCCGGGCGTGCCCACTGTCAGCACCTGACCGAAATTCAGCACCGTGATCCGGTCGGCAAGATCCATCACCACATCCATGTTATGCTCGATCAGCAGGATCGTGGTCGCGGGCACCAGCGACCGGATCAGCGCCTTGAACCCGTCGATCTCGCCCGAGGCAAGGCCTTGCGTCGGCTCATCGAGGATCAGCACCAAGGGGCGCAGCGCCAGCCCCATCGCCAGCTCCAGCAACCGCTGATGGCCATAGGACAGCGTGCCCGCCATCGCCTGCTCCATCCCGGTCATCCCGACCCTGCCAAGCGCCTGCGCCACCTCTGCCGCCACATCCCCCGCGCCCCGGCTCTGCGCCGCCAATGCCACATTGTCGAACACCGCCAGGCGCGGATAGACCGAGGTGATCTGGAATGTATAGGCCACCCCCCTGCGCACCCGCAGATGCGCGGGCAGTCGGGTGATATCCTCACCGTTCAGGGTGATCACCCCCGACTGCACCGGAATCCGCCCCGACAGCAGGCTGACAAAGGTGGTTTTGCCCGCTCCGTTCGGGCCGATCAGCCCATGAATCTCGCCCTGTTCAAGCCGGAAGTCCACGCCATCCACCGCGCGCAAGCCGCCGAAATGCCGGGTCAGGCCCTTGGCCTCGATCACGGCAACCATCGCAGCACCCTTTCGCGCAAGCTGCCCAAGATGCCCTTGGGCGCGAACAACACCAGCCCGACCAGCGCAGCGCCGACAACAAACAGATAGGCATCGGTATAGCCGCTGGTGATGTCGATCAGGTAGAACATCAGCAGCGCGCCCAGAAACGGCCCCAGAACCGTTCCCGCGCCGCCCAGCAGCACATAAAGCATTGGCAGGATGGAATACTGGATGGTGGCAAATGTCGCCCCGACATAGCCGAACAGCATCCCGTAAGCCGCCCCCGCCACCCCGGCATAAAGCCCCGACAGCAGCAGCGCCACCAGCTTGACCCGGAACGGGTCATAGCCCAGCATCCGGCTGCGCTCCTCATTCTCGCGCATCGCGACCATGACCCTGCCAAAGGGCGAGCGCACCAGCCACAAACAGGCCAGCAGCGCCACCGCGAACAGAATGAAAGCGACGACAAAGCGCGGCGTGTCGGTGGACAGATCAAAGCCGAACAGCATCCGGCCGGTGCGCGCCACCACAAACCCCTCATCCCCGCCGGTCCAGGTGTTCATATACAGCAGCGCCAGATACCCGGCCTGCGCAAACATCAGGGTCACGATCATGAAGCTGACCCCCGCCGTGCGCAGCGCCAAGAGCCCGACCGCCCCGGCAAGCGCCCCCCCCGCCAGCAGCCCGGCGATCAGCGCAGGCAGCGACAGCCAGTCCAGATGCCAGACCGGCAGGCCCATGCCATACATCCCGGCGGCAAAGAACAGCGCATGACCAAGCGACAACAGGCCGGTGTAGCCAAAGGCAATATTGTAGCCCATGGCGAACACTGCCAGCACCATGATCCGGGCCAGATTGGTCTCATGATACGATGGCAGCACGAATTGCGCCGCGAAAACCACCACCAGCACCAGCAGATGAAGGCCCCAGGCCTTGGCTCCGTCGCTCACGCCCTTGCTCCGAACAGGCCCTGCGGTCGGAACACCAGCACCAACGCCACCAGCAGCGTGGCGATGATCTTGGCCAGCGTGGGGGAAAAGAACATGCTGATGATGCCGTCCGACAACCCGATCACCAAAGCCGCCACCAGCGTGCCCCGGATCGACCCCAGCCCGCCAATGATCACCACGATGAATGAAAGCAGCAGCGGATCATGCCCCATCAGATAATGCGCCTGCTGGATCGGCACGATCAGCACCGCCGCCGCCGCCGCCAAGGCTCCGCCAAGGGCAAAGGTGCCTGCATAGACCCTGTCCACATTGATGCCGAATGCCTGTGCCGTATCGCGGTCCACCTGCGTGGCCCGCATCACCAGCCCGGCCTTCGTGCGGGTCATGAACAACCAGACCGCCACCAGAATGACCGCAGCCGCCAACACGACAAACAGCTTGTAGCCGGAATACCCGAACCACGGCAGCTGGATTCGCCATTGGAATGGCGCCACCACCGGGCGGGCATCGGGGCCGTAGAATGTCAGCGCCGCCTGTTGCAGCATGTAGAGCAAGCCGATCGTGGCGACGATCGTCGCCTCGGGGTCATAGTTCAGGCGTTTAAGGACCAGCGTATCGGTCAGCGCCGCGATCAGCGCCACGATCAGCGGCGCGATGATCAAGGCCGCCAACCAGGCCATCGCCGGCGGAAACGGCAGGTAATACGTCACAAACCAGGCCAGAACTGCGCCCAGCATGTAGAACTCACCATGTGCCACATTGACCACCCGCATCACGCCGAACACCAGCGACAGGCCCACAGCGGTCAAGGCCAGCACCGCCGCCATGACGGTGCCCTCCAGAACGGCCAGAAGCAGGAACGGCCCGAAACTCATCCGGGCACGCGGGGGAGCGCCGCGCGCCTCCCTCCCCCCTCGTGGGGGAGGGCCGGGGAGGGGGCGGGGCGTGGCGCTGGCATTGAAAGCCCGCACCGCCCCCTCCTCCATCGTCGGGGGCATGCCCCGACCCCACAAGGGGAGGCGGGCCGCGTGATGCCCGTCTTGGCTCCCAACCTTGCCATGTCAGGCAGAGGCCACATTCAGAAGCTCTGCGTGGTGTAGTCCACAGCATCCGGATACATGCTGTCCTCAATGCCGGTGGTGTGCACCTTGATCAGCTTGCCGCCCTCCACCTTGCTGATGAACTGGTGGCCAAAGACCTGATGGGTCTTGCCGTTGAACAGCTTGTCACCCTGCACATGAGCCAGGCTTTCCGGCATATCGGTCATCGCTTCCACCGCTTCGACAAACTTCTGCCGGTCCGCCGTGCCCTGATAGCCCGCAGCCTCCATCCCGGCCTTGATGATGTGCAAAGTCTCCCAGACCGAGAACATATGCGCATAGGTCGAGACATCCTTGGCATCCGACACCGAGGCGCCATTGTCATCCACACCAACGGCGGCGCGGTAAGCCACCTCATGTGCGGACGCATCGGCCTGCTTCATCCGGCAATGGCCTTCCCAGAAATGGCTGCCCTCCAGAAACTCCAGCCCCGGAGAGGCGATATCCACCGCCTCCAGCGAGTCGATGAAGCCAAAGATTTCCGGTTTGGACCCGGTTCCATAGAATTCACCCAGCTCCTTGACGAATGTCAGAACGGCGGGGCCGACCATAACGTGATACAGCACCTCGGTATCATTCGGAATCTGCGGCAGGTAGCGCGTAAAACTGGTCTCGGTCGGCGGCACCGCGATCTTGGCAATCACCTGCCCTCCCCCGGCTTCCACCGCCGCGGTAAAGAAATCGCGGTGATCGTGGCCAAAGGCATAGTCGGGGAACACCATGGTGACCTTCTTGCCCAAATTGGCAAGAACCCAAGGCGCCATCGAGGAAACCTGCGCCCGCACATCCGTGATGCCGGGCTGCATCGTCCAGCGGTTCAGCATGCCGCCCGCCACGTGGAACCCTTCGGAACAGACCAGATAGGGCACCTTCAACTCACCCGCGCGGGGGGCGGAACCGATGACCACATGGGAAAACAATGGGCCGAAGATCAGGTCGCAGTTGTGCTGGCGGGTCAGCTTCTCCACCACCTCGGACCCGCGTTTCGGGTCGGTGCCATCATCTTCGAACACAATCTCCACCGGGCGGCCGTTGATGCCGCCCGCGTCATTAACCACCTTCAACGCCGCTTGCGCCGTGCGCTCATACCAGCGGCCATAGGCCGCGCCGATGCCGGTGCGGTGCAGCTGGAATCCCAGCTTGATGGGGGCGGCCTGCGCCCAGACCGGGGCCACAAACCCCGCTGCCAGCAGCCCGGCCCCCGCGCCCTTCAGCACCGCGCGCCGCGATGGTGCAACCCCGATGAGTTTCTGTGTCATGTCCAACATCTCCACTGTTGCGGCGCACCTCTGCGGGGGCCACTGGGTTCAACCTTTTGCCGGGACAAAGGGTTTGTCCACGATTTTCTTAGCCTGTCCGGGCGGTGGACAGCAGCCACAGCCCCAGAATGGTATAGCCCACCATAAGCGCTGTCATCGGCAGATGCGCCATCGCTCGTATATCCCCCACGAGTCGCATCGACAGAAGCACCGCCAGCAGATGCGCGCCCAGAACAGCGGCGAATTGTGCGGCATAGATCATCGGCATGATGCTGTGATCGGTCAGAAAGCCGAACGAGACATAAAACGGCGGCAGGCCCAGATAAGCGTCGCCGCGAAACCACGGGTCATTCAGTGCCGCCAGCGTATACTGCCCGGCGGTCAGCAGCGTAACGAGATAATGCGCGGCATGATAGCCCGCCGCGATCGCCAGAAACGACAGCATCACCGGACCGGAGGCAAAGCGCGCGCCACCAATCGCCCGGCCAAGCCGCACCACCGCCCAGATCGCCAGCATGGTCAGCGCCCAGACCGTCAGCAGCCCCGCCGTATTGACACCCATAACCGCCGATCGCCCGGTAGGCTCCAGCGGGTTTTCCCCGATCAGCCAATGCCACCAGAACGTCTCCATCAGTCCGTCAAAGGTCAGTGCCGACAGCGCCAGGGTGATAAACGCCATCGCAGAGACCGAAAGCGGGGCCATCCGCACAACCTGCGCGCCCGGCCAGCCGCGCATCAGCCGGGCGCGTGGCCCATCAAGCTCCAGCCAGAACGGAGCGACCTTTGCCAGATAGACCATCAGCACAGTCAGGAATTCGCCCTGCTGCAACCAGCCTTCGCCCTCGGCCACGGCCAACGCAAAGATCACCAGCCAGTAAATGAGCGCTGCTGTGGCGAGCACATGGGGATCATCCGGCGACATCGACACCAGCTGAAACCAGACGAACCCGGCGTAAAACGCCACCGCAGGCCAATGGCCCAGCCGTGACAGACCCACCGCCCCGGTCCGCCCCAACAAGGCCCTCGCAATTCGCACGGGGGCGGTCCATGGGTTGATCGCCCGCCACAGATTGCCCAGCAGCATCGAGCCGAGCGGCACAACGATCCATACCCCGGTCCAGAACACCAGCGTCATCAGGTTGTGCATCGGGTCACGCGCACCGAACAGGCCCACCAGGACCAGCCCCAGAAAGCACAGGAACGACAGGTAGGACGAAACCGAGACCGGCACCCAGACCCGGCGTTCCAGTACCGGAATTGCCTCCAGCCGGGGCAGGCTGTGAGCCATAGCGCCCATCAGCGCAGTCACGGCCACCGTCACCGCCGCCCCGGCAATATAGTGCCCGGTCGGCAATGTCAGGATCACCGAAGGTGGCAAGGCGCAGGCAAAAGCCGCGCCGGGCAGGAGCGTAAGGGCCCCCGCAAGCGCCCTCATCTGAGGCCGTCCTCGCCCTTGACCTGATCCACCTCCAGCCCGCCCATCCGGGAATGGACCCGACCGCCCCGCGCCATCGCCAGCGCAAACAACACCTCACCGCTGCGCGGCCCATCCTCGCAGGCCACCGTGATCACATCGAAGCGCGACCGCACATAGGCCGCGTTCAGATGGCCCAGCGGGATATCCAGCGTGCTGCCCATTCCGCCCACCTTCATCGCCGAGGGCACCAGCGCCCGGCATTCGCCCAGCCTTTCGCGCATGCCATAGCCGCCCGCGACATGCCAGATCGCGCCATGCTCGCTCTCCCCCGCCTCGCCCACGATCGCGCCCTTGCCATAGGCGTCAATCCCGTCGCGCCCGCCCAGCGCGGCAACCAGCCGGTCGGTCAGCATCAGTGCGAGCGGCTTGATCGCCTCCATCGCCGGGCCGAGGTTTTCCTCATAGCGCCCGGCATAGGGGTTGGCGCAGATGGCATAGACCGCGCCGCGCAGGACGGGGGTATCGGGCACCGGGCCGCCCTCGTGCAGGACTTCCTCGATCTGGACAGTGATCTTGCGAATGGTGAAATCAGACAAGGGCAGGCTCCTTCAGGGTCAGCGGGCCGATGGTCCGCATCTCAGGGTGCAGGAAAAGCGCGGCGGCTTCAACAAGGCCGCGTGCTCGACACTCTTGCGCTGCAGCTTCACCTGCTGCCAGCGCGCGGTTGATGTCATCGGCGGTCAACCCTTCAACCCCCACCGTAACCCGCCGCGCGCCCAGATCGCTGTCGGCCTGCATCTCCACCGCTGGGCGGCGGTTGATCCCCGGATGGCCGGGCAGGTCCACCGCATTGCCGATCATCGTCGCCGCTGCATCGGCCATTGCCGCCGTTCGGGCCAGAACAGTGACGGAATCGGCGATCCCCAAAGACCAGCTGCGCCCGCACCAGCCCGAGGTGGCAATGCCTCGTACCTCATCCCCGGCCCGCACGGTGATGCGGTCCGGAAGGCCGGGCCGGGCGGCAATCGCACAGGTCAGGCTGTGTCCCGGCATCAGGTGCAGCGCCATGTCGCCGCCGTTGTTCACATAGGCGCGGGTTACGCCCGGCACCGCCAGTTCGGCCAGAACGGCATCGGCCACCGCCCCGGCCACGGCTGCCATCGGCGTGATGAAGCGGGGCGCAAACGGGGCTGTGGCCTGTGCCATCACCCGCCCGATGGCCCCCTCGGGTCGCCCGCCCATCTGGCGCAAAAGCGGCAACTCTCCCACCAGTTCTCCCAGAACAGAGCCGAATCTGGCGGTCGCGCACCGTTCCCCTTCGCGCAGCGCATCGGCTTCACCCCACGCTTGCGCAATAATGTCGATCGGGCCGTGCTGCATGTGCAGCCGCCCGTCAGGCAAGCGGGCAACCAGGCAGCCGGTCACGATAGCTCCGGCGGTGGCTGGATCTGCGCCTGAGTCTGATACTCGCCCCCTTCAGCGCGGATCTTTTCCAGATCACGGATCGCGCCCTCATGCCCTCCCATCGCCAGATAGGCGCTGCGGGGCAGGGTGAATTCAAGCGGAGCCACCAGTGCCGGGGTCGGAACATAGCCAAAGGCCCCAGCAGGCAGCCGGGTGACATCGACCATGAAGGTGATGCCGCCGCCCGGCCAGATGTAACAAGCCGCACCGCCGCTGGTCAGCCGGGCCTGCCCCGATTGCACCGACCGGGTAAGCCGCACCGGGTTTTGCGTCACCCCGGCCCGCAGCGATCCGCCTGCGCCGCCCATGAACAGGACAGTGCAAAGCGACGGCTCGCAATTCTCGTCGATCAGGCCGACTGTGGCCCGCAACGCCTCGGGCAGGGGCTGTTTCTGCGGACGCAGAGCCTCATCCAGCACATAATAGCCGAACTCCTCCCCGGTGGTGGACACCATCAGGAGCGACAGCTTTGGCCTTGCCCCACGCCGCGCCTCCCATGGCGCCAGGATCTCGAGCGGGTCGGTCAGGCGTGTGCCGCCCCAGCCAAGGCCCGGCTCCGACACCCGGAAATAGCGTCCCGGGGTCGAGCGATGGCCCCTGATCCGGATGCCGGTCGGCTGCCAGCCCAAGACCTTGCCTGCCTGATGTTCACTGACCACCCCGGTGATATGGTCATCGACCACCACCACCTCATCCACCAGCCCGACCCATTGGCTGGCAAACATGCCGATGGTGGCTGACCCGCATCCGACCCGCATCCGCCGCTCTGGCGTGCCGTCGACAATTGGCGCGCGGCCCGCCTGCACCGTCACGGCAGAGCCACCGTCAATCGCCAGGTCCACCGCTGCCCCGTTGCACAGCGCCAGCAATGCGGCGCAGGCGACCCGCCCCTCGTTCTTGCTTCCGCCGGTCAGGTGGTGCACGCCGCCGAGTGACAGCATCTGGCTGCCGTATTCCGCCGTGGTCACATGGCCCACCGGCTCGCCTTCTGCACGGACGATCGCGCCTTCGGCCCCAAGATGCCGGTCGGTGTCGATCTTCACCTTGACCCCACAATAGGAGAAGATCGCCTCGGTCACCACCGTGACCATGTCGGCGTCGTCCACGGTGGAGGAAACGATGAAGGGGGCGGGCTTGTAATCGGGATATGTGGTGCCCGAGCCGATGCCGGTGACGAAGGTATCAGCCGGAAACGGCTCACCGTCCCAGTCGCGCGACACAAACGGCACGATGCGCCCACCCGCCGCGACCGTGCGCGACAAGAACACCACCGGATCGGTGCGAAGGATGCGGCCTTCGACATTGGCATAGCGGTCGCAGGCCCCGGTCTGACCCGGAGCGATGAAGCACATCACCGGGCAGGCATCACAGCGGATTTTGTCGGGTGCAGCTGTCATACCATGGCCCTCGTGGCAAAGTGCGGACCGGGGGCTGGCCCCCCACTCCAGCGGCTTCTTGAACCGGTGGTGCAACCGCTTTCGCACCCAAGGATATTTATGCACAGATGATGGGGCAGGTGCTGCTTCATGTCAGGGCCGCAAGCAGGCGATGCGGGAGCACGGGCACCTGCGACAGGCTGGCCCCCGTCGCATGGCGGATGGCGTTCAGGATGGCGGGGGCGGTGGGGATCAGCACGTGTTCGCCGAGGCCCTTGGCGCCGTATGGGCCTTCCGGATCGGGCACCTCGATCAGCAGGCTTTCGACCGGGGGCACGTCTCCGATGGTGGGGATCAGGTAGTCGTGCAGGTTTTCTGTGCGGCCGGGCAGGTATTCCTCCATCAGGGCAAGGCCGATGCCCTGGGCGATGCCGCCTTCGATCTGGCCGGTGGCAAGTTGCGGGTTGATAGCGCGGCCCACGTCATGCGCGGCGGTGATCTTCAGCAGGCGCAGGGTGCCGAGGGCGGGGTCCACCTCCAGCTCCACCATCTGCGCGCCATAACCGTAGAGCGCATAGGGCGCCCCCTGACCATTTGCATCCAGCACCGTGGTGGGCGGGTCATAGGTTTCTTCGGCTGTGATGGCATGGCCGTGGCTGTCGCGGGGCAGGGCGGCAAGGTCGATCTGGCGGCGGGTGCCGCCTTCGGTGATGGTGAGCATTGCGCCGTGCAACGCCAGGTCCGCGCCGTTCCCCGCATTTGCCAGCCGCAAAAGGCGCGTCCGCAGCGCCTGAGCCGCCGCCTTGGCGGCGCGCCCGGTCACAAAGGTCTGGCGACTGGCCGAGGTTTTGCCGGCATCGGGCGTCAGCGCGGTATCGGGGCCGATCAGGGTGAACAGCGCCAAAGGCAGGCCAAGTGCCTGCGCGGCGATCTGGGCGATCACGGTGTTTGACCCCTGTCCGACATCGGTTGCGCCCTGATGCAGCATCACTCGGCCCAGATGCGACAGGCCGATGCGGATGGTTGACGGGTTGGGCAGCGCGGTGTTGCCACAGCCGTACCAGCAGGACGCTACCCCGATGCCCCGGCCCGGAACAGTCTCTGAAATGGCCCTTTTCCAGTGCGGACGCAGGGCGGTCAGGCAGGCGTGGATGCCCACCGACTGCACCACCTGCCCGGTTGCCGTGGCATCGCCGTCGCGCAAGGCGTTCAGGATGCGGAACTCCAGCCGGTCCAGCCCGGCCTTTTCCGCCAGCTGGTCAAACAGGGTTTCCTGCCACAGCGCCGCCTGTGGCACGCCAAAGCCTCGGAACGCGCCGGAGACCGGGCCATGCGTGTGAACGGCGCGGGCGCTGGCCTGCACATGCGGGGTCAGATACGGCCCGGTGACATGCACCGGCACCCGGTTCGCCACGGTCGGCCCCCAGCTGGCATAGGCGCCGGTATTGAACCGGCCCTCAAACTCCAGCGCCGTCAGCCTGCCATCGGCATCGCAGCCGATCCGGCCCTGCATTTCCGCCGGGTGGCGTTTGGTGGTGGAGGCCATGCTGTCACGGCGGGAATAGACCATCCGGCAGGGCCGCCCGGTTTTCAGCGTCACCAGACCGATCAAAGGCTGTAGGCTGACATCCAGTTTGGAGCCGAAGCCACCACCAACCGCCGAGGGGATGATCCGCACCCTGTGCGGCGGCAGCCCCAGCACCAGCGCCGTATCGTCGCGGTCCATCACTGGGGCCTGGGTGCAGGCGCGGATGGTCAGGGTGTCGCCCTCCATCCAGGCCGCGCCCGCCTCGGGTTCGATATAGGCGTGTTCGACATAGCCGGTCTGCATGCTGCCAGTGACGACATGGGCCGATGCGGCCAGAGCCGCCGTGGCATCGCCCTTGACCACGCGGCCCTCGATCAGGCGGTTTGCGGGACGGTCCGGATGGATCAGAGCCGCCCCTTGTGCCTCGGCCTGAGCGGGGGTGGTGATTGCATCTAGCGGCTCCCAGTCGATCGGGAAATCCGCCAGATCAGGCTCTGTCCCGGCCTCGAACGCCACCAGCGCCACACATTCCCCGCGAAACCGCGCCGGGCTTTTCGCGATTGCGGGCTGGTCGGCGAAGGCCGGGATCACGCCAAAGGCGTTGCGGCCCGGAATGTCGGCTGCGGTAAGCACACAGGCCACACCGGGCCGTTGCCGGAACGCTTGCAAATCGCCAAGGCGAAACCGCGCATACGCGTGGGGCGAACGCAGCGCCATCGCGGTCAGCGCGCCTTCTGGCCATTCATCCGCGCCGAAACTGTCGCCGCGCACCTTGGCCTGACCGTCCAGCCGTTGGACCGCGCTGCCGACTCCTCCCGCCGAAACAGGATCTGTGACGCCCGGATCGCAGATTGCGGCGATGATCTTGCGATAGCCGGTGCAGCGGCACAGCACGCCGCCCAGTGCATCCTGCACTTGTGCTTCGGTCGGCGCGGGCACCCGGCGCAGCAGGTCCACCCCCGCCATCAGCATGCCCGGTGTGCAGATGCCGCATTGCGCAGCCCCATGGCGCAGGAAGGCGGCGCGCAACCGCTCCAGATCTCCGGCGTCCGACTCGATGGTCTCGACCCTCGCGCCAGACAGCCGCGCTGCGGGCACCATGCAGGCGCAGACCTGCGCGCCGTTCAACAGGACCGTGCAGGCCCCGCAATCGCCCGCGTCGCAGCCCACCTTCGTGCCCGTCGCCCCCAGATGCTCGCGCAGAACCTCGGTCAGGCGGCTGGTGGCGGCGGCACGGGTGGTGACGGGCTGGCCGTTGAGGGTGAAGCCGATCATGCCAGCGCCTTGCGCAGGGCGCGGCGCACCAGTTCGGTGGCGGCAGCAAGGCGATAGGTGGCGGTGGCGCGTATGTCGTCGATGGGCGAAAGGGCGGCGGCAACATCCGCCGCGCGCACCATGGCGCGGGCCTCGGCAACCGGCGCCCCGGTCAGCTCCGCCTCGACCGCAGGCAACCGCTGCGCCACGCCGGAGCAGGCCCCGACCGCGATTGCTGCCCCGGTGATGCGGCCGGCGGCCACCTCCACCCGCGCAGCGACCATCGCGATGGAGATCACCAGATAGGCCCGCGCGCCCAGTTTCACAAAGGCGGATCTGCCTTGCAAAGCTGCTTCCGGCACGATCACCGCTGCCAGCACCTCATCGGGC
The DNA here is from genome assembly GCA_046296515.1 of Paracoccaceae bacterium. GTDB lineage: Bacteria > Pseudomonadota > Alphaproteobacteria > Rhodobacterales > Rhodobacteraceae > Pseudotabrizicola. The sequence goes on along the minus strand of JBKBKR010000002.1, from coordinate 511,906 downwards.
CTGCGCAAAGTCTGGCGCGGCCCGGTCAGGAACTGCGAAAGCGGCAGGTGCCGAAGGCCTGCCGGTCCCACCAGTTCCAACACAGCATCCAATGCCAGCAGCGGTGGCACGCCATCAGCAGCTGGAGAGGCGTTGCACAGATTGCCGCCGATCGTGCCCGTATTCTGCACCTGCCGCCCGCCCACCTGCCGGGCCGCCTGTTGCAGGCAATGCAGCGCGGGGGGCAGGTCAGCCTCGGCAATCGAGGTCCATGTGGTGCAGGCCCCGATGCGCAATCCGCTTCCGGGCGTAAGGCCGCACAACGCCGGAATGGCGGTCAGGTCCAGAACATCGCCGTCAAGCTGTCGATCTGCGGCAGGATAAAGATCTGTCCCGCCGGCCAGAATGCGGCGCGGACCTTGAGCAATCAACCCGATCGCCTCATCCAGTGTCTGTGGCCGCGCATAGCTGCGCATATGTTCCCCCGCTTCCGTCTGAGCGGCAGAGTGCGACCGCAAGCCCCGCCCTGTCAACGGCGGCGAGGCGGCAGGAACAGACATCCGACCGTCGCTTTCCGTCCAGCGCGCCTTGCGCTGCAAACCTAGTCTGTCAGAAAACAGGAAGGTGCCAGATGACCCATGATCCGCTGCTGCAACCTTACCGGCTCAAGCATCTGACCCTGCGAAACCGGATCATGACCACCAGCCATGAACCGGCCTATCCCGAAGATGGCATGCCGAAAGACCGCTACCGGCTGTATCATCTGGAACGGGCGCGGGCGGGCGTTGCGCTGACCATGACCGCCGGATCGGCGGCGGTGTCAAAGGACAGCCCGCCGGTGTTCAACAACATCCTGGCCTACAAGGACGAGGTGGTGCCGTGGATGAAGCGGCTGGCCGATGATTGCCACGAGGCCGGGGCGGCGGTGATGATCCAGCTCACCCACCTTGGCCGCCGCACAAGGTGGGACAAGGGCGACTGGCTGCCGGTGGTCGCCGCAGGTCCGTCGCGCGAACCGGCGCACCGGGCCTTTCCCAAGGTGGCGGAGGATTGGGATATCGACCGGATCATCTCTGACTATGCCGATGCGGCAGAGCGTATGCAGGCGGCGGGTCTCGATGGGGTAGAGTTTGAATGCTACGGCCATCTGATGGATCAGTTCCTTTCGCCACTGACCAACACGCTTGCTGCGCCTTGGGGCGGAAGTCTGGAAAACCGCGCACGCTTTGCGATGGAGGTTCTGGCCGCCTGCCGCAAGCGGGTGGGGGAGCGTTTTCTGCTGGGCGTGCGCTATACGGCGGATGAGGCGGAGCGGGGCGGAATTGATGCCAATGAGGGCATCGCCATTGGCCAGATGTTCCGCGACTCGGGGCTGGTGGATTTCCTAAACATCATCAAGGGGCGCATCCACACCGATGCGGCCCTGACCGATGTAATCCCGGTTCAGGGTATGAAATCGGCCCCTCACCTCGATTTCGCGGGCCGCATCCGGGCCGAGGTGGGCCTGCCCACCTTCCACGCCGCGCGCATCCCCGATGTGGCCACCGCGCGCCATGCCGTGCAGTCGGGCCAGCTGGATATGGTCGGCATGACGCGGGCGCATATGGCCGATCCGCATATCGTGCGCAAGATCGTGGAGGGGCGGGAAGACGATATCCGCCCTTGCGTCGGGGCGACCTATTGCCTTGACCGGATCTATCAGGGCGGCATGGCGTTGTGCATCCACAACCCGGCGACCGGGCGCGAAGAGACCATGCCGCATGTCATCGCACCCGCGCCGGTGGCCAGGCATGTGGTGATTGTGGGTGCGGGCCCCGCCGGGCTGGAGGCGGCCCGCGTGGCAGCGGAGCGCGGTCATCGGGTGACGGTGCTGGAAGCGGCGGATCAGCCCGGCGGTCAGGTCCGGCTGACCGCGCAGACCAGACGGCGGGCCGAGATGATCGGCATCATCGATTGGCGCATGGCGCAATGCGCGGCGCGCGGAGTGAGCTTCCATTTCAACACGCTTGCCGAGGCGGCGGATGTGCGCGCGCTGTCGCCGGATGTGGTGATCATTGCCACAGGCGGCTTGCCGGAGACGGCGGTGCTCGGGTTCGGCAATGATCTGACGGTCAGCGCATGGGACATTCTTTCGGGCGATGTGAAGGCCGGGTCAAACGTGCTGCTTTATGATGATGCGGGCGACCACACTGCCCTGCAAGCGGCGCAGCTTCTGGCGGAGTCGGGCGCTGTGGTCGAGGTGATGACCCCCGACCGCAGTTTCGCGCCCGAAGTGATGGGGATGAACCTTGTGCCCTATATGCGGGCGCTGCAGGGCAAGCCTGTGACCTTCACCGTCACCTACCGCCTGCGCGGGGTGCAGCGGGATGGCAACCAGCTGCGCGCGGTGATCGGATCGGACTATATGGACGTGATCAGGGAACGCAGCTTTGACCAGATCGTGGTCAACCATGGCACCCAGCCGCTGGCCGACCTGTATTTCGACCTGAAGGCGCAGTCACAGAACCTGGGCGCGGTGGATTATGAGGCAATGATCGCAGGCCATCCACAGCCCGCAGGTATTGGCCCTGCAGGCTTTGCGCTATACCGAATCGGGGATGCCGTGTCCTCGCGCAATACACATGCCGCGATCTATGACGCGCTGCGCCTGACAAAGGATATCTGACTGGATTTCCCGCATTTTGGATCGGAAATTGCGGCGAAATGACCCGTTCTGGCAGAATCCGATATCCCCACTTGATCTTTTCCGCGATTTGTCGCAGGAATGAATGAACGTTCATTCTCTGGCATTCCATGACAGATGCATCCGATATTCCCCTCGCCGACCAACGCTCGGCGGAAATTCTGGATAGTGCCCGCGCCGCCTTTGCGGAAAAGGGGTTCGATGGCGCATCCATGCAGGATATTGCCCGCAAGGCGGGGATGAGTGTTGGCAATTTCTACCGCTATTTCCCATCCAAGGCGGCGATTGTCGAAGCGTTGATCGCGCTGGACATGGCAGAAATGGAGCAGGATTTTGCCGATATCCTGAACAACGCTGATCCGCTGAAAGCGCTGCGCGCGACAATTGAACGGAAGATAACGGAAGCTGATTGCCAGAAGGATGGACAGATCTGGGCCGAGATCGCCGCCGCGGCCATGCGAAAGCCCGAGATCGGCGACGCCGCGCGCCGGATGGAAGTCCAGATTGCGACACTGCTGACGACAATCTTCGCCCGCGTGACCGGGCTTTCGACGGATGAGGCACAGATCCGTTGGGCCGCACATGCCCAGCTGCTGATCATGCTGGTGAAATCCTGCTCCATGCAGCCGCCGGACACCCCGGTTACCGCTGATCTGAAATGCCTGCTGATGCGTAACATCGACCTTACCTTGCAAGACATTGCCACATCTGCTGCCGCGAAAGGCTGACCCGATGCGCCCGCTTTTTTATGTTGTTTCCTTTTGCCTCGTCTGCGCACCCCTTGCTCCAGCTCTGGCCGAATCCGCTGTTGTGGCGACGGATTCCGTGCAGGTCGCGCCCGCCATCACCGTCTCCACCGTTGGCAACCGTGTGTTGCGTGACCGGGTGATCGCCTCCGGCCTGATCGCGGCGATTGAAAACGTGCAGGTGGCCCCCCTGATCGAAGGCCAGCCGATCGAGGCGCTGCTGGTCGATACCGGCGATGTGGTTCAGGCCGGGCAGGTGCTGGCGGTGCTGTCCAAATCCTCGCTGGAGCTGCAGAAAAGCCAGTTCAACGCCTCGCTCGCCTCGGCGCGCGCTACTGTGGCACAGGCCGAGGCCCAGATGCTGGAAGCGCGCAGCTCGGCGGAGGAGGCCCAGCGGGTCAGCCAGCGCACTTTGGCCCTGCGCCAGCAGGGCACGGCATCACAAGCCGCCGCCGATACCGCCCAGTCCAACGCCATTTCGGCCACCGCCCGCGTCACCTTCGCCGTGCAATCGCTGGAGGCCGCCCGCGCTCAGGTCGCACTGGTCGAGGCGCAGATGGCCAATATAGACCTGCAACTCAGCCGGACCGAGGTGAAAGCCCCGGTCGCCGGGGAGATTACCGCCCGCAGCGCCCGTGTCGGTGCCATCGCCTCGGCGGCGGGCGAGCCGATGTTCACCCTCATCCGCGACAATGCGCTGGAAGTGCTGGCCGATGTGGCCGAGGCCGATGTGATGCGCCTTGCCCCCGGCCAGACCGCAAAGCTGCGGCTGGTGGGGGCGGCGGAGCCGCTGCAAGGCACGCTGCGGCTGGTGGAGCCGACCATCGGCACCCAGTCTCGGCTTGGCCGTGCCCGGATCGCGGTGGAGGATGCAACCGTCGTGCGCGCGGGCATGTATGTGGAGGCCGAAATTCTGGTGGCCGAACATGATGTGATCGCGGTGCCGGTCACTGCTGTCGGTTCCGGCCCCGATGGCACCTCGGTGATGAAGCTGACCGGCGATTCGGTGCAGCGCGTGGCGGTGCAGACCGGCATCCGCGATGGCGGCTGGGTGGAGATCCTGTCGGGGTTGAGTGCGGGCGATTTGGTGGTGACCAAGGCCGGGGCCTTTGTCCGCGATGGCGACCGGATCAATCCGATCCCGGCAACGAACTGACGGGGGCGCGCCATGAATTTCTCCGCCTGGTCCATCAAGAACCCGATCGCGCCGATCCTTGCGTTTTTCCTGCTGATGGTGCTGGGCTGGAACAGCTTCAACACCCTGCCGATTACCCGCTTTCCCAATATCGACGTTCCCTTGGTCGGCATCACCGTGGTGCAACCCGGTGCCGCCCCGGCTGAAATGGAAAGTCAGGTGACGAAGGAGATCGAAGACTCGGTTGCCGGGGTCAACGGGGTGAAGAATGTCACCTCCACCGTCAATGACGGCATTTCCACCACCGTGGTGGAATTCCGCATGGAGGTGCCGACCGAAAAGGCGGTGCAGGACACCAAGGACGCGATCGACCAGATCCGTGGCGACCTGCCCGGCTCGATCGAAGCACCCGTCGTGACCCGGATCGACGTGGAGGGTCAGGCGATCATGACCTTTGCTGTGACCGCGCCCGACAAGACGCTGGAGGAATTGTCATGGTTCGTCGATGACACCGTGACCCGTGGGTTGCAGGGCCGCCCCGGCATTGGCCGTGTGTCGCGTTTTGGCGGGGCGGATCGCGAGATCCGGGTGGAGCTTGATCCGGTGCGGCTGGACAGTTTCGGCATCAGCGCCTCGGCAGTGAACCAGCAGTTGCGCGCGACCAATGCCAACCTCGGCTCGGGCCGATCCGAACTTGGGTCGGGCGAACAGGCGATCCGCACGCTGGGCGATGCCGCCACTGTGGCGCGTCTGGCCGAAACCACCATCGCCCTGCCCTCGGGCCGCAAGGTGCGGCTGTCGGATCTGGGCGAGGTGATCGACAGCTATGAGGAGTTGCGCAGCTTTTCCAGCCTGAACGGCAACCGCGTGGTCAGCTTTGCCGTCTACCGCGCCAGCGGCGCATCCGAGGTGTCGGTGGCCGAAACCGTGAACGCGCAGCTGGAGGTGATCCGGGCCGCACACCCCGATGTGGCGATCGAACTGGTGGACGAGACGGTGTTCTACACCTACGGAAACTACGAATCCGCGCTGCACACCTTGATCGAGGGCGGGATTCTGGCGGTTCTGGTGGTGCTGGCCTTCTTGAAAAACTGGCGGGCGACCTTCATCGCCGCAGTGGCGCTGCCACTTTCCGCAGTGCCCACGTTCTTCATCATGGACCTGCTGGGCTTTTCGCTCAACCTCGTGTCCTTTCTTGCCCTCACCCTCGCCACCGGCATCCTTGTCGATGATGCCATCGTCGAGGTTGAAAACATCGCCCGCCATATCCGCATGGGCAAAACCCCGTTCCGCGCCGCGATCGAGGCGGCGGATGAGATCGGTCTGGCCGTAATCGCCACCACCTTCACCATCGTTGCGGTGTTTGTGCCGGTGTCCTTCATGCCCGGCATCCCCGGCCAGTATTTCCGGCAATTCGGCATGACCGTTGCCATAGCCGTGATCTTTTCGCTGATCGTCGCCCGGCTGATCACCCCGATGATGGCCGCCTATCTGATGCGCGACAGGGACGGGCATGAGGAAAGCCACAACGACGGCTGGATCATGACCGGCTATCTGCGCCTGATCCGCACCTCGTTGCGCTTTCGTTATGTCACGCTGCTGTCGGCCATCGGGGTGCTGGCGGTCTCGGTCTATTACATGATCCAGATCCCCGGATCGTTTCTGCCGCCCGAAGATGTCAGCCGCATCGCCGTCTCGGTCGAACTGCCCCCCGGCACCACGCTGGACGAAACCGAGCGCACCACCAAGGCCATCTACGCCGCCATCGCGGATGTGGACTGGGTCGAGGATGTCTTCATCCTCGGCGGCGCCTCTCCCACCGGCGACCGTGATATCCGCCGCGCCTCTGTCACCATTCTGCTGACACGGCTGGACCATTCGCTGCTGCTGAAACTCTCGCAGATCGGGCGGTCGCTTCCGGTTGTCGGCGGGCTGGTGCCCCAGTTGGAAAACAAGGGCCGCACCGTTGCGCAGAATGTGATCGAGGAAGAGGTGTTCCAGCGTCTTGCCTCGGTGCCCGACATGCGCGCCTTCAAGCTGAACGACCGGGGCCAGCGCGATATTTCCTTTTCGATCCTGTCGTCGAACGAGGCTGACCTGAACCTTGCCGTCAGCCGTCTGGAAACCGCGCTGTCGGGCGATCCGCTGCTGGCCAATGTCGCCTCCGAAGGCGCGCTGCCACGGCCGGAAATCCAGATCACCCCGCGCAGGGATGAAGCCGCCCGGCTGGGCATCACCACGGCGCAGATTGCCGAAACGGTGCGGGTGGCGACCATCGGTGATGTCGATGCGGCGCTTGCCAAACTGTCGATCGACAACCGGCTGGTGCCGGTCCGCGTGCGGCTGAACAATGCGGCGCGTGAGGATCTTGCCCGGATATCGGCGCTGAAGCTGACCACGGCCACCGGCGCGGTGGTGCCGCTTGCCGCTGTAGCCGATGTGGCGATTGCCGAGGGCCCCTCGACCGTCAACCGCCTGAACCGTGAGCGTCTGGCGACCATCGGGGCCAACTTGCCGGTGGGTGTCGCGCTGGGCACCGCGACCGAGCGGTTCAATGAAATCGTGGCGACGGTCGAATTGCCCCCCAGCGTGCGGGTGCAGGAGGCGGGCGATGCCGAGGTGCAGAATGAAATGGTCGCCAGCTTCGGCAATGCCATGCTGCTGGGCCTGATGCTGGTGCTGACCGTGCTGATCCTGCTGTTCAAATCGGTGATCCAGCCCTTCACCATTCTGTTTTCCTTGCCGCTGGCCATCGGCGGCGTGGCGGCTGCGCTGATCCTCACCGGATCGGCGGTGTCGATGCCGGTGCTGATCGGCATGCTGATGCTGATGGGGATCGTGACCAAGAACGCCATTCTGCTGATCGACTTCGCAATCGAGATGCGCGCGCAGGGGATGGAGCGTTTCGTCGCCGTGATGGAGGCCGGGCACAAACGCGCCCGCCCGATCGTCATGACCTCGATCGCCATGTCGGCGGGCATGCTGCCCTCGGCGCTGGGCGTGGGCGAGGGCGGGTCGTTCCGTGCGCCGATGGCAACGGCGGTGATCGGCGGCATCATTGTCTCCACCGTTCTGTCGCTGGTGGTGGTTCCGGCGTTCTACCTCATCATGGATGACCTCAGCCGCGTGCTGGCCCGCCTGTTCAGCCGCTTCATCGGCCCGAAGGAAGCCGATGCCGAGGCTCCGCCCGCCGAAGTGCTGGCCGAACGCATTGCATTGCTGGATGCCGAACAGCGCGCCCTGCGTGACCGGCTGGATGCGATCACCGGGCCGCGTGCGGTGACACCTCTGGCGGCGGCGGAGTAGTCCGTCTGCCGTCGGAAGAAGACGCGAATGGATCATGCTTGTTCGCAGCCGGTCATTCGGGTGTAAGGGCGGCTGACTATGCTCTGCCGCATATCTCTTGGCCACACACCCACGGAAAGACCGCCCCATGACCAGCTTTGCGCTTCGCGTCCAATGCCCATCGACCCGTGGGATCGTTGCCGCCATCTCGGCCTTTCTGGCCGAACAGTCCTGCAACATCACCGACAGCTCGCAATTCGATGACACCGGCACCGGCAATTTCTTCATGCGCGTGAGCTTCCGGTCCGAGGGCGGCAAGGGGCTGGAGGATTTGCGGACGGGTTTTGCCCCTATCGGCGAAAAGTTCGGGATGCAGGCGGAATTCTTCGACGAATCCGTGAAACGCCGGGTGATCATCATGGTCAGCCGCTTTGGCCATTGCCTGAACGACCTTCTCTACCGCTCGCGCATCGGCGCGCTGCCGGTCGAGATCGCCGCCGTGATCTCGAACCACATGGATTACCAGAAGGTCGTGGTCAATCAGGATATTCCCTATTACTGCATCAAGGTCACCCCGCAGAATAAGGCACAGGCCGAGGCCGAGCAGATGCGCATTGTCGAGGAGACCGGGGCCGAACTGATCGTTCTGGCGCGCTATATGCAGGTGCTGTCAGATGAGATGTGCCGCAAGATGTCGGGGCGGATCATCAACATCCACCATTCCTTCCTGCCCAGCTTCAAAGGCGCAAACCCCTATAAGCAGGCCTTTGAAAAGGGTGTGAAACTGATCGGGGCCACCTCGCATTACGTCACCGGCGATCTGGATGAAGGCCCGATCATCGAGCAGGACATCATCCGCGTGACCCATGCGCAATCGAATGAGGATTACGTCTCGCTGGGTCGCGATGTGGAATCGCAGGTTCTGTCACGCGCGATCCATGCCCATGTGCATGGCCGCGTCTTCATCAATGGCAGCAAGACCGTGGTTTTCCCGGCATCCCCCGGTTCCTATGCCTCGGAGCGGATGGGCTGACCCTCAGCTCTCGCGGAAAGCGTGGGTGAAATAGTCGGTGAACGGCTTGACCAGATAGGCGAGCGGCGTGCGCGCGCCGGTCTGGATGAAGGCATCCACCGGCATGCCGGGCAGCAGCGTCTGGCCCAGCCGTTCCGCCTCGGCCGGGGTGATCGAGATTTCGGCGCGGTAATAGGGCACGTTGGTCACGGGGTCGGTCAGCGAGTCGGCTGAGACGATCATCACATGCCCGCTCAGTTCCGGCGTGGTGCGGGCCGAAAAGGCCGGAAACATCAGCTTGACCGGCTGGCCGACATAAACCTCGTCAATATGGATGGGCGCGATCTGTGCCGCGATCACCAGCGGGCGGTCCTGCGGGATGATATGGGCCAGCGGGTCTGCCGGGCGCAGCACCGCGCGCGGCGTGGTGACCTGCAACCCCAGCACGGTGCCCGACACCGGCGCGCGGATATCCAGCCGCGCCACCTGTTCCGACAAAGCGCGCTGGCGCTGGATCAGTTCCAGCTCGGCGGTGCCGATGTCGCGCAGCTGGGTGTTCGCCTCTTCGCGCCGTTGTGACGACAGGCCCAGAATCTCCAGCTCGATCTCGGTGATCCGCCCTTCGGCCTGTGCCCGCGTTGCCGCCAGTTCCCCGACCTGACCCGCCAGCCGGGCCGCCTCGCGTTGCAGGGCAAGCACGCGCGGGGCCTGCGCCAGACCCTTGGCCAGCAGGGCCTGCTGGTCGGCCAGTTCCTGCCCGATCAGATCCAGCTGATCCGACAACGCAACGGCCTGCGCATCAATGCCGTGGATCTGGGATGCGGTCTGGGCCTTGCGCTTTTCCAACTGCTCCACCGTGCCGGCCAGCGTTTCCCTGCGCGCGACGAACAACCGGCGCTGACCTTCCACCTGATCGGCAGCATCGGGGTTTTCCGCTGCTCGCAAGGCCAAAGCCTCGGGCAAGGCCATGTCGGCCGCGTCGTCGCGCTCCGCCTCAAGCCGGGCGCGGCGGGCCTGCACCTCGGACAACTGGCCGTCAATGATTGCGAGTTCCGATTTCACCAGCGCGCCATCCAGCCGCAACAGGATATCCCCCGCCACTACGCTGGCACCTTCGCTTACCAGTATTTCCGCCACAACGCCGCCGTCAGGATGCTGCACCACCTGACGGTTCTGCTCTACCTCCACCCGGCCCGGCGCGACGATTGCGCCCGAAATCGTGGTTGTGACCGACCATAGCCCCAAGCCGCCCACCAGCGCCAGAACCGTCAGCGCGCCGGTCCAGAGCGGGGCCTTTGCCGAAAAGGCGGGCGGTATGCCGGGCGCACTCATGACACCCCTCCCGGTCCTTTGCTGCGCACCAGTTCGGTGTGGTTCTTGACCATGCCGCGCAACACCTCATCCCGGGGGCCAAAGGCCCGGCGCTGGCCGTCTTCCAGCACCAGAAGCAGGTCACACTCCTGTATCGCAGCCGGTCGATGCGCGATCACGATCACCGAGCCGCCCGCCGCCTTCATCTGGCGGATCGCAGTGTTCAGCGCGACCGACCCGTCATTGTCGAGGTTCGAATTCGGTTCATCCAACACCAGCAGCACCGGATCGCCATAAAGCGCGCGTGCCAGCCCGACCCGCTGCACCTGCCCGCCCGACAGCTGCCCGCCGATAGACGACAGCGGCGTGTCATAGCCCTTTGCCAGTTTCAGGATCATCTCATGCGCGGCAGCCGCCTTTGCCGCAGCGACCACCTGCCCGGCATCCGGCTGCGGGGCCAGCCGCGCGATGTTCTCGGCCACGGTCGCATCAAACAAGGACACGCTTTGCGGCAGATAGCCGAAGTAACTGCCCAGAATATCCGGGTCGTATTGCGCGAGTTCCGCGCCGTCCAGCCGGATCTTTCCCGCCGTGGGCCGCACTGCCCCCACGATCGCCCGGCCCAGCGTCGATTTGCCCGCACCTGACGGCCCGATGATGCCCAGTGCCCGCCCCGGTTCCAGCCGGAAGCCGATGTTGCGCAACACGGGCGCCGGATTGCCCGGCAGCATCAGCGAAAGCCCCTCCACCTCCAGCGCGGCGCGGGGGCGGGGCAGGGCGGTGCGCTGCACCTCGGGTGGCTGCGCCGACAGCAGGCGCAGCAGGTTTTCGCGCCCTTCGCGCGCGCGGGTCAGCACCGCCCATTGGCCGATTGCCTGTTCGATCGGGGCCAGCGCGCGGCCCATCACGATCGACGCCGCAATCATCGCACCTGCGGTCAGTTGATCCTGCAACACCAGCCAGGCCCCCAACCCGAGGATCGCCGATTGCAGCAGCATCCGCAGCGCGCGGGTCGTGCTGGTGAACCGCCCGCCCAGATCAGCGCTGGCCAGCCCGCTGGCAAGCGCGTCATTCCGGGCAACGGACCAGCGCTGAAAGGCGGGCCGGATCATCCCGAGCGCGCGCAGCAGTTCGGCATCGGCCTTCAGCCGGTCGGCCATCCGTTCCGCCGCAACAGTGGCCGCACTGGCGTGCAGAACCGGAGCCTTGCCAAAATGCTGATTCCCCAGCGCCAGCACCACCAGCAGCGCCCCGCCGCCCACGGCCAGCCAGCCCAACAGGGGGTGAAAGATGAAGATCGCCGCCAGAAACACCGGCGTCCACGGCAGATCCATCACCGCTGCCGCGATAGGAGAGGTCCAGTAGCGCTGCATCGCCTCCAGGTCGCGCTGGGCCGAAGCGGCCAGCGGATCGCCGGGCGTGGCACTGGCCCGTGCCAGCGCGGCCTCAAACACCCGCCGGTCCAACCGCGCCTGCAACCGGACCCCGATCCGCGCCAGCAGGCGCGACCGGGCGTGGTCCTGCAGCCCCATTGCCAGGAACAGGAACAGCACCAGAACCGACAGCGCCACCAGCGTTGCCTCTGACCGGCTGCCGAGCACCCGGTCATAGACCTGAAGCATATACAGGGGCCCGGTCAGCATCAGCAGGTTGACGAACACACTGAACAACACCGCCGCCAACAACAAACCGTGCGTTTCGCGGCGCGCCTGGGTGAGTTCGGCTTGCCCCCGGGCGGTCTGATCGGCGCTGCCTGCCACAGATGTCATCTCTCTCAAACCTGTCTGGACCAGCCCCAGTATTCGCCATTGCCATTCACTTGCACGGAAAATGTAAACATCGCCCGAACGCAGCTAAGGTGTGTGGCCTTCCGGTCCTTACCGTTTCACGCTGGCCGTCACGTAATTCACGCTCAGATCGCGCGAGGACAGGCTCCAGGACCAGCCCAGCGGGTTGAACACCATGCCCTTGCGATCCACCGGGTCCAGACCTGCCTTGCGGATCAGGTCATACAGCTCCTCCGGCGTGATGAACTTCTTCCAGTCATGCGTGCCCTTTGGCAGCCAGCGCATGACATGCTCGGCCCCGACGATCGCCATCATGAACGATTTCGGATTGCGGTTCAGGGTGGAACAGATCATCAGTCCCCCCGGCACCAGCAACTGCTGACACGCGGTCAGATAGGCCAACGGGTCCGACACATGCTCCACCACCTCCATGTTCAGCACCACGTCAAACTGCTCGCCCTTTGCGGCCATATCCTCGGCGGTGGTGTGGCGGTAGTCGATCGCCAGCCCCGATTGCGCCGCATGGAGCTGGGCCACCGGAATGTTGCGCGCCGCGGCATCCGCGCCCACCACATCGGCACCCAGCCGCGCCATGGGCTCGGCCAGAAGGCCACCACCGCAGCCGATATCCAGCAGGCGCAAGCCCTTGAACGGCAAAGGTTTGGTCAGATCGCGATCAAACTCGGCCTCGATCTGGCCGGTGATGTAGTCCAGCCGGCACGGGTTGAGCATATGAAGTGGTTTGAACTTGCCATTCGGGTTCCACCACTCGGCGGCCATCGCCTCGAACTTCGCCACCTCTGCCGGATCGACGGTCGTTTGACTTTCCATCACATTTCCCTTCCGATTGCCCTTTGGACGCCGGGCTCTTAGGCGTTATATAGAGCGATGATGGATCAGAGATCAGGCCAAAAGCGCGCAGTCGAGTATCTTTACCCGCCGGTCGATCCGTTCGACCAGCGCATGATCGACATGGGCGATGGCCACAAGATCTATGTGGAGCAATGCGGCCGCCCGGATGGCATCCCGGTTCTGGTGCTGCATGGCGGGCCGGGGGGCGGCTGTTCGCCCGCGATGCGGCGGTATTTCGACCCTGCGGTGTATCGCGTCGTGCTGTTCGATCAGCGTGGCTGCGGGCGGTCACGGCCGCATGCCAGCGTGTCGGACAACACCACATGGCATCTGGTGCGCGATATCGAGACCATCCGCCAGACGTTGGGGATCGAGCGGTTCATCCTGTTCGGCGGCAGCTGGGGCGCCACGCTGGCGCTGATCTATGCCATCAGCTACCCCACCCGCGTGGTGCATCTGGTGCTGCGCGGCGTCTTTCTGATGACGCAGGCAGAGCTGGACTGGTTTTATGGCGGGGGGGCGGGGGCATTCTTCCCGGAGCTTTGGGCGCGTTTCATCGCCCCGATCCCGCCGGATGAGCGCCGGAATCTGATTGCCGCCTATCACCGCCGCCTGTTCTCCGGCAATCTGATGGAGGAAACCCGCTTTGGCCGGGTCTGGGCCAATTGGGAAAACGCGCTGGCCTCGGTGCATCACGATGGCCCGATGGGCGAAAGCCCCGGCGAGTATGCCCGGGCGTTCTCGCGGCTGGAAAACCACTATTTCCACAGCGGCGGTTTTCTGGAGGAAGACGGCTGGATCCTGCGTGAAAAGCACCGGATCAGGCACCTGCCCGCCCATATCATCCAGGGCCGCTATGATATGATCTGTCCGCCCACATCGGCCTGGAAACTGGCCGAGGGCTGGGACGGCTGCCACCTGAACATGATCCCGCTTGCCGGACACGCCCTGTCGGAACCCGGCATTTCTGCCGGGCTGGTCCGCGTGATGGACAGTTTGCGGCCCTGATGGCTGATGACGCGAAGTCTTCGCCCGAACTGACCCTGCGCGGTTTGCGGGTCTTTGTCGCGCTGGAAGAGGCCGGGTCGGTCATTGGGGCCGCGACCCGCATCGGCGGCTCGCCGTCGGGTGTCAGCCAGCACATCACCGCGCTGGAGGCGGCCGTGGGTGCGCGCCTGTTTGATCGCAAGGCCAAGCCCGTAACGCTGACCCCGGCCGGGCAGGTCCTGCGCCGCCATGCCCACAAGCTGCTGGCGGCCCTGTCAGAAGCGCAGACCGATCTGGCCGAGATCAGTCTGGCCAGCCTGCCGCAACTGAACCTTGCCATTATCGACGATCTGGATGCCTCGCTGACCCCGGTGCTGGTCTGTGCGCTACAGGCGCGGATGTCGCGCTGTTTTGTCCACGCCTTTTCCGGGCGCTCTGATCATGTGATCGACCGCCTGCTCGCGCGTGAGGCCGATATCGGCGTTTCGGCAATGGTGCCGCCCGACGCATCTGCTTTTCGTGTGCTGCCGATCCTGCGCGAGCCTTTCGTTCTCGTGGCGGGCAATGGTGTCGTGCGCGGCGACGTGCGCGCGGCGCTGGAGCGCCTGCCCTTTGTGCAATATTCCGAAAGCCTGCCGATCGGTCAGCGCATCGCCCGCCATCTGGCCCGGGTGCGGCTGAACCCCGACCGCCGCTTTGCGCTGGAGGCAACACGGTCGGTGCTGGCAATGGTAGTGCAGACTGGCGGCTGGACCATCACAACACCTCTGAACCTGATGGATGCCGAACGCTTCCTGCCCGATCTGGAGGTGATGCCGCTGCCCTTTGCCGGGGAGGTGCGCCGGGTGCACCTGATCGCGCGGGTGGATGAGCTGGGTCGCCTGCCCGACGAGCTGGCCCGCGACTGCCGCGCGCTGATCCGCTCCCGTCTGGTGCCGCGTTTTGACGCCATCGCGCCCGTGCTGGCGGGGGCAATCGAGGTTGCGGAAGACTGAACCGGCGCGCCGCCACCCTCCCCCACAAGGGGGAAAGGGAGGCATGTTTCCTGATATGTACTTGGCCCTTGTCGGGAGGGCGACGGTTCAGCCCGGTGTCTGACCTCGCGCGAAACCGGTGATTGCGCCCACCAGACAGTCCAGACTGTCGGTAAAGGGCGGCCTGATCGCGCCGTTCAGCAGCGAAAGCTCGGTGCAGGCCACCAGTAGGTGATCGCTTTGGCCCGCCATCTGCACCGCGAGCCGTGCCATCTCTGCCATCGCCTCCGGCCCGGTCTCCCCTGTCTTGACCCTGCGGATCAGGGCCAGAACCGGCCCGTCATCCTGCGGCCAGACAGGCTCTATTCCAGCTGAATCGAAGGCAATATCAAATGCACCCGACAATCGCACCGCCGGGGATGCCAGCATCCCCACCCGCCCACGCGGCAGGACGGCGACCGTCGCAGCGCGCATGTCCAGAAACGGCAGGGGCGTTGCCCCGATGATCTGCGCCGCATAGGCATGAGCGGTGTTGCAAGGCATGGCCAGCGCCTGGGCGCCCGCGGCCTGCAGGTCGCGGGCCATGGTGGCCAGCACCGGGCCGGGGTCGTCACCGAGGCCGTCGATCAGCCGGATGATGCGGCTGGGCACGGCGGGGTTCTGATGCACGATCAGCGGGATGTGATCGGCATCATCGCGGGCGGGAACCGCGCGCAACAGTCTCTGCATCAGCAGGATCGTGGCCTCTGGTCCCATGCCGCCCAATATGCCGACCGTTTTCATGCGTGCGGCAGCACATGGGTATAGCCGGTCAGCCCGATCGCGCCGCCGGTGTGCAGGAACACCACCCGCTGCCCCTTTTTGAAATGCCCCTGACGGATCAGGTCGATCAGACCCGCCGCGCCTTTGCCGGAATAGACCGGGTCCAGAAGGATCGCCTCTTGCCGGGCGAAAAGGTCGATCGCCTCCAGCGTGCCGTCGGCGGGGATGCCGTAGCCTTGCCCGATATAGTCGCAATTGGCGACTACATCGGCGCGGCTGACCACGCCCGGCGTGCCCAGCTTGTCCTCGACTGCCTGTGCCAGCCGGAGAACATTCCCCTCCTGTACGTCTTTTGGCGCGCGCACGCCGATGCCCAGCAGCGGCAGTTGCGCATTCAGTGCCTTCAGCCCGACGATCAGCCCGGCGTGGGTGCCGGCCGATCCGGTGGCGGTGACCATGTGGTCGAAGCTGATCCCGCGATCCACCATCTGCGCCAGTAGTTCCAGCGCGCAGTTGACATAGCCCAGCGCCCCGATGGCATTCGAGCCGCCACCCGGAATGGCATAGGGCCGCCGCCCTTTGGTGCGAAAGGCATCGGTGACCGCCAGCAACTCGGCATTCATGTCCAGCCCCGGCCCGCGATGTTCGATCGTTGCCCCGTGCAGAACATCCAGCAGCACATTGCCGTTCAGCCGGTAGTTCGGTTCGTTATAGCCGGTGCGGTCCTCCAGCAGGATATGGCAGTCCAGCCCCAGTTTCGCCGCCGCTGCGGCCGTCTGACGGGCATGGTTCGACTGTGTGGCACCCTGGGTCAGCAACATATCGGCGCCCTGCGCCACCGCTTCTGCCATCAGGAACTCCAGCTTGCGGGTCTTGTTGCCGCCGGTTGACAGGCCGGTGCAGTCGTCACGCTTGATCCACAATTCCGGCCCGTCCAGCAGGGCGGTCAGGCGGGGCATGGGTTCCAAAGGGGTGGGAAGATGGGCAAGGCGGAGGCGGGGGAAGCGGGAAAGCTGCATGTCGAGTGTCTTTCTGGTTGATAACCCGGGGCTCTGCCCGTTGCCGGCCGGTTCTCGAACCAGTGGCGAACAAGCCGGCGACCCCGGAGTATTTGGATCAAGATGAATGAGCATCAGGGTCGCGACGCGTATTTTTCCAACCGCAGATCGGCGGTGCGGGCGTGGCCTTCCATCCCCTCGAACCGGCTTATGTTGGCGGTGACGGCGGCAAGGCGTGGCAGCGCCTCGGCGGTGACGCGCTGCCAGGTGACGGTTTTCAGGAACTTGTGGACTGACAAGCCGCCCGTGTAGCGCGCCGCCCCCGAGGTGGGCAGCACATGGTTGGTGCCCGCCGCCTTGTCGCCAAAAGCGACCGTGGATTCCGCGCCGAGGAACAATGAGCCATAGGCGGTGAGACGCGCCTTCCACCAGTCCAGATCGGCGGCCTGCACATGCAGATGCTCGGGCGCGATGCGGTCGGCCTCGCGCGCAAGAGCCTCGCGGTCGGTGCAAAGGATGATCGCTCCCAGGGCATGCCAGGCCGCCTCGGCAGCCGCGCGGTTGGGCTGCGGCAGCTCGGCGGCGCAGAGCGGTGCGAGACGGGCGACTTCGGTGGCCAGGGCGGCACAATCCGTTACCAGCCACACCGGTGAGTTGGCGCCATGCTCGGCCTGACCGATCAGATCCCAGGCCACGGTCAGCGCATCCGCCGTTGCATCGGCGATGACCAGCGAGTCGGTGGGCCCCGCGACCATATCAATGCCGACGCGTCCATAGAGAAGCCGTTTGGCCTCTGCCACATATTGATTGCCGGGGCCGACGAGGATGTCGGCGCGCGGCAGGCCGAACATTCCGAAGGCCATGGCGGCAATGCCCTGAATTCCACCCAGCGCCAGAATCCTGCCGGCCCCGCACAGCTGCAGCGTGTAGAGGATTGCATCGGGGATGCCGCCCGCTGCGCCTGCGCGCGGCGGTGACACCGCGGCGATGTGCGGCACGCCGGCCACCCGCGCTGTGGTCACCGTCATCATTGCGCTTGCGATATGGCTGTAGCGCCCGCCCGGCACATAACAACCCGCCGCCTGTACCGGGATCAGTCGCTGTCCGGCGGTAAGGCCGGGACGCAGCTCCACCTCGGTCTCGCGGATGCTGTCGCGCTGAGCTTGGGCAAAACGGGTAATGTTTTCGTGGGCATAGGCAATATCGTTCTTCAGCCCTTGTGGCACGCGGGCGCAAGCGGCGGCGACTGCGTCTTCGGACACGACAATCTCGCCTTCATAGCCATCCAGATCGCGCGCCATGCGTCGGGCGACGGCCTCCCCCCCGGCCTCCAGTTCGGCCAGCATGGCGCCGACCATGGCCGAGACATCGCCGGCTTCTGCGTCCTTGATGGCGGCTTTCCTGAATTGCGTCCCGGTCATCTGATCCTCATTGCCTGGGTGCAACTGTCGGGTGCTGCGGTCTGCATGACAACGGCGAAACCCGGCGTTCAGCGAATTGGACCCCGGTGTTCCACCGTCAGGAACACGGCCGTATTTCAAGACAGGCTATACTTCCCTGCCGGTTTGAGCTATGTCCCCCAGGTCGGCCCGAGGATTCCGGGGGCACGTCGGGCGAGGAGGCCCACGGCCAAAAGGGAAAGAAGGCGCCGCACTGGGCTTCACGGATGCAATGGCATCCTCCTTTTTGGAATAACTGAATGATCGATATGAACTTGGCCGCACCGCTGGTGCAGGCTTTGGAAGCCAAGGGCTATGAAGCCCTTACGGCAGTGCAGATGGCCGTTCTGGCCGATGGCGTTGAAGGGCGTGACCTGTTGGTTTCCGCCCAGACCGGCTCGGGAAAAACCGTTGCCTTTGGTCTGGCGATCGCGCCGGAAATTCTGGCGGGCTCCGACCGCCTGCTTTATGCCGACAAGCCGATCGCGCTGGTCGTGGCTCCGACCCGCGAACTCGCGCTGCAGGTCAAGCGCGAGCTGGACTGGCTGTATGGCGTCGCGGGCGCGCAGATTGCGTCCTGCGTCGGCGGCATGGACTACCGCACCGAAAAGCGGGTGCTGGATCGTGGCGTGCATATCGTTGTCGGCACGCCGGGCCGTCTGCGCGACCATATCGAGCGTGGATCGCTGGATCTGTCGTTCTGTCGCGCCACCGTGCTGGATGAAGCGGATGAAATGCTGGATCTGGGCTTTGCCGAGGATCTGGAATTCATTCTGGGTGCCGCGCCGCAGGATCGCCGGACGCTGATGTTTTCGGCCACCGTGCCGAAAGAGATTGAAACGCTGGCCCGCACCTTCCAGCGCGACGCCATGCGCATCATCGCCAAGGGCGAGACCAAGCAGCATGCCGATATCGAATATCGCGCCATGTCGGTCGCCTCGCGCGACCGCGAGCATGCGATTTTCAACACGCTGCGCTATTACGATGCGCCGACGGCCATCGTGTTCTGCAAGACGCGGATGAACGTGACCCACCTTATGGCCCGCATGACCAACCGTGGTTTTCAGGCCGTGGCACTTTCGGGCGAGTTGAGCCAACAGGAACGCACCCATGCGCTGCAATCGCTGCGCGATGGCCGGGCGCGGGTCTGTATTGCCACCGACGTTGCCGCGCGTGGCATCGACCTTCCGGGTCTGGAACTGGTGATCCATGCCGACCTGCCGTCGAACTCTGATACCCTGCTGCACCGCTCTGGCCGGACGGGCCGCGCGGGAAGCAAAGGTGTGTCGGCGCTGATCGTGCCGCCAGCAGAGGCGAAAAAGGCCCAGCGTCTTCTGGCCGGTGCCAAGGTTGTGGCGCAATGGGTCAAAGCCCCGAGTGCCGAGGAGGTGCAGGCCAAGGATGACCAGCGTATTCTGGAGCATCCCGCATTGACCGAAGCCGTGGGCGACGAAGCGGCTATGGTGGGCACCCTGATCGAGCGTTTTGGTGCCGAACAAACCGCCGCCGCCTTCATCCGCCTGTGGCGCGAAGGGCGCTCGGCCCCCGAAGTGCTGTCTGACAGCCTGCCACCGCCGCCGGCTTCGGCCCCGCGTGAGCGCAGCGAATTTGGCCCTTCGGTCTGGTTCACCCTGACGGTCGGCCACTCCGGCCGGGCGGAGGCGCGCTGGATCCTGCCGAAAATCTGTGATGGTGCCGGTATCTCCAAAGACGGGATCGGCGCTATCCGGGTCAAAGAAGATGTTACCTATGTGCAGATCGCCGAACCTCTGGCAGGCCGCTTCGGCCCCGAGCTGGAGCTGGAACCGGGCCTGACCATGTCACGTATGGACGGCGAGCCGAGCCTTGACCGGCCCGAACGAGCCCCGCGCCCAGCGCGGGACGATCGCCCGGCCTATAAGGCAAAGCCATCGCGTGTGGTCGAGGATGATGCCATCGTCGCCGCCCCGGCCCCGGCGCGCAAACCCTATGTCAAGCGCGACGATGCCGAAGCCAAGCCCTATGCGCCCCGCGCCGCTGCAGAACGCAAGCCTTACGCCAAGCGCGAAGATGGTGAGCGCAAGCCCTACACCCCGCGCGAAGGTGCAGAGCGCAAGTCTTATGCCAAGCGTGAAGACGGGGATCGCAAACCCTATGCTCCGCGTGAAGGCGCAGAGCGCAAGCCCTATGCCAAGCGTGAAGACGCACCGGCCGGTGGCGCAAAGTTCAAATCGGCAGGCTTCAAGTCCTTTGGCGGCAGCGCCGACAAACCCGCGCGCGCGGCTGGCTTCAAAAGCCATGCGGCCGAAGGCACCGGCTACAAGCCAAAAGCTGATGGTGACCGCGCTGAGAAACGCACCTATGCGCCCAAGGGTGATGATGCGCGCCCCGCCAAACGCGAGGGCAAGCCTGCGGGCAAAGCCGCAGGGTTCAAGGCTGGTGGCGATGGCAAAAAACCCTTTGCCCGCAAGTCCGATGCCCCGGCCCGCCCGCGTGCCGATGCAAAGGACACGTCCAAGCGCTTTGTGCCGCCAAAAGGTGCAAAACGCTGATCTTACGGCAGTGCAAAATGACAAACGGGGAAAGCTGTGGCTTTCCCCGTTTTTCGTTACAACCGCGCTATGATCGCTCTGTGTAGCGCCGGGTTGGTTGCGATCACGCCCGCCGTCATCGCGCCGGGCGCGTTGAACCGCAGCTCAGCGCCGGTCCGGTCGGTCACCCTTGCCCCGGCACATTTGCAAATCAGACTGCCTGCCGCGATGTCCCATTCCCAGGTGTCGCGAAAGGTGATCATCCCGTCATAGCGCCCTTCGGCCGCCAGACACAGCCGGTAGGCCAGCGAGGTGCGGAAGCTGCGCTTCAGCTCCGGCACGCCGCCGGGCCAATGCGAGGGCTCCATATTGGCCTTCGTCGCCAGCAGGTTGGACCCCACCAGATCACCCCGTGCACCTACACGGATCACCTCGCCGTTGCACCGCGCAGGACCACCGATTTCGCCAGTATAGAGCCTGTTTTTGGCGGGCATCATCACCGCGCCGGCAATCACCCGACCGGCCTCGGCCACGGCGATGGACACCGCGAAATTGTCCTCGCCCGCCACAAAGGCCCGCGTGCCGTCGATCGGGTCCAGAATGAACACCCGCTCAGCCGACAGCCTGTCAGCCGAATCCGGCGTTTCCTCCGACAGCCAGCCATAACCCGGCCGTGCCGTCAGCAAGACGTGCTTGAGCATGTCGTTGACCGCCAGATCGGCCTCGGTCACCGGACCATGCTCGCCGCCCTTGTCCCAGACCTGGGGATCATGCCGCCAGAACCGCATGGCGATCTTACCCGCAGCGCGGGCTGCATCAGCCAGCAGATGCAGATCAGGCCCCGGCAAGGGTCATCCCGTCGATCAGCAGAGACGGCACCCGGGTGGAAAGATGCGCCCGTGCATCATTGGCGGGGATGATCCGCAGCAGCATGTCGCGCAGATTGCCCGCGATGGTACATTCATTGACCGGATACCGGATCACCCCGTTTTCCACCCAGAACCCCGCCGCCCCCCGCGAATAGTCGCCGGTGGTAGCGCTGATGGTTGACCCGATCATCGAGGTCACCAGCAACCCGGTCCCCATCTGCGCAATCAGATCCTCGCGGCTGACCGCCCCCGGCGTCAGGTCGATGTTGCTGGTCGAGGGTGAGGGCGGAGAAGAAGCCCCGCGCGCCGCATTGGCGGTCGATGGCATCCCCAGCTTGCGCCCGGTTGCCAGATCCAGCGTCCAGCCGGTCAGCATGCCGTTTTCCACGATCACCCGGCGCCGTGTGGGCAGGCCCTCACCATCAAATGGGCGGCTGGCACTGATCCGCACCCGGTGCGGGTCTTCGATCACTGACAGATGCGCGGGCAAAACCTGCTGGCCCAAGGCATCGCGCAACCACGAAGCCCCCCGCGCGACGGCAGCACCATTGGTGGCCGACAGCAAATGCCCGATCAGGCTCGAAGCCACCCGCTCGTCGAACAGCACCGGATACGTGCCGGTCTTTGGCCGCACAGCACCCGCGCGCTGCAAGGCGCGTTCGCTGGCCAGGCGGCCAATCCCTTCGGCCCCCGGCATATCACTGGCAAAAATCCTGCCCTCAGCAGCCCAATCCCGTTCCATCGCGGTGCCCGATCCGGTGAAGGCCACCGCCGACAGCGAATGAGAGGTGCGTCCATACCCCCCCGAAAACCCGTTCGACGCCGCCAGATGCAACGCCCGTCGTCCATAGCTGGCTGATGCCTCCACCTGGGTGATCCCGGCCCGACCCATGGCGGCTGCCTCAACCGCGCGCGCAGCTGCCTCCAGCTCCGCCGCGCCCGGCTCATCCGCAGGGTCGGCCAGTTCCAGCGCGGCCAGATCCCAGCCCCGCGCGATCTGCCCCGCATCGGCCAGCCCGGCATAGGGATCGACCGGAGCCTCGCGCGCCATCGCCACCGCGCGTTCGGCCAGCGCTGCAATCGTTGCATCCGACACGTCAGAGGCCGACACGCAGGCCTGCCGCCCGCCGATCAGCACCCGCAGCCCGATCTCGGTGCCCTCGGACCGTTCCGCCTGCTCCAGCTTGCCGGCGCGGATGTCGATCGACAGCGATGTGCCACCCATCGCCAGCGCATCCGCCTCTTCCGCTCCGGCCCGGCGGGCCGCAGACAACAGGGCATCGGTCAGGCGGGAAAGATCGGGCATATGGGCTTCCTTGCTGTGTGTGTGGCGGAGGTAGTCCGTCAGGTCGCTTGCCGCAAGTCACGACCTGCAGCCATGGCAAAGGCCCCCGGCATCGCCGGGGGCCTGGCTGACACAATCGGCGTTACTTCAGCCGCTGACCATTGGCGTAAAAGCCCTTGTCACGGAATTCCAGCGAGGAATTCAGCACATCCGGCCCGTCGCCCGGCTTGGCAAACATCGCGATCATCATCCGCGCTCCCATGGCTTGATCCTGAGGGATCACACCCATGGTCACCAGCTTGTCCAGCAGACCGTTGCCGCCCCGGATCACCAGATCAAACCTGCCGGTCGGCGCCGGCACGCCGTCAAAGGTGACCATATCGCTGTTGTCAAAGGTCACCCCCCCGGTGCCGTTCAGTTCAGCACCGGCGAATTTAATCGTCAGGTCGGTCACATCCAGCGCATGAAGCTCCCCCGGTGCAGCATCCCCGAGCGCCGCCATTGCGGTTTCATCCACCAGATCCGCAGTCAGCCGCACCTTTCCCTTGGTGTCGATGACAACCGTGGCGGGTTCGCGCGGCAGCGCGACAGTCGGGTCGAACATCGCCCAGATATCGTCAGATATCGCCAGACCGACGATCCGCGTCAGGAAGCTGAAATCGGTCGGTGTATCTGTTGCCAGCAGCGGCATCAGAAAATCGAACGATGCTTCGTCATAGGTCAGCTTCACCTGGGGGAAGGGAATATCGGCGCCGGTCACTGTCAACGAAACGCCGGTGCCGCCCGCGCCGTAGCGCAAGGCCTCCGCCCCCATTCTGGCGCGGAAATGCCCGGTCTCGTTTGAGGCTACCACCTTGGTGGCTTTGCCCTGATCCATCGCATCAATGGTGAAATCGCCCCGGCCATAGCTCAGATCGACATCGGCAGAGAACCCGTCCCGCAGGGCCTGCACCATGTTTTCCATTGCGTCGATGCCAAGCAAATTGCCGTTCGACCCGACCTTGATTGCGGCCAGAGAACCCACAATAGTCGCGCCATCCGTTGGTTCTCCGGCTGCGATCTTGAAGGACATGTTGTCAACCGAAAGCGAACCCTCCAGCACGCTGACCTGGGCCCCGGTGTCCATCGTATAGTTGCCCTGGACGCCGGTAAGCGTTGCATCCATATCGGCCAGCGATACCGTATCCTCGCGGATCTGCATATCCACGGTGACCGAAGGTGCGGTATAGCTGTATTCGGTCTGCGCCGCGCTGCCGCCTGCAATCATGCGAAGCCCGGGCTGTGAAAGTGCAATGGCGATTTCCTGTGTCTTTCCATCTTCGGCGGGCATGGTCATGTCGATGGAATAGGTGTCGGTCATCGTCACTTCGACGGTGCCATTATTAAGATCGCGGAACCTCGCCTCGTCAATGCTGCCGTCAATCCGGGCCCCGTCCTGTTCCATGCCGATCTTCACGCCTGACACGACCAGCGTATCACCATTGCGCACCACCTGATCGGCGACGATGGCCTGACCATAGGTTGCGCCCATCTTCTGCCAGCTTTGCCACACCTGTTCTGGCGTGACTTGCGCCACCGCGGGTGACGCAACAAGAACTGCAAAAACAACAGAGCAGACTGTCCCGGTTGACCGTTTCATAATGCACCTTTCCGATAAATACGCTGATTGCGCCATATCCTGTTCCGACAGTGCCACAGGGTCAAGGGCTTCCGCAGGGCGGGATACTTCGGCTAACTGACCGTATCATTTGCCAAAGGACGGACCATGACCCAGAAGACAGTGATGATCACCGGCGCCAGCCGGGGAATCGGCGCCGCCGCCGCGCGCGTGTTTGCGCAAGCAGGCTGGCGCGTGGCGCTGCTAGCGCGGTCGGAGCGTGAGATCTCGGCGCTGGCAGGCGAACTCGGCGATGCCGCCATTGCGCTGCGCTGTGACGTGGCCGATCCGGTTGCCATGCAGGCCGCGGTGCAGACCGTGCTCGCCCGCTGGGGGCGGCTGGATGCGCTGATCAACAACGCCGGCACGATCGACCCGATCGCCCGGCTGGAAGCGGCCGGTGCCGATGACTGGGGCCGGTCGATAGATGTCAACCTCAAGGGCGTGTTCCACGGCATGCGCGCTGCCATCCCGGTGATGAAGGCGGCTGGGGGTGGCACCATCATCACCGTCAGTTCGGGCGCGGCCAGTAACCCTTATGAAGGGTGGAGCGCCTATTGTGCAGCGAAGGCCGGGGCCGCCATGCTGACCCGTGCCGCCCATCTGGAGGAAGCGGGGAACGGATTGCGCATCATCGGCCTGTCACCCGGAACGGTCGCAACCGAGATGCAGGTCAGGATAAAGGCCAGCGGGATCAACCCCGTCGCGGCGCTTGATCCTGCCGTTCACATCCCCGCTGACTGGCCTGCCAAATGCCTGCTCTGGCTGTGCGGTCCGGGCGGTGATCCGTGGCTCGGTGAAGAAGTGAAGCTGCGCGACGAACGCATCCGCCGCGCGATAGGAGTGATGGAATGATCAATGTCGAACTCGAAGGTCGCCTGCTGACCTTGACGCTGAACCGTCCGGACAAGGCCAATTCCCTTACCCGGCTGATGCTGGAAGAGATGGACGCCGCCCTTGCCCATGCCGAGTTGAAAGGCGTGCGCGCTGTCATTCTGACCGGGGCCGGGCATGTGTTTTCCGCCGGGGCCGATCTTGACGATGCCCGTGCAGGGCTGGCCATAGATCCGGTCTGGGAACGGCTGTCGGCCCGTGTTGCCGGGTTGCCCTGCCTGACCATCGCCGCACTCAACGGCACATTGGCCGGGGGCGCGATGGGTATGGTACTTGCCTGCGATGTGCGTCTGGCGGTGCCCTCGGCCAAGTTCTTCTATCCGGCGATGAAGCTGGGCTTCCTGCCGCAACCCACCGACCCGCGCCGCATGGCGGCCCTGATCGGCCCTGCCCGCACCAAGATGATTCTGATGGGTGGCGCCCGCATCGACGCGGCCGAGGCACTGGCCTGGGGGCTGGTGGACCGCATCACGACGCCCGAAGGGCTGATGGAGGAAGCGCAAAGCCTTGCCGCCGATACCATGGCCGCCAGCGCCGACCATGTGGCTGCGATCAAACGGCTGGTGCCGCCTGCCTAGACCTTCCGGATCGTATCGCCCGGCTGCAAGGTCGGTGACAGCTCGATGATTTCGCCGCCCACAATTCCGTCGGGGCGCTTGCCCGCGATGATCTCGGCGGCCAGTCGGCCGATATCCAGACGGCAGGCATCCATCGTCGCCAGACGCCGGGGCAGACCATCCAGCAACTCCACCCCGTTGAAGCCGGCAAGGCCGACGCGCCCCGGCACATCAATGCCCTGATCGAGGCAATACAACAGCCCGCCCGCACCGATCATATCGTTGGAATAATACAGGAAATCCACATCCGGGCTGCGCTGCAGAACCGCTTCGGTCATCTCGCGCCCCTTCAGCAATGCCGAACCGCCCGAATAGAACTCCCGGTCCGCCAGTTCCAGCCCCACCTTGGCCAGCGCCTCCTCGAACCCGGCCAGCCGCTTTTTCGCGCGGTGATCGTTGGGCATCTGCGTGCCCAGAAAGGCAATCCGCCGATAGCCTGCCGCCACGATCGCCTCGGCCATCTGTCGCCCGGCCCGGCGATGCGAAATTCCCACGGCGGAATCGACCGGCGTACCGTCGATATCCATGATTTCCACCACCGGCACCCCGGCCTGAGCCAGCATGGCCTGACTGGCCTCGCTATGCTCCAGCCCCGCCAGGATCAGGCCCGAAGGCCGCCAGCTCAGCATCTCATAGATCACGGCTTCTTCCCGCTCCGGCAGATAGTTCGTCACCCCGACCACGGGTTGCAGCCCGGTGTCTTCCAGCACATCGGAAATCCCGGTCATCACCTCGGGGAATACCATGTTCGACAGGGACGGAATGATCACGCCCACCAGATTGACCCGCTGGCTGGCCAGTGCCCCGGCAATCTTGTTCGGCACATATCCCAGCCGTCGCGCCGCCTCCAACACCCGCTCGCGCGTGCTGTCGGATACATCGCCCCGGTTGCGCAGCACGCGGCTCACGGTCATTTCGCTGACGCCCGACGCCTCGGAAACATCGCGCAAGGTCAGGGTGCGGCGGGGATCGGGAACAACGGGCTTTGCCAATGGATACGGCCTTCTGCGGCGGATGTCTTTTCTTGTTAGCGCCAAACACAGCCCTTGTCCAAGGCCGATTCATCTGGTATGTTACCGCTAACAGCCACAAATAACGGCTGACGACATCCTGCGCGTCCTGCAAGCTCTCAACCCAGACGCAACGGACCCAGAGGGGGAGTGGTGGGCCAAAACTCACTCCCCCTTTTTCTTCCCCCTCATCCAGAACACCAAGTCCCCGCTTGAATCCGGCCGCAATTTTCCGCATGAAGGTCGTGCGTGGTCCCGTGGCTCAACTGGATAGAGCAGCCCCCTCCTAAGGGGCAGGTTACAGGTTCAAGTCCTGTCGGGATCACCAATAAGCCGAGTAAAATATGGCTTTTTCTCATGGGCTTGTGAAAGGCTCTGCAAGAACGGTCGTTTGATTTCCCGGAAAATCGGCCGTTGCGGACGGAATTTCCGTACAAATCCCGTACAGGTTGAGCCGCGCCGCCCGCAAACAGATCATCATGTTGCTGGGCGAGAAGGCGCCGGAATCCTGGGCGGAGCCCGATGAAGGGACGGGGTCACCGTGGGCCCTGTCCAGGCTGACCGTGGCGGCTTATGCAAGCGCCAGTGACTGATGCTTGCGGCCATGACCTCGTGCCAGGCGCAGCGCATCCCGTGGGGCTTGAGGCTGCTCACCATGCCGCGGATTTGGGTGCGTCCCATGTCGGTTTGTTCCCCTGAGGCTGTCACAGCGGAAACAATCGGCCACCTGCGCGTGGAACACCCGACTGAAGACCCTCAGGCGGGCTGGGGATGGATCGGAAGGTCCGGGCTTTGCTTGGCCCCTGAATGTTTCGTTCCGCCCGTTACCGGAAGGCAGCTCGAGGCATGCAACTCTCGGGCGGTCACATCAGCGCGCCCTTGTTCGGAAAGCCCTTCAAGTGCTTTGCCAACCTTTGCGGCAAATCGAAAACCGGTGACTTGGAGCAAGCGCCAGCGTTTTTTCCCAAGCGGATGCAAACCAGGCGCTAGATCGCGCTCAGCGATATGGCGGGTGACCAAATCGCAACAAGGCCTCCATCTTCCCTCCACAGACATCTGCCACAGGGGGGTGATGACAAATCTCGCACTCAAATCTGTTTTGCATGGCTGGCGACGGTATCTGCCGGTGGTGATCGCTGTCGGGATCTCGGGGCTGATGATGGTGATTCAGGCGGCACTGGCGATGGGGGCGTTTTCGCTCTCCGCCGCGCCGGTCCGTCTCAGCCAGGCCGATCTGTGGATCGGTCCTGCGGATGCGACGGCGCTGGATGAAAGCCGCGGGCTGAGCCAGCTGGCGGTCGGGCGGCTGTGGCTGGACCCCGACATCATCCGGATCGAGGCCTATGCGCCGCCCGCCTATGTCAGCATCGGCGAGAATGACCAGACCGGCCAGATGGGGGTTCTGACCGGGTTGCAACTGGGCGGTGATGCGATGCTGCTGTCCCGCGCCATCCCGGCCCCGCTGCGCCAGCGGCTGACCGGCCCGGGAGCCATCATTCTTGACAGCGCAGACGCGCGCAAGCTGGGGGTGGCGGTCGGGAGCCGCCTGCGGGTTGATCGGCAGTCGTTGCTGGTGGTCGGGCTGGCCGAGGGGGTGCGGGCGATGTTCGGCACGCACATGATCGCCTCCGATCTGACCGCACGTGAGCTGGCGGCAGGCGGCTCGACCAGCGATCCGGCGTTCTATCTCGTCCGGCTGCGCCCCGGCGCCGATCCGCAGAGGGTGGCCGCACGGCTGGCCGAGGGTGTTCCGGTGCCGGAATACCGTGTTTGGCTGCCCGCGGATCTGGCGGCGGCGACGGTGCGGTCCTGGGCGCTTGGTTCGGGCGCGGGGACGTTGTTTCTGGCGTCCAGCGCAATTGCGCTGGCCATTACGCTAATGGTGGTCAGCCAGACGCTTGGCGCGGCGGTGGTGGGGGCGATGCGCGAATATGCAGCGCTTCGCGCCTATGGGATCGGGTTCCGGTCGGTGCAATGGGTCGTGATGAAGCAAGGGCTCTATGTCTGCGCCGGTGCGCTGGCACTGACGGCGGTGGCCTCTGCCCTGGTCCTGTGGGTATTGCATCAGCGCGGCGTGGCAGCCGACCTGCCGCCCGCACTGGCCCTGGCGGTGGTGGCGGGGCTGGCGTTGACCGTGGTGATCTCGAACCTGTTCGCCCTGCGCCGCCTTCGCCACGCCGACCCTGCGTCGTTGTTGAGGTGATCCGATGAAACATGACACCGATCTGATGGTGCTGTCGGGCACAAGGCTGTCCAAGCGCTTTGGCAAGGGCGCAAAAGCCGTGCAGATCCTGCAGGATCTGGACATCGCGCTGCCACGCGGCGCGCTGTCGCTGGTCAAGGGGCCGTCGGGCTGCGGGAAATCCACGCTGCTGGCGATCCTGGCCGGACTGACCGAGCCCGATGCGGGCGAGGTGGAGGCCCTTGGCCAGCCGCTCTGGTCGCTGCGCCCTGCCGCCCGCGATGCCTTCCGGCTGCGGCACATGGGATTTGTGTTCCAGGGCTCGATCCTGTTTCCGGCCTTGCGCGCACATGAACAGATCGAACTGGTTCTGGGGCATATGGGCCTTGCGGTCACCGAGGCGCGTAACCGCGCCATGGAGGCGCTGGAGGATGTGGGCCTTGGCCCGCGCGCGCATCTGCGCCCCGACGCGCTGTCGGGTGGAGAGAAACAGCGCGTGGCGATCGCCTGCGCGCTGGCCAAACAGCCGCAGCTGATCTTTGCCGATGAGCCGACCAGCGCGCTGGACACCGAGAACAGCGAGATGGTCAGCCGCCATCTGCGGCGGCTGGCCAGCGACCATGGGGTGACGGTGATCTGCGTGACCCATGACGACCGGCTCAGCCCCTGGGCGGACCGGATTTATCACATGCGGGCCGGCAGGATCGACCGCGTCCAGACCGAGGTGCCCCGATGAAACGGCCTTATTCCCTGCAACCCGTGGCCGGCGCGCTCGTGCTGGTTTCGGGCGCCCTGCTCCTTGCCGCGTCGTTTGGTCTTGCCCAGGATCTCACGATCGTGTCCGGGCTGGTGACGCCCACACAAACTGAGGACGCGGGCGGCATGGTCCCTGACCTTCCGCCCGAAGCCTGGATCGCGGTCGCGCGCGGCGTTGTCGAGCCGACCGGCGGGCTGATGCGACTGGCGGCGCAGCGCGAAGGCCTGATCGAGGCCGTGATGGTCGAGGAAGGGGATCGTGTCACCGCCGGTCAGGAGCTTGCGCGGTTGAATGACAAGACCGCGCAGGTCCAGCTTGCGATGGCCAAGGTCGAGGTGGAGCAGGCGCGCACGCAACAGGATCTGGCGCGCATCCGGGCCGAAGCGGCGCAGTCCGAACAGGCGCGGCTGGTTCCCCTTGAACAGGCAGATGCACTGCCGCGCCGCCAGATCGACGAGGCGGCGCGCAACGCCCGCATCGCGGCAATCGAGCTGGATATCGCAACCCGCAGCGTTCTGCTGGCCGAGGCGCGGCTCAAGGTGCAGCAGGCCGAGACCGACGCCCATATCGTGCGCGCGCCTGTGGACGGGGTGATCGTCCGCCGCACGGCGCGGCCCGGCGACGGCACCTCGACCAGCACGGTAACAGAGATGTTCCTGCTTGCCCCTGACGGCCCGCTGGTGCTGAAGGCGCAGCTTGACGAACAGTTCGTAGGGCTGGTCCATCCCGGCCAGCGGGCCGAGATCCTGCGTGAACGCGATGACGGCACCCGCCTGACCGGCACCGTCAGCCGTGTCGCCCCGGTCTTTGGCAGCCTTGCTGCGGCCCAGCCCGGACAGGCGGCGAGGGGCGATGATGCCCGGACATTGGAAATCTCTGTCCGGCTGGATGGACCGCAGAACCTGATCGAGCGGCTGGTTCTGGGGCAACGATTGCTTGCAAGGATTTCGGAATGACGATTTTTCGCGCCCCTATGCTGACTGCCGCGCTGTTGGTGTCCGCATGTGCCGCCTTTCCCGAACTCGACGGCAAGCCCGTCGCAGCGACCCGCGCTGTCGAGTTTCAGGCCTCCGGGACGCGGGCAGGCGACGCACCCGTCTGGGCGCTGGATTTTGGCGATTCTGCCCTGCGCCGGATGCTGGCCGAGGCTGATCGGGTCGGTCTTGACGCCGCATCCGCCCGTGCCCGGTTCCGCGCCGCAGATCTGGCGCTGGATCAAGTGCGTGCCGGCTCCGGTCCGGGCTACGCCTCGGACGCATCGGCTGAGCGCGGCAAGCTGGCGGTGAACGCCTCGCTGCGGTTCGAGCCTGACCTTGCCGGGCGCTTCGATGCTGCGCTGCGTGCGGCCACGCTGGAACACTCCGCCAGCGGGCTGGACCTGATGATGGCACGCAGGACACTGGCGCGCGAGATCACGCAAGGCTGGGTCGCGCTGGCAGAGGCGCGCGGCGATGCCATCCGCGCAGGCACCGACATCGCAGCCGAGGAAAACGCCCTGCGCCTGCTGCGCCTGCGCCGCGACGCGGGCGAGATCACGGGGGCGGATCTTGCGGCGCGCGATCAGGCCGTGGTTCGCGCCCGCGCCGATGCCGCAGGGGCCGCAGGGCGCGTGGCGCTGGCCGAGGCGCGGCTGCGGGCGCTCGGCGTGCAGAAGGTCCCGCCCGCGATCTCGTTGAAGCGGGCCTCGCGCCCGGCGGTGCCGGCCCGCACCGATCTGGCCGCCACCCAGGCCACCGCCCCGGTCTGTGCCGCATGGCTGCGCTTTCGCGCCGCCGATGCCAGCCGGGCCGAGGCACTGGCCGCCGCGCGCCCGCGTCTGGTGGTGACGTCCTCGCTGTCGGCCACGGCGAAAACATTGGCTGGGCTGATCGCGGGCAATGCAGTGGCCGTGACAAACTCTGTCCGTATCGAGGGCAATATCCTCGACAACGGCCAGTCGCGTCGCACTGTCGACCGGGCGCGACTGGCTGTCGCGCAGGCGGAAATCGAGTGGATGCAGGCGCGCAACCGAGCGGACATCAGCGCGCTGGAGGCGGTGACCGCGCGCCAGTCTGCCGAGGCCGGGCTTGACGCTGCACTGTCGGGATGGCGCAATGCGCGCGCTGATCTGGACCGGGTGCGTGCCCGCCAAGTCGCCGGGGTCGCCGACGCGCTGGACCTGGCCGAGGCCGAGCGCGGGCTGACCTCTGCACAGCAGGGCGTCGACCGCAGCCGCGCAGAGGCCTTCCGCGCCGCAGCGGCCCTGCATGACGCGCTGCCGCCGGTGGCTGCCAGCTGCACATCTGCAACCGCGCCCGTTCCGGCGCAAACACTCTGAGGTGTGCCATGGACCAGCAAGACGCCAACGCCCTGATCCTGATCGTCGAAGACGAAGCCGAGATAGCCCTGATCCTGTCGCGCTATCTGGAGGCGGCGGGCTACCGTACACTGACCGCGCGCGACGGGGATCAGGCGCTGATGCTGACCGCGACGCTGCGGCCCGACCTGATGCTGCTGGATCTGAACATTCCGCGCCGCGACGGGTTCGGGGTGCTGGCCAGCCTGCGCAGCCGCGATGACGCGCTGCCGGTGATCGTGGTCAGCGCCCTCTCCGAGGATGTCGACAAGCTGTCCGCCCTGCGCATCGGCGCGGATGACTATGTGACCAAGCCGTTCAACCCCAAGGAGATTGTAGCCCGTGTCAGCGCCGTGCTGCGCCGGGTCCGCCCGCAAGGCAGCGGCGGGATGCGCCTGAGCAACCTGCTGCTGGACCCGGTGGCCCGCCGTGTCAGTGCCGATGGCCGTGATGCCGGGCTGACCGACAGCGAATATCGCCTGTTGCGGGTGCTGATGCAGCATCCCGGACGCGCCTTCAGCCGGGGCGAGCTGCTGGATGCAGGGCTTGAGGACAGCGACGCGCTGGAGCGGACGGTGGACAGCCATATCTCGCATCTCCGCACCAAGCTGGTCGCTGTCGGGGCCGAGGCGCGCATCGTCAACCTGCGGGGCTTTGGCTATCGGCTGGACCCGGCTGGGGTGGCAGCATGAACCGCCTGTCCAGCTATCTGTTCCGCGCGGCTGGCCTGTCGGTGCTGGTCGCGGTGGCGGTGATGTTCGGCCTGCTCATGCTGGGCGACTGGCTCAGCTTTCGCGCCTTCGAGGCCGGTCTGTCCCCCGATCTGCTGGCTGAGCTGAACGGCGATGAGATGATCGGGATGGAGCTGTCGAACGCGCTGAATGCCTATTACACCAGCTGGCAGGCCCGGGCGATCATGCCACTTGCGATCCTGATAGGAACCATCGTCGGTGGGCTGGTCGGCATGGTGCACAGCCGCCGACTGCTGCGCCCCTTGGATGCAGTGGCCGGCGCGCTGGAGGCCCTGGCCCAGGGCAGGACCGATGCGCGGGCCATGGGTCGCCCCAGCAGGATCACCGAAATCGACGCATTCCAAAGCAATTTCAACGCGATGGCCGGTAGTGTGGAACGCGCCGAACGCGAGCTGCGCGAAACCAATGCCGCGATTGCTCATGAGTTGCGCACCCCGCTCACCGTTCTGATCGGCCGGCTGAACGGCATGGCGGACGGCATTTTCCCGATGGACGAATCCAGCATCCGCGCGCTGCTGACGCAGACGGGCCAATTGCACCGGATCATCGACGATCTGAGCCTGCTGACGCTGGCGGTGGCCGGTCGGTTCCAGCTGCATCTGGAACCACTCGATCTGGCCGCGCTGGTCGCGGACACCTTGGCAACCCAGCCGGGCGACATCGAAACCGACCTGGGCCCCGCCCGGCTGGAGGCCGACCCGGCGCGCTTGCGCCAGATGCTGGCGGTTCTGCTGGACAACGCCCGCCGCTATGCCGCCGGACGCGGATTGCGGATCGAGACGGCCATGGAGGGCGGCATGGTGGTTCTGCGCATGATGGATCGCGGCCCCGGCCTGTCACCTGAACAAGCGGCGCGTGCGTTTGACCGCTTCTGGCGCGCAGACAGCTCGCGCGGGAAGGACAGCGGCGGCAGCGGGCTGGGGCTGGCTGTGCTGCGCAGTCTTGCCGAGGCCCATGGCGGCAGCGTCCGTTACGCGACCCGTCCGGGTGGCGGCGCAATGTTCATTCTGTCTTTTCAAGGTCTCGGGTTGCACCGGTCATCCGAGGGAAACGTCACGTGAATTCAGCAGGGCAGCAACGTTTGGGCAACCCAGTCAGCGTGATCAAAAAATAATATAACATAACTATCCAATACTAAACAAGTTTCATGCGGGCGTCATTCCCATGTTTTGACTCTGACCTATTCGCTGAGCGCAGGTATCAACGAAGGAGTCTCAGAAATGAAAACCTCGACTTTTGCAATTATTGCAGCAATGTCGGCCAGCGGCGCAATGGCGCAGGATATCGCGCAGTCCGGCAGCGACTGGTTCACCGCCGGTCAGGCGACCATCGAAGCGCGTCTGGCGCTGCAGCCCAACACCAACCGTGCGCGCAACGTGATCCTGTTCAACGCCGACGGCAATGGCGTCAACACCAACTATGCGATCCGCTTGTTCGCGGGCCAGAAGGCCGGCGGTCTGGGCGATGATCACGTTCTGCCCTACGAAACCTTTGCCAATTCGGCGCTGGTCAAGACCTATACCGTCAACGGCCAGACGCCTGACTCAGCCCCCACCGCTTCGGCGATGCTGACCGGCGTCAAAAGCAAGAACACCATGATCAACGTCGATGGCAGCGTCGCTGTCGGCGACTGTGCCGGCCTGCCCGGCAATGAACTGACCACCCTGTCGGAGATCGCCAGTGGCATGGGCAAATCGGTCGGCGTCATTTCGACCGCACGCATCACCCATGCGACTCCGGCTGCCGCCTATGCAAAAACCGTCCACCGCGACTGGGAAGACAATTCCCGCATGCCAGAGGGCTGCGACACGCAAAAGGACATCGCGGCGCAGCTGGTTGACGCGATGACCAGCGGGATGGTCGACCTTGCCCTGGGCGGCGGTCGCCAGCACTTCCTGCCCGCCGATGTTACGGATGAGGAAGGTAAGACCGGCCGCCGCACCGATGGCCGCAACCTGATCGAGGAAATCACTGCGGCCGGCGGCCAGTATGTGTGGAATGACGAAGGCTTTGCGGCGTTGTCCGGCGCAGGCAATGCCCCGATCCTCGGCCTCTTCGAATCTTCGCACATGATGTACGAGCAAGACCGCACCGGCGAGCCTTCGCTGGCCGAAATGACCGCCGCTGCCATCAAGACGCTGTCGGCCAATCAGGAAGGCTACTTCCTGTCGATCGAAGCGGGCCGCGTTGATCACGCCAGCCACGGCGGCAACCTTCACCGGGTGCTGACCGATGGCGTCGCCTTTGCCGAGGCCGTGCAACTGGCAATGGACATGACCGATGACAGCGACACCCTGATCATCGTTACTGCCGACCACGAACACGGCATCGCCTTCAACGGCTATTGCGGCCGCGGTTCGTCGATCACCGGCTTGTGCATGGGCATCAATGACGAAGGCGTCGAGCATACCGGCACCCCGGAGCTGGCCGCCGATGGCAAGCCCTACACCGTAGCGGGCTACCTCAACGGTGCCGGTTCTGTGCTGACGGCACAGGCGGATGGCAGCTACTTCGGCACCCGCCCGACCGTGACCAACGAACAGGCGATCGACCCTGACTATCTGCAACAGGCGCTGGTGCCGATGTCGTCGGAAACCCACTCCGGTTCTGATGTCGCGGTCTATGCCAACGGCCCCTTCGCCCATCTGATCGGCGGCACTATCGAGCAGAACGTGATCTTCCACGTCATGCGCCACGCGATGACCGCTCAGTAAGCTGACACCCTGTTTGCGGCGGGCCCCGGCAGAAGCGGGGCCCGTCTGCATTTCCTCCCTCTGCCAAACTGCGCACGCGCCCCCGGACCGCCCTGTCATATCCTTGTGCGGGTCATGTGGTAGCCCAAGCGCAAAGGATGATCCGATGCCAGCTCCGACCCGCCGCCGCCTTTTGCTTTCGTTGCCTGCCATCGCCGCCGCAACGCTCCTGCCGCAGCGCCTGCGGGCGCAGGGCGAGCCGATCCTGCTGCGCGATCTCTATAACCGCGACATGAGCTTTTCGGATCTGGCGCTGTCTCATGAGGGCGACCGGATCACTATCGCCGGGTTCATGGCACCGCCGCTCAAGGCCGATTCGACCTTCTTTGTCCTGACCAAGATGCCGATGGCGGTCTGCCCGTTCTGTGAACCTGGCATGCCATGGCCCGATGACATTCTGGCCATCTATGCCAAGCGCGTGGTCAATATCATCCCCTTCAACTTCCCGATCAGGACGACGGGCGTGCTGGAACTGGGCGATTATGTCGATCCCGAGCTTGGGTTCTATTCCAAGGTGCGCCTGACCGACGCAACCTACAGCCGTGCCTGATGCAGTAGGCCATACCGGCCTGGGGCTGTCTGTGGCCGGGCTTGAAGTGCACGCTCCGGGGGGAAGGCCACTGGTGTCGGTCGGGGCCCTGCTGGTGCCCGCCGGCAGCTCTGTCGCGATCCGGGGGCCGTCGGGGGCCGGGAAATCCACGCTTCTGCATGCCCTGTCGGGGCTGGTGCAGCCTGCCGCCGGGCGCATCTTCTGGGGTGACACCGACCTAGCCCGGCTGAATGATGCCGGCCGGACCCGGTTCCGGCGCGACCATGTCGGGCTGATCTTTCAGGATTTTCTGTTGTTCGAGGAATTGGGCGGTCTGGACAACGCCGCCCTTGCCGCCGCCTTCACCCCCGCCGCCCACCGCGCGGCCCTGCGCCAAAGGGCGGGTGCCTGGCTGGAACGGCTGGGGTTGGGGCAGGTCGGGTCGCGCCGGGTGGACAGCTTTTCCGGCGGCGAGCGCCAGCGGATCGCGGTGGCCCGCGCCATGTCGAATGACCCGGCGGTGATCCTTGCCGACGAGCCGACCGCAAGTCTTGACCGCGCCAGCGCCGATCGGCTGATCGCCGATCTCGCCGCGCTGTCGCAGGACAGGGGCCGCATCCTGATTGCTGTCACCCATGATCCGGCGCTGGCGGAGCGGCTGGACCGGGTGCTGACCATGGCCGAAGGCCGGATCGTCGGGGATTCGCATGGATAGCCTGCTGGACCTCTGGGCGGGCCTGCCCGCCGCCGTGCAAGATGTCGCAACGGTGATCCTGCTGCTGCTGCCCGGCCTTGTGACCGGCGCGCTGGTGCTGCGGGGCTATGCGCCGGGGCGGCTGGTCCGCGCCATGCTGCGGCGCTTCAGCGTCGTGAACGCGGTGTTTGTCGCGCTGATTGCCGTTTCGGTTGCCACAGGCATCGGCCTGACCGCGCAGGAGCGCGGGTTGCGGCAGGGCAGCGCCCGCGCCGCCGCCGCGTTCGATCTGATCCTCGCCGCCCCCGGCAGCGAAATCACCCTGATGCTGGCCGCCGTCTATCTGCAACCCTCGGACGTGCCGCTGCTGACCGGCGCGCAATATGCCGAGGTTGCGGCCGATCCCGATGTCGCCTTTGCCGCCCCGATCGCCTTTGGTGACAGCTATCAGGGTGCTTCGGTCGTCGGCACCACAGCCGGGTTCGTGACCCATCTCGCCGGGCCCCTGACCGAAGGCCGGATATTCAACACCGCGTCCGAAGCCGTGGCCGGGGCTTTCGCCCCGGTAGGGCCCGGAGACAGCTTCACCCCCACGCATGGCCACGGCCCTGCCACCAACAATGACGCGCATCACGGCGCCGAATACACCGTCACCGGCCGCATGGCGGCCACCGGCAGCCCCTGGGATCGCGCGATCCTGGTTCCAGTTGAGGCGGTGTGGGAGGTGCACGGCCTTGCCAATGGCCACGCCCCCGGCGCTGGCGACCGGATCGGCCCGCCCTTCGACGCCGCCTATTTCCCCGGCACGCCGGCCATTCTAGTGCGGTCAGAGGCGCTCTGGGGCAATTATGCGCTGCAATCGAGATATACCCGGGCCGATATGATGGCGTTTTTCCCCGGCACCGTTCTGGCCCAACTGCACGGGCTGATGCGCGACGTGCGCGAAGCGATGTCGCTTATGGCGATCCTGACGCAGGGGCTTGTCACCGTGTCTGTTCTCGCCGGGCTGATGATCCTGACCCGGATTTTCGCGCGCGGGCTGGCGCTGTTGCGCGCGATCGGTGCCGGACGCCGCTTTGTCTTTGCCGTGGTCTGGAGCTATAGCGCCACGCTGATCAGCGCCGGATCGCTGATCGGGCTGGCATTGGGCTGGCTTGCCACCATCGGCTTTTCGCGCGTGATCACCGCGCGCACCGATGTTCTGGTTACCGCCAGCCTGACCTGGACCGAAGTGCAGCTGGTGGCGGGCTTTGTCAGCCTGACGCTGCTGCTTGCCCTGCTGCCCGCACTGGCCGCCACCCGCCGCCAGCTTCTTTCCGATCTTCGCAACTGACCAGAACAGGAGCCCGCCATGCGCCATCTGTCTCTCTTTGCCGCTCTCATGTTTGTCGCAACCCCGCTGACCGCTGCCGATGACCATGCCCATCTGGCCGAAGCCGATGGCCTGCGGATCGTTCACGCCTGGACCCTGGCCACCTTCGGCCCCGAGGCGCTGTTCTATATGGAGATCGAAAACGGCTCCGACACACCGGTCACCCTGACCGGCGCGCGGACCGAGGACGGCCAGCGTGCCGACCTTGTCGGCTTCACCTATACCGACGGGACGGAAGCCTGGCAGGTGCTGCCCGAAATGCAGGTCGCGGCAGGCCAGCACCTGAACCTCGCCCCGCGCACCCTGGCGCTGCGTCTTGCCGCGCTGGCGGGCCCGCTGATCAAAGGCGATGACATCGAATTGGAGGTGATCTTCGGCGCCCTGCATCTCTATGTGCATGTCGAGGTCGAGGCCGCAGGCGCCACCGTCCACAGCCATGCCGGTCACAACCATTGACGCCACGGTATGCGTGTCGCGAAAGATTACGCCATAGAAGCAAAGGAACTTGCAGTGGACGTAGCAGGAGCGCGTGACGCCTTTGGAATGGCCGATCAGGTTGGACACCAGATCTGATCGGCCGTCTGTTTCACTAAGCCAGGTCATCTGAGCCGGGGATCAGCGCCATTCACCAGCTGTGAAACGGGTTGTTTGGCCCGTCCGCCGCCCGCCGCCGGAGCCTGGGCTCCGATACCTCGCGATGCGCCCAGAAAGCGGCGGTTTTCTTGGTGTTTTGTTGCGGCAAGCGCCGATCGGCCTTAAGGTTCCCGGATGAAATCTTCGGTGCTGCCATTACAACCCATTGCCTGCGCCATCCCTGCGCTGCCGGATTGGATTGCGGTTGGGTGCTCAGAAGGCGTTGAGGATATGGCGTTTCTGTCCGGCGCAGCGTTGAGCATGGTGCATCAGGTCGGTGCTCGGCCTGATCTGCCTCAGCCCTTGTGGCGTGCGAGGCTGGCGCTGGAGGCGGCGGAGGCCTGTGTCAGGATGTCCGGACGGCCGGAGCGGGCGGCTGATCTGCGCGACGCGCTGCATCTTTTGCGGCCCGGCGATCATCCCGGTCCGGCCGGCGAGGTGTTCCGGAACTGGGCTCGTGCTGTCGAACGGCCGGTTTCGGTGGCAGGTCTTGCGCGTGCCTTGCCCAAGCTGGAGCCGGAGACCATCGCGTTGATGCTGGATGCGGAGCAGGGGAGTGCCGTGGCGCGGGCGGCGGCGGTGATCGAGGCGGTACTGGCCGATGCGCCACGGGCGCAGGTGCCGGCGCTGATCCTGGGCGATGCGGTTCTGGCGCAGGCGCTGGGCTGGCGACACCTGCTGCCAATGCTTGCCATCGGGCTGAAACCGCGTGATCTGCGCCAGACCGGCGAGGTGCTGCGGCTGGCCTGCCACCGGGCCGTGATCAGCTCTGCCCGGCCTGCGGTTCAGTTGGCCGCTGACCTGGCCCGCCGCGCCGACCGGCTTCGGGTGGTTGTTCCGAAGCTCCGGGCCAAGGCGGCGGTGCAGGCGGTGGAGATGGTGTTGACGCGCGATGCGCTTGCGCCCTCGGCTCTTGCCGGGTTGATGTCGGATCGTGCGGCGCGGCGGCTTTGCGACAGGCTGGTGGCGCTCGGGGTGGCCCGTGAACTGACCGGACGCATGACGTTCCGGCTGTACGGCCTGTAGCATGGCACCGCGCGAGCCGGTCGGGTTTGATCGCGAGTTGATCGGATTGCCGCCAGAGTTGCGCTGGCGCGCGTGGCTGCGCCGGGTCGAGGCGGTTCTTTTTGCCAGCGCCGGGCCGGTGCCCCGTGAGGCTCTGGCGCGGGTGGTGGGGCTGGGGGCAAGCGTGGACCTGTTGATCGACGATCTGGCCGCCGATCTGGCGGACCGTCCCTATGAGGTGGCCCGGGTCGCTGCGGGCTGGATGCTGCGCACGAGGCCCGGCTATGCCGATGCAATCCGGGTCGCGGCGGATGTAAGGGCACAGGCGCTGAACCTGACGGAATTCGACCTTGCCGTGCTGGCTGCGATCGCTTGGCACCAGCCGATCACCCGTGACGGGCTGAAGGATATATTCGGCAAGGACATCAGCCGTGACCTGATCGGCCGGTTGTTTGACCGCGCCCTGATCACCACCGGCCCCCGCGCGCCCCGACGCGGCGCGCCTTACACCTTCGTCACCACTGATACCTTCCTCGCCGCCTTCGGTCTGGAAGGCCTCTCTGATCTGCCGGATGCCGAGCAGTTGGCGGATGCGGGGCTGACCGCGCAGTGAATGACGGCCCGACCCGCGCCGATCTGCCGGGATCAGGGTTTGAGCATCACCTTGCCCGCCCGTCCCGGCGTCAGGCTTGCCTCCATCGCCTCGCCCAGCTGATCCAGCGCGAATATCCCGCCCGTCTCCAGCGACAGCGCGCCCCGGGCGGCCAGCGTGACCAGTTCGGTCATCAACGCCATGCGCTTGCCCGGGTCCATCTCGCCACTGACCCGCGACCCCCAGAACCCCCTGATGGTGATCTGCTTCAGGATCAGCGCGCCCGAGGACAGCGGCATCGGCGCACCCGTTGCGGTGCCGAACACCACCATTTCGCCATCGGGGGCCAGCAGATCGACCATATCGGCAGAGATCTCCCCCCCGACCGAGTCGATTGCCGAGATTGCCCGCCCATTGCCGATGATCGCGCGGGCCTGATCCTTCCAGTCGCTGGCCGAGGTGGACAGCACATGCGAAACACCCGCCGCCCGTAATTCGACCGCCGCCTCCTCGCGGCGCACAAGGTTCAGCAGGTGGATGCCGCGCGCCTCTGCCAGCACCATCATCACCCGCCCGACCGCACCGTTGGCGGCGTTCTGGATGATCCAGTCACCGTTTTCCGCCTTCAGCAGATCCAGCAGGGCGATCGCGGAAAATGGCATCGAGATCAGCTGTGCGCCCATCTCGTCCGAAATCTGTTCCGGCAGTGGGAGAACCCCGCCAGCGGGTGCGATGAACTGTTCGGCCCAGGTTCCGTGAACGCCCGCAACCGCCACACGTTGCCCGACAAGCGCCGCATCCACACCATTCCCCACAGCCTCGATCACGCCCGCCGCTTCGGTGCCGCCAATGGCACCGGGCAGGGTGGGTTTATAGCCGTATTGCCCCCGGATCGTCCAAAGGTCGTGATTGTGGATCGGTGACAGCAATGTCCTGACGCGAACCTCATCGGCGGCGGGGGCGGGCGCTGCGACCTCGCGGGTTTCAAGAACATCTTTCGGCTCGCCGAATGTATCGTGAACGGCAGCTTTCATTGGTTTTCTCCATTCCTCGCACCCGGTATCAGGCGCGTTCTTGTGTCTGCCATCACCCGCTCCAGCGGGATCTGGTCATGTGATAATTTCGAAAGGATCGCGGCCCCCAGCCATTGCGCATACAGTGCCAATGCCACCGCATCGGGGTCATCCTGCGGCACGATCGTGCCATCCGCGGCACCGTTGCGCAGCAGTGCCGCCAGCCATGCGGTCAGCGTCTTGACCCCCGCATCCAGCACCTTGCGCATCGGCTCTGACAGGTCGGCCACTTCGGCCCCCAGCTTGACCACCAGACAGGTGCTGACCAGCCCCGCCTGCCGTTCCTGATCCAGCCAGGCCCCGCAAAAGGCCAACAATCGGTCGGCAGCAGTTCCCTCCATCGCCATCAGCGCGTCAAGGCGTTGCTGATAATCCGCGACGTAATCCTCCAGCATCGCCCGGCCGAAGGCCTCCTTCGAGGCGAAGTAGTAATAGAACGACCCCTTGGGCACCCCACATTCGGCGAGCAGCGCCGAAAGCCCGACGCCGCCAAATCCCTTTAAAGTCACCAGCGCGCGGCCGGTGGACAGAATCTTCTGGCGGGTCTGATCCGATTTGCGTGTCTGTGTCATGAGATGGCATATAGACAGGAATAGACTGATCGTCTAGTAGTCGATTGGTCTAAATTTTGGTGTGCAAGCCCGCACCATATCTCTGGCACATTTGCGCAACCGCCGGACTCCGGCATACTATGAGAATAAATTTAGAAACATTTTGCCGGCGCTGCACCGGCAGACACTTGACGATATCGTGAGGAAGGAAAGGAAGAAGCGCAAACTGGCGTTTACGCCGAATCACGTTATCGCCGGGTTGCCGTTTGGTTTTTGGGTGCAGTTAATGGCTAAATCTTTCGACAAGCAGCTTTGGGCGACGGGCGTTCGAGTGGCCTTTCCTCTTGCGGGAGCGACCGACACAAGAGAGGCCATTCACGCTCGTTTGGAGCGCATGCGAATAGTGCGAAACGATGTGATGCATCACTATGCCGTTTTCGACAAAGGCCCCCAGGCCGAGGCACAGAACGCCCGCCATCTAGTTGGGCTAGTGTGCAGCGACACTGACTGGCTGGCGGGGCAGCTATCGACCATTTCGCGCGTCATAAACGAACGGCCAAAATAGTAAATTCAAACTGAGACACTACCTGATCCTGACCGAGCTTGACCGGCGCGGCATCACGTCGGGGCGTCATATCCAGCCGCTAAACATCCCTTTCGCTGTGGCGGTCGCCCGTGCCCCGAGCCTGTGCACCATCATCGACCAACTGACAGCGCAGTCCGTTGCCCCCGACATGCGCTTGTTGCCCCTGACCGAACCGATCGGGCTGGATCTTGCGGTGCTGGAGATCGCAAGCCATCCGCGCCGTCGCGTGACCGATGCGTTTTGCGACGAGCTCACATCGGCCTTTCATGCGGCCATGTCACCGGCAGACAGGCGCCGATCTGTCACTCAGACGTCGCACAACCGACATCAAAATGTGACGCATGCCTGTTAGCCGACCTCTTGAACAAAAAGGAGATCGCAATGACCATCCGC
This sequence comes from Paracoccaceae bacterium, assembly GCA_046296515.1. Lineage (GTDB taxonomy): Bacteria > Pseudomonadota > Alphaproteobacteria > Rhodobacterales > Rhodobacteraceae > Pseudotabrizicola. The sequence continues at coordinate 468,907 of JBKBKR010000002.1, read as the reverse complement.
ACCCTTCTGACCGCCACCGCACTCACCTGCGCTGTCGCCCTGCCTGCCGCCGCCGAGTTCGCGCTCGACGCCCGGTATGTCGACAATGACGGCGACATGGTCGCCGACATCCCGACCGATCCGGCACAACTGGTCGATCCGGCAACGCTGATCTTTGCCTACACCCCGGTCGAGGATCCGGCGGTCTATGCCGGTGTCTGGGCAGACTTCCTGACCCACATGGAAAGCGTAACGGGCAAAAAGGTCCAGTTCTTCCCGATCGACAGCAACGCCGCCCAGATCGAGGCGATGCGCGCCGGCCGACTGCATGTTGCGGGCTTCAACACCGGCTCGAACCCGCTGGCGATTGCCTGTGCAGGTTTCCGCCCCTTTGCAATGATGGCCGATTTCGACGACAGCTTCGGCTACGAGATGGAGATCATCACCTATCCGGGCTCGGGCATCGAAAAGATCGAAGACATCAAGGGCCGTACGCTTGCATTTTCGGCCGAGACCTCGAACTCGGGCTACAAGGCTCCCGCAGCGCTGTTGGCAGCGAAATACGACATGAAGGCCGATGTGGACTACAAGACCACGTTCTCGGGCAAGCATGACAACTCGATCCTCGGCGTGGTCAACAAGGACTACGACTCGGCTGCCATCGCCAACCGTGTTGCATGGCGCATGGCGGAGCGTGGCGTGATCAAGATGGAAGACTATGTGACCATCTACAAATCCGAAACCTTCCCGACCACAGGCTATGGCGTCGCCCACAACCTGACACCCGAGCTGCAGGAAAAGGTGCGTGAGGCATTCTTCAGCTTCGACTGGAAGGGCACCGCGATGGAGAAAGAGTTCGGACCGGCAGGCCAGAACAAATTCGTGCCGATCACCTTCAAGGACAACTGGTCGGTCGTGCGCGAAATCGACGCCGCGATGGGCGTGCAATACACCTGCCAGTGACCGTCTGACATAACCGGATGCGGGCGGAACATTCCGCCCGCATCCTGCTTTTCGCCAAGGAAAACCGATGCTGACCCTCACCGACCTGACCAAGACCTACAAAACCGGAGATAAGGCGCTGGCCGAGGTCAGCCTGACCGTTCCCAAGGGGCAGGTCGTCGGGCTGATCGGGCCATCGGGGGCGGGCAAATCCACCCTGATCCGCTGTATCAACCGGCTGGTCGAACCGACCGGCGGCAAGATAGAATTGTCGGGCACCGAACTTACGGGTCTTGGGCCGCGCGCGCTGCGGCGCGAGCGGCGGCGGATCGGCATGATCTTTCAGGAATATGCGCTGGTCGAGCGTCTGACCGTGATGGAGAATGTGCTGTCGGGCCGTCTGGGCTATGTCTCGTTCTGGCAAAGCTTTACCCGCCGCTTTCCGCCATCCGATATCGAGCGCGCCTATCGCCTGCTGGATCGGGTCGGCCTGATGGAACACGCCGACAAGCGCGCCGATGCGCTGTCGGGCGGCCAGCGTCAGCGGGTGGGCATCGCCCGCGCGCTCAGCCAGGAACCGGAGTTGCTGCTGGTGGACGAGCCGACTGCCAGCCTTGACCCCAAGACCAGCCGCCAGATCATGCGCCTGCTGATCGAGATATGTGCCGAGCGCGGCCTGCCCGCGATTGTGAACATCCACGATGTGCCTTTGGCCCAGCAATTCATGCAGCGCATCATCGGGTTGCGCGCCGGGCGCGTTGTGTTTGACGGCCCGCCCGAGCAACTGACCGAAAGTGTGCTGACCACCATCTACGGCGCCGAAGACTGGACCGCGATGCGCAAGGACGGCGAGGCCGACCGTGAGGCCGAAGCCGAGGTTGTGGCCCGTCTGGCGATGATCAGCGCATGACCAGTTATCCCACCACATGGCGGCGTCCGCCGCAAATCGTCACCGATCGCCGCTGGCGCATTGCCCTGACCGTGGCCATTGTCGCCTATCTGGTGATCGGCATGGGCAGCGTCGATCTGAACTGGGCCCGGATGATGGAGGGCGGCGAGCGGGGCCTGCGCTTCATCAACGGCTTTCTGCAACCCGATTTCACCTCGCGCTGGCGCGAGATTTCGAACGGGCTGATCGAAAGCTTGACCATGACGCTGACCTCCACCGTTGTCGGCGTCGCCATATCGGTGCCGATCGGCATCGGTGCCGCGCGCAACCTCGCCCCGCCATGGATTTACTACATCTGCCGCAGCATCATCGCGGTCAGCCGGTCCTTGCAGGAAATCATCGTCGCGATCTTTCTGGTGGCCATGTTCGGCTTTGGCCCCTTTGCCGGGTTCCTGACGCTGAGCTTCGCCACCATCGGCTTCATCTCCAAACTGCTGGCCGAGGATATCGAGGATATCGACGAGGCGCAGGCCGAGGCGATCCGCGCCACCGGCGCAAGCTGGCCGCAACTGGTGCATTACGCGGTGCAGCCGCAGGTGTTGCCGCGTCTGATCGGGCTGTCGCTGTACCGGCTCGACATCAACTTCCGCGAAAGTGCGGTGATCGGGATTGTCGGCGCGGGCGGCATTGGCGCGACGCTGAACACCGCCATCGACCGCTATGAATATGACAGTGCGGGCGCAGTCCTGCTGGTCATCATCGCCATCGTGATGGTGGCGGAATACTCCTCCTCCTATCTGCGGAAGTTTCTGCAATGACGCATTTTCCCGATACCTGGGCCTTCCGCAGCCCGCGCACCCGCCTGTTGATGTGGTTTGGCTGGCTCTGCCTTGTGGCGCTGTTCGTCTATTGCTGGCAGGTGATGACGGCCAACACGATCTGGATGTTCATCTGGGATGCGCCGCGTCAGGCCGCCGATATCGGCGACCGGATGTTCCCGCCGCGGCTGTCCTATCTGCCGGAATTGCTGGTGCCGCTGTGGGACACGCTGAACATGGCCACGCTGGGCACGCTGCTGGGGGTGATCCTCGCCGTCCCGATCGCGTTTCTGGCGGCGCGCAACACTTCGCCCTCGGTGCTGATCCTGCGGCCTGTGGCGTTGTTCATCATCGTCGCCTCGCGCTCGATCAATTCGCTGATCTGGGCGCTGTTGCTGGTGGCGATCCTTGGGCCGGGGCTGCTGGCCGGGATCATCGCGATCGGCCTGCGCTCGATCGGCTTCATCGGCAAGCTGCTGTACGAGGCGATCGAAGAAACCGATATCCGCCAGATCGAGGCGGTCACCGCCGCCGGGGCCAGCCCGGCGCAGGTGCTGAACTACGGCATCGTGCCGCAGATCATGCCCGCGTTCTGGGGGATCACCGTGTTCCGCTGGGATATCAACATCCGCGAAAGTGCAATCCTCGGCCTTGTCGGCGCGGGCGGGCTGGGGCTGAAACTACAGGCCTCGCTCAATACGCTCGCCTGGCCGCAGGTGACGATGATCCTCGTCGTGATTCTCGGCACTGTTGTGGTATCGGAATGGGTATCCGCCCGTGTCCGCAGCGCCATCATCTGACCAATCCGCCATGCATATCGCATGCCATCAAAGGAGACTGATCCCATGACCAGACGCTTTACCCTGATCGGTGCCACAGCGCTTGCGCTGCTGCCCATGAGCGCTTTTGCACAACCCAAAGAGCTGGTGCTTTACTGCTCGGTCGGCGAGGAATGGTGCCGCGCGCAATCCGAGGCGTTCATGCGCGAAACCGGCATCAACGTGCTGATGACCCGCAAATCGTCGGGCGAAACCTTTGCCCAGATCAAGGCCGAAGAAGGCCAGCCGCGCGGTGACGTGTGGTGGGGCGGCACCGGCGACCCGCACCTGCAAGCCGCACAGGAAGGCCTGACCGAGGAATACCGCTCGCCGATGCTGGCAGAGCTTCAGCCATGGGCAACCGCGCAGGCGGAAACCTCGGGCTATAAAACCGTTGGCATCTACGCCGGTGCGCTGGGCTATGGCTACAACTCCACCATGGTCACCGAAAATGCGCCCGCCTGCTGGAGCGACCTGCTGGACGCGCGCTTTGCCGATGACATCCAGGTGGCCAACCCGAACTCTTCGGGCACCGCCTATACCATGCTGGCCACGTTGGTGCAGCTGATGGGCGAGGAAGAGGCGTTCGCCTATCTGGCCAAGCTGCACACCAACATCAACCAATACACCAAATCCGGCTCCGCCCCGATCCGCGCTGCCGCCACCGGCGAAAGCGCAATCGGCATTGTGTTCATGCATGACGCCGTGTCGGAAACCGTGTCCGGCGCGCCGATCGTGACCGTGGCCCCTTGCGAAGGCACCGGCTATGAAGTTGGTTCGATGTCGCTGGTAAAGGGCGGCCCGAACCCCGAGGCGGCAAAGATCTGGTACGACTGGGCCCTGTCGGCACCGGCACAGGAAATCGGTGCCACCGCGAAAAGCTTTCAGGTACCGTCGAACGGCTCTGCCGCGACACCGCCCGAAGCCCCGAAACTGGCGGATATCAAGCTGATCGACTATGACTTCGCCAAATATGGTTCTTCGGAAGTGCGCTCGGCGCTTCTGGCGCGCTGGGATGCCGAAATCGGCGCCCTGCCGAAATGATAAAGGCGCTGGAAGGCCGGATCGGCCTCGTTTGGTCCGGCCTTCTGTTGGCCGCTGTTCTGGCCCTGCCCTGGTTCAAGGGCGGGGCACTCTTTGCCACGGCGCTGGCCGAGGGTCTGGCGGGCCAGGTCTGGCTCCTGCCGCTGGTGGCGGTGGCCTTTGGTCTGGCGGGCCTGTCCCTGCTGTCGCGGGACTGGCGCATCCACCCCGCCGGGGCGGCGCTGGTGGGGGCCGGTCTGGGCTGGCTGATCCTGCAAGGGTTTGGCATCGGATTGCGCGGGCCTGCGCTGCCGGGCATTGGCATCCTGTTCCCGACCGCCCTTGCCGGGCAAACCGGCTTTGGCTGGGGGGCGTGGATCGCGGGCATCGCTTTGGTCGGCGCGCTGGCCGAAGTCCTTGCCGCACGCGGTTTTTGCAGGGGGGAACGGTTTGCGGCGTTTTCCATCATCGGCATCGTCGCCGCGTTGACCCTGTTCGTGTTCTTCCCCATCCTGAAGCTGATGTCGGCGGCCTTTGTCGCGCCCGATGGCACGCTGGCGCTGATGCCCTTCCTGACCCGCATCACCGCGCCCGACCTCTGGGCCATCGGCTGCCTGACCGGCGCGGGGCGCTGTGGCGTGGTGATCAACAGCCTTGTGCTCGGCATCCTGTCGGCGGCTTTCGCCACCGCCTTGGGCCTTGCGCTGGCGCTTCTGGTCGCGCGCACCGATTTCCGCATGAAGCGCTTCCTGCGTGCCATTTCCATTCTGCCGATCATCACGCCGCCGTTTGTGGTGGGTGTGGCCATCATCGTGCTGTTCGGCCGCACCGGCGTGGTGACGGTAGAGATGGCCGACTGGTTCGGCATCCGCCCGACGCGCTGGATATACGGCCTGCCCGGTATTTTGCTGGCGCAGGTGCTGGCCTTTGCGCCGGTGACATTCCTCGTGCTGCTGTCGGCGCTGGAGGCGATCAACCCGACCCTGGAAGAGGCCTCCACCACGCTGGGCGCAAAGCCTGTCACCACCTTCCGGACCGTGACATGGCCGCTGCTGCGGCCCGCGCTGGCGGCGGCGTTCCTGTTGGCCTTTATCGAAAGCCTTGCCGATTTCGGCAATCCGATCGTGCTGGGCGGCAGCTATGACGTGCTGTCCACCAAGATCTTTTTCGCTGTCGTCGGCGCGCAATATGATCTGGGGCAGGCCGCCACCCTGTCGGTGCTGCTGCTGGCGCTGACCGTTGGCGCGTTCTGGGTGCAGACGCGCTGGCTTGGAAAAGCCAGCTATGTCACGGTCACCGGCAAATCCGATGCCGGGCTGGTGGCAGCAGTGCCGCCGCTGATCAAATGGGCGGCGGTCGCGGCGGTGCTGCCCTTTGTGGTGCTGACCGTCGGCATCTATGCCATTGTGCTGATCGGCGGTTTCGTCAAGGACATCGCCCGGCTGGACATGGCCCCGACCATTGGCCATCTGTGGACCGCGTTTTCCTTCGAGATCAACGCCAACGGGCTGCAACTGTTCGGCTCGGCCTGGAACAGCATGATCACCACGCTTTGGGTGTCGGCCCTGTCGGCCCCCCTGACCATGGGCATCGGCATCCTGACCGCCTGGCTGATCGCGCGGCAGGATTTCACCGGCAAGCGGGCGTTTGAATTCGGCACGCTGCTTTCGTTCGCGATTCCGGGCACGGTGGTGGGCGTCAGCTACATCGCCGCGTTCAACGTGCCGCCGATCGACATGACCGGCACCATGGCAATCCTCGTGATCTGCTTCGTGTTCCGCAACCTGCCGGTGGGTATGCGCGCAGGCATTGCCGCGCTGGCGCAGATCGACCGCAGCATGGAAGAGGCGAGCCAGACCATGGGCGCGGGCGGCGGCCGTGTGCTTCGTGATGTGGTGCTGCCGCTGATCCGGCCTGCGATCTTTACCGCGCTGGTTTACTCCTTTGTCACCGCGATGACGGCGGTATCGGCGGTGATCTTTCTGGTCTCGGCCCGGCACAACATGGCGACGGCCTATATCATGGGCCGGGTCGAGAATGGCGAATATGCGCTGGCCATCGCCTATTCTACCGTGCTGATGCTGGTGATGGTGGGCTGCGTGGCAGGAATGAACTGGGTCGTCGGCAAGCGGCGACTGGGACGGCGGAGCGCGGTGACAGGCACCGCGCAACCGGCGGAATGAGGGATACATGACCGAGACAGCCATCGAATTCCGCAGTGTGGTCAAGCGCTATGGCGATGCCACCGCTGTGGCGGGCATCGACCTTGCCATCGCCAAGGGCGAGTTGGTGACCTTCCTCGGCCCGTCAGGCTGCGGCAAGACCACATCCTTGCGCCTGATCGCCGGGCTGGAACTGCCCAGCGAGGGGCAGGTCTTCATCGCCGGGCGCGATGTCAGCCGCGACCCGGCCTCGGCCCGCAATGTCGGCATGGTGTTCCAGTCTTACGCGCTGTTCCCGCATATGACGGTGCTCGACAACGTGGCTTACGGCCCGGTGATCCGGGGCACGGCCCGCGCGCAAGCGCAGGAAAAGGCCCGCGAAATCCTTGATCAGGTCGGCCTTGGCGGCTTGCACCAGCGTCTGCCGGCCGAACTGTCGGGCGGCCAGCAGCAGCGCGTGGCGGTCGCCCGCGCCATCGTGCAGCAACCCGATGTGATCCTGTTCGACGAGCCTTTGTCGAACGTTGACGCAAAGCTGCGCCGCAAGGTGCGTGAGGAAATCCGCAGCCTGCAACGCCGCTTTGGCCTGACGGCAGTGTATGTGACCCATGATCAGGAGGAGGCGCTGGCGGTCTCCGACCGCATCGTGGTGATGGACCGGGGCACAATCGCACAGGTCGGCACGCCCGCCGATCTGTACGAACGCCCGGCCACCCCCTTCATCGCCGATTTTATCGGCGATGCGAACCTGATCCGGGGGGAGGTGGTGCAGGGCCATTTCACCGCGCTCGGCATGCGCCTGAACGTGACCGGCCCCGATGGTGCCGCCACCCTGTCGATCCGCCCCGAACGCATCACCCTGCTGCCGGGCGGCCCCGACCGGGTGATGACGGCCACCTACCTGGGCAGCCGGATGGAATATACCGTGGCCGCACAGGTCGGCGAGATGCTGGTCTCGCGCCCGATCCATGAACCGCGTCTCGCCGCCGGACAGGATGTGACGCTGCATATCACCCATACCGACGTGTCCCGCGTCGCCTGAAGGAAGACCATGACCGACGCCATCCAGACCCGCTTTGACCTTGCCTGCCGCCTTGCCACCCAAGGCGGCGCGCTTGCCCTGAGCCATTTCCAGAACCGTGACCGGCTGGTGATCGAGGCCAAGGCCAGCCCGCAGGATATCGTCAGCCGCGCCGATCGTGAGGTTGAAGACCTGATCCGCGCCGGGCTGCTGGAGGCCTTTCCGCAGGATGCGATCCTTGGCGAAGAGGGCGGCGCGCAGGCGGGGGACAGCGGCTATCTGTGGGTGATCGACCCGATCGACGGCACCTCGCCGTTTCTGGCGGGCCTGCCGCATTGGTGTGTGATCATCGCGCTGGTGCAGGGCGATGAGACCGTGGCCGCCATCACCGCCCACCCGTTGTCGGGCGAGCTGTTTACAGCGGTAAAGGGCAAAGGCGCGTGGGTGAACGAAACCCCGATGCGCTGCGATCCGGCGCACCGGATCACCAACAGCCTTGTCGCCATTGGTGCCAGTCACCGCACCGACCCTGCGCATGTGGGCGGCGTCATCGCTGGCCTGATGCAGGCCGGTGGCATTTTCTATCGCAACGGATCGGGTGGGCTGATGCTGGCGCAGGTCGCGGCGGGCCGTCTGGGCGGCTACTATGAGCCGCATATGAACCCGTGGGATTGTCTGGCCGGCGCGCTGATGATCACCGAGGCCGGGGGCCACGCGCTGCCCATCGGCACCGATCCGGCGGGCGGCGTGGTTCTGGCCGCAGCCCCCGGCGTGTTCGACGACCTGTCCGCCGTGGCAACAAGGGCCCCGGCAGACCCGCACAATCAAGCGCGGATGCGCTTCCCCTCCGGGTCATAAAGCGGGCAGAGGGCCAGCGCGGCGGGCACCGTTTCGCCCGCGATCACCAGCGCGTAGCGCCCTGCCGTCAGCCAGTCATCGGCAGTGCCATTCGCATGGCGGACATAGCCATAGCCGATGCTCTGGCCGATGGTATAGCCATAGCCGCCCGAGGTCAGATAGCCGACCGGCACCCCGTCGTGCAGAATGGTCTCCCGCCCGACCAGCACCGCGGCGGGGTCGGTCAAGGTGAACCCCACCAACCGCTTTTTCACTGGCTGCCCCGCCACCGCCTCCAGCGCGGCACGGCCCAGGAACGGCGCATTGCCCTTCATCTTCACCGCCCAGCCCAACCCCGCCTCGAACGGGGTATCGTTCGGGGTGATGTCGGACGCCCAGGCCCGATAGCCCTTTTCCAGCCGCAGCGATTCCAGCGCGCGGTAGCCCACCGGGCGCAAGGCAGGGTCCGCCGCCATCAGTGCATCGAACACCGCCCCGGTCTGCGCCAGCGGAATATGCAGCTCCCACCCCAGCTCGCCGACGTAAGTCACCCGCAGCGCCCGCACCTGCGCGCCCGCAATGGTGATGAGGCGCACATGACCAAAGGGGAAACCGGCGTTGCCCACATCATCCGCTGTCACCCGCGCCAGAATATCGCGCGCGCGCGGCCCCATCAGCGACAGCGTGCCCCACTCCTCCGTCACATCGCGGAACTGCACGCCATCGCCCGGCAGATGATCGGCGATCCAGCCGAAATCATGGGTGCGGAAACCCGTGCCGGTGACAATGTAGAACTGATCCTGCGCCAGCCGCGCTACCGTCAGATCACACTCGATCCCGCCGCGCGTGTTCAAAAGCTGGGTATAGGTCAGCCGCCCCACATCCCGTGCCACCCGGTTGGCGCAGATCGCCTCCAGCGTCTCGGCAGCCTTGGGGCCGGAAAGCTCATATTTGGCAAAGCTGGACTGGTCGAACAGCCCGGCATGGCTGCGCACATGCGCGTGCTCGTCGCCCACCGGGCCGAACCAGTTCTGGCGGCCCATCGCATAGATATCCCGCGCCTCCACCCCCTCCGGCGCGAACCAGTTCGGGCGCTCCCAGCCCAGTTTCGAGCCGAACACCGCGCGATGCGCCTTGAGCCGGTCATAGAGTGGCGACACGATCAGCGGGCGGCCGGAGTCGTATTCCTCATGCGGGAAAGCGATGGTGTAATGCTTGCCATAAGCCTCCAGGGTGCGCGTCGCCACCCACCCACGGTCACGGTGCATCGCCGAAAACCGCCGGATATCGACCGACCACAGGTCCAGCGGCGCCTCGCCCCGCATCACCCATTCGGCCAGCACCCAGCCCGCGCCGCCGCCCGAGGCTATGCCAAAGGCGTTGAAGCCTGCGCCGACGAACATATTCGAACACTCGGGTGCAGGGCCGAGAATGAAATTGCCATCCGGCGTAAAGCTTTCCGCCCCGTTGATCATCTGCTTCACGCCGGTCTGCTCCAGCGCCGGAATCCGGGCGATCGCCTGTTCCAGATGCTGACTGAAATGGTCGAAATCATCGTCGAACAGCCGGAACTCCCAGTCGGGCGGAATATCCCCTGTGACCCAGCCCTGCGGGTTCGGCTCATACCCGCCCATCACCAGCCCGCCAACCTCTTCCTTGAAATAAGTGCGGCGGTCGGGGTCGCGCAGGGTGGGTGCATCGGGTGACAGCCCCTCGATCCGCTCGGTGATGATATACTGGTGCTTGACTGGGTGCAGCGGCACCGTGATCCCCGCCATCGCGCCCAGTTGCCGCGCCCACATGCCACCGCAGTTCACCACCTTGTCACAGGCGATCACCCCCTGATCGGTTTCCACATGGGTGATGCGGCGACCGTCCATCACAAAGCCGGTCACCGTCACCCCCTCCACAATCCGCGCGCCATGCATCCGCGCACCTTTGGCAAGGCTCTGGGTGATGTCGGACGGGCTGGCCTGCCCGTCGGTGGGCAACCAGCTGGCCCCGATCAGGTCGGATGTGTCCATCAATGGCCACATCCGCTTGACCTCTTCGGGCGAAATCAGGTGCATCTCCATCCCGAAGCTGCCCGCCGTGGTAGCCAGCCTGCGATATTCGGTCCAGCGGTCGGACGTGGTGGCCAGCCGCAGGCAGCCGGTCATCTTCCACCCGGTCTCCAGCCCCGTCTCCGCGGCCAGCCCCTTGTAGAGATCGACCGAGTATTTCAGCACCTTGGTGATGCTGGCCGAAGACCTGAGCTGCCCCACCAGCCCCGCCGCATGCCATGTGGAACCAGAGGTGATCCTGCCCTGTTCCAGCAGCAGCACATCGGCCTTGTGGTCGCGCGCCAGATGATAGGCGGTGGAACAACCGATGATACCGCCGCCGATGACGATGATCTGGGCCTGCGCAGGAAGGGTCATGTCAAAGCGTCCCGTGTGTGTGGGTGAACTGGTCCAGCGCCGCGTCAAGGCGGCTGAGATTTTCGCGCGCATAGGCGCGGTAATCCGCGCCGGGGGCGGCAAGGTGGATGTCGGAAACCATGGCCCACATCGCCTCACGCAGCAGGCTGGCGCATTGCATGGCGTCAAAGGCGCGCTGAAAAGCGGGCTCAGGGGCGTGGCCGAGGTAGGCGCGCAGCAGGGCGTCGGTCTCATCCGCCGCCATCCCGGCATTGGATGACACACCGGCAAGATCGAACATCGCGGTGCCAAAACCCGCATATTCATAGTCGATCAGCCAGAGCCGGGAGCCGTCATCGAGGATATTGGCGGGCAAAAGATCATGGTGGCCAAAGACGATCGGCTGCGGGATCTGCGCCGCCTCCAGCTTTTCGGACAGCGCCAGAAAGCCCGGAAGGTCAGGCGCAAACGGGCTGCCCCCCGCTGCAAGGGTGCGGGCATAATCGCGGATCACATGGAACGGCCAGAAGATATAGGGTGTGCCCGTGATGTGCCGCGCCATGCCATCATGGAACCGCCGCAGCAGCGCGCCGGTCCGGTCCGGCGCGGAACGCACATCATCCGGCGTCCATGTCCGCGACGCGATGAAGGCCACCACGCTGACCCCGGGGGCGGCATATTCCACCGCCGGGCCAAAGCCTGCGGCATGGGCAGCGCGTGCCGTTGCCACCTCGCGGGCGCGGTCCACATGGTGGAACGGAAAATCGCGGCCAAAGCGGGCCACATGCTGCCCCGCCGCGTCTGTCACAAGCCAGCTTTCGTTCGACAAGCCGCCTTCCAGCGGCACCGCCGATGGCGTGCCGGACCAGCAGGGCAGGGCGGTGATCTGCGCGGGTGCGGTCATGATCCCTCCAGCCCCAGCCGGGCCCGTGCGCGGCGGGCAGAGGCCGACAACAGCCGGTCGGCGATGATGGCGATGAAAGCAATTGCCAGCCCCGCCACCAGACCATTGCCGGGATTGGCCTTGGTCAGCGCGATATATACATCCTGCCCCAGATCGCGGGTGCCGACCAAAGCGGTGATCACCAGCATCGACAGCGCGAACATGATCGTCTGATTGAGCCCCAGCAGGATTTCCGGCAGCGCCAGCCGCAGGCGGATGCGGGTCAGGATCTGCCATCGGGTGCAGCCCATCGCCCGCCCCGCCTCGATCAGTCGCGGGTCCACCGATTGCAGGCCCAGCACGGTATAACGGATCGCGGGCGCGATGGCATAGGCGACCACAGCGATCATCGCGGTGAAATCGCCGACCCGGAACAGCATCACGATCGGCATGAGGTAGACAAAGCTGGGCAAGGTTTGCGCGGTGTCGATCACCACGCGGGTCACCGCCCACAGCCGGTCACGCATCGCCACGGCGATGCCGATCGGCACGCCGATCGCCATGGCGATCAGGGTGGAGATGCCGCACAGATAGACCGTGATCATCGCCTTTTCCCATTGCCCGGTCGCGGCAATCAGGAAGGACAGCCCGGATGTCAGCAACGCCAGCCGCCAGCCGCCCAGCCGCCAGCCCGCCACCCCCAACAGCGCCACCACCGCCAGCCAAGGCAGGTCGAGCATGAAGCGTTTGACCGGCACCAGAAGCCAGACGAGGAAAAAGGTCTTCACCGCCTCCAGGGTGTCGAAAAACGTGACGTTGATCCATTTCACCGCCGCCGCCCAGAACGGGCTGGTAGAAAGCCGGGCCGCATCGGGGTAGGTCTGCACCGCCGGGACCAGCAGGCCGATAAGGAAGGTGGCCCCGATCATCAGGATTGCCGCAATCAGATAGGGGTGCTGCCGGATCACCCCGCCCGGCATCGCCGGAACCGAGCCGCGATGCGCCACCGCCTGACTCAGCCGGTCCAGCGCGATGGCCAGCGCCACAATCGCCAGCCCCGCCTCCAGCCCCGCGCCGAAATCGAGCCGGCGCAGGGCGTTCAGCACGTCAAACCCCAGCCCCCCCGCGCCGATCATCGAGGCGATGATCACCATGTTCAGCGACAGCATGATCACCTGATTAACCCCCACCATCAGCGGCTCACGGGCCGAAGGGATCAGCACCCGCCACAGGGTCTGGCGCGGGGTGCAGCCCAACATGCGGGCCAGATCATGCGCTTCTTCCGGCACCCGCGACAGGGCGAGCGTGGTGATGCGGGTCATCGGCGGGGTGGCATAGATCAGCGTGGCAATCACCGCCGCTGTCGGGCCAAAGCCGAACAGGATCAGAACCGGCACCAGATAGGCAAACACCGGCATGGTCTGCATCAGATCCAGCAGCGGCCGCAAAGCACGCTCAAACCACGGATGCCGCCAGGCCAGAACCCCGAAGAACAGCCCCCCCGCCACGCCCAGCGGGACCGCGACGAATATCGACGCCAGCGTGACCATGGCACTCTGCCACTGGCCGAACACCGCGATAAAGCCAAAGCACCCCGCCATCAGCAGCGCCAGACGCAGCCCCCCGGCCCAATGACCAAGCGCCGCCATCATGCCGACCACGGCAACCCATGACACCGGCGGCACATGCTGCACCATAACACCGCCAGTCTGTTGCTGTACCCCGTTCGCCAGCAGCCCCAACACCAGCTGATAGGGCTTGTCCACCAGCGCCGCGATGGCCCGCGTCAGATCGGAAAACGCCACCGGGCCAAAGTTGGCATCTTTCACCAGCCAGTTGATCGCCGCCCCGATCCAACGCGCGGCGGGGATCTGCCGAGCCCTCGGGTAGTCAAAGGCCATCGGCAGCAGCGCCTGTCCCCATAGCCACAGCGCCAGCGCCAGCGCCAAAGCCACACCCCAGATCAGCCGCCCGTCCCACGGGCGCGGGCTGGACAGGGGCAGCGCGGTCATGCCTCGCCCCCCAGCAGCAGCCGGATCACATCCTCGCGCCGGACGGTGCCGATGGCGCGGCCGTCTTCGGTCACGCCGACTTGTGCCGCGCCCGACAGGAACGACGGCCCGGCATCCGCCACGGTGGCACGGGCGGGCAGACAGGGCATACCGCCCGGCACCGGGCCGGGGGTCATCAGCGAGGCCAGCCGCACCACCTTGGCCTTGGGAACGGCGCGGGTGAATTCGCGCACATATTCGGTGGCCGGGTTGAGCACCAGATCCTCGGGCGTGCCGATCTGCACCACGGCTCCATCCTTCATGATCGCGATGCGGTCGGCCAGCCGGATCGCCTCGTCAAAATCATGGGTGATGAACACGATGGTCTTGTGCAGCCGCGACTGCAGCCGCATGAACTCGCCCTGCAACTCGCGCCGTATCAGCGGGTCCAGCGCCGAAAACGGCTCATCCAGAAACCACAACTCCGGCTCGCCGGCCAAAGATCGCGCGATGCCGACCCGCTGCTGTTGCCCGCCCGAAAGCTGGCGGGGATAGGCGGCTTCGCGCCCCGACAAACCCACCAGTGTGATCATCTCCGCCGCCCGCTCCTCGCGCGCTGGGCGCGCCATGCCCTGCACCTCCAGCGGAAAGGCCACGTTGTCGAGCACAGTCATATGCGGCAGCAAGGCGAAGTGCTGAAACACCATCCCCATCCTGTGCCGCCGGATCTGGGTCATCTCGGCATCCGACGCGGTCAGAAGGTTCTGGCCGTTGAACAGGATCTCGCCCGCTGTTGGTTCGATCAGCCGCGACAGGCAGCGCACAAGCGTCGATTTGCCCGACCCCGACAAACCCATGATCACAAATATCTCGCCGCGCCGCACCGACAGATCGACCGCACGCACGGCGGGCACAAGGCCAAGTGCCGCCAGCCGGTCAGGGTCTTGATCCACCGCAGTCAGGTGTTCGGCGGCACGTGCGCCGAACACCTTCCAGACATTGCGGCAGATCAGGGTATCCGGGCCGGTGGTCATGGCTTCAGTTATTTGGCGATCCACCCGCTCCAGGTTGACTCGTTGGCGGTGATCCACTCGGCCACCACGGCCTCGACCGTTTTGCCGTTCAGATCAACCTCGGTGATCATCGCGCCCATCTGGTCATTGTCGATGGTAAAGGCGGAAATCGCCTTGTGCGCGCCGGGCCATTTGTCCTTTACCCCCGACCAGCCGACCTTCCAGATTTCGCCAAACGGCTTGCCGCAATCATAGGCGGCATCGGGGTTGATGCCCCATGCGGGATCGGTATAGCAGGCCGGGTCATAGGTGGGGAATTCAACCCATTCGCCCTCATACTTGGCCGGAGCCCAATGCGGTGCGTAGATCCACAGCAGCACCGGAGCCTGCCGCTGATAAGCCGACTCCACTTCGGCAAACAGCGCCCCGTCAGTGCCCGCATGGATCACCTCGAACGGCAGGTCCAGCGCCTCGATCCGTTCCTCGTCAAACCCGCCCCATGTGACCGGCCCACCCAGATAGCGGCCCTTGGGCGCAGTCTCGGGCGTGGAAAACGCCGCAGCGCAGGCAGGGTCTTTCAGCGCCTCCCAGTTCGGCAGGCCGGGGCACTTTTCCTTCATATAGATCGGATACCACCATTCCTCTTTCGCCTGCATCCCGGTGGGGCCAAACACCTCGACGCGGCCGGTGGCGGTGGCGGCATCCATCGCCTCGCGTCCCGTCGCCTCCCAGATCTCCATCGCGACATGCAGATCGCCCGTTTCCAGTCCGGCAAACTGGGCCAGATAATCGGCCTGCACATATTCAACATTGTATCCGCCCTTGCGCAGCACCTCGCCCATCAGCTGGGTGGTGATCAGATGGCCGGTCCAGTCGTGCAGGGTCAGTTTGATCGGGTCGGTCGAATCCTGCGCCATGGCGGTGGTGGCGCAAAGCAAGGCGGCAAGGCTGAGGGTCAGGCGCATCGGTTTCTCCCTGTTGTGGAACGGGGCCGCGCCTGGGGCGCGGCCTGTGGGTCGGGGTCCGGGCGCTTGGGGCGCGAAAGCGGGCCTGCGCCTTCTGGTGGTATCTTGATTAGCGCGCGTCCCACGGGCAGCTGTCAACGAAAAATTGGGGCGTATGTGGCTATCGTGACCGTTTGTTTGTCTTTTGGCAAAGAAACGGGCAAGCTGACGACGCATATCCACACGCCCCACAAAGGACGCCGCCCGATGCTGACACCAAGACACGGCGCGATTCTGAAACTGCTGGAGGACAAGGGGCCGCTTTCGGTCACCGCCCTGGCCGATACGCTGGCGGTCTCGACCGAGACCCTGCGGCGCGATGTGCGGGCGCTGACCGACGCCGGGGCAGTGGTGCGGGTGCATGGCGCGGTCGGTCTGGCGGGCCAGATGGGCGAGGCGCCGTTTCACCGCCGAATGCGCGAAAATGCCGGGCCAAAGCAGGCGATCGCGCGGGCGATGGCGGCGCAGATCGCCGATGGCGATTCGCTCATGCTGGATACCGGCACCACCACCAGCTTTCTCGCGCGCGAGTTGCTGGGTCACCGGCGGCTGACGGTGGTAACCAATTCCTCCGATATCGCCCGCACGCTGGCCACGGTGAACGGCAACCGGGTGTTCATGGCCGGGGGCGAGTTGCGTGGCGATTCCGGCGCATCACTCGGCGCCTCGGCGCTGGAATTCATCCGGGCCTTTGTCGTTGAACATGCGATCATCTCGGCCGGGGCCGTCGATGCCAGCGGGGTGATGGATTTCGACCTGCAGGAGGCGGAGTTTGCCCGTGCGGTTCTGGCCTGCGGCACGCGCCGGGTTGTGGTGACCGACGCCAGCAAATTCGGGCGGCGCGGCTTTATCCGGGTGACCGGGTTTGATCTGATGGATGAGATCATCACGGATGCGACCCCGCCCGAGGATGTGGCCGCAGCCCTTGCCCTCGCCGGTACACGGGTGCATCTAGCTGCGGCGGATCACAATGGCCAGTGATGGAATGGTGCCCGCCTCACCGGGCATCGAGACATAGGGGGCGGTGGTTTCCACCACGCTGATGCCGGGCGTGGCGTTCAGGGCTGCGGCAAAGCCGCTATCCCAGAGCGTGGTTTTCACGGTCAGCACAAGCGGCCCGCCGCTGCGCGTGATGCGGATCAGTTCGGGCAAGGCCTCGGCCCCGACATGGCCGGTGGTGAACACCCCGGTGGAAATCACCGCAGCAAAGGCACCATCGGCAAAGGGCAGCGGCTGCCCCAGCGCCAGCTGGTGCAGCCGGGCATAGCTGCCCTTGGCACGGGCGACAGCCAGCATGCCCGCCGACAGATCCAGCCCTTCGACCGGGGAAAAGCCAAGGATGCCCAGCCAATCCCCCAACAACCCGGTGCCGCATCCGGCATCCAGCACCGGCCCCGCCCCGCGCGGCGCGTGGCGGGCAAGCAAAGCGCAACCGATCGACGGGTGGCGATAGCCCGCCGCCGCCATTTCCGCATCATAGCTGGCGGCCCAGGCGTCATAGGCGGCGGCCACCTGCTCCGGCGCCTGCGCGTCATAGACCTTGCCCAGATGGCCGTCGTGCTGACCCGTGCTCATGCCCGTGCTCATGATGGACTCCCTGATCGTTTGGCGGCTAGCTTGGTCCAGCGCGCGGGGCAAGGCAACGGGGAACAGGATGCAGTATGACATCGCAGCGATGGTCGCGGGTATTCCCGCGCTGGCGGGATGGAACGGCACGCCGCAACGGCTGGGCGGGCTGACCAACCGGGTCTACCGGCTTGGCGATGTGATCCTGCGGATACCGGGCGAGGGCACGGCCGATTACATCGACCGTGCCGCCGAGGCCGTGGCTGCCAAAGCGGCGGCACTGGCCGGGGTCAGCCCCGCCGTGCTGTTCAATGACCCTGCCAGTGGCATCATGGTCACCCGCTATATCGCGGACACGGTTACCATGACGCCCGAAGCCTTCCGCGACCGGAAAGGTGCGCCCGCCCGCGCGGCGTTGGCTCTGCGTCAGCTGCACCAGTCGGGACAGGACTTTGCGACGCAGTTCGCACTCTTTGCCATGATAGGCGACTACCTGCGCCTGCTGTCGGGCAAGGATGTGACCCTGCCGGCAGGATATCATGACGTGGTGCATGAGGCACAGGCGGTGCGCGTGGCGCTGGCCCGCAATCCGGTGCCCTTGGTGCCCTGCCATTGCGATCCGTTGTGCGAGAACTTTCTGGATACCGGATCAAGGATGTGGATCGTCGATTGGGAATATTCCGGCATGAACGATCCGATGTGGGATCTGGGCGATCTGTCGGTCGAGGCGGGCTTTGACGCCGCGCAGGACAAGGCGATGCTGGCCGCCTATTTCAACGGCCCGCCCCCACCACAGGACGAGGCGCGGATGGTGATCCACAAGGCGATGTGCGACCTGTTGTGGACGCTATGGGGCCTGATCCAGCTGGCCAATGCCAACCCGGCCGAGGATTTTCAGGCCTATGCCGATACCCGCTTCGCCCGCTGCCGCGCGCTGATGACCTCTCCGGGATTTGCCCGGCATCTGGCGGTGTTGCAAAGCGCCTGACCGGAACGGCTGCCCCGATCAGGCGGACCCTCCAAGCTGTTGATCCAGCGTATCAAACGCCTTTTGGAACACGTTGTGATGCACATTCGGGATCAGCTCCAGATCATCCTGAGCGGACGCAACCCAATCGGCGGTCCAGACCGCAAAGGTATGGCCCGTATCGGTCAGCGGATACAGCCGCGCCCCGGCATGGTAGTTCAGCCAGGGCATCGGGCTTTTCAGGATGCGGTAGCGAAAGGCGTGGTCACGGTCTGACAGCCATGTCAGCTGTTCGTGCAACTGCCCGTCCCCAAACAGGAAATCGCGCACACCCGACACCTTGTCGGACCGCACGCCGCCGATCATTTGCATCTGCGATATGTCTTCGTGCCAATCCTTCATCCCGGCAAAATCGCGCATCCGGTCCCAGACCGCCGCCAGCGGCGCGCGGATCACGCTGGAGGTGAAGACCTTGGCCGGGCGCAGCCCCTGCCAGCGCTGCGCACCCTCGGGCTGCACGCCATGCCGTGCCACATGATCCGCCAGCGCCCGCAGCCCGGCAGCAAACACCGCGTCGGAAATCAGCGCGGCATATTTGCCCCGGTCCTCCGCCGCCTCGTCAAACGACGCCCACCAGCGCACAAAGGTCCGGTCGCCATTGGTCACCGGGATCAGTTCCAGCGTGGCAAGGTAGTTCTCCACCGGAAAGGCCGGGGTCTCGAAGTTATAGGCCATAAGGTAGCGGCTGTCGTCCAGCTCCAGCAGCCGCTCGCGCACAAAAGTGCCGTCGGCAAGGGTAAAGGTGCGGATGCAGCCGACGCTGTCGGCATCGCGCCCGTCTTCGATGGCGCTGTCGCGCACGCCGGGGTTCCAGACCGGTAAGCCGTTGAAATCGCGCAAAACCGCCCAGACGGTTTCGACTGGCGCGTCGATGAGTGTGGTGGCAAGGGCCTCGGCCATGGTCATGCTCCTGTCAGAACGTCAGCGCCTTGAAGGCGCGGGTGGTGTCGGCCAGCGCGGTTTCGGTCGGCAGCCGCTCCATCGAGCTGGCACCGTAGAAACCGTGGCACAACCGGGTCTCGCGCAGGACATATTCGGCATCCTGCGGTGTGGCGATCGGGCCGCCATGGCAGATCACCAGAACATCCGGGCGCACTTTGCGCGCGGCCTCGGCCCAAAGGTCGATATCGCGCACGCAATCTGCCAGGGACCGCACGGTCTCCGCCCCGATCGCCCCGCCCGAGGTCAGGCCCATATGCATCACCAGCACATCGGCCCCGGCCAGCGCCATTTCATGCGCCTCATCGGCGCTGAACACATAAGGCGTGGTCAGCAGGTCACGTTCGTTCGCCATGCGGATCATGTCGATTTCCAGGCTGAAACTCATGCCGGTTTCTTCAAGGTTCTGCCGGAAGATGCCGTCGATCAGCCCGACCGTGGGGAAATTCTGCACCCCGGCAAAGCCCATCGCCTTGAGCCGGTCCAGATGCGGGCCCATCAGCAGGAACGGGTCGGTGCCGTTCACCCCGGCCAGAACCGGGGTGTGCCGCACCACCGGCAGCACCTCGCGCGCCATGTCCAGTACGATCTCATTGGCATTGCCATAAGCCAGCAGCCCCGCCAGCGACCCGCGCCCCGCCATGCGGTAGCGGCCCGAGTTGTAGATCACGATCAGATCAATCCCGCCGGCCTCTTCGCTTTTCGCCGACAGGCCGGTGCCCGCGCCGCCGCCGATGATCGGGATGCGGTTTTCGGCCATGGCGCGGAACTTCGCCATGATCGCGCTGCGGTCGCGGTGGTTGGGGGCGGGCTGTGTCATGGGGTCATCCTGCGGATTTCGGCGGCCATTGCGGCGGCAAAGGCCGGGTCGTTGATAGGAAGGGAAAGCTCGGTCAGGCGGCGGTTTTCCGTCACCAGAAACGTCTTGCGAATGGCGGTGAACAGGGCGGCATCGGCAGCTGGGTCATGGAACGGCATCCCCGGCACGTCGATGGCCGATACCCCGCCCAGAGGCAGAAACAGCGATACCGGCCCGTTGCACTGGTTCAGCCGCTGCGCGATGAACTGCCCGATGGCGGTGTTCTCCTCCGGCGTTGTGCGCATCAAGGTCACCTGCGGGTTGTGCACCAGAAACTGCCGCCCGGCGAACCGCTCCGGCACCGTATCGCGGGCGCCAAAGTTCACCATGTCCACCGCGCCGACCGATCCGACCCAGGGCAGGCCGGTACGGGCAGGCGCGCCATAGCGGTCTGCGCTGCAGGGCATCACGCCACCCACGAGATAATCGGCTACCTCGGTCGCGGTCACATCCAGCAGAGCCGCCAGCAGGCCGGAGTCGGCCAGCTTCTCCATGGCCGCGCCGCCGGTGCCGGTGGCGTGGAACACATAGGGTTCAAAGGTATCGTCCAGCAGCTTGCGCAGATGGGTCACACATTCGGTTGTCACGCCAAACATGGTGATGCCCAACCCCGGCGGGTCATCCTTGGCCACCGGCACCGGGTTCAGCGCCATACCGGCGGCGGCATGGGCGGCATTGCCGATCACCCGGCGGCTGATCGCGTTCAGCCCGGCGATATCGGTCACGGAATAAACCATGCCCACATCACTGGCCCCCACATAAGGCGCCACCTGCCCCGAAGCGACGGTGGACACCATCAGCTTGGGCACCCCCACCGGCAGCGCCCGCATCGCCTGCGTCACCAGCGCGGTATTGCCCGACCCGCCCAGCCCCAGCACTGCGCCGATATCCGCGCGCGCCAGCAGCCAATGCGTCAGCGCAACAGCCATCGCGGCCACCGCCTGCCCCCGGTCGGTGCCTTCCAGCACCGCGTTGGCCCCCTCCGGGTGGCAGGCCGCCACCTCGGCGGCGCTCACATCAGGGGCCACCCCCGGCGCTCCGGTGCCGACATCGACCAGCACCGCCCGCGCCCCCGCCGCGCGGATGCAGGCGCAGGCATAGGCGAGCTCGGACTCCTTCGTGTCGCAGGTTCCGATAACGTAGACAGGATCAATGCCCATGGCTCACCCCCAAATAACGGTTCTGCATCTCGCGGTCGGCGGCCAGATCGGTGCTGGCGACGGTAGCCGCGATCCGCCCGGTGACCATGATCGCCACCTGTTCCGACACCTCAGTGGCCACCCGCAGGTTCTGTTCTATCAGCAAAAGGCCCATGCCTTCCGCCACGATGCCGCGCAGCACCTCGATGAGGTGATCGACGATCACCGGGGCCAGCCCCTCGGACGGTTCGTCCATGATCACCAGCTTAGGGTTCATCAGCAGCGCGCGTGAAATCGCCAGCATCTGCTGCTCGCCTCCCGACAATTGGTCACCGCCATTGCGCCGCCGCTCGGCCAGACGCGGAAAGGTCTCGTACACCCGGTCAATCGTCCAGGCCGGGCTGCCCTTCTGCGCCACCAGCAGCAGATGCTCATGCACCGACAGCGACGGAAACATCCGCCGCCCCTGCGGCACCAGCGCGATGCCGGACCGCGCGATGCGCCCGGTGCCCAGGCCCAGCATTTCCACCCCGTCCAGCATGGCGCTGCCCGAGGCGGGCACCATGCCCATCAGCGCCGAACACATCGTGGTCTTGCCCATCCCGTTGCGGCCCACCACCGACAGCGGCCCGCCGGCAACGCTCAGATCAATGCCCTGCAGAATCGTTGCCCGCCCGAAGCTGACCTTCAGATCACGGATCTCCAGTTGCCCCGCCATCAGTGCCCCCCGCCCAGATAGATCGCCTGCACCACCGGATCATCGGCGATGCGGTCGGGGGTGTTTTCGACCACCACTTTGCCATCCTTCATCACTGTGACCATATCGGCATTGGCCAGCGCCACATCCATGTCATGCTCGATCAGCACCAAAGTCAGGTCGCGCGGCAGGGACCGGATCAGCGCGATCAGCTCGGGCCGCTCGGCGGCAGACAGGCCCGCCGCCGGTTCGTCCAGCATCAAAAGCTTCGGCTCCCCCGCCAGCGCCATGCCGATCTCCAGCTGGCGGCGCTGCCCGTGCGAGATCGCATCGACCGGCGTATCCAGCAGGCCCGCGACCCGCACCCGGTCTGCCAGCGCGCGGGCGCGCGCCACGTCGGCATCCCCGCGCCCGGCCTTGAGCAGGGAAAACCGCCCCCGCCCCGCCCCGCGCACTGCAAGATACAGGTTTTCCAGCACCGTCAGCCCGGTGAACAAAAGCGAGGTCTGATAGGTCCGCCCGATCCCCAGCCGCGCGCGCTGATGCGGCTTCAGCCGGGATATGTCCTGCCCGAATAGCAAAATGCTTCCCGAGGTCGGCGGGTGATCGCCGCAGATCGTGTTGAACAGTGTGGTCTTGCCCGCGCCATTGGGGCCAAGGACCGCCCGCCGCTCGCCCTTGCGGATGCGCAGCGTCACATCGCTGACCGCCGCCAGCGCGCCAAAGCGGCGGCCCACGCCGGTCAGCACCAGCGCATCCGTGTCAGCAGCGAGAGGGGAGTGTGGTGTCATGGGTCTTCCCGTGTTCAAAATGCCCGCCCCGGACCCGGGACGGGCAAGGCCGTGTCAGCGTGCCGGCGGGCAGTCAGGGTTGTCGCGAGACGGCGAGCCCAGCGCGAGAAAGGCCTCCGTCGGCATGCCCATGGTCTGGCTCACGCCCTCGGTGCGGCCAAAGGCCTGTGTGCGCATGGTGCCGTTGTCGTTCACGATGCGGGTCAGGTAGATGTCGGAAATCGCCTGACGGTTCTCGTCCAGCTTCACATTGGCGCCCATCGGGTTGGTGAATTCCACATTCGCCAGCGCTGTCTGGAACGCTGCCTGATTGTCCGACAGATCGCCGCCCACCTCTTCCAGCGCCTTCAGAACCGCGATGGTGTTGGTGTAATAGTTGAACGCATGGATCGAGGGCGAGTCAAAGCCATCGGGCCAGCGGGTGCGGTAGGCATCGACAAAGGCCAGCCATGCCGGATCATCGTTCATGTCGGCAATCGGCCCGGCGGCCACCATGCCCTCCATCAGCCGCTGGTGCGGGCCGCGCGCCGACAGCAGGGTCTGGTCGGCGGTGATCGACCCGCCGATGATCGGCAGATCGCCCCCCACTTCGGCGTATTGCGTCAGGAAGGCCAGCGCATCGGTGCCGCCCTGAATCAGCAAAACCGCATCGGCATCCTCAGGGATCTGAGCGATGATGGATGAAAAGTCGGTGGTATTCAGCGGCGACCACAGCTTGGTCACAGCACCGCCCAGCGCGCAGTATTCATGCATGAAACCAAAGACCTGCGCATAGGGGAACGCGTAGTCGGCCGCGACCAGCGCCACATGCTTTGCCTCCATGTCGTTATAGGCATGGGTGCCCAGACCGGCCATCCATTGCGTGCCTTCGGTGCTGAACCGGAAGAAATTGGTGGACGGATCGCGCAGCGTGGTATCCGCCGCCCCCGATGAGCCATTCACAATGGTTTTCCCCTCCAGCGTGCGGGAATAATCGCGCAGCGCGATCCCCTCGGCCCCCGACAGCGGGCCGATGATGATATCCACATTGTCCTGCTCGATCAGTTTGCGGGCGCGGGCCAGCGCCACATCGGGCGTGGCGTTCGACGATTCGCGGATCCACTCGATCTTTTTGCCGCCGACCATGTAGTCGATCTCTTCGAACGCCATTTCCATGGTGCGGTAGGCATCCTGCCCGCCGGTGGCGAACGGCCCTTCCAGCGTGGTGATCGACCCGATCCGGATCACATCCTGCGCCATCGCCTGCGCACCCGAAAGCGCGACAAACAGCGCCGTCGTGCCCAGCGCGCGGGCCAGAGTTTTCTTGTGTTGTGGTGTCATTGTCTTCTCCCTTTTGGTCCGGCGCTCCTCCGCGCCATCCGTCTTTTGTGCGACCCATGGATGGTGCGGGGGGCCGGGTCGCGGTGCCCCCCCGCTTTGGCGCGGGCCTCAGCCCTCCCCGCGCGACACACTGGCCGGCGCAGCCGCGCGCGGCCTGCCGCCCGCCCGCTCCGCCAGCCGCTTGCCGATCCCCCAGACCCCGTCGGGCGAAATCAGCACGATGACCAGAAACACCATCCCGATCAGGGTGTTGAAACGGTCATGCCCGATGATCGACGCGGCAAAGGTATCCATCACCGCATAGATCAGCGCGCCCAGAAACGCGCCCAACGGGTGGCCCATGCCGCCGATCACCGCCATCACCAGCACCGCCACCGTCGGCCACAGCCCGATCGAACTGGGGGTGATCCCGATGTTGTAGAAGGTGATCAGCACCCCGCCGCAGCCTGCGATGAACCCGGCCAGCGCAAAGGCCGCGATCCGGTGCAGCGCCACGTTGAACCCGATCGCCGCCGTCCGCCGCGCGGAATCCCGGATCGCCTGCAGCGCCAGCCCGAACGGGGTGCGCACCACATACAGCACCAGCAGATACAGCAGCACGGCAACGGTCAGCGCGACAAGATAGAACACGGTATGGGTGCGGAACGGCATCCCGAATACCTCGGGCCCGACGATGTTGCGGATACCCTCATAGCCGCGGAACCACTGGGTGTTGGATTGCGCAAACAGGCTGAACCCAACCGCCAGCGCCAGCGTGATCATCAGCAGGTAAATGTCGCGCGTGTTCACCGCGATCAGCCCGACCAGCGCCCCCGCCAGCGTCGCCGCCAGCACCGCCAGCGGTATCGCCAGCCCGTAGGGTAGCGCCAGCGGGCCCAGCGGAATCGCGGTGGGGGCCATCATCGCTACTGCATAGCCTGCCACCCCGGCCAGCATGGTCTGGGCAAACGAGACAAAGCCACCATATTGCGCCAGAAAGGTCAGCGACAGCGCCACGATGCCGTAAACCAGCGCCCGGCCCAGGATATTGGCCAGCCAGAACTCCGGCAGGATCAGCGGCATCGCCAGCAGCACCAGCACCCCGGCCCCGGTCAGCGCCCACTGACGGCAAGTCATCACGATCATGCCGGTTTCCTCCCCATCAGGCCTTGCGGGCGCACCGCCAGCACGGCGGCCATGATCACGAAGGTGAGGATCACCGAATAGGTCGGGAACAGCACTTGCCCCCATTGCTCGGCAAGGCCAATCAGGATCGCACCCAGCGCGGTGCCGCCGATCGACCCCATGCCGCCCACGATCACCACCACCAAGGAGATCAGCAACAGCCGTGCATCGACCCCCAGCGCCATCGGCTGCGCCGTGGCCCCGATCACCCCGCCAAGGCCCGCCAGCGCCGCGCCCAGCGCAAATACCGTGGCGGCGATCAGCGGCACATTCACCCCGCAGGCGGCCAGCATCTGCCGGTCATCCACGCCCGCGCGCACCATGATGCCCAGCCGGGTCTTGTTCAGCAGCAGCCACAGCCCCACGCCCACCGCAACCGCCAACCCGACCTGAAACAGCCGGAACACCGGATAGCGCCCGATCCCCGGCACTTGCACCGGGCCGAACAGCATGTCGGGGGCAAAGAACTGGAACGGGCTGCCGCCGAAATGCGCCAGCAGCTGATCGGCCAGAATGATCGACAACCCGATCGTCACCAGCGCCTGCCGCAGCTCCTGCCCCTGCATCCAGCCCAGAAACGCCACCTGCATCACAACACCCAGCACCGCCACCGAAGCGATCCCGGCAAGAATGGCAATGAACCAGGCATAGGGGGCCCAGACGGCGGAGGCATAAAGCGGATCGAACACCGCAAAGCCGATATAGGCCCCCACCATATAGAACGCCCCATGCGCCATATTGACGGTGCGCATCAGCCCGAAGATCAGGGAAAAGCCACTCGCCACAATGAAGTAGAGCGCGGCCAGCGTCAGCCCGTTGAGGGTGACGGTCAGGATGAACTGAAGCGACAATGGTTCCTCCCATGGCAGTGCCGGGCGCTGTCGGTCTCTCCCCCCGCCGCGCGGCAATTGCCGGTTCTGTCGTCGTTGTAAGAGGATCATTGCAGCCACACAGCGCCCCGGCCACTGGCAATTGCGGCCAACTTTGGGTAAATTTGGGTAACCTCAATCAAAGGTGATTGTCATGTGCGCTGTTCCCGAGGTGCTGATCCGGGCCGAACCTCCGGTTGCAGGCCCCGGCGAATCGTCGCCCGGCTGGGTGCTGGCCCCCTGGCTTGCGGGCCTGCCGGAGCCGGGGCGCGACCTGCTGGCGCTGCTGCCGGTGCTGGATGTGAACGCGCTGGCCTTTACCGCCATCCGCAACCTGCCCCCGGGCACCACATCAGGGGCCATCGCGGCGCTGTTCTGCGCCGATCCGTTCCTGCGGGTGCGCGATGCGGTGCAGATCCTGTGCGCGGCAGGCATAACGGCGGTGACCAATTTCCCCACCATCCAGATCATCGACGGCTCGGCGGCGCATGGTTTTGACAGCGCCGGGCTGGGCCTGCAACGCGAGGCCGAGGTGCTGGGCGACTTTGCCCGCGCCGGATTCACCGTGACCGGCTTCTGCGCCTCGGCCGAAGGCGGCGCGCTTTTGGCACGGCAAGGGGTTGCCGCGCTGGTGCTGCATCCCGGCCCCGCCTCGTCCGACTGGCGGCAGCGCGCCGCAGCGGGGGCCGAGGCGGCGCAGGCGCTGCGTTCGTTGCGGCATCTGACAGAGTGTCCGGTACGGATGATGTGCCCGGATGGCTATGGCCCGGAGCTGGAAGCCGCGCTGGCGCTGGCAGATGGCCGCCTGCGCTATGCCTGATCAGTCGAGCAAACCCGCGCGACGCATCTTGTTGTAAAGTGTCTTGCGCGACACCCCCAGGAACGCCGCCGTATCGCCGCGCCGGAACCGGTTGCGCCGCAGCGCATCCAGCAGCCAGTCGCGCTCGGTCATCGCCTGCGGAGTCTCGACCTCTGCCGCGCCCGAAGCTGCGGCCCCGATCGCAGCGGCAAGTGCGGCAGAGCCGATCACCGCCCCCTTGGTGTTCACCGCCGCACGCTCGATCACCGCCCGCAACTCGGGGATATTCCCCGGCCAGCCCTGCGCCAGCAACAGCCGGTAGCCCGCCGCCGAAATCTGCCGGTGCTGCGCTTGCCCGGCCCCCAGCAGCGACAGGATATGCCGCGCCAAGGCCGGAATATCCTCGGGCCGGTCGCGCAACGGGGCAATGTCGATGCGCCCCGGTTCCATCCGCTGCGCCAGCGCCGGGTCAAGCGCGGCGCCGCCAAGGCCGGGGGGCTGCTTGATCAGCACCACCCGCGCCACCTCTGCCGCCCCGGCACTGGTCGGCAGAGGTGTCGGCTGCTCCAGCCAGTCGGCCAGCCGCCGCTGCACCGTTTGCGGCAGCGCATCGGCTCCTTCGATCACCACCGTCGCCCCCAGCCGCGCCAGCATCGCGCGTCGCGCAGGGCCCGCACCAAAAAGCACCGCCTCGGCCTCTTCCCCCACATCCGCCGCGCGCAGCGTCAGCAGCGGCCCCTGCCGGTCCGACAGCGCATGCAATCCCCGCGCCAGCGCCCCGCGCCCCAGGCCTGCCGCGCCGCTGATCAGCACCGGCAACCCGGTGCGCGCCAGCCGCAACGCCTGATCCAGCACCGAAAGCACAAACTCCGACTGCCCCACCACCCCGGTGATCCGCGCCGCGCGCAGCAATTCGCGCGATTGCGCGCTGTCGGATTGCCGCAGCAGGTTGAACGCCTTGAACGCCGAGGTCCGCTCGGTCACCGAATGTTCCAGCGGCACCCGGTCCAGCGTCGATCCGCCGACATAGCCATCGGCCCGCGCCTCCTCGCACACCCGGAACATGTCGTCCGGGCTGATGATCGGCCCGCCCTCGACAAAGCACAGCGTGTCGCGCGCGCGCGCCCGGACCGAGGCAAAGATCCGCCGCGCCCGGTCGGCGGCTTCCGATATGGTGAAACTTTGCGCCACCGACAGCACGCCGCCCGCGTTCCAGCCAAAGTTCAGGCAGATCATGCCAACCCCGGCCGCCACCAGTTGCCCGATCTCGCTGCGGGTCTTGGCATAGCCAAAGGTCATCAGCCCCGCCTGCTTGGCCAGTGCCAGCATCCGCGCCTCACGCGCGAAACCGACGCCCGCCTGTTCCAGAAGCTGCCGGAACCGCCCGTCGAAATGGATCGCCGAGGGGAAATTCGCAATGCCCTGATAGCCCGCCGCCAGGGTCTGTTCCACCAGCCGTTCCGGGCTCATCGCCGGGTCAAAGCAGGACGCCCCGAAAAACACCGGCACCGAAACGCGGTCCAGAATCTCGCGCCGGGCAAAACTGTCGGTAAAGCTGTTGGCATCCCCGATCGGCAACAGCGCGGCGACCGAGGCCGCACCCATCACCCGATACCGCCCCGCATTCAGTGCCAGCAGGAAATCGGCCCCACCGCGCACCGCCGCCTCAGCGGTCATGCCGATGCCGATCGCACCGCCCACCAGCAGCGTGCCATCGCCCCGCATCTGCGGCAGCCCTGTCTGTGATGCAGCAGTCATGGCCCCCCTTTCCGCCGGCCCGATGCTACCACAGCCCGCCCCGCCGTACAGATGCCTGATCTGTCACCATTTTTTCACAAACACTGGAGGGCGGCAAAGGTTTTGCTTGCCCGATGGCAAAAGCCGCGCCCAATATGATCAAAACGACAGGGAGCGAGTCACTTGACCCAAAAGGTGGCGATCACCGCGCAGAACGTTGTAAAGGCCTTTGGCCAGGGGGCCGCCGCTGTCCGGGCGCTGGATGATGTCTCGGTCGAGATCGCAGCGGGGGAGTTCTTTACCCTGCTGGGCCCTTCCGGCTGTGGCAAGACCACGCTGTTGCGGCTGATCGCCGGGTTCGAGATGCCCACGGCAGGCCATATCCTGATCGACGGGTCGGATGTGACCGAAATGCCGCCCAACCGCCGCCCGGTGAACACGGTGTTCCAGTCCTACGCGCTGTTCCCGCATCTGACGGTGGCCGAAAACATCGGCTTTGGCCTGAAGATGCAGGGCAGGCCCAAGGCCGAGATCGCTGCAACAACCGCTGAAATGCTGGCACTGGTCAAGCTCGACGCGCTGGCAGACCGCAAGACCAGCCAGCTTTCCGGCGGCCAGCAACAGCGCGTGGCTCTGGCGCGCGCACTGGCCCCCCGGCCCAAGGTTCTGTTGCTCGATGAGCCGCTGTCGGCGCTGGACCTCAAGCTGCGCAAGGAAATGCAGGTGGAACTGAAACGGTTGCAGACCGAGACCGGCATCACCTTTGTCTTTGTCACCCATGATCAGGAAGAAGCGCTGACCATGAGCGACCGCATCGCGGTGATGAGCGCGGGCAAGATCCAGCAGATCGGCGCGCCGCGCGATATCTACACCCGCCCGGTGAACCGGTTTGTCGCCAGTTTCATCGGCGAGACCAATTTCCTGCCGGTCAGCGCCACGCCGCAGGGCGCGCGGCTGAGCACCGGAGATGTGATCGCAGCCGAAGGCGAGGGCACGGTGATGATCGTGCGGCCCGAACAATTGCGCCTTGGTCCCGCAGGGCAGGGCGCCGGGCTCGCCGCAAAGGTGGGAAGCGTGGTCTATTTCGGCACCGACATCCATGTGAACCTGTCGCTGGCCGATGGCACCCCCCTTACCGCGCGGGTGCCCAGCCCGGTCGATGGCGGTGCCGATTTCGCCGCCGGGCAGGCTGTGGCCGTGACCTTCCAGCCGGGCGCCGCCCGCCTGATCCGGGAATAGCGCCATGAGCCCCGCCGAGCAGAGCCAACGCAGCAAGTCCACCCGCAACGGCTGGCTGCTCTCGGCCCCCGCGCTGACCTTGTTGTTCATCGCCGCATCTGGCCCGCTGCTGATCGTGCTGGTCTATTCTTTCCTGACCCCCGGCCAATACGGCAATGTGGTCTGGGAATTCAGTCTTGATGGCTGGGTCGGCATCCTGTTCACCCGTGACATCTTTGACGGCACGATGAACCTGGCCGATGCGCATCTGACGATCTTCTGGCGCTCGGTCAAACTGTCGCTGATGACCACCGCGCTGACCTTTGCGCTGGGCTTTCCCACCGCATGGTTCATCGCCACCCGCCCGCCCGCGCAACGGGCGATGTGGTTGTTCCTGATCACCATTCCGTTCTGGACCAACCTGCTGATCCGCACCTTTGCCATCAACGAGGTGATCCGCAACGAGGGGCTGATGAATACCATTCTGATAAACATCGGCCTGATTTCCGAACCGATCCGCCTGATCAACACCGACACGGCCGTGTTCATCGGCATGGCCTATGTCTACCTGCCGCTGATGGTATTGCCGCTGTTCGCCGCCATCGACCGTTTCGACATGAAGCTGCTGGAGGCGGGGTATGACCTGTATGCAAGCCGCATGCAGGTCTTGCGCCATGTGATCTTGCCGATCGTGAAACCGGGCATCGTGGCGGGGTCGATCCTGGTCTTCGTGCCGTCACTCGGGGCCTATGTCACCCCGCGCGTGCTGGGCGGCGGCAAGAACATGATGATCGGCAATTTCATCGAATTGCAGTTCGGGCAGGGCCGCAACTGGCCCTTGGGCGCGGCACTGTCGATGGCGCTGTTGCTGATCGTGATGGCGGCGCTGCTGGTCTATGTCCGCGCCAGCACAAAGGGGAGCAACCCGCATGGCTGAACGCAGCTTTGAAGTCTCGCGCCTGCCCGGCTTTGCTACTGTTGCCATCGCCGTGTTCGTGCTTCTGTATTTGCCGATCCTGACTCTGGTGATCTTCTCCTTCAACTCCGGCCCTTCCATTGCAGTGTGGCAGGGCTGGTCACTGCACTGGTATTCCGATGCCTGGAACAACGAGGCGGTGAAGGGGGCCACCTTCCGCTCGCTGATCATCGCCACCGCCGCCAGCGCGATTGCCACCACCGTGGCCACCATGGCGGCGCTGGGCACCACGCGGCGCGCGGCCTTTGGCGGGCAAACCTTCATTTATGTGGTGATCAACCAGCCGCTGATGGTGCCCGAAATCGTCACCGCAGTGGCACTCCTGATCCTGTTCGGCGTGATCAAGCAGGCCACCGGCTATCAGGGGTTGGCATATCTGATCATCGCCCACGCCGCCTTCTGCACCCCCTTTGCCTATCTGCCGATCCGCGCCCGGCTGGAGGGGATGGACCTGTCGCTGGAAACCGCCGCCTGCGATCTCTACGCCAACCCATGGCAAACCTTCCGCCATGTCACCCTGCCGCTGCTGGCCCCCGGCATTGCGGCTGGGGCGATGCTGGCCTTTGTGATCAGCCTTGATGACGTGGTGATCACCGAATTCGTGAAGTCGGGCGGGCAGGATACCCTGCCCACCTATATGCTGGGCCAGATGCGACGCGCCATCTCGCCCGAGGTCAACGCCATCTCGACCGCCCTGCTGGGGCTGACGATTGTGCTGTTGACCTTGTTCTTTATCCTGACGCGCAAGAAAAACTGAAACAACCGGGAGACGACAGATGAAAAGAACACTGACCGCAATGGCCTTTCTGGCGGCCACCACCTCTCTGGCACAGGCCCAAGGGGTGCTGAACCTTTACAACTGGGGCAACTATACCGGCGCCGACCTGCTGGCGAAGTTCGAGGCAGAGACGGGGATCAAGGTCACGGTCACCGATTACGACAGCAACGATCTGGCGCTGGCCAAGATCGAGGCTGGCGGTCATGGCTATGATCTGGTGGTGCCGTCCAACACATATATCCAGGTCTTTGCCGAAAAGGGCCTGACGACCGAACTGGATCTGTCCAGACTTCCCAACCACAAGAACATCGCCCCGGAATGGATGGATGTGGACTGGGACCCGGGCCGCAAACATTCGGTGCCGTGGCAATGGGGGTCGATCGGGATGTCGGTCAACACCTCGGTCTATGGCGGCGATATCAACACCTCGGCAATCTTTCTGGATGTGCCGGATGAGCTGAAAGGCAAGATCAACGTCGTTCCCGAGATGACCGATATCGTCAATCTTGCCGTGCTCTATGTCGGCGGCGAACCCTGCACCGAGAATACCGAGGTGCTGAAAAAGGCCCGTGATGTGTTGATGGCCGCCAAGCCGGACTGGATCAGCGTGGATTATGGCGCAACCGAAAAACTGTCGAACAACGACTGGGCGGCAAGCGTGAACTGGAACGGGTCCAGTATGCGGGCGCGGCTGGCCAACCCTTCGGTGGCTTACGGCTATCCGAAAGAGGGCTATCCGGTGTTCATGGATTCGGTGATGCTGCTGAGCGATGCGCGCAATGTGGATCAGGCCTACACCTTCCTGAACTTCATCATGGAGCCGGAAAACGCCGCCATGATCTCGGCCTTCGCCCGCTACAACAACGGGATTTCCGGGTCCGAGGCGTTCATGCCCGAAGAGATGAAGGTGGCCCCCGAGGTGGTGACGCCGCAAGAGCATCAGGCGGCGGGCATCTTCCTGCCGATCTGCGGGCCGAAGGCGCAGCAATACATGACCGCGATCTGGACCGAACTGATGAAGTAGGCGCTCTTCGCCAAACCGTGGGGGGGCTGTCTGCCCCCCCACACCCCCCCGAGAGTATTTTGACCAAGGTGAAAGCGGCATGGAGCTTTGGGAGCGATCGGCGAGCGATCTGTCGCGGATGATCGCGGAGCGGCAGGTTGCGCCCTCCGAGGTCATGGCGGCGCATCTGTCGCGGATTGCGGTGGTGAATCCGGCGGTCAATGCGGTGGTGTCACTGCGGGATCATGATGCGCTGATGACCGAGGCAAAGGCAGCGGATGATGCGCCGCATCAGGGCTGGCTGCACGGCCTGCCGCTGGCGGTCAAGGATCTGTGCGCGACCAAAGGGCTGCGCACCACCTGGGGCAGCCCGTTGTTTGCCCATCATGTGCCAAAGGCCGATGACCTGCTGGCCGCAAGAATGCGGGCGGCGGGCGCGATCTTCATTGGCAAGACCAATACGCCGGAATGGGGGCATGGCAGCCATTCGTTCAACCCGGTGTTCGGGGCGACCCGCAACCCCTATGACCTGTCACGCACGGCGGGCGGATCTTCCGGCGGCGCGGCGGCGGCGCTGGCCGCGCGTATGCTGCCGGTAGCGGATGGCAGCGACATGATGGGATCACTGCGCAACCCCGCCGGGTTCTGCAACGTTTATGGCTTCCGGCCAAGCTGGGGGCTGGTGCCCGCAGATGCCGATGGTGATACCTTCCTCGCCACGCTGGCGACAGAGGGGCCGATGGGCCGCACGGTGGAGGATGTGGCGCGCCTGTTGCAGGTGCAGGCCGGGCCGAACCCCGAGGTGCCGTTTGCCTTGGCCGCGCAGGACTATGTGTCCGGGCTGGACCGCGCCAGCCTGAAGGGCAAGCGCATTGCATGGCTCGCCGATTGGGGCCGGGCCTATGCGATGGAGCCGGGCATCCTGCCGCTGTGTGAAACAGCGCTCAGGATTTTCACCGATCAGGGGGCCGAGGTCGAGGCGATCGCACCCCCCTTCCCCGCCGAAAAGCTGTGGCAGGCCTGGACCACCCTGCGCGCCATGCTGAACGCAGGCCGGATGAAGGCTCTCTACGACGACCCCGCCAAACGGACACAGCTGAAGCCGGAAACCGTATGGGAGATCGAGCAGGGCCAAGGCCTCACCGCGCAGGCGGTCTATGAGGCCTCCACGAGCCGCAGCCGCCACTATGCGCATATGGCGCGGCTGTTCACCCGGTTTGATGCCATCGTGCTCCCCACCGCGCAGGTCTGGCCGTTCCCGGTCGGCTGGCGCTGGCCGCAGGCGATCAACGGCCAGCCGATGGACACCTATCACCGCTGGATGGAGGTGGTGATCCCGGTCAGCCTGATCGGCCTTCCCGCGCTGTCGGTGCCGGTGGGCTTTGGCGCAACCGGCCTGCCGATGGGGATGCAGATCGCCGGGCCGGTGGGTGCCGATGCCGCCGTTCTGGCCATGGGGCATGCCTATCACCTTGCCACCGACTGGCCGGGCCAGCGCCCGCTGCACACCGGAGACTGAGATGACCCCTGACCTGATCCTCACCAATGCGCGCGTGCTGACCATGGACCCGGCCCGCCCCCGCGCCGAAGCGGTGGCGATTGCCGCAGGGCTTATCCTCGCCGTTGGCGCGCGCGCGCAAATCGAGGCGCTGGCCGGGCCGCAGACGCAGGTGATCGACGCGAAAGGCCGCTCTGTGCTGCCCGGCTTTGTGGAAAGCCATCTGCATCTTGTGCTGGGCGGGGCCGAGCTTGGGCATCTGCATGTCTCGGGCTTGCATGGCATCGACGCCTTGCGCAAAGCCTTCCGCCGCTTTGCCGAGAAACACCCCGACCGGCCGTTGCTGATGGCCCAAGGCGCGGATTATGCCATGCTGGATCACCCGGTCAGTCGCCACGATCTGGATGCGATCCTGCCCGACCGCCCCATCGCGATGACCGCGCATGACCACCACACGGTCTGGGCCAACACCGCTGCGCTGCGCGCGGCGGGCATCCTGCACGGGCAGGACATGCCGCGCGGGCATGAGGTGGTGATGGGCGACGACGGCACCGCCACCGGCGAGTTGCGCGAGTTCGAGGCTTTTGCGCCTGTCATCGCGCTGGGCGGTGAGGCGCGGCTGAATCTGGGGATTGCCACGGGGGAGGAGCCGTCGCCCTCGCCCGATGCAGCGGAGCGCGCCATCGACAAAGCCAAGATCGAGGCGGGCCTGCGCCACTGCGCGGCGCATGGCATCACCAGCATGGTGAACATGGACGGCAACCGCTACACGCTGGACCTCCTGCGCGCGTTGCAGGCCGACGGGCGGCTGACGGCGCGGGTCAAGGTGCCGTTCCATTTCAAGCCGCATATGGAGCTGTCCGCACTGGACCGGGCCGAGGCGATGACCCGCGATTTCAATGATGACTGGCTGCAATGCGGATTTGTGAAGATGTTCATGGATGGCGTGGTCGACAGCCGTACCGCGTATATGGTGAACGACTACCCCGATCAGCCCGGCCACCGATCGGAACCCCTGTTCTCCCCCGACCGGTTCAACGCAATTGCGACCGAGATCGACCGGCGCGGCCTGCAGATCGCGGTGCATGCGATCGGCGATGGCGCGGTGCGGACCACGATTGATGGCTATGCGGCGGCGCAGGCCGCCAATGGCCGCCGCGACAGCCGCCACCGGATCGAGCATATCGAGCTGATTGATCCCGCCGACATTCCCCGGCTTGGCGCACTGGGCATCACCGCCAGCCTGCAACCGCCGCACCCGCCAGGGGCGATGGATTTCCCGCTGATGCCGACGCTCGACCGGATCGGCCGGGCGCGCTGGAAAGACGCCTATCTGTGGAAAACTCTCGCCGATCACGGCGCGGCGCTGGCCTTTGCCAGCGACTGGCCGGTGACGGATGTTTCCGTCATGCGCGGCATGCAGGCCGCGCTGACCCGGAAACCCTATGACGGTTGCGCCGATGAACGGGTCGGCCTGATGGCGACACTGCACGCCTATACCGCCGGCGGGGCATGGGCCGCGCATCGCGAGCAGTTGACGGGGCGGCTGGCCCCCGGCATGGCGGCGGATCTGGTGATGATCGACGGCGATGTGGAAGCCCTGCCGCCCGCTGCGCTTGGCACCACCGCGATCGCCCTGACAATCTGCGGCGGGCGTATCACGCATCAGGCGCTATGACCTGGCGCGCCGACGGTGCCGCTCATCGTGCCCTTGCGGGCCTCTTCGCTGCGACGAGCGCCCGACAGGGAGCGATGAGCGCCCCCCTTCGCCCAGAAGCCGCCGCGTCGGCACCATTGCCCCGGATGGGATGCCGATGACACCGACAGAACACTGGCTCAGCCGCCTGATCGCCCATCCCACAGTCAGCAGCGACACCAACCTGCCGCTGATGGCCGAGGTTGAACAGGCGCTGACCGCCCTTGGTGCCGCCTGCACCCGCTTTCCTGATGCGAGCGGGCAGAAAACTGCCCTGCTGGCACGGCTTGGCCCCGATGCGCCCGGCGGGCTGATGCTGTCGGGCCATGTCGATGTGGTGCCGGTCTCCGGGCAGGACTGGACCGTGCCACCGTTCCGGATGACCCGGCAGGGCGACCGCCTGTATGGGCGCGGCACCACGGATATGAAGGGCTTTGTCGCCGCCATGCTGGCGCTTGCCCAACGCGCGCCCGTCCTGACCCACCCGCTTTGGCTGGCGATTTCCTATGATGAGGAAATCGGCTGTATCGGTGTGCGCCCGATGCTGGCCGCCATCGCCACCCGCAACATCCGCCCGGCGCTGGTGGTGGTGGGCGAGCCGACCTCGATGCGCCTTGGCCTTGGCCACAAGGGCAAGCTGGCCTTTACCGTCAGCGCCAATGGCATCGCCCGCCACTCGTCCGAGGCCCCGCTGGCGCTCAACGCCCTGCATCTGGCGGGCGATTTCATGGCCGGGGTGCGCGCTTTGCAGCATGACATTGCGGCGCATGGCCCAAAGGAGGACGGCTATTCCGTCCCCCACGCCACCTTGCATGTCGGTCGCCTGACCGGCGGCACGGTGGTCAACCTTGTGCCCGACAGCGCTGAGCTGCTGATGGAGCTGCGCTTGCTGGCCGCCGATGATCCCGCTGCCCTCACTACCCGCCTGCACGATCTGGCCGCACAGATCATCGCCCCCCATCGCGCGGCCTTCCCCACCGCCGCCCTGACGGTCGTTGAGACCGGCGGTTACCCCGGCCTGTCCACTCCGCTTTCCCCCGCCGTTCACGCCTTTGCCACCTGCCTGCCCCCCGGCACCCGGCCCTGCAAGCTCAGCTACGGCACCGAAGGCGGGCTTTTCGCCCAAAGCCTTGGCGTGCCCGTGGTGGTCTGCGGCCCCGGCGACATGGCGCAGGGCCACCGCCCGGATGAGTATATCGAGACCGCACAGCTTTCCGCCTGCGACACCGCATTGGACGCCGCCCTGACTCGGTTCTGCCTGTCACCGGACTCCGATGATTAGCCGTGGCCTAACCAAAGCCAAGGCAAGCCATGCTTTTGCTTTAGCCAGACCCAACGCATCCTGCCGCAGAAATCCCGTATCACAGACTCGGCAATACCACCAAAGGACACCCGCCATGGCCCACACCCGCCACCGCAAGTTCAACACCAAGGACACCTATCCCGAACAGAAACTCGACAATGATCTGGCGCAGGCCGTCGTGGCCCGTGGCCGCATGGTGTTTCTGCGCGGCCAATGCCCGCAAGACCTTGATACCGCACAGAATATCAACAGCCACGACCCGGTGGAGCAGACCCACAAGGTGATGCAGAACATCCGCCAGCTGCTGGAAGAGGTCGGCGGCAGCATGGAGCATCTGTGCAAGGTCGTGGTCTACCTGACCGATGTGCGTCACCGCGAGGCGGTCTATCGCACCATGGGCGAGTATATCAAAGACGTGCATCCGGTTTCCACCGGGGTTGTCGTCAGCGCGCTTGCCCGGCCCGACTGGCTGGTGGAAATCGACGGCACCGCCGTGATCCCGGATTAGCGCCATGACCTTTTCGCTGATTGCCCGCTGTGCGCGCACCGGCCAGTTCGGCATGGTGATCGCCTCCTCTTCCCCCGCCGTCGCCGCCCGCTGCGCCCATGTGCGGGCGGGTGTGGGCGCGGTGGCCAGCCAGAACGTGACCGACCCCGCGCTGGGGCCCTTGCTGCTGGATCGGATGCAAGCCGGGCTACCCGCGTCGGAGGCGCTGGCGCAGATCACAACAGACCGACCGCATATCGACTATCGCCAGCTGCTGGCAATCGACGCGCAGGGCCGCACCGCGATTCACTCCGGCAAACAGGTGCTGGGCCTCTGGGGGGAGGCGGTGGGCACCGATTGCGCCGCAGGCGGCAATTTGCTGGCCCATGACAGCATCCCAAGCGCCATGGTCGCCACCTTCTCCTCCAGCACCGGCCGTCTGGGCGACCGCCTGATGGCCGCGCTGGAGGCTGGCCTTGCAGCGGGCGGCGAGGCGGGCCCCATCCATTCCGCCGGCTTGAAGCTGGCCGACCGTCTGTCCTGGCCGTTGGCCGATCTGCGCATCGACTGGGCCGATGATCCCATCACCATGCTGCGCACTGCGTGGAACGTCTACCACCCGCAGATGCAGGCCTATGTCCAGCGCGCCACCGATCCCACCCAAGCCCCCAGCTACGGCGTGCCGGGCGATGAATAGCGCCCCCCGCTGAAAGACCAAGATGCCCCTGCGCTTTACTCTCCGCCAGTTGGAATACCTCGTCGCGGTGGGCGAAGCCGGGTCGATCGCGGTCGCGGCAGAGCGGGTCAATGTCTCCTCCCCCTCGATCTCCGCCGCCATCGCACATCTGGAGCAGGAATTCGGCCTGCAGCTCTTTGTCCGCCGCCATGCCCAAGGCCTGTCGCTCACCAGTGCGGGCCGTCAGATCCATGACCACGCCCGGCAGGTTCTGGCGCAGGCCGGGCAGCTCAATGATCTGGCAGGCAGCATCACGCAAACCGTGCAGGGGCGGCTGCATGTCGGCGGGCTGATCACATTCGCGCAAGTGATCCTGCCGCAACTGCGTCGCAGCTTCTCCGACCTGCACCCGCAGGTCGAATTCCACCAATCCGAAGGCGACCAGTCCGACCTTTACGACCGCCTGCGCAACGCCACACTGGATGCCGCGCTCGGCTATGACCTCGACATCCCCGCCGACCTCGACTTCGTGCCGCTGGCCAGCCTGCCCCCCTATGCGGTGCTGGCCGCCAGCCATCCGCTTGCCGGGCATCAGACCCTTACCCCGCAGGATCTGGCCGACCATCCGATGGTGCTGCTCGATTTGCCACTCTCGGCCGATTACTTCCTGTCCTGCTTCCAAACCGCCGGGCTGAAACCGCGCATCGTGGAACGCACCCGCGACATGGGCGTGATGCAAAGCCTTGTCGGGCAGGGCTTTGGCTATTCCATCGCCAATATCCGCCCGTGGTCCGACCGCGCGCCGGATGGTCAGCCCCTGCGCTTTGTGCCGCTGACAGGGGCGGTGCGCCCAATGCAACTGGGCCTGATCCTGCCCCCTGGCGCGCAATCCTCGCTGAAGGTGCGCGCCTTCGTGGCACATTGCCACGATCAACTGACGCCCGACAAAGTGCACAGCCTGCGCCCGGCCATCGACCCCGGACCTTAGCCACAGCCTAAGCAGAGCTGAACCAGATCATCGTTTTCCCAAACCAACGCCCGGTTTAAACCTTTCCAACATCCACAGAAAGGACGCCCCCATGACCTTTGAGAAAATCCATACATTGGTCATCGGCGGCGGTCAGGCCGGTCTGGCCACCAGCGCCCATCTTGCGCAGCACGGCGTGCCGCATCTGGTGCTGGAACGCGCCCGCATCGCCGAGCGCTGGCGGTCCGAGCGCTGGGATTCACTGGTCGCCAACGGCCCCGCCTGGCACGACCGCTTCCCGGCGATGGAGTTTGACGATATTGCCCCCGACAGCTTTGCCGGCAAGGACCGCGTGGCCGATTATTTCGAGGCCTTCGCCGCCAGGATCAGCGCCCCCATCCGCTGCGGGGTGGAGGTGACGGCGCTGCACCGCACCCCCACCGGCAAATTCCGCGCCGAAACCTCAACGGGCGATATCGAGGCCGACACTGTGGTGGTCGCCACCGGCCCGTTCCAGAAGCCACTGATCCCAGCCATCGTCCCCGCACAGGCCGGGCTGACCCAACTCCATTCCAACGCCTACAAGAACCCCGCCCAACTGCAACCCGGCGCGGTGCTTGTGGTCGGCGCCGGCTCCTCCGGCGCGCAGATCGCCGAGGAATTGCAGCGCGCGGGCCGTCAGGTCTATCTGTCCATCGGTCCTCACGATCGCCCGCCCCGCCGCTATCGCGGGCAGGATTTTGTCTGGTGGCTGGGAAAACTGGGCAAATGGGACGCCAAGGCGCGCGACCCTGGCACCGAGCACATCACCATCGCCGTCAGCGGAGCCTATGGTGGCCACA
Organism: Paracoccaceae bacterium; assembly: GCA_046296515.1. Taxonomy (GTDB): domain Bacteria; phylum Pseudomonadota; class Alphaproteobacteria; order Rhodobacterales; family Rhodobacteraceae; genus Pseudotabrizicola. The sequence continues at coordinate 428,777 of JBKBKR010000002.1, read as the reverse complement.
CCATGGATTTCCGACGCCTCGCCGCACAGGGCGTGGTCCTGCTGGGCCGCGCGAACGGCTACGCGGGTGGCGTAGTCACGCTCAACAATGACCTCGCCCACAACATTGCGCAGGGGGATGCCAATTACCTTTCGGTGCTGGACGAGGCCGATGCTTATGCCGCCGCTCATGCCCTCGACCTGCCCGCCGAACCCGAAGCGCGGGATTTCGCCCCGCTCCCTGACTGCGTGACGCACCCCCTCCTGACGCTCGATCTGGCAGCGCACAATATCACCACCATCATCTGGGCCACCGGCTTTGCACTGGATTACGGCTGGATCAAACTCGACACCTTCGACGCCCAGGGCCGCCCGATCCACACCGAAGGTGTGTCGCAAACACCCGGCCTGTACTTCGTCGGCCTGCCCTGGCTGTCCTGCCGCGGTTCCGCCTTCATCTGGGGTGCCTGGCGCGATGCCGAACGGCTGGCCACCCATATCGCTGCGCGTGTGCCCGCCGATGCCTGAGCGGGGGCACATCCTCCGAAAACACCGGCCACGGGCAACAGCAGGCTTGCCCGGCGCTGAAACCTCTCGCATGCTCACAGCGGAACCGCCCGCGCAACGAGGTGTCAGATGACCCAGCACGACCCCGCCCTGACGCCGCTGGCCGAACTCCGCGCCAATGTCGCGCAACCCTTCGAACGCGCCACTGCGATGCCGAAATCGGTCTACACTTCGCCCGAATTCGCCGCGCTGGAACAGCAGCACATCTTTGCCCGCGAATGGCTCTGCGCCGGGCGTGCGGATGCCCTGCCCAACCCCGGCGATTACCTTACGATGGAAATCTCCGGCGAGCCCATCATCATCCTGCGCGACCGCGAGGGCGCGTTGCGCGGCCTGTCCAACGTCTGCCGCCACCGGATGAGCACCCTGCTGGAAGGGCGCGGCAACACGCGGTCCATCGTCTGCCCTTACCATGCCTGGACCTACAACCTCGACGGCACCTTGCGCGGCGCGCCCGCGATGACGCTGAACGAAGGGTTCTGCAAGGATCAGATCGCGCTGCCGAAAGTGCGGGTGGAAAACTGGCTCGGCTGGATCATGGTCACCCTGAACCCCGACGCCCCCGCCCCGTCTGACGCGCTCAAGGATGTCGAAAACCTTGTCGGCTATCTCGACATGGAAAACTATGTGGAGGCCTTCCGCGAAGAGTTCCACTGGAACACCAACTGGAAGGTGCTGGCCGAGAATTTCATGGAAAGCTACCATCTGCCGGTCTGCCACGAAGGCACGATCGGCGGCACCGTGGACCTGCTGAAAATGACCTGCCCACAGGGCTTTCCCGCCTTCAACTACCATTACATCGTCAAGAACGACTCGCTGCCCCTGACCCTCGCCCACCCATCCAACACCACACTTGCGGGAGATGAGCGGCGGATCACCTGGCTGCTGTCGATCTACCCCGCCCTGTTGATCACCCTGACACCGGGGTATTTCTGGTATCTCTGCCTTGCTCCCGACGGCCCCGGCAAGGTTCATGTCCTGTTCGGCGGCGGCCTTGCGCCGGACTGGGCCGCCGACCCCGAGGCGCCTGCACATTTTGCAGCCCTCAAAGCTCTTCTGGATGATGTGAATGTCGAAGACAAAGGGTGCGTCGAACGGGTCTATCGCGGCCTTTGCGCCTCCATGTCGTCCCCCGGCGCGCTAAGCCATCTGGAGCGCCCCAATTTCGAATTCGCCACTTATATCGCCGGCAAGATGCCCTGAGCCGTCGCTTGTCCCGGCCCGACCGGGGGTTTAGGCTGAAGCCTGAACAAAGGGGCCCCCGTGGACAGCCGCACCACCCATCACGACCGCATACTCGCCGCCCTGCGTGACAGGATCACCGGCGGCGACTGGCCCCCCGGCTTCCAGCTGCCGTTTGAAACCGTGCTGGCCGAACAGCATGGCGTCTCGCGCATGACGATGAACAAGGTGCTGGGCCAGCTGACGCGCGAAGGCTTCCTCGTGCGGCGCAAGAAGCTGGGCACCTTTGTCGCGCAACCCATGGCACAGGCCGCCGTGATGGCGATCACCGACATCGAGGCCGAGGTGAAAGCCCTTGGCGTGCCCTGGCGCTTTGCCTTGACCGCGCGCGAAATGCGCCCGCCGCGCAGCGATGAAATCCAGACCGCCCGCATCGACGGGGTCGCACCAGTTCTGGCACTGCAAGGCCTGCACTACGCGGGCGACCAGCCGTTCTGCCACGAGTCCCGCATCATCAACCCCGCCAGCGCGCCCGCAGCACTCACGCAAGACTTCCGCACCATCGCCCCCGGCCAATGGCTCCTGCGCGAAATCCCCTGGACCTCCGCCGACCACCGCATCCGCGCCATCAACGCCCCTGCCGCCATCGCCCGCGCCCTGGCCCTTTCGGCCGGCGAAGCCTGCCTCGAAGTCACCCGCCGCACCGAGATTGCCGGGCAATGGGTTACACTGGTCACCCAGACCTACCCCGGATCGCGGCACGAGCTTGTCAGCCGTTTCACCCCGGACGAACGGTAGGATTTGAGTATTTGCGCCAGGATGAAGCCCATGCCGTTTCATCGTGGTCCAAATACTCACTGACCGCGGCAGGGTCAGGCGCGCGGCAGATGAACCGCGATGGCAGGTGTACCGATCAGCGCCGCGACCCGGTCTCTGCCTGCAATCTCCAGATCAACCAGATCCAGCCTTTTCAGACCCGCAGCAGGCAAGAGCAGCAGGGCAAATCGCGCGCCCGCTGCAAGCGGGCCCGTGGAGACCTGCGCTTTCACGGGGTGGCGGGTCATCACGTTGAAATCCAGCAGCGGCGCGCCGTCCAGCTCCGCCGCGCAAGGCCTGTCACCCGCAAAGGCAAAGGGCGGGCTGCCGGGGGCAAGGGAATGCTCCTTGCCGTCAAGGCGCAGCACCATCGCACCGCCTTCAATGACCGTCAGCACCCGGTCTACGCCCGGAAACAACGAGAACGGGCCCGAACGGTCCACCCGCGCCGTGCTCAGGCGCAGGGTGAAATCATCCATCCCCGAGCCCTCGGGCCAGCACAGGATTTCCGCCGTTTCGCCGCCGCCGTTCTTCCACGGGCGGAACACACGGGCGGCGGCGGGATAGAGGCCGGTCACCACAGTCCCGGCAAGCGCAGCCCGTGGTCGGCGGCACACTCGCGGGCGATGTCATAGCCCGCATCGGCGTGGCGCATCACGCCGGTTGCCGGGTCGTTCCACAAGACCCGCTCCAGCCTGCGCGCGGCCTCGTCGGTGCCATCGGCCACGATCACCACGCCGGAGTGCTGGCTGAAGCCCATCCCAACCCCGCCGCCATGATGCAGCGAGACCCAGGTTGCCCCGCCCGCCACATTGAGCATGGCGTTCAGCAGCGGCCAGTCGCTGACGGCATCCGACCCGTCCTTCATCGCCTCCGTCTCGCGGTTGGGGCTGGCAACCGAGCCCGAATCCAGATGGTCGCGCCCGATCACCACCGGAGCCTTCAACTCCCCCGACCGCACCATCTCGTTCAGCATCAGCCCGGCGCGGTGGCGGTCGCCCAACCCGATCCAGCAGATCCGCGCAGGCAGGCCCTGAAACGCGATCCGCTCGGCGGCCATATCCAGCCAGCGGTGCAGATGTTCGTTTTCTGGGAACAGCCGTTTCATCGCTGCATCGGTCTTGTAAATATCCTCCGGGTCGCCCGACAGCGCCACCCAGCGGAACGGCCCGATACCCCGGCAGAACAGCGGGCGGATATAGGCGGGCACGAAACCGGGGAAGGCAAAGGCATTTTCCAGCCCTTCCTCCAGCGCCACCTGCCGGATATTGTTGCCATAATCCAGCGTCGGCACCCCGGCGTTCCAGAACCCCACCATCGCCGCCACATGGTCGTGCATCGAGGCCCGCGCTGCCTTTTCCACCGCCGCTGGATCGCTCTCGCGCTTCGCCTGCCATTCCGCCACAGTCCAACCCTTGGGCAGGTAGCCGTTCAGCGGATCATGTGCGCTGGTCTGGTCCGTCACGATATCGGGCCGCCCGTTCGGCATCGGCTCCCCCGCCTGCATCCGCCGGTACACTTCCGGGAACACATCCGCCGCATTGCCGATCAGCGCGACCGATTTCGCTTCACCAGCCTTGGTCCACTGATCAATCAGCGCCAATGCCTCATCCAAGGTATGCGCCTTGGCATCACAATACCGCGTGCGGATGCGGAAATCGGCCCGCGTCTCGTCACATTCCACCGCCAGACAACAGGCCCCGGCCATCACCGCCGCCAAAGGCTGCGCGCCGCCCATGCCGCCAAGGCCAGCGGTCAGAATCCACCGCCCCTTCAGGCTTCCATCATAATGCTGCCGCCCGGCTTCGGCAAAGGTTTCATAGGTGCCCTGCACGATGCCTTGGGTGCCGATATAGATCCACGATCCGGCGGTCATCTGGCCGTACATCATCAGACCCTTGCGGTCCAACTCATGGAAATGCGCCCAGGTCGCCCAATGCGGCACCAGATTGGAATTGGCGATCAGCACCCGCGGCGCATCCGCATGGGTGCGGAAAATCCCCACCGGCTTGCCGGACTGCACCAGCAAGGTCTCATCCGCCTCCAGATCCCGCAAGGCCGCACAGATCCGGTCAAAATCCTCCCAAGTGCGCGCCGCGCGGCCGATCCCGCCATAGACCACCAGCTCGTGCGGGTTTTCCGCCACATCCGGGTGCAGGTTGTTCATCAGCATCCGAAGCGCGGCCTCGGTCAGCCAGCTTTTGCAACTGATCTCGGTTCCGGTGGCGGGGTAGATGTCGCGGGTGTTGTGGCGGGTCATGGGGGGCTCCTGTCAATGGGCCAGACGCGGGGCCAGATCAGCCAGCGTGGCGAGGATTTCGGTCAATGTCTTGCGCAGATGGACGGCGCGCGCCGGGTCCAGCGCAAAGGGCGGTTCCTCTGTCGCCAGATGGCTGATCTGCGCCAGCTCCATCTGGATCGCATGAACGCCCGTGTCGGGCCGCCCATAGGTGCGGGTGGTCCAGCCACCTTTGAACCGCCCGTTCAGCACCCAGGTGTGGCCAGAGGCAGCGGCAATTCCGGCGACTGCCTGCGCCAGTTCGGTCGCACAGCTGACACCATCATTTGTGCCGATGTTCAGATCGGGCAGGGTGCCCGGAAACAGCCACGGCACCTGAGACCGGATCGAATGGCAATCATACAGCACCGCCACCCCATGCCGCGCCCGCACCCTTGCCACCTCTGTCGCCAGCGCTGCGTGGTAGGGCCGGTGCACCGCCTGCAGCCAACGCGCCACATCCGCCGCGCCGGGTGGCTGGCCCCAGATCGGCACATTGTCGAATGTGGTCTCCGGGATCAGCCCGGTGGTGGTCTGACCGGGATAGAGGCTGGTGCCGCTGGGGTCGCGGTTCACATCAATGGCGTAGCGCGACTGTACTGCCGTTACCGTGGTCAGCCCGGGGATCAGCCCGTCATAAAGCGCATGGATATGCCAGTCGGTATCGCGCAACAGCCGCCCCTCGGCGTTCAGCCGCGCCGCCACCTCAGCCGGCACCTGCGTGCCAACATGCGGAAACGCCAGAATGACCGGGCCATCGCCCTGATGCACATGCACCACCTGCATCACGCCACCCACGGCAACAGATCCGCCCCCGCCACCTCCAGCGCGCCGGATGCCACCAGCTCCCCCGCCGCCTCCATATCCGCCCCCATGAACCGATCCGCCTCCAGCGCGGGTATCCGCGCCCGCACCGCCGCAATCGCCGCCTGCAAGGCGGGCGAGGTCGCCAAGGGCCCACGCAAGCCCACGCCCTGCGCCGCCACCATCGCCTCCACTCCGATGATCCAGTTCAGGTTCTGCGTCATAGCAAGCAAGCGCCGCGCGCCATGGCAGGCCATCGAGACGTGATCCTCCTGATTGGCCGAAGTAGGCGTTGAATCGACCGAGGCCGGATGCGCCAGCATCTTGTTTTCGCTCATCAACGCGGCAGATGTGACCTCCGCGATCATCAACCCCGAATTCAGCCCTGGCTTGGGCGTCAGAAACCCCGGCAGGCCGAAATTCAATGCCGGGTCCACCAACAGCGCAATCCGCCGCTGCGCGATCGCGCCAATCTCTGCCACCGCCAGCGCGATGATATCGGCCGCAAAGGCCACCGGCTCGGCATGGAAATTGCCACCCGACACAACGGACCCATCCGACAGAACCAGCGGATTGTCGGTTGCGGCATTGGCCTCCACCTCCAATGTGCGGGCAACCCCGCGCAGGATATCCAGCGCCGCGCCTGCCACCTGCGGATGGCAGCGGATGCAATAGGGGTCCTGCACCCGCTCATCCCCCGCGATATGGCTGTCGCGGATCGGGCTGCCCGCCAGCAGCGCCCGCAAGCTGGCCGCCACGTCGATCTGCCCCTGATGCCCACGCAATTCATGGATTTCTGCCGCGAAAGGCGCGGTTGATCCCATCGCCGCATCGGTCGACAGCGCCCCGGTCACGATCGCCGCCCGCAGTGCGCGTTCCGCCCGGAACAGCCCGGCCAGCGCCAGCGCGGTGGAAACCTGCGTGCCGTTGATCAGCGCCAGCCCCTCCTTTGCGGCCAGCACCACGGGCGACAGGCCAACACGGGCCAAAGCCTCCGCCCCCGGCAGACGCTTGGTGCCCACAAAAGCCTCCCCCTCGCCGATCATCACCGCCGCCATATGCGCCAAAGGCGCAAGGTCACCCGAGGCCCCGACAGACCCCTTCTCCGGGATCACCGGCAGCACGCCATGCGCCAGCATCCCCTCCAGCAGCGCCACCACCTCGGGCCGGGTGCCCGAAGCGCCGCGCCCCAGCGACATCAGCTTCAGCGTCAGGATCATCCGCACCACCGCGCAGTCCAGCGGTGCCCCCACGCCGCAGCAATGCGACAGGATCAGATTGCGCTGCAACTGCGCCACATCCCCCGCCGCAATGCGGATCGAGGCGAGCTTGCCGAACCCGGTGTTCACCCCGTAGACCGCCGCATCCGCTGCGGCCACTTCGGCGATCCGTGCTGCCGCCCGCGCCACGGCGGGCGCGCAATCGGGGCTCAGGCGCGGCGCCCCGCCTTGCCAGTACAGGTCACGCAACACTGCCAAAGACACCGCGCCGGGGGTCAGGATCATTTCGGTCATGCGACCACCTCTCCTTGAAAAATCCGGGCGTGAAGCGGATTGAACCCGATCCGCGCCACCAGCTGTGCCGGGGTCTGCACATCCCACAGCACCATATCCGCCGCCAAGCCGGGCGCGATCCGCCCGATCTCCGCGCCAAGGCCCAAAGCCTGCGCGGCATGCGCCGTCACGCCCAGCAGACACTCGGCCACTGTCAGGCGGAACAGCGTGGCCCCCATGTTCATGGTCAGCAAGATCGAGGTCAGCGGCGAAGTGCCGGGGTTGCAATCCGTCGCCAGCGCCATTGGCACCCCCGCCACCCGGAAGGCCGCCACCGGCGGCAAAACCGTCTCTCGCAAGGCATAAAACGCCCCCGGCAACAGCACCGCCACCGTGCCCGACGCTGCCATCACCTGCGCATCAGCTTCGGTCGCATGTTCCAGATGGTCCGCCGACAGCGCCCCATAGCCACAGGCAAAGACCGTGCCGCCCAGACGTGACAACTGCTCGGCATGGATCTTCACCGGCAGCCCCAGCGCCCGCGCCCGGTCATACAGCGGCGCCAGTTGCGCGGGGGAAAACGCAATCCCTTCGCAGAAACTGTCTACCGCATCCACCAGCCCTTCGGCATGCGCCACCTCCAGCCCTGCAATCGCCACCTCGGCGATATAGTCCTCCGCCCGCCCGTCATATTCCGGCGGCAGAGCATGCGCGGCCAGCCAGGTGGTGCAGACCCGGACCCGCCGCGCCCGCGCCAACGAGCGCGCCGCGCGCAGCATGGTCAGCTCTGCCGCCACCGACAGGCCATAGCCCGACTTCACCTCCACCGTGCACACGCCCTCGGCCAGCAGATGATCCAGCCTTGGCAGGCTGGCCGCGACCAGCGCCTCCACTGACATCGCTCGCGTGGCCCGCATGCTGGCGCGGATGCCGCCGCCCGCCTGCGCGATCTGTGTATAGGGCACGCCGTCAAGCCGCATCTCGAACTCCGCCGCCCGGTCGCCGCCGAACACCAGATGCGTATGGCAATCCACCGGCGCGGGCGTCAGCAAGCGCCCGCCGCAATCAACCACTTTGTGACCGCCCCGCGCCAGCCCTCGCCCCACCGCCACAATCCGCCCGCCGTCGGTCAGCACCTCCAGCGCACCTGCCTCCGGTGCGCGGTCAATACCGCCATCGGCGGTGACAACCCGGGCATTGGTCCAAAGCGTGGCGGTCATCGCGTCCCCCTGATGCGGCAAAGGTTCTGCTTCCTTTGCGCCCTCATTAAGTATATACATATTATAGACCCGCTGCATAGCCCTTTTGCCAAAGGACCGCGCCATGACCCTGCACGCAAAAACTGCCCTTCTCCCCGATGGTTGGGCGCGCAATGTGCGGTTGACCCTGCGCGCAGGGCAAATCGCAACCGTCACCCCGGACACCGCCCCGCAGCCCGGCGACCACCGCGCCGATATCGTGATTCCCGGTCTGCCCAACCTGCACAGCCACGCCTTCCAGCGCGGTTTTTCCGGCCTGACCGAACAGCGCGGCCCCAGCCGGGACAGCTTCTGGACATGGCGCGAGATGATGTATCGCTTTGCGCTGGCTCTCACGCCCGAAGCGATGCAGGCCATCGCAGCGCTGGCCTATATCGAGATGCTGGAGGCAGGCTTCACCCGTGTGGGTGAATTCCACTACCTGCATCACGCGCCCGGTGGCGCGCCCTATGACAACCCCGCAGAGATGTCGGCCCGCATCTTCGCCGCCGCCGAGGAGACCGGCATCAACCTGACCCACCTGCCGGTGTTCTACGCCCATGGCGGCTTTGGCCCCAAAGCGGCGGGCGAAGGCCAGCGCCGGTTCCTCCACACGCTCGACAGCTTCGCCCGGCTGGTCCAGTCATGCGATGCCATGGCCCGCCCGCAAGACCGCATTGGCCTTGCCCCCCATTCCCTGCGTGCGGCCACGATGCCCGAAATCACCGCTCTGGCGCAGGCCTTCCCGAACCGCCCCTTCCACATCCACATCGCAGAACAGGAGCAGGAGGTGAGCGATTGCCTCGCCCACACCCGTCAGCGCCCGGTGGAGTATCTGCTTGCCCACGCCCCGGTCGGCCCGGACTGGTGTCTGATCCACGCCACCCACCTGACCGGCACGGAAGTGCGGGGCATTGCTGCCAGCAAAGCCGTTGCAGGCCTCTGCCCGATCACCGAGGCCAATCTGGGCGACGGCATATTCCCGGCGGAACTCTTCCTCGCCGCGGGCGGGCGCTTTGGCCTTGGCTCCGACAGCAATGTGCAGATCACGGCGGCGGGAGAGGCGCAGATGCTGGAATACTCGCAGCGCCTTGGCAGTCGCGCCCGCAACATCTGCGCCGATCACGGATCAACCGGCGCGCGGCTGTTCCACGGCGCGGCCACCGGCGGCGCTCAGGCGCTTGCCGCCCCGGCGCCACATCTCGCCCCCGGCGCCCCCGCCGATCTGGTCGCCCTGCACGACACCATGGCGCTGGACATGGCCGATGACCGGCTGCTCGACCGCTGGATCTTCGGCACTGATCTGATGGTGGCCGATGTCTGGGCCAGCGGCACCCATCTGGTACAGCGCGGCCGCCATATCCACCGCGACCGCATCCGCCAGCAGGCCGCAGCCGTCTGCCGCGCCCTGATCTGACCGGCCAAATGCGCTGCACAGCCCAGAGCTGACCAATTGTTGGGTCACGCCGGGGCCATATCCGCCTATATCTCCGCTGACGCCCCGGAAGACGGAGACCAAAGGCAATGCACCCCACACCAACCCTCATGGCCATTCCCGGCATCATGTCCGACCACCGCACCTGGCAAGCCGTGATTGCAGCCATGACCCACCGTTTTCCACAGGTGCATGTCGCCGATACCTCCACCGACAATACCCTCCCCGCCATGGCCGCGCGCGCCCTTGCCGCCACAACCGGAGATCTGATCATCATCGCCCATTCCATGGGTGGCCGCGTGGCGATGGAGATGGGCAGGCAAGCCCCCGAGCGCATCCGCGCGATGGTGCTTTGCAGCACCGCCGCCGAACCCGCCGCCCCGGACGAGGCCACCAAACGCTATGCCCGCATTGCCGAGGCCAATGCCGGGATGGCCGCCTATGCCGTCCATTGGGCCCCGAAAGTCCTGTCAAAATCAGGCGCGCAAAACCCGGAGCTGCTCGCCACCATCCGCCGGATGGTCGAAGACTGCCCGCCCGAGGTTCATGCCCGCCAGAACCTCGCGCTGCTCTACCGACCCGATGCCCTCGCCTACCTTCCGGAGCTTGCCTTCCCGGCCCTTCTTGTCACCGGGGACGAAGATCACCTGTCCACCGTCCCCGTCCATGCCGAAATCGCCACCGCCCTGCCGAATGCAGAATCGCATGTCGTGCCGGGCGGCGGCCATCTGCTGACCTTCGAAAAACCAGCCGAAGTTGCGCAGATCATCGACCATTGGCTGACGCGCCGCCAGCTGGCGCAATGTGCAGCCCGGTCCGGTGCCGCCACAGCCCCGTAAACGCAAAATGCCCCGCAAAAAGCGAGGCATTGGCTGTCTTGGCACAGGCGCAGAGTGAAGGGTTACACCGCGCCCGCCTGCCGGTATGGCGTCAGGGCTTTTCAGCCGCCTCCGGTGCTGCAACTTCGGGTTCAACCTTTTCAGGCTCGGCCGCAGGCCGGGCACCCAGTGAAAACCGCTTCCATTTGCGCGACTTCGGGCTGCCGGGCTTGCTCAGAAAATCGGTAAGGTCAAAGGGCGTCTTTTGCGGGGAATATCCCATGGTCAGGCTCCTGTCAGGCTGGATTCGGTATGAAAACCGGCCGGGACAGAGCCTGCCATGACGCGGCACAAAGACCTTGTGCAGCTTATTCCAAGATGGGGGTCCGGCACCCGCTAAACCAGTGCCATACCTGAACAATCGCCCAAGCCAAGGGGATCACCCGAAACTTTCCCCGCCGCCGCGCCGCAAAGCGGGGCAGCCCCGGTCAAAAGTCCAGGTTCTCCACGTTCAGCGCATTTTGCTGGATGAATTCGCGGCGCGGTTCCACGACATCGCCCATCAGCTTGGTGAAAATGTCATCGGCCTCGGCCAGATCATCCACCTTCACTTGCAACAACGTGCGCGCCTCGGGGTCCAGCGTGGTTTCCCACAGCTGTTCTGGGTTCATCTCGCCCAAGCCTTTGTAGCGTTGCAGCGTCAGACCCTTTTCACCCTCGGTCAGAATGGATTTCAAAAGGTCGGTCGGCCCGTAGACCAGTTGCTCACGATCCTTGCGCACCAGCTTTGCCGGGTCGCGGAAGAAATCGCGGTTCTCACGCGAGACCGACGACAGCCGCCGCGCCTCACCCGAACGTAGCACGGCACCGTCCAGCGTGCGCAACTCCTCCACACCGCGCAGGATGCGCGACAGGCGGATGCCGTGATCCTGCGTGATCCGCCCGGCCCAGCCCTTTTCATACTCCGCAGCGATCAGGTTCAGCCGCAGCGCCACCGTATCGGCCACCGCCTGCAGATCGGCATCGGCCTGTCCGGGGTCAAACGCCCCCGCCAAAGCCGCCTGTTCCAGCAGATTGCGCGGATAATTGGTCGGGAAAGACTCCAGCACCCGGCGGAACTGCCGCGCGCCATTGATCACCCGGCGCAGGTCTTCGCCAGCCAACTCCTCGCCATTGCCCAGCCGCAAGATCGCGCCATCCAGGCCCATGTCGATCAGGTAATCTTCCAGACCGGCCTGATCCTTGATGTAAACCTCGGATTTGCCGCGCGCGACCTTATAGAGCGGCGGCTGCGCAATATACAGATACCCGCCCTCGATCAGCTCCGGCATCTGCCGGAAAAAGAACGTCAGGATCAGCGTTCGGATATGCGCGCCATCCACATCGGCGTCGGTCATGATGACGACCTTGTGGTAGCGCAGTTTCTTGATGTCGAACTCGTCCCGGCCAATCCCGGTGCCCAGCGCCGTGATCAGCGTGCCGATCTCCTGACTGGCGAGCATCCGGTCAAACCGTGCCCGCTCCACGTTCAGGATCTTGCCCTTCAGCGGCAGCACCGCCTGATTTGACCGGCTCCGCCCCTGCTTGGCCGATCCGCCTGCCGAATCCCCCTCGACGAGGAAGATTTCAGACTTCGCCGGATCACGTTCCTGACAATCGGCCAGCTTGCCGGGCAGGCTTGCCACATCCAGCGCGGTCTTGCGCCGCGTCAGCTCACGCGCCTTGCGCGCCGCCTCACGCGCCATCGCCGCTTCGATGATCTTCCCGACAATCACCTTGGCCTGCGCCGGATTCTCCTCGAACCATTCGGCCAGCTTTTCATTCACCAGATTTTCGACCGCAGGCCGCACCTCTGACGATACCAGCTTGTCCTTGGTCTGGCTGGAGAATTTCGGGTCCGGCACCTTGACCGAAAGCACACAGGTCAGCCCCTCACGGGCATCATCGCCGGTGAAGTCGATCTTTTCCTTCTTGGCGATCCCCTTGGCCTGCGCGTAGCCGTTGATCGTCCGTGTCAGCGCACCGCGAAAGCCCGCAAGGTGGGTGCCACCATCGCGCTGCGGAATGTTGTTGGTGAACGGCAGCACCATCTCGTTGTAGCTGTCATTCCACCACATCGCGACCTCAACGGTCATGCCATTGCGTTCCCCGATCATATGGATCGGCTCGGCCATGATGCTGGATTTGGAACGGTCGAGATATTTCACATACTCCCGCACCCCGCCTTCATAGAACAGCTCCACATGCAGCGGCTCCGCAGGCCGCTCATCCTCCACAATGATCCGCACGCCGGAGTTCAGAAACGCCAGTTCCCGCAGCCGCGTCTCCAGCGTCTTGAAGCTGTAGTCGAGGTTGGAAAACGTCCCATCCGGCACCCCCGGCTTGGCCGAAGCCAGAAACCGCACCTCGGTCCCCCGCATCCCCGGCGCCGGACCAATGGCGCGCACATGCTCCACGCAATCCCCATGCTCGAACCGCGCCCGATACTCGGTCTCGTCGCGCCAGACCGTCAGCTCCAGCCATTCCGACAGCGCATTGACCACCGAAACCCCGACCCCGTGCAACCCGCCCGACACCTTGTAAGCGTTGCCACCCTCATCGGTGTTGTTGAATTTGCCCCCCGCATGCAGCTGGGTCATGATGACCTCTGCCGCCGAAACACCCTCTTCCTGATGGATATCCACCGGAATCCCGCGCCCGTTGTCGCGCACCGATACGCTGGAATCCGCGTGGATCTTCACCGTCACCGCCGTCGCATGCCCGGCCAGCGCCTCGTCGATCCCGTTGTCCACCACCTCATAAACCATGTGATGCAGACCCGACCCGTCGTCAGTGTCGCCAATATACATGCCAGGGCGTTTGCGAACCGCCTCTAACCCCTTGAGAACCTTGATGGAATCGGCGCCGTATTCGGCGGGTTTGCGGGCAGCTTCGGCCATGCGTCTAGAACCCCAAATTATGTGTGCGACTTATACCGCCGGGGGCCGGGAATGTCACCCCTGTGACACAAGATTTGGGGGTCAGCCAAAGGGAATCACGCAACCCACCGCAATCAGCAAAACGCCCGACACGATGTTCAGCCGCCGCAGCGCCGCCGGGCTGCGCAACAGCTGCCGCGCCCGGTCCAGAAACAGCGCCAGCCCCAGGTTGCCCAGCATCGGGATCACCGCGGAAACCGCCAGGATCGCGGCAATATCCCGCACCGTCACCCGGGACAAATCAAAGAACCCCGGCAAAAACCCCATGTAGAACAAAATCGCCTTGGGGTTGCCGATCACCGCCGCCACCCCCACCGAAAACCCGGCCCAGACCCCGGGCCGCGTCATCCGGCTGTCCGCCCCCGGCACCGCCGCCGGCTTGCGCAACAACAAGACTCCCATCACGATGAACACCGCCGCCGCCAGCCAGCGCAACACCTCCAGCAGATCACCATACAGCGACAGCACCCAGGCCAGCCCCAGTATGGCACAAAGCGGCCACACCAGATCGCCCAAGGCAACCCCCACCGCCAGCGGCCAGGCCCCCGCCATGCCGCCCGACAGCGCCCGCGCGGTCAGCGCCACCCAGACCGGGCCGGGGATCACCCAAAGCCCCACCATCGCCAGCGCATACAGCGCCAGTTGATGCAACGTCACCGTCATCCCACCACCTCTGATACGCCGCCATCCTCGGCCACCGCCACGCTCTGCGCCCGCGCACCCAAACTGTCAAACAACCCCGGCTCCGTCCCGGTCATCATCGCCTGCGCCCCCAGCGCGCAAATCTCGTCATACAAGGCCGCCCGCCGCGCCGCATCCAGATGCGCCGCCACCTCATCCAGCAGCACCACCGGCGCGCGGCCCAGATCGGCACGCAGCGCCCGCGCATTGGCAAGGATCAAACTGATCAGCAAGGCCTTCTGCTCTCCGGTCGAGCATTGCCCCGCAGGAACCCCCTTGGCCGCATAAACCGCCGCCAGATCCACCCGGTGCGGCCCCTGCAAGCTGCGCCCCGCCACCATATCCCGCGCCCGCCCTTCCGCCAGCATCAGCGCCAGATCCTCATATCCGCCATCCGGATGCACCAAAGCCAGATCGGCGCGCGGAAACGCCGTCTCCGCCCCCTCCTGCGCGCGGCCAAGCCGCGCCAGCGCCGCCGCGCGGCCCGCGTCGATCCGCTCCGCCGCCGCCGCCATCCGCGCCTCGATCACCCCATACCAATGGCCGTCACGCACCTGATCCTTCAACAGCCGGTTGCGCTCGCGCATCGCCTTGTCATAATCCAGCACCGCCTCGCCATGCTCCGGCGTGAAGCTCAGGGTGATCCGGTCCAGAAACCTCCGCCGCCCCTCCGCCGCCTCGATCCACAAACGGTCCATCGCGGGCACCAGCCACAGAATCCGCAGCACCCGCCCCAACATCGCCTGCGTCGCCGCCTTGCCGTCGATCCGCACCACCCGCGCATCCGTGCCTTCGGCATAGGTTACCACCTCATGCGGCGCGTCCAGCCCGTCCACCTGCGCCGAAACCTTCCAGCCAATCGCATCAGGCCGCCGCGCCAGTTCCTCCGCCCCGGCCCGGCGCAAGCCACGCCCGGGAGACAACAGCGACACCGCCTCCAGAATATTGGTCTTCCCGGCCCCGTTCGGCCCATGCACAGCCACAGGCCGCCCGTCAAAGGCCAGCCGCGTCAGGCCATGGCTGCGAAACTGCGACAGCACCAGCGAAGTGATCGCAAGGCCAGCCACCCGCTGCCCCTTTCATCTGTTCTTAAATATCCCGGGGGTCCGGGGGCTGGCCCCCGGTCCGACGCCGATCAAACGCGCATCGGCATCACGACATAGATCGCGCTGGTATCATTCCCCTCGCGCATCAGGGTCGGATCGCCGGACGAGTTGAACAGGAACACCGCATTTTCCCGGTCGACCTGAGACGCGATTTCCAGCAGATACTTGGCGTTGAAGCCAATCTCCAGCCGCTCGTCGCTATAGGCCACCGCCAGCTCTTCCTCGGCAGCGCCAGAATCCGGGGCGTTGACCGACAGGATCAGCCGATCCTCGTCCAAAGACAGCTTCACGGCGCGCGACCGCTCGCTCGACACCGTCGCCACCCGATCCACCGCCTTGGCGAATTCCGATGCGTCCACCTCCAGCCGTTTGGTGTTCCCGGTCGGGATCACGCGGGTGTAATCGGGGAAAGTGCCGTCGATCACCTTAGAGGTCAGGGTAATGGCGGGCGTCGCAAAGCGGATCTTGGTTTCGGATACCGAAACCGCGATCGCCGCTTCATCGTCATCCAGCAGCTTGCGCAATTCATTCACGGTCTTGCGCGGCACGATCACGCCGGGCATGCCCGTTGCGCCATCGGGCAGGGCGGTATCAATCCGCGCCAGACGGTGCCCGTCGGTCGCCACCGCGCGCAGCACCTGGCCATCCTCGCCGGTGGCGACATGCAGATAAACACCGTTCAGGTAATAGCGGGTTTCCTCGGTGGAGATCGCGAATTTAGCCTTGTCGAACAGCCGCCGCAGATCAGGGGCCTTGGCCGCGAAATTCGACGAATACTCCGACGTCGCCATCACCGGAAAATCTTCTTTCGGCAGGGTGGCAAGGCTGAACGATGACCGCCCGGCCATGATCGACAACCGGCCCGATGCCGGGTCTTCGGTCAGGTTGACCAGCGCGCCATCGGGCAGCTTGCGCACGATTTCATGCAGCATCACCGCCGAAACGGTCGTGGCACCCGGGCGTTCCACCATGGCGGGGGCTCTGTCCACCACCTCGATATCCAGATCGGTGGCGCGCAAGGAAACCTGCGCCCCGTCGGCCTCGATCAGCACATTGGCAAGGATCGGAATGGTGTTGCGCCGCTCCACCACAGATTGCGCCTGAGCCAAGGCCTTGAGCAGCGTGCCGCGTTCAATCGAAAGCTTCATCTTCCATCCCCCTGTCGGGTCGCCTAAGGGACGCCGACAATACCCGTTTTTCGCGGGTTCACAAGTGTTTGACCCGACATTGTGGGGCTTTGCGGGCAAGGTCAAGGCCCACCGGCACCCTTGCCGTCAAGCCGTTAAAATTCTGTTAAGTCGGAAATGCAAGCCATTGAAAACAAAGGTGTCACCCTGTTGTAACACAGGGGGAAGCCTCGGCCCCTAGCTTTGCAAAAGCCGCTTCAGAAGCTGCACATCATCGGCCAGCTGCCCGTCGCCCGCCATCAGCTCCTCGATCTTGCGGACCCCGTGCATGATGGTGGTGTGGTCCCGCCCGCCAAAGCGACGGCCGATCTCCGGCAGGCTGCGGCTGGTCATCTGCTTGGACAGATACATCGCCACCTGCCGTGGCCGGGCAATGGTCCGCAACCGCTTGGGCCCGATCATGTCCGACAGCCGCACATTGTAATGCTCGGCCACCTTGCGCTGGATCTCCTCGATCGTCAGCCGCTTTTCCGACGAGCGCAGGATATCCGACAGACACTCCTGCACCAGATCCAGATTGATCTCCCGTCCCACAAGGCTGGCAAAGGCAAACAGCCGCATCAAGGCGCCTTCCAGCACCCGCACGTTGGTGGTGATCCGGTGGGCCAGAAACTCCAGCACCCCCGGTGCCATGGTCAACCCGCGATACTGGTTGGCATAATGGTCCAGCTTGGCCTGCAGTATGCCCAGCCGCAGCTCATAGTCGGTCGGGTGCAGGTCCACCACCAGCCCGCATTGCAGGCGCGAGCGGATGCGGTCCTCCAGATCCTTGATCTCCCCCGGCGCGCGGTCGGCAGAGATCACGATCTGCTTGTTCTGATCCACCAGCGCGTTGAAGGTGTGAAAGAATTCCTCCTGCGTGCTGTCCTTGCCGGCGATGAACTGGACGTCATCGACCATCAGCACGTCAACCGAGCGGAACAATTCCTTGAAATCCATGATCTGCCGATCGCGCAGCGCCTGAACAAAGCGGTACATGAACTGCTCCGCCGACAGATACAGCACATGCAGATCGGGGCGGCTGAAGGTCAGCTCATGGGCGATGGCATGCATCAGGTGGGTTTTCCCCAACCCCACGCCGCCGTAAAGAAACAGCGGGTTGAAGGTCACCGGCCCGCCTTCGGCCACCCGGCGCGCGGCGGCATGGGCCAGCTCGTTCGGCTTGCCGACCACGAAATTGTCAAAGGTAAAGCGCTGCTCCAGCTGGGCGCCGGTGACCTCATCGGTGCCGTTCGACCGGGCCCGTGCCGATTTTGTGGCGCGTGCCGCAGGTTTCGCGACCGCTGGCCGCCCCGAAGCTGCCCCGACAGTGAACTCCACACGATCCACCGGCGACCCGGCAACGGCCAGCTGGCCACGGATATGGTCAGCAAAGTTGCGCGACACCCAGTCCCCGAAGAAGGTCGTCGGCACCTCGAAACTGGCGACACCGTTTTTCAGGTGTGACAGGCGAAGCGGCTCGATCCATGTTGTGTAGTTGTTCTTGCCTACCCTCTTGATCAGTTCTTCCCGAACCTGTCCCCACGTGTCGTTCGTCATTCGCTTTGACCTGTTTTTATATGCCCGCAACCTCCGGATCCCCGGTCGGGCTTGTTTCCCACACACCCTGCGAGTCCTGTCGTTTGGGCCCCTGCCATTCCGCACGACAGGCGGAAAGGGCTGACCCGAAAACGGATCAGACAAGGACACATTACAGAACGACAGTGCTGGCCCCGAAAAGCCAACCCTGTTGAACCACCTGAGCGCGGAAAGGACCGCAGACAGCATAACACTTTGATCTTTCACAAATTTCTGACGGCAAAGCTGGCAGCAGGGCCCATCATACTGTTGCGCAAGACCACGTCATGTCCCCCAAGACGAAGTGAATCGCCCTTGGAAGCTAACAAGCCGGCATGGACCTTCGCAACCGATCTATTCGGTTGACAGGGGAATGATCCGAGCGAATCCGGGGCCTTTGGCAAATCGGCAACGGGCAGGCGGAAAAGCGCCTGAATTCCGGCACGGGGCATGAAAAAAAGGCGCCCCCGCATGAGGACGCCCTTGACACAAAATTGATAAGAACGACTCAGGCCGCCGGGGTCGACAGGGCCTTCACGCGCGACGACAGGCGCGAGATTTTGCGCGACACGGTGTTCTTGTGCAGCACGCCTTTGGTGACGCCGCGCGCCAGTTCGGGCTGGGCGTTCTTCAGCGCTTCGACAGCGGCTTCGGAATTGCCCGAAGCGATCGCTTCTTCGACCTTGCGGACAAAGGTGCGGATGCGCGAACGGCGGGCCTTGTTCACGGCATAGCGCGCCTCGGACTGGCGGGCGCGTTTTTTGGACTGTTCACTGTTTGCCATTGTGGTGGCCTTTCCTGGGTCTGATTCAATGCGTTTGCACGAAAGCCCCAAGACCCCACCTTATAGGAGGGGATGATTCTTGCCTAAGCGGGCCCACGCGCATGTGGGGCGGCGTATAGGGGGAATTGATCAGAAAGAAAACAGAAAATTCAGTTTACTTGTCGCGGAACTGCGGCTGACGCTTTTCGAGGAAGGCGGCCATGCCCTCTTTCTGGTCTTCGGTGGCGAACATCGCGTGGAACGCCCGGCGTTCAAACAGCAACCCCTCGGCCAGCGAGGTTTCCTGTGCACGATTCACACATTCCTTGACCGCCATCGATGACAGAAGCGATTTTTCGACGATCCTGTCGGCAATTTTCATCACTTCGGTCATCAGATCCTTGGCCGGAAACACCCGGCTGACCAGACCGCAACGTTCTGCTTCGGCCGAATCCATGAAGCGGCCGGTCAGGTGCATGTCCATCGACTTTGACTTGCCGACAAAGCGGGTCAGCCGCTGGGTGCCGCCCATACCGGCCACGATACCAAGGTTGATTTCCGGCTGGCCGAATTTCGCGGTATCCGAGGCGATGATGAAATCGCTCATCATTGCCAACTCGCAACCGCCGCCCAGACAATAGCCGGAAACGGCGGCAATGATCGGTTTGCGCACCTGGCCGATGATTTCAGCCTCGACACCGAACAGATTGTCGAAATACACCTCGGTAAAGGTCTTCTCGGACATTTCCTTGACATCGGCACCGGCGGCAAAGGCCTTTTCCGACCCGGTCAGCACGATCACCCGCACCTTGTCATCCCGGTCGGCGACCTGCAGCGCGCTCGCCAACTCCTTCATCATCCTGGAATTCAGCGCATTCAGCGCGTCGGGGCGGTTCAGCCGGATCAGGGATACATAATCCTCGACCTCGACGATCAGCGTATCATAGGCCATGCGCGGGCTCCACGGTTGGGCGATGCGGTGACTCCTAGCATCATCCTGCCTGATGGCAAGTCAGCGCTGGCATGTCGGGCAATAGAAGGAAGAGCGCCCGGATTGCACGATTCGCCCGATTGTCGCGCCGCAACCGGGGGTTATGCAGGGCTGGCCCTCGCGGTCATAGACCTGAAAGCTATGCTGGAAATACCCCAATTCGCCATCGGCCTGCCGGAAATCGCGCAGGCTGCTGCCGCCTGCCTCGATCGCCTCGGCCAGCACCGCGCGGATAAGGGGGACGAGGGAGGCGACCTGTGGAGCTGAGAGGTCGCACGCCTTGGTCTGCGGTGCGATGCGGGCGCGGTAGAGCGTTTCGCAGACGTAGATATTGCCCAGACCAGCCACGATATGCTGATCCAGAAGCGCAGATTTGATTGGCGTGTTGCGGCTTTTCAGGCGGGCCACCAGATAGGAATCGTCGAACGCATTGCCCAAAGGCTCCGGCCCGAGGGTTTTGAGCAGCGGGTGGTTGTCGGCGGTCGCGGTCGAGATCAGATCCATCGCCCCGAAGCGGCGGGCATCGTTGAAGGTGATGCGTGCGCCGCTGCCCATATCCAGTACCACATGGTCATGCTTTTGTGGCGCGGGGTGGTCGTGGTGGAAAGCCCCAAGCCGCTGACCGGAAATCAGCATTCGCCCCGACATGCCGAGGTGGATCAGAAGGGTCTCATCCGTGGAGAGATCGGCCAGGATATACTTCGACCGCCGCCGCAGGGTATTGACCCGCGCCCCGGTCAGCCGCGCGGCCATGTCTGGCGGAAAGGGCCAGCGCAACCCTTCGCGGTTGACGGTGGCCTGCGCGATCACCTGCCCTTCCATCACCGGCAACAGGCCGCGGCGCACGGTTTCAACTTCGGGCAATTCGGGCATGGATCGTCGCTCCTGATCTGGTACGCGGGCCACTCCGGACAGGGTGGCGCATTGCAGCCGCGCCGATGCGCCCTATAAGAAGACTGGCAGGCAACAAAGGGCAAGGCCCATGACCGACGACAAAGGCACAACGCATTTCGGCAATCAGACTGTTCCGGAGGGCGACAAGGCCGGGATGGTGCATGGCGTCTTCACGCGGGTGGCGAGCAAATACGACATCATGAACGACCTGATGTCGGGCGGCATCCACCGTTTGTGGAAGGATGCGATGATGGATTGGCTGGCGCCGCGCCCCGGCCAGCGGCTGCTGGATGTGGCGGGCGGCACCGGCGATGTGGCCTTCCGCTTCCTGAACCGCGCGCCGAACGCCAGTGCAGTCGTCTGCGATCTGACCGAATCGATGTTGGTCGCCGGGCGTCAGCGGGCCGAGGCCGACAGCATGGCCGACCGGCTCGGCTGGGTTGTGGGCGATGCGATGGCATTGCCGTTCGAGAGCAACAGCTTTGACGTCTACACGATCAGTTTCGGCATCCGCAACGTGACCCGGATCGGCGATGCGCTGGCCGAAGCCTACCGCGTGCTGCGGCCCGGCGGGCGGCTGATGGTACTGGAGTTCAGCCAGATTCCGAATGATCTGATGCAGAAGGCCTATGATCTGTATTCATTCAACGTGATCCCTCTGATGGGGCAGATCGTGGCGGGGGATCGCGACAGCTACCAATATCTGGTGGAAAGCATCCGCAAATTTCCAGGTCAGGAGGCGTTCGCCACGATGATCCGGCAGGCGGGATTTGAGCAGGTCAAATACCGCAACCAGACCATGGGCATCGCCGCCCTTCATTCCGGGTGGAAGCTCTAGGTGCGTGGCCCCCACAACATCTGGCGTCTGATCCGCACCCTTGCCACGCTGGAGCGAACGGGGGCGATCGGTGTGGTGCTGGAGGCGTTTCGCGCGCCGCCGCGCCTGCGCTTCGTGGCGCGGGTTCTGGGCTGGCCGTTCAAGCCATTGGGTCTGCGCGGAGATCCGGCGCTTCCGCCTGCCACCCGCGCGCTGACCGCCCTTGGCCCGGCCTATATCAAATTCGGCCAGATCCTTTCGACGCGCCCGGATGTGGTCGGCGATAAGTTGGCCCTTCAGTTGAAGTATCTGCAGGACAAGCTGCCGCCGTTTCCGATCGAAACCGCCAAAAGAATGATCCAGGCAGAGTTGGAAGTACCAGTGGACCAAGTGTTCCGCGATTTCTCGGAGCCGGTCGCCGCAGCCTCCATCGCGCAGGTGCACAAGGCATGGCTGGTAGAGGACGGGCGCGAGGTTGCGGTGAAAGTGCTGCGCCCCGGCATCGAACGGGCGTTCCGCAAGGATATCGACGCCTTTTACTTCGCTGCCCAAGCCATTGAGTTCATTTCGCCTTCCTCGCGCCGCCTTCACCCTCTGGAGGTGATCCGCCACTTTGAAGGCGTGGTGATGGGCGAGCTGGATTTCCGGCTGGAATCCAGTGCCGCGGCAGAATTCGCCGCCAATACCGAAGGCGACGCAGGGTTTCAGGTGCCTAGGCCGATCTGGTTCCTGTCAGGCCGCAGCGTGATGACGCTGGATTGGGCGGAAGGCATCAGCCTGAATGACAATGACCTGATCGACGCAGCCGGGCATGACCGCAAGGTGCTGGGAGCCCGCGTCTTGCAACTGTTCCTGAGCCATGCGCTGCGCGACGGCTATTTTCACGCCGACATGCATCAGGGCAACCTCAAGGTCGCCGCGAATGGCAACATCATCGCCTATGATTTCGGGATCATGGGGCGGATTGATGAGTATACGCGGCGGGTCTATGCCGAGATCCTGTTCGGGTTCATCCGCAAGGATTATCGCCGGGTGGCCGAAGTGCATTTTGAAGCCGGCTATGTCCCTGCTGACCGAGATATCGACGAATTCGCCCGCGCCCTGCGCGCGGTGGGGGAGCCGATTTTCGGCATGGATGCCAGCCGGATCTCGATGGCGCGGCTGCTGGCCTATCTGTTTGAGGTGACAGAGCGGTTCGGCATGGAAACCCGGACCGAACTGATCTTGTTGCAACGCACGATGGTTGTGGTCGAGGGAGTTGCGCGCGGCCTGGACCCGCATATCAACATCTGGGAAGTCGCGAAGCCGATCGTCGAGGGCTATATCACCAAAAACATCGGCCCGCGCGCCTTGTTGCGCGATCTTGCCAAGACGGCCCGTGTTCTGGCGCGATTTGGTCCGCGTCTGCCTCAGATGGTCGAAAAGGCCCTGATTGCGCAGGCAGACCCGCCGAAGCCGGGCCAGACCGGGCGCAACTGGTGGCCGGCCTGGCTCGGGCTTACCGGCGCGATGATGCTGGGTGCAGGTGTTTGGCTGGGCACCTTGCTGTAGGGCGAAGCCTGTCATGCCTTCGGCAAACGTGCAGCGCGAAGGCCCCGTCCGACACCGTTTCAGGGCACCCGCAGGGCCGTGATATCGGTGGCCAGAACCTCGATCCCGCCGCGCAGAACCAGTTTGGTTCCGCCTGACCCGCCCCGCGCCTCCAGGATGGGCGCATAGTGTTCGACAGGCGAGGCGCCGAGCAATGTACCGGAATTGTAGCTTTCAAGGGAAAGCGCGTACTGTCCGGGCGGAAGCGGCGCGCCGGTCGCGTCGGTGCCGGTCCAGTTGTAGGGTTCGGTTGAAACGGGGATGTCGTCACGCGACACGACGCGGCCTTGCGCATCCCTGACCACAAGAACGGCGCGATCCGCAGCCGTTGCCGGTTTGGCTACCAGCGTGACAGGCGTTCCGTCCATATAAACGGGGGCCGTTGACCGCGCCTCCTGTCCGACCCAGCCCGCGAGTTGGGCCATGCCGAGCAGGCCGAACTGGGATTGAAGACCTTCCAGCAACTGATTAGTGCGGACCGCCTGCTCGACGCCTGAAAAGGTTGCCAGCTGAACGGCATAGTCGGCCGAATTGATCGGATTCATCGGATCCTGATTCTGCATCTGCACAGTCAGCATCTTGAGGAATGTCTCGAAATCCGAACTGACAAGGGCGGATTTTGATTTTGCTGCGGAAGAGGGATGCGTCGCAGCCGTTCCGGGTAGCGAGTGCGGGATGTCCATCCAGAAGTCCTTTCAAAGCCGTAGATCCAGCCGCCCGGCAGGGCTAGCCTGTTGCGTGGAGCCGAAGGCCACCGGATTGGCCCCCGGCGCCGTGTCAGGGCTCGCGCCCCCGGTTTGATCGGGTGGCGCGCCAGGGCGGGCATTGCGCTGCGACCACTCACCAAAGCTGAGCGAAGGGTTGCTGAAGCCTGAAAGACGCAGATCGTTCAGCAAATGTTCCCCGTGGCGCCGGATCAGGTCCATCGCATCCGGCCGCTCGATGAACAGAATGACCGATATCCGATCACCGGAGGTCGTGATATCGAACCGCATCCGGCCCAGTTCTTCCGGCCGCAATGTCAGCTCGATCGGGCTTTTTCCGCCCGTTTTGACGAACTGGATCACGGATTGGGCGACCTGATGCACCGGGGCTGCTGTCACGCTGTTCGACGGTCCCGTTCCGCCCGGGGATGCGACCGAAAGCGATGGGACCACAGGTTCCCGGCTGCCGAGCAAATCCTGCGGGCCTTGCGTGATTTCGGCGGATGATGATGCAGAGGCAGGTTGCCAATTTTGGGCCGGAGGCGGTAATCCGGCGGTCCGGACGATACCAGCCTGGGGTGAGGGCTGCGCTTCACGCGGCATGGAATCAGATGAGGGAAGCCCTGAACCGGCGTCTGCAAAACTGCCACTTCGCCCGGTGAGCGGTTGCGCACCGCCTTGTGCCAGCCGTATCTGCTTGGCCTGTGCTTGCGCCTCGGCCGAGCCGCTTTCGGGATGGATGGACGCCGATCGGGTGAAGGCCGCGGTCTGCAGGGTGGGAGGCGTATTCTGTTCAGCCAGCCACAATCGGTAGTCTTGTGCGGCGGGTGCCAGACCGGAGGCCCCCGTCGTCCCCTGTTCGGTTGCAGGAGGTGTTGCGTGAATCGGTGGGTTCTGCCCTGACCCCATTTGACCTATGTTCAGCCGGCGGCTGGAAGCCGTGGCGGCATCCGCTTTTGCGATCTCAAACGACAGGGCGGTTTCGGCGACCTGGGCAACCGACGATGGCGCAGCCACACTGCCGCGCACGGCGACAGTGTCCGGCGGATCGGTCGCCTCATCCCAGGCTGCGGGCAGCAGGTGCGGATCTGTGGTTATGGCCTGTTCAGAGCCTGGCGCCAGCCTGTCTTGCACGTTGGCGGGTTGCGCTGTTCCGGTGGAAGCGTCCATCCCCGATCGACTCAGGTTGCTGCCGCGGTCGGATGGAATTTCGGATGGCCGGGAAGGTTGATCGGTGTTGCCAGCCCTTGCAATCGCTGTGGGCAGATCGAAACCGGGCTGCACCTGGGTTCGGTCCGCGGTCAGCCCCGGCGTGGGAGCCGGCCCGAGCAGACCACGGATATTGCCGAGAGCGTCAACGCTGCCCGGAGGCACATCACCCGGTGCCGGACGCGATGGATCTGCGGCGGAGACCATGTCGGGACCGTTCCTGATCCGCTCGGCCTGATCCACTGATGGTGCACCGTGTGTTTCCTGATCCGCAGGCGGCGTGTCTGAGGGGGCTTTCGCCGCTGTCGCCTGCCGCGACTTCGGTGGAGGAGTGAATTCGCCAAGGGAATCGAGTACCCCGCCAAACGCGCCGCTGCGATCCCGGGTCGGATCCGGACCCGGCAACTGCGGCATCGGGCGTTGCGAAGCCATTGAGATTTGCATTCTGCATTCCGTGCTCTGATGAGGGCTACGATCGAGAATTGCGCGAAATTGCTTACCGACTGTTTACCCGAACCGCAGATATTCAAGGCAATTGAAGCAAAACGGAGCAATGCGATGCAACTTCTTCCGACCAGTCCGGGCGCACTTCCGAACCAGAGTGCTCAAAATCAACTACTTGAAAAAGCGAATGAAATGGAGGCGGCGTTCTTGTCTGAAATGCTGGCCCATGCCGGGTTGGGCGAATCGCCGGACGGTTTCGGTGGTGGCCTCGGCGAAGAGCAGTTTTCGTCATTTTTGCGCAGCGAGCAGGCCCGCAGCATTGTTGACAAGGGCGGGCTGGGCCTGGCGCAGACGATCTTTGACTCATTGGTCAAGGCGCGGGAGGGGCAAAATGGCCGATAGCATCGAAGTGATCCTTGTGGATGTGCGCAAAGCCGTGCTGGACGGCGACTATGAGCAGCTAGCCATGCTGATGCGCGCGCTGGAGCACGCCGAGGCCGAGGTTGATACCAGAGATCTAGTGCTTCTGAGCGCGATGAAGGCCGAGGCAGAACGCACCGCGATATGCCTGCAAGCTGCATTGTCGGGCGTGCGCACCGCCCGCAGAAGGGTCTCGGAAATCGCGGAAGCGGCCCGGGGCCTGACCACCTATGACCGCGAGGGAACCAGGGCAACGGTTCCGGTGGCGCTCCCGACCTCGAGGCGCGTCTGAATTGTCTCAAATCATCGGTGATTGGCGAAAGGCAATTCACCGTTGATTAGGGGTTGGAGGATTGTATCGGTCTTGCGCCCCGAGGTCGGGGTGGCGCTGCGGGAAGCTTCCCATGGCAACGGCAAGAATGCCCTTCCAGCCGTCTGCTGACGGTATCTCTGACCGCGAAAAATGCGGCATTTGCGAAGGAAACGAACATGTCTTCCATTCTGACGAACAACGGCGCGATGGTTGCCCTGCAAACCATGAAGTCGATCAACAAGAACATGGGCCAGGTGCAGGCCGAGATCTCCACCGGCAAAGCTGTGGGAAGCGCACGCGACAACGCGGCAGTCTGGGCCATCTCCAAAACCATGGAGTCCGATGTCAGTGGCTTCAAGGCCATTTCGGACAGCCTGGCGCTTGGGTCGTCGACCATCAATGTGGCCCGCAAGGCCGCTGAAGACATCACCGATCTTCTGAAGGAAATGAAGCTGAAGGTCGTTGGTTCGCAAGAAGCAAACGTTGACCGCAGCAAAATCCAGGCCGACGTGGCGGCTTTGCGTGATCAGATCGGCTCCATCGTCGGCGCCGCGCAGTTCAACGGTCTGAACCTGCTGTCGAACCGTCAGGGTGGCACGACGGTTACGAACATCGTTGACAACCTGGGGGCTGGCGTAGGGATCCTGGGATCGAGCAAGGTTGCGGTACTGTCGTCCCTTGACCGCTCTGCCACCGGGGTTTCCTCATCGTCGATCCAGGTCGGCAAACAGGATCTGGGCACGCAAGCGCGTATTGCCGGCACTGGCACGGACATCGCCGCAGGTGCCTTTACTGGCCCTACCGCCGTCGCAGCGGGCGCGACCAGTACCGCTTTCACTGTTGTTGGTGATACGGCGACGGCAGCCCGGCGCGGAAACCAGGTCATTGCCGGCGATACCTACGGACTCACGGGTCTGACCGGCATCACCGCAGCCGTGAACTATGTTGCGCGCGACGGTGACAGTCTCACTGATATCGCGAAAGGTCTGACCGACCGTATCAACTTCGAAGCAAAGAAGATGAACCTGAACTACACCGCCACCCAAAGCGGGGCGACCTTCACCATCAACAACGGGACCAACGCCGCGCTGACCACGGGCGTTACAGTGTTCACCGGCGGCACTGCCGGCGGCGGGCTTGAAATGCTGCGCGAAGTCGATGTCACGACCACCGATGGGGCCAAGGCAGCGCTGAGCGCGATCGAGGGCCTGACCCAGAAGGCGATCGGCTCGGCAGCCACCTTTGGTACGGCGCAAAAGCGGATCGATGTTCAGCAATCCTTCGTCAGCAACCTGATGGACTCGCTGAAATCCGGCATCGGGTCGATGGTTGACGCCAATATGGAAGAGACTTCGGCACGCCTACAGGCGCTGCAGGTCCAGCAGCAGTTGGCAACGCAGTCCCTGTCGATTGCAAACCAAGCACCTCAGAGCATCCTCGCGCTGTTCCGTTGATGGTTCGGGCCGGGGGACACCCCGGCCCACTTCCCTGAAACACCATGATGTAACGCGAAGGATTCGCTGTGAACGCGCTTATTCACCCGAAAGCGGGCTACTCTCGCCCGGACGCAAGTCTGCGGCCGATGCGCAGCATAGAATACGAGGCTTTGGCGCGCGTGACACAAAGGCTGTCAGCGGCGTGGAAGGGACGAAAGGCCGATTTTCCCGCGCTGGTGCTGGCCTTGTCGGACAATCTTGGTCTCTGGTCCACGCTCGCTGCCGATGTCGCGTCGCCCGGCAACGCCCTGCCATCGGCCTTGCGGGCAAAGCTTTTCTATCTTTACGAATTTTCCGCAGTGCATAGCCGCCGCGTTCTGGAAGAAAACGCCGCTGTTGATGTGTTGATTGATGTCAATACGGCGGTCATGCGGGGGCTGCGCGGGCAGGGGGGCGCGGCATGAGCGGGCTCGTCCTGAAACTGGGTCCGCATGAGCGGGTGCTGATCAACGGCGCCGTGATCGAGAACGGGGACCGGCGTTCGCGTCTGGCCATCATGACACCCAACGCGCATATCCTGCGCCTGCGCGATGCGATCCACCCCGAGGAGGTGAATACACCTGTGCGTCGTGTCTGCTACATCGCGCAACTGGTCCTGTCCGGCAGTGTGGAACCGCAGGAGGCTCACCTGCAACTTTTGCGCGGGATCGAACAACTCAGCCAGGTTCTGACCGACCCGGACAGCCGGCTGCAGCTGTCGCTTGCCGGCAAGGCCGTGATGGAGGATCAGCATTATCAGGCACTGAAACACCTTCGCAGCCTGCTGCCCCGGGAGGAGCGTCTGATGGCGGTGGGTCCGGAATGAGCTACACACCGGTTCTCCCCATCGGCGGCTATGCAGGCTGGGCGTTCCTGAAGCGAACGATGGCGCAGCAGACCAAAACCTTCAATGCTCAGCCAGCGGTGAAACGCGATGAAGCCTACTTCCGGGAAAAGATCAGGGGCATCAAGACAGCCGAGCAACTGGTGAATGATCCGCGATTGCTGCGTGTGGCTCTGGGTGCTTTTGGCCTTGATGCAGATGTTCGCAACAAGTTTTTCATTCGCAAAGTCCTTGAGGACGGCACGCTGAAGCCAACAGCGCTCGCCAACAAGCTGTCGAACAAGCAGTATGAAAAGTTCTCGAAAGCCTTTGGCTTCGGCAATTACTCAACCCCTCGCACCCAGCTTTCGAGCTTTGCCGATCAGATTCTGGGGGAATACAAGACCCAGCAGTTTGCAATCGCGGTGGGCACCCAGGACGAAGATATGCGGCTTGCACTCAACGCCGAAAAGGAGCTGCCTGCACTGGCAGCAAGCAGCGCGGGCAGCCTGGCGAAATGGTATACCGTTCTGGGCAATCCTCCTTTGCGCAAGGTGTTCGAGCGCGCCTTCGGCCTTCCGGTTTCCTTTGGTGCCATCAATATCGACAGACAGGCCGAAACTCTTCAGGCACGCAGCAAAGCGATGTTCGGATCGGGTGATCTGGCCCAGTTTGCGGATGCAGACAAAACCGATAAGCTTGTCAGACAGTTTCTTGTGCGCTCAGAACTCGCCGCCAATGCGGCGACTCTCAGCTCGGGTCAACTGGCGTTGACCCTTCTGCAACAAAGTCCCCCCCGGTTCCGGCGGTTCTGATCACCCCTGCAGGCACTGTGTCAGACGTGCAAAGCTGCCGTCGACGCCATCTTCCGGTGCGTCTTCGGCGAGAAACCTGTCAAGCCCCGGCCAGAGACGGATCGCCTGATCCACCAAAGGGTCGCTCCCTTTCTGGTACAATCCGGCCTGAACCATCATCTCTGCCCGGTCCCAGGCCGACAACAGGCATCTGGTGCGCGCGATCAGCGCATTTTCGGCATCACTCGCCACAAAAGGAAGGCTGCGCGAGACCGAGCGCAAAAGATCGACCGCCGGAAAGCGCCCCCGTTCGGCAATCCGACGATCCAGAACCACGTGGCCGTCTAGGACACCGCGGAGAATGTCGGCGACGGGTTCTTCCATGTCTGATCCAGCGACAAGAACGGTGAAAACGGCGGTGATATCGCCCTGCCCTTCTGCACCCGGCCCGGCGCGTTCCGCCAGTGCCATGATCGCGTGCTGGAGCGATGGCGGATATCCCCGCAGACTTGGCGGCTCGCCCGCCGACAATGCGATCTCCCGATGCGCCTCGGCAAAGCGCGTGATGCTGTCCGCAAGGAACAGCACGTTCAACCCCTTGTCGCGAAAGTGCTCGGCCACGGTGATCGCGGTCAGGGCGCAACGTCGGCGCAGCAACGGCGACCTGTCCGAGGTGGCGGCGATCACGACGCTGCGCTTCATTCCCGCAGGGCCGAGCACGCTCTCCGTGAATTCGCGCAGCTCGCGCCCGCGTTCACCGACGAGGGCGATCACCACAACATCCGCCGAAAGCGCCCGCGCAAAACTGCCAAGCAGGCTGGATTTGCCCACGCCAGAGCCTGCGAAAAGCCCGATTCGCTGCCCGCGCGCAATCGGCAAAAGCGTGTCGAATGCGGCTTTGCCGGTGCTCAGCCGCTCGCCCAGCCGCCGGCGTCGCGTCGGGGGAGGCGGAGCTGCGGAAAGGCAGCGAAGCTGTGTTCCCGGGAACAGGGGTCGCCCATCCAGCGGTTGACCAAGCGGATCAATCACGCGACCGATCCAGCTGTCGTCAGGGGCAATCAGTGCCGGGCCGCGCAGCAATATTTCTGCGCCAAGAGCAAGACCATCCATCCCGTCATCCGGCAGGACGGTCAGGCAGTCTGTCCCGATGCTGATAACCTCCCCCCCGGCTTGGCAATTTGCACCGATCGCGATTCGGTCACCCAAAGCGGCCGCGTGCTGAAGACCACGGACGGAAATCGTTCCGCCACCGGCGGTGCAGATCCGCCCGACCGGATGGGAAAGGCTGACCCGGGCGAGCCGATGGGTCAGGGGGCTGAAAAAATCGGTCATGGGATTCTCCCTTTGTTCGCTGATTACCGTTTCTAAAGGAATCACACCTAAGAACTGGTGAAGCGGATCGAGGGAGAAGCCCCGGTGTTTGAAAAACTTGGACTGACCAGAATGGCACAGGCACTTGCAGCCCACTCGGGCTCACGTGTTGAAGTGTTGGCTCGCAATATCGCCAACGCCGACACCCCAGGATTCCGGGCGTTGGATATGCCGGCGTTCGCCGGCATTTATGACGATGCGGGCTTTGCGCTTCGTAGCACGCGGGCTGGACATATGATGAATGAAAATTCATATACGGCGCCACCCGTGATGTCCGGCGGCGGAATGGCCCCGAACGGCAATGATGTTTCACTGGACCAGCAGATGATGAAGGCGGTTGAAGCGCGCCAAAGCCACGAAATGGCTCTGGCCGTCTATCGCAGCACATCCGCCATCATCCGCACATCGCTTGGCCGGAACAATTGAGGCAGATGAAATGACAGATCTATTGCAAGCCCTATCTCTCTCGGCTTCCGGAATGGAGGCGCAGGCCAAACGCCTGCGGCATGTGTCGGAGAACATCGCGAACTCGGATACTCCAGGTTATCGCAGAAAACTGGTTTCCTTTCAGGCAGAAATGGAGAGCGGAACCGTTTCCGTCGGGCGCGTCCGGCTGGACAAGAGCGCCCTGCCGAAAGTGTACGACCCCAGCCATCCTTTGGCTGACACGAGCGGTCACTATGATGGATCGAATGTCGATCTGGTGATCGAAATCGCTGACGCGCGCGAAGCGCAGCGCAGCTATGAGGCGAACCTCAGACTCTTCGACCAGGCGCGCCAGATGACGCAAAGCCTGTTCGATCTCATCCGTCGATAGGGAGATCCAGAATGGATATCAAGAAGTCCCTGGCCGCGCAGGCCTATGCACAAACACGTTCGGTGGCGGCCACGGAGCCGCCACCGAACTCGGCCGAAGAAGGTGCCGCGCGGTTTCTCGGCGCCTTTGCCGAAACGCTCTCTCGCGGCGAAGATACGGCTCGCGCCGCAATGACCGGCGGGGCTGATCCCCATGCCTTGGTCGAGGCTCTGGCCTCGTCTCAGGCCGCGGTGGAAACCGTGGTCACCGTGCGAGATCGTGTCGTCGAGGCCTATCAGGAGATTCTGAGGATGCCGGTATGACCGGAACTCTGACAGAGGGTGCCATCTTTGACATCCTGCGTCAGGGTCTTTGGATTGCCGTGATCATATCTGCGCCGCTTCTGATCGTGGCGCTGGTCGCGGGTGTCTTGGTCGGCCTGTTTCAGGCCCTTACCTCGATCCAGGAAATGACACTGACCTTTGTTCCCAAAGTGGGGGCTATGCTGATCATTTTCTGGGTCTCGATGAGCTTCATGACATCGACACTCGTTACATTTTTTACCGATGCAATCATTCCTTTGATCGAGGGAAGCTGACATGGAAACGCCCGGCTATACCACATTGACCCGCCAGTCCGGTCTGATGCGCGAGATGCAGGTGATCGCCAACAACATTGCCAACGCCTCCACCAACGGTTTCCGGCGTGAGGGCGTGGTGTTTTCTGAGTACATCGCCCGGCTGGAGGGGGAGCCATCCTTGTCCATGGCCTATGGCAACGCCAGACATGTCGATCTGGGTCAGGCGGGGTTGTCCCAGACCGGAGGCACCTTCGATCTGGGGTTGCAGGGGGAGGGTTTTTTTCTGATCGCCACCCCGGATGGTGAGCAACTGACCCGCGCCGGTGCCTTTTCGCCTTCTGGCGAAGGGGTTCTGGTGACGCCGGACGGGTATCCGCTGCT
This sequence comes from Paracoccaceae bacterium, assembly GCA_046296515.1. Taxonomy (GTDB): domain Bacteria; phylum Pseudomonadota; class Alphaproteobacteria; order Rhodobacterales; family Rhodobacteraceae; genus Pseudotabrizicola. The sequence goes on along the minus strand of JBKBKR010000002.1, from coordinate 396,294 downwards.
CGATGCCGGCGGGGCTCCGGTGCCCGCACCTGTCGGCGCGCGCGCGGTCTCGATCGCGTCGGATGGCACGATGTCCGCCGATGGTCAGCCCGTCGCCCAGATCGGCGTCTGGCGCCCCACCGATCCGCTGTCCTTACGCCATGGGGCGGGGACGCTGTTCTCGTCAGACGATATCGAGCTGACGGAGGATGCCATCATCCGCCAAGGGTTCCTTGAGGACAGCAACGTGCAACCCGTGTCGGAGATCGCCCGGATGATCACCGTTCAGCGCGCCTATGAGCTGGGCCAGAAATTTCTCGATGCCGAGGATCAGCGGCAGCGTACCGTCATCCAGGCACTTGGCCGATAGGAGAAGCCCATGAAATCCCTGCAGATCGCCGCCACCGGCATGGCCGCACAACAGATGCGTGTTGATGTCGTTGCCAACAACCTCGCGAACATGTCGACGACGGGCTACAACGCCCGGCGCCCCGATTTTGCAGATCTTCACTATCAGCAACTGGCGCGCCCCGGCTCCGTTTCCGCCAGTGATGGCACCATGTTGCCGACCGGGGTGCAGCTGGGCCTCGGCGTACGGCCTGCTGCTGTTTCGGTGCTCCTGTCACAGGGGCCTCTCGTGCAAACCGGCGGCGATCTGGATCTGGCGATCGAGGGGCAGGGATATCTGGAGGTCGTTTTGCCGGGCGGTGGAGCCGGCTTTACCCGCGATGGGGCGCTCAAGCGCACCGGCGACGGCCTGATCGTGGACTCCCAAGGGAATCAGATTGCACCCGGGATCACAATCCCCGCTGACGCCAGGTCGCTTGCCATCAACGCGGGCGGAGAAGTCTATGCCTATTTCGCGAACCGGACGGAGCCGGAGCTGCTGGGCGAGCTGTCGCTGGTGGGCTTCACCAATGAAAAGGGGCTGGAGGCGATGGGGTCAAACCTTTTCCTGGAGACCGAGGCCTCTGGCCCCCCGCTTCAGGCAACCCCGGGTCAGAATGGTCTGGGCACCTTGCGCCAAGGCTACCTTGAGGAAAGCTCCGTCGACGCCGTGCGCGAAGTAACCGAGCTGATCAAGGCGCAACGCGGCTACGAGTTGAATGCCAAGGTGATCTCTGCGGCCGACCAGATGCTTGCAGCCACGACACAGGTGCGCTGATGCGATGGCTGGTCCTGTGCCTCATTCCCTGTCCCGTCCTCGCGGAGGCCGTGGTCACCAACCGCATCATAAAGGCCGGTCAGGTGATCGAGGCTGCCGATCTTTCGGTCGTGGCTGCGGATATTCCGGGAACGGCGACTGATCCCGCGCTTGTGGCCGGGCAGGAGGCGCGCGTCGCGCTCTATCCGGGGCGGCCCATTCGCGACGGGCAGTTCGGGCCACCCGCGATTGTTCTCAGGAATCAGGTTGTCGCGCTGTCCTATGTCACTGGAACGCTTTCCATTTTCACCGAAGGGCGCGCACTGGATCGTGGGGGCGTCGGCGATGTGGTCCCCGTTGTGAACCTCTCTTCCCGCAACACCGTGCAAGGCCGGGTCATGCCCGACGGCACAGTGAGCGTCAGCCGGTCCGAAGGATAGCCCCATGCGTATTGTTTTGTTTCTTCTGGCAGTTCTTGCTGGCTGCGCCCCACTCGACCAGGTGGGGAAGGCGCCGGATTTTTCTGCTCTGGAAGGCAGCTATCAGCATCATGCGATGTATTCCAACGCTCTGCCGAACCAGGCAGACCCTGATGGCCCGATGGATGCCTCCTCGCTCTGGACTGCGAGCCGGGCTTCGCTGCTCGGGGACAGGCGTGCCGGAAAACGCGGCGATATCATGACGGTGGTCATCGAGATTGACGACAAGGCCGAGATTTCGAACTCATCCGACCGCTCCCGAACCGGCAATCAGACCATGGGCGTACCCCAGCTGATCGGCCTGCCACAGCGCATCAACAGAACCCTGCCACAGGGTTCCACGATGGCAGAGGCGGTGAAGACAAACTCTGCTTCCACATTCTCGGGGGATGGGTCGGTTTCACGCAAGGAAAAGCTGACCCTGCGGGTTGCGGCAACGGTGGTGGAGGAATTGCCCAATGGGGTCTTGCGGATCGAGGGCCAGCAGGAGGTCCGGGTCAACTTCGAGCTTCGAGAACTTGTCGTGACCGGCTATGTGCGCCCAGCGGATATCTCCAGAGCGAACGAAGTGACGTATGACAAGATCGCCGGTGCCCGCATTTCCTATGGTGGCCGGGGGCAGATCACAGATGTCCAGCAGCCCCGCTATGGTCAGCAGATCACTGACATCCTTTTGCCGTTCTGAGGGCATGATGCGCAAACTCCTCCCCGTTCTTCTCGTCTTGTTTGGTGTTGCCGCCGGGTTGGGGGCGGGCCTTTTCTTGCGCCCTCCCATCGCCGCAGTCGAGACTGAACCTGGTCCAGAGAGTGAAACACGCCCGGGACAGAACCAAAAGTCCACCGGCGAACTGACAGAGTTCGTGAAACTGACCAATCAGTTCATCGTGCCGGTCGTTGAGAAGAATCGTATCGTGTCAGTGGTCATTCTTTCCCTGAGCCTGGAGGTCAAGCCCGGGGGAACGGACGGGGTTTATGCGCAAGAGCCAAAGCTGCGCGATGGCCTCCTTCAACTCCTGTTCGACCATGCAAATACCGGTGGCTTCCGGGGCTCGTTCACGGATGCTGACAATCTGATGATCCTGCGCAGGGGGCTGAAGGAGGTGGCACAGCACCTGCTGGGCGATACAGTGAAGGATGTGTTGATCACGGATATGATCCGTCAGGACAGCTAGGCCGTCACTGCTGGTTCCGCACCGTGACCGATTGTTTCGAGACAAAGGCAAGGGGCCAGATCTTTCGTGTGGTCTGGCGGCCAAGGGGTCCCTGACTGATCGAACGAAGCTCGGCACCCACGAATCGCCCAAGTTCGGTGACATCAAGGTTGAAGCTGGTGAGGGCCGGGTCGAGGAACCGCAACTGTGGGTTGTCCCGAAAGCCGATCACAGAGATGTCCCTTCCGGGCCTGAGCCCACCTGCCGCCAGACCGTTGTAAAGCCCGATCGACAGTTGCTCGGAACAGAGTGTAATCGCATCCGGGCGCGGTGAGAGTCGCAGGATCTTCTGGGCGGCGGCCATTCCGCCATTCTCGCTGACCTCGGTGGGGATGACATGGTCCGGTCGGTATTCGAGGCCCGTTTCTGCCAGGGTAGCAATCCAGGTTTCCTTGTAGACCTTTGCAAGATTGACGTCGCTTTCCGGTATGACGGTGGCGATCCGGCGGTGACCGGTCTGGGCAAGGTGGCGGATCGAGGTACGCGCGGCCCCTTCGAAATCCAGATCGACCCAAGGGTAGTCACCGGGCGTACCGGAACGGCCCAGCGTCAGGAAGGGAACCCTGTTTTGCAGCAACAGCTCGATCCGGGGATCTTGCTGCCGGGTCGCCGTGATCAGGATCGAGTCGACAATGCCGCGGCGGACGATGCGTTGCAGAAAATCGACCGGATCGGCGGCACGGCGGCAGGGCAAGAGCACAAGGTCAATGCCATCGCCGCTGAGCACTTCCTGCATCCCGTCAACCAGCGCCAGAAAAAAGTTGTCGCCACCCGCCGTGGCCTGCTGGCCGGTTTCAAGCACAACGCCAACCGTATTGGTCGAGCCGCTGCGCAGATTGCGCCCCGAGGCATTGGCGACATAGCCGATTTCCTGTGCAAGCCGCAGCACCTTGTCACGCGTTTCCGCATTTACACCTGGGCGGTTGTTCAGCGCGCGTGAAACCGTGCCGATAGAGATATCCAGTTGATCGGCGAGGCGTTTGATCCCTGACATGCGCTGCTGGCTCCACACATTTCGTAAACGTTTCCGGATTTGTTATTGACAGACTCAGTCGGAGGAATCTAGCGTCGTAAACGTTTACGATCCAGCGGCACGGAGGAGGTGCAGTGGATCGGGGAGGAGAAAAGATGCTGACTGCCGTGATGGTGGGCTGCGGAGGCATGTCGAAAGGCTGGCTCCGGGCCATCGAAGATACCCCGGAATTGCGCCAGACGATCAAGATCGTGGGTTTTGTGGATCTTGACGCAGAACTTGCGGCAGAGCGGGCGGCGCTGACCGGTGACGGGTCTGCGACATCCGGCAGCGATCTGGGCGCGATGCTGGCGCAAACCAGGCCTGACCTTGTTTTCGATGTAGTGGTCCCGCCAGCCCGGCATGATGTGGTGACGGCTGCCCTTGCCAATGGCTGCCATGTGCTGTCGGAAAAACCCCTCGCGACCTCTCTCGCCGAGGCACATGCCTTGATCGGAAAAGCCAGGGCCGCGGGGCGACTGCACGGCGTGGTGCAGAACCGCCGGTGGCTGTCAGGAATCCGCCGGGCCCGTCGGTTCATCGAAAGCGGCGCGCTGGGCGATCTCACGGCGGTTCACTGCGATTTTTTTATCGGCGCGCATTTCGGCGGGTTCCGTGACCAGATGGAGCACGTGCTGCTTCTTGATATGGCGATTCACAGTTTCGATGCGGCGCGCTTCCTGACCGGGTTGGATGCCACCGGCGTCTATTGCCGGGAAACCAATCCGAAAGGCTCCTGGTATGCCCATGGCCCCAGCGCAGACGCGCTGTTCGACATGCAGGATGGCGTCAGCCTGACCTATCGCGGGTCCTGGGTGGCGGAAGGTGGCAACACCGCCTGGGAGTCGAACTGGCGGATCATTGGCACCAAGGGCACGCTGCTCTGGGATGGAAATGACGGGTTTGTCGCCCATCGGGTCGCCAGCGATGACGGGTTCCTGCGTGCGGTGGCGCCGGTCGAGGTGCCGCTGCTTGATGCCCCTCTGGTCGAGGGGCATGCGGGTGTGCTGCTCGATTTCGTTCATGCAGTCCAGAATGATCGCCCGCCGCTGACCTCTGCCGAAGACAACATCAATAGCTTGGCCATGGTGCTGGCTGCCATCGAAAGCGCCGAAACGCGGGCCTGGGCCCCCATCGGAACGGAAAAGGAAAACGCATGACCGATCCCGCAAAATCCATCCGCATCGGCACCATGATAGCGGCCTCGGGCGGGCAGGCGGCAGAGAGGATCGGCCAGATCGCCGGTCTGGGCTTCGAGAGCTTCGAGCCGTTTTTCTGGCAGACCACCAATGGGCAGGATCTGGCAGAGCTGGGCAAACACTGCCTTGAGGCGATCGGCGACCGCGATATCACGATTTCCACGCTTGGCATGTTCGGTAACCCGCTGGAGGATGATCCGCTGGACCGCGACACGTTGCAGGGCTGGAAAGACTGTATCGACAACGCGCATCACTTCGGCGCGACCTGTGTTGCCGGCTTCACGGGGCGTATCCGGGGCAAGCCGCTGACCGAAAGTCTGCCGAAATATCGCGAGGTGTGGTCAGAGCTGGCAAAGCGCGCGGCGGACAAGGGCGTGAAGATTGCCTTTGAAAACTGTGCGATGGATGGCGACTGGCGGTCCGGCGACTGGAATATCGCGCATAATCCGGACGCTTGGGAGCTGATGTTCAACGAGACGCCGGATGACAATCTGGGGCTGGAATGGGAGCCCTGCCATCAGATGGTCTATCTGATCGACCCGCGCCCGCAGATCCGCAAATGGGCCGCCCGGATTTTCCACGTGCATGGAAAGGATGCGACGATCCGCTGGGACGTGATCCGCGAGCACGGCATTTTTGGCAAACACCCCTTTGTCTTCATGCGCACCCCCGGTTTCGGCGATAGCAACTGGACCGACATCATCAGTGAGCTGCGTCTGGCGGGCTATGCTGGCTCCATCGACATTGAGGGCTGGCACGACCCGGTTTATCGCGACGCGCTGGAGATGACCGGGCAGGTCCATGCTCTGCGCTATCTGAAACGCGCGCGTGGCGGCGATTTCGTTGACGAGAGCGGTGCCTATGAGGGTGGCGACCCCTCGCTTATCTGAACACCCCTGCGGCCCGGAGGAGGGGTCGCGGCAAGCCAGAACCGGAAAACCGGCGCAATTTCACCCCAGGAGAGGAGACCGGACCATGAAGATCAGAGCTTTGCTTGCCACCACAGCGATCATTGCCGCCAGTGCGGCGGGTGCACAAACCCAGGTCGAGATTGACCTGTGGACCATCGACCGGCCCGGACAGTACCATTATGTCATGGCCGAGGAGTTCATGGCCGCGAACCCGGACGTCAAAGTGAACGTCCGTTCGGTTCAATTCAACGACATGGTCAACGATCTTGCCCGCGCCGTTGCAACCGGCGGTGCGCCCGATGTGACCTATGTCGACAACCCGGATGTGGCGCTCTTCGCCTCGCGCGGGCTGCTGCTGGACATGAAGCCGATGATTGATGCCTCGACCATCATCAAACCGGCCGAGATTTTCCCCGGCCCGCTGGCTTCGGTGACATGGGACGGCGGCATTTATGGTATTCCGCGCGGCGCCAACACCATCGCGCTGTATTACAATGCCGATATGTACAAGGCTGCGGGGCTCGACCCCGACTCCCCGCCAACAACCTGGGCGGAGCTTTACGACGCCGCCAAGGCGCTGACCCAGCCGGACAAAGGTATCTATGGGCTGGCATTTTCGGCTGTGGGCACCGAAGAGGGCACCTTCCAGTTCCTGCCATGGCTGCAGATGACGGGCGGCGACTATGACAATGTCAACACGCCCGGTGGCATTGAGACCCTGACGCTGTGGAAAAAGTTCATCGACGAAGGTCTCGCCTCGCCAGATACGCTGATCCGGGGCCAGTGGGATTCGACCGGCACCTTCAACGCCGGTTCTGCGGCGATGTCGATTTCTGGTCCGTGGGAATTGCCGCGGATGAGCGAAGAGGCCAAGTTCGATTTCCGCGTGGCGCTGCTGCCGGTCCCGGCCGAGGGTGCACAGCGGGCCTCGGCGCTGGGTGAGGGCGACAACGTCATTCTGGCCAATACCGATCAGCCCGAAGCGGCCTTCCGCTTTGTTGAGTATATGTATGCGCAGATGCCACGGGTCTGGAACGAATTCGGCTATATGCCGGCCTATCCGGTCACGGTCGACAGCCCGAAATACCCCGAGGCCTATGAGGTCTTTGTCGAGTCGATGAAATATGCGCGCAACCGTGGCCCGCATCCGGAATGGCAGAAACTGTCGAAAGCCATGCAAGGCGCGTTCCAGTCCACCCTGACCGGACAGGCCACGCCCGAGGCGGCACTGGCGACGGCGCAAGCCCAGATCGAAAAGGTGTTGGGCAAGTAACGCCAGCACACGTCGTGTTGCGGGCGCGCCCCTCCCTCGCGCCCGCAACGCCCTTTTTGGCCCGGAGGTCACCATGTTGCGCTTCAACCGCGTCTTCAAGGACGGGGGTGGGTTCGATACCGCGCTGGTTCTGCTTGCGCTTGGCTATCTGACCGTCTTTTCGGCCTTTCCGCTGATCTACAACCTGATCATGTCGTTTCAGGAGGTCGATCTCTTTACCCTCGCCTCCTTCGACCGGCCCTTCGTCGGCTTCGCCAATTACCATGAGGTGACGCAGGACCCATCGTTCTGGCCGATCTTCCGGAACACCGCTATCTTTGTTGCGGTCTCGGTGGCGGCACAGCTGACAATCGGCTTTGCGCTGGCGCTGTTCTTTCAGCAGGATTTTCCCGGCGCGTCCTGGTTGCGGGGCCTGTTTCTGGCAGGCTGGGTGCTGCCGGGGCTGGTGGTCGGGGCGGTCTGGGGCTGGATTCTGGCGGGTGATTTCGGCGTGCTCAACTATCTGCTGCAAAGCACGGGTCTGACCTCGGGCAAGACCTTCTGGCTCTCCGATCCTTCGGTTTCGCTTTACGCGGTGGTGATCGCCAATATCTGGCTGGGCATCCCGTTCAACATGATCCTGCTGTCGGTCGGCCTGTCGGCCATTCCGCAAGACCTGTACGAAGCTGCGGAACTGGACGGCGCGACCCGCGCCAAGCGGTTTCTGACCATCACACTGCCGCTGATGCGCGCCCAGCTCGGGGCGGTGATATCCTTGGGCACAATCTTTACGCTTCAGCAGTTCGATCTTTTTGCAGCGCTGACGCGGGGCGGGCCGTCCAATGCTTCGAACGTGCTGCAATACTGGGCTTGGGAGCTGAGCTTTCAGGAATACCGGATCGGTCCCGGGTCGGTCGTATCGGTGCTGATGATCCTGTTCGTGGTCTTCGTTGCCGCGATCTATGTCAGATCCACAAGGAGCGAACATGCTGGCTGATCGTCTCTGGATGCGTTGGGTGGTTCTGGCCATCGCGGTCGGGCTCGTCGCGGTCTATCTGTTCCCGGTCTACTGGATGTATATCACGGCCTTCAAATCCAATACCGAAGCTTTCGCGAACCCGCCGACATTCTGGCCCCAGGAGCCGAAACCGCAATTTCTGCGGGTCTGGCAAGAGGTTGGCATGGCGACCTATATGCGCAACTCGGCGATCATCGCCTCTGGCACCGTCGCTCTGACCGTGCTGATCGGCACCGGCTGCGCCTATGCGCTGGCACGCGTGCGCACGGTATGGATGGACGCGGCGTTGTTTGCGGTGCTGATGATGCAGGTGCTGCCGTCGTCGCTGATGATCACGCCGATCTTTGTGGCCTACAGCCAGATCGGGTTGATCGCCTGGCCGCGCACCGGCGTGATCCTGGCCACCGCCGCCAAGGTCTTGCCGCTTTATATCGTGCTGGTGCGCGCCGCCTTTACCCAGGTCCCGCGTGAGCTGGAAGAGGCGGCACTGGTGGATGGCAATTCGCGGGTGGGGGCGTTCCTGTTCATCGCCGTGCCGCTGGCACGCAATGGCATTCTGGTAACCGCGATCCTGATTTTCCTGCAGAGCATGGGGGAATATGTCTATTCCCGCTCGCTGATCACCGACCGCGCCTACCAGCCCGCCACTGTCGGCCTGCAATTCCTGACTGGTCCCAATGCCACCGACTGGTCACGGATCATGACCTTTGCCGCCATTTACGTGACGCCGATCCTGGCACTTTTCGTCATCCTGCAGCGCAAGATCGTTGCCGGCCTCACTTCCGGAGCCTTGAAATGACTGATCAATCATCGCAGATCTCCCTCTCGGCCATCGAGAAGTTCTATGGTGCCTATCACGCGCTGAAAGGGATCGACCTCACGATCCCGGAGGGACAGTTCGTGGCGCTGGTCGGCCCTTCGGGCTGTGGCAAATCCACGCTTTTGCGCACCATCGCCGGGCTGGAGAAGATCACATCGGGCGCGGTGAGCATTGCGGGTCAGGATGTGACCAGTCTGCCGCCGCGCCTGCGTGACATCGCGATGGTGTTCCAGTCCTACGCGCTGTACCCGCATATGACAGTGGAGCAGAACCTGACCTATTCGCTGAAGCTCAAGGGCAAGCGGCAGGCCGAGATCAAGGCCCGCGCCGCCGAGATCGCCGAAATCACCGGCTTGACCCAACTGTTGCACCGCTACCCGCGCGAGCTGTCAGGCGGCCAGCGGCAAAGGGTGGCCATGGGCCGCGCGATCGTGCGCGAACCCAGCGCGTTCCTGTTCGACGAGCCGTTGTCCAACCTGGATGCCGCGCTGCGCGTCCATATGCGCGGCGAGATCCGGCGTCTGCACAACCGGCTGGGTGCCACTTCGGTCTATGTCACCCATGATCAGGTCGAGGCGATGACAATGGCCGATCATGTCGTCGTTATGCGCGCCGGTGTGGTGGAACAACAAGGCCCGCCACTGGCGCTTTATGACCGACCGGTGAACCGGTTTGTTGCCGGGTTCATCGGTTCGCCTGCGATGAACTTCGTGAGTGGTGTGGTGACCGAAACGGGCGACAGGGTTCGCCTCGCCCTGCCGGGTGATCCGGTTCTGCGTTTCGCGGGTCGCAGGCGGCCGAATGAGGCCGCGACCGTTGGCCTGCGCCCCGAGCATCTTTTGGTGACTCCCGACGCAACCGAAAACCGGCTGGATTTGCCGATCGGGCTGATCGAGCGCACCGGCTCTGCCTCTTACGTCGTCACGGCGACCGAGCCGCAGATCATTGTCATGACGGGCGACCGGCTTGAAAGCCTCGGGTCCGGCCTGCTGCCGCTCTCGATCTTGCCTGACGCTATCCATCTGTTCTCGCCGGAAACCGGCCAGGCGCTCCGGGGCTGAAAACGTCGGATGTCGCGCGGCAATTCTGAACTCCGCCATCCGGGTGCAGTCGACGCGCATGTGTCAACGCTTTGTCAGCTTATCCAGAACATCGGCCCGCCCGAAGGATTTTTGTGCATCCGCCTTTGCCGCCATCCAGCTGACGGTATCACGGGCCAGTTGCTGATTAAGCAGGATGCGGCGGTTTGTAGTCCAAAGCCCGAAGCGGTCGACGACCTTTGCGGCGATAACCAGGTCCAGTTCAGTGGTCGGCTGGGTTTTGTCGAGTGCGGCAAGAAGCGTTTCGGTCCGGGCTTTTTGCGCTGATGCCAGACTGAGGCGGGACAGATCCCGGTCCTTGATGAGTTGCGCGAGTGCCTGCAATTGCTGCAGCTTGTTGGCATCTGTCATCTGGTCCGCTCCCTTGCCCGCTTGCGCATCGCATCGGCAAACCGGATCGCTGCGGCGACGGCGCGGTAGTGATCCCGCGCAATCGGCTTCCCGATCTCGACGGTAGCAAACAGCGACCGCGCGGTCGAAGGGTCGGAGTGTATCGGGACCGCGTGCTCCGCCGCGGCTTCCCGGATGCGGCGCGCAATTTCATCCACTCCCTTGGCCACGACCACCGGGGCAGTCCGCGCCCCCCTCGTCCAGCGCAGGGCGACAGCATAATGGGTCGGGTTGACGATCACGACATTGGCGGTGGCCACCTCGGTCAGCATCTGATTCATCGCAAGGTCCTGACCGCGCTGGCGTCTTTGCAATTTTGTATGCGGATCGCCCTCACTTTCCTTCATCTCGTCCAGCATTTCCTTTCTGGACATACGGTTGCGTTGCGCATGCGCATGGTGCTGCCAAAGCAGGTCCAGGCCGCCGATCGTGGCGGTGACCAGGATGACGATCAGCAAAAACTGGCCAAGAAGGCTCACCAGGTGAACAAGTCCTTGGCGCGGATCAAGGGCGGCGGTGGCAAGGATGCTGTTGGCATGGCCGACAAGGAACAGTCCAAGGGCAACCGACACAATCACAAGCTTGGGAAAGTTCTTAGCAAACTCGAACAGTCCTTCAGGGCCGAACTTCTTTTTTGCGGTTGCCCAAGGAGAGATGCGCGACAGTTTCGGGGCCAGCTTGTCCGGTGCAAACACGATCGCGCGCTGCGCAAACAGGGTCAGCAAGACCGCAACGGCTGGCATGGTCAGCAGCAGCATCAGCGGCAGGATCGCAGCTTGCAGTATCCCGCCGACGAACGAGCGAACAGAGTCGGCCGCCAACCGCGCAATGTCGGGTGCCTGCGCTATCAGGACCTTTCCCGCAACGGCGGCATGGTCGACGATCTGCCCCCCCGCCAGCCCGGCCAGCAACAGCCCGGAGTAGGATGCCGCCGCCGTCAGTTCCACCGACTTGGGGACGTCGCCCTTCCGGCGCGCGTCTGCCAGTTTTTTCTCGCTTGGGGCGTGTTCCTTTTCACCAGCGCTCTGATCGTCGGACTTTGACATGCGGGGTTACGGTATCGGGCCGGCAGGGGCAGCAAGAAAGCTGTTCAAAGACCGAAGCCAGACAGTCAGCGCCAGCGGCGCGACCAGGGTAATCAGCATCAGCCCCCCGAAGCTGAGCGCAGGGGCGCCGACGAACATCACCATCAGCTGTGGCATGGCGCGGTTGATGATCCCGAGCGCCACGTTGTAGATCAGGGACGCGATGACAAAGGGCATCGCGATCATGAATGCCATCACAAAGGCGCGCCCGGTCTGGGCGACGCCCCATTCCGCCATCAGATCCGCTGAGGGCCATTGACCGGGGGGAAGCAGCTCGTAGCCAAGGATCACATAGTCGAGCACACGCAGGTGAAACCCTGTGGTGACGGCAAGCGCCAGCCCCGTCATCACCAGCAGTTTGGAAATCGCCGGTTGCGCCTCTGCCCCGGCGGGGAAAAGCTGCGACAGCGAGGTTGCGTTGGCCGCAATGGAGCCGGCTGTCATCAGGGACAGGATGAACAGGCGCACCATGAGGCCAAGGGCCAGTCCGATGGCCACCTCGGGCGCAAAACCGATGTGGAGCGGAACATCGGCCAGCAGAGGCTGCGCGCCCGGAAAAACCGCAGCAGAGAACATCACCGCCAGAACCAGCCTGATCCGCGCCGGGATGGAGGTTTCACCAAAGGCCGGAAGTGTGGCCATGACCGCCCCGACCCGCAGAAAAACCAGTGCCGCCGCCTCTGCCTGATCGGCGAGACTGGAATGATAGGTCATGAGCAGCGAGAGAATGTCGTTCAATGCGGCACCAGACCAACAATGGCGGGCCGGGCTTCGAGGCCGATTTCCTCATAGGACAGCACTGGCGCGCTCAGCCCTTTGGCGGCAAGGACGGTGCGCACAAAGCGCCGCCGCAGCGTTGTTGTCACCACGGCGGCGGTAATTCCGCTCTCGGCCGCCCGGTTCAGCTTTTCGGCCAGCAGACCGGAGAGCCGCGCGAACTGGTCGGGTGGCAGGGCGATATCCCTCAGCCCGCGCTCACCATCGACCTGATAGGACTCGAAAGTCTTTTCCCACTCCGGCGCGATCTGGATCAGGGGGATCGTGCCATCGTGTCGCTTCAGGTCAGACACAAGCTGGAAGCCGATCTTCTGGCGGACATGTTCGCAGATTGCTTCGGGCGAGGGCAGGCCGCGCGCCTCGGCGATGGCTTCGAGGATCAGGGGAAGATTGCGGATCGACACCCGTTCGTCCAGGAGCAGGCGCAGAACCGACAAAAGCAGATCGACCGGCACCTTTTCCGGGATCATGTCATCCAGCAGCTTGCGGTTGGATTCGGCGCGGCTGGGCTCTGACACGTTGATGAATTCATCCAGCAACCGCCGCAACCCGCGCAGCGACAGCAAACGGGCAAGATTGGCCCGGATCACCTCCAACAGATGGGTGGCCAGAACCTCGGGTGGCGACACCACGGTCATGCCCGCAATCACGGCGTCTTCCTGTTCTTCCGGCAGGATCCAGCGCGCAGCGGTGCCATAGACAGGCTCGCTCACGTCAATGCCATCGGGGGCGGGAACCCCCTCGTTCAGCAGAACCAGCGACCTGTCGGGCATCAGCCGGTTGGTGACGCGCTCCACCCCCTGAATCCGGATGCGATAGGTGCCCGGTGGCAAGGCGGGCTCATCGGTAAGCCGGATTTCCGGCAGGATGAGACCATAGCTTGCTGCGATGTGATTTCGCATGTTGCCGATGCGGCCATCAAGTCCGGTTGCCGGGTCCAGTACCATGGCCACAAGGTCGGGAGCGAATTCCAGATGCAGCTCGTCAAAGTCCAGGACATCGCCCAGAGCCTGTTTCCGTTGGGGCAGATCAACGGCAGCAGGTTCGGGTGCCGGGTGAGTGGCCCGCCGGTGAACCCACAGCGCCGCCCCGGCCAGCCCGCCCGCGCCAAGGATGAACGGAAGGAATGGCATCCCCGGCACCAGCGCGAAAAGCGCCATCAGAACGGCGACGGTGCCTAACGCGCCGGGATAGCGGCCCAGCTGGGCAAAGAAGGAAACATCCGCCGCCCCCTTGGCGCCACCACGGGCCAGCAAAAGCGCCGCCGCCACCGAGATGATGACCGCTGGGATCTGGCTGACCAGACCATCACCGACCGTCAGGATCGCATAGGTTTTGAAAGCTTGTCCGACAGGCATGTCATGCAGGAATACACCCATCACCAGCCCCATGATGATGTTGAGCAGGGTGATCAGCAGACCGGCTACGGCATCGCCTTTCACGAATTTGGACGCCCCGTCGAGCGAGCCGAAAAAGTTCGTCTCTGCCAGCTCGCGCTCACGCCGTTCCTTGGCTTCGGTGTGGTCGATCGCCCCCGCAGCCATATCGGCATCAATCGCCAGCTGACGGCCCGGCATCCCGTCCAGCGCGAAGCGCGCGCCGACCTCGGCCATCCGGCCTGCGCCCTTGGTGATGACCATGAAGTTCACGATCAGCAAGACGCAAAAGATGACCAGACCCAGCAAGACATTGCCACCCATGATGAAATTCGCAAACCCCTCGATCACCGCACCGGCGGCGCCGGTTCCGGTATGCCCCTCACCGATGATCAGCTTGGTGGAGGAAACGTTGAGCGACAGGCGCAGCATCAGCGAGGAGAGCAGGATCGTCGGGAACGCCGAGAAATCCAGCGGACGTTCGATAAACAGGGTGACGGTCAGCATCAGGATGGCAAGCGCAAAGGACAGCGCAAGCCCGATGTCGAGCATCCAGGCCGGAACGGGCAGGACCATCATCACGATGATCGCCATCAGGGCCAGGGCCAGCAGGATGGTCGGGCGGAACAACAGGGCAAGGCGTGCCTGGGGGGTCATCATGAATTTACCGGAACAAGGGAATGGCAGCGCGATCAGACGCTGCCGCCACCAGCGACCCATGGGCGCCCGCCTTGCCGGGCCGCAGAAGCGGATAGCGGTTGTCGCGCGCGGCAGCCTGCTGGCTGGCCCGAGGGGTTGGTGCCCCGCTAGGCGCGGTCATCACAGCGGAAACCTTGCTCAGATAGGCGGTGGCAGCCCCCGAATTTCTTGAATGATAGGCCCCTATGGCCCCCTCCCATGACCCGAATTCATCGTAGAGCCCAAGCAGGAAGCGCGCGGCGTAGATGGCGTTTTCCGTCGGATCAAACATCGCGCTTAATGAAGCGAATTCGGCGCCATGCCAGCGGATATTGATCTGGAAGCACCCCACGTCGATGTTGCTTTTGCCATCGGCCATAGCGCGCGCGACATGGTTCATCGCGTCAGCCTTGGTGTCAAAAAACGACCCCGCCCCGGCCTGGTTGACCGCCCAGGGCCAGGGCGAAAGAACCCCGCCCACGCTTCGCCCTGTTTCAACACGCGAAATGGCCATCAACACTTGAACCGGAACGCCGCTGGATCTGGCGGCAGTCGCCGCGGCCAAGTCACATGGGTTCTGGCTGCCATGCGGTGTGCGGGCCTGGACCGTTGCTGGCCCCAGGATCGCGAGGATGCCGAAAATTGCAAGCATGCGGAGAACCAACATATTTGTATTCTGTCGCATTGGTTTCACCGGCCCGGATTGTGCGCATCATTCTGTTGCTGCATTGAACCTTACGAAGCGAATCTTTCGAAATCGGAAACACCTTGCCATAGGATGCGCCTGCAGCAGGCGGGCTTGACCCCACCCATGGCCTCGCTACCCTTGTGCCCAGGGGTGGAGACAACCCATAGATGACGGAGCAGATGAATGACTCAGCGGCTACACCTTGTGTTTGGGGGTGAACTGGTTGACCCGACCAAGTCAGCTTTTGTGGATGTGAATGACATCCATATCGTGGGAATGTTCCCCGATTATGCCTCGGCGCACAAAGCATGGAAGGCCGAGGCACAGCGCACGGTCGACAATGCGCATATGCGTTACTTTATTGCCCATATCCACCGCCTGCGCGATGAAGAACAGGCGGGGTCTCCGACGGAAGAACTGGGGCGGTAATCCGGCCAGCCATATGGTTCATTCGCTCGGCCTCACACTTTACAACCTGCGGCCCCGGCGCGACCCATCCTCCGGGGCCGTCCGGCCTGAACGTCCGGCCGGACGGCTGATCTGGATGCATGCTCCATCAGCCGAAGCGGCGGGCGGTTTGCTGGAGCTGGCGGCCCGTCTGATCGACGAAGACGGACTCTCGGTCGTGTTCACCTGCGCTGACGCTTTGCCGCCGCAAAGACAGGGATTGATCAGACTGCCGCCGCCGGATGACAGGCCAGCCGAGGCCCGCGCCTTTCTCGACCATTGGCATCCCGAGGCCGCAGTTTTCACTGATGGCGAATTGCGGCCCGCTGTGTTGCATGAGGCAGCAGAGCGCGGAGTACCCCTGATGATGGTCAACGGCCGTGCGCCCTATGTTCATAAGGACCGGAATGGCTGGTATCCCGGCCTCATGCGCTCGACGTTGCAGGCCTTTACCCATGTTCTGACGATAGACGAGGCCTCGGCCCGGTCGTTTCGCAAGGGGGGCGCGGCCCTGTCTGCTGTAGGCGCAACCGGGCGGATGGAAGAAAACACCGCCGCTTTGCCCTGTCTGGAGGCAGAGCGTGCAGCGCTTGCAAAACTGTTGGCCACGCGCCCGGTCTGGCTGGCCGTAGGGCTGCCCGAGGCCGAAGAGGCAGCGGTGATTGCGGCACACCGGGCGGCGCAAAGCCTGGCGCACCGGCTGTTGTTGATCATCGCCCCCGAAGATCCGCTGCGGGCTGGTGCGCTTGCGCGGCGTCTGGCGGATGACGAAGGCTGGGTGGTCGCCGAACGCGCCGAAGATCAGGAACCCGATCCCGAGGTCGAGGTTTTCGTGGCCGACGGGATGGCGGAACTGGGGCTGTGGTATCGGCTGGCCCCGATCACCTTCATGGGCGGCAGTCTGGCCGGGCAGGGCTGTGTGCGAAATCCGATGGAGCCTGCGGCGCTTGGCTCGGCAATCCTTTATGGCCCGCGTCCGGGCGTGTTTGGCGGCACGTTCGGACGGTTGGGCGCAGCCCGCGCGGCCCGCGCCGTGGGGAGCGCGACAGATCTGGGCGAAGCCCTGTCGGACCTCCTGTCACCGGACCGCGCGGCACGCCTTGCTCAATCCGCCTGGATGGTCGCGTCGGACGGGGCGGAGGTGACAGAGCATGTTGTCGCTTTGGTCCGCAAAATCATGAAGGTGGACCGATAATGCGCGCGCCCGCGTTCTGGTATTCCCCCCCTTCTGCGCCGGGACCGATGGCACGGCTGCTGCAGCCTTTGGGGTTGGTTTACGGGGCCGCAACCGCGCGCCGTGTTGCCGGGGTGGGGTATCGTGCCGCTGTTCCGGTGATCTGCATCGGCAATCTGAACGTGGGTGGCACCGGCAAGACCCCGGCGACAATAGCGCTGCTTGGGCGTGTTTCGGGGGCGCATGTGGTGTCGCGCGGCTATGGCGGGGCGCTGGAAGGGCCGGTTCAGGTCGACCCGCAGCGACACACCGCCGCGCAGGTCGGGGATGAACCCTTGCTGTTGGCGGCTTTCGCGCCGACCTGGGTTGCAAAGGACCGTGCCGCCGGCGTCCGCGCGGCCGAGAAAGCCGGAGCAGGGATCATCCTGCTGGACGACGGGTTTCAGAATCCGTCGGTTCACAAGGACCTGTCGCTTGTTGTTGTCGATGCTGAACGCGGGTTCGGGAATGGCCTCTGCCTGCCCGCCGGGCCGCTGCGGGAACCTGTGGTCGCCGGATTGTCCCGCGCGCAGGCGCTGTTGTCGATCGGGGGGGCAGAGGCGCAGGCACGTTTTGCCAGGCAATGGGGCCAGATGATCCACATCCCTCAATTGCGAGGGGAGCTGAAGCCGTTGCAGATGGGGATGGACTGGCGCGGCCAACGGGTGCTGGCCTTTGCCGGGATCGGCCATCCGGAGAAGTTCTTTGCGACCTTGCACGATCAGGGGGCAGATATCCTGCGCGCGGTGTCGCTGGATGACCATCAACCGCTTTCGGACACACTGCTGCGACGACTGGAGGCCGAGGCAGCCACGCTGGGCGCGCAGATGGTAACAACCGAGAAAGATCAGGTGCGGTTGCCAGCCAGTTTCCGGCCAAAGGTGCTGACGCTTGTTGTGCGGCTGGAGGTCGATGACTGGTCAGTTCTGGATACGGCAATCGCGACGCTGCTGTAAGCCAGGCCTTGGCGTCCCTCAGTCAACCTCGCCCTGATGCTCGCCCAGCTTTGGTGCCGGGCGGTCAAGGGCCAGCCCGGCGCCGGAAAAGCGGAACGGTGATCGCACACCCGGCACCCCATCCGGCGCAATCTGCATGCCGCGCGCGATGATCTGCGGATCGGCAAACACCTCTGCCAGATCGTTGATCGGCCCGGCAGGCACGCCTGCCGCCTCGCAGGCGGCCAGCAGATCGGCCTTGGTCCATGTCCGGGTCGCAGCGGTCAGCCGGACAGTCAGAGCATCCCGGTTCTGCACACGGTCGGCATTGGTCAGGAACTCCGCCGCAAAAGCCATGTCGTTCAGGCCAAGGATATTGCACAGCCGCTGATATTGTCCGTCATTCCCGGTTGCCAGGATCAACCAGCCATCGGCGCAATCAAACACCGCATAGGGTGCAAGGTTGGGGTGCGCATTGCCCATTTTCTTCGGCGCGATGCCAGTGGTCAGATAGTTCAGTGACTGGTTTGCCATGGTCGCCGCTGCCACATCCATCAGCGCCATATCCACCTGCTGGCCCAGACCAGTGCTGTGTCGCTGGTGCAGCGCCGCAAGAATCGCCGTCGCCGCATAGATGCCGGTGAAAACATCCGTCACCGCCACACCAACCTTTTGCGGCTGACCATCAGGCTCGCCGGTCACGCTCATCAACCCGGCCATGCCTTGAATGATGAAATCGTAACCGGCACGATGGGCATAGGGGCCATCCTGACCAAAGCCGGTGATGGAGCAATAAACAAGACGCGGGTTCACCCTGTGCAGGCTATCATAGTCCAACCCGTACTTGAGCAGACCGCCGACCTTGAAGTTCTCGATCACCACATCGGCATCGGCCACCAGACGGCGTACCATCTCCTGCCCTTCAGGCGTGCGGAAATCGCAGATGACCGAGCGCTTGCCCCTGTTTGTCGCGTGGAAATAGGCCGCCGAACGGTCGCCGTCGCGTTCGATGAACGGAGGCCCCCAGCGGCGCGTGTCGTCGCCTTCGGGGGCCTCGACCTTGATCACATCCGCGCCAAGATCGGCCAAAGTCTGCCCGGCCCAGGGACCCGCAAGGATCCGGGCCAGTTCGATGACCTTCACACCGGCAAGGGGCGCGGTCATTTACTTTGCAAGCTCGGCGTCGAGAATGGTTTTCAGGTCGGCATAGGACATGTTCGCGTGCTTCTTGCCGTTGATGATCAGGGTCGGGGTGCCCTGCACCTCATATTCCTTCATCACCGTTTCGTAATGATCAACCATGGCCTGCGCCATTGCGCCATTCTGCATGCAGGCATCCAGTTGCGCATCGTCCATCCCCGCTGTCCGGCCGATTTTCTTGAGGTTCGCGACGACTACGTTCGGGTCGTCCGAACCGGCCCAGTTCGGCATATCCTTGTACAGCATCTCCTGAACGCCGAAATACTTCATGTCGCCGCCGCAGCGCGCAACCATCGAGGCCCAGAGGCCGTAGCGGTCAAAATACACCTCGCGATAGACGAAGCGGATTTTTCCGGTGTCGATGTAGTCTTTCTTCAGATCCTTGAAGACATTGGCGTGAAAGTTCGCGCAATGCGGGCAGGTGTAGGAGGCGTATTCAATGACCGTTACCGCTGCATCCACCGGACCAAGCGTCATGTCCTTGATCTCCACCGCCTGCGTATCGGCGGCTGGTGCGGTCTCTTGCGCGATGGCGCTGGAAACCGGCAGCAGGGACTGGCCGGCATTGTCAGAGGTCATCGACCACAGGCCGAACCCGCCCGCGATGACAAGGGCCGCAGCGGCCAGAGTGGTTTTCTTTGACATCATTTTTCGCCTTCTGTCGTCTTGCGACGGTTTAGGATGTTTTCGGCCAGGGCTTCAAGTGCTGCGCGCAGGCCGGGGTCATGAATGGGGGCCACGGTCTCGGTCGCTTCGGCCTTGATAGCCGGGTCGATTGCGGGCGGGGCTTTCGGGGCGGGGGTGAATTCTGCCTGACCCTCGGCAAAGCCGATCGGCGCGGTCTGGGTCAGCAAGACCCGCGAAATCGCGTTGTAGCCATAAATCGCATTGACCTTGGTGCGGATCACTTCCTTTTGCATCTCGATCATCGGGGCCATCGGCCCGGTGGTCAGAAGCGTCAGCGTGCCGCCAAAGCCATCACGGCCATAGCCCACCTTTACCGGCCGGGTGCATTTGGCCAGATCCTCGCCCACAACCTCTGTCCAATGGGTCAGCAGCCGGGCGATGGCAAAGCCCCGCGATTCGCCCGCCGTGCGGACCGGGTCTTTCATCAGGCCGAATGCGGGCTCGAACCCCCGCATCCGGCGTGACGGTTTCTGGTATGGGGTCGCGCTGCGGGCCATCTGGTATCCTGTGACACTGCCGCTATCTTATCTTGCCAAGGCGGCTCCGCCAGTGGGAAGACGGGACAAAGGGTATAAAGATTGCGTGACGCGGAATTGAGCGACCAGTTGCTGCGGTGGTATGACCGCCATGCACGAAGCATGCCCTGGCGCGTATCGCCGCAGGATCGCAGGAATGGCGTTGTGCCGGACCCCTATCGCATCTGGCTTTCCGAGGTGATGCTGCAGCAGACCACCGTGGCGGCGGTCCGGGATTATTTCCATCGTTTCACCGCCCGCTGGCCCTCGGTGGCAGATCTCGCTGCGGCGCGGGACGAGGATGTGATGGCCGAGTGGGCAGGCCTTGGCTACTACGCCCGCGCCCGCAACCTGCTCAAGGCCGCGCGGGCGGTGGTTGCGAAGCATGGCGGCATGTTTCCGGCCGGCCGCGACGGCCTGCTCGGTCTGCCCGGCGTCGGCCCCTATACCGCGAGCGCGGTCGCTGCGATTGCCTATGATGAGGCGGCAACGGTGGTGGATGGCAATGTGGAAAGGGTGATGGCCCGGCTGTTTTGCGTGCAGACACCTCTGCCTGTCGCAAAGGCAGAGCTCACATCGCTGGCAGCCTCGCTGACGCCCGACAGCCGCCCCGGAGACTACGCCCAGGCGGTGATGGATCTCGGCGCCACGATCTGCACCCCGCGCAACCCGGCTTGCGGCATCTGCCCATGGAACCACGCCTGCGCCGCCCGGCGCGAGGGCGTTCAGGCCGAACTCCCGCGCAAGACGGCAAAGGCGGAAAAGCCCACCCGGCGCGGCACGCTCTGGCTGGCGACACAAGGCGACATGATCCTGCTGCAACGCCGTCCCGACAAGGGGTTGCTGGGCGGGATGCTGGGGTTTCCCGGCGACGGGTGGGACGGCAACGGCGGCACTGCTCCGGCACAGGCCGACTGGCACCAGATTGGCGAGGTGCGCCATACCTTCACCCATTTTCACCTGCATCTGACGCTGCAAGCTGCTGAACTGTCAGCGGGGGCGGTGGTGACGCGGGGGCATTTTGCCTCCCGCAGCGATTTGCGCCCATCTGACCTGCCAACGGTGATGCGCAAAGCCTATGATCACCTGCGACACAACGTGCCGCGTTGAAAAGCAAACCGCTCTGGCGCATCATCGGTCCGCAATCACACGGCTGAACATGTCAGAACACCCGCGCCAGAAGATCGGATTTGCCCAGGCACTGCCCTTCTGGCTGACGCTTGGCCTTGTGCCGATGGCGCTGATCGGGGCAATATTCGGTGGGTGGTATACCGCCTTGGTTCCGGCCTATTCGATCCTGATCTATTCTTCGCTCGACGCGCTGACCGGATTGAACGAGCGCAACGCCGATCCTGAAACCCCGGATGCCATGCTGTTCTGGTATCGGCTGCTGACCCTGGTCTGGGTGCCGGTGCAGATGATCATCCTGTTCGGCACGATCTGGTATGTGACCCATACCAGCCACCTTTCCCGCCTGGAACTCGGCGTGCTGTTCTTTGGCATCGGCATCATCACCGGCACGGTCGGGATCAACTACAGCCACGAGCTGATGCACCAGAAAAGCAGGCTGGAGCGTTGGCTGGGCGATCTGCTGCTGGCCTCGGTGCTGTATTCCCATTTCCGGTCCGAGCATTTGCGGGTTCACCACATCTATATCGGCACTTGCCGCGACCCGGTGACCGCCCGCTACAACGAAGGGTTTCACCGCTTTTTCCCGCGCGTCCTGCGCGAAAGTCCGGTGTCGGCATGGCGGGCGGAATCGGCCATGCTGGCGCGGCGCGGCTTGCCGTGGTGGCACCGCAGCAACCCGTTCTGGCGCTACGGCGCGCTACAGGCGGGCATGCTGGCGCTGGCTTTTGCGCTGGGGGGCTGGCTGGGGCTTGGCCTGTTCGTCTGGCAGGCGGCGGTGGCGGTCTGGCAGCTGGAAGCGGTGAATTATGTCGAGCATTACGGGCTCACCCGGCGGCATCTCGGGGGTGGCAAGTATGAGCATGTCAGGCCGCATCACAGCTGGAACGCCTCGCACACCGCGTCGAACTGGCTGCTGATCAACCTGCAACGCCATTCCGACCATCATTTCAAACCCGACCGCCGCTTTCCGCTTTTGCAAACCTATACCGAGGATCAGGCCCCCCAGCTGCCGCTGGGCTATCCCCTGATGGTCTTCATCGCGATGAACCCGCTGTGGTGGCGGCGGATGATGAACCCGCGCGTGCGGGCGTGGCGCAAGTTCCACTATCCGGACATCACGGACTGGAAGCCCTATAACAAGGCGCTGAACCCGCCACCCAGGTGAGGCTGTACGGTGGCAGCTTTAGCACCGGGGCCAAGGGATCGGCTGACAACTTGTAAACCCAGCTCGCTGCGCGATGTGACGGACCCGGTCCATCAACATCAAGTTAATTACATTGAAATTAAACGATAAAATATTTGTCTCCGCATTGCGACACGCCTGTCTTAAATGGAAATCCCTTGTTGACGACTAACAAGTTGACAAATATTGGCCGGGGCTGTCTCTTTCTGCCATGAAGCGGGTTCGAAGACTGCTGCCACCACAGCATCCTCGGCCAGCACAGTGAGGGAGGAGAGAAATGTCACACTTTCAAAAGGATAGCGCTACGCTGACTCGGCGTGGGTTGCTGAAGCTGGGCGTGGGAACCGTGGTTGCGGCAACGGCGCTCGGCTCGGGCGCGCGAATCGTCATGGCGCAGGATGGGCAGGTGCTAAAAGCCATTCACCCGGCGTTCAGTCAGGACTGGTCGCCGTTGCGCGGCGGCGGCGTGCCGTTCCGCTGGAATTCCTATTGGAACGCCAGCGCGATGTATTTCAACGAAAACGGCGAGATCCAGCCCTATGTGCTGACCGAATGGTCCCCGAATGACGATTTCACGGTATGGACCCTGACGGTGAACCCAGCGGCGACCTTTGCCGATGGCTCGGCCATCACAGCGGCGGATGTCAAAGGCAGCTGGGAACTGGCGGCGATGCCGACCACCAAGAACCAGCGGGTTGATCAGGTGCTGTCTGGGGTTGAGGGGTTCGCCGCCGTCAAGGATGGCACCGCGACCGACATCAGCGGCATCGTCGCAGGCGATGGCAGCCTGACCGTCACGCTGACCGGCCCGGACCCGATCTTTTTCCAGCGGCTCGCCAACCATATCGCGCCGATCGTCAAGGTCTCGGTCGCACGCGCGGCGGATGGCACTGAGGTGCCCGACTTCTTCCTCGGAGCGAACGGTGCGACCTCGGGGCCGTTCATGCTCGAGTCCGCCAATCTGGATGCGGGCACGCTGGTCTTCGTGCCCAACCCGAATTTCTTTGGGCCGAAACCACAGCTTGCAAGGATCGAACTGACCTCGATCGAAGACAACGTGACCGCGACGCAGATGCTGAAATCGGGTGAGTATCAGGCCCATACAGAACTGGTCACCTCGACCATGGCGCTGGATCTGGGCACCGAATTCGGTGACGGGCCGACCATTCCGACCAGCCAGCATTTCTGGTTCAACTCCTCACGCGCGCCAATGGATGACCCCAAGGTGCGTGAGGCGCTGATCCTCGCGGTGGACCGTGACGGGCTGATCCGCGCCAGCTTCCCCGATGGTCCGCACCAGAAAACCGACATGGTGATGAACTCGGTTCCGGGCGATGATGACCCGGCGTTCACCCCCTATCCGTTCGATCCGGAGCGGGCCAAGCAGCTGCTGGCCGAGTCTTCCTATGGCAGCGCCGACAAGCTGCCGAAGATGATGTTCGTCGGCATTTCCAGCCCGGCGAACGAAGCGGCGGCGCAGTATATCTCCGAACAATGGCGGCAGAATCTGGGCATCAGCGCGGTGGACATGAAACCGCAGCAGGATCAGTATTCCGGCCCCGACCAGAATTCGATCCAGATCTTCCGCGATGATGTCGGCACGCGGGTGCCCGATGCGGCCTCCTATCTGGCCGGGTCGATCGCCAGCACATCCGGCAACGCGCAGGGCAAGATGGGCGGTTACAAGAACGATGTGGTCGATGCCAAACTGGCCGAGGCGCTGACCAAGCCCGCCGACGATCCGGCCCGGGTGGCGCTGGCACAAGAGGCGCAGCGGGCGTTTCGCGACGACTTCATGTTCATTCCCTGGTACAAGCAGACCATGAGCCGCTGGGCCAATGCCAATGTGACGGGTATCGAGAAAAACCTTGACTGGCAAGTGGTTGCGCCCTGGGCGATCACCATCGGCTGATCCAGGGCTCACTACTGGCGGGGCGCGGCCTGTTGGCTGTGCCCCGCTGTTTTCCCGCACGGGGTCTATATGCTTTCCTACATCCTCCGCCGCTTTCTTGTCTGGATTCCGTCCGTCCTTCTGGTGATGCTGGGGGTCTATGCGCTGGCGTTTTATGGTGCCGGTGATCCGATCAAGCTGATCTTCCTGCGCGCCCCCGGCGATGTCGCCTATGATCCGGTCAAGATCGAGGCGATCCGCGAACAGGCGGGCCTGAACCGCCCGTTTCTGGTGCAGTTCGGCAGCTATATCTGGAACCTTCTGCAAGGAAATTTCGGCAATTCGCTGACCTCGGGCCGCCCGGTCTGGGCGCTGATCTCGGCGGCGGCGCCGGTGTCGTTCCTGCTGGGCCTGTGTTCCATCATCCTCACCGCCTTGGTGGCCATCCCCTTGGGCATGCTGGCAGGCCTGAAGCAGAACACGCGGCTGGATTACATCATTCTGGGCACCGCCGTGACGCTCTGGGCGATCCCGGCCTATGTGGCGGGGCCACTCCTGATGGTCCTGATGCTGGTGATCCTACCCGAAGGGGCGATGCCCTATGGCTGGGGCGGTTTGTTCTCGGTGAAAATCATCCTGCCGCTGATTGTCCTTTCCTTCCAGCCCATTGCCCTGATCCTGCGCCAAACCCGCGCGGCGGTGATCGAGGTGATGAGCGAGGATTACGTGCGCACCGCCCGCGCCAAGGGCGTGCCCGAACTGGTGGTGGCATTGCGCCACATTCTGCGCCCGGTGCTGACCCCGGTGGTCACCCAGCTGGGGTTGATCATGATCACGATCGTCAACGGCGCGATCTTTGTGGAACTGGTGTTCGGGCTGCCCGGGCTGGGGCGGCTGACAGTGCAGGCGCTGGTGAATTCCGATTTCCCGGTGATCCTGGCGATCACACTGATCGGGTCATTTCTGGTGATGGCGTCGAATTTGCTGGTTGATCTGCTCTATCCGCTGCTGGACCCCCGGGCCTCTGACGCAAAGGGGGCGCGTTGAGCGATGGCGATGATTGACATCGACGACCGCCCAAGCGGGTTGTGGCGCGACGCCTGGCGCCGGTTGCGGCGCAACCGGTTGGCGGTGGCTGGGCTGATCATCATTTTCGCCGTGGTGCTGGTGGCGGTGATCGGGCCGTGGATCTCACCCTATGATTTCCTGTCGCAGAATCTGGATGTGCGCAATCAACCGCCCTCGGCCAGTCATTGGCTGGGCACCGATGATCTGGGTCGCGATGTGCTGGCGCGGCTGATGTATGGCGCGCGTACGGCATTTCTGGTGGCACTCGGGGTGACGGTAACGGCGGTGGTCATCGGTGTGGGGCTTGGCGCGATTGCCGGGTTCTTTGGCGGGCCGTTCGACCGTTTTGTGATGTGGTTCACCGATATCACCATGTCGGTGCCGCAGCTTCTGCTGGTGGTGGTGATCAACGCCAGCCTGAAACAGCCGATCAGTCAGTGGATGGAGGGGCGCTATCTGGACACGCTGAACCCGATCTACCGCAACTCGGCCATGATCGACTTTGTGTTGGTGTTTGGCTCGATGGCGCTGATCTCCTGGCCCGCCTATGCCCGACTGGTGCGGGCGCAAGTGCTGTCGGTGCGCAACCGGCCCTATGTCACCGCTGCCCGCGCCTTGGGTCTGACCAACCGGATCATTCTGGTGCGCTATGTGCTGCCCAATGCGATGGGGCCGCTGATCGTGGCAGTTTCCGCGGGGCTTGGCACCGCGATGGTGCTGGAAAGCGCGTTCTCCTTCCTCGGCGTCGGGGTGACGCCGCCGACGCCAAGCTGGGGCAACATGATCTCCGACGGGCTGAGGGTCTGGACCAATTATCCCCACCTTCTGGTCGCCCCCGCGGCGGTGCTGGCGATCGTGACGGTGGCGTTCAACTTCCTGGGCGACGGTCTGAACGATGCCCTGAACCCGAAGGGGCAGAAATGACTGCGCTTCTGCAAATCCGCGGGCTGACCATCGACATTGCCCGCGATGATGGCCCCGCCCGCGTGGTCGATGGCATTGATCTGACCGTGATGGCAGGCGAAAGCCTTGGCATTGTGGGAGAGTCGGGCTGCGGCAAATCGCTGACCATGCTGTCGCTGGTCGGGCTGTTGCCCAACCGCATCCGTGCCACTGGCGGCAGCGCTGTGTTTGATGGCAGGGATTTGCTGAAGCTGAACGCAGGCGCGCTGCGCCGGGTGCGCGGATCGGAAATAGGGTTCATCTTCCAAGACCCGATGACCAGCCTCAACCCGGTGATCCGCATCGGCGACCAGATCGCCGAGGCGCTGATCTATCAGAAGGGCATG
Organism: Paracoccaceae bacterium; assembly: GCA_046296515.1. Lineage (GTDB taxonomy): Bacteria > Pseudomonadota > Alphaproteobacteria > Rhodobacterales > Rhodobacteraceae > Pseudotabrizicola. The sequence goes on along the minus strand of JBKBKR010000002.1, from coordinate 369,616 downwards.
TCCAAGGTGGACGCCGCCGCCCGCGCGGTGGAACTGCTGGCTTTGGTCGGCATCCCCGCACCGGAGGAACGCGCGCAGGCCTGGCCGCATGAGCTGTCGGGCGGCATGCGGCAGCGGGTGATGATCGCCATGGGGCTGGCCGGTCACCCTAAATTGCTGATCGCGGATGAGCCGACGACCGCTTTGGATGTGACGATTCAGGCGCAAATCGTCGATCTGGTGCGCGACCTTAAAGACCGGCTGAACATGTCGGTGGTCTGGATCACCCATGATCTGGCGCTGATTGCCGGGTTGGCGGACCGCATCGCCGTGCTCTATGCCGGAACCGTGGTCGAAGATGCCCCGGTGGCCGAAATCTTTGACCGCCCGACCCACCCGTATACCCGCGCCTTGCTCGACTCCCTGCCCACGCTGGCGGGGGAAGCAATGTCGCGCCTGCCCTCCATCCCCGGCACGCCGCCCGAACCCGGTCGCCGCCCGCCGGGCTGCCCGTTTGCGCCGCGCTGCGCGCTGGCTGAACCCGCCTGCTCCAAGGCCGTGCCGAAACTGGCCCCGGTCCCCGGCAGCGATCCGCGCCACCGGGTGGCCTGCCCGGTTGTCATCGAAAGGGCCGTCGCATGACCGCGCTGCTGGAGATCAGGGGGCTGTCGAAACACTTCGGCCTGAAACTCGGGGCCTTCGGCGATCGGGCGGCGGTGGTGCGGGCGCTGGATGATTTCTCGGTTGATATCATCGAGGGCGAAACCCTGTCGCTGGTCGGCGAATCCGGTTGCGGCAAATCCACCACCGGCTTTTGCATCCTGAACCTGCACCAGCCCTCGGGCGGGTCGGTGCGCTACAAGGGGCAAGAGATTGCCGGGCTGGATGAGACCGCGATGCGCCCGTTCCGCCGCGATCTGCAGATCGTGTTCCAGGACCCCTATTCCACACTGAACCCGCGCATGACGATTGGCGAGGCGCTGTCAGAGCCGATCCTGTTCCACGGCCTCGCCAGCCGCGCCGACCTGCCCGCCCGTGTGAACGAGCTGCTGGCCGATGTCGGCATGACCCCGCGCTTTGCCAATCGCTACCCGCACGAGTTGTCGGGTGGCCAGCGGCAACGGGTGGCAATCGCGCGGGCCTTGGCCTGTCAGCCAAGGTTCATCGTCTGCGACGAGGCGATATCGGCGCTGGATGTCTCGGTGCAGGCGCAGATCCTGAACCTGCTGCTGGACCTGCGGGAGAAATACGGCCTGACCTATCTGTTCATCGCCCACGACCTTGCCGTGGTGCGCCATATCAGCAACCGGGTCGGGGTGATGTATCTGGGCCGTCTGGCCGAACTGGCCCCGGCGGGCGCGCTGTTCACGCAGCCCCTGCACCCCTATACCCGCGCGCTGCTCTCCGCCGTGCCGCAACCCGACCCACGCGCCCCCGCCAACCGTCAGCGCCTGACCGGCGAGGTGCCAAGCCCGCTCAACCCGCCCACCGGCTGCCGGTTCCACACCCGCTGCCCGATCGCGCGTGACCATTGCCGGGCCGTGGTGCCGCTGTGGCGCGAGATTACACCGGGTCACCACATCGCCTGCCATGCCGTCAGCAGTGCGGACAAGACCAACTGGGAAGGACAAGCATGACAACCCCCATCGGCATCACCATGGGCGACCCGGCCGGGGTTGGCCCGGAAATCATCATCAAGTCGCTGGCGGCCCTGTCACCGGAGGACCGCGCGAAATATCGCGTCTTCGGCAACCGCGACAGCCTTGCAGCGGCAAAGGCGGTGGTCGGGGCTGACCTGCCGCTGGACGAAATCGACCTGCACCATACCGACATTCCCGGCGGGCCGCTGGCCTTTGGCCAGCTGGACCCGCGCGGCGGTGAAGCCTGTTTCCGGTTTATCGAAGCGGCGGTGCGTCAGGCCGAGGGTGGCCGGATCGCGGGGATCGTGACCGCCCCGATCAACAAGGCGTCGCTGAACGCGGCGGGGCACCATTATGACGGCCACACGGGCATGCTGGCCAGTCTGACCGGGGCGAAGTCCAGCTTCATGCTGCTGGCGTCAGAGCGGCTGAACGTGATCCATGTCTCCACCCATATCGCGCTGAAAGGCGCGATCGACCGGGCGCAGCCGGATCGCATCCTTGCCACCATCCGCGCCGGTCACGCGCATTTCCTGCGCCTTGGCAAAACCCCACGCATTGCGGTTGCCGGGATCAACCCGCATTGCGGCGAAGGCGGGCTGTTCGGTGATGAGGATGACACCCACATCGCCCCCGCCGTCGCCATGGCCCGGGCGGAAGGCATGGATGTGACCGGCCCGATCTCCGCCGATACCGTGTTCCACCGCGCATATCAGGGGGCCTTCGATCTGGTGGTCGCGCAATACCACGATCAGGGCCATATTCCGATCAAGCTGGTGGCTTTTGATACCGCCATCAATGTCAGCCTTGGCCTGCCGATTGACCGCTGTTCCGTCGATCACGGCACAGCCTTTGACATCGCGGGCAAGGGTATCGCCAACAACGTCAACCTTGACCATGCGCTTGCCTATGCACGACGCATGGCCGCATCGCCAAAGGCCGCATCATGACCCACCCCATCACGGGCGTTTATTGCGCCGCCGCCACCCCGGTCAAAGCGGATATGTCACCCGATCTGGCGGCCTTCATCGCGCATTGCCACCAGTTGCTGGCCGATGGTTGCGACGGTGTGGCGCTTATGGGCACGACCGGAGAGGCCAATTCCTTCGCCCTGTCCGAGCGCCGCGCCATTCTGGAGGCGGCGGTGCAATCGGGCCTGTCGCCCGACCGGCTGATGCCGGGCACCGGGGTCAATGCGGCAGCGGAAACCATCGAGCTGACCCGGCATGCGCTGTCGCTCGGCGTGCGCCGCGTGGTGATGCTGCCGCCCAGCTACTACAAGGGCGTCAGTGATGAAGGGCTGTTCCGGTCTTACGCGCAGAGCATCGAGAGCATCGGCGATGCAAGGTTGCAGGTGATCCTGTATCACATCCCGCAAGTCTCAGGCGTGCCGATCAGCCATGATCTGATCGACCGCCTGATCACCGCTTTTCCCGGCACGGTGGTTGGTATCAAGGACTCCGCCGGAAAGCTGGACAACATGCTGGCGATGATCGCCCGGTTTCCCGGCTTTTCGGTTCTTGCCGGGGCGGACCCGCTGCTGCTGCCGCTGATGCAGGCGGGTGGGGCGGGATGTATCACCGCCACGTCAAACCTTGTGGGCGCTGAACTGGCAACCGTGTTCAAAGGCGCCAATGATCCGGCGATGGCCGATGCAGTTACGGCGGCGCAAGCACGGATCAACGCGCATCGTGACCTGTCGAATAGCTATGTGCAACTGCCCGCCATCAAGGCGATGATCGCCTCGCGCTACGGGCGGGCGGGTTGGATGCGCCTGCGCCCGCCGCTGGTCAGCCTTTCGCCGGAGGAATTGCAGGATCTGCGCACCCGGTTGAAAGCCATTGGCGGCACGGTAAAGGAGCTTGAGCAATGACCGATTACGCACGCCCCCTGCGTATCCATCAGCCGCGCCGGGTCGAGGTCGGGGCCGGGTCTGCGGCGCAGGTCGGGGAATGGGCCGCAGCCGAAGGCCACGCCCGAATTCTGGTGCTGACGCAACAGGCGATGCGGGGAAACGTTGAAAAGCTGGGCCTGCGCGGGCAGGTCACGGTCTGCGATCAGGTGCTGCCGGAGCCGGATACCGACAACCTTGATCTGGTGCTGGCGGCGGCGCGGGCGGCGGCACCCGATCTGGTAATCGGCTTTGGCGGCGGGTCGGTGATGGATCTGGCCAAGCTGGTGACGGTGCTGCGCGGCGATCAGGGGCTGGCCGATGTGGTGGGGCCGAACCGGGTCACCGCCCGGCAGAACGCGCTGGCACTCGTGCCGACAACCGCCGGAACCGGGTCCGAGGCGGGCATCCGTGCGCTGGTCACCGATGCCGCCACGCTGAACAAGATGGCGGTGGAGAGCCCGCACCTGCTGGCAGATATGGTGGCGCTTGACCCAGAGCTGACCATGACGGTCCCCGCCGCCGTCACCGCCGCCACCGGCATAGATGCCATGGCCCATTGTGTGGAGGCCTTCACCAACCGCAAGGCCCACCCGCTGATCGATGGCTACGCCCGCATGGGCATCGCGCTGGTGGCGCGCTACCTTCCGCGCGCGGTGGCCAATGGCGCGGATGCCGAGGCGCGGGCCGGGCTGTTGCTGGCGGCCTATTACGGTGGCATCTGCCTGGGGCCGGTCAACACGGCGGCGGGCCATGCTCTGGCTTATCCGCTGGGCACACGGCTGAAACTGCCGCATGGCGTGGCCAACGCGATCATCTTCCCGCATGTGCTGGCCTTCAACCAGCCGGTGGCAGTGGAGAAAACCGCCGAGATTGCCAAGCTGCTCGGCCTGAACCCGCAGGCGCTGCTGGCGGATGCCTGCAACTGGTGTGCCGGTCTCGGGGTAAAGATGAGGCTTTCGGATCATGGTGCAAAGGCAGGAGATCTGCCCGCATGGGCGACTGAGGCCCATGCCATCCGCCGCCTGATGGACAACAACCCGCGTGACATGACGGTGGCAGAGGTGGAAGCGATCTACCGCGATGCGTTCTAGGCCGAGGACAGATCCAGCAACCGCCCCTCGAACAGCCGGTCGCGCGACCCCTGCACATGGCGCTTCATCGCGTCGTGGGCAGCATCGGCCTGCCCGGCCTGAATGGCGGCAAAGATCGCCGTATGTTCTTCCAGCACATGATCCAGCCCGCCCCGGACCGTGCGCAGCGACAGGCCGTGGAACTTCATCCCCACCGCGATATGGTCTTTCAGCGCCCGCATCGAGGTTTCAAAATACTGGTTGTTCGATGCGGCGGTGATCGCCAGATGAAAGCTGAAATCGGCATCCTCGCGATGGCTTTGCCGTTCGGTCGCATCGCGCAGCGTTTGCAGCAGATGCCCGATCTCCGCCAGTGCCGTATCGCTGCGCCTGAGGGCGGCCAATGCGGCGGCAGCGGGTTCGATGGTCAGCCGGAATTCATAGCAGCGTTGCAGATCGGCAATCGTCTCCAGCCGCTGGAACGCCAGTGTTTTCGGCGCGACCGGGGCCGAGACATAGCTCCCCGACCCTTGGCGCGAGGTGATCAGCCCCTCATCGCGCAACCGTTTCAGCGCGGCCCGGACCACAGGGCGCGACACGTCGAACTGCGCCGCCAGGCTGGTCTCGCCCGGCAGGCGCTCTTCTTCGGCATAGTCACCCTGCACGATGGCGCGGCGGATGCGGTCATGCACCACATCGGCCAGCAGCATCGCGCGCGGCGCATCGGTGGGCCAGGGGTCGTCGGGGCCCTTGCGGTCGGTGTCGGGGCGGGTCTTCACGCGGTCACGTGCCTCCTACTGGGTTTCTGACCAATAGAAAACCGCCTGTAAATTTGCAATGCATTTGTAATGCCTGCACCGCCCGATGTCAGGTCACACCCGCTCCAGCGCGACGGCAATCCCCTGCCCGACGCCGATGCACATGGTGGAAAGCGACCGTCGCCCGCCGGTCTGCGCCAGTTGCAGCGCAGCGGTGCCGGTGATGCGCGCGCCCGACATGCCCAGCGGATGGCCAAGTGCGATCGCCCCGCCGTTGGGGTTCACCCGTGGGTCGTCATCGGCAATACCAAGCGCGCGCAGCGTGGCAAGGCCCTGTGCGGCAAAGGCCTCGTTCAGCTCGATCACATCCAGATCGGCGGGGGTCAGCCCCAGCCGCGCGAGCAGCTTCTGCGAGGCAGGCGCGGGGCCGATGCCCATCACGCGCGGCGGCACGCCCGCCATCGCCCCGCCAAGGATGCGGGCGATCGGCGTCAGCCCGTATTTTGCCGCCGTTGCGGCATTGGCAAGGATCAGCGCTGCCGCACCATCATTCACGCCACTGGCGTTGCCTGCGGTCACAGAGCCATTGGCAAACAGCGGCTTCAGCTTGGCCAGTGCCTCCGGCGTGGTCGCGCGCGGGTGCTCGTCACGGTCTACCACCAGCGCATCGCCCTTGCGCTGCGGAATCGTGACCGGGGTGATCTCGGCCGCCAGACGGCCATTGGCCTGCGCCGCCGCTGCCTTGATCTGTGACGCAAGCGCCATTGCATCCTGCGCATCACGGCTGATGCCATAGTCATCGGCCACATTCTGCCCGGTTTGCGGCATCGAATCGGTGCCATAGGCGCTGTGCATCGCCGCGTTGATGAAACGCCAGCCGATGGTGGTGTCATGCACCGCGTTGTCGCGGGTGAAGGCGGCTCCGGCCTTCGGCATCACAAACGGTGCGCGGCTCATGCTCTCCACGCCGCCCGCGATCATCAGATCGGACTCGCCCGAGGCAATCGCCCGCGCCGCCGCGATCACCGCATCCATGCCCGATCCGCACAGCCGGTTAATGGTGGTGCCGCTGACGCTGACCGGCAGACCGGCCAGCAGCAGCGACATGCGGGCCACGTTGCGGTTGTCCTCGCCCGCCTGATTGGCGCAGCCGAAGATCACGTCATCGACCGCCTCCCAGTCCACGCCCGCGTTGCGCGCCATCAGCGCGCGCAGCGGCACCGCGCCCAGATCATCGGGGCGCACGGTGGCAAGGATGCCCGCATAGCGGCCAATGGGTGTGCGGATATAGTCGCAGATGAAAACGTCGGTCATGTCAGGGTCCGCCTTTTACAGTGCAGGAACGTCAAGGTCTGCCACCGCGCCATCGCGGTGCAGGGTGGCGCCGGTCAGCGCCTGCAACTCTTCGACTGACAACGCGGCCAGCTTTTCGCGCAGAACGAAACGGCCATCAACAACGTCAATCACCGCAAGGCTGGAATAGATCCGGGTGACACAGCCCACCCCGGTCAGCGGCAGGGAGCAGCGCTGCACCAATTTCGGTTTGCCGTCCTTGGTCACGTGATCGGTGAGCACGGCCACAGTTTTGGCCCCATGCACCAGGTCCATCGCGCCGCCAACGGCAGGCACGCCGCGCGGCCCGGTGGACCAGTTCGCCAGATCACCGGTTTCCGCAACCTCATAGGCCCCCAGGATCGCCACATCCAGATGCCCGCCGCGCACCATGGCAAAGCTGTCGGCATGGTGGAAAAACGCGGTGCCGGGTTTGATCGTCACCGCCTTCTTGCCGGCGTTGATCAGATCCCAGTCTTCCGACCCTACCTCGGGTGCTTCACCAAAGCCGAGGATGCCGTTTTCGGTGTGAAAGATCGCCTCGCGTCCGGGGGGCTGGAATTTGGCGACCATCTCGGGGAAGCCGATGCCGAGGTTGACATACGCGCCATCGGCAATGTCCTGCGCCGCGCGCCACGCCATCTGGGTGGGGGTGAGTTTCACTGTCATGCTGTGGCCTCCGGATAGACCGCTTTCGTGCGGTTCAGGTCTTCTTCCTGCTGTGGCTGGGGCGCCTCGACCACGCCTTGCACGAAAATGCCGGGGGTGATGACCGCTTCCGGGTCGATCGCGCCGGGATCAACGATCTGCGACACCTGCACGATGGTAGTCGTGGCGGCCATGCACATCAGTGGATTGAAATTCCGCGCCGCCATCCGGTAGGTCAGGTTGCCCAGACGGTCGCCCAGATGCGCCTTTACCAACGCAAAATCAGCCTTCAACCAGCGTTCGCGCACGTAAGACCGGCCCTCGAACACCTCCACTGGCTTGCCCTTGGCCAGATCGGTGCCAAAACTGGTGGGGGTGTAGAATGCGGGGATGCCCGCGCCCCCGGCCCGGATGCGTTCGGCCAGCGTGCCCTGCGGCACCAGTTCCAGGTCTATCTGACCCGCGAGATACCGTTCGGTGAACACCACCGGATCGGCCGAACGTGGGAAGGAGCAGATCAGCTTTGCCACCATCCCCATCTCGATCAGCGCCGCGAGGCCCACATGGCCATTGCCCGCATTGTTGTTGACCACCACCAGACCCTTCGGGTGTCCGGTGGCACGGAAGCGGTCGATCAGGGCGTGGATCAGCTCGATCGGCGCGCCGGAGCCGCCAAAGCCGCCGATCATCACGGTCATGCCATCTTTGATGCCAGCCACGGCAGCGGCAAGGTCGGGAAGGGTTTTGTCCATCAGCGTTCTCCGTCGGGCACTTCTTGTGTCTAGGGGGTAGCGGAAAAACCGGCTTGCCGTCCAATCAATTTGTGCGATATGGTGCATTTGTTCACATATCGCACATCAGGATGCAGCTATGACCATCACAGGACGCGACATCATGGGCGGACTTGCCAAGGGTCTGGCGGTGATCGAGACCTTCACGGCAGCGCGCCCGCGCCAATCCATCGCCGAGGTGGCGATGGCAAGCGGGCTGGACCGGGCCACCGCGCGGCGCTGTCTGCTGACGCTGGCGCATCACGGCTATGCGGATTGGGATGGCAAGTTCTTTACTCTCACCCCCCGCGTGCTGCGGCTTGGCACCGCTTGCCTTGCCACCATGCCGCTGCCGCAGATCGTGCAGCCGATGCTGGATGACCTGTCAGACCGGATCGGGCAGAGCAGTTCGGTTTCGATTCTGGACGGGGCAGAGATTGTCTATGTGGCCCGCGCGGCGCAGAAAAAAGTGATGTCGGTCGGGCTGATGCCGGGGTCTCGCCTGCCTGCGCATTGTACCAGCATGGGCAGGGTTTTGCTGGCAGCGCGGCCCGTGGATGAGGTGCGCGCCTTGCTGGAAACGCACCCTCCGATCGCACGCACCGCATTTACCCTTATCGCACCGGAGGCGATTCTGGCAGAGCTGGCGCAGGTGCAGGCGCAGGGTTATGCGATCATTGATCAGGAGGTGGAGCTGGGTCTGCGCTCCCTGGCCGTGCCGCTTGTTGACGCGCATGGCCGTGTCATTGCGGCGCTGAATGTCGGTGTTGCGGCCATTCATGCCGAGGCCGTGCAACTCGTTTCGCTGTATCTGTCAGCGCTACAACAGGTGCAGGCAGCCCTGCGCCCCTTGCTGCGCTGACGCATGCAAAACAGACCGGCCCCGCAATTGTGCAGGGCCGGTCCATATCATATCGTGATCAGTTAAGGTCGATCCAGACCGATTTCGTTTGGGTATACTGCGACAACGCCTCCACACAGGTGTCACGCCCGTTGCCCGATTGCTTGTAGCCACCCCAGATCGAGGTCATGTCACCCACGTCAAACGTGTTGACCCAGACGAAACCGGATTCCAGATCGCGGCCAAAACGGTGCGCGATCCGCAGATCATTGGTCCAGACCGCCGCCGCCAGCCCGTAAAGGCTGTCATTGGCGATGGCGAGCGCCTCTTCCTCGGTGTCAAACGGGATGACGGTGCCGACCGGGCCAAAGATTTCCTCCTGCGCGATGCGCATGTCATTGGTCACATTGGTGAACAGCGCCGGTTCCACATAGGCCCCCGCGTTCTTGCCACGCCCGCCGCCAAAGGCCAGCGTCGCCCCCTCTTTCTGGCCGATCTCGATATATCCCAGCACCCGTTCCTGATGCTCTTTGGTCACCATCGGCCCGATGGTGGTGGCCGGGTCCAGCGGGTCGCCGACCACGATGTTGCTGGCGGTCAACTCGCTGAAGCGCCTGATGAATTCATCATAGATCGGGCGCTGCACCAATATGCGCGAGCCTGCGTTGCACATCTCTCCCATATTGCCATAGATGCCGTAAACCGCCGAAGTCACCGCCTTGTCAAGGTTGTCGTAATCAGCAAACACGATCTGCGGGGTCTTGCCGCCACATTCGGTGGTCACCCGCTTCATGTTGGACTGACCGGCATAGGTCATCAACAGCTTGCCCACCTCGGTCGATCCGGTGAAAGCGATCTTGTCGACATCGGGGTGCAGACCAAGCGCCTTGCCCGCCTCTTCGCCCAGCCCCTGCACCACGTTCAGCACACCGGGAGGGCCGCCCGCTTTCAGGAACAATTCCCCCAGCAGCGCGCAGGACAGTGGCGATTGCTCCGCCGGTTTCAGCACCACCGAATTGCCGGTGATCAGCGCCGGGCCCAGCTTCCACGCCGCCATCATCAGCGGATAGTTCCATGGCGTGATCAACCCGACCACCCCCATAGGCTGGCGCAGGATGTAGTGCAGCACCTGCGGGTCCGACGCGGTAAGCGAGCCATGCACCTTGTCGGCGGTTTCGGCCATGAACTTCAGGTTCTTGACCGACTCGGGCACGTCGATGTTGATCATGTCCATCACCGGCTTGCCCATATCAAGGCTGTCGAGCAGGGCGAATTCATCGGCATGGTCGTTGATCAGGGCCGAGAATTTCTCGATCACCGCAAGACGTGCACGCGGGGCCAGCATTGACCACACACCGGACTTGAACGTCTCACGGGCGTTCTTCACCGCCTTGTCGATATCGGCCGCCTTGCCGCTGGCCACTTCGGCAATCGACTCGCCCGTGGCTGGGTTGATGCTGGAAAACGTGGTGCCGTCTTCCGATGCCACCCACTCGCCATTGATCAGGTGATTGGTGCGGAACTTCAGCTTCTTGGCCTCGGCATACCAATATTCTTTGCTGTGGTGTTCGATGGTCATGTCAGTCTCCTTGTTGAACGTTTGTTGGGGCCTAGCGCTCGTCACGCAGCAGCCAGACGGAAATCATCGCCAGCACGAATGACCCCAGCATGATCAGCGAGGCGATCGCGTTGATCTCGGGCGTCATCCCCCGGCGCAGGGTGGACCAGATATACATCGGCAGGGTGTTGTCGCGCCCGGTCAGAAAGAACGTCACCGGGATCTCGTCAAACGAAAGGGTAAAGGCCAGCAGGGCAGAGCCGATGATGGCAGAGCGGATGTTGGGCAGCACCACCAGCAAGAGCACGGTCAGCGGTTTGGCCCCCAGATCGGCGGCGGCATCCTCCAGATTGCGGTTCAGCCGTTGCAGCCGGGCAAAGACCTGCGTGACGACAACCGACAACAGCGCAGTGGCATGGCCGATGATCACCGCCTCAAGGCTGAGGCGGACGCCCATGATCTTGAACAGGCTGAGCAGCGATATGCCGGTGATGATCCCGGGCAGCACCAGCGGCAGCAGCACAAGGCGGCGGAACAGGGTCTTGCCGGGAAAGCTGAACCTGTCCAGCGCAAGCGCCGCCGGCACCCCGATGATGACAGTCAGCGCGGTGGCGGCACAGGCGACATAGAGGCTGTTCCACAGGGCGGCCAGCAGATCACGGTTGCCCGCCATGCGTTCATACCATGTCAGCGTGAACCCCTGCAGTGGCAGGGTCAGCTGGCTGGAATCGTTGAAGCTGAACACGATCAGCACGACGATCGGAAGATACAGGTAAAGCAGAACCGCGATCACCAAAGCGACAAGCGATTTGTCGGTAAGGCTGCGGGCAATGCGGGAGGTCATGGTGCTGGTCATGGATCACCCCATTGCAATGCGGTCGGTCGGCGCCGCGCGGTTTGAAAGCTCGATGATGATCAGCACGATGAACAGAAGCAGCATGCTGAGCGCCGATCCCAGCGGCCAGTTGAGCGCGGTGCCGAATTGCGAGGTGATCAGGTTGGCGATCATCATGCCATCTGCCCCGCCGACCAGAATGGGCGCGATGAAATCGCCAAGGCTGAGGCAGAAGGTAAAGGTCGCCCCGGCCACTACGCCCGGAATGGCAAGCGGCCAGATCACCTTGGTGAAGGTCGTAAAGGGGCGCACGCCCAGATCGGCCGAAGCTTCGATCAGGTTGCGCGGGATCTTCTCCAGCGCGGTATAGATCGGCATCACCATGAAGGGGATGAAGATATAGGTCATGGTCAGGACCATGGCGAAGCGGTTGTAGAGAAACACATCCGTTGGCGCTGACAAGATGCCCGACCAGACCAGAGCGGAATTGAGGATGCCCTCGCTGCCCAGAATGGTTTTCCAGGTATAGGCGCGCAGCAGGTAGGACACCCACAAGGGTGCAATGACCGCGATGTAAAGCGCCATGCGCAGCCGGGCCGAGGTGACCTTGAATACAAGGTAATAGGCAAAGGGGAATGCAAGGACCAAGGCTGCAACTGAGACGGTGGCGGCAGTCACCGCGCTGCGCAGGATCACCGTAAAGAACTGCGGCTCCACGAACAGTTTGACGTAATTGCCAAGCTGGAAATCCGGCACGAAAGACGGGAATTTCTGCTGCCAGAAGCTGTAGACCAGAATGATCGCGTAAGGCAGCAGCATGAAACACAGAATCCACAGCAGCGGCAGCAGAAACGTAAGGCCGACCAAACGGCTTTGAAGGGTGCCCGTTTTCATCGCGCGGCGTCCTGTTCAAAGACAAACAGATCAGCGGGCGGCGCGTACAGATGCACCGTGCCGCCCTCAACCGGGCGGGCGCTGCCTTGAGGATGCGCCGCCTTCTGCCAGTCCCAATACAATTGCCCAGGCTGGCCCTGTGTCCCGACAGCACAGCGGAACCGGGTCAGGCTACCGTGAAACAGCGCATCTTCCACCCGGCAGGCCAGCACATTGCCGGTGGCATCGGCATCGGTCAGGCGCAGATGCTCGGGCCGCACCCCCACCCGCACCGCACTGCCGCGCGTGATCCCGGCGCGGGGCGTGGCGTGAAGCCGCCCGACGGGGGTATCAATGACCATCGTATCGGCGGATGCCTCGGCAACCGTGCCTTCAAACAGGTTGGTGGTGCCGATGAAGGAGGCCACATAGGACGACCCCGGCGCGTTGTACAGCTCATCCGGTGTGCCCACCTGTTCGATGCGCCCGCCCCGCATCAGAACCACACGGTCACTCATCGCCAAGGCTTCGGTCTGGTCATGCGTCACCATCACAAAGGTGATCCCCAGCTTCTGGTGCAGCCGCTTCAGCTCCACCTGCATCGCCTCGCGCAATCCGGCATCCAGCGCCGACAACGGCTCGTCGAGCAGCAGCACCTTTGGCCCGCGCACCAGAGCCCGTGCCAGTGCCACGCGCTGCCGCTGACCGCCGGACAATTCATGCGGCATCCGGTCGATCTTGTCAGAAAGCTCCACCATCTCCAGCGCCTCGCGCACCTTTTCCGCAATGCGCGACCTTGCCCATTTCAGCCGCTCCAGCCCAAAGGCAACGTTGCGGCCCACGCTCAGATGCGGGAACAGCGCGTAGTCCTGGAACACCATGTTCACATCACGGTCATATGGCGGCACATGGGTGACATCCTCGCCCCCCAACAGGATGTGCCCGCGCGTCGGCGCATCAAACCCGGCCAGCAGGCGCAGCAAAGTGGTCTTGCCGCAGCCGGATGGCCCCAGCAGCGTCACGAATTCACCGGCGGCGATGGTCAGCGACACATTGTCGAGCGCGAGCACCGAGCCGGCGAAGATGCGGGTGACATCGGAAATGTCGATCATTTGGCATGCCTTTCGCAACCCGCGACCCGACAGGGCGCGGCTTTTGTGCGGGGGGAGGGGAAGGGTTGTGCGGGGAGCCTCCCCCCGCACAGCGCTTGGTGAAAGGCTGCGTTACGGGGCGGCTTTCACCGCGTTCCAGGTATCGGCATATTCCACGGGCCGTGCCGGGGTCTGCCACATCGCAAGCGATTTCAGAATATCGGTATCGCCCACATGCATGTCGGTGACCTGTTGCTCGGTCAGACAAGAGGCCGAGGCCGGGTTGGTCGGCCAATAGCCGGTGACATTGGCCACCGCACACTGCCCTTCGGCAGACACCATGTAATCCATGTATTTGTAGGCGCAGTCGGTGTTCGGTGTGCCCGCAACCAGCATCCAGTTGTCGATCCAGCCATCGGCCCCTTCGACCGGGGTGAATTCGGCTACCGGGATGCCCAGCTTTTCCAGCTCGCCCAGCATCAGCCCGCCCCAGGTGTAGGAGATGTAAACCTCCCCCGAAGCCATCAGGTTGGTCAGTTCTCCGGCGGTGGACCAGTATTTGCGGATCAGTGGCTTTTGCTCGATCAGCTTGTCGCGGACCTGCGCCAGTTCGGCATCGGACATGTCAAACGGGTTGGCGATGCCCAGCATCCGCGCGGTGTTGAACAGCGAGCTTTTGTCATCCCACATGCCGACCCTGCCGGCATATTCCGGCTTCCACAGCTCGGCAATCGAGGTGGGCGGGGTTGCGATCTTGTCGGTGCGGTAGATGAACGGGTTGGCGGCCCACTGCAGCGGCACGCCGTAAACCACGCCATCCACGGTGACCGAAGGATCGGCGCGGAAGCTTTCATAGATCTGGTCCCAGTTCGCCAGTTTCGCCGGTTCGATCTCATCCACGAGACCCGCCGCGATCAGGATGGGTGAGGCATCAGCCGACACTGACAAAAGGTCATAGACCGAACCGCCGCCGGCCTGCAGCTTGGGCAGGAAATCATCGTTGGACCCGACATAGGTGGCGCTGACCTTGCAGCCACTGGCGGCCTCGAAGCTGGAAACGAAGCTCTGGTCGGCATAGCCTTCCCATACCAGAACATTCAGGCTGCCTTCGGCAAAGGCCGGGCCAGCGATCAGCGTGCTGGAAAGCATCGCGCCAACCAGATTATTGAATTTCTTCATTGGTTTTCTCCATGTTGAACTGAGTAGGTTCAGTCTTGACCCTCTTCGGGGCCTTCGGTCGTTTTGCGCACCACGGTGCCAATGGTCGTGCCCAGGGCGATGGCCGCCTTGCGCTTTGACCCATGGATGCGGATGGCCTTGTCGATCAGCGCGCGTTCAAACCTGCGGACCTCGCTTTTCAGGTCGAGCGTTGCGCCAAAGCGCAGATCGTCCTGTCCTTCGCTGCCGGGCACGTCGATCGGCACCAATAGTTCGGACAGGATCGTGTCAACATTCTCGCCCGCCTCCAGAAAGACCGAGACGCGCTGAATGATGTTCAGAAGTTCCCGGATATTGCCGGGAAAGCTGTAATCGGCGAGGATCTGGCGCAGCCGGTCGGGAAAGACCAGGGGCTGCGTGCGCCGCTGGTTGATCTTTTGCAGGAAGCGGTCGGTCAGATGCCCGACAAGGGGGGGCATGTCGCGCAATGGCGGGACATTCAGGGTCACGACAGCAAGCCGGAAATACAGGTCCGCGCGGAACTTTCCTTCGCGCACCGCCTGCACCAGATTGCGGTTGCTGGCGCTGATGATCCGGATGTTGACCGGCCCGATCCCGGCAAGCGCGCGCGGCATGTCCCGGCGCAGGCCATTGCCATCCTCCAGCAGAGACAGCAGGCGCGCTTGAATAGGCATCGGGATTTCCGATACCTCATCCAGAAACAGCGTGCCTCCCTCGGCCATGGCCAGCAGTCCAGGCTGAGAATGGCCATCAGCGGTCTGGCGACCGAACAGCATCACGTCCAGCGGCAGATCCGACGATCCCGATGCGCAGTTGACCACGACGAACGGATCGTGCGCGTTGGCCTGACTCAGGTGCAGGAACCGTGCGATTTCAGACTTGCCCACCCCGGATTCGCCCGAGATCATTACCCGCGCGCCTTGGCGGATCGCAAGCTCGCCCTGGGTCAATACCCGGTTGAAGTCCTCGCTCAACCGGCGCTGCGTCGCGAAATCAGGTCGCGCCTGCTTTGCGGTCAGCATCCGCAGCGTGTCATCGGGCTTTGCGCCAAAGGCACGGTCGCGGGCGTGGTCGAACGCGCCCGTGTCCTGAAGCAGCACAAGTGACACATGCGGATCGCCGGGGGCCTTGCGCAACCGGGCAACCACCTGCCGCCCACCGGCAAGACGCAGGCCAACCTCGGTCTGCCGTCCTGCTGACAGGGCTGCGATGAGTTCGACGGAATCGATGAGGGAGATGAGCGGACGATCGACAAGATTGTCCAGGTGCAAAAGATTATGCGCGACCCGGTTCGCTTCGATGATCGTGCCAGAGGCGGACAGCACCAGAACCCCATCGCCGATCAGTTCAATCGGCACCTTGCCCGTGGTTTCGGTCGCAGGGAGATCCGATGGAGCATGCTGAGACGTCATGCCACCGCCTCCTGTTCCGCGATCCGTTGCAGCACCGCCACAACCCCGGTGCCCATCCGGGGCGCGATGGTCCAGGACAGACCCTTGAAGGTCACATTTCGCTTGTGGCCCTGTGACCGCACGTCCTTGAACGCCGCCGCAAGCGGGGTGCCACCCGCAAACAGGGCCTCAACCGTCTGACCGATCGAGTCCTCCATCGACAGGCCCAACAGGCGCTCGGCGGCCCGGTTGACCAGTTCGATCACGTCGTCACGCCCGGTGGCAAGCACGCCAACGGGAAGCGCTGACAGAATGTCCACCTGACTGTCGAGAACGGTCTGGATCTGTACTTCGCGATGGCGATGCTTGTCGACGTTGCGGACCACGCCGAACATCCGCTCCATCTTGCCGTCGCGAATATGCGCGCGGGCATCGTTCTCTACATAGATCTCCGTCCCGTCATAGCGCCGGTCGATCGCCGGTGCGGCATCGACCTCGAACCCGTTGGCGATGAGATTGAGCACATAGGCTTCGTTCTGGGGGCTTCGCGGGAAGATCTCGGAAGGATGCCGATCTTCAAAGCGTTCCGACGGGTCGAGGCGGTAAAAGCGGGCCATCGCCGGATTGGTCAGCCGCCAGTAGGGGTCGTTCTCAAAAACCTGCCGCACGATTTCCTCGTCCGGCAATGTCAGATCGACCGGACGCCCGAAATCCATGCACCAGCAAGCGTCGTTCTGGGCAAGGAAAATGTCCCTGAGGATCTGGCCGTCGGTCTCGGACTTCACACTCGGCTCCTTCGGCGATCATAATTTGAATCAATGATGCATAATCAGATCATTCCTGTCTACATTTTTCGCAATCTGCGATCGCAATTATAAATTCTTATAAATATCATGTATTTCACTGATAAATTTCGTCGGTCTGCTCGGTCTGCTGCGACAGAAGCAACGGGAAATTCGCCCGAGCAGCGCTGTTAGGGGTCGGCCAGATCCGTCTGGCGACTCATTTCCGGATCACCTCTTCGCCCCACTTTCGTCGCCTCGGTGGATCGTCTTTCGAACGGAGAAATCGGTGTCTCCGCTGGCTTGGGCCGAGGTGGGCACATCAAAGGCCCGCGGGAGCCCGGCAACATGGCAGTAGACGGCGGTGGCCTGGCTGCCTTTATCAGGCGCAGCGAGGGTGACACGGGGCGTGAGAAATATGATTAAATGGTGAGCGGCATCTGGAAATACGCCTAAAGTATAGGCGAAGACTGGTGTCTGTGGCGTGGCTCCGAAGTCTGCCGTTGCGCAGTCACCTGATCCGAAGGCTTCTCGCTGCGACGGAGTGATATATGGCAAGGCTTTCCATCATAGTGGTCGAGCGCGACCGAGAGCGTGCTCTGCGGATTGTCGATGGCCTGATGGCCTCGGGCGATCATGCCATCACGGTCATTTCCGAGGAAACCGGGCTGGCCCGCCGGATCGCCGAGCAAAAGCCCGATATCGTGCTGATTGACGTGGCCGACCCGTCGCGCGATGTGCTGGAGGAGCTGGCGCTGGTCTCCGGCCCGATGGAGCGCCCCGTGGCCATGTTTGTCGACAGGTCGGATGAGCAGCTGACCCGCGCCGCGATCGAGGCAGGGGTGTCGGCCTATGTGGTGGACGGGCTGAAACCCGAACGCATCAAGCCGGTTCTGGATGCCGCTATCGCCCGGTTCCACATGTTCCACAAGATGCGCGCCGAACTGGCGGCCACCAAGGCCGCGCTGGAGGATCGCAAGATCATCGACCGCGCCAAGGCCATTCTGATGAAAGCGCGCGGGATAGATGAGGAAGCCGCCTATGCGCTGTTGCGCAAGACCGCGATGGACCAGAACCGCCGCGTGGCCGATATCGCGCAGCAACTGGTCATGGCGGCGGGGCTGCTGACATGAGCCTGAGCACGCTGCGCCTTGGCTATGTGCCGCTGACCGATGCCGCCCCCCTGATCGTGGCGCAGGAGCTGGGTTTTGCGACTGAGGAGGGGTTGGCCCTTGACCTGATCAGGGTGCAAAGCTGGGCGCAAAGCCGCGATCTGCTGGGCATGGGCGGGATAGATGCGGCGCATATGCTGGTGCCTTTGCCGATCGCGCAGACGCTAGGCCTTGGGCCAGATTATCCCCGGTTTGATCTGGTGATGATGCTGTCGGTGGGCGGGCAGGCCATAGCGGTCAGCGCAGCCCTGGCCGAGGCCATGCGGGCGCAGGGACACGGGTTTGGCTTTGGTGACCCCGTCGCCGCGCGTGAGGCGCTGATGGCCGTCACCAAAGGCCAGTTGCGGGTTGGCGTGCCGTTTCCGTTCTCCACCCAGGCCGAACTGGTGCGGCGCTGGCTGGACGGCACCGATCTGGCCCCCGGTGTCACGATCCACACTGTGCCGCCTCCCCTGATGGCGGATGCGCTTGCCGCGGGGGAGGTGGATGCGTTTTGTGTGGGCGAGCCATGGGCGTCTTATGCGGTGGAAACCGGGGTGGGGGCGCTGTTGCTGGCGGGGCGGGCGATCTGGGCCTCGCCGCCGGAAAAGGGGCTGGTGCTGACCCGCGACTTTACCGAAAGCCGCCCTGAGGAAACCGGACGGCTGATGCGCGCGGTTTGGCGGGCCTGCCGCTGGCTGGATCAGCCTGACAATCGCGGCACGGCGGCGGAGATCCTGTCGCGGCCGGAGTATCTGAACCTGCCACCGGAACTGACAGAGCGCGGGTTGCTGGGCCGTCTGCATGTCAGCGCGACGGGCGAGGTCCGGCAGTTTCCCGGCTTCATCCGGTTTCACGACGGCTCGGTGAACTTTCCCTGGCGCAGTCTGGCGGCGCTGCTGGCGCGGCGGATCGCAGGTCTGCACGGGCTGGATGTGGCCCGCGCGATGGAGCAGGCGACGGAGTGTTTCCGCACCGACCTTTACCGCCAGCATCTGCGCCGCGCCGGGGCCGATCTGCCCGGTGCCTCGGCCCGGATCGAGGGTGCGATGGCGCATCCGACGGCCGTGGCATCAGAGAAGGGGCAGATGATTCTGGCCCCCGATGCCTTTTTTGACGGCGAAACATTTGACCCGGCGTTCACGTTCCGCTGAAGGATTGGGCAGATCTTTCCGTCCTTGCGCAAAAGTCATGCTGCACCTGCGATACTGCAGCGCGGCACTTGACCGGAGGGCAGGAACCGGGGCACCATTGGTTCATGGACAAAGGCAATGGCGCTTTTGTGCTGCATGTTTTCCGCAAAGATGCGGTCCCCCCAAATGGCAACGCGGCCACCCATCCTGTTCCCCGCTTCGGGGCAGTGATCGAGGTGGCTTTTTGCCGTTCAGCCCGAGCCCCGCCGCGCGACCCGCCGGCCCGGCCTTTGCCAGAGGACACGCCACATGACCCTGATCCAGCCCACCCGCCGCCACTTTCTGAAATCCGCCGTTGGCGTCGCCGCAACCGCCGCCGCCGCGCGGCTTGCCCTGCCGGGAGGGGCCTGGGCCGCGACGGCCACGCCCGAAGTGACCGGCTGCACGCTGGGCTATATCGCCTTGACCGATTCCGCGCCGCTGATCATCGCCTTCGAGAAGGGCTTTTATGCCAAACACGGCATGCCGGATGTGAAGGTGGAAAAACAGGCCAGCTGGGGCGCCACGCGCGACAACATGGCGTTGGGCTCCGCCTCGGGCGGCATAGACGGTGGCCATATCCTGCGGCCCAAGGTGCATCTGTATTCCACCGGCAAGGTGATGCAGAACAACCAGCCGCTGCCGATGTATACCCTTTTGAACCTGAACGAGGATTGTCAGGGTCTGTCCGTGGCGCAGGCCTATGCCGATACCGGCGTCGGACTGGACAGCGCACCCTTGCGCGAGGCGTTTGCCGCCAAGCGCGCCGCCGGGCAGGAAATTCCGGTCGCGATGACCTTTCCCGGCGGCACCCATGATCTGTGGATGCGCTACTGGCTGGCCGCTGGCGGGATTGATCCGACGAAGGACGTCGATCTGATCGTGGTGCCGCCGCCGCAGATGGTCGCCAACATGAAGGTCGGCAACATGGAGGCGTTTTGTGTGGGTGAGCCGTGGAATGAACAGCTGGTCAATCAGGGCATCGGTTTCACCGCTGCCACGACCGGCGAAGTCTGGGCCAATCACCCGGAAAAAGTGCTGGGGATGCGAGCGGCATGGGTGGATGCCAACCCCAATGCCACGCTTGCCCTGATGATGGCGGTGATGGAGGCGCAGATCTGGTGCGAGGACGCCGCCAACAAGGATGAGATGGCGGAAATCATCGGGCGTCGGCAATGGTACAATGTACCTGTGGGCGACATCATTGGCCGCATCAAGGGCGAGGTGAACTATGGCAATGGCCGCACCGCATCTGACCCCGCATTTGCAATGAAGTTCTGGCGCGACGGGGCCACCTCCTTCCCGTGGAAGTCGCTGGATGCGTGGTTCATCACCGAAAACAAGCGGTGGGGGTACTTCCCGGGCGATCTGGACACCAAAGCCACTGTTGACGCCACCAACCGCAGCGATCTGTGGCTGCAGGCGGCGGCGGGTCTGGGGATCGACACCAGCGCCTTCGGCGACAGCCGGGGGGTGGAGACCTTTTTTGACGGCAAGATTTTCGATCCGGCCAACCCGGAGGCCTATCTCGACAGCCAGTCGATCAAGGCCATGGTGTAAGGGGGTGGGCATGTCTGTCGTCGCGTTGAAAAAGACCGCCCCCCCGGCCAAGCAGGCCCCGGCGCAGGTGGTGCCGCTGCCGGTTGCTGCGCGGTCGGGGCAATGGCTGCAAAAGTCGCTGTCTTGGATTGTCTCATCGGTTCTGCCGCCGCTGGTGGTGCTGTTCGTTCTGCTGGCCATCTGGCAGATCGCGTTTTCCGGCCCCAATTCCGGGCTTCCCACACCAACCAAGGTCTGGGCCGAAAGCAGTGAGCTTATTCTGGACCCGTTCTTTGTCTACGGCTCGCAGGATATCGGCCTTGGCTGGCGGGTGCTGACCTCGCTGGAACGGGTGGCTTACGGCTTTGGCCTTGCCGCTGTGGCGGGCGTGCTGATGGGCGCCGTGATCGGGCAATCGGCGCTGATGATGCGCGGCTTTGACCCGATCTTTCAGGTGCTGCGCACTGTGCCACCCCTCGCTTGGCTGCCGATCAGCCTTGCCGCCTTCATGGACAGCCGGCCAAGTGCGATCTTTGTCATCTTCATTACCGCGATCTGGCCGATCATCATCAACACCGCCGCCGGGGTCCGCGCCATTCCGCAGGATTACCGCAATGTGGCCGCCGTCCTGCGCCTGAACCAGATCGAGTTCTTCTTGAAGATCATGGTCCCCTCTGCCGCACCCTACATCTTTTCCGGTCTGCGCATCGGGGTTGGCCTGTCCTGGCTGGCCATCGTTGCGGCTGAGATGCTGACCGGTGGTGTCGGCATCGGGTTCTTCATCTGGGATGCGTGGAATTCCTCACGCCTGACCGACATCATCGTAGCGCTGATCTACATCGGGGTGACCGGCTTTGTGCTGGATCGTCTGGTCGGATGGCTTGGCGCCGTCATTTCCCGGGGGACAGCATCATGACCATGCCCGCTGCAAAATACCTGCACATCGACCGCGTCTGCAAATCATTTACCAACGGCTCCAAAGTCACCGAGGTTCTGTCAGACATCCGCCTTGTGATCGACAAGGGCGAATTCGTCTCGATCATCGGCCATTCCGGCTGTGGCAAATCCACCTTGCTGAACCTGATCGCGGGCCTGACAGACGTGACCACGGGTGCCCTGAAACTGGAAGGCCGCGAGGTGAACGCACCGGGGCCGGAACGCGCCGTGGTGTTCCAGAACCACAGCCTGCTGCCCTGGCTGACTGTATATGACAATGTGAAGCTGGCGGTGAACAAGGTGTTTTCCGGCACCAAATCGCGGGCGGAACGGCATGACTGGATCATGCAGAACCTTGATCTGGTGCAGATGACCCACGCCGCCGACAAACGCCCCGGCGAGATCTCGGGCGGGATGCGGCAGCGTGTCGGCATCGCACGGGCGCTGTCGATGGAGCCAAAGGTGCTGCTGCTCGATGAACCCTTTGGCGCGCTGGATGCGCTGACCCGGGCGCATTTGCAGGATGCGGTGATGGATATCCACGCGCGGCTTGGCAACACCATGATCATGATCACCCATGACGTGGATGAGGCCGTGCTGCTGGCCGACCGCATCGTGATGATGACCAACGGCCCGGCGGCCACCATCGGCGAGGTGCTGGAGGTGGGCATCCCCCGCCCCCGCGACCGCATCGCGCTGGCCAGCCACCCCGATTATGTCCGCGCCCGCGAGTCAGTGCTGCGGTTCCTTTATGAGCGTCACCGCTTCGTCGAAGCGGCGGAGTAACCGATATGAAACAGAAACTTGTGGTTATCGGCGCAGGCATGGCCTCGGGCCGGATGCTGGAGGCGATCTTTGAAGCAGGGAGCGATTTCGATGTCACCCTGTTCAATGCCGAACCGCGCGGCAACTACAACCGGCTGATGCTGTCGCCGGTGCTGTCGGGCGAAAAGACATTTGACCAGATCGTGACGCATGACGCTGGTTGGTATGAATCGCAGGGCGTGGACTGCCGCTTTGGCGAGCCGGTGTTGCGGATCGACCGCGCCAACAAGGTCGTCTATTCCAACGCGGGCGGCGCACCCTATGACGCGCTGGTGATTGCGACCGGATCGGCCCCGTTCATCATCCCCGTGCCGGGCAAGGATCTGCCCGGCGTCTGCACCTACCGCGATCTGGAGGACACCAACGCGATGATCGCCGCCAGCCGCCCCGGTGCGAAAGCCGTGGTGATCGGTGGCGGTCTGCTGGGGCTGGAAGCTGCGGCAGGCATGGCTGCACGCGGGGCCGAGGTGGTGGTCATCCACCTGATGGGGCATCTGATGGAGCGGCAGTTGGACCCCGCCGCCGGGTATCTGTTGCAAAAGGATCTGGAACGCCGCGGCATCCGCATCCATTGCAAGGGCGCCACCAAGGCCATTCTGGGCACCGACCGGGTGGAGGCGGTGTT
Organism: Paracoccaceae bacterium; assembly: GCA_046296515.1. Lineage (GTDB taxonomy): Bacteria > Pseudomonadota > Alphaproteobacteria > Rhodobacterales > Rhodobacteraceae > Pseudotabrizicola. The sequence continues at coordinate 346,727 of JBKBKR010000002.1, read as the reverse complement.
GCTGGAGGATGGCACCGTCTATCCCGCCGATCTGGTCTGCATGGCGGTCGGCATCCGGCCCGAGGTGCGCCTTGCCAATGACGCGCATCTGGAGGTTGGGCGCGGTATCACGGTCGATGACCAGATGCGCACCAGCGATCCGGCCATCTTTGCGCTGGGCGAATGTGTGGAGCATGACAAGCAACTCTTTGGCCTCGTCGCGCCGCTGTATGATCAGGCACGCGTGCTGGCGGCAACCCTGCTGGGGCAGGACACCGCGTTCAAGCCGGTGCAGACCGCGACCAAGCTGAAGGTCACCGGGGTTGACCTGTTCAGCGCCGGCGATTTCGCCGATGCGCCTGGGCGCGAGGATATCGTGTTCCGCGATCCGGGGCGCGGCGTCTACAAACGGCTGATCCTTGAGGGCGAGCAACTGATCGGCGCAGTGATGTATGGCGATACCGCCGATGGCGCGTGGTTCTTTGACCTGATCAAGCAGGGCCGCGATGTCACCGATCTGCGCGACACGTTGATCTTTGGCCCGGCGTTTCAGGGGGGTGCCCAAACGGACCCTCTGGCAGCCGTTGCAGCCTTGCCGCCTGAGGCGGAGATTTGTGGCTGTAACGGCGTGTGCAAGGGAAAGATCGTGACCGCCATCGGTGGCGGCGCCACCACATTGGATGCGGTGCGCATGGCCACCAAGGCCAGTGCAAGCTGTGGCACCTGCACCGGGCTGGTCGAACAGGTAATGGCGCTGACGCTGGGTGACAGCTTTTCCGCCAACGCCAACCCACCGATGTGCAAATGCACCGATCACACGCATGAAGATGTGCGCAGGCTGATCAAGTCGATGGGGCTGAAATCCATTCCCGCCGTGATGCAGGATCTGGGGTGGAAAACCGTGGGCGGCTGCGCGTCCTGCCGCCCGGCGCTGAATTACTACCTGATCGCCGACTGGCCGACCGAATACCGGGACGACCGCCAGTCGCGTTTTGTGAACGAACGCAATCACGGCAACATCCAGAAGGATGGCACCTATTCCGTCGTCCCCCGGATGTGGGGCGGCGTCACCACACCCGCCGAGCTGCGCGCCATTGCCGATGCCGCCGACCGCTATGCCGTGCCGATGGTCAAGGTCACCGGCGGCCAGCGGATCGACCTTCTAGGGGTAAAAAAGGAAGATCTGCCCGCGATCTGGTCTGATCTGAACGCGGCCGGGATGGTCTCTGGCCATGCCTATGCCAAGGGTCTGCGCACGGTGAAAACCTGCGTCGGAACCGAGTTCTGCCGCTTTGGCACGCAGGACAGCACCGGGCTGGGGATCAAGCTGGAAAAGCTGCTTTGGGGCTCTTGGACCCCGGCCAAGGTGAAACTGGGTGTCTCAGGCTGCCCGCGCAACTGTGCGGAAGCGACCTGCAAGGATATCGGCGTGGTCTGCGTGGATTCGGGCTATGAGATCAGCGTAGCAGGTGCGGCAGGCATGGATGTTCGCGAAACCGAGTTTCTATGCAAGGTCACCACGGAAGCCGAGGTGATGGAGGTGATCGCCGCCTTTACCCAGCTGTACCGCGAAAACGCCCGCTATCTGCACCGCATCTACAAATGGGTGGCAAAGGTGGGGCTGGAGTGGTGCCGCGCGCAGATTGAAGACCCGGCCAACCGCCGGGCGCTTTATGACCGTTTCATGCTGTCGCAGTCGATTTATCAGACCGACCCTTGGGCAGAACTTGCCGCCAAACCGGCGGACTGGGCCCCGGTGGCAGACCTGACGCTGAGGGCCGCAGAATGACACAGTTCCTCGATATCGCCGCACTGGAAGATATCCCGCGCCAGGGTGCCCGGCTGGTAAAAACCGCGCTCGGCTGCGTTGCCGTGTTCCGCACCGCCGATGATCAGGTGTTCGCACTGGAGGACCGCTGCCCACACAAGGGTGGGCCGTTGTCCGAAGGGATCGTACATGGCAGCTCGGTCACCTGCCCGCTGCATGCATGGGTGTTCGACCTAAACACGGGCCAGGCGCAGGGCGCGGATGATGGCGCGGTGCAAACCTTTGCGGTGCGGGTGGAGGCGGGCCGGGTGCTACTGGATGCCAGCCGTCTGGCCCGGCGCAGCGCTGCATGACCGGCCTGCGCAGCACCTGCCCTTATTGCGGCGTCGGCTGCGGGGTGATCGCCACGGCAGACGGCAAGGGCGGGGTGAAGATCAAGGGCGACCCCGACCACCCGGCCAACCGGGGCCGGCTGTGCGTGAAGGGCGCGGCCTTGGGCGAGACACTGTCAACTGTGGGGCGCCTGCGGTCTCCGATGATCAGGGGGCAGGAGGCATCCTGGGACAGCGCGCTGGATGAGGTGGCCGGGCGGTTTTCGCAGGCCATCGCGCAGCATGGGCCGGACTCGGTGGCGTTCTATGTTTCCGGCCAGTTGCTGACCGAGGATTACTATGTCGCCAACAAGCTGATGAAGGGCTTCATCGGCAGCGCAAATATCGACACCAACAGCCGGTTGTGCATGGCCTCTTCGGTTGCGGGGCATCGCCGCGCCTTTGGCACCGACACCGTGCCGGGACAGTATGAGGATCTGGAACTGGCCGATCTGGTCGTGCTGGTCGGCAGCAATCTGGCCTGGTGCCACCCGGTCCTGCACCAGCGGATGATGGCGGCCAAGGCGCTGCGGCCAGAGATGAGAATTGTGGTCATCGACCCGCGCCGCACGGCAACCTGCGAAGGGGCCGACCTGCATCTGGCGCTGGCCCCGGGGGCGGATGCGCATCTGTTCAACCTGCTGTTGTGCCACCTTGCCGATCAGGGCCATCTGCACGCGGGATATCTGCGCCATGTCTCGGAGCTGGATTCTGCCCTTGCCGCCGCCCGCGCCAGCAGCGCTGCGGCAACCGGGCTTCCCGACTCCGATCTGATCGCGTTCCTGGCGCTCTGGGCCGGGTCCGAGCGGGTGGTCACCGTCTATTCCCAGGGCATCAACCAATCCGACAGTGGCACCGACAAGGTGAACGCCATCCTCAACTGCCACCTGGCCACCGGGCGCATCGGTCGCCCCGGCATGGGGCCGTTTTCGATAACGGGCCAGCCCAATGCCATGGGCGGGCGCGAGGTGGGGGGGCTGGCGAACATGCTCGCCTGCCATCTGGAGCTGGAGAACGCGGCGCATCGTTCTGCGGTGCAGGGCTTCTGGGGCTCGCCCACCATGGCCGAAAAGCCGGGGTTGAAAGCAGTGGATATGTTCCGCGCCGTGGAGGACGGGCGCATCAAGGCGCTGTGGGTGATGCACACCAACCCTGCCGTCACCATGCCTGACGCGGACCGCGTGGCCCGCGCCATTGCCGCATGCCAGTTCGTGGCGGTCAGTGACATCTGGCCCACCACCGATACCGCGCGGCTGGCCCATGTGTTGTTGCCCGCGGCTGGTTGGGGCGAAAAGGATGGCACTGTCACCAATTCCGAACGGATGATCAGCCGCCAGCGGGCTTTTGCGCCGCCGCCCGGTCAGGCGCGGGCGGATTGGTGGCAGCTGGCTCAGGTGGCACAGCGCATGGGGTTTGCCGGGTTTGACTGGGATGGCCCCGCTGCGATCTTTGACGAACATGCCCGCCTCTCCGGCATCGCCGGAGAGCTGGGGAGTGACTTTGACATCTCGGGTCTGGCAAGCACGGATTACGCGGCGTTTCTCCCGGTTGTCTGGCCGCAGACGGCCCAAAAGGGCGGCAGGTTCTTTGGCGCAGGCCGCTTCCACACCCCTGATGGCCGCGCGCGCATGGTGCCGGTCACCGCGCGTCTTCCCGAGGCGACCCCCGATGCACAACCGTTCCGGCTGAACACGGGCCGGGTGCGCGATCAGTGGCACACGATGACCCGCACCGGCATGACCCCGCGGCTGTCGCAGCATATGGGGGAACCTTATCTGGAGGTGCATCCCACCGATGCGGCGCGCCTGGGCCTTGCTCCCGCCTCTCTGGCCGAGGTGAGCAATGGTCATGGCCGCACCGTCCTGCGGGTGATGATCAGCGAGAGGGTGCAGCCCGGCCACCCATTTGCGCCGATGCACTGGACCGGGGAAACCGCGCCCACGGGGCGCATTGATGTGCTGGTGCCGGGGCTGACCGACCCGCTCTCGGGCCAGCCCGCCAGCAAATCCGCCGCCGTCGCGGTCCGCCCCTTTGCTGCCGCTTGGTATGGCTTTGCCCTGTCGCGCCACGAACTGCGGCCGGAGTGTGAGTATTGGGCCAAGGGCCCGGTTGCGGGCGGGGTGCAGCTGGAGCTGGCAGGGCAACAGGTGCCTGAAGATTGGGCAGCTTGGGCTTCGGCGCTGTTCGGGCTTCCAATGCCGTCGGTGATGGTCTCAGACCCCGCGCAAGGGGTTCACCGCATGGCCTTTGTCGAGGATGGCAGGCTGGCCGCCGTCCTGTTCATCGCGCGCGCGCCTGTGCTGCTGTCGCGCGCGCATCTGGCCTCGGCGCTCGGCGGCACAGATACCTCGGTCCTCGCAGGCCGCCCGGCGGCGGACCGGCCCGACCCCGGCCCAACCGTCTGTGCCTGCCTGAATGTCGGCCTTAACACTATTCTGCGCGCCATGAACGGCGGCGGGCTGATGACGGTCGATGCCATCGGTGCCGTCCTTGGTGCGGGCACCAATTGCGGCTCTTGCCGCCCCGAAATTGCCGCCCTTGTCGCCCGTCACAGCCACCGCGAGGCCGCCGAATGAGCTATCTTGAAGATCCTGCCACCATCATTCCCTGCTCCGACACCGCGCAACGGGGCCGGATCACGCTGGTTGGCGCAGGTCCGGGCGCGGCTGACCATCTGACGCTGCGCGCGGTGCGCTGCCTAGGGCAGGCCGATGTGATTTATTACGACCGGCTGGTGGAGCCGGAGGTGCTGGCCTTTGCCCGACCCGGTGCCGAGTGCATCTTTGTCGGCAAGGAGGTCGGCGCGCACAGCTGGCCGCAGGCGCGCATTGATGCGACCATCGTGGCCGCTGCCTTGAAGGGGAAACGGGTGGTCCGGCTGAAATCGGGCGATCCGTCGATCTTTGGCCGCGCCAGCGAGGAAATCGCCGCCGCCCACGCCCACGGCATCGACATCGAGATCATCCCGGGCGTCACCGCTGCGTCTGCCGCCGCCGCCAGCCTGTGCCAGCCGCTGACGCAACGGGGCGTGACGGATCGTGTGGTTCTGGCAACGGCGACCTGCTGCACCGGCGACATGCCGTCGCAGATCGGTGAAATTGCCCGGCCCGGTACATCGCTGGTGTTTTACATGGCGATGAACCAGTTGCCGGCGCTGTCCGGCCAGTTGATCGCCGCCGGGGTCGCGCACGATCAGCCGGTCATGGTCGCCACGAATGTATCCCGGAACAGTGAACGCGCGCTGAAAACCACGGTTGCGCGGCTTTGGCAGGATTGTGACGCGGCAAAGGTCCGCAATCCGGCCGTCATCCTGATCGAACTGGCAAAACCACGGGACCCGCAACCGGGCGATACTTGCATCGCCGCCCATTCCGTCGGACATATGGCCTGACCCGTTTGCCGCATTCCGCCGGAACGCAGCCATCGCGGGGCCAAGGGGAGGGGCTTCATGACGGTTCCGGTGGCGGCCATTATTGCCGATGATCTGACAGGTGCGCTCGACTCGGCCGTGGCCTTCGCGGGGCGCGGCTGGAAAACCGTGGCGGTGACGACCGTTGCAGGGGTCACGGAAGCGCTGCGCTCCGGGGCGGAGGTCATCGCCCTGTCGCTCGACAGCCGCGAAATTCCGGGGGCCGAGGCTGCAACCCGCATGCGGCAGGCCGCCCGCGCCCTGTCCGGTTTCCCGATCCTGCTGAAAAAGGTCGATTCCCGCCTCAAAGGCAATACCGCCGCCGAACTTGCCGCCCTTGTCGACGTTCGCCGCCCGTCACGGGTTGTGGTTTGCCCCGCGATTCCGGAACTGGGGCGGCGGGTGCGGCAGGGCTGTGTAGAAGGCATGGGCATTGCCGAGCCGATCCCCGTCGCGCCGCGCTTTTCGCCTGTCGCGGGGGTGGAGATGGATTTTGCCGATGCCGTGAACGATGAGGATCTTGCCGAATTGGTTGCTCGCGCGCCTGCTGGTGCGATCTTCGTCGGGGCGCGGGGAATGGCCACCGCCCTTGCGGCCCACTTGGCCAATGGGCAGCCGCAGATCAAGCCGGCTTTCGGCTGGACCGGGCTGGTGGCGATCGTCGTGGGTTCCCGCGATCCGATCACGCTGGAACAGGTGGCCCGGCTGCGGGCCGCAAATCCGCTGGACTGGATTGCGGCCCCCGATGGGGTCGTGCCGGAGCATGCGTCGCAGGGCTCGGTCATTGTTCAGGCAACCGAAGGCGGCGGGCCAGCAATGGATGGCATGGCGGTGTCCTTGCGGCTGGCACAGGGATTTGTGCGCCATTTTCCTGGCCCGCCCCGCAATCTGGTGCTGACCGGCGGCGAAACCGCCGCCGCGGTTCTATCGGAAATGGGGGTGACCGCGCTTGAGGTTCTTGGCGAGGTGCAGCCCGGCTTGCCGGTGTGCAGAGCGTTGCACAGGTCTGGTGGCTCGTTGATCATCACGAAATCGGGCGGGTTTGGCACGGCCGATTGTCTGCTGCGCCTGGTGTCACCAGCGCAGCGGCCAGAGGCGAGCCCGATCCATCATACTGCCGAGGCGCCGGAGCGCGGGCACTGACCGTCAGGAGTGTTTGTCATCCTGCGGGTGGATCATATCCCGCAGGCTGCGCTCCAGCGGGATCTGTGGCGTCCAACCCGTCGCAGCGGTGAGCCGCCGCACATCGCCGATGCTTCGGTTGACACCTGGTGCATCCTGCGGCGCGGCCTCGCGGATTTCCGGGTGCCAGCCGCCGACCCTGCACAGGGTCGTTGCCATGTCTTTCAGGCTGACCCCCGCGCCAGAGGCGATGTTGAACAGGCCGCGCGGCCCTTTCGGGTGCGACAGGGCGACCAGCGCCGCCGCTACATCGCGCGCGTCAACAAAGTCGCGCACCGATGTTGCGTTCAGGGTGAGGGTGGTGGGGTCGGTGCGAAGCTGGTCGATCAGCACCTGCGGCACCAGATGCCGCGGCTGGCCGGTGCCGATCACGTTGAACGGCACGGCGACTGCCAGATCCAGATCAAGCCGGTCGCTCTCGGCAAGCGCAAGCAGGGTCGCCGCCGCCTTGCTGACGCCGTATGCGGCCACCGGGCGCATCGGGTGGCCCTCGTCAATGGCGGCCATACCGGGCTCCATCGGCGACCAGATCGCGGCCGATGACACGATGACCAGCCGCACCGGATGCGGCAGCCGCGACGCGGCGGCGATCAGCAGCGCGGTTGCCGTCAGGTTGGCGGCAAACAGATCTGCCCTGCCCGCATCGGTATCAGGCGCAGCGGTGCGCCCGGCGCAATGGATGATCGCCTCGGGCCGCAGACCGGCCAGCAGATCATCCAGCGGGTCCGTGACCAGATCGGCACAGACTGTCTGAAATCCGTTGTGGCATGGCGCGGTCCGGACCAGCCCCACCGGCACGGCCCCGGCCTGCGCCAGCGCCACCATCACACGACCGCCGACAAAGCCGCCCGCGCCGGTCACCAGAATCCGCAGTCCGGCCAGTCCCTGCACGCTATGGTCCATCCGTCCTCCACAGTCCTGCAGACAGTTGCGCCGAAGCGGGTGCGGATTTCCAGCCTGAAACCGCCCGACCTGTGGCGAAAACCGGAAAGCCCCTGGCCGGATCTAGCGGGTCGCGTCCGTGTTGGTGCCGTTGTCATCGTGGCGGAGCCGCTTGATCACGTGATTGATCCGCGTGCGCAGCGACGGCGCGCTCAGTGCAAGGTCTTGCGGTTCAAACCGCGAGGCGGCCCGGCGCAGGAACGCGATCTGCTCGAATGTGGTCGCCACCGATACGGTGCGCAGGATATCGCGCAGCATGCCGATATCGGCCCTGATCCCGGCGCGCCAGCCGCTTTTCTGCGCCTTTGACGGGCTGGCAACCCCGGGCCAGCGGACAATCGCGACCGACAGGCCGGCGCGCTGGATATGGGCGTTCAGAAACACTTCCAGCCCGAAGCGTGGCAGATCTCTGATATCGGGCAGGATCGGCGCAATCAGCGACATCGGCAGCACACGCTCGCCGGTGATGTAATCCACACCCAGCCATTGCCACACGGACGGGGCGTTGCCGCGCAGCGAGAGCGACACATCGGCCCCACCCTCCGACACCGGTCTGATCAGGCGTGACAAGTCCGCGGAGTTCAGGCCAGTCAGGTCGGCATCCAGCAACAGGACATGGCTGGTGCTGACGCGGGACAGGGCCTCGGCCAGAGCGGCGGACTTTCCACGGTTGGGGCTGAGGCACAGCACCTCGACCCCCGCGGCCTGTGCAATCGCAGCCGTATCATCCTGCGAGCCGTCATCGACCACCACCACTGACCGGATCATCGGATGGGCCTGAACCGCAGCCAGAACACCGGCAATCCGCGCGGCTTCGTTATGGGCAGGGATCAGACAGGTGATGGCACGGGTCATTTTGCACTCCGTTCGCGGGATTTGAGATGGACGACGGCAAAGACGACGATGATGAAGAACACCATCAGGGTTCCACCCAGCAGCCAGTTGCCGACGCGGTCGGAAATCGCGCCGAACCACCAGCCAAGCGCCAGACAGATCATAACCTTGGGAACCGTCGCCAGAAGATTCAGCGCCAGAAAGCGCACAAAGGGCATCCGCGCCATTCCGGCCGCCAGCAAGACTGCGAAGCCCGCCGAATGGGTCAGTTTGCCGATCACCAGAATCCGCGCATCGTTCTTGCGAAACGCCCGGATCACACCTGCCAACCGCCGCCGGGTAACACCAAACCGGCTCAGCCAGGGCAGGGCCACACCGGCGCGACCCTTCCGGCCGATCATATAAAGCAGGATGTCGCCCGCCAGATCGGCCACCACAAGCACCACAAAAACCAGTTGAAGCGACACAAGGCCCGCTTTTGCCAGATAGCCGGAGATGACGGAAACCACCGGACCTTCGAGAACCGCGAGGGGTGCGATGATCAGCATCCCGTAGTCCCGGATCAAGACGCCGACTTCGGCTTCTGTCATTGGGTTACTCGGCAGGCACGGCACTGGCCGTTGAATGCGCGCCCATAGCGGTTCCGCGCCATTCAAAGCCACGACGCAGGAAGGTGGTCAGCCAGATCACCGGCATCATCAGATCGCGCAGCACCAGAAGGAACAGTCCTTGCACTCCCATCGGCCAACCGGCGCGCATCGCCAGAAACACCTCCGCCAGATACCACAGCGCGATATAACCGATGCCGAGCGCCAGATCGCCCCCGGACAAGGCCAGCGCGGCAAAGGCAAAGACGATGGGAACCACCCCGCCGTTCAGGATCTCGAACGCGAACAACAGCGGAAAGGCATCGCGCCGCACCCGGCTCCACCGCAACTGGCGGTTCCAGACCTGGGCAAGGCTGCGCCGCCCGATCGGCTGCGCATAAGGCAGCGGCGTCAGCGACACTTCGCGGCCCATGTCTCGCGTGATCAGCGTTGCGGCTGCGTCTTCGGCCAGGGTCTGGCCCAATGCCCGCAGGCCCCCTGCGTGCTCCAGCAAGGGCTTGTTGAAAAACAACGTCTTGCCTTGCGCATAGGCTGGCCCGACGCTGCCAGCGGCAAATTGCAACAGCGCCTGATTGCTGTTGAGGAACGCACATTCCAACTGGCCGCCTAGGTTCTGCGGACGGATTCCGATCGGAGGTGAAGACACGATACCCGTCGCGGGGCCCCAGGAACCGACCACCGTGGCCAGATACTCCGGCGGCAGAAGCAAGTTGCTGTCGGTCATGCAAACCCAGTCACCGCTGGCGGCGTTCCAGCCTTTCCAGACGTTGTTGAGCTTTGGATTACCCGAGATCCGGTCATTGCCGACCAGGACCCGCGCCGGAACGTGGCAGTTGCGTGCGATCAGGCGGTTCAGCAGCGCGATCACCGGATCATCCGGAGATTGGGCGCAGAAAATGATCTCATAGCGCGGATAGGCCTGATCAAACGACGATTGCAGCGTTTCCTCGTCAAACGGGTCCAGCCCGCAGACCGGGCGCAACAGCGTGACAAAGGGTTGGCCGATCACGCCGCCAGTCGGCTCCGGACGGGCAATGCGGCGCATGTACAGCCAGACAGCCACCAGATGGGCGATCATCAGGACAACCGCCGCCGCCGCCAAAGTCAGAGCCATCATAGCGCACCCTCCAGTTCCGGCGAGGCCAGACCCGCATCAAGCGCCGCAGCCACAGGCCGCCAGGACAGAAGTTGCAGGGTGCCGCTGTAGTCTTCGGCCAGTGCCGTCATGCTGTCCAGCCAGTCGCCGCAGTTGGCATAGGTCAGTCCGTGGTCATCATGCAGTCCGGCGATATGGAAATGGCCGCAGATCACCCCGTGGACACCTTTCTGGCGGGCCATTTCCACCAGACGGCGCTCGTGCTTGCGGCCACGGTACAGCAGGGAGTTGACCCCCGCGAGCAAGGCTTCGATCGTGCTGCGCGCCTCGGCCGAGGTATCACGCCGTAGCACCGACAGCCCACGGTCCAGACGGCGCAGGATATGGTCGATCCGGCTGCCGAGACGGGTCATCACATGCGATCGCACGACCCTTGCATCGACGACATCGCCATGCAGCACCAGATACTGGCGCTGGTCCCCGGCATGATAGATCAGCTCGTCCACCGCAGCCACATCAAGACGCTTGGGCTTCGGCGCAAGCGTCGGGTCAGGATCATGATTGCCGCGCAGATAGTGGATGACAGCACCAGCCTGTTGCCTGTCTTGCAGATGGTCCAGCACCCGCTGCGCATCCTCGGACCAATGCGGCAACAGGGGTTGCCACAGATCAAGCACATCGCCGACCAGAAAATAGGTGTCTGCATGGTTGTGCTGCAGGAACGAGAGGATCAGATCCGACCGGCTGCCAAGGGCACCCAGATGCAGGTCCGACAGAAACAGGCCCCTGTGATGCCGGATTGATCTGGTCATTCAAATGCTCCGCGTCACCCTTCATGACTATATCTCGCTGAAAAGAGCGACGGCATTGTGAAGGATTTGCTGCATTGCGGCGACAGTCGGGGCGCTGTTGCTCAAAAGCCGCTCATTTCAGGGCTCGACCCGCCCCGAGACCGATCGGCATGATCCGCCCGGACCGGGCGGCGCTCTTGCCCGATCGTTCAGGATGCGGGCCAAAACCTCCGTCAGCGCGCTGCCGGTCGCTTGTCACCCGCGCGGCGCGACGCTGGCCTGATAGCGTGACAGATCGTTCAGAAGCGATGCCCCCACCGGCACCCCGGCGCGGGTGCAGAATTCGTTCCACACGGCGGCAAAGGGCAGGTCTTTCAGCTCTTCGGTCAGGATCAACCGGGTGGTGAAATCCAGAGCCTCCTCTGCTGCCTTCAGCCGGGCCTGAGGCAAGAGCAGCGCGCGCAGCAGCGCCTTTTGCATGTTACGTGTGCCGATCACCCAGGCTGCGGTGCGGCTGATGGTGGCGTCAAAGAAATCGAGCCCGATATGGGTGCGGCCCAGCAGACCGGCAAACACCAGTTCCTGCGCCATGGCCAGAATGCTGTCATCGAGCAGGATCACATGGTCACTGTCCCAGCGCATCGGGCGCGACACGTGCAGCAGGATCTCATCGACCGACAGCGCCACCGAAGACAGCTTGTCGGCGACGTTTTCGGTGGGGTGGAAGTGGCCCATGTCCAGACACAGGATCGTGCCCTTGCGGATGGCATAGCCGAGGTAGAATTCGTGGCTGCCCACCGTGCACGATTCCACCCCGATGCCGAACAGCTTGGATTCCACCGCATCGCGCATCTGCGCCTTTGGCAGCGGATCGGCCATCATCGCATCGAGCGAGCCCTCCAGCCGCCGCCGCGCCGCCATCCGGTCCACCGGAATGTCCTTGGACCCGTCCGGCACCCAGATGTTGTTGACCACCGGATTGCCAAGCGCCGCGCCCATCTGCGCGGCGATGTCACGGCTGCGCCTGCCATGTTCGATCCAGAAATCGCGGATGCCCTGGTCGGGGTGCGACAGGGTCAGATTGTCATCGGCTTTCGGGTGGGCAAAGAAGGTGGGGTTGAAATCCAGCCCCAGCCCCTTGTCTTTCGCCCAATCGACCCAGGGCGCGAAGTGCTGGTATTCGATGGCATCACGGTCGGGCTGCTCATCGGTATCCATGTAAAAGGCATGCAGGTTCAGCCGGTGCTTGCCAGGGATCTGCGCATAGGCAAAATCCAGATCGGCCCGCAGTTCGGCCACATTCCGCGCCCGGCCCGGATGGTTGCCGGTGGCCTGGATGCCACCGCCCGCCGTGCCGGATCTGCGCTCGAACCCCTTTACATCATCGCCTTGCCAACAATGCATCGAGATCGGGATCGTGGCCAGCGCGCTCAGCGCGGTTTCGGTATCCACGCCCCAGTCGGCGAACTGCTGGCGGGCGGATTCGTATGCGTTTGCCATGCTGGCCCCCCTTAGCGCGTGAACGCTTCCTTGTTGCCGGCATCGACATTCAGGATGTTCCCGGTCGATTTGGCGGTCAGATCAGAGGCAAAGAAATACACCCCTTCGGCGATATCCTCGGGCAGGACCGAGCGTTTGAGCAAGGAGCGCTGGCGGTACATTTCTTCCAGCCCGTCCTTGTCAGTCTTGTAGGTGCTGGCGCGCTGGTCCAGCCATTCACCGGACCAGATCTTCGAGCCGCGCAGCACGGCATCGGGGTTGACCGTGTTCACCCGGATACCCGCATCCGCGCCTTCCAGCGCCAGACAGCGGGCGAGGTGGATTTCCGCCGCCTTGGCGGTGCAATAGGCGGAGGCGTTGGGGCTGGCGGCCAGACCGTTCTTGGAGGCGACAAAGATCACCGATCCGCCAATGCCTTGCGTGCGCAGCAGTTTGAACGCCTCACGGCTGACAAGAAAGTAGCCGGTGGACAGGATGTCCATGTTCTTGTTCCACAGAGCAAGGCTGGTGTCTTCGACCGGGGCCGAGGAAGCGATTCCGGCATTCGACACCAGAATGTCGATGCCGCCGAATTCCACCGCTGCAGTGGCATAGGCCGCAATGACCTGAGATTCATCGGTGACGTTCATCGCCACCGACCGCACGACATCGGCCCCGAAGACCTTTGCCATGCCTGCCGCCACATCCTTTGCCGCCGCGTCGTCAATGTCTGCCAGCAGCACGCAGGCCCCTTCGGTCAGCAACCGCTCTGCCGTCGCAGCGCCAATGCCGCCCGCGCCGCCGGTTACCAGCGCCACCCGGCCCGCCAGCGCCTTTGGGCGCGGCATGCGTTGCAGTTTTGCCTCTTCCAGCAGCCAGTATTCGATATCAAACGCCTCCTGCTCCGGCAGCGCCTGATAGGTGGAGACGAGACTCGCGCCGCGCATTACGTTGATGGCGTTGACATAGAACTCGCCCGAGATCCGGGCGGTGGCCTTGTCCAGCGCGAAAGTGATCATGCCGACGCCGGGCACCAGATAGACCACCGCATTGGGGTCGCGCAGGGCGGGGCTGTTGTCGTGCTTGCAGCGATCATAATAGGCGGCGTAATCGTCGCGGTAGGCATCAACGGCTGCGGCCAGCGTGGCGACCGTGGCATCAAGATCGGGCGCTGCGGGGTTGAAAGCCACCACCAAGGGCCGGATCTTGGTGCGCAGGAAATGGTCGGGGCAAGAGGTGCCCAAGGGTGCCAGCGTCTCCAGCATGGCCGAGCCGAGGAATTCCAGCACGGCGGGGCTGTCATCGAAATGCCCGACCTTGTGCCGGTCTTTCGAGATCAGCCCCCGGATCACCGGCATCAGCCGGGCCGCCACCGCGCGCCGTTCCTCGGCAGGTAGGGTCGGGCGCACTTCGCCGCCAAAGACAGGCTTGCCAGCCGATTTCTCTTCCAGCCAGGCGGCTGCCTGGTTGATGATATCCAGCGTGGTCAGGTAGCAGTCTTTCGCATCATCGGCCCAGGTGAACAGCCCGTGGCTTTCCAGCACACAGCCCTTTGCCTGCGGATTGTCGCGGCAAAACGCCTGCAACCACAGCCCCAGCTCGAAGCCGGGGCGTTTCCACGGCAGCCAGCCGATATCATCCCCGAAAATCTCTTGCGTCAGCTCCCTGGAATTTACCGAAGCCGCAATCGCGATGATGGCGTCGGAATGGACATGATCGACATGTTTGCGCGGCACATAGGCGTGCAGCGGCGTGTCGATGCTGGCGGCACGCGGGTTCAGCGCAAAGGTGCAATGCGGCAGCAGGCCCACCATCTCATCCTCATGCGCCAGCCCGCGATACAGGCCCGGCAGCGCGTTCAGCTTTTCCATGTAAAGCGTGGAGAACCCGTCCATCTTCATCGAGCCGATGTCGCCGCCCGATCCCTTGACCCACAGGACCTCGACCATGTCGCCGGTCAGCGGGTCGCGTTCCATCACCTTGGCGCTGGTGTTGCCGCCGCCGTAATTGGTCACCCGCTTGTCGGAGCCCAGAAGGTTGGAGCGATAGAGCAGCTTTTCCGATTCGCTCATCGCATCCGCGCGGGCGTCATCCCACAGGTTTTGCAGCCGGTTGTCGGTGATGGTCATGAAATCCTCCTCGCCTTTGGCCGCGAATGTGCCGGACTGTACGCAAAAGTCAATCATAAACGATCAATAGCAATCATTCTGCGATGCAGAAAGATAGATCGTGATTGAAAATGATTGACACTGAGCGATTCAGGTGGAGAATGTCAGGTCAGGGAGAGCGAAATGCACGAAAGCGAACGGCACAGGGTCATTCTGTCTGCGATCGAGGGGCGACCGGTGGTGACCGTCTCCGATCTGGTCACGCTGACGGGGTCATCGGAGGCGACCATACGCCGGGATATCGCCACGCTGCATGTCCAAAAAAAGCTGCGCCGGGTGCGGGGCGGGGCGGAATCCATCGCGCCACCGCAGTTCGTTGGCATCAACGCCCGCCCGTTCAGCGTGAATGAAGGCATCCGCCTGGCCGAAAAGCGCGCGATTGCGCGGGCGGCGGTCGATCTGTGCGCGGATGGTGAGGCGATCATCATCAACGGCGGCACCACCACGTTTCAGATGGTGCACCCGCTGACCGCCAAGCGGTTGCAGGTGTTCACCAACAGCTTTCCGATTGCCGAACATCTGCTGAAGCATTCGAAAAACACCGTGCTGCTGCCCGCAGGGGCCATCTACCGCGAGCAGAACATAATCCTGTCGCCGTTTGACGAGGATGGCAGTCGCCATTTCTACGCCCGGCGCATGTTCATGGGCTGCCGTGGCCTTGGCCCGCTGGGGCTGATGGAGGGTGACCCGCTGCTGGTGCAGGCCGAGCAAAAGCTGATCGGGCAGGCGGATGAGCTGGTGGTTCTGGCCGACAGCACCAAGCTTTCCGCGCGCTCCAGCCTGCTTTTGTGCGCGTTGTCACGGATCCACACCGTCATCACAGATGACGGCATCACAGACCGCGACGCTGCCATGCTGGAGGCGGCGGAGATCAGCCTGATCGTGACGCAAACCGGCGTTGCGGACAGGACGGAGGAGGACCGCGCAGGCGAGGCCTGAGGCGGATGGGAAACGGCTCATAAGGGAGGAACTCATGGGTATTCTGAAGAAGGCACTGACCACGGCGGCGATCGCCACCGTGCTGATGGCACAAACGGCTGCGGCGGAGAACGTCAAGATCGCGCTGGTGGTCAAGGCGCTGGGCATCGGCTTTTTCGAAGCCGCAGCCAAGGGTGCGGAAGAAGCGGCGGCGGAGCTCGGCGATGTGGAGATCATCTACACCGGCCCGACCAGCACCACAGCCGAGGGCCAGATCGAGGTGATCAACGCCCTGATCGCGCAGGGCGTCAACGCCATTGCGATTTCGGCCAATGACCCCGATGCCGTGGCCCCCGCGCTGAAACGCGCGATGGACCGTGGCATCACGGTGATTTCGTGGGATTCGGGCGTGGCAAAAGAGGGCCGCCAGATGCACCTGAACCCATCATCGCCGGAACTGATCGGCAACACCATCATCAAGCTGGCGGCTGACCATATCGAAGGCAGCGGCGATGTGGCGATCCTGTCGGCGACATCGACCTCGACCAACCAGAATATCTGGATCGAAGAGGCAACCAAGGTGCTGCCGAACTATCCGAATGTGAACCTTGTCGCGACCGTCTATGGCGACGATCTTGCCGACAAGTCCTATCGTGAGGCGCAAGGGTTGATGGCCACCTTTCCGGATCTGAAAGCCATCATCGCGCCTACCACGGTCGGCATCCTTGCAGCGTCGCAAGCTGTCACCGATGCGGGCAAGATCGGTCAGATCAACGTGACCGGCCTTGGCCTGCCGTCCGAAATGGCGGGTGCGGTCGAGTCGGGGGCCACGGTCAGCTTTGCGATCTGGAATCCGATTGATCTGGGCTATGCGGCAACCATGCTGTCCTACAATCTGATCAAGGGCGCGACAGCCGAGCCGGGCGCGTCAATCCCGATGGGCCGGATCGGTGCGGCCACGCTGGACGATAACAATGAAGCGGCCATGTCTGACCCCTTCACCTATGACAAGTCGAACATCGAAGAGTTCAAGTCGATCTTCTGATCTGTCATCCGCCCCGGCTGGCTGCTCCCCCGGCCGGGGCCCCTTTTTCCGAAGGAACCTGTGATGAAACCCGTCCTGTCGTTGCGCGGCATTTCCAAGTCATTTCCGGGGGTCAAGGCCCTGTCGGAGGTGCAGCTTGATCTTTACGCCGGGCAGGTCACCGCGCTGATCGGCGAAAATGGCGCGGGCAAGTCCACCATCGTGAAGGTGTTGACCGGGGTGTACCAGCCCGAGGCGGGCAGCATCACGATTGCAGGGGCCGAGGTGCAGTTCCCGACAGCACAAGCCGCCAGCAATGCGGGTGTCACCGCGATCCATCAGGAAACCGTGCTGTTTGACGAATTGACCGTGGCTGAGAACATCTGGCTGGGCCACGCACCGCGCACGCGGCTGGGGCTGATCGACCGTCGCGCCATGCGCGACGGTGCGGTGCGGCTGCTGGAGGGGATCGGCGCGAAGCTGAACCCCGATCTGCGGCTGCGCGATCTGGGAATCGCGTCCAAGCACCTTGTCGCCATTGCACGCGCGTTGTCGATTGATGCGCGGGTGGTGATCATGGATGAGCCCACGGCAGCACTCAGCCACAAGGAAATTCATGAGCTTTACGAATTGGTTGACACCCTGAAAGCGCAGGGCAAGGCCATTCTTTTCATCAGCCACAAGTTTGACGAGATCTTCCGCATCGCCGACCGCTACACCGTGTTCCGCGATGGGCAATTCGTCGGTGAGGGCAAGATGGAAGATGTGGGCGAGGCTGATCTGGTGCAGATGATGGTGGGCCGGTCGGTCGATCAGATCTTCCCTTCCCGCACGCCCGATATTGGCCCGCCGGTGCTGACCGTTTCCGGCTACAGCCACCCCACGGAATTTGCCGACATTGGTTTTACCTTGCACCGGGGCGAGATCCTGGGGTTCTACGGGCTGGTGGGTGCGGGTCGGTCCGAGGTGATGCAAGCGCTGTTCGGCATCACCAAACCCTCAAAGGGGGCGACGCGGATTGATGATCAGGTGCGGGTGATACGCTCCACCTCCGAGGCGATTACGGCGGGCATCGTCTATGTGCCCGAAGATCGCGGCAAACAGGGTGCGGTCAAGGGCTTGCCGATTTTTCAGAACGTCACGCTGCCCTCTCTGTCCCGCACCTCGCGCGCAGGCTTCCTGCGGCTGGCGGAGGAGTTCAAACTTGCCCGCGACTATACCCAGCGACTGGATCTGCGCGCGGCCAGTCTGGATCAGGATGTGGGGCTGCTGTCGGGCGGCAACCAGCAAAAGGTGGTGATTGCCAAATGGCTGGCGACCAAGCCGCGCGTGATCATTCTGGACGAGCCGACCAAGGGCATCGACATCGGGTCCAAGGCGGCGGTGCACGAGTTCATGGCCGAACTGGCGGCCGAAGGGCTGGCGGTGATCATGGTCAGCTCGGAAATCCCGGAAATCCTTGGCATGTCGGATCGGGTGATCGTGATGCGCGAAGGGCGTATCGTGGATGAGGTCGCGGGCGAGCGGATGACGCCCGAGGTGCTGGTGCGCGCCGCAGCCGGATTGGCGGTGGCGGCATGAGCCTGCTGAAATCCCGCGAGGCGCTGCTGGCGCTGGCGATCCTTTTGCTGATCGCCGTGGTGGCAGCCCGGTTTCCGGCCTTTGTCAGGCCCGCAAGCCTTGCCAATGTGTTCAACGACACCTCGCCTCTGATCATTCTGGCCATCGGGCAGATGATCGTGATCCTGACCAAGTGCATCGACCTCTCGGTCGCCGCCAATCTGGCGCTATGTGGCATGGTGGCGGCGCTGATGAACGGGGCAGGGGTTCCGCTGGCGCTGATCCTGCCCGGAGTTGTGGTGCTGGGCGGCCTGCTGGGGGCGGTGAACGGCGTGCTGGTGTGGAAGCTTGGTATCCCATCGATCGTCGTCACACTCGGCACGATGACGATCTTTCGCGGCTCTATCTTTCTGATGACCGGCGGGCAATGGGTGAACGCGCACCAGATGTCGGACGGGTTCAAGGCATTGCCGCGCACCGTGCTGCTGGGCCTGCCGGTGATGAGCTGGATGGCGATTGCACTGATCATCCTGTTCACCGTGGTGCTGACCCGCACCGCGCTGGGCCGGTCGTTCTATGCCGTGGGTGGCAACCCGCATGCGGCGGTTTATGCCGGGATCAATGTGGGCCGCACCCAGTTTGCCGCCTTTGTCATTTCGGGCGCGCTGGCGGGGCTGGCGGGCTATCTGTGGGTCGCGCGCTATGCGGTGGCCTATGTTGATATCGCGGGCGGGTTCGAGCTTGATGTGGTTGCCGCCTGTGTGATCGGCGGGGTCGCCATCGCGGGCGGCGCGGGCACCGTTGCCGGCGCGGTGCTGGGCGCGCTGTTCCTGGGCGTCATCAAGAACGCGCTGCCGGTCGTCGGCATCTCGCCGTTCTGGCAGATGGCGATTTCGGGTGCCGCCATCGTCCTGGCCGTCACCTTCAACGCCACCCAATCGCGCGCCAAGGGCCGCATCATCCTCAAATCAGCCGAGGCCAGATGACCCCGCACACCCGCATCCTTCCCGATCGTCTGCAATCCCCCGCCGCCCGCGCGCTGCGCAGTTGGGAGGCGATTCTGGTCGCCGTTGCCATCGCGGTGTTTGTCACCAACAGCTTTGCCTCGCCCTATTTCCTGAACGCGTGGAACCTGTCGGATGCCACCTTCAACTTCACCGAAAAGGCACTGATCGCCTTTGCCATGGCGATGCTGATTATCGCCGGGGAGATTGATCTGTCGGTCGCCTCGATCATCGCGCTGGCCTCCACCGCGATGGGGGTCGCCATGGCGGCGGGGGCGGATACGCCGGTTCTGGTGCTGGTCGGCATCGGCACCGGGCTTTTGTGCGGCGCTGTCAATGGCGCGCTGGTGGCGGGGCTGGGCTTGCCCTCGATCGTGGTGACCATCGGCACGATGAGCCTGTTTCGCGGCCTTGCCTATATCGTGCTGGGCGACAAGGCTTTCACCGGCTACCCGGCCAGCTTTGCCTTTTTCGGGCAGGGCTATGTCTGGTGGGTAATCAGTTTCGAGCTGGTGCTGTTTGCGGTGATGGCGGTGATCTACTACCTGCTGTTGCACCGCACCAGCTTTGGCCGCACCGTCTTTGCCATCGGCAACAACGCCACAGCCGCGCAGTTTTCCGGCATACGGGTCGCTCGTGTGCGGTTCATCCTGTTCCTGCTGACCGGCGCCATGAGCGGGATCGCCGCAGTCTGCCTCACCTCACGCCTCGGCTCCACAAGGCCCTCGATCGCAACGGGGTGGGAGCTGGAGATCGTGACCATGGTGGTGCTGGGCGGAGTCAGCATCCTGGGCGGATCGGGCAGCATTGCGGGCGTGGTGCTGGCGGCGCTGATCATGGGCATGGTCACGTTCGGCTTTGGCCTGCTGAACGTGCCGGGGATCGTCATGAGCATTTTCCTTGGGGTGCTGCTAATCGGCGTAATCGCGCTGCCCCGTCTGCTGCGGAGGAAATGATGCAGAAATATGCTTTCCGCATGCGGCTTAACCCAGGGGCAGAGGCCGAGTATACCCGCCGCCATGATGCGATCTGGCCGGAACTCGTGGCCTTGTTGAAAGATGCCGGAGTGCAGGATTATTCCATCCATCTGGACCGCGACAGCCGGATCCTGTTCGGCGTGTTGTGGCGGCGTGATGATCATGGGATGGATGATCTCCCAACCCATCCGGTGATGCAGCGCTGGTGGGCGCATATGGCCGATCTGATGGAAACGCACCCTGACAACGCGCCGGTGGCGGAGCCGCTGGTCACGGTCTTCCACATGCCATGAAACACGCAGCGATCATCGACATCGGCAAGACCAATGTAAAACTGGCTTTGGTCGATCTGGAGCGGCTGACCGAGGTTGCGGTGCGCACCAGCCCCAATCTTGTGCTCCCCGGTCCGCCATGGCCGCATTATGATACCGAAGGCCAATGGGCGTTTTTGCGCACGTCGCTGCGGGAACTCTCGGCCAGTCACGGGATCGACGCGATCGGCGTCAGCACCCATGGTGCTTGTGCAGCACTGCTCGACGCAAAAGGCCATTTGGCGGCCCCGGTGCTGGATTATGAACATCCGGGGCCGGACTCCTGCCGCACGGAATATGACGCGATCCGCCCGCCATTCTCTGAAACCGGCAGTCCGGCGCTGCCGCTTGGCCTAAATCTGGGCGCGCAACTTTTCTGGCAGTTGCGGGTGGACCCGGGCTTGCGGGACCGGACCCGGCATGTGGTGATGTGGCCGCAGTACTGGGGTCACAGGTTGACCGGACAGCTTGCCAGCGACATCTGCTCGCTTGGGTGCCATACCGACCTGTGGAATCCCGGCGCACGCGGTTTTTCCTCGCTTCCCGCAGCTCTTGGTCTGGCCGACCGGATGGCACCGGCCCGTGCGCCGGGTGAGGTGCTGGGGCCATTGCGGCCAGAGTTGCAGGCGGAACTCGGCATCGGGCCGGTTCCGGTGATGTGCGGGCTGCATGACAGCAACGCGTCGCTGCTGCCGCATCTCTTGCGGCGGAAGGCCCCGTTTGCCGTGGTGTCGACCGGCACCTGGGTCATCTCGATGGCCGTGGGCGGGCACAGGGTGACGCTGGACCCGGCACGGGATACGCTGCTCAACGTCAATGCGCTGGGCGATCCGGTGCCCTCGGCGCGGTTCATGGGCGGCCGGGAATATGAGCTGATCCGGTCTGGCAGGCCTGCGGGGGCCGCAGTGGCCGACGCCGATCAGGTCCTTGCGTCCGGTCTCATGCTGCTGCCATCGGTGGTGCCGGAAAGTGGGCCGTTCCAGGGGCGGCAAAGCCGATGGACCGGCGAGCCCGCGACCGATGCGCAGCGCGAGGTGGCCTTGTGTTACTACCTCGCATTGATGACGGCGGAGTCTCTGGCCGTGATCGGCGCCGATGGCCCCAGCATCATCGAAGGGCCGTTCGCATCGAACCGTTGGTTCTGCGCCATGCTGGAAGCCGCGACCGGGCGCGCCGTTCTGCCATCCACGATGCGCACCGGAACCGCGATCGGGGCTGCAATGATGCTGACCCGGCCTGTTGCCAGCCCTGACGGGACAGAGTCAGCCGTGCCTGTTCCTGAACTGATCCGCTATGCGCGTCGGTGGCGTGCATTGATCGACTGACCTTTTCCCGGCGCGTCCGATGGGGACATAGTGTCCTGTTGCTTTGCCATGCGATTTGCGGCATCCCGCGTCCTATGGTTTTGTCCCTAATCAAACGGCTGCGTGGCCATGCCTTGATTGCGCTGTTGGCGATTGCCTTGGGCGTTGTCGGCTTTGGCCATCGCGCGCCCCTACAACAGGATGCGACGGTCGAGGCTTTCTTGCTCTCTGGCTTCAGCATGGCCGATCTATGCGGATCGTCCGGTTCAGACAACCCGGCCAAGGCTGTGCAATGCCTTGCCTGCACGCCCCCCGCACCGGCGCCGATCCCTGCCAGCCCCTGTGTCGTGCGCGATGCGGATATGCAGGTTGTCGCCGCAGTCTTTGCTCCTCGGGCAAGACAATCGGTGCCTGCCGTCCATGACCCCGCCCGCGCGCCACGTGCGCCGCCTCTGGCCTGATCCTGTCTGTCTGAATCCAATCCAGTCCTGACAGCCGGCAAACTGCCGTGCTCAAGCCAAAAGGCACTCATCATGCAAATTCGTTTTTCTTCCCTGAACCGTGTCAAAACCCCGCTCATCGCATTCTGCGCCGCTGCAATGCTGGCAACCAGCGCCCTGGCCCATGGCGTGACAGCGGGTGATCTGGAAGTCATCCATCCCAATATCCTTGCGCCAGCCGCATCGGCAAAATCGGCGGCCGGCTATATGGGCATTGCCAATGAGGGCAAGACCGATGACCGGCTGATCGGCATCGAGGTGCCTTCGGTCAAACAAGCCCAACTGCACACCACCGAACACAGCGCCGATGGCGTTGCCCGGATGAAGCATGTCGATGCCATCGACATTCCGGCGGGTGAAACGGTGCTGCTGGAACGCGGCGGCATGCATATCATGTTCATGGGCCTGACTGCGCCGATGGTCGAAGGGCAAATGGTGCCCGCCACGCTGATCTTTGAACATGCGGGCCGGGTCGAGGTGGAGTTCAGCGTTGATCCTGCCGACGGCGTTGACCATTCCGCGATGGGGCACTGAGCCAAAAGACCCGTGGCGCATCCGTGCCACGGGTTCCTCTACCGATAGCGCCGGAAAAACCGCGAGCGGTCATACAGCGTTTCCAGCCGCTTCATCCGGCCTTCGGTCTCGTCCCATGTCCGGCTTTGCACACTGGCCAGCAGCGTTTCCACCAGTACGAGGATCGACACGGTCGAATCCCAGGCCGAAGGTGCCTCGATATGGCAGGTCAGCGTATGGCGGGCGTGGGCGGCAGCGGGACTGACCCATCGGTCGGTGATCACCACCACCTCGGCCCCCTGTTCCACCGACAGCTCCACCAGTTGCAGCACCGAGTTTTCATAGCGGCGGATGTCAAAGGCCACCAGCACATCGCCTGTCTTCATGTCCAGCAGGGCAGGGGGCCAGGTGTTCGACATATCCGAAAGCAGCGTCACCTCCGGGCGGACCACCTTCATCAGCGATACCAGATAATCGGCATGGGCATGGGTGATGCGCCCGCCCATGGCAAAGATCCGCCGTGACGGGTCTGCCAGCAGCGCCACTACCGCATCGAACACTGCGTGGTCGATCTGGCTGAGCGTGGCTTGCAGATTGGCCACCACCGCATCGGCAAAGCGGTTGAGGATATGGGTGTCGGGCGCGCGCCCCGCCCAGCGATCATGCTTGACGAGCGGTGATTCGAGCATCGCCCCTACCTCGCCACGCAGGGCGGACTGGTAATCGGGGTAGCCGCGATAGCCCAGTTTCTGGCACAATCGCACAACGGTCGGAGTAGAGACCTCGGCCGCCCGCGCCAAAGCGGTGATCGACCCGAGCGCCGCCACCGGATAATGCCGCAGGATATGGGTGGCCACCTGCCGCTCGGCCCGAGTCAGCTCGGGCAGGGCCGCGCGCATCCGGTCTTCGACGCCGAGGGGAAGGTCCATTGTCATGCCTTTCCTGCCAGTTCTGCCCCCCGTTCGTGCAGGCGAGGGGATTGATTGCAAATCACTCTGCTGGATTTTAGAAATTATTGTAACAGAAATTGTGCAGAAGAAAAATTCTTGACAGAACCGTGTCGCATCAGGAAGCCTAGGGACAGCGACAGGGGGCCTGAGTCACTGATGAGCCTGCATACCATCCAGACAGAATTTGCGGCGCTTGTCGAAAACCGCGACGCGGCAGGGGCCATTCTGCTGGTCTGCGAACATGCCAGCAATGCCTTTCCCGACCCCTGGGGCAGCCTCGGCCTGACCGAGGCGCAACGCAGCGCCCATGTGGCATGGGACCCCGGCGCGCTGGATCTTTCACGCGCTCTGGCAACACGGCTGGATGCTGCCCTGGTCCACGCCCCCGCCAGCCGCCTGATCTATGACCTGAACCGAGGGCCCGATCGCGCCGACGCCATGGCCCCCCGGTCCGAGCTGCATGACATTCCCGGCAACCGGGCGCTGACGCCGCAGGATCGCCTGCACCGCACGCAGGCGCTGTATCTGCCGTTCCACACCGCATTGCATGCCGAGATTGTGCGCCGTCTGGCGCTGGGGCGGGAAACGGTGGTGGTCACGGTCCATTCCTTCACGCCGGTCTACAACGGCCAGCCGCGCACGGTGGAATTCGGCGTGATCCATGATGCCGATGCGCGGCTGGCGCGCGCCATCATCGCCTCGGCGCAGGCCATGACCGGGCTGGCCTGCGCGCTCAACGCACCTTATTCCGCCGCCGATGGGGTGACCCATACTCTGCGCCTGCAGGCCACGCCCTACGGGCTGGCCAATGCGATGCTGGAAATCCGCAATGACCTGATCGCAACCTCCGCACAGGTGGAGGCGATGGCCGACTGTCTGGCCCCGGTGCTGAAACAGGCGCTTGCAACGATGGCGGAGGGTTAGGCGATGCCGAAACCAGCAATTCTGTTCGTGCGTCTCGTGGACCGGCTTAACTATGGTGTGGGCCGGATGGCGATGTATCTTTTGTTCGTGCTGATGGGCATCCTGATGTGGTCGGCAATCAGCAAGGCCGCGTTTTCCCCGTCGCTCTGGACACTGGAAATGGCGCAGTTCGTGATGGTGGCCTATTTCGTGCTGGGTGGCCCCTATGCCATGCAGATGGGCAGCCACGTGCGGATGGATCTGTTCTATGCCAGGCAAGGCCCAGTGGGCCGCGCGTGGTGGGATGCCTTCACCGTGCTGGCGCTGATCTTTTATCTGGGCGTCATGCTGTGGGGGGCTATCGATTCCACGATGTATTCGCTGCAATACCATGAACGCAGCCCGACCGCCTGGCGGCCCTATCTGTGGCCGATAAAGGTGATCCTGTGCGTCGGTTTTTCGCTGATGCTGCTGCAGGCGCTTGCCGCACTGATCCGTGATCTGGCCACCATTGGTGGGGAACCCATCTGATGCCCTATGAGATGATCGCGGCCCTGATGTTTTCCACCATGCTGTTGATGATGATGACCGGGCAGCGGGTGTTCGGGATCATCGGCTTTGTCGCCGTGGTGGCGGCGTTGTCGCTCTGGGGGCAGGGCGGCGAGCAGATGGGGTTTTCCGCCACGATGAAGCTGATGCGCTGGTATCCGCTGCTGAGCCTGCCGATGTTCGTGTTCATGGGCTATGTTATGTCGGAATCGCGGCTGGCCGATGACCTTTATCGCATGTTCCACCTGTGGTTCGGCAAGGTGCGCGGCGGGCTGGCGGTGGGCACCATCCTGCTTATGGTGCTGATTTCCGCCATGAACGGGCTGAGTGTGGCGGGGATGGCGATCGGGTCCACCATCGCGCTGCCGGAACTGCTCAAGCGCGGCTATGACAAGCGCATGGTCACCGGCGTTATCCAGGCCGGATCCAGCCTCGGCATCCTGATCCCGCCCTCGGTGGTGCTGGTGCTTTACGCCATGATCGCGCGCGCGCCGGTGTCGGAACTGTGGCTGGCCGGGCTGGTGCCGGGGCTGATCATGGCGTCGCTGTTCATCCTCTACATTACCATCCGCTGCCGGTTGCAGCCCGAACTCGGCCCCGCGCTGAGCGCGGAGGAACGCGCGGAAATCACCTTTGCCGAAAAGCTGCGCAGCCTGCGGGCCGGGCTTTTGCCGTTCATCATCTTTGGCGCGATGATGCTGCCGTTCATCTATGGCTGGACCTCTCTGGTGGAAAGCAGCGTGATCGGCGTCGCGGCCACCGTGACCGGCGCGCTGATAAAGGGGACTTTTACCCGACACGTATTCGAGACAGCCACCCGCAGCACCCTTGGCATCACTTGCATGTTCATGTGGGTGATCCTCGCCGCCCTGTCCTTTGGCGCGGTGTTTGACGGGCTTGGCGCGGTCAAGGCGGTGGAGGCACTGTTCGTGGACCGGCTGCACATGGGCCCCTGGACCATCCTGATTCTGATGCAGCTGTCGTTCCTGCTGATGGGGATGTTTCTGGATGATACCGCGATGCTGGTCATCGTGGCCCCGCTGTATGTGCCGCTGGTCGCCACGCTGGATTTCGGCATGCCGCGGCTGGATGTGCTGGTCTGGTATGGCGTGCTCTATACCATCACCTGCCAGATTGCCTATCTCACGCCGCCCTTTGGCTATAACCTGTTCCTGATGCGGGCCTTTGCGCCATCGGAAATCACCATGGGCGACATCTATCGCTCGGTCACGCCCTTTGTCGGGGTGATGGTGGTCACCCTTGGCCTGATCATGGCCTTTCCGCAGATCGCGCTCTGGCTGCCGCATCTGATCTATCGAAACTGAGGTGCGGACACACCGCACCCGCCCATTTTCCAACAAGAGGTATCACCGATGACCACATCCAGACGTTCCTTCCTCACCAAAACCGCCACCCTCGCCGTCGGGGCTGGCGCGGCCACCCTTGCCACCCCCGCCGTCACCCGCGCGCAGGATGTGATCAAATGGCGGATGCAGACCTATGCCGGGGCCGCTTTGGGCGAAGAGGTGGTGAAACCCGCCATCGAGGCGTTCAACCGCATGGCCGCGGGCCAGATGGAGATTGAACTCTTTTACGCCGACCAGCTGGTGCCCACGGGAGAGCTGTTTCAGGCCATGCAGCGCGGCACGATCGACTGCGTGCAGTCGGATGACGACTCGATGGCCTCGCCCACCGAGGTCACCGTGTTCGGCGGCTACTTCCCGATGGCGCTGCGCTACTCGCTCGACGTGCCAGCATTGTTCAACAAGTACGGGCTGAAGGAAATCTGGGAAGAGGAATATGCCAAGGTCGGCGTAAAGCATATCTCGGCTGGCGCGTGGGACCCTTGCCACTTTGCCACCAAGGACCCGATCAACTCTCTGGCGGATCTGCGCGGCAAGCGCATCTTCACCTTCCCGACCGCAGGCCGCTTCCTGACCCAGTTCGGCGTAGTGCCGGTCACCCTGCCGTGGGAGGATATCGAGGTCGCGGTTCAGACCGGCGAGCTGGATGGCATCGCATGGTCGGGCATCACCGAGGTTTACACCGTGGGCTGGTCGAATGTGACCAACTATTTCCTGACCAACAACATCTCGGGCGCGTGGATCGGCCATTTCTTCGCCAATATGGACAAGTGGAACGCCCTGCCACCGCATCTGCAGGAAATGCTGGCGGTGTGCTTCGAGCAGTCGCACTACTACCGTCAGCACTGGTATTGGGCCGGTGAGGCTGATCTGCGCCTGAACGGCGGCAAGCTGCAGCTGACCACGATTCCCGATGAGGAATGGGCAACGGTCGAAGCGGCTGCGGTAACGTTCTGGGATGAGATTGCCGCCGAATCCGAGGTGAAAGCCAAGGTCGTGGCAATCTTCAAGGAATACAACGACGTGCAGAACAAAGCCGGTCGCCCGTATCGCTACGACTGATCTGCCGCGGCGCAGCTTTCTGGGGCGCATCCGCTGCGCCCCTGATACAACACCATGATCATAAAATCGGACAGACGGGGATGGGAAAATGCCGGGCAATCTGACGCTGGACGCGCTGCGCGAAATGGTGGACGCAGGGACCATCGACACGGTTCTGGTGGCCGCTGTGGACATGCAGGGCCGTCTGATGGGCAAGCGCTTTCACGCGGCGTTTTTCCTGAACGGCGGATACAAGGAAACCCATTGCTGCAACTACCTGCTGGCCGTCGATATGGAGATGACGACGGTGCCCGGCTACAAATCCGCCGGGTGGGAGCAGGGTTACGGCGACTACATGATGAAGCCCGATCTGGACACCATGCGTCTGGTTCCATGGCTGCCCGGCACCGCGCTGGTGCTCGCCGATCTGATGGACCATTCCGGCACCGAGGATATCAATGTCAGCCCGCGCGCCATCCTGAAACGCCAGGTTGCCCGTGCGCGCTCGCTGGGGTTCGAGCCGATGATGGCGACCGAGCTGGAGTTCTACATCTTCGAGAACGCCTATGACGATCTGCGTGACGGCGGGTTGGCGCGGCTGAAGCCGATTTCGGGCTATAATGAGGATTACCACATCTTCCAGACCACCAAGGAAGAATCGGTGATGCGCGACGTGAGGAACGGCCTCTATGCCGCCGGAATCCCGGTGGAAAACACCAAGGGCGAGGCGGACGCGGGCCAGCACGAGGTGAACTACCGCTACTCCGACGCGCTGGATACGGCCGACAACCACATCATCGTCAAACAGGCGGTCAAGGATATTGCCCATGCCAAGGGCAAATCGGTGACCTTCATGGCCAAGTATGATCACCGCAAGGCCGGGTCATCCAGCCACGTCCACCAGAGCCTGTGGACCAAAGACGGCAAGCCGGTGTTCTACGACCATGACGATGAACACGGCATGTCAGCCACCATGAAGCAGTTTCTTGCCGGGCAACTGGCCCATGCGCAGGAGATCACGGCCTTTTTGGCACCCTACGTCAACAGCTACAAACGCTTCACCATCGGCATGTTCGCCCCCACCAAAGCGGTGTGGAGTGCAGACAACCGCACCGCAGGCTTCCGCGTCTGCGGCGCGCATACAAAGGCGGTGCGGGTCGAATGTCGCATCCCTGGCAGCGATGTGAACCCCTATCTCGCCTGCGCCGCCCTGCTGGCCGCCGGTCTGGCCGGGATCGAGGGCAAGATGGAACTGGAGCCGGAGATGAAGGGCGACATGTATGCCGCCAAGGGCATCCGCGAGATTCCGCACAACCTGCGCGAGGCGGCAGACCTGCTGCATGGCTCCGCCATGCTGCGCGCGGCTTTCGGGGATGATGTGGTGGACCACTACACCCATGCCGCAAGGTGGGAGATCGCCGAGACCGACCGCGTTGTGACCGATTTTGAATTGCAGCGCCTGCTGGAGCGGGCCTGAGGTAGGGCGGGGTTCACCCCGCCGCTGGTGCAAGGAATGGCGGGGTGAACCCCGCCCTACGAGGACGGAACATGACGCCCATTCAACTGATCTCTCCCGCCGATGGACGGGTTTATGCCGAGCGCACACCGCTGACGGCCGATGCCGCACAAGCGGCCGTTGCCCGCGCCCGCGCGGCGCAAACCGCCTGGGCCGCGCGGGCGCTGGAAGACCGCATCGAGCTGGTCAAGGCGGGTGTGGCCAGGCTGACCGCGATGAAGGAGACAATCGCCACGGAACTGGCCGCGCAGATGGGCCGCCCGATCCGCTATGGCCAGGGCGAGATGGGCGGGGTCAACGCGCGCACCGACTACATGGCCGAAATTGCCGCCGAGACGCTGGCGCCCGTCGTGGTCGAGGATAGCGACAGCTTTCGTCGCTATCTCGCGCGCGAGGCGCTTGGTGTGGTGTTCATCATCGCGCCGTGGAATTACCCCTACCTCACCACCATCAACACGCTGGTTCCGGCACTGATCGCCGGCAATACCGTGGTGCTGAAGCACGCCAGCCAGACCCTGCTGGTGGGCGAACGGCTGGCCGAGGCGTTCCATGCTGCTGGCATCCCCGACGACGTGTTCCAGAACATCGTGCTGGACCATGCCACCACCGAGGGGCTGATCAAGGTGCGAGCGTTCGATTTCGTCAACTTCACCGGCTCGGTTTCCGGTGGTCAGGCGATGGAACGGGCGGCGGCGGGCACCTTCACGCCCTTGGGGCTGGAACTGGGCGGCAAGGACCCGGGCTATGTGCGGGCCGAAGCCAATCTGGATGCGGCGGTTGATACGCTGATGGATGGGGCGATGTTCAACTCGGGCCAATGCTGCTGTGGGATCGAGCGGATCTATGTGCACGAGACGCTTTACGATGCGTTTGTCGAAAAGGCGGTGGCCTGGGTCAACGCCCTCAAACTGGGCAATCCGTTCGATGAGGCAACCACCCTTGGCCCGATGGCGCATGCGCGCTTTGCGAAAGTGGTGCGCGATCAGGTGGCCGAGGCGATTGCAGCGGGGGCCAAACCGCTGATCGACGCTGCCCACTTCCCCGCCGATGATGGCGGCGCCTATCTTGCGCCGCAGATTCTGGTGGATGTCGATCATTCGATGCGGGTAATGACCGAGGAATCCTTTGGCCCGGTGGTCGGCATCATGAAGGTCAAGGGTGATGCCGAGGCCATCGCGCTGATGAACGACAGTCAATATGGCCTGACCGCCAGCATCTGGACGCAAGACTATGACACCGCAGCCAAAATCGGCGCGCAGATCCAGACCGGCACCATTTTCATGAACCGCGCCGACTATCTTGATCCGGCGCTGTGCTGGACCGGGTGCAAGAATACCGGGCGCGGCACCTCTCTCTCCTATCTGGGTTTCCATGCGGTGACCCGGCCGAAATCCTATCATCTCAAGAAAGTCTGACCCCATGTCGCACGGCGTGCCATCCCGCAACTGGTCCTACCCGACCGCCATCAAATTCGGCGTAGGCCGAATCTCCGAACTGGCAGACCATGCCGCCAGCATCGGCCTTCAACGCCCGCTGCTGGTCACCGACAAGGCGCTGGCCAGCCTGCCGATCACCGCCGAAGCCTTGTCCGTACTGGAAAAGGCAGGTCTTGGCCGCGCGGTGTTTTCCGAAGTGGATCCGAACCCGAACGAGACCAACATGGCCGATGGGATTGCGGCCTATCTGGCAGGCGGCCACGATGGCGTGATCTGCTTTGGCGGTGGATCGGCACTGGATCTGGGCAAGATGATTGCGCTGATGGCGCATCAGCGCAAGGATCTGTCAGTCTGGGATCTGGAGGATGTGGACGATTGGTTCACCCGCGCCGATGCCAACAAGATCGCGCCGATTCTGGCGGTGCCGACCACGGCGGGCACCGGGTCGGAGGTCGGGCGCGCAGGTGTGTTGACCAATTCCGAAACCCACAAGAAAAAGATCATCTTCCACCCCAAACTGATGCCGGCCATCACCCTGTGCGATCCGGCGCTGACCGTGGGGATGCCGAAATTCATCACCGCAGGCACCGGGATGGACGCGCTGGCCCATTGCCTTGAGGCCTATTGCAGCCCGTTCTACCACCCGATGAGTCAGGGTATCGCGCTGGAGGGTATGCGGCTGGTGTTCGAGAATCTGCCGATTGTTTACACAGACCCGACCGACCTGATGGCGCGCGGTCACATGATGAGTGCGGCGGCGATGGGGGCTGTGGCATTCCAGAAGGGGCTGGGCGCGATCCACAGCCTGTCGCATCCGGTTGGCGCCGT
Source organism: Paracoccaceae bacterium (assembly GCA_046296515.1). GTDB lineage: Bacteria > Pseudomonadota > Alphaproteobacteria > Rhodobacterales > Rhodobacteraceae > Pseudotabrizicola. The sequence continues at coordinate 315,402 of JBKBKR010000002.1, read as the reverse complement.
CTATGGCACCCACCACGGCACCACCAATGCTGTGGTCATGCCGATGGTGTTGGATTTCAACCGGGCGGTGATTGAAGACCGGATCAATGCGGCGGCGGCCTATCTGGGCATCGAAGGCGGGTTTGACGGCTTCCGCGCCGCCATCATGGATCTGCGCCAAACGCTGGCGATTCCGGCCAACCTGACCGCCATGGGCGTGAAGCCGGAGGATCTGGAGATGCTGACCGATATGGCGCTGGAAGACCCGTCCTGCGGCGGCAACCCGGTGGCGATGACGCGCGGGAATACCCGCGCGCTGTTTGACGCCTGCATGTGAGCGACAGGGGCGGCGCTGCCGCCCCATTACGCCTGCAGCAGGATGAAATCGCGGCCCGACAGGCTGACCTCCACCGCGCTGCCCACCACGGGTGGCGGGGTGTCGGGGCGGTTGAACGTGTCGAGCGATACGGCCGCGCCCGCCAGATCGGCCTTGAGCCGGATCACCGAGCCCATGAAGTGCACATCCGTGACCTTTGCAGTCAGTAATGCCTCTGCATCTGGCAGGCGGCCCAGACGCAGCGCCTCGGGGCGCAACGCGACCGACAGTTTCTCGCCCGCCTGCGCCGCCAGCGGCGCGCCCGGCAGGGTCAGCCCCTGACCGGCCAGCATCACCCGGCCTGCGGCGGCATCGGCTACCTCGACCTCGAATGTGTTCAGCGTGCCGACGAAGTTGGCGACAAATTTCGTGCGGGGTCGGTTGTAGATCTCGAACGGCGCGCCGACCTGATCGGCCACGCCGCCATTCATCACCACGATCCGGTCGGAAATGCTCATCGCCTCTTCCTGATCATGGGTCACGAAAATCGTGGTGATGCCCAGATCCTGCTGGATCTGCCGGATCTGGTTGCGCAAGGAAACCCGCACCTTGGCATCCAGCGCCGAAAGCGGCTCATCAAGCAGCAGCACCGACGGGCGCGGCGCCAGCGCGCGGGCCAGTGCCACCCGCTGTTGCTGCCCGCCCGACAGCTGGAACGGAAAGCGCCCGCCCAGATCACTCAATCCGATCAGCGACAGCATCTCGGCCACCCGCGCATCGCGTTCGGCTTTTGGGGCGCCCTTGACCTTTAGCCCGAAGGCTACGTTGTCGGCCACGGTCATGTTGGGAAACAGCGCATAGGCCTGGAACATCATGCCAATGTTGCGCGAGTTGGCCTTGAGCCCGGTCACATCCTTGCCGTCGATCGTGATCGCGCCTGCGGTGGGGGACTCGAACCCCGCCACCATGCGCAGCACCGTGGTCTTGCCACAGCCCGAAGGGCCAAGCAGCGATATGAACTCGCCCTTTTCAACCGTGAGGTTGAAATCCTTGACCACGCGGTTCTCGCCAAAGGTCTTTTCAAGATGGGTCAACGTGAGAAAGGTCATCAGGCTTTCGCCCTTTCGTGTTTGGAGAACCGGGTGACAAGCTGCATCAACCCCATACAGCCCCAGGTGATGGCAAAGGCGATGACGGCGAGTGCAGGCGGCTCATAGGCGCGGTTGGCGCCCAGAAGCTGCATGAACGGGCCGAAGGCCGGGCGGTTCAGAAGCGCCGCCATGGTGAATTCGCCCAGAACGATCGCCAGCGTCAGGAAGGCCCCCGACAGCACGGCCACCATCACATTGGGCAGAATGATACGCGCCAGAATGGTGACCCAACCCGCGCCAAGGCTTTGCGCGGCCTCGGTCAGGGTGGTGACATCAATGGTGCGCAGCCCGGTATCAACCGAGCGATACATGTAGGGCAGGGCCAGCGTGGTATAGCCCATGGTCAGCAGCACATCGGTGCCAAAGGCGGAGCCTGTCAGCGGCAGGAAGCTGGAGGTGTTGTACAGCCGGATATAGCCGAATACGATCACGATGGCCGGGATCACCAGTGGCAGCAGGGTGATGAATTCGATGATCGGGCGGGCCTGCGGCAGTTTCAGCCGCACCCAATAGGCAGTTGGCACCACCAGCAGCACACCGACCACAATGGTCGCGGCAGCAAGGATCAGCGAATAGCTGAAGGTGTCCCAGAACCGCTGATCCTCGAACACCCGGCGGTAGGCGTCGAACGAATACTCGCCGCGCCGCATCTTGAGGCTGAACTCGGTCATCCCGACCAGCGGCAGCGCAAAGAAAGCACAGCCGAGCAGGAAGGTGCCCCATGCGAAAAAACGGGTCATTTCAGCCACCTTTCAGACCGGACGCGCAGCCAGATGTAGAGGAAATTGGCAAGCGCGGTTATGACGATCATCCCGAAGGCCAGCGCATAGCCCAGGTTCGGGTTGCCCAGCACATCGCCGCGGATCTGCGCGAACAGCTTGATCGGCACGATGTTCAGCTGCGGCCCGGTCAGCGCAAAGGCCGTGGCAACTGCGCCAAAGGCATTGGCGAACAGCAGGGCGAACGTGCCCAAGAGCGACGGGAACAGAATGGGCAGCGCCACCATGCGCCAGTATTGCGCGCCGGTCGCGCCCAGCACCGATGCCGCCTCGCGCCATTCGCGCTTCAGGCCGTCGAGGGCGGGAATGATGATCAGGATCATCAGCGGGATCTGGAAGAACAGATAGGTGATCACCAGACCCCAGAATGACAACAGGTTGAACCCCATCGCCCGCAGGTTTATGCCGAATTCGGTGCGCAGCCACACGGTCACCAGACCCACCGGCCCAAGCGTGGCGATAAAGGCAAAGGCCAGCGGCACCCCGGCAAAGTTCGAGGCCACGCCGGAAAAGGTGATCAGCGGATTGCGGGCCGCCTTTGGCATCCCGCCGAACACCACCGCCGCCGCCATGGCAAAGCCGAAGACGCAGCCCAGAAACGCGGTGACAAACGACAGCTTGATCGAGGTCCAGTAGGCCGAGCGGATCGAGTCGTTGTTCAGGTCGATCAGATTCTGCAGGGTGAAGCTGCCGTCTGGCGTCTGGAACGCGCCAATTACGATTTTCATCGTCGGCAGGATCAGGAACAGAACAGCAAAGATCACAAACGGCAGAATTCCCAGCCACTCAAGCGGCAGGCGAAGGCGCTGGCCCCCCGGTTGCTTTGGCATCACGGCCCCCTGTGGCACGGGGCGCTTTGCGGCCCCTTGTCAAAATGGGGCGCCTGCCCGGCAGAACCGGGCAGGCGCCTGTGTCAGTTGTTACTGGACGTTGGCGCCGACAACGGCATCCCAGCCAGCCTTGACGGCTTCGGAGTTGGCGTTCACCGCGTCGATCGACGGGAACACTGCGCGCTCATAGGCTTCGGCGGGCGGCAGGGCGTCCATCAGCTCTTGCGGCACGACACCGCGTGCAACCAGATCGTTGAAGCGGATCGGGTGGCAGTAGCCAGCCAGCCAGCCCAGTTGGCCTTCGTCGGAATACAGGTATTCCATCCACAGTTTCGCGGCGTTCGGCTGTGGTGCATAGGCAGAGATCGCCTGCACATAGACACCGGCCAGCGTCACGTCCGACGGCACGATCACTTCAACCGGCGGGTTGCCGGCCAGCGAGTCGCGGTTCGACAGGGCGTTGTAATCCCACTGGATGATGATGGGCGTGGTGCCTTGGGCCAGCGTGCCGGCCTTGCCGATGACGGGAACGAAGTTGCCCGCATCATTCAGTTCCTTGAAGAAGGCAAGCCCCGCCTCAGCAGCAGCCGCACCCGGCTCGGCGCCGCGTGCCATGCCAGCGGCCAGAACGCCCAGGATCGCCTGGTTCGACGCGCGCGGATCACCTGCCAGAGCGACCTGGCCTGCATATTCCGGCTTCAGCAGGTCGGCAAAGGACATCGGCGGGTTCGGCACCAGATCGGTGTTCACGGCAAAGGACATCACACCGTAATAGTCGCCATACCAGTTGCCGTCGGCGTCCTTCGCATCGGCCGGGATCGTGTCCCAGGTCGAAACCTTGTAGGGCTGCAGCAGGCCTTCGGCCTGTGCTGCCGGGCCGAACGACAGACCGACGTCGATCACGTCCGGGGCCTGCGGGCCCTTGTTGTCCTTGTTGGCCTTGATGGCTTCGATCTCGTCAGCCGAACCCGCATCGGGGTTCAGTTCGTTGACGGTGATTTCGGGATATTTCGCCTTGAAGCCGGCGATCACATCGCCATAGCCGCACCAGGAATGTGGCAGGGCAATGGTGGTCAGCATGCCCTCGGCTTTCGCGGCGGCTTCCAGTTCGGCCATCGACTGGGCCGATGCCAGCGGCGCGGTCAGCACAACGGCGAGGCTGGTGGTCAGCCCAAGCAGTTTCTTTGTCATCATTGGAGGTTCTCCCGGTTGATCATTTCATTCCCGCTTGCCATCCTGTTCCCCTGCCCGACCGACCGGAACGGAGTCGCGGTTTATCGCTAGAGGGTAATGGTGCGCCTGCGAGTCAGACAAGCCGTCTATCGCGGTCTTGTGACAATTTTTTCACAGGATAGCAGCCTGAAACGATTCTACCGTTATTTCATCGACTTTGCGTCGCCGCCGGGGGGGCAAGCGCCCGTTGTCTGAGCAAAAGTGCCGGTTGAAGGGCGGCATGGACACGGCACCATGCGCCGGGGCGGACCAAAAGCAGATGTCGGAGCTGTTCTTGCACCGAACGCCAATCCCTGCCTTGACTTTGATATGACCCGGTCCATACAAACGCCCATCCAAGTTCCGGCCTCAAACCGGATGAAAAGGGAACACGGAACGGGCGCAGGCCCCAAGCCGTGGCTGCCCCCGCAACTGTGAGCGGTGAGCGACGTCGCATATACCACTGGGGCAACCCGGGAAGGGCGACCGAGCGAAGACCCGCGAGCCAGGAGACCTGCTTGGATGTTCACCCTTTCCGGGCGCGGGGCGTGCCATGGGAGCGGTTTTCCGCAGCGGTGACGATCACTCATCGTCTGTGGAAGGTCTTGTGCTTTCCCGGACCAAATCGCATTGCGGGTCACATGACCCGTTCGGGACAAGGAACGGACAAGATGCACGGCATCTCTCGACTGGCACTGATATCGGCACTTGCCACAACCTCATTCGCGGCCCCTTCGCTGGCGCAGGGCAGCGATGACATCGCGCTTGACACCATCACCGTCATTGCATCGACGGAGCCGGTGCCGCTGGGGCGCACCGGGGCCACGGTCAACATCGTGACGGCTGACGATCTGCAAAAGGCGGGCAACCAGTCGGCGGCGGCGCTGCTGTCGCGGCTTCCGGGCGTCAGCATGTCGCGCAACGGCGGGCTTGGCACCTCGACCGCGCTGCGCATCCGGGGCCTGTCCGGCCCCTATATCGGCGTGCGGATCGACGGGATCGACGTGGCCGACCCTTCGGGCACGCAATGCGCGTATGACTTCGGCTCCACCACCTCGGGCGGGCTGTCGCGGATCGAGGTGCTGCGCGGCTCGCAATCGGCGCTGTTCGGATCGGAAGCGATCGGCGGCGTGGTTGATATCACCACCTTCCGCGCCACCGAACAGGGCACCGAGGCCAAGGCCACGCTGGAGGCGGGGTCAAATGCCACCTACAGCGGCAGTGCTTCTGTCGGGGTCAAGACCGAGCGGGCCGAACTGGCCTTTACCCTTTCGCGCACCATCACCGAAGGGATTTCCGCCTATGCCCACGGCACCGAAGATGACGCTTTCCGCGCCACCACCCTGTCGTTCTACGGCTCCTATGCCGTGACCGATGCGCTGACCCTCGGGCTGAACGGCTTTGCCCGCAACAGCTTTTCCGAATTCGACAGCCAGTATCGCGACACCGCCGACACCGAAAACGGCAAGCTGCGTGGGCTGCGCGCCTTTGCAACGGTTGACGCCGGCGCGACGCAGCACGAGCTTTCCCTTGCCCGCACCACCACCGAACGCGATTACCCGCTGGGCTGGGTGAAGCTTTACACCGGCGAGAGGGATCAGCTGGGGTATAAGGGCCGCTGGCAGGCCAATGACCGGATCTCGCTCAACTGGGGTCTTGACCATACGGAGGAGACCTTTGGCGCGGGCAGCGATCGCGGCACATCGCGCACCACATCGGCGCTGACGGAACTGCTCTATGCGCCCGATGAAGCGCTGGACCTGTCGCTTGCGCTGCGCCACGACAAGCACAGCGAGTTCGGTGGCCAGACCTCGGGTCGCGCCGCGCTGGCCTACAGGCCGTCAAGCGACTGGGTGATCCGCGCTGTTGCGGGAACCGGCTTCCGCGCGCCGTCGCTGTACGAGCTTTACGGGCCCTTCGGCACCCGCAGCCTGAAGCCGGAAGAAAGCCGCAGCTTCGAGCTGGGGGCCGAGTATCTGCTACCGAACGGCGGCTCGCTGCAAGCCACCCTGTTTGACACACGGATCGAGGACAAGATCGACTTTGTCGGCAGCAACTACCGCCAGACATCCGGCACCACCCGGACGCGCGGGATCGAGGTGATCGGGCGGACCACGATCGCAAACGGGTGGGAGCTGTTCGGCAACTACACCTATACCGACGCGTCGCTGGTGTCGCGCACCGGCGTGAAAAGCGAAGCGATCCGGGTGCCGAAACATGATCTGGTGCTTGGGGTAGAGGGGCGTCTTGCCGACAGATGGTCCGGGCAGGTCACCGTGCAGCATGTCGCGGGGATCAAGGATGACTACTTCGACATGAGCACATTCGCCACCCGTCGCGTTGCGCTGAAGGACTATACCATCGCCAATGTCAGCGTGGCCTATGAGATCAACGACAAGACCTCGGCCTATCTGCGGGTCGAAAATCTGTTCGACACGGAATACCAGACGGTCAAGGATTACGGCCAGCCCGGTCGAGCGGTCTTTGTCGGGCTTTCGGCAAGGTTCTGAACCCCCTGACCGGGCGGCGACAGCCGCCCGGTTCACTCAATGAAAGGCGCTTCATGCTCGGGCGGGCCTCATTTCTGGCAGGAAGTCTGGTCCGCACCGCCCTGTGCGCGCTGATCATCGCAGCCCCCGTCCGCGCCGATGCGCCGCAGCGGGTCGTCTCGATCAACCTGTGCACGGATCAACTGGCCATGCTGCTGGCCGCGCCGGGCCAACTGGTGTCCGTGTCTTTTCTCGCGCAGGATCCGCGCTCTTCGGTCATGGTCGAAGAGTCCCGCGCCTATCCCGCCAATCAGGCACTGGCCGAGGAGGTTTACCTGATGAACCCCGATCTGGTGCTGGCAGGCACCTTCACCGCGCGTGCCACGGTGTCGATGCTGGAGCGGTTGGGGATTGAGGTAGCGACCTTTCCGCCCGTTTCATCGCTCGCAGATGTGCGGCAGGGGATGCTTGACATGGGCACGGTGCTTGGCCGCCCGGATCAGGCCGCCGCAATGATCGCCCGCTTTGACACCGATCTGGCGCAGATGGCCGACGTTGACCCAGACCATGACCCTACCGCCGCCACCTATGCCGCCAACGGCTATACGCCGGGTGCGAACAGCCTGTCAGGCGATATCATCCGCGCTGCCGGGTTCCGCCATCTGGCCGCCGAACTGGGCCTGAACCATGGTGGTTTCCTGCCGCTTGAGGCTCTGATCCTGGCCGCGCCCGATCTGGTGGTGGTGGGAGAGACCTATCCCGGCAACTCCCGCGCCGAGGAAATCCTGTCGCACCCGGCACTGACCCAACTGCGCGGCGGGCGCGAAACGCTCGAGGACCGGGACTGGGTTTGTGGTCTGCCCGGTGTGGTCGATGCCGTGGCGCGGATGCGTGCCGCCCGCGATGCGATCGGCGGCGCCCCATGAGCTATCGCAGCCTGATCGCCAGCTTGACCGCGCTTGTTACCGCCCTGTTCGCGCTGTCGCTGGTCACCGGCGTGGCCCCGGTCGGTGCCGGGGAAAGTCTTGCCGCGCTGGTCAGCGATGACGGCGGCCCGCTCACCATGGTGATGCGCGAAATCCGCCTGCCACGTGCCATTCTGGCGGTGATGATCGGCGTCAGCCTTGGTCTGTCGGGCGCGGCGATGCAGGGCTTTCTGCGCAACCCGCTGGCAGAACCGGGGCTGATCGGCGTGTCATCCTCGGCGGCGCTGGGCGCGGTTCTGGCGCTGCAGACCGGCTTCGCCGCGGCCTTCACGCTGGCACTGCCGTTGGCGGCGCTGGTGGGGGCGGTGATCGGCGTCGGACTGATCCTGTTTCTGGCTGGGCCGGGGGGCGGGGCCTTTACCCTGATTTTGGCGGGCATCGCGTTGTCGGCGCTGACCGGCGCGCTCACCTCCCTCGTGCTGAACCTGTCGCCCAACCCCTTTGCCGCCAATGAGATCGTGTTCTGGATGATGGGCTCGCTGGCCGACCGTTCGTTCGATCATGTCTGGATGGCGCTGCCGGTCATGGCCCTTGGCTGGTTGGCGCTGGCCCGCACCGGGCGGGGCCTGGAGGCGCTGACGCTGGGTGAGGATGCGGCAGCCTCGATGGGGTTTGATCTGGCGCGACTGCGGCTGGTCGTGCTGGCCGGGGTCGCGGCCTCGGTCGGGGCGGCGACGGCGGTGGCGGGGGCGATCGGCTTTGTCGGGCTGGTGGTGCCGCATATGCTGCGACCGCTGGTGGGCGGGCGGCCGTCGCGGCTGTTGCTGGCCTCGGCGCTGGGCGGCGCGGCGCTGGTATTGGCGGCGGATGTGGCGGTGCGCATGGTGCTGCCGGGGCGCGATCTGAAGCTGGGGGTGCTGATGGCGCTGGTCGGCGCGCCGGTGTTCCTGCACCTGATCTGGCGGATGCGGGGGCAGCCATGACCCTGCTGCGACTGGACAACCTGACCGCCCGTCGCGGCCCCTGCGCGGTGCTTTCCGGCATTTCCCTTACTATTGGAACCGGCGAATGTGTCGGGCTGATCGGTCCCAATGGCGCGGGCAAAACCACGTTGATGCGCGCCGCCCTCGGTCTGATGCCGATTGAGGGCGCATCGTCGCTGGCAGCACTTTCTGCGACCGCCCGCGCCGCACAAGCGGCATGGCTGCCGCAATCGCCCGAAATCAACTGGCCGGTCACAGTCAGCCATCTGATCAGCCTCGGTGCGATGGCGCGGGGGCGTCCGGCGGATCACCCGACAGTGGCGCGCGCGCTGGACCGTATGGGGCTTGCCGGTTTCCGCACCCGCGCCGCCAATGGCCTTTCGGGCGGCGAGCAGGCCCGGGTGCTGATCGCCCGCGCACTGGCGCAGGATACACCGCTGCTGTTGGCAGATGAGCCGATCGCCGGGCTGGACCCGGCGCAACAGATCCGCACCATGCGGGTGTTCCGTGAGCTGGCGGGTGAGGGCCGCTCGGTCATCGTCTCGCTGCACGATCTGGGCCTCGCCGCCCGGCATTGCACCCGGATCATTGTGCTGCACAATGGGGCGCTGGCGGCGGATGGCCCGCCCGGTGTGGTGCTGACCGATGATCTGATGGCGCGCGTCTTCGGCGTCACCACTTACCGCGCCGATACCGCCATGGGGCCGGTGTTCCAGCCGATGGACACGGTGGCATCATGATTGCGGTCACGCTTGACCGGCCGTGGCTTCTGGCCGATCTTGGCGCGCCCCGCCGTGTGCTGTCCTTTGCACCGCACCGTCCCGGCTTTGTCACCGCCCGCCATGTCGTGTGGCGCGAGGTGCGCAATGCCGATCTGACCCCGGATCTGGATGCAGGCGCGTGGTACGCCAATGAACTGGCCCAGAAGGGCCATTCCGACGCTGTAGGCCTGCTGACATCGCGCGATGTCAACTGCTTTATTCTGGCCGAGGCCGAGGCCGGGGGCCAGTGCGCCGCCTGTCTCGCCACAGTCGGCCTTGGCAATGCAGAAACCGTCGGAGCGCGCCGGGCGGTGAACGGCATCGGCTGGTCCACCGGCCATGGCACCATCAACCTGCTGGTGCTTGTTGCCGCCGGCCTGACCGAGACGGCCCAGATCGAGGCGATGACCATCGCCACGCAGGCCCGCACCGCAGCGGTGATCGACTGCGGCCTGTGCCTGCCTGATGGCAGCCGCGCCACCGGCACCGGCACGGATTGCATCGCCATCGCCGCCGATCCGGGTCCGCTGGCATTTGCTGGCCTGCACACGGCTTTGGGTGAGGCGATTGGCCGTGCCGTCCATACGGCAGTGTCCAAAGGGGCTGCTGACTGGATTGCCGAAAACGGTGGCACGGCTTCAGGTTACCCCTGAACCCCCCGGTTACGCCAGTTGATGCCCGCGCATCGACGACAGCAGGGTTTCCTTCGATGTCGCCAGATGGCCGCGCGATCTGGCCTCGGCCGAATTGGTATCGCGTGCCTGCAAGGCCGAGATGATGGTCAGATGCTCGCGGATTGCGGCCTCGTTCCGGTAGCGCTCCATCGTTTTGTCCCATTGATAATGATAATGGAAAATCAAAGATATAACCTTCTGGAACTCCGCCACAAAGCGATTGCTGACCACCGAATTGATCAGGGCATGAAACTGCCCGTCCAGCCGCGAAAAGTCGTGGAAGTCGTGCTCGATCCGGTCGAGCAGGTCCAGATGCTCGTCACGGATATCCGCCAGCGCCTGCCATGCCGGATGGTCCTCTGGCAGCGCCGCGAACACCCGGACCGCGTTCAGCTCCAGCACCTGTCGGAACTCCGACAATTCCACTGCATAATCGGCAGTAAAGCCCAGAAGCCGCCAGCCGCCGCGCGGTCGCCGCTCGATCAGGCCGGATTGTCCGAGGCTGGCCAGAAACTCCTGCAAGGCATGGGTCGGCACCGTGAACTGCCGCGCCAACTGCGTGATGTTCAGCGCGGTGCCCGCCGGCACATCAAAGCGCAGCACCCAATCCAGAAACCGCGCCTCCAACTCGTCGCGGCCGATGTAGTCCTCGCGCAGGGGCAGACGGTCCTTTGCCTTTGGCACCCGCTGCAGCCGCTTGTTGCGCCCGGTCCCCTGCAGGATGCCATCCGCGCCCAGCTTTTGCACCACGGCCCGGACAACTGTGCGCGAAACCCCCAGCGCTGCGGCCAACTGCACCTCGGACTCCAGTCCCGCCCCCACGGGCAGGCCGGACAGCATATCCAGCATCGCATTATGCGACTGGCGAAAGCGGGTGTCGGTGCGTGCCATCGGGTCGTTCCCCACAGCCCCATATTTATCCGGGCCTGTTTCTATGCATTAAAAAATTAAAAACAGTTGGCAAGCCGGAATCGTCGGGTCATGGTGTCTTTAATGATAAAAAGCACCGGCTGAGTCGGTGGCCTTGGGAGGGGTTGATCATATGGATGGCTTGGCCGCCCGGACCATGCTGTGCGGTCGCTGCACCGCCCCTCGTGGCACCGTCATGCCGGACCTGAGCAATGGCGCCACCCGCATCGGGGCGCAGCCATGACCCGGCTTGTCCGCATGACCGGAATCGACAAGCATTTTCCCGGTGTCCACGCGCTGAAGTCGGTGCAGTTCGACCTGCACCCCGGCGAAGTTCACGCCCTGATGGGCGAGAACGGCGCAGGGAAATCCACACTGATGAAGGTGTTGTCGGGCATCTACCAGCCCGACGGCGGCACGCTGGAAATCGAAGGCCGGGCGGTCAGCATCAACGGCCCGCGCGCGGCGCAGGCGCTGGGAATCGGCATCATCCATCAGGAACTGGCGCTGATGAACGATCTGACCGTGGCGCAGAACATCTTTATCGGCCGCGAGCCGCGCCGCAGCTTTGGCCGTCTGGACGAGGCGCAGCTGAACACCGATGCCGAGGCGATCTTTGCCCAGATGAAGGTGCGCATCGACCCACGGGCCGAGGTGCGCACCCTGTCGGTCGCCCGCCAGCAGATGGTGGAAATTGCCAAGGCGCTGTCGTTCCGCTCGCGAATCCTTATCATGGACGAACCCACCGCCGCGCTGAACGACGCAGAGATCAACGAGCTGTTTACCATCATCCGGGGGTTGAAGGCCGAAGGTGTCGGCGTGGTCTACATCAGCCACAAGATGGACGAGATCCGCCGCATCTCTGACCGGGTGACGATCATGCGGGACGGCGCCTTTGTCGGCACCGTTGCCGCCGCCGAGACCCCGATCGAGACCATCATCAGCATGATGGTGGGCCGCGATCTGGAAAACGTGCACGTGGAAATTCCCGACCTTTCCGCTTCACCCAACGCGCTGGAGGTGCGCGGCCTGAGCCGGGGCCGCGTCATCCGCGATGTGGCCTTTACCCTCCGGCGCGGCGAGATTCTTGGCTTTGCCGGGCTGATGGGGGCCGGGCGCACCGAGGTCGCCCGTGCCATCTTTGGTGCCGACCCGCGCGACGCGGGCGAGATCATCGTGCATGGAAAGCCAGCCAATATCCGTAGCCCGAAGGATGCCGTGACCGCAGGCATCGGCTACCTGTCCGAGGATCGCAAACACTTCGGCCTTGCCCTCGGCCTTGATGTGCGTGCCAATGTCGTCATGACCAGCCTGTCGCGCTTTGCCAACGGCATGGGCGTACTGGACGAGGCGGCTTTGGAGAAAACCGCCAAGGATTACATCAAGACCCTGGCGATCCGCACGCCCTCTGACAGGCAGGAAGCCCGCCTGCTCTCGGGCGGCAACCAGCAGAAAATCGTCATCGCCAAGTGGCTGTTGCGCAATTGCGACATCCTGATCTTTGACGAGCCGACCCGTGGCATCGACGTGGGGGCCAAGGCCGAAATCTACCGCCTGATGCAGGCGCTTGCCGCTGACGGCAAGGCCATCATCGTCATCAGTTCCGAACTGCCCGAGGTGCTGCGCCTGTCTCACCGCATCGCTGTGATGTGCGAAGGCCGGCTGACCGGCATCCTGCCGGGTGGCCCCGGCACCAGCCAGCAAGAAATCATGCGTCTTGCCACAATACGGCACAGCGCACCCGAGGAGGTCACTGCATGACAACCCTGCACGCTGCCACTCCGGCCCCGAAAGCCACATCCGGAACCCAGCAAAAGCTGCTGGCCTTTGCCAGCCTGATCGCGCTGCTGATCTTCTTTTCTGTCGCCTCGCCGAACTTCCTGCAGACCTCGAACATGCTGGCGATCCTTCAGGCCACGTCGGTCAACGGGGTGCTGGCGATTGCCGCCACGCTGGTCATCATCACCGGCGGGATTGATCTGTCGGTCGGCACGCTGATGACATTCTGCGCCGTGATGGCGGGGGTGATCCTGACCAATGCCGGATTGCCGCTGCCGTTCGGGATCATCGGCGCGATCGCCGTGGGCGCCGCCTGTGGCACGGTTTCCGGCACGCTGGTGGCCAAGATGAAGATCCCGCCCTTCATCGCCACGCTGGGCATGATGCTGATCCTCAAGGGGCTGTCGCTGATCATCTCGGGCACCAAGCCGATCTATTTCAACGACACACCCGGATTTTCGCAGATTTCCACCGGGTCGCTGATCGGCAAGGTCTTTCCTGCCGTCCCGGTGCCCAATGGCGTGCTGATCCTGTTCGTGCTGGCGCTGGTGATCGGCTATGTGCTGAACCGCACCGTGCTGGGCCGGTACTGCTTTGCGCTCGGCTCGAACGAGGAGGCGGTGCGGCTGTCCGGCGTCAACACCGACGCGTGGAAGATCGCGATCTATGCGCTGGCGGGCAGCATCTGTGGCATTGCGGGTCTGATCATCGCCTCGCGCCTCAACTCCGCCCAGCCCGCGCTGGGGCTGGGCTATGAGCTGGACGCGATCGCCGCAGTGGTCATCGGCGGCACATCGCTGGCCGGTGGGCGCGGGTCGATCCTCGGCACCATGATCGGTGCGCTCATCATGGCGGTGCTGTTGAACGGTCTGCGCGTCATGTCGGTGGCGCAGGAATGGCAGACCGTGGTCACCGGCGGCATCATCATTGCCGCCGTCTATGCCGACATGCTGCGCCGCCGCCGCGCGGCCGGCTGAAACACCAACCGACGGGCGACGAACGCCCCGCATGCATCAACATCGACACCATGGGAGGATACCCGATGTTCACCAGACGCACCCTGCTTGCCGCCGCATCCGCCACCGCGCTGATGCTTTCCACCAGCCTCGCCTCGGCGCAGGACAAACTCTACATCCCGCTGGTCTCCAAGGGATTTCAGCACCAGTTCTGGCAGGCCGTGAAATCCGGTGCCGATCAGGCCGCCGCCGAATTCGGGGTCGAAGTCACTTTCGAGGGACCGGATACCGAAACCCAGGTGGACAAGCAGATGGATATGCTTTCCGCCGCGCTGGCCAAAAAGCCCGCCGCCCTCGGCTTTGCAGCCCTCGACAGCCAGGCCGCGATTCCGCTGCTGCGCCAGGCACAGGAAGCCGGGATCGCGGTCATCGCCTTTGACTCCGGTGTGGACAGTGATATTCCCGCCACCACCGTCACCACCAACAACGCCGCCGCCGCCGCGCTGGCTGCCGACAAGATGGCGGAGCTGATCGGCGGTTCGGGCAAGGTGGCGCTGGTGGTGCATGACCAGACCTCGCGCACCGGGATCGACCGCCGCGACGGCTTTGTGAACCGGGTGAAAGAGGCTTATCCGGATATCGAAATCGTCGATATCCAGTATGGCGGCGGTGACCAGCTTCTCTCGACCGAGATCACCAAGGCGATGCTGACAGCACATCCCGACATGAAGGGCATTTTCGGCGCGAATGAAGGGTCTGCCATGGGGGTCATCAACGCGGTGCGCGAGACCAATACCCAAGGGCTGACGGTCATCGGCTACGATTCGGGTGCGGCGCAGAAAGCGGCGGTCAAATCGGGGCTGATGGCGGGTGCGATCACCCAAAGCCCGGTCGGCATGGGCTATGAAACGGTCAAGGCCGCGATTGCGGCGTCGAAGGGCGAAGAGCTGCCGAAAACCATCGACTCAGGCTTCGCATGGTATGACGCCACCAATATGGACGCGCCGGAAATCGCCGCCGTTCTTTACGACTGATCCCTGCCAAAAGGAAAAACCGGGTGGCTCCGTCGGTTGCGGGGCCACCCAAATCTGTTAAGGAAGACGTGATGGATCTGGGGCTGAAAGACAAAATCGTGGTCGTGACCGGGGGCGGCTCGGGCATCGGTGCCGCGATCAGCATGACGCTGGCGGAAGAGGGCGCGATCCCGGTGATCTATGCCCGCCGCGCGCCGGAGGATGGGTTTCTGGCCGCGCTTGCCGCCAAATCGCCGCGCGCCGGGTGGATCAAGGCCGATCTGTCGCTGGATGACGATTGCCGCCGCGCGGTGGCGGAAACGCATGACGGCTGGGGGCAGGTTTACGGGCTGGTCAACAATGCCGGTGCGAATGATGGCGTCGGTCTGGATGCGGGGCCAGAGGCGTTCCGCGCCTCGCTGAACCAGAACCTTGTCCATTATTATACCCTTGTCCATCTGCTGATGGATGATCTGAAGGCCTCCAAAGGCGCGATTGTGAACATCAGTTCCAAAACCGCCGTCACCGGGCAGGGCGGCACCTCGGCCTATGTCGCCGCCAAGGCGGCGCAACTGGGCCTGACCCGCGAATGGGCCGCCGCCCTTGCCGGCGATGGCGTGCGCGTCAATGCCGTGATCCCCGCCGAGGTGATGACCCCGCTTTATCGCCGCTGGCTGGACTCGATGGAGGACCCGGCGGCGCAACTGGCCGAAATCACCGCCCGCATCCCTTTGGGCGCGCGCATGACTCTGGATACCGAAATGGCCGCCACCACCGTTTTTGCGCTGTCGGAACGGGCCGCGCATACCACCGGGCAATGGCTGTTTGTCGATGGCGGCTATACCCACCTTGACCGCGCCCTCTCTACCCTTGCTCCAACGACCTGAGGCCCAAATGCCCATCAGTATCCGCCTGAATCCCGACGACAATGTCGATATTGCCCTGACCGATCTGCTGCCCGGGGCCGAGGCGCAGGGGGTCACCATCTCCACCTCGGTCGCGCGCGGTCACAAGATCGCCAACCGCGCGATTGCGGTGGGTGAGAATATCCGCCGCTATGGCCAGATCATCGGGGCCGCCACGCAAGACATTCCGCCCGGCGCACATGTGCATGTTCACAACATCGCCATGTCGGACCACGCGCAGGACTATGCCTTTGCCGCCGAGGCCAAACCGCTGGCCCCGGCCACGGAACAACGCACCTTCATGGGCTTCCGCCGTCCCGACGGCAACGCGGGCACCCGCAACTACCTCGGCGTGCTCACAAGCGTGAACTGCTCCGGCTCCGTCGCCCGCTTCATCGCCGAGGAGGCCGAGAAATCCGACTGGTTCAAGGCACTGGGCAACGTGGATGGCATCGTGCCGATTGCGCACGCCTCCGGCTGCGGCATGTCCGGGTCGGATGAGGGCTACGCCACCCTGATGCGCACGCTGCAGGGCTATGCGCAGAACCCGAACTTTGGTGGCATCCTGCTGGTGGGTCTCGGCTGTGAAGTCCTCCAGATCCCCGATCTGGTCGGCCGGGGTCGGATGCGCGCCGACAACAACTTCCGCCACATGACCATCCAGCAGGTCGGCGGCACCCGCAAGACGGTGGAGCGCGGGGTCGAGGCGCTGCGCGAGATGGCGGATATTGCCAACGCCTACACCCGCGAACCGATCCCGGTGTCGGAACTGGTGATCGGCATGCAATGCGGCGGCTCGGACGGCTATTCCGGCATCACCGCCAACCCGGCGCTGGGGGTGGCCTCGGATCTGCTGGTGCAGCATGGCGGCACCACGATCCTGTCGGAAACCTCGGAAATCTACGGCGCCGAACACCTGCTCACCCGCCGCGCCGTCAGTGTCGAGGTTGGAGAAAAACTGATCGACCGTATTCGCTGGTGGGAGGATTACACCGCCCGCAACAAGGGCGAGATGAACAACAACCCCAGCCCCGGTAACAAGCGCGGCGGGCTGACCACCATTCTGGAAAAGTCCCTCGGTGCGGTCGCCAAGGGCGGCACGGCGCCCATGGAAGACGTGTATCTGTTTGCAGAACAGATCACCAAAAAGGGCTTCGTCTTCATGGACAGCCCCGGCTATGACCCCTGTTCGGTCACCGGCCAGATCGCATCCGGCGCAAACCTGATCGTGTTCACCACAGGGCGTGGATCGGTGTCCGGCTACAAACCGGTGCCCTGCATCAAGATCGCCACCAATTCCGAGATGTTCCGGCACATGGAGGAAGACATGGACCTGAACACCGGCGATATCATCGACGGCGGCATCTCACTGGCGGACAAAGGACGCGAGATGTTTGAGCTGTTCATCAAGGTCGCCAGCGGCGAGGTCACGAAATCCGAAGGCCTGGGCTTTGGTGGCGCAGAATTCGTGCCGTGGCAGATCGGCGCGGTGATGTGACCGAGCAAGGCAAAACCGGCACGACAGGCGACAGCATAGGAAACTCCATGGGACGGCTTAACGGAAAAACCGCACTCATCACCGCAGCAGGGCAGGGCATTGGCCGCGCCACCGCGCTGGCGATGGCGCGCGAAGGGGCAAGGGTCATTGCGACCGACATCAACGAAGCCGCGCTGGCAGAACTGGCGGGCCAGGGAATTGAAACCCGCATCCTCAACGTGCGTGACCCCGCCGCAATCACCGCCATCGCCGCCGAGATTGGCCGTGTCGATGTGCTGTTCAACTGCGCGGGATTTGTGGCAAACGGCACCATTCTGGACTGTGACGAAGAGCAATGGACATTCAGTTTCGATCTGAACGTCACCGCCATGTATCGGATGTGCCGCGCCTTCCTGCCCGCGATGATCGACGGTGGCGGTGGGTCGGTCATCAACATGGCCTCGGTCGCGTCATCTGTCATCGCGGCCCCCAGCCGCTTTGCCTATGGCAGCACCAAGGCCGCCGTCATCGGCATGACAAAGGCGATTGCCGCCGATTTCATCACCAAAGGCATCCGCTGCAATGCGGTCTGCCCCGGCACGGTCGATACCCCGTCGCTGCAGGAGCGGATGGCCGCCACTGGCGACTATGAAGCCGGGCGAAAGGCCTTTCTCGCGCGGCAGCCCTCGGGCAAGCTGGCGACTGCCGACGATATCGCCGCACTTGTTGTTTTCCTCGCCTCCGACGAATCGGCTTTCGTCACCGGCACGGCCAACGTCATTGATGGCGGCTGGTCGAATACCTGAAAGGATCTGAGATGAAACTTCTCCGCCATGGCGCCCCGGGCGCTGAACGTCCCGGCCTGCTACATTCGGATGGCACCATCCGCGACCTGACCGGCATTGTGCCTGATATCGCCCGCAACGTGCTGTCTGACGCGGGCCTCGCCGCTTTGCGCGACATCGACGCCGCCACCCTGCCGGTGGTGGATGCGGGCAGCCGCCTCGGCGCTTGCGTCGCGGGCACCGGAAAATTCATCTGCATCGGCTTGAACTATGCCGACCATGCCGCCGAGTCCGGCCTTGCCGTGCCGCCCGAGCCGGTGATCTTCATGAAGGCCACCAGCGCCATCGTCGGCCCCAACGATCCCATCATTATCCCCCGCACCTCGGAGAAAACCGATTGGGAGGTGGAACTGGGCGTGATCATCGGGACCAAAGCAAAATACGTCTCCGAAGCCGATGCTTTGAGTTATGTCGCAGGCTATGCCGTGACAAATGACGTCAGCGAACGCGCCTTCCAGACCGAACGCGCGGGCCAGTGGACCAAGGGCAAAAGCTGTGACAACTTCGGTCAGCTTGGCCCCTGGCTGGTGACGCGCGACGAGGTGGCAGACCCGCAGAACCTGTCCATGTGGCTGAAAGTGAATGGCCAGACCATGCAGGACGGTTCCACCAGAACCATGGTTTACGGCGTGGCGCATGTGGTCAGCTATCTTTCACAGTTCATGACCCTGCATCCCGGCGACGTGATCTCCACCGGCACCCCGCCCGGCGTCGGCATGGGTCAGAAACCGCCGCGCTATCTGAAGGCGGGCGATGTGGTGGAACTGGGGATCGAGGGACTGGGCCAGCAGCGACAGGACGTGATCGCGGACGCCTGAGCCATGGAGCTGATTGACACCCACCAGCACCTGATCGTGCGGGGCCAGCTGGGTTATGGCTGGACCCGCACCATCCCGGCGCTGGCCAACGGCGATTTCGGCCCGGCGGATTATGCCGGGCTGACAGCGGGGAAAGGGGTGATCGGCAGCCTGTTCATGGAAACCGGTGTCGATGATGCCGACTACCAGGCCGAGGCGCGCATCATTGCAGGCCTTGTGGGAAGCGGCGGGATGCTGGGACAGATTGCCTCGTGCCGCCCCGAAGACGCCATGGGCTTCGAGGCATGGCTGGAAGAAAGCGACAGCCTCCACGTCAAGGGGTTCCGCCGCATCCTGCATGTGATGGATGACAGCCTGTCGCAATCCGCCACCTTCCGCGCCAACCTGCGCAGGATCGGCAAGCGCGGACTGCCGTTCGACCTCTGCGTTCTGGCGCGCCAGCATGATCTGGCCGAAGCGCTGGTCAGGAGCAATGGCGACCAGATATTCGTGCTGGACCATTGCGGCAACCCCGACATCGCCGCCGGGGCCTTTGCCCCCTGGGCCGCCAGCCTGCGCCGTCTGGCCGGACACCCGAATCTTTATGCCAAACTCTCCGGCATCACCGCCAATTGTTCCCCCGGCACGGTCAGCGCGGCGCATTTGCGCCCCTATGTCGCGCAGCTGATCGACTGTTTCGGGCCGGACCGTGTTCTGTGGGGGGGCGATTGGCCTGTGGTCAACATCCACAGCGCGCTGCCCGACTGGATCGACCTGACAGCAGACCTGCTCGCCGATCTTTCGGCAGGGGAGCGGCATGCCATCGGGGTCGGAACAGCGCGAACCGTCTATCGCCTGTAGCCCCTTTGCATCTCCCGCGTGGTATCGCTAACATGATGCCGTTCAGAGCAGCCGCGACGGCAAACGGATCTGCCCCGCCGGCTCGTTCTTCCCTGATCCTGAACTGCAAAAGGAATCCAATCCCCATGACCGCATCGCACACCGGCCTGATTGGCCTTGGCACGATGGGTGCCGCACTGGCGCTGAACATCGCAGAAAAGGGCTTTCCGATCGCGGTGTGGAACCGGACAGCCGCCGTCACGCAGCAATTCCATGCACAAGCCGGTGCGCTTGCCGCCGCTATCACGCCGACCGAAACGCTGGCGGCTCTGGTGCAGGCGATCACCGCACCGCGCGCCATCATCCTGATGGTGCCCGCCGGGCAGGCGGTGGATGATCAGCTGGAAGCACTGGCCCCGCTGCTGGGGCCGGAGGATCTGGTGATCGACGCGGGCAATGCCAATTTCCGCGACACCAACCGCCGCGATACGGCAGGCCTGCCGTTCCGCTTCATGGGCATCGGGGTTTCCGGTGGCGAGGAGGGCGCGCGCCATGGCCCCGCGATCATGGCCGGGGGGCCGGATGTCGCCTGGGCGCAGATGAAACCGCTGTTACAGGCCATCGCCGCCCGCGCCGAAGATGGCAGCCCCTGCGCCGACCATATGGGACCATCGGGGGCCGGGCATTTCGTCAAGACGGTGCACAATGGCATCGAATATGCCGATATGCAGATGATTTCCGAGGTTTACGGCGTGATGCGCGATGGCATGGGGCTTGCCGCCGCCGCCATTGCCCCGGTGTTCGACCGCTGGAACACGGGCCCGCTGCAATCCTATCTGATCGAGATTTCGGCGCAGGTTGCCGCCGCGACCGACCCGATCGACGGTGGCCCGATGCTTGATATGATCGTGGATGCGGCCGGGCAAAAGGGCACCGGCCGTTGGACAGCGGTGGAGGCGCAGCATCTGGCCGCCCCGGTGCCGGTGATCGAGGCGGCGGTGATGGCGCGCAACGTTTCGGCCCGCCGTGACGAACGCGCGGCGGGGCAGGCACGGTTCGGCGCGGCGCAGGCAAAGATTACCTTGCCGCTGGAGGATCTGGAGCAGGCGATGATCGCGGGCAGGATCCTGTGCTACGCGCAGGGTTTTGCGATGATGACGGCGGCGGCCCGTGAATTCGGCTGGGCACTCGACATGCCCGCCATTGCGCGGGTCTGGCGGGCGGGCTGCATCATCCGCTCCACCATGCTGAACGATATGGCGCAGGCGCTGGCCGAAGACCCGGCGCGCAACCTGATCCTTGCG
Organism: Paracoccaceae bacterium; assembly: GCA_046296515.1. Classification (GTDB taxonomy): domain Bacteria; phylum Pseudomonadota; class Alphaproteobacteria; order Rhodobacterales; family Rhodobacteraceae; genus Pseudotabrizicola. The sequence continues at coordinate 294,477 of JBKBKR010000002.1, read as the reverse complement.
CCCTTTTTCGTCGACCGGCTGGAGAGCGGCCTGCCCGCCCTGCGCCGTCTGGTGGCTGCTGCTGCCTTGCAGGGCCTGCCGCTGCCCGCCCTTTCGGCAGGCCTGTCATGGTTCGATCTGATGCGGCAGGTGCGCGGCACCGCCAATATGGTGCAGGGCCAGCGTGATTTCTTCGGCGCGCATGGCTTTGACCGGCTGGATGGCAAGGACGCGCACCACGGCCCCTGGGGCAGCCCGGCCTGACCCCACACCCACAGCCCTGACCCCACGGAGCAACTTATGAAACCCGACCTTCTGGTGATCACACGCCATCAGTCGCCCTTTCTCGAAGATCTGGCGACCCGCTACACCCTGCACCGCCATGACCTTGCCGATGAGGCTGGCCAAGCGGCGCTGCTCGCCAAGGTCGGGCCACGCATCAGCGCGGTGATCACCAACGGGCACCATCCCCTGACCGCAGCGATGATCGCCGCCATGCCAGCCCTGCAGATCGTGTCCTGCGGATCGGCGGGCTATGACACCATCGACGTCGCCGCCCTGACCGCGCGTGGCATTGCGCTGACCAACACCTCGGATGCGCTGTCGGATGACGTGGCCGACACCGCGATGATGCTGACGCTGGCCGCGCAGCGCGGACTGGTGGCGGCTCATGTGCATGTCAGCTCCGGTGCTTGGGGTCGCACGGGGCCATTCCCGCTGCAATCCTCGCTGCGCGGCAAAAGGCTTGGCATCGTCGGCATGGGCAGGATCGGGCAGGCGATCATCCCACGGGCCGAGGCGTCGGGGCTGGAGGTGGCCTATTTCAGCCGCAGCGAAAAGCCCGGGGTGAACCGGCCGTTCCAGCCGGACCTGATCGCTCTGGCGCATTGGGCCGACATCCTGATCGTGATCGTAGCGGGCGGTGCAGGTACGATGAACCTGATCGACGCTGAAATCCTGCGCGCACTTGGCCCGGAGGGCACGCTGGTCAATGTCAGCCGGGGCTCGGTTGTCGATGAACCGGCGCTGATCGCCGCGCTGCGCGCGGGCAATCTGGGCCATGCCGCGCTGGATGTGTTCTGGAACGAACCCGACCCCGACGCGGAGCTGACCGCACTTCCCAACGTCACCCTTTACCCTCACCATGCCAGCGGCACGCGCGAAACGCGGGCGGCGATGCTGCAACTGGCAGTCGACAATCTGGACGCACATTTCAACGGCCAGCCGCTGTTGTCGCGGGTGAACTGAGCCACGCTACAGCGGCACCTGCCCGACGATCTGGTCGATCAGCCGGTTCAGCGCCGGCGTCCTCGCCTGCCCCTGCCGGGTCATCAATCCGTAAGGGCCCACATCAACCTGCAAGGGAGAGTCCAGCGTGACATAACCCCCGCCGTCCGGCGCGGCAAAGACATCCGTTACCGCGCGGGCCAGCGGGGCGATGGCATTGGTCTGGCGCACAACTGTCAGCGTCAGCAGGAAAGAGGCCGTGGTCAGGCTCTGCCGCGGTGGCGGCATCCCGTGATCCTTGAACGTCAGCGCCATCGCCATGCCCAAGGGTGAGGTATCGGCGGGCATCACCCAGTCAAACCGCAGCAGGTCGGCCAACGAAATACCGCGCCTGCCTGCCAAAGGATGCTCTTGCCGCACCAGCAGCGCCACCGGCTCGGTATCCAGTGGCAGGGTCACAAATTCCTCATGGTCGCGCGGCTCGGTCGGTCGGCCCAGCACCAGATCCAGCCTGCCAGCCCGCAACTCGTGACACAGCAGCGCCGAGGGGGCTACCGCCACATCGGCGGTGATGTTGGGATGCGTCAGGCGCAGCGTGCGCAGCGCAGGCAGCATCAGGCTGAGCGCGGGCGCGGTGACCGACCCCAGCCGCAGATGCCCGGAATCACCGGAGGCGAGGCCGGAAACTTCCACCGTCGCCTCCTGCAACTCGGTCAGGATGCGCTGCGCCCGCCGGGCCAGTGCCTCGCCCACCACGGTCAGCGCGATGCCGCGCCCACTGCGCTCATGAATGGGCTGGCCCAGAATACCTTCGATCTCGACGATCAGGCGTGATGCGGTGGGCTGTGACACCCCGATCAGATCGGCCGCCGCCGTGATCCGCCGCGTCGCGGCCAGATGCGCCAGCAACCGCAGATGGGTCATTTTCAGGTGGTGCAGGGGCAGGGTCACGGCAGATAATCCATATCAAAAATGCAGTATATACTTCATGCAATCTTATTTGACGCTTATGTGTTGCCGCGTCAATCTCCCGCCTGATCGCGGCCCGCCAGTGCCTTGCACCTGGCGCATCAACCGCCGCGATGCTGATGCCGTGTTCCGCGGCCTTTGGGAGGAGAACAGGATGCAATTCACAAAACGCGCCATGCTCAAGCTGGCCGTCGCCGCCACGCTGCTGGGCAGCCCCGCCTTTGCACAAGACAAAGGCACCGTTGGCATTTCGATGCCGACCAAATCCTCGGCCCGCTGGATTTCCGATGGCGAGTCGATGGTGAAGCAGTTCACCGAAGCCGGCTACGGCACAGATCTGCAATATGCCGAAGACGATATCCCGAACCAGCTGAACCAGATCGAGAACATGATCACCAAAGGGGTGAAGGTTCTGGTGATCGCGGCCATCGACGGCACCACGCTGTCGAACGCGCTGGAAAACGCCGCCGCGTCGGATATCAAGGTCATCGCCTATGACCGTCTGATCCGCGAAAGCGGCGATGTCAGCTATTACGCCACCTTTGACAACTTCAAGGTCGGCGTGCAGCAGGCTTCCAGCCTTGTCGCTGGCCTGAACGAGCGTTTTCCGGATGTGAAACCGCACAATGTGGAACTGTTCGGCGGCTCGCCGGACGACAACAACGCGTTCTTCTTCTACAACGGCGCAATGTCGGTGCTGCAACCGCTGATCGATTCCGGTGATATTGCCGTGCCATCGGGTCAGATGGGTATGGATGTGGTCGGCACCCTGCGTTGGGATGGCGCCGTGGCCCAGTCGCGCATGGACAACCTGCTGTCGGCCAACTATGGCGACAAGGTGCTGCACGGCGCGCTGTCGCCCTATGACGGGCTGTCGATCGGTATCCTGTCGTCGCTGAAAGGCGTTGGCTATGGTTCGGGCGATCTGGCGATGCCGATCGTGACCGGGCAGGATGCTGAAATCCCGTCTGTGAAGTCGATGATCGCGGGCGAGCAGTATTCGACCGTGTTCAAGGACACCCGCGAACTGGCCCGCGTGACCGTGGGCATGGTCGAGGCGCTGCTGACCGGATCGGAGCCGGAAATCAACGACACGACCACCTATGACAACGGTGTGAAAGTGATCCCGTCCTACCTGCTGGAGCCGGTTTCGGTCGATGCGTCGAACTACGAGGAGATCCTTGTGGGTTCGGGCTATTACACCGCTGACCAGATCAAGTAAGGCGAAAGCCCTCCGGGCCTGTCTGCCCTTGCGGCAGACAGGCCCGGTATCCTTGGGAGGGGATGATGACAACGCTTCTGGAAATGCGCGGGATCAGCAAGCTGTTCCCCGGCGTGCGCGCGCTGGATCAGGTGAACCTGTCGGTCGAGGCGGGCGAGATTCATGCGATCTGCGGCGAAAACGGTGCCGGAAAATCCACGCTGATGAAGGTGCTGTCGGGGGTTTACCCGCATGGCAGCTATGAGGGTGATATCGTCTATGAAGGCGAGACGCTGGCGCTGAAATCCATCGCCGATTCCGAGGCCAAGGGGATCATCATCATCCATCAGGAACTGGCGCTGGTGCCACTGCTGTCGATTGCCGAGAACCTGTTTCTGGGCAATGAGGTGGCAAAGGCCGGTGTGATCAACTGGCCGCTGGCGTTCCAGAAAACGACCGATCTGTTGCAGAAGGTCGGGCTGAACGAAGCCCCCAATACCGTGGTCGGCAAGCTGGGCGTCGGCAAGCAACAGCTGATCGAGATCGCCAAGGCGCTTGCCAAAGACGTGCGGCTGCTGATCCTTGATGAACCCACTGCCGCCCTGCAGGAAAACGACAGCCAGAAGCTGCTGGATCTGATGCTGGAACTGAAAGCGCAGGGCGTGACGCAAATCCTCATCAGCCACAAGCTGAACGAGATCGGCCGCGTCGCTGACCGCACCACCATCATCCGCGACGGCACCACGGTTTCCACCCTGAACCGCGACGAGATCACCGAAGACCGCATCATCCGTGACATGGTGGGCCGCGATATGGCGCACCGCTACCCCGAACGCACCCCCAACCCCGGCGAAATGCTGCTGGAGGTGGCGGATTGGAACGTGTTCCACCCCGACCAGAAAGACCGCCAGATGATCCGCTCTGCCGCGTTCAATGTGCGCAAGGGTGAGATTGTCGGCATCGCAGGGCTGATGGGGGCAGGGCGCACCGAACTGGCGATGAGCCTGTTTGGCCGCAGCTATGGCCGGGGCATTTCGGGCACTGTGACCATGGGCGGCGAGCCGGTGGACACCTCGACGGTGACCAAGGCCGTTGAGGCAGGCCTCGCCTACGTGACCGAGGACCGCAAGGAACTGGGCCTGATCCTTGAAGAGCCGATACTGCGCAACATCAGCCTTGCCAATCTGGCAGGCATCGCCCTGCGCGGCGTGCTGAACCCGCGGCGAGAGGCGCAGGTGGCCGAAGACTACCGCGGCGCCATGAACATCCGCACCCCGAATGTGCAGCAAAAGGTGATGAACCTGTCGGGCGGCAACCAGCAAAAGGTGGTGCTGTCGAAATGGCTGTTCACCGATCCGCAGGTGCTGATTCTCGATGAGCCCACCCGCGGCATCGACGTGGGCGCGAAATTTGAAATCTACAACATCATGAACCAGCTGGCCGCCGATGGCCGGGGGATCGTGATGATCAGCTCGGAAATGCCCGAGCTGCTTGGCATGTGCGACCGCATCTATGTGATGAATGAGGGCCGGATCGTGGGGGAACTTTCCCGCGCCGAGGCCAGCCAGGAACGCATCATGGCCATGATCCTGAATTCTGTTGGGAAGGCGGCGTAAATGTCGGAAAAGACTTATCTGGGCAGTCATCTGCGCGAATACGGAATGATCATGGCGCTGGTCGCCATCGTGTTCTTCTTCACCGTGATCGTGCGGGCGTCGATCGACGTGGATTTCCTGTCGGCGCAGAACATCACCAACCTGTTCCTGCAAAACAGCTACGTCATCATCATGGCGCTGGGGATGCTGCTGGTGATCGTGGCCGGGCATATCGACCTGTCGATCGGGTCGGTCGTGGGCTTTACCGGCGCTGTGGCGGCGGTGCTGACGGTCAATCAGGGCTGGCCGGTCTGGGCAGTCATCCCGGCCTGTCTGGTTGTGGGCGGGCTGATCGGGGCGGCGCAGGGCTATTGGGTGGCCTATTGGAAGATCCCGTCCTTCATCGTCACGCTGGCGGGGATGCTGGTGTTTCGCGGATCGACCCTGTGGCTGCTGAACGGCCAGAACATCGGGCCGTTCCCGCGTTCTTTCCAGTCGCTTTCCACCGGGTTCATCGGAGATCTCTTCGGCACCGCCGATGAGGCGCTGTTCGGGATGGCCCGGCTGAACAGCACCGCGCTGCTGATCGTGGTGGTGGCGGCCTGTATCGTGATTTACCTCGGCCTGCGCAAACGCGCACAGGATGCCAGCTTTGGCCTGACCCCGGAACCGGCTCTGGTGTTCTGGATCCGCAATGCCATCGTGTGCGGCGCTCTGGTCTTTGTCGGCTACAAGCTGGCGATTTTCCGCGGCCTGCCCAATGTGGTGATGGTGCTGGCGGTGTTGACCGTGATCTACGCCTTCTTTACCGAGAAAACCACCAGCGGGCGACGCATCTATGCGCTTGGCGGCAACGAAAAGGCGGCCAAACTGTCGGGGATCAAGACCGAACGGCTGGTGTTCTTCTGCTTTGTGAACATGGGTGTTCTGGCGGCACTGGCGGGCATGATCGTGGCGGCGCGGCTGAACTCTTCCACCCCGAAGGCCGGGGCCGGGTTCGAGCTTGATGTGATCGCCGCCGTCTTCATCGGCGGGGCCTCGATGACGGGCGGTTCCGGCAAGATCATCGGTGTGGTGGTCGGCGCGCTGATCATGGGGGTGATGAACAACGGCATGTCGATCATGGGCATCGGCATCGACTATCAGCAGGTGATCAAGGGGCTGGTGCTGCTCGCCGCTGTGATCTTTGACGTTTACAACAAAAACAAGTGAGGGTTGCCATGCTGTTGTCACAGATCAAGACGGAATCCGGCATCGCGGTCGTCGCCCGCGAAGGGTCGGAGGCGGCCATCGTCCGGGGGGCCACCAGTACCTATGATCTGGCGATCGAAGCCGCGGACAAGGGCCGCAGTCTGGCCGAGGTCATCGCCGCGCAAGGGCTTGGCGCGGCGGTCGATCTGATCCGCGCCGCTGCTGAGGGGCGGATGCTGGCCCCGATCACCCATCCCGACCCGGCCCATCTTCACCTGACCGGCACCGGCTTGACCCATCTTGGCAGCGCCGCCACCCGCAATGCGATGCACGCCAAGGCCGATGCGGAAGACGCCACCGACTCGATGAAGATGTTCCGCATGGGGCTGGACGGCGGCAAGCCCACCTCCGGCCCCGGCGTGCAGCCGGAATGGTTCTACAAGGGCAACGGCGTGCATCTGATTGCCCCCGGCGCGCCCCTGACCTCGCCCGGATTTGCGCTGGATGGCGGCGAGGAGCCGGAACTGGCCGGCATCTATGTGATTGCCGCCGATGGCACCCCCTGCCGCGTCGGCTGGGCGCTGGCGAACGAGTTTTCCGACCATGTGACCGAGCGGATCAACTATCTGTATCTGGCCCATTCCAAACTGCGTCAGGCCGCCATCGGCCCGGAAATCCTGGTCGGCGACCTGCCCCATGATGTGCGCGGCACCAGCCGCATCCGCCGCGCGGGAACGGTCATCTGGGAAAAACCGTTCCTGTCGGGCGAGGCGAACATGTCGCACAGCTTTGCCAATCTGGAACACCACCACTTCAAATACGATCTGTTCCGCCAGCCCGGCGATGTGCATGTGCATATGTTCGGCACCGCGACCCTGTCTTTCGCCGATGGCATCCGCCCCGAACCCGCTGATATCTTTGAGATCGAGGTCGCAGACTTCGGCCTGCCGCTGACCAACCCGCTTGCCGTTGCGCCCGATTCCGGGATGCAGGGCGTGCATATCCTGTGAGAACATCATGACCTTCAAACCCGCCCAATGGCCCCGTCATCTGCGCTCTCAGGAATGGTTCGGCGGCAATGGCCGCGACCAGATCTATCACCGGGGCTGGATGAAAAATCAGGGCTTCCCGCATGATCTGTTCGATGGCCGCCCGGTCATCGGCATCCTGAACACCTGGTCCGAACTTACCCCGTGCAACGCCCACCTCAACGATCTGGCACAGCGGGTCAAGAACGGCATCTATGAGGCGGGCGGCTTCCCTGTCGAAGTGCCGGTGTTCTCCGCCTCGGAATCCGCCTTCCGCCCCACCGCGATGATGTTTCGCAACCTCGCCGCCATGGCGGTCGAGGAGGCGATGCGCGGCCAGCCGATGGATGGCTGTGTGCTGCTGGTCGGCTGCGACAAGACCACGCCCAGCCTGCTGATGGCCGCCGCCTCGACCAACCTGCCGTCGATCGTCGTCACCGGCGGCCCGATGCTGAACGGTTACTTCCGTAATGAACGGGTCGGCTCCGGCACCCACCTGTGGAAATTCTCCGAGGCCGTGAAGGCGGGCGAGATGACACAGGAAGACTTTGCCGAAGCCGAGTCCTCGATGTCGCGCAGCCCCGGTTCGTGCAACACCATGGGCACCGCCAGCACCATGGCCTCCATGGCCGAGGCGCTTGGCATGGCGCTGTCCGGCAACGCGGCGATTCCGGCGGTGGACTCGCGCCGTCGCGTGATGGCGCAGATGACCGGGCGGCGCATCGTGCAGATGGTCAAGGATGATCTGAAGCCGTCAGACGTGCTGAAGAAAGAAGCGTTTGAAAACGCCATCCGCACCAATGCCGCCATCGGCGGTTCCACCAACGCGGTGATCCACCTGCTGGCCATCGCAGGCCGTGTCGGCATCGACCTGTCGCTCGATGACTGGGACCGGTGTGGCCGTGACATCCCCACCATCGTCAACCTGATGCCATCGGGCAAATACCTGATGGAGGAATTCTTCTACGCCGGAGGTCTTCCGGTCGTGATCAAACGTCTGGGCGAGGCGGGTCTGTTGCACAAGGACGCGCTCACCGTCTCGGGCGCGTCGATGTGGGATCAGGTCAAGGATGTGCGCAACCACAACGAAGATGTGATCCTTCCGGCGGAAAAGGCGCTGACCCAGTCGGGCGGAGTGGTGGTGGTCAAGGGCAACCTCGCCCCCAAGGGGGCTGTGCTCAAACCCTCCGCCGCCAGCCCGCATCTGATGGTTCACCGGGGCCGCGCGGTGGTGTTTGAAGACATCGACGACTACAAGGCCAAGATAAACGATCCGGGTCTCGACATCGACGAAACCTGCATCATGGTCCTGAAGAACTGCGGGCCGAAGGGCTATCCCGGCATGGCCGAGGTGGGCAATATGGGCCTGCCGCCAAAGGTGCTGAAAAAAGGAATCACCGATATGGTGCGCATCTCTGATGCACGCATGTCGGGCACCGCTTACGGCACCGTCGTCCTGCACACCTCACCCGAGGCGGCTGCGGGCGGGCCTTTGGCCGTGGTGCGCAACGGTGACTTCATCGAACTTGATGTTCCCAACCGCCGCCTGCATCTCGACATCCCCGATGACGAACTCTCCGCCCGTCTGGCGGCGTGGAAACCCACGCATGACCTGTTCGACTCCGGCTACGGCTGGCTGCACCAGCGCCACGTGATGGGGGCGGACACCGGGGCCGATCTCGATTTCCTCAAGGGCACGCGCGGCGCGCCGGTCGGAAGGGACTCGCACTGATGGCTGAACCGATGAAAATCGCCCTCGTCGGGATCGGCAAGATCGCGGTGGATCAGCACGTTCCTGCCATCGCAAACAGCCCCGATTGGCAACTCGCCGCCACCGTCTCGCGCGTGGGCACGGTAGATGGCGTCGAGCCCTTCACCGACATCGCCACAATGTTGGCCCGGCGTCCGGACATCCCCGCCGTCTCGCTGGCCATTCCCCCGATTCCGCGCTTTGAATACGCGCAGGCAGCGATCCGCGCGGGCCGTCACGTGATGCTGGAAAAGCCCCCCGGTGCCACGCTCGCGGAAATCCACGCGCTACAAGCCCTGGCCGACGCTTACGGCGTCACGCTTTATACCACCTGGCACAGCCGCATGGCCCATGCGGTCGCTCCCGCAAAGGCATGGCTGGCCGACAAGACCGTAGCTCGCGCCCATATCACCTGGCGCGAGGATGTGCGGAAATGGCACCCGGGTCAGGACTGGGTGTTCGAGCCGGGTGGCATGGGCGTGTTCGACCCCGGGATCAATGCGTTGTCGATCCTCACCGAAATCCTGCCCGCCCCGGTGCATCTGCAATCGGCTGAGCTGGAATTCCCGTCCAACCGCCAGACCCCGATCGCGGCGCGCCTGCAGTTCACAGGCAACGTCACCGCCGATTTCGACTGGCGCCAGACCGGCCCCCAGACCTGGGACATCGAGATCGACACGTCCCATGGCCCGATGGCGCTGCGGATGGGCGGCAATGTGCTGGAACTGGGCGGCCAGCCCGCGCAGGGCGAAAACACCATCATGGGTGAATATCCCGCCCTTTACGCCCGCATGGCCGAACTGGTACACCAGTCCCGGTCCGAGGTTGACCTTGCGCCAATGGTGCATGTCGCCGACGCCATGACTCTGGGTCGCCGGATCGAAACCGACACTTTCGAATTCTGACCTTCTCATCACCTGTTCTCAAATATCCCACGGGGGGTCCGGGGGGTGTGAAACCCCCCGGTCCGCCGGCAAACATCGGAGACTGACATGCTGACAGGCAAGCACCTCATCGCGGGCGATTGGGTTGTGGGGGAGACCACCTTCCCCTCCACCCCGGCCCATGGCCCATCGCATGACTTTGGGGTAGGCACCCCGGCCCTTGTGGCACAGGCCTGTGCGGCCGCCGAGGCCGCCTTCCCCTCTTACGCCGCCACCCCGCGCGAGGATCGTGCGCGCTTCCTTGAGGCGATCGCCGATGAAATCGACGCCCGAGGCGATGCCATCACCGAGATCGGCACGCAAGAAACCGGCCTGCCCGCCGCTCGCCTGCAGGGCGAGCGGGGCCGCACCACCGGCCAGCTGCGCCTGTTCGCATCGCATATCCGCGCCGGGGATTACCTTGATCGCCGCCACGATGTGGCGCTGCCCGACCGTCAGCCGCTGCCCCGGCCAGACCTCAGAATGATCCAGCGCGCGATCGGCCCGGTGGCAGTGTTCGGCGCCTCGAACTTCCCGCTGGCCTTCTCGGTGGCGGGCGGCGACACCGCCAGTGCTCTGGCCGCTGGCTGCCCGGTGGTGGTCAAGGGCCATTCCGCCCATCCTGGCACCGGCGAGACTGTGGCGCAGGCCATTGATGCAGCACGTAAATCCTGCAACCTGCATCCTGGCGTGTTCAGCCTGGTGCAGGGCGGCAAGCGCGATGTGGGCGAGGCGCTGGTGCAACACCCGCTGATCCGCGCTGTCGGCTTCACCGGCTCGCTCGGCGGCGGACGCGCGCTGTTCGACCTCTGCGCCGCGCGTCCTGACCCGATCCCATTCTTCGGCGAGTTGGGCAGCGTCAACCCGATGTTCCTGTTGCCCGCCGCCCTGTCAGCGCGCGGTGACGCCCTCGCCAAAGGCTGGGCCGCCAGCCTGACCATGGGCGCGGGCCAGTTCTGCACCAACCCCGGCATCGCCGTGGTGATCGACGGCCCCGATGCCGACGCCTTCGCCACAGCCGCCAAGACCGCACTGGAGCCAGTCGCGGCGCAGACCATGCTGACCGATGGCATGGCCGAGGCCTATCGCTCCGGGCGCGACCGGGTTGCCGCTGGCACCGGCGTGCGCAGCCTGCTGACCACGATGTGCGACGCCCGCACCGCCACGCCGAACCTGCTCGAGGTCTCGGGCACAGACTGGCTGGCCGACCATATGCTGGCCGAAGAGGTGTTCGGCCCGCTTGGCCTTATCATCCGCGTCCGTGATGCGGCGGAAATGGAGGCGATTGCCAGCAGTCTGCAGGGCCAGCTGACCTGCACATTGCATCTGGACGACGCAGACACCACGCTTGGCCTGACCCTCCTGCCGATCCTTGACCGCAAGGCAGGGCGCGTGCTGGCCAACGGCTTCCCCACCGGGGTCGAGGTGGCGGATGCCATGGTCCACGGCGGCCCATACCCCGCCAGCACCAACTTCGGCGCCACCTCGGTCGGCACCCTGTCGATCCGCCGCTGGCTGCGCCCGGTCTGCTATCAGAACCTGCCCGCAGCCCTTATCCCAGAAGACCTGCGCTAGGGCGTAATCTCTTCAATATCAACGCTGTGGCTGCCGGATTGTCGTCCGTCCAGCCGCAGCCTTCCCGTCACCGGGGCCACATCGTCGTAATCGCGGCCAAAGCCCACGTCGATGTGGTCATTGCGGGCAAAACAGGCGTTGGTCGGGTCGTAATCGACCCAGCCCATCTCCTCGCCCGCCCAGGCCCGCACCCAGGCGTGCATGGCATCCGCCCCGACCAGCCGGGGCTTGCCCGGCGGGGGCAGGGTCCGCAGATAGCCCCCGACATATGCGGCGGGCACGCCCAGTGCGCGCAGGCCCGCAATCATGATCTGCGCAAAATCCTGACAAACCCCGCGCCTTTGGACAAAGGCCTCTTCCGGCGTGGTGTCCACCCCCGTGGCCTTTGAGTCAAAGGTCATGTGATCGTGCAGCGCCCGACCGATGGCCTCGACCTGCGCCCGCACGGTCATCCCCTTTGCCATCTGGTCCTGTGCAAATGCGGTGATCATGTCGGTGGCGGCGATACGGCGGGAGGGCAGGGTGAAATGATGCGGCGCGCGGGGGCCGACTTCGCGGTGCGCCGCCAGTTCCACCAGCAGCCCGGGCAATGGAGGCGACAGGTCCAGCAAGGCATCCTGCGCCGTGCGTTCCACCACGCAATGCATGGTCAGGTCCAGACTGATCAGCCCCGGCGGCATCGCGGCCTCGATCACGCGGGTGCCGAAGAAGTCATGGAACTCGCCGCGCTCGCCCACATCCGGCTGGAAGGCATGGCCGGATTCGCGCACCCGCTGCAACCCGGGAATATCGGCGGGCAGAATACGGAACAGCTGACGCCCCGCCCCGGTCGGGCGGTCGAAATCATAGCGGATGGACTGGCGCACGGCGTAAAGGGTCACCGCAGATACGCCTCGGTCAGCAGATCAGAGATCGCGCCAAGGCTGTCGCGCAACGCCTGCAACGCTTTGGTCGTCAGCGACTCTGGCGTGGCCGTCGCAATCTCCACCTGCACGCGCAGCATCGCCCGCCCCAGTTCCGACAGTTGCCCATGCGTCGCCGCCCCCGGCAGGGCCTGAACCTGCGCGTTCAGCCCGTCGATCAGGTGCCGCAGCGAGCGCGGGTTCATCGGGTCCAGCGCCAGAAGGTCGATCACCGTTTCGCGCGATGATCCCACGCTGAACCGTCGACGGTGGGTCAGCACGGAATCGCCCAGCTCGATACACAGATCCAGCGCCCCCGCCGGGGCCGAGGCATCGGCAAAGGCAGCCAGCACCCCGGTCATCGCCGAGGCGCGTTCCAGCTGCCGCCCGATCGACAGGAAGCGCCAGCCGAAGAAGCGATACATATTCTCGTGCACCAGCCCCGAAAACCCGGCCAGCTTGCGCAGCAGCGCCGACAGAGCGCGCGCGGCATCATCGCCGGGGGCGACCTTGCCCGCCATCCGGCGTGCGCTTTTGTCCAGATCGTTCAGCGCCGACCAGCCATCGGGCGAGAAGCGGTCGCGCACCTGACCCGCTGTCGCCACCGCAGCGCCCAGCGTATCCAGCAAGCCCGGCGACAGGCCGACCGCGCCATCCACCTCATAGGTTTTTAGCACCGCATCCATCTGCTTTTGCAACGGCAGCGCCGCGCGTCCGCCTTCGGCGAGCCTTATATGTCGTGCCCTGAGCAGCCGGATGATGCCCTCGGTCCGCTCTACATAGCGGCCCAGCCAGAACAGGTTGTCCGCTGCCCGCGCGGGCAGTGCACCGGGCGAGGCGCGGCGATAGGGTTCATCGGTGGGCGTCACCATGGTGATGGCGGGCACCTCGTCCTTGCTGACGATCCACACATCCGCCGCACTGCCGCCGCGCTGCATCGCCAAGGCGGTCGGGTCGGCCGAGGCCCCGATCCGCGCGAAGCCTCCCTGCATCACCTGCCAGCCAGAGGGCGTGCGCGCCAGAAACACCCGCAGGCTCATCGGGCGCGGGACGATCTTTCCGTCGACCAAGGCAGGCGTGGTGGACAGGGTGACCGCCTCTTGTGCCACCAGATCCGGCCCGTCATCGGCCAGCCGCTGTGCCAGTTCGCCCGGAGTCAACGCCGCCGCCGGAGAGCTTTCGCCTTGCCGGTCGAACGGCAAGCCGGTGCCGAGCGCAGCCGACAGCACCAGCCGGGTGCGTTGGGTCATCACCTGCGCGCGTTCGGGAAGGCCGCCGCACCACCATGTGGCGATATTCGGAATCGCCAGCTTTGCCCCGGTCAGATGCACCGACAGCTTGGGCAGAAACGCCATCAGCGCCCGCGTCTCCAGCACGCCGGAGCCCAGAGAGTTGACCATGGTCAGCCCGCCCTGCCGCAGCACCGACACCATGCCGGGCGTGCCGATGCGGGACGCCGGGTCCAGTTCCAGCGGGTCGGCATAGCTGCCATCCAACCGCCGCCACAGCACATCCAGCGGGCGCAGGCCTGATACCGTGCGCACCATCAAACGGCCATCCGAGACCGTCAGATCCTCGCCCTGCACCAGAGAGACGCCCAGATAGCGCGCGATCCACGCCTGTTCGAAATAGGTCTCGTTCAGGGGGCCGGGGGTCATGATCGCCACGCGCCCGTCACGCGCGCCGCGCAACCCCAACAAAGCATCGCGGAAATCGCGGAAAAAGCTGGCCAGACGGTGGACATTCAGCCCGGCAAACACATCGGAATAGGCGCGCGCGGTCGCCACCCGGTTTTCCAGCGCATACCCCGCCCCGGATGGCGCTTGTGTCCGGTCGGCCAGCACCCACCAGCGCCCGTCCGGCCCGCGCCCGATTTCAAACGCGAGGAAATGCAGAAAATGCCCCGAGGCCGGGCGCACGCCGACCAGCGGGCGCAGCCATTCCGGGTTGCCCGCCACCAGCGCTGCGGGAAGCTTCCCGTCGGCCACCAGCCGGTTGTCGCCATAGAGGTCGGCCATGACCATTTCCAGCAGATCGGCACGCTGGATCAGGGCCGGGGTCAGTTCGGCCCAGTCGGCCTCGTCTATCAGCACTGGAATATGCGCAAGCGGCCATGGTCGCTCCACCGACTGGCCTGCGCCATATTGCCGGTAAAACACTCCGGAATCGCGCAGATACTGATCAGCCCGACCCGTTGCACGGGTCAGGCTGTCGTCAGACAGGCTTTGCAGATGGTCGATCAGCGGTTGCCACTGCGGGCGCACCGCACCTTCTGCCGTCACCAGCTCATCGGGCACGCCAGGCAGCGGGCTATAGGCCGACAGGCCGCGATCCCGCGTCCTGCCGTTGCCGGTCCGTGTCCCCTTGGGCGTCACCACACTGTCCATCGCCGGACTAGAGCCCGATGGGCCGTCTCAGGTCAAGCGTCAGCGGGAATTCCCGGTGCGGGCGCTCCGCTTGCGGGCGCAGGTGATGGCCGGGTCGGTGGCCGAAGGGTTCGAACCGCGCCAGCCTGCGCGCCTCGGCCTCGTTGCCGTTGACGGGGAACGTGTCGTAGTTGCGCCCGCCGGGATGCGCGACGTGATAGACGCAGCCGCCCAAGGGTCGACCCGACCATGTGTCAAAAATGTCGAAGGTCAGAGGCGCATCGACCGGCAGCACCGGATGGATCGCCGAAGACGGCTGCCACGCCTTGTAGCGCAACCCCGCCACCGCCTCGCCCGCGCCAACATCGGCCAAGGGCATCACGCGCCCGTTGCACAGCACCTGATAGCGCGACGGATCGGGCGCCGTCAGTTTCACCTGCAACCGCTCGGTCGAGCTGTCGGTATAGCGCACCGTGCCGCCGATCGCGCCGGTTTCCCCCAGCACATGCCACGGCTCCAGCGCCTGGCGCAGCTCCAGATGCACGCCTTCATATTCCACCTCGCCGCAGAACGGGAAGCGGAACTCGGCCTGCGCCTTGAACCAGTCTTCATCCAGCGGGAACCCGTGTTGCGCCAGATCGGCCAGCACGTCGCGGAAATCCTGCCAGACATGGTGCGGCAGCATGAAGCGGTCGTGCAGGGCGGTGCCCCAGCGGGTCATCTCGCCCTGCGCCGGATTGGCCCAGAACCGCGCGATCAGCGCCCGGATCAGCAGTTGCTGCGACAGGCTCATGCGCGGGTCCGGCGGCATCTCGAAGCCCCGGAACTCGACCAGCCCCAGCCGGCCCGTCGGGCCATCGGGGGAATACAGCTTGTCGATGCAGATCTCGGCCCTGTGGGTGTTGCCGGTCACATCGGTCAACATGTTGCGCAGCAGCCGGTCCACCAGCCATGGCATCGGGGCCGCCCCCTGACCGGGGGCGGGGATTTGCGCCAGCGCGATCTCCATCTCATACAGCGCGTCATGCCGCGCCTCGTCCATGCGCGGGGCCTGTGAGGTTGGCCCGATGAACAGGCCCGAGAACAGGTAAGACAGCGACGGGTGCCGGTTCCAGTGCAGGATCAGACTGCGGAGCAGATCGGGGCGCCGCAGGAAGGGGCTGTCGTTCGGTGTTGCCCCGCCGACCACCACATGGTTGCCGCCGCCGGTTCCGGCATGCTTGCCGTCGATCATGAACTTGTCAGCGCCAAGGCGGCATTGCCGCGCCTCTTCATACACCGCCGAGGTGATATCCACGCAATCCTGCCAATTGTGGGCCGGATGCACGTTCACCTCGATCACGCCCGGATCGGGCGCGACGCGGATTACGTTCAGCCGCGGGTCATGCGGTGGCGCATAGCCTTCGATATGCACCTGCAGCCCCAACTTTTGCGCCGCCACTTCCGCCGCGCGCACCAGGTCAAGGTAATCCTCGACCGACACCACCGGCGGCATGAACACACACAACCGCCCGTCGCGCGGTTCGACCGACAAAGCGGTGCGGATGTGGCCGTCGAGTTCCTTTTCGCCGGTGCCCTGTTCAATCAGAGCACCCTGCGCCCCCCCGGCAGTGAAACTGGCCGAGGCTTGCGGGCGTTGTTCAGTCACCTCCGGGCTGTTGGGCACCGGCAGCGGCGCGCGGTCCACCGTGGGATCGGTCGGGTTGATGTAGGGGTATTGCGACGGCGGTAGCCAGGGCAGGCTTTCCAGCGGCAGGCGGTAGCCCACCGGGCTGTCGCCGGGCACAAGGAACATATGCCCGCGCCGCAGCTTCCACTTTTCCGTGCGCCAGCGCCGACCTGTCGCCTGCGATTGCCAGCTTTGCACCGGCAGCACAAAGCCCGAAGGCTCCGTCAGGCCCCGGTTGAACACGGTCGCCAGACGGTGCCGTTCTTCGGGGTCTTTCAGCTTGGAATTCGCGGGCGTCACGTTGTCGGGCAGGTTCGCCTCTTTGACCAGCCACTGCGCCGGGTCCTCGAAGGCGGGAACGATGCAATCGGCCTCCAGCGCCAGATCTTCGGCGATCTGTGCCAACAGGCGCTGTGCGTCATCGGTCGTGACGCCGGTCTGCGCGCCCTCTTCAGCGATCAGGGCCGGATCAGACCAGATCGGCTGTCCATCGGTGCGCCAATACAGCGAGAAGGTCCAGCGCGGCAAAGTCTCGCCCGGATACCACTTGCCCTGCCCGTAATGCAAGAACCCCCCCGGAGCGAAACGGTCGCGCAGGCGGCGGATCAACTGGTCGGCCAGCACCCGTTTGGTGGGGCCGACGGCGGCGGTGTTCCACTCCTCAGCCTCGAAATCATCAATGGAAACAAAGGTCGGCTCGCCGCCCATGGTCAGCCGCACATCGCCTGCAGCCAGTGCCTCATCCACCTTCTGCCCCAGCGTGTTCAGCTGATCCCAGGCGTTGTCGCTGAACGGTTTGGTGATGCGCGGATGCTCGGCCACGCGGGTAACCGTCATGTCAAAGGCGAAATCCACCTCGGCATAGCTGGCCATGCCGGAAATCGGGGCGGCATTGCGGTAATGCGGGGTGGCGGCCAGCGGAATATGGCTTTCCCCCGCCAGCAGCCCGCTGGTCGGGTCCAACCCGACCCAGCCCGCGCCGGGCAGATACACCTCACACCAGGCATGCAGATCGGTGAAATCCACCTCGGTGCCTGACGGGCCGTCCAGCGCCTTCAGATCCGGTTTCAGCTGGATTAGATAGCCCGACACAAACCTTGCCGCATAGCCCAGATGCCGCAGCGCCTGAACCAGCAGCCAGCTTGAATCCCGGCACGATCCGCTTTGCACGCCCAGAGTTTCTTCTGGCGTCTGCACGCCGGGCTCCATCCGGATGGTGTAGCGCAGGGTGTTCGCCACCATCGCATTCAGGTTCACTACGAAATCGACGCTGCGCACCCGGTCTTTCGGCACGGTGTCCAGAAACGCCTGCAGCAACGGCCCCGCCGGTTCCGCCCGGCGGTAAATCTCCAGATCATCGGTCAGATCGGCGGGATATTCGAATGGCCAGGTCTCCGCCGCTTCTTCGACAAAGAAATCAAACGGGTTGTAGATTGCCATATCGGCGACCAGATCCACCTCGATCCTGAACTCGCGCACGGGTTCGGGAAACACGAACCGCGCCATCCAGTTGCCGAACGGGTCTTGCTGGTGGTTCACGAAATGCCCGCCCGGACTGACCTTGAGCGAATGGGAGATCACCCGGGTCCGGCTGTGCGGGGCAGGGCGCAGGCGGATGACCTGCGGCCCAAGCACAACCGGGCGGTCGTATTTGTAATGCGTCAGATGGTGGATCGCGGCCTTGATCGACATTCGGTTATTTCTCGTGAGGTCTTGTCCTGAATAGCAGCAGGCGCGGGGTGCGTATGGATATAGCCCTGTATGGCACGTTTGCCCCTTTGCTGTTGCACAAAAGCTGATCGTTTCCAAAAAGACTGCGCGTCTTTAGGGCAAGAGCGGAACCTGAGACCATCGTTCTCTGTTTCCTCTTTCTGAACGGTGCCCCGGAATTCCCCGGATAGAACGCATCTGTGCCGCGATCCTGCCTGATTTCAGGATCAAGACCGTCTGACGTACCCGTATTGCTGCCTGCTGGGGATTAAAATGGACCGACTGACTGAAATGGAAGCCTTTGCCACGGTCGTGGACCAGGGCGGCTTCACCGATGCGGCAAAAAAGATGGGCATTTCCAAATCCGCCGTGTCAAAGCACGTCTCGGCACTGGAGGCCCGGCTTGGCGCACGGCTTCTGAACCGGACCACCCGGCGCGTCAGCCCGACCGAGATCGGCCTTGCCTATTACGACCGCGCCCGCCGCGTACTGAATGATGCGGGCGAGGCCGATGCGCTGGTCACCTCGATGCAATCTGCCCCGTCCGGCCTGTTGCGCATCTCTGTGGCGACCGATTTCGGGGTGAACCTGCTGTCGCCGATCCTTGGCGATTTCCTGCTGGAATATCCCGATATCACCGTCAACATGGTGCTGAACAACCGCTATGTCGAACTGATCAGCGAAGGCTTTGACCTGGCCATCCGCGTGGGTGAGCTGGAAGACAGCTCGCTTCGTGCCCGCAAGCTGACCGACACCACCAAACGCATGATCGCATCCCCCAGCTATTTCCAGCGCTATGGCCGCCCGATGAAGATCGACGATCTGAACGAGCACAAGCTGCTGCACTACTCCAATCAGGCCAATGGCAATGTGTGGAAAATCACCGCGCCCTCGGGCGAAAAGCGTCAGGTCCGCACCGCGGGCTGGCTGACGGTGAACGACGGGCAATCGCTGTTGAACGCCGCCATTTCAGGTCTTGGCATCGCCTATCTGCCCAGCTTCCTGTATTCCGAAGCCATGAAGGACGGCCTGATCGAAGAGGCGCTGCCGGGCCTGCCGACCGAGGTGCTTGGCATCTACGCCGTCTACCCGCCGGGACGCTTTACCCAGCCCAAGGTGCGGGCCTTCATTGATTTTCTGGCCCGCCGCTATTCGGACAAGGGCCCCGACAAGTGGTAAACCACACCTGACGCAGCCGCTATTGCGCAATCTGGGTCGAAGTCAGCATGACTTCGACCCTTCGGTTTTTCTCGCGCCCCTCATCTGTCAGATTGCTGGCGCGCGGCGACAGATAGCCGACGCCCTGCGCCTCCAGCCGTGAGGCCGAAATCCCCTCGGCCCGGATCAGATACTGGCGAACGGCATCGGCCCTTTTGCGCGACAGGGCGATATTCCCCTCCAGCCCGCCCGAGGCATCGGTATGCCCGACCAGCGCAACCGTCAGCGCGGGATTCTGCCGCAACCATTCCGCCAGTCCGGACAATGATGCATAGCTGCCTTCGGCCAGCGCCGATGAGCCGGAGGCAAACACAAGATCCTCCAGCGGCACCACCCCATAGGACAGCAGGCTCTCACCCAGATCCGTTGCCGCGACCGGGGCGGCTTGCGGTGCCAGCGGCGCCACCGGCTCCGCGCTCGTGACGGCCTTTGTCGAGGCACTCAGCAAGGGCGCGCCGCTCTCCTCGCCGCCGACATGGATCATCTGCACAAACCCCGCCGCCGCTGTCCGGCTGACGATCAGGCTGACAACCTCTGCCCCGCGCTCGGCAGCGTAGAAACGGAAATCTCCCAGATCGACGTGCATTTCGGGTTCGGGCAGGATCAATGTGCCGTAGCGGAAATCAAACCCGCCACAGGCCACCGCCTCACATTCGAACACGGTCCTGAAACCAGCTTCCATCAGTTGAGCACGCAGCGGCATCAGCAGTTCCAGAGTGGTCGCTCCGGGCGAGTCGATCCGCCATGCGGTCTGGCGCAAAGGCCCCTCCACCGTGCGCGTCGGCACCTGGCCGTTGGAGAACACAGCGACGGGAAGGGCGTAGGATGTCAGCGCCTCGCTTTTCCCGACGCTCGGCACAGCGGCAAAGGGCATGTCCAGGGTGATCGCCTGCGCCAGCCCCGCCGGCGCCACCAGCACCAGCGCCAGCGCCAGCGCTGCAAGAAAGATCTTTCTGGTCCGTTTCACCTGCCGTGCGCCTCTTCGGGCTTATCGCTGCCGATAGTGATACTGTCCCACAACTTGCATCCCCAGGGAAGCATAGAGGTTGCGCGCCGCGGTATTCGCCACCGTCACCACCAGTGAAAACGTCTCCGCGCCGTTCTCTTGGGCCCAAGCCGCCGCCGCCCTCAGGATGTTGTGCGCGGAACCCTGCCGACGTGCCCCGGGCCGGACCTCCAGCGCGTGCAGCATCGCCACGCCCTGATGGATCGCCACAAAGGCCACCCCGGTCGGCTGGTCCTTTGCGCGCCCCAGAATGGCACATTTCGGCACGGATGCCCGCTGCATCACCGCCACCCGCGCCGCACCGATCCCGCCCCCGGCCCAGATCTCGGAGCAGATCGCCAGCGGGGGCCAATGCGCAAAAGCCGCCATCGGCGGCGCAGGCGGATCGGCCAGCGTGGCACAAGGCGCAACATAGGCCACCACCGGGTCCACCACCCGGTAGCCGCGCGATTGCAGCGCTTGATCCAGCAGGTCATCGCCCTGCCGGATCAGAAACAGCGGTGTCTGGTTCAGCGCCTGCATCGCAGCCTCGGCCTCAGGGATCGCCTCGTCGCTCCACGAGGGCCCGGCGGTCGCGGCTGATACCCGCTTGCCGCCGCCTTGCCCGTCGCGGATGCACCATGGCCCCACCGCAAAGGCCCGCGCCGGGGGCCAGGTCCGTTCCATCACCCCGGCCAGCGCGTCCGGTGTCATCCGAAAAGCGCCGCCAGTTTGGTCATCGCCCGGCCGATCTGCCCGGCATCAGTGCCCCGGATCACCAGATTGGTGCCGTGCGCGCCGTTCTGGATGAAGGGATAAGACCCCATGCTCAGGTCCGGAAACTCCTGCGCCAGCGCTCCGAACGGCCCTGCTACCTCGCCCTCGCCGCGATTGACCCGCAGCGACTGGCTGAGAAGCGGCTCACCGCCGGTCAGGGTTGGCATCACACTTGCCACCATCGCCTGAAAGATGTTTGGCACCCCTGCCATCACATGCACATTGCCGATCGTGAACCCCGGCGCGATGCTCACCGGGTTGTCGATCAGCGCCGCACCATCGGGAATCCGCGCCATCCGCTGTCGCGCCTCGTTGAACTCCAGCTTCGAGCGCTCATAGTGGGCGGCAAGCAGGGCCATCGCGTCGGCGCGCTGGGTGATCCCTACGCCAAAGGCCGCAGCAATCGCATCGGCGGTGATATCGTCATGCGTCGGCCCGATTCCGCCGCTGGTGAACACATGGTCATGGGCTTCTCGCAGCGCATTGACCGCCGCCGCGATGGTGCCGTGATCATCGGCAACCACCCGCACCTCCATGAGCCGGATGCCGTGGCGGGTCAACTCGCCTGCAAGATAATGCATGTTCGAATCACGGGTCCGACCCGACAGGATCTCATCGCCGATCACCAGCATCGCCGCAGTAGGATTTGCCATCGCCGCTTTCCTTTTGTTGACCCTGCCCGGGTATAGACCGCGCCTGCGCGGTTTCAATCCATGCTCTGCGGTCTTGTGCCCCTCTGGTCAAGACGTGCCGATTTGCCTATTCAGGCAAAAGACAAAGGATATCTGACATGGACGACACGCGCGGGCGCATCACGAAAGACGGAATTCGGATATATGAGGCGGCCGATTTCGCCGGAATGCGCGCGGCTGGTCAGGTCGCCGCCGAAATTCTCGACGCTGTTGCCACTCTGGTCGCACCCGGGGAGACCACGGCCCAACTCGACGATTTCATCCGTGAAGACATCATCCGGCGTGGCGTCACCTCTGCCACGATCGGATACAAGGGCTATAAGCATGCCTCGTGCATTTCGGTAAACAATGTCGTTTGTCACGGAATTCCCGGGACAGCCGTGCCGATGCACAAAGATGAGACAATCTCGAAAGACCTTGAAAAGCGCAGGAAAGACCCTGCGCTGCGCGATGGCGATATCCTCAATATCGACGTTACGGTGATTGTGGATGGCTGGTTCGGCGACACCAGCAGAATGTATGTGGCGGGCACAGCTGACGCCAAGGCCAGACGCCTGATCGACGTGACCCACGAGGGGCTGATGCGCGGCATCGGTGCCGTGATGCCGGGCAATACCTTTGGCGATATCGGCCATGCGATCCAGACCTGTGTCGAGGCGAACCGCATGTCGGTTGTGCGTGACTTCTGCGGCCACGGCCTTGGCCGGGTCTTCCACGCGCCGCCCAATGTCCTGCACTACGGCCGCCCCGGAGCAGGCCCGGTGCTGGAGGAAGGCATGTTCTTCACCATCGAGCCGATGGTCAATCTGGGCCGTCCCGAGACCAGGGTGCTGGCCGATGACTGGACAGCGGTCACCCGCGACAAATCGCTCTCGGCCCAGTTCGAACATTCGGTCGGGGTCACCGCAACAGGGTGTGAGATATTCACCCTCTCCCCGGCAGGGCGCTTCCATCCGACTTGGGTCTGACGGGCAGGGCCCCCGCCGGGGCCGCCTGTGCGCACCTCCGCCATCCGACCGCCTTCGCCTCGACCGATCGTGGTGCCTTGCCCTGCAACGCGCATTTCCCCGATCCTGGGATGGGTCGACGGAAAGCCCGATCGGCCAGACCCGCAGACCCGACAGGCGCGCCAGAGCGAAAGTCCAACCCAGGACAACCCCCATCAGTTCACCACGAAATCCGCATGCAGCGCCCCGGCGGCCTTGATGCTTTTCAATATGTCGATCATGTCATGCGGCGCGACCCCAAGCGCATTCAGCCCCGCCACCAGTTCCGACAGCGAGGTGCCGCCCGAGACCTCGGCCAGCCCGGTGCCCGGATCGCGGTTGATATTGGCATTGGTGCGCGGCACCACCATCGTCTCGCCCTCGGAAAAGGGGTTGGGTTGCACGACCATCGGCGCCTCTTCGATCCGCAGGGTCAGGTTGCCCTGCGCCACCGCGACCCGGCTGATCCGGACATCCTGGCCGATCACGATGGTGCCCGATCGCTGATCCACCACCACCCGCGCCCGGGTTTCCGGCGCGATGGTCAGGTTCTCGATCCGCCCGATCACATGAGCGGGCGAGCGCATGCCCGCCGCATCCACATTCAGTTCCACCGTGCCCGAATCCAGCATCATCGCGATCCGCTTGCCGAATTCCCGGTTCAGTACCGCCTCGATCCGGGCGGCAGTGGTGAAATCCGGGCTGCGCAGCGCCAGCCGAACCGATTGCAGGGTGGTGAAATCGAAATCAATCTCGCGTTCCACCCGAGCGCCGGACGGGATTACCCCGGCTGTCGGTACACCCTGCACCACGCGCGCCGCCTGACCCTCGGCGGCAATGCCGCCGGCAATGATCGTGCCTTGTGCAACGGCATAGATCTGGCCATCGGCCCCGTTCAGCGGGGTCATCACCAATGTCCCCCCCAACAGGCTTTTCGAATCGCCGATTGCCGAGACCGTCACATCAATCCGCCCACCCGCCCGGGCAAAGGGCGGCAGGCTGGCGGTGACGAAGACAGCCGCCACGTTCTTGGGGCGATAGGCCTCTCCGGCCACGTTGACCCCCAGCCGTTCCAGCAGGTTCGACATGATCTCTTCGGTAAAGGGCGCGTTGCGGATGCCGTCGCCGGTGCCATTCAACCCGACCACAAGGCCATAGCCCACCAGATCATTGCCGCGCACCCCGTCGAACTCGACAAGATCCTTCAGCCGCACCGCATCAGCCAGGGCCGGACCACAGCACAGCACGAACAGCAAGGTCACCAGGCGCCGGATCATCGCAAGAAATCCGTCAGCGACAGCCGCGACAGCCGGGCGGTAATCGCAAAAACCGTTTCAAGATTGGTCTGCATCGCCTCCAGCTCCATCGCCAGACGTTCCGGGTCGCTGCGGATCAGGTCGGCCTGCGCCATTTCATGGCTCAGAAGATCAATTGCATTCCGGCTCTGGGCGGCTTCGATCCGGCCCTCGCTGATCCCCAGACGCGCGGCGAGGTTGGTGAGGGCGTCCTGCCCGGCCATCAGCGCCTCGGCTGACAGGCGGGCCAGAGCCTTGTTTTCGCTGACCGGGAGAGGTGAGGCGATGTCATCAATCAGTGCCGCTGCGGCCAGGCCTTTCAGCGCGGCCCGGAGCGCCGGATCCGCAGCCGTGATGCCAAGCCAGACCTTATCCGTCGGCGACACTGCAACATTCGCAAGCGGCACACCGCCCTGATAGGCGATGGCGGGGTAGCCTGCCGGACTGTCGAACCAGTCGGAAATCCGGGTCATCGCCTCCGCTGCGGTCGTTGCGCCGATCAGTTCCGTGCGCAGGGCAGCCAGTATCGGCCCGGCCCCGGTGACGGCCGGGCTAAGCACCGCCTGACCGGAGAACAGCGACCGGCCGCCGACCGAGGCGTTCAGCGTCGCCATCACAGAGTCCAGCCGCCCGCGGGCATCCACCCCCGTCAGCGAGATCTGATCCGACATGTCCAACTGCGAGGCGGCCAGCAGTGGCGGGACCAGCGCCCGCACCGAAGCCGCAATAACCGACAGTGCCGATTGCGTGGCCGCCGCCTGTGTCGCCGCCTCGCGCGCGCCGGATTGATAGCCGGCGGTGACCGCGCGCGCGCGCGACTCCGATGTCAGTCGTGCCAGATCGCCGGACAGGGCCGCGCCCACATCCGCCACCCGACCGGAGGCCAGATCCTGCGTCATCCGGCCCACCTCGCCTTTCAGGCGGGCGGTGTGCGATTTGAGCAGGAAGGATTGGGCCAGATCGCCCAAGGAAACCAGTGCCATTTTATATCCCCAGCAGAATCTTGATCATGTCATCCGCGGCCTGGAAAACCTTGGCATTCGCCGCATAGGCCTGTTCGATCAGCAGCAGGTTCTGCATTTCCTGATCGGTATCAACGCCGTTGCGCAGCAGTGCGGAGCGCAAGGCGTCGCTGCGCGCTGCCGCAAAGGCGGTGCCCGCCTCGGCCCCCAGCCGCCTGACCGATTGCGCTGACGCAATGTCGGATGCAAAGCCGGACAGGCTGCGCGCGCCCGGCGACAGGCCGCCCGAAACCGTCGCACGCACCACGCTCAGCGAAGCCGCAAGGGCTGTCAGGCGATCGGAGAATCCGCCGGGGCCGGCTGCCGCCGCGCCAAGCCCGTCGCGCAGACGCCACAGGGCACCGCCCGATTCGGGCAACACCAAAGCGTTGAGCTGGATGCGTCCGGCCAGCCCGACCTCATCCAGTGGGTCAAACGCGGCCCCGCGATCGGTGAACAGCCCCGGCGCACCCGGGGCGAGCGTGGGGTCAGCGGCGGGGGCAGAGACCCGCTCGATCAGGTCGCGCGCCAGCGCATCCAGATTGGCCTGCGCCTCGGGCGCCAGTCTGTCGCGCAGATCGAACAGGGACGACAACCGCCCTTCGCCCAACCGCCCCCCGGCTGGCGTGGTGGTGACGGGCTGGCCGTTCACCGTCAACCCCGAAAGGCTGCCTGCGGCAAGCGACAGGTCGGGCGTGATCATCCCGGTCGGGGTAAATCCGAACTGCACCGGGCGCCCTTCCAGCAGGATGGTGCCGCCGGTGGTGAACAGCGCGATCTGGTCATGTTCGCGCGCAACCTCCCGCACGGGGACGATCGCCGAGATCGAATCGACCAATTGCTGGCGTTGGTCCATCAGCACCGTCGTATCGCGACCGGCTGCCGCGAAGGTCCTGATGCGGGTGTTCAGCTCTGCCACGCCAGAAAGGGAAGCGTTCAACAGTTTCACATCGGCGGCAATCCGGGTGTCTGCTGCTTGCCGCTCCGTTGCGATCACCCGGGAGATCTGGCCCAGCCCATCGGTCAGGCTGCGCGCGGCATCCACCACGGTTGCAAGCCGGGCATCGGCCTCGGGCCGTGCCGCCGCCTCGATCACCGCGCGCTCGAATGTGGCGATCCGTGCAGAGAGGGATCCGGCTTCATCCGCCGTGCCCAGCGAGGTGTCGATCCGCTTCAGAAAATCCAGACTCGCAGCGCGCCCGCTCTGGCTGGCCGCGGCAAGCCGCAGGTCTTGCAGGAGCAGCTTGTCGACCTGGCGGGTGACACCTTTCACGGCCACACCAACGCCGATGTTGCCAAGACTGCGGGCAGTCAGCTGCAGCTCGCGCCGCGCATAGCCTTCGGTCAGGGCGTTCGATACGTTGGAAGCCGTCACTTCGGCCATGCGCGACGAGGCGGTCAGGCCGGAGAAAGCCGAGGATAGTGTGGCGGAAATGCTCATCTGTCAGGCCCTCAGCGTTTGATATTGGTGGTTTCCTGCAGCATCTCATCAACCGTCTGGATCACCTTGGCGTTTGACGAATAGGCCCGTTGCGTTGTGATCAATGCGGTCAGTTCGGCGGCGACATCGGTGGCCGAGCCTTCGCGGGCATAGCCGAGCAGACGGCCGGTCGGGCCTTCGCCGGCGTTCCACAAAAGGAATGGCCCGGATTGCCGCGTGACCTCAAACGTCTGGTTGTTCAACGAGTTCAAACCGTTGACATTGGGAACATCGACCAGCGGGATCTGGAAGATACGGCGGATAAAGCCCGTATCATAGGTCGCGACGATGTAACCTTTCTCATCCACCTCCAGCGAAGCCAGGGTGCCCAGGGGTGACCCGTTCTTGGTGATGGCGGTCGGGGCAAAGGTATCTGACAGCTGTGTCAGCGCATCGGCCGCACCGATGCGCCCGATCGTCATGCGGATCGGCCCGCCCGCAACGGCCAGCGCAAGGGTTCCATCCGCCGGGTCATAGGGCCCGCCTGAAACCGGCGTGACCGATACCAGCGACCCGCCCGCACCCCGGGTGTCGTCAAACACCAGCGTGTATTCGCCGATCACCGCCCCGCCCGAAGCACTGTCCCGGATCACCATGGTCCAGCTGTTGGAGGACCCGGTCGCCGGGATCACAGGGGTAAAGTTGATGTTGAGCGATGCCGAAATGCCAAGGTTGCCAAAGTATTCCAGCGCCAACGGCAGCGGCGTGCCGGGCGAACCCGCGGCGGTTGCGGTCGCGGGCAGGTTGACCCCCAGGTTCATCCGTGTGGTCGGATCGCCCGCGTTCTGGTTGGTCTGAACCACCACGGGTTTCAGCCCGGCCAGGGTGTCGCGTGGAAAGGCCGGGATTGTCCCGTCCTTGTCCGCCGGCCAGCCCAGCAATACCAGCCCGGATTTCGTGCGCAGGACCCCATTCGCATCCATGCTGAACGACCCGGTCGTGGTCATCAGCATCGACTGCGCATCGGCCCCGCCCTCGGTCATCTGGACCGCAGGCATGACCGGCAGCATGCCGCGACCGGATACGGCCAGATCAAGCGCATTGGCGGTGCCGACAATGCTCCCCTGTTCGTCGATAAGGCGATAGCTGGAGGCGCGAACCCCACCGGAAGAATATTTGCTGGCCCCCTGTGCGCCGTTGATCACCATGCTTTCGAATTCGGCCGTCGCGCGTTTGTAGCCAAAGGTTGAGGAGTTCGCGATGTTGTCGGAAATGGTTGCAAGCCGGGTCGCATTCGCGTTCAGGCCCGCAACGCCCGCGTTCAGCGAGGAAGAAATGGTCATCAATGCCGCCTTTCTACAGGTCGATGCCTCTATGTGCCTCGCACCCTGCAGCATGGCGATTAACAGCCCGCTAATTCCGAAAGTTTGACGAACCCGCCTAGCGGTCTCGGCGCAGCAGGATCACCTCCAGCCGGTTGTTCCGGATAACGGATGGGTCCGGGGTCAGCGGTTTGCGGTCGGCAAACCCCGTCACGCGGGCAAAGCGGCTGTCGGGCACACCTTGGCCGAGCAACAAAGCGCGCCCGGCTTGCGCCCGGTCGGCCGACAGGGGCCAGACAGGATTTTCCTTCATCATCAGAGGGTAGCTGCGGACATAGCCACCGACGGCAAGGTCGTTGCGCGTCGCCAGCAGCACCTCGGCCAGCACCTTTGACAGGTCGCGCAAGGTTTTGGTCGGCTGGGCTGTCTCGTCCTCGAACAGCCGCGCCTGCTCCAGATCGAACAGTTCAATTAACAGCCCCTCATCGGTCACGCGGGTGACGACATGGCGCAACAGCTGTTCCATCGTCATGCTTTCACCGCTGCGCGCCAGCAGTGCTTTTTCCACCTCGGCCAGACGTTCCTCTTCCATCTGCCGGGTCTCGGCCCGGGAATCACCCTTGACCTGCTGGTCGGCGGTCGGTCTGGTCGACGAGGCGCCGGTGCCGTTCTTGACCAGCGTGTCTTCGGCCATCACGGAATCTCCGTTAAAGGCCCCGTCGCCACCGCCCGAGATCCGGTTGATCGGGATGGTCGGACTGAAGTAATCCGAAATCCCCTTGCGTTGTTGTTCCGTCGTCGCGTTCAGCAGCCACATCAGCATGAAGAAGGCCATCATGGCCGTCACGAAATCGGCATAGGCAACCTTCCACGCACCCCCGTGGTGGCCACCGCCGATGACTTTCTTCTTCCGCTTGATGATGACTGGCGCGGCATTTGCTTGCCCTGCCATCACACACCCATGTTTCACACCCGTCTCCCGGTTTACAGGGGTGCAGTAAACCGGAACTTAAAGAAGGGTGTTTTAGGTATTTCCGGACCTAGTCCGCCGAAGACCGCGCCCACAGGTTGATGTCCTCTTCCGCCGCCACCCGGTCGATCTCGGCAAGTTCCGCAGCGGTGAAGGTCAGATTGCCGATCGCGCCCACGCAATCCACCACCTGTTCCGGCTTTGAGGCCCCGATCAGTGCCGTGGTGATCTTTTCCTCGCGCAGCACCCAGGCAATCGCCATCTGCGCCAGCGTTTGCCCGCGCGCCTGTGCGATTGCATCCAGCGCCTCCACGCTTTCGATGGCGCGTGGCGTGATGGTGCCCGGGTTTAGGCTCTTGCCCTTGGTCGCCCGGCTGCCCTCGGGAATACCGCCCAGGTATTTCCGCGTCAGAATTCCCTGCGCTAGCGGCGTAAAGGCGATCGACCCGATCCCCAATTCCCCCAGCGTCTCACGCAGCCCGTCCTTTTCCACCCAGCGGTTCAGGATATTGTAGCTGGGCTGATGGATCACACAAGGTGTGCCCATCTCTTTCAAAATCGCCGCCGCCTCACGCGTCTTGGCACTGGAATAGCTGGAAATCCCCACATAAAGCGCTCGGCCCGACCGCACGATATGGTCCAGCGCGCCCATGGTTTCCTCCAGCGGCGTGTCAGGGTCGAAGCGGTGGGAATAGAAGATATCCACATAGTCCAGCCCCATCCGCTTCAGGCTTTGATCACAGGAGGAAATCAGGGTCTTGCGGCTGCCCCATTCGCCATAGGGCCCCTGCCACATCAGATACCCGGCCTTGGAGCTGATGATCAGCTCATCACGATGCCCGGCGAAATCGGTGCGCAGGATTTCACCATATGCCTCCTCGGCGCTGCCGGGGGGCGGGCCGTAATTGTTCGCCAGATCGAAATGGGTGATGCCATGGTCAAACGCTGTCTGGCAGATCTCGCGCTTGGTCTGATGCGGGGTGTCATGACCGAAATTGTGCCACAACCCCAGACTGATGGCGGGCAGTTTCAGCCCCGACGCCCCGCAGCGGCGATAGGTCATGCGCGAATATCGGTCGGGATGTGCGGTATAAGTCATTGGCGATCCTCCTGTTCGCGCTATCTTTCCACTGCATCAGGGGTTGCGCAAGCGGCACCCAAGGCCCCATGTGCAAGTTGCACAGGGGCAGGCAACGGGCATATATGTGCGGATGAAGCAGCGGTTGGTATCAGTGTTCCTGTTTTTTTCTGCGGTCTGGGGCCGGATCAATGACGGCCATTTCGGCCTGATCGCCGCTGGCGTGGCCTTCTACGCCATGTTTGCGGTCTTTCCCGGCCTTGCCGCCAGCGTCGCGATCTTCAGCCTGATGGCCGACCCCAAGGCGATCGAGGACTATCTCGATGTGGGCGAGCAGTTCCTGCCGACAGATGCCGCCCTCCTCGTCCACAATCAGGTCATGGGCCTGTTGTCCACGCCCCGCGCCACGCTTGGGTGGGCCACCTTTGTTTCGCTGATGATCGCGCTCTATTCCGCCCGCGCCGGGGTCTCGGCACTGATCACGGGCCTCGATGTGGTGAACCGGGCGACGCCGCGTGGCTGGATCCGGGGCTGGCTGGTCGATATCGCGCTGACGCTGGCGCTGATCTTCGCCATCATCGTCGGGCTGGCCACCATCGTTCTGGTGCCGCTGGTCTTGCAATACATCGACCTCGGCCCGGCCGAGGAATGGTTTCTGGGTATCCTGCCATGGCTTGCGATGTTCGTGCTGGTCGCCAGCTGCCTGTCGATCCTGTATCATTTCGGCCCGAACCTGCCGTCCGGCAACGGGCGGCCGTGGGTGTCTGTCGGCGTGGTGGTGGCTGCGCTCACATGGTCGGCCGTCAGCTTTGCCTTTTCGGCCTATCTGGCGAACTTCGACAGCTACAACCGGATTTACGGCTCCATCGGTGCCGTGGTGGCTTTGCTGATGTGGCTTTATCTTGGCGTGTTGGCGGTGCTGCTCGGCGGTGCGGTGAACGCCGAACTGACATGTCCAAAGATCAGAAGCCAGAAACTCACGGCTCCGGAGTTCACCGACTGACCGTCACCACACCATTGGCCTGCACCGGGCTCCACTCCGTCACCTGGCCGTCCGGCCAGACCACCCGCACCTCGGCCTGATCCGCGTCGCCAAGGCCAAAGTGCTGCGGCCCCCAGATGCCGCTGACATGACCCCCGCCCGAGGTGATCTCGTGCCGCTGCAGATGCTCGCCGCAGCGCACCTCGACCCAGGAACCGATCCCGGTCGGGTTCGGCCCCGTCTGGCGCAGATCAACGGCCAGCCAGTTCCCCACCGGCCCCGCATTGCGCCAGACCTGCGCCGGGCCGTTGCGGTTGACCACCACCAGATCCAGCGCGCCGTCGCCGTTCAGATCCACCACCGCGCTGCCGCGTGCGGCCAGCGTAGACGCCACACCTGCCTTGTCCGCCGCTTCCACAAACCGCCCGTCCTCACCCTGCAACAACAGGTTGTTGGGGTCCGCCATCGCGAAATCCGGCATTTCCCAGACGTTGCCCTTGGCCACAAACAGATCGACCCGCCCGTCATTGTTCACATCGGCAAACTGCGCATGCCAGCCGGTGGATGGCCGAAGATCCTCCCCCATGAAGGGCCGGTGCGCGGTTACGCCCTTGGCCCATGCGATATCGGTGTAGTCCGGCAATGCATCCGGCGCAGGGGAGACAAGCCGCTGCAGCTTGTTGTCCGCCATGCTGGTCAGGTAAAACTCCGGGTAGCCATCGGCATCCAGATCGGTGCTGGCAATCCCCATTCCCCAGATCCGCAGCCGTTTCCAGCCTTCCTCGGCCGTATAAAGGCGTGGGGCCTGCCCCGCCTCCAGATGCCACATCTGCTCCTGCCCGCCCTCGTAATACTCCCGGTCATTCGACACCCGCAAAGACTTCTGCCCCGAGTTGTTCCAATCGGTGAACAGCATCGACAGCGCACAAAAGCTGGGCCTCAGGGGCAAGGGGGGCGCGAAGCCCGCGCCCGCAGGCCGGTGCAGCCAGTTGTCGGTGCAAGACCCCCAGGGGTAAGCCTCCTCCCGCTGGTTGATGTAATTGCCGATCGCCAGCGTCGGCAGGCGCTCCCCCGGCTCCCACATCGCCGCGAATGCGGTGGACCAGGCATCGCCGCCGTCAAAGCCCCAATCCTCATTCGCGCGCGCAAACCGGCAATCGCCAAGCCCGCGCATCACCACATTCTCGCCCACCCGCAGCAGAACCAGATCGGTGATCCCGTCACTGTCGATGTCAATCGGATAGGTGCCCGTCACCCCCTCCATCTCGATCCCGCTGTCCATGGGCGCAAATTTCAGCGCCCCACCCGGCGCGCTCTGGTTCACGAACAAAGCCGCAGGCGCAGTGCCCCCCGACAAGGCAAGGTCAGCCAACCCGTTGCCATTGCAGTCAAACGCCGCCACCCCGCCGCCGACCATATATTCCCATTCGCCGATAAACTGGTGGCTCAGGCCCAAAGCCGTGGTTTCCTCGGCAAACTGCGGCACGTTCTGTGCGGCGGCGGGTGCTGCCAGCAGCACAAATCCCAACACCCGGATCATGTCCCCTCTCATGCCAATGTCCTCAAAGCCACCGTATAGGCCCCGATGCAACGCCCCTGTTCCAGCCCCCGGTCAATCGCCGCGCGGAAATGGATGCCACCATACAGCCGCGACACCCCCGCCTCATCCGCCGCTTCCCAAAAGCTGCCATACGGCCGCCCCGGCATCCCCTCGCGCTCATGGGTGAAATCCTCATAGGCATAGCCCTCGCCCAAGGCCGCCGTCAGCACTGTTGCCGCCGCTCCCGATACGGTGGAATGGCCCGAGGGGTATTCCGGAAACGGCGGGGTGATCAGCAACGGTTTCCACGCCGGGTCAATCACCCGGTTGATATAGGTGACCGGCCGCAACAGGTTGTATTCGGTCTTGTCATACCAGCAGCCGATGAACGCATCCGCCATCGCGATGCCCAGCCGCGCCATCACATCCACCGCCTGCGCCAGCGGCATCTGCCGCCGGGCGATCAGATCATTGGCGACGAAAATCCAGTGGCCGGGAGGGGTCGACGACAGCATCGGGTCATCCGACCAGAACCGCGCGATGAGCGCCTGTTCATCGGTCAGCGCCTTGGTGGCGGTGTAGACCTCCATCGCCTCATTGTGGAACTGCGACCCCGGATCTTCGCTGTAGGCGGGCGGCGGTGGCAAACCGCACGACGCGCCCGATGGCATCGCAAAGGTCCGCACGCTGCCCCAGTCCGGCAACAAGGGCGCCTGCTGCTGGCGGATCAGGCTGGTCGGCACCCATGCAGCAGGATCATCCGGCGTGGTGTAGCTCTCCGGAAACCCCATGTTCGCGATCACCGCTCCGCCATCCGTATCGGCCCATCCGCAGATATGCGCCGCAATGGCCTGCCCCAAAGCTGCACTGCGCGTCGCCACATCGGCAGGCAGGTCCGCGCCGACCTGCGCGTCCAGCTTGCGCGTCATCGTCGCCAGCGCCCGCTGGCCCGAAGGCCCGGTATTGGCAAAGAAATGCGCCGCCGCCGCCGACAGTGCCGCCTGCAACACCGCCGCGATATCATGCGCGCCTGTGCCCGGCTTGGGCAATGGGGAAAGCCCTTTCACCTGCCCGGCAAGGCTGGTCATCGAAGGATCAAAGGCCGACACCGCCTCATAGCCGGTCACCCCCAGATAGCCAAAGGCCCGCGCCGCCACGGGGGGCGAATAGGTCGCCGTATGGCGCACCAGTTGCAGGGTCAGCTTATACCAGTTGGTCAGCACCGGCACCGGGTCGGTGGCCGCCCGCGCCGACACAGGGGCAAGGGTTGCGGCCAAAGCCGCGCCCCCCAGTTGCAGGAACCCGCGTCGGCGCATCGTCACCCCCTCAGATATGCTTGTTCCACAGATTCTCCAGCCGCTCCTGCCGGCCCGACCTCGGCTGCGGTTCCAGCCCCTCGGCCTCCACCCGCGCCGCCGCCGCTTCCAGTCCACCCGCAAGCATCGCCTTGGCGGCAGAAGTTTCCCACCCAGCATAACGCTCCCGCCGGTTGGCCTCCATCTCACCCGACTCCAGCATTGCAGCGGCACCTTTCAGCGCCCGCGCACAGGTGTCCATTCCGCCGACATGCGCCAGGATCAGATCCTCGGGGTCCAGCGACTGCCGCCGGATCTTGGCATCGAAATTGGTGCCGCCGGTGGTATAGCCGCCCGCCCGCAGGATCTCATAGAACGCCACCGCCTTTTCGGCATGGTTGTTGGGGAACTGGTCGGTATCCCAGCCCGACTGGTAATCATTGCGGTTCATGTCGATCGACCCGAAAATCCCCAGAGATGCCGCCATCGCGATCTCATGCTCGAACGAATGACCGGCGAGGATAGCATGGCCCTGCTCGATATTGACCTGAACCTCGCGCTCCAGCCCGAAATCCTTCAAAAACCCGTAAACCGTCGCCACATCATAATCATACTGATGCTTGCTCGGCTCCTGCGGCTTCGGCTCGATCAGGATCGCGCCCTTGAAGCCGATCTTGTGCTTGTAGTCGACCACCTGTTGCAGGAACCGCCCCGCATGGGCGCGCTCCGCCGCCAGATCGGTGTTCAGCAGCGTCTCATACCCCTCACGCCCGCCCCACAGCACATAGTTCTGCCCGCCCAAGCGCATGGTGGCGTCCATGTTCGCCTTCACCGTCGCGGCGGCATAGGCATAGACATCCGGGTCCGGATTGGTGGCCGCCCCCGACATCCAGCGCCGGTTGGAGAACATATTCGCCGTGCCCCAGAGCAGCTGCGTCTTGTGATCCGCCTGCTTCCGGCCAAGGTAGTCAACGATCTCGTCCAGATTGCGCTTGCTCTCGGCAAAGTTTGCCCCTTCGGGCCGGATATCGGCGTCGTGGAAGCAATAGAACGGCGCGCCCAGAATATCGAACATCTCGAAGGCCACATCGGCCTTCAGCTTCGCCAGATCCATACTGTCGCCGAACCACGGCCGCTCGAAGGTCTGGCCGCCGAACGGGTCACTGCCGGGCCAGGCAAAGCTGTGCCACCAGGCCACCGCAAAGCGCAGATGGTCCTCCATCCGCTTGCCCAGCACCACCTCATCCGGGTTGTAATGGCGGAAGGCGAATTCGCTGCTGGCGCTCGGGCCCTGATAGGTTATGGCGGGGATGTTCTTGAAAAAATCGGTCATGTCAGGCCCTTGATGGCAGATTGTGCGATAAGATGGCGGGCATGGCCCGCGTCGAAGGCGTCTTTCAACGCGATGTCAGGGGCGATCACCCGGGCTATGGCGGGCAGGATGGCTACCTCGGCCCCGGCGCCCGTGGCCGCCATCAGCGCCAGCCGCGCGGCCCCGAAGGCGCCGCCGAAATCGCCGGCCACCGGCACTTGCACCGGGCAATCCAGCGCGGTGGCAATGGCGCGCAGCCAATACTCCGACTTCGACCCACCCCCCACCGCCAACAGGCTTTCCAGCCTTGTGCCGGTCGCGGCCAAGGCGTCGCGGCAATCGCGGAAAGCAAAGGTCACGCCTTCCAGTATCGCCCGCGTTGCCGCCGCGCGGTCGGTCGCATGTTCCAGCCCGACAAAAGCCCCCCGGACCGAGGCAGAGTTCAGTGGCGTGCGCTCGCCGCCCAGATAGGGCAGGAACAGCGTCTTGCCGGGGGCCTGCAACGGCCCCAGATTGCCGGTCAGGCTGGCGGCATCGCTGCCGGTCAGCCCGGCAAACCAGTTCAACGCATCGGTACAGGCGAGGATCACCCCCATCTGATGCCATGTCCCCGGCAGCGCATGGCAAAACGTATGCACCGCCGTCGCCGCATCGGGCTGATAGCCGTCATTGGCCGCAAAGAGCACGCCGCTGGTGCCCAGAGAGACAAAAGCCTCGCCCGCCCGCACCACACCCACGCCGACGCCCGACGCCGCATTGTCGCCACCACCGCCCGCCACCACCACGCCCGCAGGCAGGCCCCAGCGCGATGCAAGCCCCGCCCGCAGGGTGCCCGAAACCTCCGACCCCTCGACCAGCCTCGGCATATGGTCACGTGTCAGCCCGGTCGCGCCCAGCAGCTCATCCGACCAGTCGCGCATGCCGGTATCCAGCCAGGCAGTCCCCGCCGCATCGGACATTTCGCTGACCGCTTCGCCGGTCAGCCACAGCCGCAGATAATCCTTGGGCAGCAGCACCCGCGCCACCTTGTCCCAGATGCCGGGCTCATGCACCTGCACCCACATCAGTTTCGGCGCGGTAAAGCCGGGAAACACGATATTGCCGGTCAGCCGCCGGAACATCGGGTCATCATCCAGCTCCGCCGCCTCGGCATGGCTGCGGGTGTCGTTCCACAGGATGCAGGGCCGCAACACCTGATCGGCACTGTCCAGCAGCGTCGCCCCGTGCATCTGCCCCGACAGCCCGATGCCCTTGACCGCGCCCAACCCATGCGCCGCCAGCGCATCCAGCACCGTTTCTGCCGCCGCAATCCAGCTGTTCGGGGCCTGCTCGCTCCACCCTTCCTGCGGGCGCTGCACTGTCAGGGGGGCGGTGGCCTCGGCCACCACCTCCTGATCCCCGGTCATCAGAATACCTTTCAGCCCCGAGGTGCCCAGATCCAGACCGATATACATCAATAGGCCTTTGCCGGTTTCTTGCCCATGATGATCATGCCCAGAATGTCGTCATCGGATACGTCACCCACATTCACCGTTCCGACCCTTTGTCCGTTCTTCATCACCACCGCGCGGTCGCACAGATCCATCACAGCATGGATGTCATGCTCGATCAGGAAAATCCCCAACCCCTGCCGCTTCAGCTCCTGGATCAGCTCCGCCACCATCTGCGTCTCCTGCGGCCCAAGCGCCGCCGTCGGCTCGTCCATGATCAGGATTTTGGCGTTGAAATATACCGCCCGCGCGATCGCCACCGATTGCCGCTGCCCGCCCGACAGTGCCGACACCGGCACGTTGAACTTGCGGAAGTTCGGGTTCAGCCGCGCCATGATCCGGCGTGTCTCTGCCTCCATCTGCGCGTCATCGACAAAGCCCGCCGCCGTCACCAGCTCGCGCCCCAGAAACAGGTTCGACGCGGCATCCAGATTGTCGGCCAAGGCAAGCGTCTGATAGATCGTCTCGATATTGTAGTGCCTTGCATCGCGCGGGTTGTTGATCTCGGCACGCTCACCGTTGATGAAGATCTCTCCGGCATCCTTCTGATAGGCCCCCGACAGGCATTTGATCAGCGTGGATTTGCCCGCGCCGTTGTGGCCCAGCAGGCCGACAACCTCTCCCGGATGCAGGTCGATGCTGACGTGATCGACAGCCTTGATCCCGCCGAATGAAATCGAGATGTCGCGCATCTCGACCAGCGGTGTTCCCTTGTTCACGGTCATATCTGCCTCCTCACTTCGTGCGGGCGCGGTAAAGGTTGTCGAGGTAAACGGCGAGCACCAGAACCATGCCCACCACGATCCGCTGGATCGCGGCATCAAAGCCGATCAGCACCATCCCCGATTGCAGCGATTGCATCACCAGCGCGCCCAGAATGGCCCCGTAAATCGTGCCGACCCCCCCGGCCAGCGAGGTGCCGCCGATCACCGCCGCCGCAATCACGTAAAGCTCGTCCAGCGTCCCCAACGCATTTGTGGCCGAGTTCAACCGCGCCGAGGCGATGATCGCCGCCAGCCCGGTCAGTGCCCCCATCAGCGAGAAGATCTTCATCGTCATCCAGCGGGTGTTGATGCCCGCCAGCGCCGCCGCCTCGGGGTTGCCGCCGATGGCAAACACATAGCGGCCAAAGCGGGTGCGGGTCATCAGAATGGTCATCAAGATCGCCACCCCGATCATGATCAGCACCGGAATGGCAAAGCCGTGCGACACAAACGCATCATCCGGCAGGTCCATCTGGCGCAGGATGCCGCGCGGCAGCGGATAGGCGTTCATCAGCAGCACCGCCCCGATGATCGCGGCAAAACCGATCGCCCCCAGCGTCACCTCGGCCCACATCGGGCGCAGCGGGAATTCATGCTTGATCCGCTGTTGCCGCCCCTTGATCAGCAGCCAAAGCACCCCGGCGCAGGCGATGGCGCCGACAATCCAGCTGCCATAGGCCCCGATACTGCCGCCCGGCCCACCGCCCAGCAGCGCAAATGTGCTGTCGACCGGCGAAATCGTGCGTCCGCCGTTTGAGATGAACGCCATCCCGCGCCAGACCATCAGCCCGCCCAAGGTCACGATGAACGACGGAATCCCGCGATAGGCGATCAGCCAGCCATGCAGCGACCCGATGATGGTGCCGACGATGATCCCGACAATGCAGGTGATGATCCAGATCGACCAATGGCCCAAGCCCAGGATCGGCGGCAGGATCTCCACCTGCAAGATCCCCATCGCCATCCCGGTCACGCCAATCATCGACCCCACCGACAGGTCGATGTTGCGGGTGATGATGACCAGCACCATCCCCGTCGCCATGATCCCGATGCTCGATGTCTGCACCGACAGGTTCCACAGGTTGCGCGGCGTCAGGAAAGCGCCGTTGCCGTTCACGATGGCGCCGTAAAAGTGGAAGCCGCACCAGATCAACAACAACGCGGCCAGCATGCCCAGCAGGCGGGTGTCAATTTCGGTTGCCGTCAGGAAGCGTTTGACAGGATTGCCACCGGCGGCCCTGTGGCCGGGTGAAGCAGAGGGGGAAGGGGAGGGAGTGTGGCTCATTTCATCGTCCATCGCAAAGGGGGACTACGGGCATCTTGCCAATGCCGTGCCACGCAAGTCGCGACAACGACGGGGCCGGTCAGGCCCGCAAGACAGCGTTTGGCAAAAAAGGCGGCGCGGCACCTTATGGCACCGCGCCGCCCTGATGGCTTATTCGCAGCCAACCACACCGGCCATAGCACCTTCGCAGGCGGCAGCCTTTGTGATGTGGCCTGCATCAATGGCCACGTTCAGGTTGTCTTTGGTCAGCGGGGTCGGGTCCAGCAGGATGGCATTCAGCTCGATGCCCTTTTCGCCGCCCGAAAACTTGCCAGCGCCCGCGATCGAGTCGAGCGAGGCCCCGTCGGCCAGCGCCGAGGCGATTTCGCCCGCCGCCTTGCCCAGTGCGCGCGCGTCTTTCCAGACCGAAACGGTCTGGGTGCCGCGTGCCACCCGGTTGATGGCGGCATGGTCGCCGTCCTGCCCGCCGACCGGAATCACGATGCCCTGACCCTGCAGCGCGGCAACGATACCGCTGGCCATGCCGTCATTCTGGGACAGAACCGCGTCAACGTCGTTGTTGTTGGCGGTCAGGATCTGCTCCATGTTCTTCTGGGCATTTTCCGGCTTCCAGCCTTCGGAGAAGTTTTCGCCGACAATCTTGATCTTGCCTGCGTCAACGTCGGCCCCGATCACTTCCATCATCCCTTGCAGCAGGAAGCTGGTGTTGGTGTCGCCGGGGTCGCCCTTGATGATGGCATAATTGCCTTCTGGGGCGGCGGCCTTGACCTCTTGCGCGATGATCCGGCCCACGCCGACGTTGTCGAACGTCAGATAGAATGTGCGGTCATCCTCGATCAGGCGGTCATAGCCGACAACCGGAATGCCTTCGTTTGCAGCGCTCTCGATCGCGGGTGCAATCGCATCCTTGTCCCAGGCGTTGATGATCAGCGCATCCACGCCCTGCGCGATCAATGCCTCCACATCGGTCAGCTGCTTGGCGGAAGACGCTTCGGCATCAGCCGAAACATATTCATTGCCTGCGGCCTCCAGAGCGGCCTTCACCGCGGCTTCGTCGATTTTCCAGCGCTCCTCCTGAAAGCTGCCCCAGGAAACGCCGATTTTCTTGCCCTCTGCCAGTGCGGCAGACGAAAAGCCGGTCGCCGCGATCACGGCGAGCACGATTGCATTACGCATGTGTATCCTCCCTATGGATGCAGCCAGCGTATGGCTGGTTCGACGGATTCGTCGATACGGGCAAAAATTGCCCTTATTAATTTCAGTTGTCAAAATAAAAATTGTGATGAAAGCTGCATGAGAGTAAGAAACAGCCTGCATCATGCTGCTGTGCAGCAATATTCAAGCGATCCGCGAAGAATACCGGCGCTCATTAGTTAGGGAGCCAAATAAATGCTGACGCATTATACAGCGGGGGACACAGGCAATGGCCGCAAGGGCGTGGGCCCGCTTATCCTGCCACTGGCCGATACGCTGCGCCCGCTGCGTCAGCAGGTGTTCGAATGTGTCCGTGCCGCCGGGCTGATGCCACGCGTGCAGGTCGCCAAGGATCTGGGCGTCAGCCCGGCCTCGATCACCACGATCACTTCGGAACTGATCGAATCGGGCCTGATCGAAGAAGTCGCCGCCCCGCCGCGTGACGGTGAAACCGTGCGCGGTCGTCCCGCCGTGGCACTTGGGGTGCGCGCCTCGGCCCACCGCGTGGTTGGCATGAAGATTTCGGACCGCGAGGAAACCGCCGTGATCGTCGATTTCGCGGGCAAGCTGATTGCTGAGGAATCCATCCCCCGCCGCCCCGGCCCGATGACGGTGCCCGAACTCATGACCGTGATCGAAACCCTGCTCGACCGGGTCTGCGCCAAAGCCGCGATCAGCCGCTCCGATCTGTCCGGCATCGGCATGGGCCTTCCCGGTTTTGTCGACAATGCCGAAGGCATGGTGCTGTGGACCCCGCTGCTCGACTCCCGCAACGTGGCGCTTGCCGCTCTGACCAGCCAGCGTTTCGGCCTGCCGGTCTGGGTCGACAACGAAACCAACCTCGTTGCCATGGCCGAGCTGTGGTTCGGCGCGGGGCGGGGCCTGTCCGATTTTGCCGTGGTCACCATCGAACATGGCGTCGGCATGGGCTTTGTGATGAACCACCGCATCTATCGCGGCGCGCAGCGGGTCGGGCTGGAACTGGGCCACACCAAGGTGCAGCTCGACGGCGCGCTGTGCCGCTGCGGCCAGCGCGGCTGTCTGGAGGCTTATGTGGCCGACTACGCCCTCGCGCGCGAGGCCACCACCGCGCTGAACTGGGGCCACAAGGAAGGCCAGAGCATGACCGTCCTGCTGGAAAGTCTCTATGACCACGCCAAGGCGGGCAATGCCACCGCGCGCAGCATCTTCCGCCGTGCCGGGCGCTATCTGGCGGTCGGCTTGTCCAATGTCGTCAACCTGTTCGATCCCGCGCTGATCATCCTGTCGGGGGAACGGATGCGCTTTGACTACCTCTACGCCGCCGAGACGCTGGCCGAGATGGACAACCTGATGATCAACACCGGCCGCCCCCGCCCCCCGATCGAAATCCACGCATGGGGTGTCCGGCTCTGGGCGCATGGTGCGGCGGCGCTGGCGCTGGCGGCGGTCAGCGAAAGCCTGCTGTCGGCCAACCGCGAGATTGCCGCGCAATAGATGCCGCACCGGATGTCGCAAGACATCCCGCTCTGCGCCATTTCTGCCATACTGGCAGAAAGGACGCAAAAGGTGATGGCCAACACCCCCCGGATGACAAGCAGTTGATTGCACATCCATCCGGCTGTTGCGATACTTGGCCGGATCGCCAGTGAGGTTCCAGTGACACAGCGCAGACACGCCCTGTCCCGCCTGCCCTTCGTGCTCTGCCTTGCGGGTGCGCTGGCATTGGGGCAGACCGGCCATGCCCTTGACCGTGTTCAGTTCAATATCACCGGCACCGACAGAGACCTTGGCGGCGCGCTGCGCGCGGCCTCCGCCCTGCTGGCGCTGTCGAACGAAGAGGATCAGCCCGATCAGGTGCTCGCTGCCGCCCGCGCCGAATATGGCCGCCTTGTCGGCGCACTCTACGCACAGGGCCATTACTCCCCCGTGATCTCCGTCCTGCTCGACGGGCGCGAGGCGGCCAATATCGCCCCGCTCGATGCCCCGCAACGCGTCTCCCGGATCGAGGTGCGCGTCGATCCCGGCCCGCAGTTCCGTTTTTCCCAGACTGCGATCACCCCGCTGGCCCACGGCACCAAGCTGCCCGATGGCTTCGCGCGTGGCGAGCCTGCCCAAAGCGGCCTTGTCCGGCAGGCCGTCACCGCGGGCGTGGACGGCTGGCGTGCGCAAGGCCACGCCAAGACCCGCGTCACCGGGCAGGATGTCGTGGCTGACCACCCCAACCGAACCCTGTCCGCACGCGTCACGCTGGAACCCGGCCCGCGCCTGCGCTTTGGGCCGGTCGATGTCACCGGCCACCAGCGCACCCGCGAAAACCGCGTGCGCAAGATCGCCGGCATCCCGCAGGGCAAAACCTATGATCCCGCCGAAATCGACCGTGCCGAAAATCGCCTGCGCCGCACCGGCACCTTTTCCTCGGTCACCATCACCGAGGATGAGGGCATCACCCGCCCCGACCTGTTGGGCACCACGATTACAGTGGTCGAGGAAAAGCCCCGCCGCCTCAGCTTCGGGGCCGAAATCTCCAGCCTCGAAGGGCTGGACCTCACTGCCGCCTGGATGCATCGCAACCTGCTGGGCGGGGCCGAGCGCCTGCGGATCGAGGCAGAGGTTTCCAACATCGGTGCCAAAGACAACGGCATGGATTACAGTCTGAAACTCTCCATCGACAGGCCCGCCACGCTGACCCCCGACACCACGGCGCGTTTTGTCACCGAATTGGGCCACCTTGATGAACCCGACTACCGCGCCAACCTGTTCAGCCTTGGCATCGGCTTCACCCATGTGTTTTCCGACAGTCTGACCGGGCGGATTGACCTTGCATACAGCATCATCGACGGCACCGAATTCTCGACCAACCGCAGCTTTGCCCGCGATTTCCAGTTCCGCAGCCTGTCGCTGCCCGTCGCCCTGACTTGGGACCGGCGAGACAACAAGGTTGATGCCAAACGCGGCTTTTTCATCGAGGCCGAGGTGAAACCCTTCCTCGGCTTCGGCACCACCGGTTCGGGCCTGCGCGCAACCGCCGATCTGCGCGGCTATCGCGGCTTTGGTGCAGACAACCGTTTCGTCATCGCGGCCCGCATGCAGGCGGGCATCATCACCGGGGCCAGCTTGCTGGAAACCCCGCGCGATGATCTGTTCTTCTCCGGCGGCGGCGGCACCGTGCGGGGCCAGCCGTTCCAGTCGCTCGGCATCAACGTGCTGCGTGGCCCGATCGACTACAAGATCGGCGGCAACCACTTCCTCGCCGGGTCACTTGAACTGCGCACCAAGGTGACCCGCAACATCGGCGTTGTCGGCTTTGTCGATGCCGGGCGTGTCGATCTCGACGGCTTTTTCGAAGGCGTGGGCGACTGGCACGCCGGGGCAGGGCTGGGCCTGCGCTACGACACCGGCTTCGGCCCGATCCGTTTCGATATCGCCGGGCCGGTCGGCGGTAAAACCGGCAAGGGCGTGCAGCTATACGTTGGTCTGGGGCAGTCTTTCTGATGCGCTGGCTTCTCCCCCTCGTCCTGATCGCCGTCCCTTGCGCAGCCTTCGCGCAAGAGACCGAGGCTGAACGCACGGATCGTGGAACCATCGTCGCCTTTCTGGAGGACAACCTCTCCGCCTCAGGCCGCCAGATCACCCTGCGCGGGTTTCAGGGGGCGCTGTCCTCGCGCGCCACCGCCACGCAGCTGACCATTGCCGATGACGATGGCATCTGGCTGACGCTGAACGATATCGTGCTCGACTGGTCGCGGTCCTCCCTGCTCTCCGGGCAGGTCTCCATCAACGAACTCACCGCCGCCGAAATCATTGTCGTCCGCGCGCCCTTGTCAGTAGAGGGTGCACCCGCACCCGAGGCATCGGGCTTTGCCCTGCCGGAACTTCCCGTCTCGATCGAAATATCCAAGCTCTCGGCCGCGCGGGTTGTGCTGGGCGAATCCCTGCTCGGCCAGCCGATCGAGGGCAGCATCGAGGCGTCTGTCTCGCTTTCCGGGGGCAATGGTTCGGCCGATCTGACCATCGACCGCACCGACAGCGGCCCCGATGGCAGGATCGACCTTTCCGCAGCTTACGCCAATGACACCACGCAGCTTTCCCTGTCGCTCAACGCGGTTGAAGACGCGGGCGGAATTGCAGCCACGCTGCTGGACCTGCCCGGCGCCCCTGCGGTTTCGCTTCAGATCAATGGTGAGGGGCCGCTGGACAATTTCGCCTCCACGATCGCGCTGACCAGCGACGGGGCGGAACGTCTGGCAGGAACCGTCACCCTGATGGGCACCGACACCGGCGGCACACTGTTCAACGCCGATCTCTCCGGCGATCTGGCCCCGATGTTCATCCCCGAATATGCCGATTTCCTTGGCGATACCGTCAGCCTGAACGTCACGGGCCAGCGCAGCGAGGCCGGGCGGCTGGACCTCTCCGCGCTCGATCTGCGCGCCCGATCGGTGGAACTGCGCGGGCAGACCGTTATTGCCCCCGATGGCCTGCCCGAGGTGATCGCGCTCAGCGGCTTCATGCGTGACCCTGACAACAACCCGGTGCTGATCCCCGGTTTTGATGCCGGAGTCTCGGTCCGCACCGCGCGACTCGATATCGGCTACAACTCGGGCACCGATGAATCA
The DNA here is from genome assembly GCA_046296515.1 of Paracoccaceae bacterium. Lineage (GTDB taxonomy): Bacteria > Pseudomonadota > Alphaproteobacteria > Rhodobacterales > Rhodobacteraceae > Pseudotabrizicola. The sequence continues at coordinate 250,188 of JBKBKR010000002.1, read as the reverse complement.
TGGCGGGCGGTGATCGAGGCCGAGGGCGTCACCACGCCCGAGGCCAACCTTGCCAAGGTTGATCTGCGCGGCTCGGGTCGCATTTCGCGCACACCCGTCGGCCGGGTGATCGGCGGCAGCTTCACGATGACCGGCTCCGGCATCGCATTGCAAGACCCCAACCTGTCGATGGCGCTTGGCGATACCGTCACCGCCTCCACCCGGCTGTTCTGGCAGGAAGGGTCCGGCGTCACCCGCATCGGCGCGCTGGACCTTACCGCCGGCCCGGTCACCCTGTCGGCAGGCGGCGAAATCGCGGGATTGTCCGAAGGCTATCGCACAACGGGCCGCCTGACCGTTGAGGCCACCGATCTTGGCCCGCTGTCCGGCCTCGCCGGTCGCCCGCTTTCGGGTCGCGGCACCATCACCGCCTCCGGGCAGGGCAGCCCGCTGGCCGGTGATTTCGATGTCCAGGGCCGGATCGACGGCCAGAACCTCACCGTCAGCATCCCCGAGGCCGACAACCTGCTGCGCGGCCCGGCCAGCATCGCGCTCGACATCCGCCGCGACACCACCGGCACCGTGCTGCGCAGTTTTGCCGTCCGCGCGCCCGCGCTGGCCGCCGATGGCTCCGGCACCCTCACCTCCGACCTCGCCGATCTGACACTGACCTTGCGGATGGATGATCTCTCCCGTCTCGGCCCCGATTTCGGCGGCAGCGTTGCGGGCAACATGCGCCTCTCCGGCCCGCTCACCAGCGGTCAGGCAAGGATCGAGACCGACCTCACCGCCAACGCCCTGCGCACCGGCCAGCCCGAGGCCGACCGCCTGCTGAACGGCACCTCACAGGTCGCGCTCATCGCCAACCTGATCGACAACACCCTGATCGTCGAGCAGCTCAACATCACCGCCCCCGGCGCCACCGTTTCCGCCACCGGCCTTCTGGCCACCACCGGCAGCGACATCACCGCGCAACTGGCGCTGCAAGACCTGTCGCGCTTGCGCCCCGAATTCGGCGGCCGCATCAGCGCCAACGCCAGCTTCAAGGGCACCCCCGACACCGCCGCGATCACCCTGACCGCCGAGGCGGGCGACCTGCGCTTTGGCGTCACCAATACCCACCGCCTGCTTGCCGGCACCTCGCAACTCACCGGTGCCCTGCGCCTTGAAAACGGCCAGCTCCGCGTCGATGACCTTCGGCTGAGCAACCCGCAACTCACCGCACAGGCCACCGGCCGCCTCACCGACACAAGCCGCGAAATCGACCTCACCGCCCGGCTCGCCAATCTTGGCCTGCTGCTGCCGGAATTCCCCGGCCCGGTCACCCTGTCCGGAACCGCTGTGGAAACCGGCGGTGCCTATACCCTGTCGCTCACCGGCACCGGCCCGGGCAGCATCGACGCCCGCGTCGCAGGTCAGGTCGCCACCGACTTCCGCACCGCCAACCTGACCGTGCGGGGCACGGCGCAGGCAGGCCTCGCCAACCCCTTCCTCGGCAACCGCGTCGTCTCCGGCCCGCTCAGCGTTGACCTCGCGCTCAACGGCCCGCTCGCCCTGTCCTCGCTCACCGGTCGCATCGGCCTTTCCGGCGGCTCTCTCGCCGACCCCGCCCTGCCCTTCGCCCTGCAGGCGATCGACGCCAGCGCCACCCTGTCCGGCGGCTCCGCCCAGATCACCACCACTGCCATTGTCTCGACCGGAGGCCGCATTTCCCTCAACGGCCCCGTCAGCCTCACCGCGCCCTACCGGGCCGACCTTGGCCTTACGCTCGCAGGCGTCACCCTGCGCGATCCGCAACTGTACGAGACCCTCGCCAACGGCCAGTTGCGCATCACCGGCCCGATCACCGGCGGCGCGCTGATCGCGGGGCGCATCGCCCTGCCGCAGGCCGAAATCCGCATCGCCGCCACCGGTCTTGGCGGGCAGGAACTGCTCGACGGCCTCCAACACATCAATGAACCCGCCGCCGTGCGCGAAACCCGCCGCCGCGCCGGCCTGATCGAAGACCCGAACGGCAATGGCCGGACCCCCCGCGCCCGCCCTTTCGAGCTGGATATCGAAATCTCCGCCCCCAACCAGCTTTTCATCCGGGGCCGGGGCCTTGATGCCGAACTCGGCGGCACCCTGCGCATCACCGGCACCACCGACAACATCATCCCATCGGGCGCATTCAACCTGATCCGGGGCCGGCTCGACATCCTCGGCCGCCGCCTGACCCTGACAGAGGCATCGCTCCAGCTTGCGGGCGATTTCGACCCCAATCTGCGCATTGTCGCCAGCAGTACCAATGAAAGCATCACCAGTTCGGTCGTGATCGAAGGCTCCGCCGATGATCCGCAGGTCAGCTTCACCTCCAACCCGCAACTCCCGCAAGAGGAGGTGCTGTCGCAACTCCTGTTCGGCAGGCGGCTGGAATCGCTCTCGGCGCTGCAGGCCCTGCAGCTGGCCAATGCCGTCGCCACCCTCGCCGGGCGCGGCGGAGAGGGCCTCGTGGGCCGCCTGCGTCAGGGCTTTGGCCTCGATGACCTCGACGTGCAAACCAGCGACGACGGCACCGCCCAGCTGACCGCGGGCAAATACCTGACCGAGAACATCTATTCCGAAATCGTGGTCGACCAGACCGGCAAAAGCCAGATCAACCTGAACCTCGACATCACCGACCACATCACGCTCAAGGGCCGGGTCGGCGACAAGGGCGACACCGGCATCGGGCTGTTCTACGAACGCGATTACTGAGCGGCAGGGCCGGAAACGGCGGGGCGTCAGCCCCAGCCGTCAATCGCCGCCATCGCCTCCTCGGCGGTCTCGACATAGCGGAACAGCTCCAGATCCTCGGGGCTGATGGTGCCCGCCTCGGCCAGCGCCTGCCAGTTGATGATCTTGTCCCAGAACGCAGCCCCGAACAGCAGGAACGGGATCGGCTTCATCCGTTTGGTCTGGATCAGCGTCAGCGTCTCGAACATCTCGTCCAACGTGCCAAAACCGCCCGGAAACACGCAAATCGCCTTTGCCCGCATCAGGAAATGCATCTTGCGGATCGCAAAGTAGTGGAAGTTGAAACACAGGTCCGGCGTCACATAGGCGTTCGGGGCCTGCTCATGCGGCAGCACGATGTTCAGCCCGATCGACTGGCCACCGGCCTCATGCGCGCCCAGATTGCCTGCCTCCATCACCCCCGGCCCGCCGCCGGTGATGATCACATTCTCGCGGCCATAGCTTTCCAGACTGCGCTGGGTCATCAGAAAGGCAAAGTTCCGCGCTTCTTCATAATATTGTGCCAGCCCTGCCAGCGCAGGCGTGCGGCCTGCCTCGGCAGTCGCCGGAATCCGCGCGCCGCCGAACAGCACGATCGTCGATTCAATCCCGCGCTCATCCATCACCAGTTGCGGTTTCAGCAGTTCCAGCTGCAACCGCACCGGGCGCAGTTCCTCGCGCGTCATGAAGTCCGCATCTGCAAAGGCAAGGCGGTAGGCCGGCGCGCGGGTCTGGATGGTATCGGGAATCCGGTCGGCGGCCTGCACGTCCTCGACACTGTCGCGGAACGGGTGGGCGCGGGGTTCGTCTTTCATGTCCTGCCTTTGCATTGCGTGAGCTTCCTCCAACCTTTATAGGCTGGGCGCAACAGGACCAACCTCAAAAGGGCAACCTCATGTCAAACGCCGCCTTGGAAACCGCTATCGAGACCGCATGGGAAGCCCGTGACAGCCTGACCCCCGCCACCAAGGGCGAGGCGCGCGACGCGGTCGAGGCGACCCTGGCCGCGCTCGGCGCAGGCACCCTGCGCGTGGCCGAGAAGCGCGAGGATGGCGACTGGCATGTGAATCAATGGGCAAAAAAGGCCGTTCTGCTGGGCTTTCGCCTGCAGGATATGGGACTGCAATCCGGCGGTCCGCAGGGATCAAGCTGGTGGGACAAGGTTGACAGCAAGTTCCTCGGCTGGGGCGAGGAAGAGTTCCGCAGCGCCGGTTTCCGCGCCGTGCCGAACTGCATCGTGCGCAAATCGGCCCATATCGCCAAAGGCGTGGTGCTGATGCCCTCCTTCGTCAACCTCGGCGCGTTCGTGGATGAAGGCACCATGGTCGACACCTGGGCCACCGTCGGCTCCTGCGCGCAGATCGGCAAGAACGTGCACCTGTCGGGCGGCGTCGGCATCGGCGGCGTGCTGGAACCGATGCAGGCCGGCCCGACCATCATCGAGGACAACTGCTTCATCGGCGCCCGGTCCGAAGTGGTCGAAGGCTGCATCGTCCGCGAAGGCGCGGTCCTCGGCATGGGCGTGTTCATCGGCAAATCCACCAAGATCGTGGACCGCGAGTCGGGCGAAGTGATGTATGGTGAGGTGCCCGCCGGGTCGGTGGTCGTGGCAGGGTCGATGCCGTCGAAAAACGGCATCAACCTTTACTGCGCCGTGATCGTGAAAAAGGTCGATGCCCAGACCCGTTCAAAGACCAGCATCAACGAGCTGTTGCGCGACTGATCGGGAAATGTCCCGCGGCCCCCGGGGCGTGGGAAAGTGTTAAGATCTGGTTAAAGTGGCACAGTCAAGCCATTGATTTTAAACGATTATGAAAATTGCCCCCTGTGTTACGGGGGGCCTGAAAGGCCCGCCATGTCTGACGAAAAGCCCGTGAAGACCAGCCGCCAGCAGGTCTATACCCTGCTGGTCCAGGTCGGCCGCAAACCCGGCGACGACCTGCCTGCCAAGGCCACCGGCGGGGCCCTGATGTGCTATGCCAGCGGTGTCGACGAGGCCGAGGCGGTGCGCGAGACCGTGGCCATCCTCAAGCAGGCCGAACTGGCCGTGCTGGAGGTCGAAGGCCACGGTTCGCTGGACGAACAGAAAGAGGCCGGGGCCGAAATCCCGCCGGAAGAAGAGGCGCTGATGCTGCGCGCGCTGGAGGAAAACTCGGTCATCGTGGCCCAGATGACCGCCCTCTACGACTGATCCTCATGCCGCCCCGAACAGGCTCCGCCGGGCCATCAGACTGACCAGCTGCTGCGCCTCAAAGGCCAGCAGCACCGGCAGTGGCGGTTCTGCCCGGACCCCGTGGCTCAGCAGTTTCAGCCCATCCACCAGCAGCAGTTCCGGTAGGCCCAGATCGACCGCCACACAGTCAATGGCGGCCTGCCGCCCGTCCAGCCGGGCAATCGTCCCGTTCGCCAGCGCATCGGCGCGGACCAGAACCTCCTCCACCCCGAACATATACTCCACCTCGGCCCCGCTCAGCACGACCAGCTGATCGGCCGACAGCAGCACATCGCTGCCCTGGCCCAGAAACGGCGCGCGCAGGATGACAGGCGTAAAACTACCCCGGCTGGGCAACCGCAGCCGGTTGACCCGAAGCACCGGCTGCAAGCCATTGTCCGCCGTATGGACCAGATCCCCCACCCGCAACGCCCCGGCAGCCACCGGCCCGCGCGCCGTATCAACCGGCGTGCGCAAGCCCAGCCAGGGTGCCCGCTCCGGCGGGCGCCCCCCTTGCGTCACCCCGAACCACAAGAGCGACCGATGCCGCAGCGCCGCCCCATCCCTGCGACACAGGGCTGACAGCTCGTGCGGCGACAGCGCAATCGGCCCGACCCCCGCGCTGATACATTCCTCGCCCATCCCGATCCGCCCGAAGCTCAACGTCCACAGGCCAGTGCGACGGTTCCAGCCATAGGTGATCCGCGCGGTGCCAAGCCCAAAGGGCAACGGCCCCGGCAGCACATGCCGCCGCATCATCTGCCCGTTGCGGTGCAGCACCACAACCCCGGCCTGCGGATCGGCAAAGACCGAAAAGCTGCGCATCGTGCCGTCATCGCGATGCCATTCCAGCAAGACCGTGCCGCTGCCAAGCGGCAAGGATGCCTCGCAGATGAACAACCCTTGCTCCAGCGGCGCAAGATCCCCGTCGGGCAGCGTCAGGTCAGACAGGGCGAGCCACTCCCCCATCACGCCGCCTGGTCCGCAGTTGCAAACAGAAGCTGCGCCTCGAACGGCCGCAGGGTCCGCCGCACTGCCGGGCTGTATCCCTCGCCGGTCTTCGGGTCCAGATCGGGGAACAGCGTGCAGATTTCATCCATGATCGCCCCCTCGAACATGCGGGTGGATTGCGGGCCGGGCAGAAAGCTCTCGGTCGCCAGTCCCTCGGACGACACGATCTGATGCCGGTCGAACAGCAGGTGGACATAGTCCACCTCGCCCCCTTCGATCACCCGCACCGACCGCCCGTTGACCAGATCCTTGGCCGAAACCAGCACTTCGGTATCACCGAACAACAGTTCCGCCAGCGGGTCATGCACCAGAATCCGATGCTGCGGCGATACCAGCAGCCGCCGGTGGTCGCCAAAGGTGCCCGCCCTGATTTCGATCGGGGCCAGAGCCCCCGATGCCGTCACCTGCCGCCGACCGATCCAGCGCAGCGGTTGCGGCCCGTCATCCTTTGTCATCACCAAATCACCGGGCTGCAACGCCTCGACCGGACATTCGCCCCTGTCGGTCAAAATCATGGTGCCCGCGACAAAGCAGGGGATTGTGGTGATCTTGACAATCCCGGTGTCGATATGGCCACCGGTTGTGGACGCGACCGTATAGGTGAAGTTCACCTGCTGACTGTTGCCATTGCCGATCATGGTGATGGTGCCGTCAGCGTTCAGCCGCACCTGCTGACCGGAGGGCAGGGTGATGACCTGCCCCGCCACCACATTCACCCCGTTGATCTGGGTAATCTGCAAGGCTCCGGGCCCGCTGTAGATATCATTGCCGAGAATATCAAAGGTCTTCTGCCCGCTCGCAAACATCGTGTCCACATCGTCGCGGGCGACCAGCGTGGTCTGGATGCTGTCGCCCACGATGACCAGGTTCGAGTCGTATTGCGCATCGCCGGTATCGGCGATGCCGATGCGGATCGAATTCACCACCCCGGACTGCACCGGAATGGTCAGGGTCATGGTGACGGTAAACCCGTCCATCTCGGTGTTGTAATCGTCATTCAGGTTGCTGATGAACAGGTTGGGCTGGGTCAGCGGGTTGATGTTGTTGATCGACGAGGTGCCATTCCCGATCGAGATCGGCACATAGGTTCCGTTGATCCAGACTCCCATCACATCATTGAAGGCCGAGTTCACGTATTCCGGGTATTCTTCGGAACTGAAAATAAAGCGCATGGTCATGACATCGCCGGACGGGATGAAATCGACGTCGATCCAGACCGCATCAAAGGTCTGCGCACCGGCGACGGCATTAAACTGGCTGTTGTTGTCGACCCCTGCCGTGTCGGTTGTGGTGTTGGTGGCCCGGTTCGGATCGCCGTTCGACTGGGTGAAATCGCGCACATTCCCGGTAGACAGGATCACACCGGACGAGGATGGCAGGACGCCGGGGGAAAGGTGGCCGTTCGTGAAGGTGGCCGAACTGTCGCGCGGCCCGGTATAGCTTGCGCCAACCACGGTCACACCACTGCCGAACATCGCATTCGCCATCGTCATGGCGTTTGCGTTGACGTTGTAGTTCAGTTCTGCGCCTGTCGCCAAGACTGCCTCCACCCGTTGGAGACAGAGCATCATGAGCGGTCAGGCGGGTGCCTGCCGGAGCGTTTTGTCGGATTGGGTGCGTTGACCCTGCTCTGCCCTGCCTCTGGGACTTGTCGTTTTTTGAATGATTACCAGAGTTTCAACGCAAGTCATCCATCTTTTGGCCACAATGCTGCGGGCATCGGCTTTGCCCGGGGGGAAGCGTGTCGTGGCGGCAACAATGTGTTGCGCGGTGCAGGGCGGTTGCACGGCGGGTGCGCTGTCGGTATGCCTGCACTGTCCAAAGCCGGAGAGCCAAGATGCCCAGCCCCGTCGATCCTGTCGCCCTGACCGCCGGTCTGGTGCGGTGCCCCTCGGTGACGCCGGAGGAGGGCGGTGCGCTGGTGCTGCTGGAGCGACTCCTGTCGGATGCGGGCTTTGCCTGCACGCGGGTGGATCGGGGCGGCGTCTCCAACCTGTTTGCCCGCTGGGGCGCACGCGGGGCCAACCGCAGCTTTGGCTTCAACGGCCATACCGATGTGGTGCCCGTGGGGGATGCTGCGGCGTGGACGCATGACCCGTTCGGGGCCAAGGTGGTGGATGGCTGGATGTATGGCCGGGGCACCACCGACATGAAATCGGGTGTCGCGGCCTTTACCGCCGCTGCCGTGGATTTCGTGCGCGAAACCCCGCCCGATGGCGCGGTGATCCTGACCATCACCGGCGATGAGGAGGGGGCCGGGGTCGATGGCACTGTCGCCCTGCTCGACTGGATGGCGCAGCAGGGTGAGCGCATGACGCATTGTCTGGTGGGCGAGCCGACCTGCCCGAATGAGATGGGCGAGATGATGAAGATCGGCCGTCGCGGCAGCATGACCGCCTTTGTCACCGCAACCGGGGTGCAGGGCCATTCCGCCTATCCTCACCGCGCGAAAAACCCGATGTCGGCTTTGGTCCGCCTGCTGTCCCGGCTGGAGGAAAAGCCGCTGGACGAAGGCAGCGCCCATTTCGATGCATCGACGCTGGCGATCACCACGATCGACTGCGGCAACCCGGCCAACAACGTGATCCCTGCGCGGGGCCAGGCCACGGTGAACATCCGCTTCAACGATCTGCACACGGGTGAAAGCCTGACCCGATGGCTGCAGGACCATGCGCAGGCGGTGACGGGGGAAACCGGCGTTCGGCTTGATCTGCGCATGCAGATCTCCGGCGAAAGCTTCCTCACCCCGCCCGGCGATTTCTCGGCCCTGATCGCCCGCGCGGTGCAGGATGAGACCGGACGCGTGCCGGTCGTCTCCACCTCTGGCGGCACTTCGGATGCGCGATTTGTGAAAGATCACTGCCCGGTGGTGGAATTCGGTCTGGTGGGCAAGACCATGCATCAGGTCGATGAACGGGTCGAGGTCGCGCAGATCCACCAGATCAAAGCCATCTACAGCCGCATCCTGCGTGATTACTTCGCATGATCCACATCGCCCCAACCCGCGACATCGCTACCTGCCGCAGCTTGCGCCGAGCCGTGTTCATCGAAGAGCAGGGCGTGTCCGAGGCCGATGAACTCGACAACAAGGATGATCACGCCATCCACCTGCTCGCCACAATTGACGGCCTGCCGGTGGGCACTGCCCGGCTGCTGCTGTCGGGCGACACCGGCAAGATCGGGCGGGTCTGCGTGTTGCCTGCCGCGCGCGGCACCGGGCTGGGCGCGGCGCTGATGCGCGCTGCGATTGCCGAATTGCGCCGCCAACCCGGCCTCACCCGCGCAAAGCTCGGCGCGCAGACCCATGCCCTGGGTTTTTACGAACGCCTGGGCTTCGTTGCCGAAGGCCCGGTGTATGACGACGCCGGCATCCCGCACCGTGATATGGTCATGGCGCTGTAGGGCCGTTTCACCTCATCGGTTCCGCTGCTTCATATCCGGAGGCGTCACAACGTCTCCACCGATGCTGCGCTCAGACCACTGAGCGGTCACTCCCGAGCATGTCGCGGACCATCGGAATGACGCGCTCACCATACAGCCGGATACAGTCCATCAGATCGCCATGCGGCTGTGGCCCGGTGGCATATTTGAGGTCAAACCGTTGGATCTTCAGCGTCGTGACTGTTCTGGCGATCTTTTTCGCAACGGTCTCGGCACTGCCGACGTAAAGCGAGCCGTGCTCGATCTCGGCCAGATATTTCTCCTTGGTCACCGGCGGCCAGCCGCGCTCTCGCCCGATCCGGCCGAACATCTCGCGGTAATGCGGCCACAACCCCTCACGCGCGGCCTCGTCCGTGACGGCGACAAAGCCGGGGGAATGTATGCCGATCGGGCGCACCTTGGCATCCATCGACGCCACCGCGCGGTGATAAAGGTCGATATAAGGCACGAAGCGCGCCGGATCGCCGCCGATGATCGCCAGCATCAGCTGCAGATCCTGCCGCACCACCCGCACCACCGAGTCCGGGCTGCCTCCGACGCCGACCCAGGTGGTCAGCCCCTTTGGCCCCAGCGGCGGGTATACCACCTGGTTTTTCAGTGGCGCGCGGGTCTCGCCCTTCCAGCTGACCCTTTTTTCGCGCACGAGGCGCGCGAACAGGTCCAGCTTTTCCTCGAACAGCTTGTCGTAATTCGCCATGTCATAGCCGAACAGCGCATAGCTTTCGGTAAACGACCCCCGGCCCAGAATCGCCTCGGCCCGGCCATCCGACACCGCGTTCAGGGTGGAAAACCGCTGAAAGGCCCGTACCGGATCATCCGACGACAGCACCGTTACGGCGGTGCCCAGATGGATGCGCGAGGTGCGGCCCGCGATGGTGGCCAGCACGATCTCGGGCGCGGAAATGGCGAAATCATCGCGATGATGCTCGCCCAGACCGATGAAGTCGATGCCCACCTGATCGGCCAGCACCGCCTGATCCACCACATCGCGCAGCACCTGATCCATCGGCAGCAGCTGCCCGTTCGCGCCACGGTTCACGTCGCCGAAGGTATCCAAACCCAAGGAAATCTCGCCCATACCGGCCTCCTGTTCTTTGGGTCAACATAGGCGATGTGCGCGCGTGCGCAAAGGCGCAGGCCCGCACGGACGTTGTGCGCGGTCAGGAGATGTCGCGCAGTTCCAGCTGGCCGCCGGGGCCCTGGCGCACCTCGAACCGGGGCAGGCGGCGGACCAGATCCGACAGTTTCGCCGCGCCATAGGTGCGGGTGTCGAAATCGGGGTTGGCCTGGGTGATGAACTGGCCCAGCGGGCCCAGCGTGTACCATTCACCATCCGGGTCGATCGCCCGCATCGCCGCGACGATCAGCGGAATGGCCTTGGACGGCGCCTCTTTGGTGCCGGATTTCACGGCGGCCACACCTTCGACAGCTTCGCTGCGGGCCGCGACGCGCGGCGCCTCCTCAACGATGGAACTCAGGTTTTCAACGTAGATGAACCGCTTGCAGGCCATGCGGAACGCCTCGGGCGTCTTCTTCTCGCCGATGCCATAGACATCCAGCCCCTGTTCGCGGATCCGCGCGGCCAGACGGGTGAAATCGCTGTCGGAAGACACCAGCACAAAGCCGTCAAACAGCCCTGAATGAAGGAAATCCATCGCGGCGATCACCAGCCCGATGTCGGAGGCATTCTTGCCCTTGGTGTTGGAAAACTGCTGATCCGCCACCAGACCCAGCGCCGCCACCTTTTTCGCCCAGCCCGCCAGTCGCTGCGCCGACCAGTCGCCATAGATCCGGCGCACCGAAGCTTCGCCCAGTGCCGCGATCTCTTCAAAGATCGCCTCGGCATAGCTGGCGGGTACATTGTCGGCGTCGATCAGAACGCACAGGCGGGGGGTACGGGTTTCGGCCATCGGTTTCTCCATCCCCCCGCTTGTCGCATCTTGGCGCGGCCAAGGAAAGCCTCAAGCGTGCGGGGCAAGGCAGAGGCGGACAGGGGAGGCGCCGTTCGGCGTTGCCCCCCTTTGCCTTGACAAAGCGCCGGAGCAGATAGGGCCGGACAGCCCCGGCGAGGGCAGTCCGGGGGGCAGCAATCAGATCAATTTGACCTTGGTGCCGACTTTCGCCAAGACGTAGAGCTCGGCAATGTGCTCATTGTAAAGCCCGATACAACCGTCAGAGGACCGGCGTCCGATCTTGCGGGTGTCATGCGTGCCGTGCACACGGTAGTATTGCCAGGACAGGTACAGCGCATGGGTGCCCAGCGGGTTTTCCGGCCCAGCGGGAATTACCACCGGCAGCGACGGGTCTCGCTCGCGCATTGACGGTGTCGGCGTCCAGGTCGGACCTTCGACCTTCCTGATCACCTCTGTCATGCCGCGCCGGGTCAGCTCTTCCGAGATCGGCACCGAAGAAGGCCACATGCGATAGTCCGCGCCGTCCGCTGACCAGTAGTGCACCGCCCGCGACACGGTGTCGGCCAGAATGACGCCATTGCCCAAAGCGTCGAAATGGTCGCGCCAGTCCTGCATCTGAAAGCTGGAGACATTGTTGCGCACCGATCCGGTCACCGATTGTGCGCGCAGGATTGTCGGCGCAAACAGCGTTGCACCAAGCGCGCCAGCCCCGGCCAGTAGACGGCGTCGGGTCAGCGGGGTGTGATGTTTCATGGGCCTGCCTTGTTCTTGTTGTTGTCGGACCCGTTATGGACAGCACATAAGACATTCACAAATCACGATGCCTGACCCGCCCTCACGAAAATATCAGCTTACGCCGCCAGATCCGCCGCCTGTGCCTCCAGCGCCCGCAGCGCGTCCTGCGGGGCTATGCCAAGCAACAGGCCCCGCGCCCCCGCATTGATCCAGACCCGTTCCGCTGCACAGGCAACGGCCTCGAACGCGGTGGGAACCGGCTTTCTCTGGCCAAACGGGCTGATGCCGCCAACCCGGTAGCCGGTCAGCCGCTCGGCCTTTGCAGGCAGCATCATTGCCGCCGACTTGCCGCCAAAGGCCGTCGCCACCCGTTTCATCGACAACTGACGGTCCGACGGGATGACGCAGCAGGCGGGCTTGCCATCAACCTCCACCATCAGGGTTTTCAGGGTCAGGGCCGGATCAAGCCCCAGCGCCCGCGCGGCGGCCAACCCCACGGCGTCGGCACCGGGATCATAGGTGTAGGGGTGCAGGCTGACCTGCACCTCAAGCTGTGCCAGAGCGCGCAGGCCGGGTGTCGATGTCATCGCTTTGCCTGCCTCTTGCTGGCGGCTTTCATCTTGGTCGAAATACTCTCGGGGTAGCTCGGCGGTTTCGCCATCGGTTCGAGAAACCGCTGAGCTTGGGGGGCAGACAGCCCCCCTGTGCAACGCCAGCGTCAGAACACCACCACAGACCGGATCGACTTGCCCTCATGCATCAGGTCGAACCCCTTGTTGATGTCTTCCAGCGGCAGGATATGTGTGATCATCGAGTCGATCTCGATCTTGCCGTCCATGTACCAGTCTACGATTTTCGGCACATCTGTGCGCCCGCGCGCGCCGCCGAATGCGGTGCCTTTCCACACCCGGCCGGTGACCAGCTGGAACGGCCGCGTCTGGATCTCGGCCCCGGCGGGGGCCACGCCGATCACCACCGATACGCCCCAGCCGCGATGGGTACATTCCAGCGCGTCGCGCATCACCTTGACGTTGCCGGTGCAGTCGAACGAGTAATCCGCGCCGCCGATCTGGTCGAAGGGTGTCTTGGTCAGATCGACGATGTGCTGGACGACCGACCCCTCGATCTCGCGCGGGTTGACGAAATGGGTCATGCCGAATTTTTCGCCCCATTCCTTCTTGTCGTTGTTGAGGTCCACACCGATGATCATGTCGGCCCCGGCCATCTTCAGGCCCTGGATCACGTTCAGGCCGATGCCGCCCAGACCAAAGACCACGGCCTTGGCCCCGATCTCCACCTTGGCGGTGTTCAGCACCGCCCCGATGCCGGTGGTGACGCCGCAGCCGATGTAGCAGATCTTGTCGAACGGTGCGTCATCGCGCACCTTTGCCAACGCGATTTCCGGCACCACGGTGTGGTTGGCGAAGGTCGAGCAGCCCATGTAATGATGGATCGGCGTGCCATCCAGCATCGAAAACCGGGTGGTGCCATCGGGCAGCAGCCCCTGCCCTTGGGTGGAACGGATCGCGGTGCACAGGTTGGTTTTCTGGCTCAGGCAGCTGGGACATTCGCGACATTCGGGCGTGTAAAGCGGGATGACGTGATCGCCGGGTTTCAGGCTTTTCACCCCCGGCCCGCAGGCGATGACCACACCCGCACCTTCATGGCCCAGAATGGCGGGAAACAGCCCTTCGGGATCGGCCCCGGACAGGGTGAATTCATCGGTGTGGCAGATGCCGGTGGCCTTGATTTCAACCAGAACCTCGCCTTCCTTGGGGTCGGCCAGATTGACCTCCATCACGGTCAGCGGTTTGCCGGGGGCAAGGGCGACGGCGGCACGGGTGCGCATGAGTATCTCCTGTTTCGATTTGGCCGTAGGCTGGGGGAAAGCGCTGGTCAAGGCAAGTCCCCGCTCGGGGATTTTCTGCGCGGCGCCGGATAAGAGCCTGCCCGCCCGCAAGCGCTGCACGGTGCGACTGGCCAAGCCTTTGGCGCCGAGGCAAGGTCTTGCCGGTTTGGCGCGGAAGGCGGGCGGGCTGCGGTCGGGGGCGGGGGGTTGAACCTGGTCGGGTTGAATGTCCAACTAGGGAATCCGGTGTGATTCTGCACCTGTTCCACGACCGAAAAACGGAGGATGTTATGAACCGGGCCGCCCTTGCCGCGAGTGTTGTTGCCGTTCTGACCGCGTGCCAGCCCGTGGTGCCCGATGGCCCGGACCTTTCAAGCTGCGGCGCGGATGCGTTGCGAGGGTTGGTGGGCCAGCCCGCCTCGGTGCTGCAAACGATGAAGTTCGGGCAGGAAACCCGGATCATCCGGCCTGATATGGCGGTCACGATGGATTACCGGCTCGACAGGCTGAACATCGAGATTGACCGGGCCGAGCGGATTACGCGCGTGCATTGCAGTTGAAACAGCAAAAGGCCCCCGGAACACCGGGGGCCTTTGTCTGGCGGCAGAGCGCCTGATTACATACGGTAAGTGGTGTGACAATCGCGGCAAGCGCCTCCGATGGCCCCCATACCCGCCTTGACACTGTCAAGCGAGCCAGGGTCCAGCGCCGTTGCCCCGGTGTTCAATGCGCCTGCCTTGGCAACGAAATCTTCCCAGTTTGACCAGATCTCCGGCTTGGCTTCCGATACCGGGTCGGTGGCTTGCGGTTCGAATTTTGCGGCGATATTAGCCGATGCGGCCACAATCGCCTCTTTCGCGGCCAGAGCAGCGGTTGCGTCAAACGGCGCTTTGTCGGTCGCCATGTCGCCCAGAACCTTGACGTTCATGCCGATGGTGCCCATCAGGTCCATCCGGGCCTTGACGGTGGGGTCTTGCACCCCTTCTTTTGCGACAGCAACACCGGCCACAAGCACAAGTCCGGCAATCAGGCTTTTCGTCAGCAATTTCATGTTTTCTGGCTCCCAGCTGGAAAATGTGCTGCAGTATATGCGCGAGCTTGCGTCGCGGAAGTGACGGAATTGTCGATCACGCGAACGTCATCGTACAAGGCGTTCCCGGCTTCAGTCCAACGCGCGCGCCTCGCTCACCAGCATCACCGGAATTCCGTCGCGGATTGGAAAGGCCAGATGCGCGGCCTTCGACACCAGTTCCTGCGCGGCCGCATCATAGGTCAGCACAGCATGGCTTACCGGACAGACCAGACTTTCCAACATGCGCGGATCAACAGATTGAGACGGGCCTCCGCGTTGAGCGCTTTCGGGCGGGGCATCCTGGCTCATTGCATCACCTCATCATTGGCCCCGCCGCGCAGGGCGAATTCTATCAGCGTCACCATCGTTTCGCGCCTTGTCGACAGCGAGGGCGCTTCCAGCAGAGCCTGTTTGTCCTCGGGGGTAAAGGGGCAGAGCATCGACAGCGAGTTGATCAGCAATTCGGTCTCGGCCTCTTTCAGACTGTCCCAGTCGGTTGCGAGGTTGAGTGTGGTCAGATATCGCCCCAGAAGCGCGAGAAAGGCTGGGCGGTCAAAGCCGGGGTCGGTCTCGTCCTCGCGGCTCAGGTCACGGCCAAAGGGCGACCAGTCCACCAGACAGCGGCGATAGGGGGTAAATCCCTGCACCTCGTCGCGGATACGGAACCGCGACATGCCCGACAGGGTGACCATGTATCGCCCGTCCTCGGTTTCCGAAAACCCGGTCAGACGACCGGCGCAGCCGATGGATTGCAGGCGCTTTTCCCCACCCGGCGTCTCGCGCGGCTGGATCATGCCGATCAGCCGCGCCTTGGTTTTCATGCAATCCTCGATCATCGCCAGATAGCGCGGTTCGAAGATATGCAGCGGCAGGCGCGCACGCGGCAGCATCAGCGCGCCGGGAAGCGGAAAAACCGGGATCGTATCGGGCAGGTCGGATGCTGTGATCATGTCCGGTTACCTAGACCGCGAATGGCGTCAGGCAAATATCATCGACGACAGCTTGCGGCGGCCCTTCATCACGATGGGGTCTTTCGCCGCCAGGGCATCGAAGATTGTGAAAAGCTGGGTCCGTGCCGCGCCATCGTTCCATTCCCGGTCGCGGCGGAACAGTTCCAGAAGCTGATCCACCGCTTCTTCGGTCTTGCCTGCCGCCAGCAGGGCGGCGGCATAGTCAAAGCGTGCCTGATGGTCGGCCGGGTCCGCCTCGACCGCATTGCGCAGGTCCTGCTCGGGCCCGGCATTGGCCGCTTGCTTGGCCAGTTCGATCTGGGCCCGTGCTGCTTCAACCTCTTTCGCGGTCGCGATCGCCTTTGGCGCATTGGCGGCCATCAGCTCTGCCTGTTCCAGATTGCCAAGCGCAAGATGGCTGCGGATCAGCCCGCCATAGGCGGCGGCGTTTTCCGGCTCTTCTTCCAGAATGGCGGCAAAGGTCTCGGCGGCATCTACCGCCGCACCTTCGGTCAGCATCTGCTCGGCCGCCTCGATCGCCTCGGCCAGACCGCCATCGCCGCCAAGGGCCTTGATCCGGTCGATGAATTTCTTGATCTCGGATCCCGGCACGGCACCCTGAAAACCATCCACCGGCTGGCCCTGCCAGAAGGCGAATACGGTGGGGATCGACTGCACCCGCAACTGCCCGGCGATCATCTGGTTTTCATCCACATTGACCTTGACCATGCGGACCTTGCCACCCTCGGCCTTCACCGCCGCCTCCAGCGCCGGGCCAAGCGTCTTGCACGGGCCGCACCAGGGGGCCCAGAAATCGACGATCACCGGCACCTCGCGGCTGGCCTCGATCACATCGGCCATGAACGTGGCCTCGGTCGTGTCCTTGATCAGGTCGTTTTTCGGTGCGGTTGCAGGTTTGTCACCAAGGCTGAACATCGGGTCCCTCTTCCGGCTGAAACTTTGCCCCCTATATGCGCGCGGGGGGCGCAAAGGCCAAGAGGCAAGGGGCATTTACGCCGCCGGTTTCTCGCCATAGCCTGCCGCCAGCAGGGCAGGGAGGATGTGATGCCGTTTCTGATGACCTTTGGCGACAGCAACACGCATGGCACCCCGCCGATCGTCACGCGCGGCGAATACCACCGCTTCGGGCCGGAGGTGCGCTGGCCGCAGGTGTGTTGGCGAGCACTTGGCGCGGCTTGGGAGCTGGCGGAGGAAGGGCTGCCGGGGCGCACGGCACAGTTTGCCGATCCGGTGATGGGTGCGCATATGAACGGGCAGGACGGGCTGAAGATCGCTCTGCAAAGCCATGGGCCGCTGGATGTGCTGACGATCATGCTGGGCACCAATGATGTGAAGGCGCGGTTCTCCGCCACGCCCGAAGCGGTCACGGCAGGTGTGGCTGGGTTGGTCGATATCGCGCTCAGCCTTGAAATGCAGGCGCGGCATGGCGGGTTCAGGGTGCTCTTGATTTGCCCGCCGCCCGTGGTGGAGACCGGGCCGATCGGGGGCGAGTTTCTGGGAGCTGCCACGCGCAGCGTGGGGCTTGCACCCCGATATCAGGCGCTGGCCGAGGCGCGGGGCATCGGATTTCTGGATGCGGGCGCATTTATCGCCGTCAGCCAGCAGGATGGTATCCATTTCGAGCCAGAGGCGCATGCCGCCCTTGGCCTTGCCGTGGCCCAGGCGATCGGGCGGCTTTAGCCCGTCGACGGGGTCAGGTCCGCCCAACCACAGCGAGCTGCCAGTTCCGCCACCGGCGCGCCGGTATCCACCGCCCCGGCTTCCCGTATCGCCAGTGATTTTCGCATGTTCCAGCGTTCGCGCATCAGGTGCAGGCCCGACCGGCTGATCTTGGTCACCGGGGTCTGGATCGGCAGGAATTGCGGCCATTTCGCCTGCATCCAGCGATAGCTTTCGGTGAAATCCGGCCCCAACGCATCGTGAAAGCGGTCGTTGTGGATGCAGGGCAGACCGATGGCAAAGGCACCTTTGCCCGCCGTCCGGGCGCGACAGACGATATCCGTGCCATACATGTGCCATCCCGCTTGGCTGTCGTCAAAGCGCAGGCCTGACGCGCGGCGCAGCACGATCAGCATTTCGTCAAAGCTGATCACCGGCTCTGGCTGCAGGGGCACCCGACCGATGATCTCGCCCAGCGAGGATGTCCAGACCGGGCCGAAATGGCGGTAATCCGCAGCGACACCAAAAGCGCCCGCAACACCCCAGTCCGGGTGGCGACGGGTCAGATCCGCCAGACGGGCCGACAGCAGGATGTCCCAGCCCCTTGGCAGGTAAACATCGTGATGGGCAAAGACGATCACATCACTGTCGGTGGCATCAATGGCCCGGTTATAGGCGGCGGTCGCAGAAGGCGCATTGCGTTCGACATGCAGCGGCACGCTACCTGACAATGCGGGAGACGCGGCAAGGTTTGCCGACAGGATCGCGTCGGAATTACTCGCGCAGGCAATGGTGAATGGGGCAGGCATCACGGGTTGCCCTTGCTGGCAAAAAGGACGGTGAGCTTTTCTGCCTCACGGTCGATATCGTGGCGGTCGAACACCCGCTGGCGGGCGGCATGGCCCATCTGCGCGAGCCGGTCAACCAGCGTCAAGGCGAGGTCGCGGATCGCCTGCGCCAGTGCCCCGGCATCGCCAGCCGGGACCAGCCATCCGGTATCTGGGGTGACCAGTTCGGGTATGCCTGCGATCGACGTTGCAATCACCGGCCGGCCGGCGGCCATCGCCTCCATGACCACCACCGGCAGACCTTCGGCAAAGGAGGGCAGGATCAGCGCCTGCGCGCCCGCCAGCGTCTCGCGCACCCGCGCCTCATCCAGCCAGCCGGTCAGTGTCACATGCCGGGCAAGACCGTGCCGGGCAATCGCCGCCTCGATCTGCGGGCGCAATTCGCCGTCGCCCACCAACGTCAGATGCAGGTCTGGCAGCGCGGGCACCACCAGCGCAAGGGCGTCCATCAGCAGCGTAAATCCCTTTTGCTCGGACAATCGCCCGATCGCCACCAGATGGGGCCCCCCTTGCGGCAGCGGCGCAGGCTCGGGAAACCGCCAGGGCTCGATCCCGCAATGCACGATATGCAGCCGCGGCCAGATCTCGGGGCTGGTCCAGCGGCACAACTGGCTGCGGCCAAAGCTGGAAATGGCGACCGTGAAAAGCGCATGACCGGCCTTTGTCCCCAGATGAAGCGCCCGGGGGGCATCAAATTCTTCAGGGCCGTGCACGGTAAAGGAATAGCCCGGCCCGCCCATCATCGCAGACAGCATGGCCACCGTCGCCGAATTGGTCCCGAAATGCGCATGCAGATGCGGCAGCCGCAGCTCGTGGCACCGGCGCGCCAGATGTGCGGCCTCTGCCAGATAGATCAGGTGGCGCAGGCGCCCGCCTGAGCCGGGGGTCGCACTTGCCCCCTGGCCCCCGCAGCGCAGCGCGCACATGAGCGCCCGAAGCGCCCCGAGCGGAGTCCGGGCCATCCAGCCAAGCGCGGACGCGGCAAGCCTGCCTGCCCCAAGCTCCAGAACATGTTCGGTGCGGGCATCCTCTGCCATATCGGCCGGGTCCACCAATGCGGCCCGGTCTGACCGCATCGCAAAACGATGAACGTCCCATCCCAGCCGCTCAAGCGCCAGGATCTCGCGCCGGATGAACGTCTGCGAGCCGCGAGGGTAGGTGTTGACCAGATAGGCAATCTTCAACGGAGGCTCCGCTACGCACAGCGCCCTATCGGGCACCCCGCGCGCAAGATCACCATTGCCGACCCGGGATGCAAGGCTTTTGACGGGCACCCGACAGGGCAAGGATGGGTGCCGGTGTACAGAGCAGCGCGAGCGGTTTGTGCTTCTGTCCTGCATCCGGAGCGGGCTGTGGGGGGGCGGGTCGGTTCGAACGCATAATTGTTTCTGAATTTTCGACAATCTTTAAGCGTTTATTTCCCGTTCCGGCCCCGAGACCGGCTGGAGAGCCTGACTTGGAACCGGCCAGCCTTTGGTGAACCTGCCGAATCGCCCACCACTCGGGTGCGAAACCATGGCGGGAACCGGATTTCCCCAGCACACCCCCGACGCGAATACGCCCAAGCGCCACCCCATGGCAGGCAGCCATAACGCCGAAGGGTCGTCCATAACGGACAGGGACTCAGCGATTGGCTGTCGTCAAGCATCCTAAACACGACGTAAACTGACAGGTGGGGGCGCTTGATCCGAGTGCTGAAGATGTTGTTTTGCTTACTTCCATTCCGGCTGCCGCTGGAAGCGGGCTATTGGTTCGTATCGGTATGTGGCAGGGTTCCATTGTTTCCGACCTGGCGACGGGCAACCGGGGGGGCTTTGTGATGTCTTTTCCCTTTCCTGGATTTCCGGCCCGTACCTCCGAACCTGTCGACTCGCCCCCTGACCTCAAGGGCTTGCCTTCCCCGCACCCGAAGCGGCCTTTCGGGCTGTACCGGAACCTCGTCAAACGGGTGTTTGATGTGACGGCCATCGTTCTGGCGGCGCCGGTCGTTGTTCCGGTGCTGGCCGGGCTGGCGATCGGGGTCGCGCTGGATGGCGGCCGCCCGTTCTACAGCCAGATGCGGCTTGGCAAAGGTGGCAAGACCTTCCGCCTGTGGAAGCTGCGCTCGATGGTGTCGGATGCCGACGCGCGGATGGAAGACCTGCTGACAAGCGATCCGGAGGTCCGTGCCGAATGGGATGCGACACAGAAACTGCGCAATGACCCGCGGATCACGGGGTTTGGCCAGTTCCTGCGCCGGTCATCGCTGGACGAGCTGCCGCAACTCTGGAACGTGCTGACCGGCGACATGAGCCTTGTCGGCCCGCGACCGATGATGGTTGACCAGCAGGCGCTTTACCCCGGAACTGCATATTATGCGCTGCGTCCCGGCATCACCGGGTATTGGCAGACCGCAGGCCGCAACAGCACGACCTTTCAGGCCCGCGCCGAGTACGACACCGTTTACGAAGAGGGAGTGGGCCTTGCCACGGATCTGCGGATTCTGTGGCGCACGGTCGGGGTGATCCTGAAGGGCACCGGCTGCTGATCCGACGCAAGCGACAACGATACAAGTGGCTCACCCCGGTAAGGGCGGGCCTCTTGTGTCGGCCATGGCCTATATCGACAAAGAGAGCAGCACCACGATCACCGTTGCTGCCCCACCAAGGATGACACCGGCACGCAGCCCGATCATCGCGGGAACGCCGCCGGCCTCATTCTCGATCAGAGATCTGATCACCTTGCGCCCCGAAGGCCTGCGGCTCCCACGCGGCACTTCGGGAATCGACACCACCGGGCGCAGGTTCAGCTCCCGTTCCATCTGGGCGGCGGTGCGGATGACCGGGTTCATCAGGTCGAGCACGAAGGCAAGCACCAGCCCCAAGGCCGCGCTGCCGATCATCCCGGCGATGGCGATCTTCTTGGCCCCGGACCCTAGCGGATAATCGGGCGTTATCGCGCGCTCCAGCATCGAAAAGCGTTCGGTCTGCTGGCGCGCAGCCAGACTTTGCGCGGTTTCCGCCTCTGCCATCCGCTGCGAGACAATGGTGTACTGGTCCTGCAACTGGCGCAGCTGACGCTCATAGGTGGACAACGCGCGCTCGACCTCGGCGGTATCGCCAAGCGTATCCTCCAACGTGGCCTTGCGTTCGGCAACCGGCGCACGCTGCGCGCTCAGCACGGACAGTCGCTGGCCGATATCCTCCAGCCGGCGCCGGTCAGTTGCGCGCAAGGTCTGCAAGCCGTTGATCTGGGCCTGTTCGCTGCGCAGGCCGGTGATTTCCTGATCCAGCACGCGCAGCGAGGTCTCCAACTCGGCAATCTCGTCCTGTCGCGCCTCTCGGACGCCGGGCAGCGAACTGCGGTGGGTGTCGCGATATGAGGCGATGTCCGTTTCCAGCGCGTTGATCTGCGCCCAGAGCCGGCTTTCCTGTTCCTTGAAAAACCCGAAACTGGCCTCGGCCGTCGCCCGCTTGCCCTCGGCCCCCATGTCGAGAACGCTTTGGGCCAGATCATTGGCAATGCGCGCCGCATCCTCGGCCTTGCCGGCTTGTGCGATGATTATCATGGCCGACAAATTGCCCGATTGCCCGGTCACGTTCTGAAAGCGGATAGAGGTGCGCATGGCGAACACCTTGTCCTCGATCGACATCGCGGGCGCGTCGGAAAACAGGCCGTGCCTGTCGATCAATTCGATCATGTTGTCGCGCGTGGTCAGGCGCTGCTCGATGCTGGTCATGAGATGCATCACGTTGACCGGCATGGCCGGGGCGCGGCCGCCATCGGTCACCATCGGCAGTTCGACCTGCAGAACGGCGGTCGCCTCAAAGACAGGCGGCCGGGTTTTCGCAAACCAGATCGCCAGAAGCGTGCCGGCAAGACATATCATTACGATCAGCCAGAAACGGCGAAGGATCAGGTTGACCAGATCTTCGACGGTTTGGATCGGACCCATACGCTATTCCCGCCCATAGCGCAGGCGGCCAAGGCCGCGGTCCTGCGCGCGATTCAGCACAACCCCCATCACCGGGATACGGTTCTCGAACAGCGCTTCGCAGGCGCGGATATCCTTGGCTGTGGTCTGCTTGCCATCCACCACGACAAGCACTGCATCAACCTTGCCCTTCATCGCCAGAACATCATCGGTGACCAGTGCGGGCGGAAGGTCCATCACCGTTATCTCGGGGTCAAGCTGCACCTCCATCGACTCCAGTGCCCGGGTGGTCTCGGTGCTGTGCAGGATGTCACCGGCATCGGGCACCGCTTCACCATTGAACCCGATGGCCAGCGTTCGCCCAACCCGCACGAAAAGCGACTCCATCGGCTGGCTGCCATCCAGAAAATCGCGCAGGGCCCCTGATGGTGAAATTCCAAACAGGCTGTGCAGGTTCGGGCGGCGCAGATCCAGGTCGATCAGCACTGTATGGCTGCCGGGGCGACGGGCCAGCGCCATTGCGAGGTTGGCGGCGGTAAAGGATTTCCCGCAGCCATGGGTGGGAGAGGTGATGCCGATCCGGCGCCAGCCGCGTTCGGCCATCGCCTGTGCAATGCGGGTGCGCAGAATGTCGAAAGCCGGTCCGGCAAGGCTTTGATCCGGATTGGTAAACAAACCGTTTCTGGCGAGAAAGTCGCCATCCAGACTGATGGCGTTGAGCGATTCCCAGACATGGGCCGGGTTGAACAGGGCCAGCGGATATTCATCTGCAAAGATGTTGCGACCCAGACCCGCATCCATCGGTTCCGGCTCCCGCTCCGCCGTGCGGCCGGGTCGGAACACCGAAACAGACAGGGCGCGGTCCCGCCGCGATGGGGCGTCGCCATCCTCGGCCATCGGCAAAATTCCCATATCCAATGCGTTTTCCGGTGGTAACGCCAAGCTGTTGTGTCCGGCCATAAACTGGCACGCTCCCGAAAAGCGCAGCGCGGGGGCTGCATGGCGAAACTACTACCTGCGTTTCGGCAGGCAACTACCTTGTGCGCATCCGCCGCAAGAACAAGGCACCTGCGGTGCGTCGCTACTGTGACAGACTCGCCAGACCCCCGTCCAGTTGCTATCATGATTAGCAGATTACCTCCGGAAATGAAAGGCTTTGGCCCTGCTCTGCCGGTCTGCGAGGCCATGGTATTCGGGCGGCTCCGGCGCTAGGGTCGAACCCGGATATGAAGGGACAGGCGCCATGAGCGTGACCGTTGATGCGGTGGTGATCGGCCGGAACGAGGGGGCACGTCTGCTGGCATGTCTGGCCTCGTTGCAGGGGCAGGTGCGGCGGGTGGTCTATGTCGACAGCGGCTCCACCGATGGATCGGTCGTCGCGGCGCGGGCGGCGGGGGCCGAGGTGGTGGCGCTTGACATGAACCGGCCCTTTACCGCCGCACGCGCAAGGAATGAGGGGCTGGTGTCGCTGGCAGAGGCTGCTCCCGATTTCGTGCAGATGATCGACGGAGATTGCGTGCTGGACCCCGGATGGATCGCGGCGGCGCTCGAGGCGTTTGCGGCCCGGCCGGATGCCGTGGTGATCTGCGGCCGGCGGCACGAGCGTTTTCCGAAGGCGTCGGTCTATAACCGGATGGCGGACCGGGAATGGAATACGCCGGTGGGGCAGGCGCGGGCCTGCGGCGGCGACGCGCTGATGCGCTTTGCGGCGGTCATGGCGGTGGGTGGCTACCGTGAGGATCTGATCGCCGGGGAGGAGCCGGAGCTCTGCCTGCGCCTGCGGCGCGCCGGAGGCACGATCTGGCGGATTGAGGAGAAGATGACGCTGCATGATGCCGCGCTGCTGCGCTTTGGCCAGTGGTGGACGCGGATGGTGCGGTCAGGTCATGCCTTTGCCGAAGGGGCTGCCTTGCATGGCTCAGGGCCGGAGCGGCATTGGGTGGCTGAAAGCCGCCGTGCGCTTCTGTGGGGTGTTGCCGGGCCGGTGGCTGTGATCGTCGCGGCGCTGATCCATCCGCTGGGACTTGCGCTGGCGCTGGTCTACCCGGCGCAGGTGGTGCGGCTGGCGCGGCGCGAAGGGTGGGTGTGGGGGGCACTTACCGTTGTGGGGCGTTTTGCCGAGGCGCGCGGCGTGCTGGGCTATTACCTCGACCGGCTGCTGGGTCGCAGGCGGGGGCTGATCGAGTACAAGTAGGGTTCAGCCCCGCCGCAGCCGGAGTGCTGCCAGCACTTGCCCCGGCAGAATGGCCACGCAGGCGGCGTAGCGGGGGATCATGCGGCGGGGGGCAGAAAGGGCGCGCCACAACCATTCCTGTGCCAGCTTGCGGATCCAGAGCGGGGCGCGCACCTGTTGGCCTGCGACGAAATCGAGACCGGCGCCAAAGCCGCAGAACCCGATCTCGGGTGTCTGGGTCCGACCAAAGGCGGCGAAGGCTTCCTGCCGGGGCGCGGAGAGGGAGACGATGCAAAGCCGTGCACGGGCGTCCTGCATCGCTTGCAGGGCAGCGCGCGCCTCTGGCCCGGTCGGGTCGAAGCCCATGGCGGGCGCGCCGGTCCAGACCACCTGCAGCGCCGGGATCTCGGCGGCCAGCCGGGTCTGCGCCTCTGTCAGCACCGCAAGGGTGGAGCCGTAGAAGGCGACCGGCATCCCTTCGTCGGCGGCCAGATGCAGCAGGGGATGCAGCAGGTCGGACCCGGGAACAAGGGCGACTGGGCGATGGGCGAGGCGGGACAGCCAGACTATCGGGTTGCCATCGGCCACGATCAGATCCTGCGCGGCGTAGCTTGCCCGATAGCTGGGCGAGGCGCGGAGCTTCACCAGATGGTCAAGGTTTATCGTGGCCAGAGAAAAGCCCTGACCTGCCCGCAACCGTGACCTGATCTCGGCCAGCAGGGTGGGCTGGTCGGGGATGTTCACGGTGATGGTCTGGTCAGGGTAGAGAAACTGCACGGCGGGACCTGGGCGCTACGGGTTGGAAGCTTTGAACTGGCTTTGGTGACGGGGGTGGGCAAGGCTGTGTAACACAGGGGGAGAGTCAGGAGAATTCAGTGTTATCAAGAGCTTGAAATAGAGAAGTTCATCATTTGTTAACACATTCACTCCGCAAAACATACCGGAAATCGCCTGCAATACCACTTCGGATACAGCCGGGTATCACCCCGGCAGCGTCACGATGATCGCGCCTCGTTCGGTGGCCACCACGGTATGTTCATACTGCACGACCCATGCCGGCGGCTGGCTGTAGAGCGTCCAGCCATCATCCCCTGCCGTCTCGGACCAGTGCCCGCCGTTGGACAGGAACGGCTCCACCGTCAGCACCAGCCCCTTGTGCATCCGCCGCCGGTCACTGCGGCTGGGCCATGTCGGCACTTCGGTGGGCTCTTCGTGCAGGGCGCGGCCAACGCCATGGCTGGCCAGATTGCGGATCAGCGTATAGCCCCGCGCCGAGGCAAAGCGCCCGATGGCGTTGCCGATCCCGGCGAGCGGCTTGTCATGGCCGACCTGGGCAATGCCGATCTGCATGGCCCGCTTGCCATCGCGGCACAGCCGGTCCAGCGCCGGCGGCACCGAACCAAGGCGGAAGCTGGCGCCTGTATCGGCAAAGTAGCCGTCCTTTGAGGCGGAGACGTCGATATTGACCAGATCGCCCACGCGCAGCACCCGGTCTCCGGGGATGCCATGGGCGATTTCCTCGTTTACGCTGATACAGGTGGCACCGGGGAAATCATAGGTTGTTTCCGGGGCAGACACCGCCCCGTCACGGTCCAGCAGCCCGCGTCCGATCTGATCCAGCTCACGCGTGGTCATCCCCGGCTCCATCGCCCCGGCCATGGCCTGCAGGGTGTTTGCGACGATGCGGCCAATGTCTTTCAGCCCCTCAAGTTCGTCGTGTTGGGTGATGGTCATGGTCTGGTCCGGCAAATGGGGGGTGTTGTGCAGATCGGGTCAGGGCTGTTCAGCACAATCGAGGCCTTCTGCCCTACGGGACAGGTTTGTCAATACTGTGGTGGACCCAAGGCCAAGTTGGCTCAATATGCGGCCGGTGTATAGCGTTGCAGAGCGAAACAGAATGTAGCGACTTTCGGCATCGGTGGCGCGGGGCAAGCGCTGTGGCGGCCGGAAATGAAAAAAGCCCCGCCAGATGGCGGGGCTTTTGCAGAACATGCGGCGCGGATCAGGCGGCCAGAGCGGATTTCGCTTGGGCTGCGATGGCGTTGAACGCCTCGGGCTCGTGCACGGCCAGATCGGCGAGAACCTTGCGGTCCACTTCGATGCCGGCTTTCGACAGGCCGTTGATCAGGCGCGAATAGGTCATTTCCATATCGAACAGACGCACGGCGGCGTTGATCCGCTGAATCCACAGGGCGCGGAACTGGCGCTTGCGAACCTTGCGGTCACGGGTCGCATACTGCTGGGCCTTGTCGACGGCCTGCGTGGCGGTGCGGAAGTTGGTCGAGCGGGCGGCGTAATAGCCGGCGGCTTTCTTGATGACCTTGCGGTGACGTGCGTGGGTGACGACACCAGATTTAACGCGGGACATGGGTGTCTCTCCTCAGCGGTCGTAGGGCATGTACTTCTTGACGATCTTGGTGTCCGCAGGGGACAACAACATCGTGCCGGAAGCATCGCGGATGAACTTGGTCGAACGCTTGATCATGCCGTGGCGCTTGCCGGCAACGCCGGCTTTGGCCCGACCGGACGCGGTGAAGCTGAAGCGCTTCTTCGCAGCGGATTTGGTCTTCATCTTGGGCATTTCGATCTCCAATCGTCATATGCGCGACTCGGCATGCCTAAGTTGGCCGGCCCCGCAGGCTTTCCAGAACGGTCCCTATAGGGGGAGGCTGCCTTGGACGCAAGGCAAAAGAGTCAGTTCACGAAGCGGCCGATGACGCGGAAAAAGATGGTGGGAATGTCGGCAAGGGCGACGCCGCCGGGTTTCTGGCTGAGCGCGATGATCACGAGCGTGCCGCCGACCAGCACAATGATGGCAGCCGCCCGGGGGGGGCGGCTGTCAGCAAGGGCTGAAAAGATTGAGGGGACGGAGAGGGCCAGAAGCACGGCCCCCATGACGAACATCAGATCAGAGTCCATCGTCGCCCCCGGAATACCCCATGGGGGGATTATTCAGGATCGGCCTTGTAAATCAACCGTTCATCGCAAGGCGCCACGCGCAGGATATTGGTGGTGCCGCGCACGTTGAACGGAACCCCGGCGGTGAGCACGATCTGATCGGTCTCGGTCGCGAAGCCATGCTGGCGTGCAGCGCGGACCGCCGAGATGACGGCACCCTTGAAGCGGTCCTGTTCTTCGGTGATCACGCAATGCGCGCCCCAGGTCAGGCAGAGTCGGCGGGCGGTGTCCATGAGCGGCGTCAGCGCGATGATCGGGACGCGGGGGCGTTCGCGGGCCACAAGGCTGACCGTGGTGCCCGATTGCGAGAATACTGCAATGGCCTTGATATCGGTCGATTCCGCGATTTCGCGCGCGGCGGCGACGATGCCATCGGCCACGGACGAGCGCACCACCGTGCGGCTGGCCTCGATCACTTCACGGTAGGTCGGGTCGCTTTCAACCGAGATGGCGACGTTGTTCATGGTCGCCACCGCCTCGATCGGGAATTTCCCGGCGGCGGATTCAGCGGACAGCATGACGGCATCGGCACCTTCGTAGATGGCGGTGGCGACGTCGGAAACCTCGGCCCTTGTGGGCATCGGTGATTCGATCATCGATTCCAGCATCTGGGTGGCGACGATCACCGGCTTGGCGGCGGCGCGGGCCTTGCGGACCAGACGTTTCTGGATCGGCGGCACCGAATAGACCGGCAGTTCCACGCCAAGGTCGCCACGGGCGACCATGATGCCATCGGACACCGCAAGAATGGCGTCATAGGCTTTGACTGCGGCGGGTTTCTCGATCTTGGACAGGATCGCGGCGCGGCCTTTGGCCAGCGCCTTGGCCTCGATCACGTCTTCGGGGCGTTGCACGAAGGACAGTGCGAGCCAGTCCACGCCGAGCTCGCAGGCGAATTCCAGATCCTTGAGGTCCTTGGCCGACAGCGCCGCCAGCGGCAGCACCACATCGGGCACGTTCACGCCCTTGCGGTTGGAGATCGCGCCGCCGACGGTGACGGTGCAATTGGCGTAATCCTTGCCGCAATCATCAACGATCAGGCGGATCTTGCCGTCATTGACCAAGAGCGACGAGCCGGGTTCCAGCGCCGCAAAAATCTCGGGGTGCGGAAGTTGCACGCGGGTTGCGTCGCCCGGTGCGGCGTCCAGATCGAGGCGGAACTTGTCGCCATCGGCCAGATCGTAGGACTCGGCCTCAAAGGTGCCGACACGCAGCTTCGGCCCCTGAAGGTCGGCCAGAATGGCGATGGGCCGTCCGGTATCGGATTCGACCTGCCGGATGATGGCGTGGCGCGCGCGGATATCGTCATGCGTGCCATGGCTCATGTTAAGCCGGAACACATCTGCCCCGGCCTCGAACAAGGCGCGGATCATTTCATAATCATTGGATGCGGGGCCCAGAGTGGCCACGATCTTAACATTCCGAAGGCGTCTCATGCCTTTTTCCTTCTTCTGTTATCACTTCGTGGTGGGCCACGGGTGGGAATAGAGCAATCGGACGCGCGGGGCAACTGGCGCGTTAGCGCTAAATGGCCTAAAGGCTTAAAAGCACGGCAGGGTAAAGAAAACATGACGGAAATGCGCCCGGAAAGCAGGCATGAAGCCTATGAGGTGGTGGGAGCCGAGCGGCCCGGCCCCTGGCTGGTGACCTGTGATCACGCCACAAACCGGGTGCCAGCGTGGTTGGGCGGCACCTTGGGCATGGCAGCGGGGGATATGGCGCGGCACATTGCCTATGACGTCGGCGCACGCGGTTTGGCGATTGGCTTGGGCGAGGCGCTGGACAGCCCGGTGATCTGTTCGGATTTCAGCCGTCTGGTGATCGATCCGAACCGGGGCGAGGATGACCCGACGCTGGTGATGAAGCTGTATGACGGCACCATCATTCCGGCCAACCGCCATGTGGGTCCGACCGAGGTGGAGGAGCGGTTGCAGCGGCTTTATCGCCCCTATCACGCGGCCTATGCCGCAATCGCCGGGAACCGGGCCATACTGGCGATCCATTCCTTTACGCCAGCCCTGAAGGGCCGCGCCCTCAGGCCCTGGCATATCGGCGTGCTGCACAGCCACGAGGACGAGCGCCTGTCGCGGGCGGTGATCGCCGGGCTGCAGGCGGTGCCCGAGTGGTGTGTGGGGGATAACGAACCCTATTCCGGCCATCTGCCCGGCGACGCGATCGACCGCCATGCGCTGAAAGCCGGGCGGCACAATACGCTGATCGAGTTGCGCAACGATCTGATTGCGACCGAGGCCGCACAGGTTGATTGGGCAAGGCGGCTGGCCCCGATTCTGACGGCGGCGCTGGCGGTGGTTCAGGCCTGAGCGCCCGGCCATTGCGGCAGAATCGGCAACAATCCCGATCCCATCCGCAGCATTGATTTACCTTTTTATTCTTTCTTTCAAATCACTTGATCTTCCGTCGGCGCAGATTGTAACTGATGCCGATTTTATTGAACCCAAACCCTTCGCGACCGGAGATGACCGTGGAACTGTTGCTTTTGCTTCCCCTTTTGCTTGTCGGCGGTCTGGTTTTTGGCGGGGGCGGGGGCGATGACGACGATGACAGCGATCCTCCCGCAGAGCGGGGCGCGATCGAGGCCGGAACGGCGGGGCCGGATGAGATGACCGGGACGGAATGGAACGATATCCTGCTGGGCGGCAATGGCGCGGATACCATCGCAGGTCTGGCGGGCAATGATATTCTGGTCGGTGAATTCGGCAACGACCGGCTGAGCGGCGGCGATGCGCGCGATGTGTTGCTTGGCGGCGCTGGCCATGATGTGCTGGATGGTGGCCGGGGCAATGACATTCTGATCGGCGGGGCGGGCGACGACCGGCTGATCGGGGCGGAGGGCAATGACCTGCTGATCGGGTCCAGCGGGTCCGATACGCTGCTGGGCGGAGCCGGGAATGATACGTTGATCGGGCTGGAATATGACCGGATCGCGGGACAGCTTGCCGAAACTTCTGATCTGGTGCGGTCGGTTGCGACCGCCAGCACCGGCGGTCAGATTTCCGAAACTGGGCTGAACCGGATCGGAAACGGGGTGATGTCGGGTGATATCGCTGACCGTGGCCCCGATGTGCTGGAAGGTGGCATGGGGCGTGACGTGTTGGTGGGCGACAATGGCGACACGCTGACCGGCGGCACGGGCATTGATGAGTTCGCGATTGCGTTCCGCACGGGTGAGGCCACATCGACCATCACCGATTTCGATCACAGCAGCGAGTCGCTGACGCTGTGGCTGACGAATCCCGAAACCGCGGTGATCCTTATCCGCGCCGACGGGCCGGATGACAGCGTGCTGCTGGTCAACGGCGAACCCGTCGTGCACCTGACCGGCCAGACGGCGGCAGAGCTTTCCGAAAACCCGTCGCGCTGGTTGTCGCTGTCCTGGGACTGAGGGCGGGTTGCGGGCGCTGCCTTGATGCCGGGGCCCGGATGCGACATGCTGACGGGGCAGGAGGACGGCCATGACACAGGACGAGCAGACCCGGACGGAACTTGAGGCGGCGGCGTTCCGCGCGCTGATGCACCATCTGAATGAAAAGCGGCCCGATGTGCAGAACATCGACCTGATGACCATGGCCGGGTTCTGTAGGAATTGCCTGAGCCGCTGGTATCAGGAAGCGGCGAACGCGCGGGGCATCGGGATGGACAAGGCCGCCGCGCGCGGGATTGTCTATGGCATGCCCTATGAGGATTGGGTGGCCAGGCATCAGACCCCTGCGGATGACGGCAAGCAGGCGGCCTTTGCTGAGGCTTTTGCAAAGAACGTCGGCAAGGCGGAGTGAAAGCTGGCCCTTTTTGGGCAAGCGGCTGGCCCTTTTGGGGCCAGCCTTGGCGTCAGATCGCGGCTTTGCGCATCTCGTCCAGATACAGCTCGCGCAGGCGCTGGGCGACGGGGCCGGGTTTGCCGGTGCCGACGGGTTTGCCGTCGATTTCCACGACGGGCATGACGAAGATGCTGGCGGCGGTGGAGAAGGCCTCATCCGCGTTTTGCGCCTCTTCAATCGTGAAGGGGCGTTCTTCCACCTCGAACTGCGCCTCGGCGGCGAAGCGCAGCACGGCCACGCGGGTGATGCCGTGCAGGATGTCGGTGGACAACTGGCGGGTGATGATGCGGTTGCCCTTGACGATATAGGCGTTGTTCGAGGTGCCTTCGGTCACGGCCCCGTCTTCGACAAACCAGCTGTCATCGACCCCGGCCTTTTTGGCGGCCATCTTGCCCATGGAGGGGTAGAGCAGTTGCACGGTCTTGATATCGCGCCGGTCCCAGCGCAGATCGGGGATCGAGATCACACGGAAGCCGGTCTTCGCGGCGGGGGCGTCGGCGAGGTTGGGGATATCCTGCGTGAAGGCCACGATGGTGGGGGGCAGGTCGGCGGGCGGGAACACAAAGCTGCGGTCACCGGGATTGCCGCGCGTGACCTGCAGATAGATCATGCCCTGGTCGATGTTGTTGAGCCGCACCAGTTCGCGGTGCATGGCGATCAGGTCTTCATCGGAGCAGGGGGCGGCCATGTCGAGTTCGGTGAGTGAGCGGTGAAGGCGTTTGATATGGCCGTCAAAGTCGATCAGCTTGCCATCGAGGACGGAGGTGACCTCATAGACGCCATCGGCCATCAGGAAGCCGCGATCGAAGATGGAGACGGTGGCCTGATCTTCGGGCAGGTACTGGCCGTTGACATAGACGGTGCGGGTCATGGTGCTATCCCCAAAGGGCCGGATGCGGCGGGTGGATGCCGTGCTCATCGAACAACAGCGGGTTGTCGCGGTCTTGGGCCAGCAGGAGCGGTCCGTCAAGGTCTGTGAAGGCAGCGCCTTGCGCGAGGATCGTGGCGGGGGCCATGGCAAGGCTGCTGCCGACCATGCAGCCCAGCATGATGCCAAAGCCCATCTGTTGCGCCTGTGCTTTCAGCGCAAGGGCTTCGGTCAGGCCGCCGGTCTTGTCGAGTTTGATGTTGATGACATCGTATTTGCCCAGCAGGGCCGGCAGGCTGCTGCGATCATGGCAGGATTCGTCGGCGCAGACCGGCAGGGGGCGGGCAATTTCGGCCAGCATGCCATCGGCCCCGGCAGGGAGGGGTTGTTCGACCAGCGCGACCCCGAGGGCGACGAGGCGGGGGGCGAGGTCGGCATAGATTTCCGGCGTCCAGCCTTCGTTGGCGTCGATGATCAGGGTGGCTTTCGGCGCGCCTGCGCGTACGGCTTCGAGCCGGGGCATGTCACCCTCGGTGCCGAGCTTGATTTTCAGCAGCGGGCGGTGCGCGTTTTGCGCCGCCTGCGCACGCATCGCCTCGGGGGTGTCGAGCGACAGGGTATAGGCGGTGACAACGGCGCGCGGGGCGGGAAGGTTGAGCAGATCCCACACCCGTTTGCCGGCCGCTTTCGCCTCCAGATCCCAGAGCGCGCAATCGAGCGCGTTGCGGGCGGCACCGGGGGGCATGTCACGGGAAAGGGTTTCGCGGGTGATCCATGGCGGCGCGGCGGCGATCTGCGCCATGACCTCCGCCACGGTTTCACCATAGCGGGCATAGGGCACAGCCTCGCCCCGGCCCTGATAGCCATCGCGGGCGATGGTGGCGGTGACCACTTGCGCGGTGGTTTTGGACCCGCGCGAGATGGTGAAGGTGCGGGCGAGGGGGAAGGTATCGGCGGTGACGGTGATCATGGGGCGCTCTTCAAGCCTTTCGGCTTTCATCGCTTGTGGGGGTGGTCGGTGCAAGCCAGGATCTGGATGCTGCATCTGCAAACAGGGGATTGCAGGCGGTCGCGCAATAATCTATCGCTGCGGTGCAGAGTCGTGAAATTAACTTACCGAGGCATCTGATGAGCTTTCGCATCCAACCCACCCCTCCTGCCCGCCCGAACCGTTGCCAACTGTTCGGCCCCGGATCGCGCCCGGCCTTGTTTGCAAAGATGGCGGCGTCGGCGGCGGATGTGATAAATCTGGATCTGGAAGACTCGGTGGCCCCCGGTGACAAGGATCAGGCCCGCGCGAATATCATCGAGGCGATCAACACGGTGGACTGGGGCACGAAAACCCTGTCGGTGCGGATCAACGGGCTGGATACACCGTTCTGGTATCGCGATGTGGTCGATCTGCTGGAGCAGGCGGGCGAGCGGCTGGACCAGATCATGATTCCCAAGGTTGGCTGTGCGGCGGATGTTTATGCTGTAGATGCGCTGGTGACGGCGGTGGAGCGCGCGAAGGGGCGCGTAAAGCCGATCAGCTTTGAGGTGATCATCGAGAGTGCCGCCGGAATTGCGCATGTCGAGGAGATTGCGGCCAGCAGCCCGCGCTTGCAGGCGATGAGCCTTGGCGCGGCTGATTTTGCGGCCAGCATGGGGATGCAGACCACCGGGATCGGCGGGACGCAGGAGAATTATTACATGCTGCGCGAGGGGGTGAAACATTGGTCGGACCCCTGGCACTGGGCGCAGGCGGCGATTGTGGCGGCCTGCCGGACGCATGGGATTTTGCCGGTGGACGGGCCGTTTGGTGATTTTTCCGACGATGAAGGGTTCCGCGCGCAGGCGTGGCGCTCGGCCACGCTGGGCATGGTCGGCAAATGGGCGATCCACCCCAAGCAGGTGGCACTGGCCAATGAGGTGTTTACCCCGTCCGAGGCGGCGGTGACCGAGGCGCGCGAGATTCTGGCCGCGATGGAGGCGGCCAAGGCGCGGGGCGAGGGCGCCACGGTCTACAAGGGCCGGTTGGTGGACATTGCCAGCATCAAGCAGGCCGAGGTGGTCGTGCGTCAGGCGGAAATGATTGCTGGTTGACGCAGCGCCAGATCGGAATCGTTGACAAGATGCCACACAATGGTCAATGGTTCATGACCAACGCCTGAAATACTGGCATTTTGGAAAGAATACCCGGGCTGCGCATCAGGGGAGAGGAGGCCCCCGCGCAGCATAAAGGGGAGGATGCACGCCCCGAACCAGCGGTTCGGGGCGCTGCTGTTTCTGGCCGGCCTTCTCCGCAGAGTGATCGGCTTTTGTGGGGCCACAGTTGCATTGCCGGGCGGGCAGAGGCATATAGTGCCCTGTCCTTCACGGAGTGGCCGATGAATTACCTAGAGTTCGAAAAACCCCTCGCCGAGATCGAAGGCAAAGCCGAAGAGTTGCGGGCAATGGGGCGCAGCAACCCCGAGATGGATATTGCCAAGGAGGCCGAGGCGCTTGACAGGAAAGCCGAGGCGATGCTGCGCGATCTGTATCGCGATCTGACGCCATGGCGCAAATGTCTGGTGGCGCGGCATCCAGAGCGGCCGCATTGCAAGGATTACATCGAGGCGCTGTTCAGCGAGTATACCCCGCTGGCGGGCGACCGGAATTTTGCCGATGATCACGCGGTGATGGGTGGTCTGGCGCGGTTCAACGACCAGCCGGTGATGCTGATCGGGCATGAAAAGGGCAATGACACCAAATCCCGGATCGAGCGCAATTTCGGCATGGCGCGGCCCGAGGGCTATCGCAAGGCGATCCGGCTGATGGATATGGCCGACCGCTTCCGCCTGCCGGTGATCACGCTGGTGGATACCCCCGGAGCCTACCCCGGCAAGGGCGCGGAAGAGCGTGGGCAGGCCGAGGCGATTGCGCGCAGCACGCAGAAATGTCTGGAAATCGGGGTGCCGCTGATCTCGGTGGTGATCGGTGAAGGCGGGTCTGGCGGGGCGGTGGCCTTTGCCACCGCGAACCGGGTCGCGATGCTGGAACATTCGGTTTACTCGGTGATCTCACCCGAGGGCTGTGCCAGCATCCTGTGGAAGGATGCGGAAAAGATGCGCGAGGCCGCCGAGGCTTTGCGGCTGACGGCGCAGGATCTGCAGAAGCTGGGCGTGATCGACCGGATCATCAAGGAGCCGCTGGGCGGCGCGCAACGCGCACGACGCGAGACGATTGATGCGGTGGGCAAGGGCATCGAGGCGATGCTGAAAGAGCTGTCGGGCAAGAAGCCCGAGGCGCTGATCAAGGATCGCCGCAACAAGTTCATCGAGATGGGGTCGAAGGGACTGGCAGCTTGAGCCCGTGGATTCTGGTGTTGCTGGCCGGGTTGCTGGAAACCGGCTGGGCGATCGGGCTGAAATACTCCAACGGGTTTACGCGGCCCATCCCGACGGGTCTGACCATCATCGGCGCGCTGGCCAGTTTCTGGCTGTTGTCGCTGGCGATGAAGGATCTGCC
The DNA here is from genome assembly GCA_046296515.1 of Paracoccaceae bacterium. GTDB lineage: Bacteria > Pseudomonadota > Alphaproteobacteria > Rhodobacterales > Rhodobacteraceae > Pseudotabrizicola. Next base: position 214,507 of record JBKBKR010000002.1, on the reverse strand, counting down.
GGTGGGAACGGCCTATGCGGTCTGGGTCGGCATTGGCACTTTGGGCACGGCGATTCTGGCGGTGATATTGTTCGGCGAGCCGGTCAATCTGGTGCGGGTGCTGGGCATCCTGCTGATTCTGGGCGGGATCATTGCGCTGAAACTGGCCTGACCGCCCCGCCCGTGTTGGCAAAATGTCATTTGGCGGCGGGTGGGGTTTTGGGCAGGATGGCGGCATGAAATGGTTTGCGGCCCCGCTGTGTCTGATCCTGTCGCTGCATCCGGCGCTTGCCGGGGGCAGTCTGGAGGGGCGCATTGTCACCCTGAACAGCGAGATCTGGAATGATGATGTGACCCCGTTCTTCGCCACGCGGGGAAGAACGGTGACGGTGGGCGGGCTGGTGGAGTTCGAACTGCTGCCCGAGGGTGCGGTGAACGGGTTTGACGTGGTGCCGGTCGAGGTGGACATCTCGGCGACCCGGATCGAGTTCAGCTATGGGACGGCGCGCGGCATATTCTGGGATGCGCCGTTCAACGGCTACGTGCTGCGGTTCGAGGTGGAGTGCGCGCTGTTTGACGGCTTTGCGATTGACGCGGATTTCACGACGATGCCGGTGACACCCGCCCATATCCGCACCGAGGGTGGGGCTTTGTTCATTGATGTCGCCGGGATGGACTACGGGCCGCAGGCGCGGCTGGCGCTGGATTTCCGGGTCAGCGACTGCTTGCTGGGCTGAGGCCTACCACATGGTCGCGGCGGCGCGGGCGGGCCATGCGGCATCATAAGCTGCGCCGTCAAATGCTCCTTCGGTGATCTCGCGCATCATCTCGCCCACGCTGGGCAGGCCTGCCGACTGGTCGCCCGAGGACCACAGGCCTGCGCGGATCAGGGCGCGGGCGCATTGGGGATAGACCTCGGATATCGTCACCACGATCACCGTGCGGGGCTGTTTGCCATCCCGCCCGAAGCGGGCGCAGAGGGCAGGGTCGGCGGTAACAATGGCGGTGCCGTTGACGCGCATGGCATTGGTGCTGCCCGCGACCAGAAATATCAGGCTGACGCGGCCATCACGGACGATGTTGCGCAGGCTGTCGATCCGCTCATTCCCGCGCCAGTCGGGCAGGGCGAGGCTGCGGTTATCCAGCACGGTGACCACCGGGCCATCATCACCGCGCGGGCTGCCATCGGTGCCCTCTGGCCCGACGGTGGTGAGCACGCAGAACCGCGAACGCTCGATCCATGTGCGGTAGGCGGCGGTCAGCAGGGGCGTGACCTTGCGCATGGCACCATCGACCGGGGTGCCATAGAGCGCGTGGAGGTGGTCAAGATCGGTGATCGGGGTCATGCGGTATCCTTGCGGAACCCGGCCTCGTCCAGCAGGGCGTTGGAAGTGGTTTCGATGTCGTGCTCCAGCCGTTTCATGAACTGCCCCACCGGCAGGCCGGGTTCAATCCGGGGCAGGAAATGCACAACACAGGTGCCGGGCTTGCGCAGGATGCCGCGCTTTGGCCAGAACACGCCGATATTGGTGGCGACGGGCACGCAGGGCTGGCCGAGTTGCTCGTAGAGCAGGCCGGAGCCGACCTTGTAGGGCTTGTCCACCCCCGGCGCGACCCGGGTGCCCTGCGGGTAGATCACCAACTGGCCGGGGTCGGCGGCGGAGCGGGCGACATCGGCTTTCATCTTTGCAATCGCGGCCCCGCGTTTGCCGCGATCGACAAACACACAGCCGATGCGCTTGGCATACTGGCCGAGGAAGGGGGCATAGATCAGCTCGCGCTTCATGATGAACTTGCCGCGCGGGATGGCGTTGAAGATCACCAGAATGTCGAAAAAGCTTTGGTGCTTGGCGGCGACCACCACCTCATCGCTGGGGGGCGTGCCGCGTATCTCGACCTTTAGCCCCAGCATGATACGGGCGGTGAAGATGACCCAGCGGCAATAGCTGTGGCAGGCGGCGAAGGCCCCGTTGCGCGAGAACAGCGCCCAGGGGGCGAAGACCACGGCGAGCACGGCCATGGCCAGATACATCTGGATGTTGAACAAAAACGACAGGATCCAGCGGATGGCAGGCATCAGGTCAGCCCTTTCAGGGTGCGGAAGGCGGCGGTGCGGGTGGCGGCAAAGGCCACCATCGCAGTGAGTGGGGGCAAGAGCAGCGGCAGGAACCAGCCAAGGCCCTGGAAGCCAAGGCCGGTGAGAAACGCCCCGGCCTCATCGGCGCGGGGCAGAAGCGCCACGCCGATCATCGCGATCACGGTGCCGATGGCGGCCCCGGTCAGGGCGCGCAGGGTGAAGCGGCGGACAAAGGCGCGGACGATATAGGCATCCTTTGCGCCCACCAGCCGCAGCACGCGGATGACCGGCAGGTTGGCGGAAAGGGCGGCATTGGCAGCCAGCGTGATCATTGCGGCGGTCGACCCCGCGATCAGGATCAGCGACAGCGCACCCAGCAGGCGCAGACGCTCCGCCGCTTGCGCCATCGGGCGGCGCCATCGGGTGTGATCATCAAGCACCGCCCCCGGCGCCTCGGCGGCGAGTCGCAGGCGCAGGCCCTGACCGTCATAGCCGGGCGAGCCCTCGGTCAGCTCGATCAGGCGCGGCAGCGGCAGGGCATCGACCGGCAGGTCGGGGCCGAACCACGGCTCCAGCAGGGCGCGTTGCTCGGCGGTGTCGAGTGCGCGGGCGGAAGCGATGCCGGGGGTGGTGGACAGCAGGGCGAGGACGGCGGCGACCTGGGTATCGAGCTGCTCCGGCGGGGCGGAAATGCGGATGGTGGCGGTGCCCGCAAGGGCAGAGGCCCAGCGGTCGGCCAGTCTGCCGGAAGCGAGCGACAAGGCAAGGGCGAAGACCGCAAGAAAGGCCATGGCCCCGGCGGTGAACAGGGTGAGCTGGGCGGTGAAGCCCGAGGGTGGCACCACACGATCGGCCTGGCGGTCGGGCGCGAGCAGGACAGGAAGGGTGAATTTCACAGATCGGCCCCCGCAAGCTGCACCCGGCGGTTCTGGATGCGCAGCACCCTTGCGGCAAGCTGTGATTTGGCCTGCCGAATCAGGTTCATGTCATGGGTGGCCACAAGGATCGTCTTTCCCATCCGGCTGAGTTCGACCAGCAGGGTCAGCAGGCGCAGCGACATCTCCCAATCAAGGTTGCCGGTCGGTTCATCGGCAAGGATCACATCGGGCGACATGATGATGGCGCGGGCTAGGGCGGCGCGCTGGCGCTCCCCCCCCGAAAGCGAGGGCGGCAGGGCGTCGGCCAGTTTGCCAAGGCCGACCCAATCCAGCAGCGCGGTCAGATCCTGCGCATCGCCCGCGCGGTTGGCGACGGTCAGGGGCAGGGTGACATTGGTGGCCAGTGGCAGGTGATCGAGAAACTGGCAATCCTGATGCACGACACCGATGCGCCTGCGGCTCAGCGCGACATCATCACGCGACATCGCCCGCGCGTCACGGTCAAAGATCGACACCCGGCCCGCCGTGGGGCGCAACTCGGCGAAGGCGAGTTTGAGGAAGGTGGACTTGCCCGCCCCCGATGGCCCGGTCAGAAAATGGAAAGAACCCGGCGCAAGGCGCAGGGTGACATCGGAAAGCAGCTCGCCCCCACCGTAGTTGAAACCCACATTCTCGAACGCGATCACTCATCCGTCCCCTTTGGCCGGCTCTGGCACTGTGGCAGAATTGCGCAAAGCGCTGGCGGATACAATCACGGCCGACAGGCTGTTGCTGCGAAAACACCCACAAACTCTTGGCCTTGGGGTATATCGTTGCTAGTGTCCGGTTAAAATCCGGGAGAACCGGGAAAGGGTATGCCCCATGCGCCTGATCTGTCCGAATTGCGACGCCCAGTATGAAGTCGATGACGGCGCTATCCCGGAAGCCGGGCGCGACGTGCAATGTTCCAATTGCGGGCATGCCTGGTTCCAGCTGCGCGAGGGTCTGGCCGAAGACCCGAACGACGATCTGTACCGTGAACCCGAGCCGGAGGCGGTGGCCGAAGTGCCCGCCGCCGTAGCCCAGACCGATGAGGATGACGAGGACGACGAGGCGATGGCCCCGCCGCCCGCCGGGCCTGTGCCGGTGCAGCGGTCATTGGACAACAACGTGCTGGCTATCCTGCGCGAAGAGGCCGAGCGCGAGATGGCCGCCCGCAAGGCCGAGGCTGTCGGGATCGAGATGCAGGGCGACCTTGGCCTGCCGCCGCCGGTGTCGCCGGTGGTGGGGTCGGCTGCCGCTGCTGCGGCCTCATCGGCCGCGGCGCGGTCGGAGACCGACAAGCGGATCGCGACGATGAAGGGCGAGCCGGGGGTGCCGCCGCGCGCAGCGGCGCGGCGTGATCTGTTGCCCGATATCGAGGAAATCAACTCCAGCCTGCGGCCGAATGATATGGCGGCCAGTCTGGTGGAGTCTGCGGTGGCAAAGCCCGGCGCATCAGGTTCGGGCTTCCGGTCGGGCTTTGCGCTGGTGCTGATCCTCGCGCTGGTGGCGGTGGCGGTCTATGTGATGGCCCCGCAGATCTCGGCCCAGATTCCGGGCGCGGCTGATGCGATGACGTCTTATGTGGCGACGGTGGATTCCCTGCGGCTGTCGGTGGATGCGCTGATGCAGCGGGCCACCGGGGCGCTGAACAGCCTGACCGGCGGCTGACGCGCTTGCGTGCGGCCGTGTGCGTGCGCGCAGTCGGCGGACATGTGACGCGGCGTTGCGGGTGACAAGCCCGCCACCGCCGCCCATTCTGCGCCGAGATTGCCGGAGGACATCATGACAGCCTATCCCCATTTGCTCGCCCCGCTGGATCTGGGCCATATCCGTCTGCGCAACCGTGTGCTGATGGGGTCTATGCACACCGGGCTGGAGGAGCTTGGCGACTGGGGCCGGGTGGCGGCGTTCTACGCGGCGCGGGCGGCGGGCGGGGTCGGGTTGATCGTGACCGGCGGGATGGCCCCGAACCGCGAGGGTGGGGTTTATCCGGGTGCGGCGGGGCTGTTCACCGATACGGATATAGCCAACCACCGCCTTGTCACCGATGCGGTGCACGGGGCGGGCGGGCTGATCGCCATGCAGATCCTGCATGCCGGGCGCTATGCATACGGCAAGGGCTGTGTGGCGCCATCTGCGATCAAATCGCCGATTTCGCCGTTCGTGCCGCATGAACTGGACGCAGCGGGGATCGAGGCGCAGATCGCCGATATTGTGACCGCTGCGGTGCGGGCGCGGGAGGCGGGCTATGACGGGGTGGAGGTGATGGGCTCGGAGGGGTATTTCCTCAACCAGTTTCTGGTGCGCCACACCAACCGGCGCGAGGACGACTGGGGCGGCAGTTATGAAAACCGCATGCGCCTGCCGGTGGAGGTGGTCCGGCGGGTGCGCGCGGCGGTGGGGCCCGATTTCATCCTGATCTACCGGATCAGCCTGATCGACCTGATCCCCGATGGTTCGACCTGGGATGAGGTTGTGTTGCTGGCGAAGCGGATTGAGGCTGCGGGGGCCACGATGCTGAACACCGGCATCGGCTGGCACGAGGCGCGGGTTCCGACGATTGCCACTTCGGTGCCCCGGGCCGCGTTCACCTGGCTGACCGCACGGCTTCGGCCAGAGGTGGGGATTCCGGTCATCACCTCGAACCGGATCAACACGCCGGAAGTTGGCGACGCGGTGCTGGCGGCGGGGCAGGCCGATATGGTGTCGATGGCGCGGCCTTTCCTTGCGGATGCCGATTTCGTCGCCAAGGCGGCGGCGGGACGGGCGGCAGAGATTGCGCCCTGCATTGCCTGCAATCAGGCCTGCCTTGACCATACGTTCAGCGGCAAGCTGACCACCTGTCTTGTGAACCCGCGCGCCTGTCATGAGACGGAACTGGTCTATGCGCCTGCGGATCAGCCCAAACGGATTGCGGTGGTGGGGGCTGGGCCAGCCGGGATGATGGCGGCGCTGGTGGCGGCGGAGCGCGGGCATCAGGTGGTGCTGTTTGACCGCGCCGATCGCGTGGGCGGGCAGCTGCATCTGGCGGCCTCGGTGCCAGGCAAAGAGGAGTTTCGCGGGCTGATCGCGTGGTTTGCCACCATGCTGGAGCGGTCTTCGGTGGAGGTGCGTCTGGGCGGAGAGGCGGTGCTGGCGGCGGTGACCGGGTTTGACGAGGTGGTGATCGCCACCGGCGTGGCCCCGCGCGATCCGGGTATTCCGGGGCAAGAGCGGGCGCTTTCCTATCTGGAGACCCTGCGCGGGGCAGAGGTGGGCCGCCGTGTTGCGGTGATCGGGGCCGGGGGCATCGGCTTTGACGTGGCGGAATTTCTGGTACATTCGGGGACAAGCCCCACCGAGGATTTCGCCTTGTGGCGGCGGGAATGGGGGGTGGGTGACCCTGCGGAAGTGGCAGGCGGCCTGGCTGCGCCGGAACCGGAGGCCCCCGCGCGCGAGGTCTGGCTGTTGCAGCGCAAGGCGGAGAAGCCGGGGCGGGGTCTGGGCAAGACCACCGGCTGGATTCACCGGGCGGCTCTGGCAGCAAAGGGCGTGAAGATGATGGGCGGCGTGAGCTACACGGCGATCACCGAGGAGGGATTGGTAATCGAGCGTGACGGGGTGGAACAGGTGCTGCCGGTGGACGATGTGATCCTCTGCGCCGGGCAGGTGCCCGAGCGCAGGCTGGCGGATGCCTTGGTCGCGGCGGGGATCACGCCGCACATCATCGGCGGGGCAGATGTGGCGGCGGAGTTGGATGCCAAGCGCGCGATTGATCAGGGCGCGCGGCTGGCGGTGCGGCTTTAGTAATTGTTGGGATTGCCGGGCAGGATCGTCCCGGTGCCCTCATCCCCGGCCGAACCGACCCAGACGAGGCTGCGGCCATTCACCCGGACGGCCCAGCAACCGGGTGGGTTGCCGTCATAGCCAAAGCACATCCGGTTGTCGCTGATCGACCACTGGCCGGAGTAGTCGGGGCCACGGATCGCGCCATCGGGGGCGTAATATTCGGTGAACCCGCCCGAGGCGACCATCGCGCCCTGCACGGTATTGCCGACAATCGCCGCGCGGATCGCCTCGCCGGAGGCGAGGTCTTGCGCAAGCGCAGGCAGCGGCGACAATACGGACAGGCACAGCAGGGCGCGGGCGATGGTCATCTGAACCTCCTTGGCTCGCCCGGACGTTACCGCAAAGCGGAGCGTTTTCAAAGGCCCGCCAAGGTCAGGTTTTCGGCACTGTCACGTTCAGCTTTTCTGCCAATGCGGCAAGGGTCGCGTGGCTGTCGGCTGTCCATTCCGCGCGATGGGAGAGGAACAGCATCGCCTGACTGGAATGGATCAGGGCATCGGACAGGATTTTCAGGTGATTGGCGCGCAATGTCTCGCCCGAGGTGGTGATATCGGCCACTGCCTCGGCGGTCAGGTTCTTGACCGTGCCTTCGGTGGCGCCTTGGCTGTCCACCAGCTGGTAATCGGCAACGCCATGCGTTGTCAGGAATTCGCGCACCAGACGGTGGTATTTGGTGGCGATGCGCAGGCGGAACCCGTGGGTGCGGCGGAAGGCGGCGGCGGCGGCATCCAGATCATCGAGCGTGTCAACGTCGATCCATGCCACCGGCACCGCGATGATCAGGTCGGCATGGCCAAAACCAAGCGGGGCCAGCTCGGCCACCTGGCTCGGCCAGTCGGCCAGCTTTTCGCGCACAAGGTCAGAGCCGGTGACGCCAAGGTGGATGCGGCCAGCAGCCAGTTCGCGCGGGATCTCGCCCGCCGAGAGCAGCACCAGCTCCACGCCCTCGATGCCATCGACGGCGCCTGAATATTCACGCTCCGCCCCAGCAAGGCGCAGGGTGACACCGCGCGCGCCGAACCAGTCAAAGGTTTTCTCCATCAGCCGCCCTTTTGACGGCACGCCGATCTTGATCATGACTGGTCCTCCATCAACCGGGCCATCAGCCCGGCGCGGATCACGCCGCCGACGGCGGGGATGGATTTGCCCTGACCCAGAACGGCGGTCAGCGCATCATAACGCCCGCCGCTGGAAACCGGGGGCAGGGCGGGGTCTGCTGCGTGGAAGCTGAAGACGAAACCATCGTAATATTCCAGGCTGGTGCGGCCATGGCTGGCCTCGAACGGCAGGGTTGCGGTGTCTATACCTTGTGCTGCCAGCGCATCAAGACGGTTGTCAAAACGGTCCACCGCCGGGGTGATGGCGGACAGCATGGGCGCGATGCCGCGCAGGTGCTGGAGGGCGGCGCGTGAGGGGGCCTGCAAGGAGAGCAGGTCATAGAGCAGCGCCGCCTCGGGGGCGTGGAGAGGCGGGGTTTGCGCGTCTTCGGTCAGGGCTTCTACGCGGGCGGCGATTTCTGCCTCGGAGCGCAACCCGGTGAAGGTGCCCGCTTGCGCGATCAGATCGGCGGGGGTGCCTTTGGTCAGATGGTCGAGCAGGTGTTTGCGGGCGTCTGGCAGGGGGGCGCGGCCCGAAAAGCGGTCAAGCAAGGCGCGGAACCGCTGCGGGCGCCAGATATGCCGCAGGAGCGCCTGTTTGCGGCGCTCCGACGTGGCAAGACCGCGCACGGCGGCCATCAGGATGCCGATATCGCCGGTGACCGGGCGCAAGGTGAGGCCGTTTTCGGCCAGCACCTGATTGATCAGCGCGAAAACGCGGGCATCGGAGTGTTCGGGCTGGTCGCGGCGGAAGATCTCGATCCCGGCCTGATGGTATTCGGACGGGCGGTCGCCCGCGTGGGTCTGTTTGCGGAACACCGGGCCGGAATAGGCATAGGTGGCGGGGTCTGCGCCATTGGCCATGTGCTGCTGCACCACCGGCACGGTGAAATCGGGGCGCAGCATCATTTCGCCCTGCACCGGGTCCAGCGTCATATAGGCGCGGGCGCGGATATCCTCGCCGTAAAGGTCGAGCAGGGTTTCGGCAGGCAGAAGGATATCGGCCTCGACCAGCGTGGCACCTTGGGCGGTGAACCAGGCGGCAAGGCGGTCAGAGGTTGCGCGTTCGGCCCCTGTGCGCATCAGTGCTGATCCAGCATCCGGCGCACGGCGGCGACCAGTTCGGCGCGGGGAATTTCCACCTGTGCGGGCCGGTCTTTCCATTCCTCCAGCGTGGCGCTTTGAGCGATCTTTGCGCCGAGGATCAGGTCCTTGAGGATGACGGTGCCCGCTTCGGCCTCGTTCCCGCCCTGGATGATGGCGATGGGGGAGTGGCGTTTGTCGGCGTATTTCAACTGGTTGCCGAAGTTCTTCGGGTTGCCGAGGTAGGTTTCGGCACGGATGCCCGCATTTCGCAACTCGGTGACCATGGCCATGTAATCGGCCATGCGGTCGCGGTCCATCACGGTGACGACGACGGGGCCTGCCGTGTCGGCGCTGATGCGGCCCTTGGCGTGCAGGGCGGCGAGCAGGCGGTCCACGCCGATGGAAACGCCGGTGGCGGGGACTGACTGGCCGGTGAAGCGTTTCACGAGGTCGTCATAGCGCCCCCCGCCCGCGACGGACCCGAACTGGCGCTTGCGGCCCTTTTCGTCAAGGATTTCGAAGGTGAGTTCTGCTTCATAGACCGGTCCGGTGTAGTAGCCGAGGCCACGGACGACGCCGGGGTCAATCACGATGCGGTCGGGGCCGTAGCCCTGCGCGGCGAGCAGGGCGGCGATTTGTTCGAGTTCGTCGACGCCTTCGGCACCGAGGTCGGAGGTGCCGACCAGTTCTCGCAAGCGGTCGACTGTTTCCGACCCCGTGTCACGTTTGGCGGCAATGAAACCCATCACGACATCGGCCTGTTCATCCGACAGACCAGCGCCTTTGGTAAAATCGCCACTGTCGTCCTTGCGACCCTCTCCCAACAGCGCCCGCACGCCCTCAGCCCCCAAGCGATCAATCTTGTCTATGGCGCGCAGGACGATGCCGCGTTCGGCGTGCTTGTCGTCGCCCGACAGGCCCGCGACTTCCATCACGCCATTCAGCACCTTGCGGTTGTTAACCTTCACCACATAATCGCCACGCGGGATTCCTACGACTTCCAGCGCATCGGCCAGCATGGCGCAGATTTCGGCGTCGGCGGCAACCGAAGCAGACCCGACTGTATCGGCATCGCATTGATAGAACTGGCGGAATCGGCCCGGCCCGGGCTTTTCGTTGCGCCAGACCGGGCCCATCGCGTAGCGGCGGTAAGGGCTGGGCAGGTCGTTGCGGTATTGGGCGGCCACGCGGGCAAGTGGCGCTGTCAGGTCGTAGCGCAGGGCCAGCCAGTCGGCCTCATCTTCCTGCCACGCGAACACGCCTTCATTCGGGCGGTCCACGTCTGGCAGGAATTTTCCAAGGGATTCAACGGTTTCCACCGCGCTGGTTTCCAGAGGATCAAAGCCATAGCGGTGATACACCTCGGCGATCCTGTCCAGCATGGCTTTGCGCTGCGTTACTTCGGCCCCGAAGTAATCGCGGAACCCTTTGGGGGCTTCGGCACGGGGGCGGCGGATTTTCGCGTCGGACATGGCTGTTGGCCCTTCGATCTTTGCCGGGCATCCTGTAACGGATGGGGGGGATGGCGGCAAGCGGCACGGGGTGCGATGATGGACCGGGTTGACGGGATCGAGGAGCGGGTGGCGCATTTGCAGCGCGCGGTCGATGATCTGTCGGATGTAATGGCTGCGCAGCGCAAGGAGATCGACCGGCTGACGCGGCTGGTCGGGTTGCTGGTGGAACGCGAGGCCGAGCGCGAAGACGGCGCGGGCGGTGCCCCCGCCGCCAATGTCAGGCCACCGCACTGGTGAGGCGGGGCCCTCGGCTGGACAGGGGGGGGCATGCGTGGCACTAGAGATGCGACCCATGGAGAGCGTATGGCCGATATCAGCCCCCTTCCCCTGACCCCCGACGCGCATCGCCGTTCGGCGGAGCGGGTGCTGCGTGTGGAGGGCGAGGCGCTGCTGGTGCTGGCGGGCGCCTTGCCCGGCGATTTCGCGGGGGCGGTGGCGGCTTTGCTGGAGGTGAAGGGCCGGGCCGTGCTGTCGGGGATCGGCAAATCCGGCCATGTGGCGCGCAAGATCGCGGCCACGCTGGCGTCGACCGGCACTCCGTCGCTTTTCGTGCACCCGGCCGAGGCGAGCCACGGCGATCTGGGCATGGTGACGCCGGATGACATCTGCATCCTGCTGTCAAACAGCGGCGAGACCACGGAATTGCGCGACCTGATCGGGCATTGCGCGCGGTTTGATATTCCGCTTATCGGCATGTCGCGCGATGCGGGCAGCACGCTGATGCGGGCCGCGGATTACCGGCTGACCATCCCCGATCTGCCGGAGGCCTGCGCGATCGGCATGGCCCCCACCACATCGACCACGCTGATGATGGGGTTGGGCGATGCGCTGGCGGTGGCGATGATGGAGGCGCGGCGGTTCGAGGCGGACCAGTTCCGCACCTATCACCCTGGCGGCAAGCTGGGCGCGCAATTGACGACGGTGCGGCAGGTGATGCATGCGCAGGTGCCATTGGTGCCGCTGGATGCACCGATGCAGGATGTGGTGCTGGTGATGACGGCGGGGGGGCTGGGTGTCACCGGGGTCGTGGATGCGCAAGGGCTGCTGGTGGGCGTGGTGACCGATGGAGATCTGCGGCGCAGTATCGTCGGGTTGCTGGACCGTGTGGCGGGCGATGTGGCGACGCGAGGCCCGAAAACCGTGGCGCCGCAGACTTTGGCGGCCGAGGCGTTGGCGATTGTGAACAAATCGAAAATTTCTGCGCTGTTTGTCTGTGAGGGCGGGCGGCCGGTAGGGATCGTGCATCTGCACGATCTGTTGCGCATTGGCGTGATGTGAGGGAACGATGGACCAGCAAACCGTAACCGTGGGCGACATCGCAATCGGGGGCGCGGCACCGATTGCGATGATCTCCGGGCCTTGCCAGTTGGAAAGCGTCGCCCACGCAAGGATGATCTGCGAGGGGCTGCTGGAGGCCTGCGCGCCCACGGGCACCAGGTTCATCTTCAAGGCCAGCTATGACAAGGCCAACCGCTCATCCCTGAGCACCAACCGGGGGTTGGGGATGGAGATGGGGCTGCGCATCCTCTCCGATATCCGGGCCGAATATGGCGTGCCTGTGCTGACCGATGTGCATGAGCCGGGGCACTGCGCCATTGCGGCGCAGGCGGTGGATGTGTTGCAGATCCCGGCGTTTCTGTGCCGCCAGACTGATCTGTTGCTCGCGGCGGGGGAGACGGGGCTGGCGATCAACATCAAGAAGGGGCAGTTTCTGGCGCCCTGGGATATGAAGAACGTCGCGGCCAAGGTGGAAAGCACCGGCAACCGGCGGATCATGCTGTGCGAGCGGGGAACGTCCTTTGGCTATAACACGCTGGTCACCGATTTCCGCGGCCTGCCGACCATGGCGGAAACCGGCTGGCCGGTGGTATTCGATGCCACCCATTCGGTGCAGCAACCCGGTGGTTTGGGGGGAAGTTCCGGCGGGCAGCGGCAGTTTGCGCCGGTGCTGGCGCGGGCGGCCTGTGCGGTGGGGGTGTCGGCGCTGTTCATCGAAACGCATGAAGACCCCGACAATGCGCCGAGCGACGGGCCGAACATGATACATCTGCACGATATGAAGGCGCTGATCGGCACGCTCTGCGCCTTTGACCGGCTGGCAAAGGAGCTGTGAGTATGGACGCCTGCATCATCATTCCCGCCCGCTATGCCAGCACGCGCTATCCCGGCAAACCGCTGGTCGCGCTGACCGGCGCCAAAGGCGTGGCGCGCAGCCTGATCGAACGCTCGGTGATGGCGGGGCGGGCGGCGTCTTGCGGGCAGATCCCTATTTATGTCGCCACCGATGACGACCGCATCGCAGATGAGGCGCGGCGGATCGGGGCGGATGTGATCATGACCTCGGACACCTGCCGCAACGGGACCGAGCGGGTGGCCGAAGCGGTGGCGGTTGCGGGGATCAGCGCAGATATCGTGGTGAACCTGCAAGGGGATGCGCCGTTGACCCCTGCGCATTTCGTGACCGCGCTGATTGATGCCATGCGTGCCGACCCGGAGTGCACGATGGCGACGCCGTTCCTGCGCTGTGATCCTGAAACCGTGGAAAACCTGCTGATGGACCGCCGCGCCGGGCGTGTCGGGGCCACCACGGTGGTCGCCGACCGTATGGGGCGGGCGCTTTATTTCTCCAAAGAGGTGATTCCCTTCACCAACGGGCGCGGCATCGTCAACGGCAAGGTGCCGGTGTTCCATCATGTGGGCGTTTACGCCTATCGCCCCTCGGCTCTGGCGGCCTATCAGGCCTGGGAGCCGGGGCCGCTGGAAGGGCTGGAGGGGCTGGAACAGCTGCGGTTTCTGGAACACGGCCACCCGATCCGCATGGTGGAGGTTTCGGCCCCCGGCGCGGTGTTCTGGGAGCTGAACAACCCAAGCGACGTGCCGCTGATCGAGGGCTATCTGGCACGGATGGGCTGGGATTGAGCGCGATCGGCTGGGATGCGGAGGTCGATGCGGCCGGGCTGTTGTGCCCGCTGCCGGTGCTGAAGGCGCGCAAACGGTTGCGGGCGATGCAACCGGGGCAGGTGTTGCGGGTCGTGGCGACCGATCCGGCTTCGGCCATCGACATTCCTCATTTCTGCAGCCAGTCGGGCGATACGCTGCTGGCGTCGGATCAGGACGGTACTGTGCGGGTGTTTCTGATCCGCAAGGGCTCAGCCTAGCGCGGTCAGCAACAGACTGGCGTGGCCTGCGCCCAGAATCCAGCCCTCCTCGGGGGAGGGGTGGGGGAGTGTGAACAACTGTTCCATATCTCCCGGCGCGAGGCGTGACAGCGCCGTGGAGAGGAGCCGGACCTGCGCCTCATCCGGCACCATCCCCGTCGCGGCCACGTGGCGGCGGACGGCATCGGCCAGCAGGGAGGGGTAGACCTCTGCCAGAACGACCGGGGTGGTGGGCGGCTCGAACGGCCAGACGGAAACCTGTCCGGCAAAGCGCCGGCGCAACCGTTCCAGCACCGGCAGGCCGGTCAGAGCCTGCGCCCCGACGGCGCCCGCACCCGCCAGTTGCCAGACCGGCTTTGGTGAAGCCCCCGGGCCGCGTGCCGCGAGATCGGTGGCGCGATGGGCGGCAAGACCGGGCGGCAGGGCAGGTCTGAGACGGGGCAGGCCGGGGGTTCCGATCCGCTCACCATTGCCCCAGAACGGGCCCTCGCCGGGAAAGGCACCATTCATCAGCGCCGCGATCAGCCGGTAATTGCTGAGATTTCCGGGCGTGTCGGTAACACGCGCCGCCAGCCAGCCCCACCAGGACAATGCATCTGCCCGCCCCGTAAGCCGGGCGACAAAGCCCTCAGGGGCCCCAAAAGCAAAATCCGCGCCGATCAGAAGCCGCTGGCTCCGGGCCAGGGTGTCGGCGATCAGGTTGGCGAGGGCGGCTTGTGCACCGTTCCTTGTGGTGATGTTTTGCGCGCGGCAGCCCGTTTCAGCCGCCTCGGCCAGCCAGATCGAGTCCTTGCCGTGCCTTGGGCCCTTGGCGGCGGACCAGTCGAGGATGGCGATGCGGTCAAAGATCACGGCGGGACCTGTGGAGTCGTTCGGCGGCAGCCAGATCGTCCGCCGTGTTGATGTTGAAAAACGGATTGGCTTCGGCGTCGAACACCGCCGCCGCGGCCCCGTTCTGCAGCGCCCAGGTGATCACCTTGCGCTGCCCGGCCAGCAGATCGCTGCGAAGCCTGTGGCGCAAAGCGGTCGGCCAGAGGCCAAAGGTCGGGTGCCAGTCGGGTGCCGTGCCAGTCGCGGCAAGGCTGGGCCCGGCGCCATCGCGCGCAGCAAGCAGGCGGTCCACCAGATCCGCGGGAAAAAACGGGGTGTCGGCGGCCACCGTGACGACAGCATCCGCGCCCTGGCTGGCCGCCCAGTCCATCGCCGCCAGCACCCCGGCCAACGGGCCTGGAAAGCCCGGCACCGGGTCGGGCAGCACCGGCAGGCCGAAACCGGAAAAACGCGCCGGGTCGCCATTGGCGTTGATCGCGATGCGCTGCACCTGCGGCGACAGGCCGGCGATGACGTGCCGGAGCAGGCTCTGGCCGCCCAGCATCAGCAGGCCTTTGTCGCCCCCCCCCATGCGCCGGGCCTGCCCCCCCGCCAGAATTACGCCGAACGGCCGCGAATCCCGCATGTTCTGTCCTGTCCAATGGTGGCGCTTTCGCGAGTAGGTGCCATCATGTAAGCAGGTCTTGCCGTAGACAAGTCGCGCGGGTCACACGGGGAGAGGAAATTGCTGGGCTTTGTATCCGCCCCGGACCGGGGAGACGGCGACCGGCTGCTGGCGCGTGTGGCGCGGCGCCTTTCTGCGGTCGGGGTTGTTCTGGGCGGCGTGGTCCAGGTCAATACCGAAACCGACCCGGATCACCCCTGCCTGATGGATTTGCGGGTGCTGAGCGATGAAAGCGTGTTGCGGATCAGCCAGAACCTTGGACGCCATTCTTCCGGGTGCCGGCTGGATGCCTCGGTTCTGGAAGAGGCGGTCGGGCGGGTTGCTGCGACGCTACTGGCCGCACCGCCGCAGCTGCTGATCCTGAACAAATTTGGCAAGCAAGAGGCCGAGGGCCGCGGCTTTCGCCCGGTGATCGGGCAGGCGATGGCGATGGGGGTGCCGGTGCTGACCAGCGTATCGACAAAGAACCGGGCTGGGTTCGACCTCTTCGCCGAAGGCACAGCCTCTGCGCTGGGGACCGACGAAGCGGCGGTCATGCTGTGGTGCCTGTCTGTGACCGGGGCGCGGGTGCGGATTCCACTGCATACGGCACGGGGCTGAAAGTGCACGAGAACTCCCGGTTTCGGTATGCGTCAGGGAACGGGTGCGCTTGCCAGAAGGTCGGCAATGGCCTGCCGGGTGGTCGCGCTGTGCTCCAGCCGCATCTGACCGGCCTGCAGGGGCGGGGCTTCACCCAATTGGTCAGTTGGGCCGAGCAGCCCCGCCAGAGTCGCCCATGTGTCATCAGGAGCGTTCTCGGGCGAGAGGGCCGGCTGCGCGGTGGAAGCATCTTCAACAACCCCGTCCGGCGCGGGCCAGGTTCCCGCCCAACGCTGCAGCCGCGCTGCCTCGGCCCGATTGCCGGCACTCTGCTGGGCCCAGGCTGCCGCATTGAAATCCCCCAGCGCCGTGTAGGACGACGCCACCAGATCGGGGTCGGCATCGGGCATGCCGGAAGTGAGCAGCCGTAGGGCGCTGCGCGCATCGCCGTTAGCCAGAGCGACGCGGGCCACGAGGTCGGGGTCAAGATCGCCGGACTGGGCCCAATCCGCAGCGGCATTGGGCAGGCCTGCGGCGATCAGCCGTTCGGCAATCCTGCTGCGGGTGGTCAACGGCAGACCGGCGCGACGGGCGGGGTCGAGGCCGACGGAGAAAGTCAGCAGTGCAGACTCGGCCCCGATTTCGGCCAGAAGCATCCAGATGTCCTGTTCGAGCGCGGCGTTTTCGCCGGCATGGGCGAAGGCAGAAGCGAAATCGCCTGCGAGCGCCGTCGCATGCGACAGGGCACGATCAAGCCTTGGCCCCACCGGGCCGTTGCGATGCTCAAATGCAAACGCTTCCAGCGCGAGAATATCTTTGCCCTCGACAGCCTTGCGCTGCTGGAACCGGGCCTCGATCAGGCCGAAGAGGGTTGCCATCGCCATTTCTCCGCTCGTGCCGGACGCGCCGGTCGGCAGGGCCGCCTCGGCCCCGGCAGGGTCGCCGGCCTGCAAGGCCTGATCCGCCGCGAGCATGTCTAGTGACGGATCATTGCGGGGCACCGCGCGTTCGAAGGACATCCGGACGACTTCTGCATTGGCGCTGTCGCCTGATGCCAGCAACCGCTTTGCCGTTTCCGGACCGAGGTTGGCGCGCAGCGAAGCGGGCAGTGCCAGGAAGGCCCGGCTGACGGCGTTGCCGTTGATGAAAGACAGCGCCTCATCCTGCGGGGCGGCCAGCAGCGCCCAAAGCGCCGCCGCCGAATCGCAGCTTTGCATGTTGCGGAAAGGGTTTACCGGCGGATTGTCGCCGTCGACCAGATAGGAAAGTCCGGCACGGAGCGGATCTGATTTTCCTGGCGACAGGAAACTGGCCAGCAACAGCCGCGCCTCGGCCCCGAGGCCGAAGTGCAGGTAGGTGTCGACGGCCTGTATGACCCGGACCGGATCGGGCACGTCAAACTCTGTCAGCACCGCCGCACGGGCGCGGGCGAGCTCCGTCACCGCATCCTCTGACCCGGACCACGTCCCGACATCAAGATCCGCCGTTGCCGGGCAGGACTCCCCCTGAACCATGAGGTTGGGGCGGGACGCCGGGTCTGCCGAAATTTCAACGCCGGGCAGGGCGTTGATGGCAGCGCGGGCATTCTCCGGCAGGCTGTCAGCCGGATCGTTTGTGGCCGGATCTTCTGGCACCGGGGCGCGTGGCGGGGGGGGCGGTGCCATCTCGACAACGCCCTGTGTCGCTCCGCGACCGACCTCATCAATCAGCATGCTGCGGAAATCTTCAAGCCGCAGCCCCGTATCAAGCCCGGCGGGAAGCGTGTCAATCGGCGGGAGTCCCGGGCTCTTCACCTGAGGCGTCGGGATCCGTGCAAGCCAGTCATACTCCTCCCCCCGGCGCATATTTCTGCGTGGGCGTTGGGGTTGGGCGGACCTGATCGGTGGCATGGCGGTGCTGTCGGTCAGGTTGAGTTCGAAGCTGGAGCCCGGCGGTGGCGCGCCGTCCTTGATGTCGATGACCAGGATGTTGGCCCTGAATTCGAATGGTATGGCATGACAAGGGCAATCTATGCCCAGCAGAAGATCGCCGGTCTCGGGGTCGACCCAGATCGAGCGCAATCTGTCCCGGGTGATCAGTCGGTAGACCGAGGAAAGGTCATAGCGCAGATCCGGGCCTTCAATCCGCAGGGCATAGCCGCTGTCGGTACGCCCCAGAACCCAGTCGACCGGGTTTCGGAAGGTCAGCACCAGACGGGTGAAATCCCCGTGCTCGCCTGACTTTACGGTCACTGTCTGCGCCAGTGCTGGTGTGGCGAAGAGCATGAGCAGGATCAGCAGCCCCCTCATGCCGCCTCCTGCTTCAGGCCGCGCAGCGCTTCTTCCAGGTCGCCAAAACTGGGACGGAGGGCATGCGGGGTGTTCTGGCGACCGACCTCGATGCAGATATTGGCCGGATGGTTGTGAAGATTGGCAATCAACACCTCACGGATCAGCTGGTAGAAATGGGCATCTTCGTCAACCACGGCTTTGACACGGGCCGCAAAGGGGCCGACGATGCCATAGGCCAGAAAGACGCCCAGAAAGGTGCCGACAAGCGCTCCCCCGATCATTTTCCCCAGAATTTCAGGTGGTTGGTCAATAGACCCCATGGTCTTGATAACCCCGAGCACCGCAGCCACGATCCCCAGTGCGGGGAGCGCATCCGCCATGGATTGCAGCGCATGGCTGGAATGGAGCGCGTGGTGCTGCGTCGCCTCCATCCGTTTGTCGAGCACTTCCTCTACCTGGTGGGGGTCGTCATAGTTCATCGAGGCGGCGCGGAAGGTATCGCAGATCAGATCGACAGCCTCATGATCCTTCTGGATCTTCGGATAGCGGCCAAAGATGGTAGACGTTCCCGGGTTTTCGACATGTTCCTCAAGCGCGACCGGGTTGGATCTGACCAGACGGATCAACTCGAACAACAGGCAGAGCAGATCACGGTAATCGGCCGGCTTCCAGTGCGCGCCTTTGAATACCTTGCCGATGTCTTTCGCGGTGTGCTTGACCACCGAAATGTCATTCGAGATCAGAAAGGCGCCGATGGCGGCGCCCCCGATCATCATCATCTCGAATGGGAGTGAGTGAAGGATGATCCCCAGCTTGCCGCCGGCCAGCACATAGCCGCCAAATACCATGACGAAGATCACGCCTATGCCAATGAACCCAAACATCCGGTTCCCATCCTGTTCCTGTTTTGTCTGATCATGGTATTCAAGCGTAAAGAAAGGCTGACCTTATTCCTTCGGCGCCAACGCATTGCGCCCTGCAATCAGCACACTCACCGAATAGGCCGTTTCGGGTTTCATCCCGGCGAGGACCGCGGCGGCTGCGTCAGGGCGCATCCGGCCCAGAAAGCCGGCAGCAAATTCCTGCGCCATGGTTTCGAAAATGGCTGCGGCTTCGGCGGGTTTCATCGCCTCATAGACAGCCGTCAGCCGTTGCAGGTCTTTTTCGGCGGCCCCGTCGGCGATGGCGAGTGTATCGCGCAGCCGCTTTTCGGCATCCCCCAGCTCAGCAAGTCGCGCAGTCATTGCGGCGTCAGCAAGGGCCAGGGCGGCGAGCCGGTCCTGCAGGGCGCTCTCTCGCGCGGTTACGGCAGCATCCCGTTCGCGCAGCGCCAGCGCCAGCGCCGACGGGGGTTCGGGACAGACCAGCGGCTCGCGGCTTACTGCGCTGTCTTCGGATGCCTCCAGAGCCATGGCGCTGCCGATTCCGTGTCCCAGACGCAAGGCCCCGGCGGCAGCGAGGACGATGGCCAGCATGGCGAGAGTGCCGTTCCCGACCAGAATGCGACGGATGCTCATTCTGCGACCCGCAGCGCGGCGCGGTCTGGCCGGCGGCGTACGAATCGCAGCCGCCGGTCCTCGGGCGCGTCTTCGCGCGGTGACGGCTCTTCGGGCAGATCGTGCAGCGAGGCAAGGATCAGATCAAGCCGGGCTGCAGCCGCCTCCGCCCGGCGCACCTGATTCTCCAGGCCGGAGGATGAGGTCTGGGCCGAATTACGGGCCCGTTCCAGTGCCGTGGTCATATCGTCGACCTGCGCGGAGAGCACGGCGATCGCGCCGCCCATGCCGGTTTCCAGCGTGGTGAACCGCTTGAGCCGACGTGACAGGACCAGACAATAGACTGCGGCCGAGAACGCCCCGGCAGCCAAGAGAAAATCGGCAATCAGGTTCATGACCCGCTCCCTTCAGTTCAGGACAAATTCAGAGATCAGCAGATCACGCACCCGGTCTTGCCCGGTGACAATCTGGACCCGGCGCAGCATCTGCGCCTTGAGTCGCATCAGCGCGGCGGGATCTTCGAGCTGCACGAGTTCGATGGCGCGCAGATAGCTGTTGAGCACATCCGATATCCGCGGCAGCAGAAGCCGCACTTCCGCGGCATGCGGCGTGTTCACTTCCAGCTGCGAGGCGAATCGCAGATGCCGTGCCCGTGACTGCGGGCCAAGGCTGATCGTGATCGGCTCCACCGGGACAAATGTGATGTCCGGCAAGGCCCCGGCGCTGCTTGCTTGCGTGTCCTGCGCCCCGAGGATCATGCCTGAATATGTTGCATAAAATCCACCTCCGCCCAGCATCAGGGCACCGGCCAGACCGATCACGATCGGCATTTTGCTTTTCCTTCCGGGCGGCTCCTTGGTGTCGGTGTCAGCTTGGGTCATCGCTTGCTCGCTTTTCTTCGGCAGGTCGAAAATAGATCAAAGGTCACTAACCGATTGTTAAGAGGCCTCCTTCATTTGTCAGACCAGAGCAGGCAAATGTCTGCAGGACGGAGGCATGGCGTGAAGAATCTCGTTTCCTTGTGGCTGGGGCTGACGCTGGCAAAGCGGGTCGTGCTGGTGGCGGCCACTGTCGGGATGTTTGTATCGGTGCTCGCTTTGGCAGGGATGGGGCAGTCGGGCGGGCAAAGCCTGCTGTACGCCGGACTGGATGCGCGCACGGCGGGCGATGTGATCACCGCACTGGATCAGGCGGGGGTTGCTTATGACGTGCGCGGCGAATCGATTTATGTGCCGACCGCCGCGCGCGACGGCTTGCGGATGCAGCTTGCGGCGCAGGGTCTGCCCGCCTCCGGCGGGGCCGGGTATGAACTGCTGGACGGGCTGTCGGGCTTTGGCACCACGTCGCAGATGTTCGATGCCGCCTATTGGCGCGCGAAAGAAGGCGAGCTTGCCCGCACCATCCTGGCCATGCCGCAGATCAAGGCCGCCCGGGTTCATATCTCGCAGGGCAGCAAGAGCGGGTTTCTGCGCGATCAGCAGCTGACGGCCAGCGTTACGGTGACGACGGCGGCAGGGTCGCTTTCGACGGAAAAGGCCAATGCCCTGCGCCATCTGGTGGCCAGTGCGACCGGAAATCTGAAGCCGGATGACGTGTCTGTCATCGATTCAGTTGCAGGTCTCATTGCCGGGCAGGCCGAGTCCGCCTCGCAGGCCTCGGGTGACGCGCGCGCGCTGGAGATCAAGCGCAATGTCGAACGGCTTCTGGCCGCCCGCGTCGGGCCGGGGCGCGCGGTGGTCGAAGTGTCGCTCGACATCATGCGTGAGCGAGAAGCGATTTCGGAGCGCACGTTTGACCCGCAGGCGCGGGTGGCGATCTCGTCCGACAGCGAGCAGAGCAGTGAGACATCCAAAGACGGGCAAGCGGATGTGACCGTGGCGTCGAACCTGCCGGACGGCGACGCCGCCGGAGGCGCGACGGGTGAAAGCCAGAGCACCACCAGCCGGGAGCGGGTGAACTTTGAGGTGTCACAGACCCAGCGCGATATCCTGCGCGAGCCCGGCGCGATTCGCCGTCTGACGGTGGCGGTTCTGGTCGACGGAGAGGAGGGCGTGGCCACCGACGGCACCCGCACCTGGCAGCCCCGGTCCGAGGCGGAGCTGTCCGATCTGCGCGAACTGGTCAGCTCTGCCGCCGGGCTGGATGAGGCGCGGGGTGACGTTCTGACGCTGAAATCGCTGGAGTTTCAGCCTGGCCCGACCGAGGGCGTGCTGGCCGAGGCGGGTCTGTTCCAGCTGATCGGCCCGGTGGATGTAATGTCGGTCATCCAGATCCTGGTGCTGAGTCTCGTCAGTCTGGTTCTGGGGCTGTTCGTACTGCGGCCGCTGCTGACCCAGCGCAGCGCAGCATTGGCGCTGCCGGGCGAGACCGGTGCCACGCTGGCACTGCCCGGTTCTTCGGAGCCGGATGCGCAGGCCGGACTGACGGGTGAGATTGCCGACGGTTTTGATCTGCCCGATCTGCCGATGGTGAACTTTGATGATGCCGGCCTGTACTCGGAGCAGCCGAACGACCCGGTGTCGCGCCTGCGTCGCCTGATCGACGAACGCCAGAGCGAATCGGTCGAGATCCTGCGCAACTGGATGGAAAAAGAAGAGGAGCCCAGCTGATGCCGCCGCTGAAGCTCGAGGTCTTTGAGCCGCCGTCACAGCGGGGCAAGGGGCAGACGGTTGTGATGGACAGCGCTGCGATCGAGGAAACACGGGTTCAGTCCTATGAATCGGGCTATGCGGCCGGGTGGGAGGATGCGACGGCGGCAACGCGGGATGATCAGGCCCGGATCGGGTCGGAACTTGCCAAAAACCTGCAGCAGATGGCGTTTACCTTTCAGGAAGCCCGCGCCCATATTCTGAAATCGGTGCAGCCATTGTTGATGCGGCTTTGCACCCAGCTGCTGCCCCCGCTCGCGCGGGAGGTGCTGTCGCCCGTGGTGCTGGATACCATCATGCCGCTGATCGACGACCTTGCAGAGATGCCGGTGCATGTGGTGCTGAACCCCGCAGCCCGCCCGGCGGTGGAGCGGCTTTTGCTGCAGGCGGCAGGTCTGCCGCTGGTGATCGTGGAAGAGCCGACACTGGGTGAGGGGCAGGTTTATCTGCGTTTGGGCGAGGTGGAGCATCGGGTTGATCTTGACCATGCCGTCGCTGAGCTGACCCGGGCGGTACATGATTTCTTTGAATATTCCGAAAAGGATGGCGGCCATGGATAACCCGACGGATGCGAACCCCTTTGCCCAGGTGCCGATCGAGATCACGATCTCGGTCGGCAAGGCGCGGCCTTTGGTGCGCGATCTGCTCAAGCTGGGGCAGGATGCCGTGCTGCCGCTGGATCGCCGGGTCGAGGATCCCGTGGAGCTGTATATCGGCGACCGGCTGATCGCGCGCGGCGAATTGCAGGAGCTGGAGGGCGAGCAGGCCGGGCAACTGGCGGTGCGGTTGATCGAAGTCGCCAACCTGCGCGGCGGATTGTAGGGCGCGCGGTGGTGGTCTGGCGGCTTTTCCTTCTGGCCGGTCTGGCGCTGGTGGCCACCGAGCCGGCGCTGGCGCAGGATGTCACGCTGAACCTTGGCGACGGCAGCTCGCTGTCGGCGCGTTCGGTGCAGCTGATCCTGCTCCTGACCGTGCTCAGCCTTGCGCCCGGGTTGGCGGTGATGGTCACCTGCTTTCCCTTTGTGGTGACGGTGCTGTCGATCCTGCGGCAGGCCATCGGCCTGCAGCAGGCCCCGCCCAATATGCTGATCGTAAGCCTCGCGCTGTTCCTGACCTGGTATGTGATGGACCCGGTGTTCACCGAGGCCTGGGCCAACGGGCTTGGTCCGCTCAGCCGCGAAGAGCTGGAACTTGGGCCCGCGATCGCGCGCACGCTGGCCCCGTTTCGCGAATTCATGGCGGCGCGGCTGGACCCAGAGACCTTTGCCCATCTGGCAGAACTGCGCCCGGACCCGATGCCGCCCGCCCTGCCCGATGCGCCGCTGTCGGTGCTGGTGCCCGCTTTCATGCTGAGCGAGATCAAGCTGGCGTTTCAGATCGGGTTTCTGGTGTTCCTGCCGTTCCTGATCATTGATCTGGTGGTGGCGGCGGTGCTGATGTCGATGGGCATGATGATGGTGCCGCCCGCGATTGTCTCGCTACCGTTCAAGCTGGCGTTTTTCGTGGTGGCGGATGGCTGGGGCCTGATCGCGCAGGCTTTGGTGAGGTCTTACCTGTGAGGTTTCAAGACCTTGATCCGGCCCTCATCGGGCAGATTCACGAATGGCTTCACGCTTGACGTGCAAAGCGGTGTCACTGCGCCGCGAGCGCCGACAGAACCGCCTTCGCGCTGTCGCTGTCCCAGTCCGCATCGCCGATCAACCGTGCAACCTCCAGGCCCTGCGGGTTCAGGATCAACGTCACCGGCAAGGCCATCACGCTGGCAGAGCGGGAGAGTTCCGATTTCGGATCGCGCAGGATGGGCAGGTTGATGATTCCGGCCTCGGTGTAGAATTTCTTGATTCCCGGCACGGCATTGCGCCCGGTTGCGACCGGCACGACCGCGATCTCAGGCAAAGCGGCCTGCAGACGGTCGAGCGAGGGCATTTCGTGCCTGCACGGCGCGCACCAGGTGGCCCAGAAGTTCAGCACGACCCATTTGCCGTGGAAGTCGGCCATGGATCTGGGGCTATCGGTCTCGTCGAGCAAAACCGCATTGGCGAGCGCCACCGGCGCCGAGTGCAAGGCAAGCTTTTTCATGTCGCCGTCACGCAGGGCCGCCACATCTGCCGCCACCGGATTTGCACCAAGCGCCAAGGCCGTATAAAGGACAGCCAGAGATTTCCGCAGCATAACCCCTCCGAAAGACGCATCCATGACCGCACCCGCAGAGCCCAAAACCGCCAACCAGATGTGGGGCGGGCGTTTCGCCGAAGGGCCGGACGCGATCATGACGGCGATCAACGCCTCGATCGGGTTCGACCAGCGGCTCTACGCGCAGGACATTGCCGGGTCGCGTGCCCATGCGGCGATGCTGGCCGCAACGGGTATCGTGACACCTAGCGATGCTGAAGCGATCGGGGAAGGCCTGCTCACCGTGTTGTCAGAGATTGAAACGGGCGGGTTTGCGTTCCGCACCGATCTGGAAGACATCCACATGAACGTGGAAAACCGGCTGAAAGAGCTGATCGGTGCGCCTGCGGGGCGGTTGCACACGGCACGCAGCCGCAATGATCAGGTGGCGCTGGATTTCCGGCTTTGGGTGCGCGATCAATGCGATGCGGCGACTGATGGACTGACGGCGCTGATGCGCGCCTTTGCCGCACAGGCCGAGGTCGGGGCCGATTGGGTGATGCCGGGCTTCACCCACCTGCAGACCGCGCAACCTGTGACATGGGGGCATCACATGCTGGCCTATGTCGAGATGTTCGCGCGCGACCGCAGCCGGTTCGCCGATGCGCGGGCGCGGATGAACGAATGTCCGCTGGGCGCGGCGGCGCTGGCGGGGACCGGGTTTCCGATCGACCGGCAGATGACGGCGCGGGCATTGGGCTTTGACCGGCCGACCGCCAACAGCCTCGATTCGGTCAGCGACCGCGATTTCGCGCTGGAGTTTCTGGCCGCCAGCAGCATCTGCGCCACGCACCTGAGCCGCTTCGCCGAAGAGCTGGTGATCTGGTCCTCGGCGCAGTTCCGTTTCGTGCGGCTGTCGGACAAATGGACCACGGGCAGCAGCATCATGCCGCAGAAGAAGAACCCGGATGCGGCGGAACTGCTGCGCGCCAAGATCGGGCGGATTCTGGGGGCGACGGTGGCACTGTTTACCGTGATGAAGGGCCTGCCGCTGACCTATTCCAAGGATATGCAGGAAGACAAGGAACAGGTGTTCGACGCCGCCGACACGCTGATGCTTGGTCTGGCCGCGATGACCGGGATGGTGGGCGATATGGCCGCCAACCGCGATGTGCTGGCACAGGCGGCGGCATCCGGGTTTTCCACCGCCACTGATCTGGCCGACTGGCTGGTGCGGGAGCTCAACTTGCCCTTCCGCGACGCGCATCATGTGACCGGCGCGCTGGTGGCGCTGGCCGAAAGTGCGGGCTGCGATCTGCCGGATCTTTCGCTGGAGCAGATGCAGAGCGTGCATTCGGGCATCCGCGCGGATGTGTTTGATGTTTTGGGGGTGGAGAATTCGGTGCGCTCGCGGCAGTCTTACGGCGGCACCGCACCAGATCAGGTGCGCGCGCAGGTGGCGCGCTGGCAGGAGATTTTGGCATGAAACGGTTGATTATGGCGTTTGCTACGCTGGGCGCACTGGCCGCCTGTGGCGCCGATGGCGCGCCGGAGCGCCCGTCTTCGGGCGTGACGGGTGAGGCGCGGATCGGGGTCGTGCTGCGCTGACTGGTCCGGCGCGGGCCGCGCGCTAGCTGTACCTCAAGGCAGGGGGAGCGCGCTATGACACCGATCCGCATGATCTATCTGGCGCTGGCCATCTGGGGCGCGGTGCATCCGATGTATTGGTTCGTGACCCATATGCGCGAGACCGGCACCGGGCTTTCGGGGCTGATTGATGCCTGGTTTGTCAATGCTTCGACCACCGGGTTGACCTGGGATCTGACGATTGCCGCGATTGCTCTGACGGTCTGGGTGATGGCCGAGACGGTGAAGCGCAAGACCTGGATCAACCTGATCGCCATTCCCGCCACCTTCTGCATCGGCGTCAGCTGCGGCCTGCCGCTCTATCTGTTCCTGCGGTCGCGCTGATCCACGTTCCGTTTGAATTCGGGCGCGGCAGGGGGTAGATGCTGGCGCGGAGTTGAGCCGGGGTTGCGGGGCATATGGACCATTTCTTGTATCAGAACGGGCTGCTGCATGCCGAAGATGTGGCAATTGCGGATATCGCGGCCACGGTAGGCACGCCGTTTTACTGCTATTCTGCGGCCACGCTGACCCGGCACTACCACCTGTTCACCGAAGCGCTGACGCCTCTGCCGCATCTGGTGTGCTTTGCGATCAAATCGCTGTCGAATGTGGCGGTGCTAAAGCTCTTGGGCGATCTGGGCGCGGGCATGGATGTGGTGTCGGGCGGCGAATACCGCCGCGCCCGAGCGGCGGGCGTGCCCGGCGAGCGGATCGTGTTTTCCGGCGTCGGCAAGACGCGCGAGGAAATGCGGCTGGCGCTGACCGGGGGCATCCGGCAGTTCAATGTGGAGTCGGAGCCCGAGATGCGGGCCCTGTCCGAGGTGGCCATCTCGTTGGGTGTGGTGGCCCCGATCACCATCCGCGTGAACCCGGATGTGGACGCGAAAACCCATGAGAAGATTGCGACCGGCAAGAGCGAAAACAAGTTCGGCATCCCGATCGCGCGCGCGTCGGAAGTGTATGCCGAGGCGGCTGCCCTGCCGGGCCTGCGGGTCATCGGCATCGACGTGCATATCGGCAGCCAACTGACCGAGCTGGAACCGTTCGAGCAGGCCTATCTGAAGGTCGCCGATCTGGCCCGCCGCTTGCGCAGCGAGGGGCACTCGATTGAACGGCTGGATCTGGGCGGCGGTCTGGGTATCCCCTATGCCCGCTCGAACGAGGCCCCGCCCTTGCCCACCGATTATGGCGCGCTGATCAAGCGCACGGTGGGCGATCTGGGCTGCGAGATCGAGATCGAGCCGGGGCGGCTGATTTCCGGCAATGCGGGGATTCTGGTCTCGTCGGTGATCTATGTGAAGAATGGCGAGGGCCGGGATTTCCTGATCCTCGACGCTGCGATGAATGATCTGGTGCGCCCATCGATGTATGGCGCGCATCATGACATCGTGCCGGTGGTGGAGCCGGACGTGGGGCAGGACATGCAGCCCTATGACGTGGTCGGCCCGGTCTGCGAGACCGGCGATACCTTTGCCAAGCAGCGCGCGCTGGCAGAGCTGAATGAGGGAGATCTGGTCGCCTTCCGCAGTGCCGGGGCTTACGGCGCGGTGATGGCCTCGGAATACAACACAAGACCGCTGATTCCGGAGGTTTTGGTCAAAGGGGATCACTTCGCTGTCATTCGCGCACGTCCGACCTTTGACGAAATCCTTTCGCGCGATACCATACCTGCATGGCTGTGACACCCCGTGCAGCCCGTGGAAAGGCTGGCATGGCGGTTTCCGACCCTGATGACATTCTGAAAAGCATCGCCGTGCCGCTGCGGATGACCCATATCGGGCTTTGGGCCGAGCGGTTGACGCGGGCGTTCTGGCCGTTGTGGAGCATTGTGCTGGCGGTGCTGGCGGCCTTGTCCTTTGGCGTGCAGGACCATGTTTCCATTGAATATCTCTGGGGTGCTGCCGCGCTGGTGACGCTTGGCGCGCTGGTTGCCTTGGGCTTCGGGTTGCGCGCGTTCCGCGCGCCAAGCAGGGCGCAGGCGTTGGTGCGGCTTGATTCGCGCATGCCCGGCAATCCGATTGCGGCGCTGACCGATGTGCAGGCGATCGGCGCGGGGGATCCCGCCTCGCTCGCCGTCTGGCGCGCGCATCAGGCGCGGATGGCGGCGCGGGCGGCGCAGGCGCGGGCGGTGGAACCTGATCTGCGGCTGGCTTCGCGCGACCCGTTTGCGCTGCGCTATGTGGCGCTGACTGCTTTTGTCATGGCAATGATGTTCGGCTCGCTGTGGCGGGTGACTTCGGTGGCGGCCCTTGCGCCGGGGGCGGCGGGGTCGCTCGCGGCGGGGCCGACATGGGAGGGCTGGGCGCAGCCACCTGCCTATACCGGCAAGCCGACGCTGTATCTGAACGATGTTACGGCGGAAATGCTGGAGGTGCCGGTGGGCACAAGGCTGCAGTTCCGGCTTTATGGTGAGGTCGGTGCGCTGACGCTGACCGAAACCGTGTCGGGGGTGACGGAAGCGCCGACCGATGACGCGCAGACTGTGGCGCGGGATTTTGTGCTGAATACCTCTGGCAATGTGCGCATTGATGGGCAGGGCGGGCGCGCTTGGGCGTTTACCGCCACGCCTGATCTTGCGCCTACGATCACGCCTGAGGGCGAGATCGGGCGCGAGGCGGACGGGCGGTTCCGGCAAGGCTTTGCCACCAGCGATGATTATGGCGTGGTGCAGGGGCAGGTCAGCATTGCGCTGGATCTGCCCGGCATCGACCGCCGGTTCGGGCTGGCGCCGGAGCCGGAGGCCCGCGCGCCAGTGGTGCTGGATCTGCCGATGCCGGTGACCGGCAACCGCGCGGCGTTTTCCGAAACGCTGATCGACGATCTGTCGCAGCATCCCTTTGCCAACCTGCCTGTGGTGATGACCTTTTCCGCCACCGATGCGGCGGGCCAGTCGGGTGCTGCCGCACCGCTGAATGTGACCTTGCCCGGCAAACGCTTCTTTGACCCGCTGGCGGCGGCGCTGATCGAAATGCGGCGTGATCTTTTGTGGACTCGCGACAACGCCGCCCGCTCGGCGCAGGTGCTCAAAGCGGTGACGCACAAGCCCGAGGAATTCATCCGCAACCAGCGCGCTTATCTGCGGCTGCGGGTGGCGATGCGGCAGCTGGATGCGGAAAAAGCCAGTCTTTCGCCCGAAGTGCGCGACGAGATTGCCGAGGAGCTTTGGCAGATTGCCCTGTTGGTCGAAGAGGGCGATCTGGCTTCTGCGATGGAACGGCTGCGCCGCGCGCAGGACCGGCTGGATGAGGCGATCCGCAATGGGGCCAGCCCGGAAGAGATTGACCAGCTGATGCAGGAAATGCGTCAAGCGCTTGCGGACTACATGCAGCAACTGGCGGAAGAGTCAGAGAGAAACCCCGACAGCCAGCTTTCGCAGAACATGGAAGGCATGGAGATGTCGGGCGACCAGCTGCAGCAGATGCTGGATGAGCTGCAAAAGCTGATGGAAGAGGGCCGGATGGCCGAGGCGCAGGAGCTGATGGAAATGCTGCGCCAGCTGATGGAGAATATGCAGGTCACCCAGGGTCAAGGACAGGGGCAGGGTCAGGGGCAGGGCAATCAGGCTATGCGCGATCTGGGCCAGACCCTGCGCGATCAGCAGGGGCTGTCGGATGACGCCTTCCGCGATTTGCAGGATGGTCAGCCGGGCGGCGAGCAGCCGGGGCAGGAGGGCGAAGGGCAGGGCGGCGAGGGTCTGGCGCAGCGTCAGCAGGAATTGCGCGACCGTCTGGGGCAGCTGGGTCGCGGGCAATTGCCGGGTGAAGGCAGCGAGCGCGGCGAAGCAGGCCGCCAGCAGATGGACCGCGCGGGCCGGGCCATGCGCGAAGCCGAGGAGGCGCTGCGGGGCGGCGATCTGCCCGGCGCGCTGGACCGTCAGGCCGAGGCGATGGAGGCGCTGCGCGAAGGCATGCGCAACTTTGGCGAGGCTTTGGCCGAGGAACAGCGCGAACAGCAGAACGGTGAAGGTCAGGGCGAGGCCTTTGGCCGCGCCGACCCCAACAGCCAACGCGACCCGCTGGGCCGCGAGCCCGGCGATTCCGCCCGCATCGGGTCGGACCGGAACATGCTTCAGGGCGAGGATGTGTATCGCCGGGCGCAGGATCTGCTGGACGAGATCCGCCGCCGCACCGGCGATCAGCAGCGGCCAGAGGCGGAACGCGACTATTTGCGCCGGCTGCTGGATATGTTCTAGAACGGCGGCCCGGGAAGGGCCGCCACTTCAGCGCAGCCGCAGTTCGGTTCTGGCATCAAACGCCATCACATGCGCCGGGTCAAAGCTGATGCCCACTCGGTCGCCCAGCCGCACCTTTGGGTCATCGCGCGATTCGATCACCAGCTTTTCGCCAGTTTCGGCGCTGACATGCAGATAGCTGACGCCCCCCAGCGCCTCGGTCATCTCGACCTTGTGGGAGCTGCCATCGGTCAGCAGCAGATGCTGTGGGCGCAGGCCAAGGGTGACAGCCTCTCCCAAAGCGGGAAGGCGCATAGAAACGGCGGTGTGCCCGGTCAGGCCGGGGGCGGTCACGCTTCCGGGGCCATCGACGGTGGCGGCGACAAAGTTCATCGCCGGGCTGCCGATGAAACCGGCCACGAATTTGTTGTCGGGGTCGTGATACAGGTCCAGCGGCGCGCCGACCTGTTCCACCCGGCCCGCCCGCAGCACCACGATCTTGTCGGCCAGCGTCATCGCCTCGACCTGATCATGGGTGACATAGATCATCGTGGCCCCGATTTCGCGGTGCAATCGGGCGATTTCCACCCGCATTTCCACCCGCAATTCCGCATCAAGGTTTGACAGCGGCTCGTCGAACAAAAACACCTCCGGCCCGCGCACGATGGCGCGGCCGATGGCCACCCGCTGGCGCTGGCCGCCAGACAAGGCCTTTGGCTTGCGGGTCAGATAGTCGTCCAGCTTCAGGATGCGGCTGGCCTCGGCCACCTTGCTTTCGATCTCGGCCTTGGGGTGGCCCGTCATCTTCAGGCCAAAGCCCATGTTTTCCGCCACCGTCATGTGCGGGTACAGCGCATAGGTCTGGAACACCATGGCCACGCCACGATCCGCGGGTTCGGCATGGGTGACATCACGGTTGCCGATACGGATCGCCCCGCCGGAGGTCTCCTCCAGCCCCGCAACCATGCGCAAAAGAGTGGATTTGCCGCAGCCCGATGGGCCGACAAAGACGCAGAATTCGCCATCGTCGACCTGAAGGTCGACCCCGTGGATCACTTTGGCATCACCGTATTTCTTGACCACGCGATTCAGCGTAACACCTATCATTCCCGTTCCCTCCCCTTCATTCCTGCTCCGGAAAGCGCCAGCTTTCCGCCTCGACGGCGATCTGTGCCGCGCAGTTCTTGATTCTGTCTGCCTCGGCTGCCAGAGCGGCCAGCGATGTGCGTGTGGTGGTTGATGTCACCGACAGCGCCCCCAGCACCCGCCCGTTGCGGGTGAGAATCGGCGCGGCACAGCAGATGATTCCCGGCTCGTGCTCTTCGCGGTCAAAGGCGTGGCCCCGGTCGCGAATCGCCACCAGCTCGGCGCGCAGCTTGCCGGGCTTGTCGAGTGTCTGGTCGGTGAAGCGGTGGAACGACTGGCGTGCAATCGCCGCTTCGACCTCCGCGTCGGACATGAAGGCGAGCATCGCCTTGCCGACCCCGGTACAATAGGCCGGGCCGACCTTGCCGGCTTGCGAAAACATCTCGACCGGCTTTGCCGCATTGCGCTTGTCGACGTAAAGCACCTGGCCCTGATCCATCTGCGCCAGATGCACGGTCTCCCCGGTCAGGGCAGCCAAGTCACTGATAAACGGGCGTGCAATCGGCGCAAGCGAGCTTTGCGCCCAGGCCGCATGGGCCAGCCTCACCAGCCGAACCCCCAAGGTATAGGTGCCGCGATCGGTGTCATAGGCCAGCATGCCCTGATGCGTCAGCGTCTGCAGAAAGCGGTAGAGCGTGGCCTTGGGATAGGGCGCGTTTTCCAGCAGATCGGAAAAGCGCACGGGCTGGCCATGGCCAGCCACCATGT
Source organism: Paracoccaceae bacterium (assembly GCA_046296515.1). Classification (GTDB taxonomy): domain Bacteria; phylum Pseudomonadota; class Alphaproteobacteria; order Rhodobacterales; family Rhodobacteraceae; genus Pseudotabrizicola. The sequence goes on along the minus strand of JBKBKR010000002.1, from coordinate 182,612 downwards.
CCAGCACATCCAGCGCCTTGCCGACCGTTCCGTCGGCATGTCCGTTGCTTCCCATCGCCGTCTCCCAAAGCGTCCCTGTTGACAGCTTTAACAATAGCGGACATAGTTTTCAATATTCAAGACTAAGTTTCATATAATGGAACCAAAGGGAGGAAACCATGGTCCATCTTGCGAAGGGCGCTTTGGCGCTGACGACGGTATTGTTGCTGTCGACGGCGGCATCGGCGCAGCAGCGTGTGCTGAAATACAATGCGGATTACGACCCCATTCCGCTGGCCGGAATGGAGGCGCTGATCGCCGATTTCGAAGCGGCAAACCCCGACGTCGACGTGCAGCTGAACAACTTCGACCACGAAGGCTACAAAACCGCGATCCGCAACTTCCTGACCGCCGATCCGCCGGATCTGGCGAACTGGTACGCCGGCAATCGCATGGCACCCTTCGTCTCGGCCGGTCAGTTCGCCGATGTAACGGACGTGTGGGAAGAGCATGGCCTGGGTGACAGCCTGTCCTCGGCCAAGGCGTCGATGACGATTGATGGCAAACAATGGGGCGTGCCCTATACCTACTACCAGTGGGGCATCTACTATAACCGTGATGCCTATGCTGCGGCGGGTGTCGATCTGCCGGGCGAGGGTGGCGTGACCTGGGAGCAGTTCCTGGCGAATTGCGATGCGTTCAAGGCCGCCGGGATCGACTGCATCACCACGGGCACAAAGGCGCTTTGGCCCGCGGCGGGGATCTTCGACTACCTGTCGCTGCGCACCAATGGCTATGAATGGCACATGGATCTGACCGCCGGGAACGTCGCCTGGACCGATGACAGCGTGCGTAAGGTCTTTGCCGAATTCGCAAAGATCCAGCCGTATATCACCGCAAACCATGCCGCGATCGACTGGCAGGATGCGGCGGCGCTCTTGGTGCAGGGCAAGGCGGCGCATTACGTCATGGGCAACTTTGCCGTCGGCAACTTCAAGGAAGGTGGCATGACGGACGAAAACCTGGGCTTCATGGTTTTCCCCGAAATCACGCCCGGCGTCCCGCGCGCGGAAGAGGCGCCGACCGATACCATCCACATCCCGGCGGGTGCCAAGAACATCGACGATGCCAAGAAGTTCCTGGCCTTTGTCGCCTCGGCCGATGCGCAGACCAAGTACAATGCTGCGGTGAACCAGCTGCCGACCAACAAGAACTCGTCGGTGCCTGCAGATGACCCGTTCCTTGTGGCCGGGTTCGAGGCCCTGTCCAGCGCCTATGCTCTGGCGCAGTTCTTTGACCGTGACGCGCCTGCAGAAATGGCCAAGGTCGGCATGGAAGGGTTCCAGGAGTTCATGGTGAAGCCTGAAAACCTTGACGGAATCCTGGACCGGCTCGAAAAGGCCCGCGCCCGGATCTACAAGTAAAGTGTCTGAACGGGGCGGCTTTGTGCCGCCCCAATCGCCCCGGCGTGTCTTGCCGGGGCATCCCCAACCCGGAAGATGAGGGTGCCCGATGTCCGCAACGTGGAAAGCGAACCAGCGCAGGCTTGCGCCCTGGCTGTTCATGGCCCCCGGCCTTGCGATGTTCCTGCTTTACGTGATCATCCCGATTTTCCAGTCGATCTGGATCAGCTTTTACGACTGGGATGGTCTGGGCGCCGCTCGCTGGATCGGCACCGAGAATTATGTCGAGCTGGTCGATGACGAGGCATTCTATACCTCGCTGAAAAACAATGTGATCTGGCTGGCGCTGTATATGCTGGCGGTGCCTGCGGGGCTGATGATCGCCATTTTCCTCAACCAGACGATTGCCGGGATGCGGCTCTACAAGTCACTTTTCTTCTTTCCCTTCGTGATCTCTCAGGTTGTCGTTGGCCTGATGTTTTCGTGGTTCTACGCCCCCAATTTTGGCCTGTTCTACAACCTGCTGGAATGGCTGACCGGGCGTGGCACCGCGATTCTGGCGGATGACCGCTATGTGACCTATGGCATCATCGCCGCCGGTCTTTGGCCGCAGATCGCCTATGTGATGATCCTCTATCTGACCGGGCTCAACAACGTTGCCCCCGATCAGGTGGAGGCAGCGCGGCTGGACGGTGCCAAGGGCTGGCGGATGCTGTGGTATGTGATCCTGCCGCAACTGCGGCCCGCGACCTTTATCGCGGTGGTGGTCACGGTGATCGGGGCGTTGCGCAGTTTCGATCTGGTGTCAGTCATGACCAATGGCGGGCCCTACGGCTCCAGCCGCGTGCTGTCATTCTACATGTATGAACAGGCGCTCAGCGAATACGGCTACCGCATGGGCTATGGTGCGGCGATTGCGGTGGTGCTGTTCGCCATCATGATGATTTTCATCTCGGGCTTCATCTGGAAGATGTGGCGCGACGAAACGGAGGGCTGAGCCATGGCGTTTCGCGCCCGTGTTGCCGCCATCGCCTCTGCCCTGCCGGGATCGGCGGTCAATGACCCTTGGGGCGGCGGGCATGATGCGTGGAAGGTGGGCGGCAAGATGTTCGCCTGTATCGGCGCGGTTCAGCCCGGCGTTGCGGTCAAGTGCCCCGACATCGAGACGGCGACAATGCTGATCGACGCGGGTGTGGCCGAACGCGCACCCTATTTCCACCGCAGCTGGGTCTTGCTGCCGGACACCACCGATGATGCCGAATTGCGGCACCGCATGCTGACATCCTATCGCCTTGTGCGCGCGGGCCTGCCCGCAAAGCTGCGCAAGGACTTGCCAGAACCCCCGGAGGTCTGAAATGTTTCCCCGCCCGATCACCCAGCTTTCGGTCCCCGGCCAAACGCTTTACAAGATCGCCGTCCCGGTGGCGCTGTTTTTGTGGCTGTTGCCGCTGCTTGGGGTGGCGCTTACCTCGGTCCGGCCCGCGTCGGATCTGGCACAGGGCAATTACTTCGGCATGCCCTCGGCACTGGCATTTGAAAACTATGCGCTGGTGTTTCAGAACACGCCGATGCTGCAATACATGCTGAACTCGTTCTGGGTGACGATCCCCACGGTGATCGGGGCGATCACCCTTTCTTGCATGACCGGGTTTGCGCTGGCGATCTACAAGTTCCCGTCCAACCTGATCCTGTTCTTCATGTTCGTGGCAGGCAATTTCGTGCCGTTCCAGATCCTGATGGTGCCAGTGCGCGATCTGACGCTGAGCCTTGGCATGTACAACACCTGGTATGGGCTGGCCCTGTTCCACATCGCGTTCCAGACCGGGTTCTGCACGCTGTTCATGCGCAATTTCATCAAGGCGCTGCCGTTCGAACTGATCGAGGCGGCGCGGGTCGAGGGCGTGGCCGAGTGGCGGATCTTCTGGTTCATCGTCATCCCGCTGATGCGCCCTGCGATTGCCGCGCTGTCGGTGCTGGTGTTCACCTTCATCTGGAATGATTTCTTCTGGGCCACGGTGCTGACCACCAGTGCCGCCACGCAGCCGGTGACGGCAGGGCTGTCCTCGCTGAACGGTCAGTGGATCGCGCAGTGGCATCTGGTCTCAGCGGGGTCGATCCTTGCCGCGCTGCCGCCGGTGCTGATGTTTTTCCTGATGCAAAAGCACTTTATCGCAGGCCTCACTCTGGGGGCGGTGAAGTGATGCTATGGCGTGTCGATGCAGAGGCGCAGACGATTGCGCTGGCTTCGGATGGTGGTTTGCCTTCAGTGATCTATTGGGGCGCCCGCCTGCCCGGCAATGAGGATCTGGCGCAACTGGCGGCCTCCGCGCGCCACGACCTGACCGGCGGCATGATCGACCAACTGCCCGCGCTGACGCTGACACCGGAGTCGGGGGGGGCCTTTCCCGGCCAGCCGGGGCTGATCTGTGCGGAGGCTGATGGTACGCCGCTGAATCCGGTGTTCAGCTTTGACCGGGCGGAGCAGATTCCCAACAGCCTGACGCTGATCAGTCAGGCCAAAGGCCTGACCCTGACCCATCGCATCACTGCGCGGCCGACCGGAGTCATCACCCTGCAAACCGTGCTGGAGGCCGACCGCGATCTGCGCCTGCAATGGCTTGCGGCCCCGGTGCTGCCCGCGCCGCAAGCGGCGGACCACATGATCGACGTGCATGGCCGCTGGGTGCGGGAATTCCACCTCAACCATGTGCCATGGACCCCCGGCCTCCGCGTGCGCGAAGCGCGCACCGGCCGCTCCGGGCATGAGCATCCGCCCTATCTGATCCTGCCCGAAACGGGTTGCACCAATACCCAAGGCGGGGCCTATGCGCTGCATTATGCGTGGTCCGGTGGGCACCGGATGCTGGCCGAGGAATTGGCCGATGGCCGCCGTCAGGTGCAGTTCGGCGCACCTTTGGGAGCAGAGGCCGTCCCTAGTCGGCGGTTCGCATCCGCTGAACTGGTGGCGATCCACTCCGACACCGGCCTCAACGGCATCGCCGCCGCCTTCCAGCGCGACACCCGCGACCGCGTGGTGAACTGGCCCGACCCCGCCCGCCCGCGCCCGGTGCACTACAACTGCTGGGAGGCGATCTATTTCAACCATACGCTCTCCGACCTGTCGGAAATCGCCGGCCGGGCGGCGGCGCTGGGGGCGGAGCGCTTTGTGCTGGATGACGGCTGGTTCGGGCGGCGCGATGATGACACCACCTCGCTCGGCGACTGGACCATCGACCGCAACAAATGGCCCGATGGCCTTGGCCCGCTGATCGCGCATGTGCAATCGCTGGGCATGACCTTTGGCCTGTGGTTCGAGCCGGAGATGGTCAACCCTGACTCGGATCTCTATCGCGCGCATCCCGACTGGGTGCTGGGTCCGCTGGATCAGGTGACCGGGCGCAACCAGCTGGTGTTGGATATGGCACGGATCGAGGTGCGCGATTACCTGTTCAACGCGGTGTCGGCGATCCTGAGGGAGTATGACATCGACTACATCAAATGGGATCACAACCGCCTGCTGCCTGTGGTGGATGTGGCCCAGACCCATGGCGCTTATGACCTGTTCGACCGCCTGCGCGCGGCGCATCCATCGGTGGAGATTGAAAGCTGCGCCTCGGGCGGCGGGCGGATTGATGCGGGGATACTGGCGCGCACGCATCGGGTCTGGCTGTCGGATTGCATTGACGCGGAAGAACGGTTGCGGATGCAGCATGACGCCGCGCTGTTCCTGCCGTCCTGCGTCACCGGCAGCCATGTTGGCGCGCTGCACAGCCATACTACGGGCCGCGCCCTGCCGATGGCGTTCCGCGCATGGGTGGCGGCGCAGCGGCATTTCGGATTCGAGATGGACCCGCGCAAGATCTCGGATGCCGATGCCGCGATCCTGCGCGAGGTGACCACGTGGTACAAAGCGAACCGCAGTTGGATGATGGCAGGCACCATCCTGCGGCTGGACAGTGCCGACCCCACGGTGACGGCAGAGATGCAGCTGGCGGCCGATGGCGCGCGCTTTGTGCTGTTTGCCGGGCAGAATGCCCAGACCGTGCAGATCCTGCCGCGCCCGTTGCGGCTGGCGGGGCTTGACCCGGTGGCGCGCTATCGTATCACCCTGCGCAATGCATCCGACAAGCCGCCGCAGTCGCGCGGGCCGAATGCGCTGAAAGACGGGCCACTGACCCTGACCGGGCGCGCATTGATGGGGCAGGGCATTTTGCTGCCGGTGGCATGGCCGGCGACGATGTGGGTGGTAGAGGGAGAGCGGTTGTGATGCCGGACTGGATTGCCGTCGATTGGGGCACGTCGAACCTGCGGGCATGGGCGATGGGGCCGGAGGGCATCCTTGCCAGCGCCGCCTCCGACGATGGCATGGGGCGGCTGGCCCGCGACCAGTTCGAACCGGCGCTGCTGGCGCTGATTGCGCCTTGGCTCGGCGCCGGGGTGGTGCCGGTTATCGTCTGTGGCATGGCGGGCAGCCGTCAGGGCTGGTTCGAGGCACCTTACCGCGTCGTGCCCTGCACGCCACTGGACCGGGCCGGGCTGGTGCGGGTTCCTGTGGTGGATGCGCGGATCGCGGTTCATATCGCGCCGGGGCTGAAACAGACCAGACCCGCCGATGTGATGCGGGGCGAGGAAACCCAGATCGCCGGGGCGCTTGCCCTGCATCCGGGTTTTGACGGTGTGATGTGCCTGCCCGGCACCCATTCCAAATGGGCGCAGATCAGCGCGGGCGAAGTGGTCAGCTTCCAGACCTTTATGACCGGCGAGTTGTTCGCGCTGCTGTCGGAACAGTCGGTTCTGCGGCACGGGATGGCGGGCAAGGGCTGGGATGATGCCGCCTTTGACAGCGGCCTGTCCGACGCGCTGTCGCGCCCCGACCGGATCGGCGCGCAGTTGTTTACCCTGCGGGCCGAGGGGCTGATCGCGGATTTGCCCCCTGAAAGTGCGCGCGCGCGGCTGTCGGGCCTGCTGATCGGCGTCGAGCTTGCCGCCGCCAAACCCTATTGGCTGGGCCAGCCCGTCACCCTGATCGGAACCGAGGCGCTGTGCCACAGCTACGCCCGCGCGCTTTCCGCGCAAGGGGTCACGGCGCGTATCCTGCCCGACACCGAATGTACCCTGGCCGGCCTTGCCAGCCTCGCCCGCCAATTGGAGACGCAAGCATGACCCATCGCAACCTGATCGCCATTCTGCGCGGCATCACCCCCAAAGATGCCGTGCCGGTGGCCGAAGCGCTGGTCGCCGCTGGGATCACCCGCATCGAGGTGCCGCTGAATTCGCCCGACCCGTTGGTGTCGATCGCGGCCATGGCGCAGGCCCTGTCTGGCTGCGCACAGATCGGCGCGGGCACGGTTCTGACTGTGGCCGATGTGGCGGCGGTGCAGGCCGCAGGCGGCACGCTGATCGTCTCGCCCAATTGCGACCCGGAGGTGATTGCCGCCACCAAGGCGCGCGGGATGGACTCGTGGCCCGGCGTGATGACCCCATCCGAGTGCTTTGCGGCGCTGAAAGCCGGGGCGGACGGTCTGAAGATCTTTCCCGCCTCGGTGATCGGCCCCGAGGGGGTCAAGGCGATACGTGCCGTCCTGCCACGTGCCACCCCTGTCTATGCCGTCGGTGGCGCCGGGCCGCATAACTTTGCCGACTGGATCAACGCGGGCGCGAACGGCTTTGGCATCGGCACCGCCATCTATACCCCCGGCCTGCCCGTCGCCGAAGTCACGGCGCGCGCGCAAGCCATCGTGAAAGCCTATGACGAGGCTACAGCATGACCATTTTCAATACCACCCAATGCATCCTTGGCGAAGGCCCGCTCTGGCACCCCGAGCGGGGTGAACTGCTGTGGTTCGACATCGAGAACCGCCGTCTGCACTCTGCCAGTCGCCAGTGGGATTTCCCCGAAATGGTTAGCGCCGCAGGCTGGATCAGCCGCAACGAACTGCTGATCGCGTCGGAAAGCCGGTTGTTCCGCTTCGATCTGGAAACCGGCGTCGAGCAAACCCTGTGTGCGCTGGAGGCGGACAACCCCGCCACCCGGTCCAACGATGGCCGCGCCGATCCGATGGGCGGGTTCTGGATCGGCACCATGGCCAAGGCCGAGGCTAAGGGCGCGGGTGCGTTTTACCGCTACTACAAGGGCGAACTGCGCAAGCTTTGGGGCGGCATCACGGTCACCAATGCGCAATGCTTGGCCCCGGATGGGCGCACCGCTTATTTCAGCGATACCCCCACGCATCAGGTGATGCGCGTGGCACTCGATGCCGATGGCTGGCCCTGTGCCATGCCCGAGGTGGCGTTGGATTTCACCGCCCAAGACTGGTACCCTGACGGGGCCGTCACCGATGCGGCGGGCAATCTCTGGGTTGCGTTCTGGGGGCGCGGCTGTGTCGAGGGCTATACCCCTGCCGGCGAAAAGCTGACGACCTTTGAATTCCCCTGTCCTCAAACCACCTGCCCGGCGCTTGGTGGCGCAGATTTCAGCCGACTCTACTGCACCTCTGCCGCGCGCGATCTGACCGATGGCAACCCCTCCAACGGCCAGACCTTTGTGGTTGATACCAAAATCAACGGCCGCGCCGAGCCGCGCGTCCTGCTCTGACCCCAACCCACGGACCATACCCATGAAACGCACCCTTGGCGTCTGCTATTACCCGGAACATTGGCCCGAAACCCAGTGGGAGGAGGATGCGTCCCGCATGGCCGCCCTTGGCCTGACATGGGTGCGCATCGGCGAATTCGCCTGGGCCAGGATGGAGCCGGTTCCGGGCACCTATGACTGGGGCTGGCTGGACCGCGCGATCGACACGCTGGGGCGGCACGGGTTGCAGGTGGTGCTGGGCACCCCCACCGCCACCCCGCCGCGCTGGATGATCGACCGCCACCCCGACATGCTGGCCGTCGACCGCGAAGGCCGGGTGCGCGGCTTCGGCTCGCGCCGCCACTATGACTTCTCGCACCGGGGCTACCGGCGGGACTGTGCGCGGATCGTGCAGGCGATGGCCGAACGCTATGGCCGCAATCCCCATGTGGCGGCCTGGCAGACCGACAATGAATATGCCTGCCACAACACCGTGCTGTCCTATTCGCCCGCCGCCCTGTCGGCCTTCCGCGACTGGTGCGCGCAGCGCTACCAATCCACCGACGCGTTGAACCGGGCATGGGGCAATGTGTTCTGGTCGATGGATTACGACCGCTTCGACGATATCGGCCTGCCCAACCTGACCGTGACCGAGGCGAACCCGGCGCATGTCATGGCCTTCCGCCGATTTGCCAGCGACGAGGTGGTCAGTTTCAACCGGTTGCAGACCGAGATCATCCGTAAATTCTCTGACGCGCCGATTGCGCATAACTACATGGGGCGGGTCACCGATTTTGACCATTTCGATGTGGGGGCCGATCTGGATATTGCATCGTGGGACAGCTATCCGCTGGGGTTCCTGATCGATCGAGCCGAAGCCACCCCCGAGCACAAGCGCCGCTTTGTCCGGCAGGGTGACCCCGATCTGCAGGCGTTGCACCACGACCTCTATCGCGCTGTCGGGCGGGGGCGCTGGTGGATCATGGAACAGCAGCCCGGCCCGGTGAACTGGGCGCCCTACAACCCCGACCCGCTGCCCGGCATGGCGCGGCTCTGGGCGTGGGAGGCCTTTGCCCACGGGGCCGAGGCAGTGTGCTATTTCCGCTGGCGTCAGGCCCCGTTCGCGCAGGAGACAATGCACGCCGGGTTGCTGCGCCCCGACTCCGTGGCAGCCCCCGCGCATGACGAGGCAATGCAGGTCGGGCGCGAGTTGGCCGCGATGCCGGATCAGGGCACCGCAAAGGCCGATGTCGGGCTGGTGTTCGACTATGCGTCCGCCTGGGCCTGGCAGACCCAGCCGCAGGGTCGGGATTTCGACTATTTCCGGCTGGTGTTCCACATCTACAAGGGCCTGCGTCGTCTGGGGCTGAATGTGGATATCCTGCCGCCCGACACGTCAGATCTGTCGGCCTATCCGCTGGTGCTGGCCCCCGGTGTGGCCACGTTGTCGGAGCCCTTCCTGGCAGCTTTGACCGCGCATCAGGGGCAAAGCATCATCGGCCCGCGCAGCAATGCCAAGACGGCGGAGTTTGCCACGCCGGTGCCACTGCCGCCGAACCTGCCGGGGTTGCAGGCGACGGTGATGCGAGTGGAAAGCCTTGCCCCCGATGTGCCGGTGCCTTTGGCTGGGGGCGGCAATCTGCTGCACTGGCGCGAGAAGGTCGAGACCGGGGCCGAGGTGCTGGAGGTGTCGGAAGATGGCTTCCCGGTGCTGATCGGTGCGGGTGGGCGGCACTATCTGGCGGGCTGGCCGGATGAGGTGGCGCTGGATCGAATGCTGAACTCGGCCTGCCAGCGCGCGGGGCTGCAGGTGGAGCAGCTGCCCGAGGGGCTTCGGCGGCGCGACAGTGACACCCACCGCTTCTGGTTCAACTACAACCCGGTCGAGGTGGATTGGGCCGGCGTGACGATCCCACCCGCCGGGGTGCACTGGGTGGCGCTGTAGCGGCCTTTACAACGCCCGCCCGCGCGATCAGAACGGCCCCGCAATCTTTGTGGGGCCGAAATGTTTGAAGTGACTGCCGATCTTGTGGCCCTGCTGATCCTTGCCGCCTTTGTCGCGGGCTTTGTCGATGCCATCGCCGGTGGGGGCGGGTTGATCACGGTTCCGGCGCTGTTGCTGGCGGGCGCGAACCCGGTGGAGGCGCTGGCGACCAACAAGTTGCAGGGCAGCTTTGGGTCGGGCACCGCGATGATCAGCTATGCCCGCGCCGGGCATGTGCGGCTGAAGGATCAGGCAGGGATGGCGCTGGTCAGTCTGTTGGCCGGTGCGGGCGGCGCGTTGCTGGCGCATCTGATCCCGGCAGAGGTCTTGCGGGTGATCATGCCGGTGGTGCTGGTCGCGGTCGCGCTGTTCTTTGTCATCAAGCCGGGGCTGAGCGATCTGGACCGGGTGCAGCGGATGGGGCCTGGGGTGTTTACCTTTTCCGCCGTGCCTTTGATCGCGGCCTATGACGGGTTCTTCGGGCCGGGGACAGGGAGCTTTTTCATGCTCGGCTTCATCTCGCTCGCGGGTTACGGCGTGCTCAAGGCGACGGCCCATACCAAGCTTCTGAACTTTGCCTCCAATCTGGGGTCGCTGGCGGTGTTTGTGTTCTCGGGCGCGACCTGGTGGGCGGTAGGGCTGGTGATGGCGCTGGCCCAGACGGCGGGAGCGGTGCTGGGGGCGCGGCTGGCGATGCGGGTGGGGGCGCGGCTGATCAAGCCCTTGCTGGTAACCACCTCGACCCTGATGGCGGCCCGGCTGCTGTGGCAGGTCTGGGCGTAGTCTAACACAGGGGGCAGGAAATGGAATCGTTTGGTTTCAAGTGGTTGATGGTGTTGGATTAAGGAATTTTTAACTCTTGCTCCGGACGATGGGCCCGGCATGGAAGAAACGGTTGTTGGCTCGATGCTGCACCTGAGCCCTGACATCCGCGCCGTGCGGGCATACAGAATGAGCCGTTCCGACCCGACCCGAACCTACAGGCCGCCTACAGGCGACCAGAGCGCGCGTTTTGACAGAATTGGTCAAGTTTTTGATCACGGTTCAGGTGAGCAAGGATCCGGGCATGTCGGCGATAGGCAAGAACTGCCGCTTGCTGGGGCGTTATGTTGCGCTCTGCTGACGCCAGCATGACATGATGAAGGAGACGTTGTCCGAAATTGATGTTGCAGATGTTCTCGGCAACATTGATCCGCGCAGCCAACTCGATGTGGTCTTGCGCCTTTGCCTCGACGACGCCGAATATCGCTGTTGCTGCGATCGCAGCGATGAATTGGGCCAACCGCATGACTGCTCCGCACGCTGTGAATTCGGTCTGCCATGGTTGGCTGCAACATCCGGCAGAAGTATGGCGCTTTCGCTGATTGCGGGCCACTTTCCAAAGGAGCGGATGCTTGTATCCGGCCTTGGCCTGTTCAGGCCCAAGGTTCCCCTATTGCCCCCAGCCCTCACCCTGCATCTCGCGCAACCGGCTGGCGGTGCGTTCGAATTCGAATGACCCGGTGCCTTCGGTATACAGCCGTTCCGGCTCGTCCGCGGCGGAGCAGATCAGGCGGACCTTTGCCTCATACAGCGCGTCGATCAGCAGGACGAAGCGTTTGGCCTCGTTGTAATTGCTGGCCGACAGTTGCGGGATGTCTTCCAGGATCAGCACCCGGACGGCGGCGGCGATGGCGAGGAAATCGGCAGCACCAAGGGGCCTTGCGCAGAATTCCCAGAAGGTGGCGCGGCCGATGCCGCTGGCAAAGCGGGGGATTTCCACCTCGCGCCCGTTGACGGGGAGTTTCAGGGGCACGCCTTGGGTGCCGCCGGTGAGGTCGGTCCAGATTGCATCAATTTGCGGGCGGGCCTTGCCTGCGGGATGGAAATAGACCTGCGCCCCGGCAAGGCGGTGCTGGCGGTAGTCGTTGGGGCTTTCCAGTTCGTGAATGGTCATGCGGTCGCGCAGCATGGCGATGAAGGGCAAAAACAGCGCGCGGTTGAGGCCGTTGAGATACAGGTCTTCGGGCGGGCGGTTGGAGGTGGTGACGATCACCACACCGGCGGCGAACAGTTTTTCAAACAGCCGTCCCACGATCATTGCATCGGTGATGTCGGTGATCTGCATTTCGTCGAATGCCAGCAGGCGGGTCTCGCGGATGATCGCCTCGGCCACCGGGGCGATCGGGTCTTCGACGCCGGTTTGACGGGCGGCGTGGATACCGTGGTGTATCTCCTGCATGAAGGCGTGGAAATGTACCCGGCGCTTTTGCGGGATGTCGGTCGCTGCGGCAAACATGTCCATCAACATGGATTTGCCGCGCCCGACCCCGCCCCAGAGATAGAGGCCCTTTGGCGGGGTCAGCGGTCTGGCGAACAGGCCCGCAAACAGCCCGGTGCGGCGGGTGGCGTTTTCCTCCAGCCACAGGCGCAACGCCTCCAGCTCCGGCAGCACGGCGTGCTGCGCCGGGTCGGGGCGCAGGGTGCCTGCTGCGATGCGGGCGTCGTAGATTTGGGTCAGGGTCTGGCGCATGGTCGGTTGTATACATCTGTATGCGGTGGGCGGGCAACAAGGGGTTGGTGTGGATTCCCGCTTGAAGGCCAGATTCAAAACGGTTTGAGTGGCCTCAAACGGCGCAGGGAGTTGCGATGTCAGAATGGTGGCGCGGGTCGGTGACCTATCAAGTCTATCCCAGGTCTTTTCAGGACTCCAACGGCGATGGCATCGGCGATCTGGCCGGGATCACCGCGCGGCTGCCGCATCTGGCGGCGCTGGGCGTGGATGCGCTTTGGCTGAGCCCGATCTTTCGCAGCCCGATGGCCGATATGGGCTATGACGTTTCGGATTACATGGATGTGGACCCGCTGTTCGGTGATCTGGCGGCGTTTGATGCCATGGTGACCCGCGCGCATGAGCTGGGGCTGCGGGTGATCATTGATCAGGTGATTTCGCACAGCTCGGACCAGCACCCGTTTTTCCGCGAAAGCCGGGTGAGCCGCGATAATGCGCGGTCGGATTGGTATGTCTGGGCCGATGGCAAGCCCGATGGCAGCCCGCCGAACAACTGGTTGTCGGTGTTCGGCGGATCAGCCTGGGAGTGGGATTCGCGGCGCAGGCAGTATTATCTGCACAATTTTCTGCCCAGCCAGCCGGACCTGAACTTCCACAACCCGGCGGTGCAGGACTGGGCGCTTTCGGTGCTGCGGTTCTGGCTGGAGCGCGGGGTGGACGGGTTCCGGCTGGATACGGTGAATTATTACTTCCATGACCTTGAGCTGCGGTCGAACGGGCCGATGCCGTTGAAGGAGAACCGGCCGCCGGTGAACCCCTATGACATGCAGGATCATGTGTTTTCCAAATCGCGCCCTGAAAACCCCGGCTGGCTGGAGCGGTTGCGCGCGCTGACCGAGCAATACCCCGACCGGACCATGGTGGGTGAGGTTGGCGATGCACCATGGCGCAATGTGGCGATCATGGCGGAATATACCCAGCCCGGGCGGCTGCATATGGCCTACAGCTTTGATATGCTGGGGCCGGAGTTCACGGCGGCGCATTTCCGCGAGAAGATCGAGGGGTTTTTTCAGGGCGCGCCGGGTGGCTGGCCGATGTGGGCGTTTTCCAACCATGATGTGATCCGCCACGCCACGCGCTGGGCGGATCATGGCGCGGGCGATGCGGTGGCCAAGCTGGCGGCGGCGATGCTGTTGTCGTTCGAGGGCTCGATCTGCCTGTATCAGGGCGAGGAGGCCGGGCAGGTCGAGACAGATATCGACTTTGAGGAGTTGACCGACCCGCCGGGGATACGGTTCTGGCCCGATTACAAGGGGCGCGACGGGTGCCGTACGCCGATGGTCTGGGACGCTTCGGAATTCGGCGGGTTTTCCGAGGTGAAGCCATGGTTGCCGGTGAAGGCCCCGCAGCTGGTGCGGAATATGGTGGCGCAGGAGGGGGTTCCCGGGTCGGTGCTGGAATTCTACCGCGAGATGCTGGCGTTCCGGCGGGCCACGCCTGCCTTGCGGCTGGGGCGGACGCGGTTCTTTGACGTGCCCGAGCCGGTGCTGGGTTTTGCGCGGGGGGACGGCTTGGCCTGCGTGTTCAACCTGTCACCGCGCCCGGTGGTGCTGGCGGTGGAGGGCGCGCTGATGGAGGGCGCGCCATGCCACGCAGCGCACCTTGAGGCGGGGCGGCTGGTGCTGGGGCCGAACGGGTTTGCGTTTTTGGGCCCTGATGGGGGGCTGAGCGTCAGCGCAGGCTGAGTTTGCGGTGGACGCGGCCGACGACTTCGCCGGTGTTCAGGGCGAAGTCCGGTTCGGAGCCGATATCGGTGAAGCCGAGGCGGGCGTAATAGGCCAGACCCGGCACGTTGTCGGCGCGGATGGTGGCGAAAATCTCGGTCAGGGCTGCCGCGCGGCTGAGGGTGAGGGTTTGCGCGAACATCTGTGCGCCGATGCCCTTGGCTTGGGTGTGCGGATCGACAAAGCTGCCGATATGGGCATCGCCATGGTGCCAGCCGATCGACTGCCAGCCGATGATGCGGCCCGCCTGTTCGGCGACGACGCAGGTGATGGCGTCCGGCCCGTCGATGTAATCGTGCCGCACGGTTTCCGGGTTTTTGGGGGTTTGGTGCGCGGTGGTGCCGCCGATGGCGATGATCTGGTTCAGGGTCGCGGCCATGGCGGCGGCGTCATCGGGAGTGGCGGGGCGGATGATCATTCGGCGAAATCCTCACGGCTGTAGCCCTGCAGGTAGAGAAGCGCGGTCAGGTCGCCGTAATTGACGCGCAGTTCGCATTGCGCGGCGACCGAGGGTTTGGCGTGCAGCGCCACGCCTGCACCGGCGCGGGTGAGCATGGCAAGGTCATTCGCGCCGTCGCCGACCGCGATGGCATCTTCGGGGGTGAGGCCAAGGCGCGCGGTTATTTCGAGCAGCGCGTCGAGCTTGGCCTGTTTACCGAGGATGGGGTCGGCGACATGGCCGGTGAGTTTGCCATCCGCGATCAGCAGGGTGTTGGCGCGGTTCTCGTCAAAGCCCAGCGTTTCCGCAATGCGGGCGGTAAAGGCGGTGAAACCGCCGGAGACCAGTGCGGTATAGGCCCCATTGGCGCGCATGGTGGACAAGAGCGCCGGGCCGCCGGGCATCAGGGTGATGCGGTCGCGGATGACGCGGGCGATGGTCTCGGCGGGCAGGTCGCGCAGCAGGCCGACACGCTCACGCAGGGCGGCGTCGAAGTCCAGCTCGCCATTCATCGCGCGGGCGGTGATCCCGGCGACATAGGCACCGACGCCGGCCTCGTCGGCCAATTCGTCGATGCACTCCTGCTGGATCATGGTGCTGTCCATATCGGCGATCAGCAGGCGCTTTTTGCGGTTGGCCCCGGGTTGAACGGCAAGGTCGATCCGCAGGGCTTGCAGGCCCTCCCATGCCTCCCACAGGTTGGCCGGGACCTGTTCCAGCGGGAATTCGGCGGCCACGCCGGGATCGAGCCAGACCGCATCGCCACCGCCCCAGGCATTGCGCAGCGATTCCACGGTGGCGCGGTCCAGGACCGGGGTTTGCGGGTTGGTCAGCAGGGTGGCGATGAACATCGGGTGATCCGTCTGGCAGGAGATGCGTCGCTTTCGCGCGGGGATGCGCCGCATTACGACGATTTTCCCTCTTGTGCCAGAGGGGGCGGAGGCGTGAGTGCATCAGCGGGCACCCTTCCCCAACGAAGCCTGCTGCTCATGCCGTATTTCGAAAACAAAATCAAAGTCGTGACGCGTTCGCCTTTCAGGCTTGTGCGGGTTTTGTGCTAAAGACCGCATCCGTCACAGTGCGGTCCTCAATTGCTTGAGCATACGTTTTCAGAACGTTTGCGGCATCCTTCCAACCACCGCGTGCTCCGACCGTTTTAACATCGAACCTCGCCCGCTACATGAGGGTTGCGAACCCATGGCGGCAGCAATGTGGACTGCGGTGGTCATGCCGCCCGACAACTCGTGCGGATAGGCCTCCATCACGCGCTCCGGCCCCCGGATCTGCACGGCCTCCAGCGCCTCGATGGCCTCTCCGCGTGCGGCATTGGCGGACATGCCGTCGCGCAGGCGCAGACCTTCGGTCGATTGCGCGCCGACCTTCATCATCAGGTTGAGCAAGTATTTCGGGTCCTGCATGACCATGGCGATCCGCTGGCCACGCAGGGCCCGCATCTCGCGTTCGGACGCGCGCATCAAGTCGATACCGTCAAACACCATCTCTCTCGCCTCGATCCGTCCTGGGGGGCGGATCAGCCGCAGGACCGAACGGCCGGTCATGGTCTTTCCCGATCCGCTTTCGCCTACGATGCCCAGCCGTTCGCGGCCCAGGCTGAACGATACGCCGCGCACCGCCTCGACCGTGCCCGCCTCGGTGTCAAAGGTTCCGCGCAGGTCTTTTACGGAAAGGAGGGTCATTTGCCGCTGCTCCTTGGGTCCAGCACATCGCGCAAACCATCCCCCAACAGATTGAAACCCAGTGACACGATGAAGATCGCAAGCCCCGGCATGGTCGCGACCCACCATTGTTCAAACAGGAACTTGCGGCCTGACGAAATCATCAACCCTCATTCTAGGGTCGGTGGCTGCACGCCAAGGCCAAGGAACCCGAGACCTGGGGCAATCAGGATGACCCCCGCCATGTCCAGCGTCACGCGGATGATGACCGACGGGAGGCACATCGGCATCACATGGCCCCAGATGATCCGCCCCGCCCCTGCCCCTTGCAACCGCACGGCGGCGATATAGTCCGATGTGCGCACGGTCAGCGTTTCAGCCCGCGTCACACGGGCATAGGGTGGCCATGCCGTAAGCGCGATGGCCAGAATTGCGTTTTCAATCCCCGGCCCCAGCACTGCAACCAGCGCAAGCGCAAGGATCAGGCGCGGAAAGGCGAGGAAAATATCGGTGATCCGCATCAGCACCTGATCAACCCAGCCGCCGAAATAGCCCGCGACCGTGCCAATCAGCAGGTCCAGCACCGGGGCCGTCACCGCGACCAGCGTGACGATGTAAAGCGTGATGCGGGAGCCGTAAGCGATCCTGCTCCAGATATCTCGACCGAAATCGTCGGTGCCCAGCCAATGCCCCCGGTGTCCCGGGCGGCAGCAGACGCCGAGCCAAATTCTGCGCCAGCGGGTCAGCAGTTCGACCGCCCGATCTTCAATGGCATTGCGCTGCCGGATCAGGCTTCGTCCTTTGGTCAACATCAGGCGGAACATCCGGATGGAGTCTGAATCCGGCACGACCGGCAACCCCGAAGATGCCTTTGATGTCGCGTAAGTATCTGACAACAGTAGATACTTCTCCACCTTCCGTCGGACCACCTCCCATGTGGCCTTGATGAACTCGTCCTTGATTATCGCCGAGATCAGATGTGGCGACAGAAACAAGTCGGCAAGGAGCGCTGTCTCGACAACATCTTCATCGATCGTCTCTGGCGGCCCCTGACGTAAGAATGCGTCTACTTGCACGCATGGAAAACCGGATCGCAGGCCAGGGCTGCCATCGGACGCTGGATCCCCTTCTACAACCACCATCGCCCACACACTGCCCATGGCGGTTAACCGCCTGCCATGGTCTACTTCAATGAAATCAAAACCGATCAGCAGGTGCAGGCAGTCGCTTAAATCACCCGGAAATCTGTCCAAAGGCCGGGGAGTAGCGCGGTTAAAATTCTGCCAAAAATGAAAATTACAAAACATTAACAGATGGTTAGCGTATAGAAAAGTACTTGCGTATTGGCGCGCGTTTTACCTCAAGGCCTCAACAACGTTTGACGACTCCTCCTGAAACCCAGGTGGTTCTAGGCGTTTTCGGATGGTCAGCAACTTCACTGCATCCGCCCCGGTTGAACACCCGTCTTCAGCCGCAGGAACCCGGGCTCCATCTCGCGCAGCCGGTCCGCCAGTGCTTCCCCAAGTCGTTCATGCGCGGATGAACAAAGATGCACGCCGTCGATGTCCGAAACGGCCACGACCGCCCCGGCGTCCAGAAAATCTGCGCCGATCTCCTGCGCCAGAGCGGCAAGCCTGCCGGCCAGCGCGCGGGATTTGGCCGCGCCGCCCGCAAGCTGTTCGCCTGCCGCGCCGATTTCGGTGATCGGGGCGGGGGCCACCAGCAAAAGGCGGGGTGGGGCAAAGCCGGGTCCGGCCTGACTGGCCAGAACCCTCTGCGCCAGCATGCGCACGCCTTTTGCAATGTCAAAGGCGGTTGCGGAGTAGAGCGCCTTCAGATCATTCGTGCCCAGCATCAGGATGACCAGATCAACCGGCGCATGCGATTCCAGAGTGGCCCCAATCAGCCGCAAGCCGTTCTTGTGCGGGCCGTCGAACGGGCTGTCGTGGCAGGTGGTGCGGCCGGGCAGGCCTTCCTCGATCACGTGCCAGCCGGGGCCGAGCAGGTCGGCCATGCGGCCGGGCCAGCGGGTGCGGCGATCATGGCGCAACCACGGGCCGGTGCCATCGTTGGGCACCGAGCCATGAGTGTTGCTGTCGCCATAGCACAGAACCACCGGCATCAGATCACGCCTTGCGCCTGTGGCCCGGTCAGGCTGCCGTCAAAGCCAAGCGCGTGCGATGCGGCCTCACCCGCCGCCCTCAGCATGGCAACATATTCGTGCCGCCGGGTCTCTTCGAAGCGGAAGATCGGAAAGGCGATGCTGATCGCCGCGATCGAGCGGCCCAGATGATCAAGCACCGGAACCGACAGGCAGCGCACGCCCGCCTCGCTTTCCTCGATCTCTTCGGCCACGCCCTGCGCGCGAAAGTGGCGCAGCTGGTCGATCAACGCCTCGGGGTCGGTGAGAGTGCGCGGCGCGATCTGCGGCAGGGGACTGCGGCCGATGCGTTCGCGCACCTCGGCCTCGGGGCGCCAGGCCAGGAGTGCCTTGCCAAGCGAGGTGGAGTGCAGCGGGTTGCGCAGGCCAAGCGTCGATTTCATCGACAGGCTGTAAGCGGAGTCGTATTTGTGGATGTAGACAACCTTTTGCTCGCGGCTGTCCATCACCCCCAGATTGATCGATTCGCCAGTTGCCCGTGACAGCATACCCATCTGCACATCGGCGATCCGCAGCAGGTCCGACTGCCCGCTCAGCGAGCGCGCCCCCAGCGTGAACAGTTTCAGCGTCAGCCGGAACCGCTCGGTGGCGCTGTCCTGTTCCACATAGCCAAGATCCACCATCGTATGCAGCAATCGGTGCGCCGTCGCCTTGGAAGTCATGGTGTGGTTTGCCAGGTCGGCAAGGCTGACCTGACCGTCCTGCGCCAGCGATTCCAGCACCGCAAAGACCTTGAGGGCGGCGGCAACATTTTCCGTTTTCGGTGGGGATTCGGCCATGGACCTTGCTCAATATTTATGAAACGCTATTTTGAAATAAGCGAGATAGTTTGTCAAGCTGGGTGCGATACATAGTCTAACATACTGTATTAAGTCAATTTTGCAAGCAAGGGTCGGACAGAATTTTTGTGTTGAACGAGAGTTTAGAATATGCTTTCTTATTTTCCGGAACGTCGTTTCACTTTATACAGAAGCACACTGTCAGACGAGGCCCCTTGCGATGCACCCCCTGTTGCAACAGAAACCCCGGATCCTGCCACGGGCGGATGTCTGCGCCCTGATCGAGCGGCTGACCGAAAATCTGGTCGCGATCGAGGACAAGACCGGCGAATTCCTGCTGCGGCTGGAGGACGGCCGGGTGATCGACACCAAGGGCTGGGCCGGGTGGGAATGGACCCATGGCATCGGGCTTTATGGGTTGTGGAAATACAGCCAGACCACCGGCAGCGCGTCCGCGCGCCGGATCATCGACGACTGGTTCGCCGCCCGTCTGGCAGAGGGCACGCCAACCAAGAACATCAATACCGTCTCGCCGTTCCTGACGTTGGCCTGCCTGTATGAACAGGCGCCAAACCCGATCTGGCGGCCCTATCTGGAAACCTGGGCCGAATGGGTGATGCACGAGATGCCGCGCACCCGTGAGGGTGGATTGCAGCATATCGTCTACAATTCAGTGAATGATCAGCAGATGTGGGATGACACGCTGATGATGAGCGTGATGCCGCTGGCCAAGATCGGCCTGGTGCTGAACCGCCCCGACTATGTGGAAGAGGCGAAGTATCAGTTCCTGATCCACGCGCAGTATCTGGCCGATACCGCCTCGGGGCTGTGGTTCCATGGCTGGACCTTTGACGGCAACCACAACTTTGCCCGGGCGCTCTGGGCGCGGGGCAACAGCTGGATCACGATTGCGATCCCGGAATTCGTTGAGCTGCTGGACCTGCGCGAAGGCGACCCGCTGCGCCGCCATTTGCTGTCCTTGCTGGACCGGCAGGCGCAGGCGCTCGCCGACACGCAGGACGAAAGCGGGCTGTGGCACACACTGCTGGATGATCCGGGCAGCTATCTGGAGGCTTCGGCCACCGCCGGTTTTGCCTATGGCCTGCTGAAAGGCGTGCGCAAACGCTATCTGGACCCGCGCTATCTGCCGGTCGCCGAGCGCGCGGCCAAGGCTGTGATCGACAACATCAGCGCCGAGGGAGAACTGCAGCAGGTGTCGTTCGGCACCGCCATGGGACGCGATCTGGATTTCTACCGCGAGATCCCGCGCACCTCGATGCCTTACGGTCAGGCGATGGCGATGCTGTGCCTGAACGAGCTGCTTATGACCTACGTCTGAGACCCGAAGAACGACAGTGGAGGAGGAGACCCCATGACCCTGAACCGCAGAACCCTGCTGAGCCTCGCCGGTGCATCGGCCGCATTCGCGACCCTGCCGATGCGTGCCGCCCTGGCGCAGGACCGCCGTATCCGCCATTTCTGGTGGGGCAACCCGACCCGTGACGAGCGCACCTTCAAGCTGATCGAGCAGTTCCAGGCCGCGAATGCCGGGATCAATGTTTCCGGCGAGGCGATCGGCTGGGGCGATTACTGGACCAAGATGGCCACCCAGACCGCTGGCGGCAACATGGCCGATGTGGTCCAGATGGACCACGGCTATATCGTCGAATACGTCAGCCGGGGCGCGCTGCTGCCGCTGGATGAATATGTCGGCAACGGTATCCGGCTGGACCATTACGACGCGGGCGCGAACGATGTCGGCACCATCGACGGCAAGCTTTACGGCATCAGCATCGGCTCCACCAGTCAGGCGATCCCGTTCAACCAGCGGGTGTTCGAGGAGGCCGGCGTCGAGTTTGACCCGCTGACCTGGACCACCGATGATTTCGCCGCCGCCTGCGCCCGCATCACCGAGCATACGGGCGGCAAGGTCACCGGGTCGGAAGACCTGTCGCTCTATATCGAGAATTTCGAGGTCTGGTGCCGTCAGGCGGGCGTGGACATGTATGACGCCGAGGGCAATCTCGCGGTGACCGAAGACATCCTGCGCGGCTATTGGGAGTTCTGGGGCGAGTTGCGCAAGGCCGGTGTGATTGAGGGACCGGACGCCACCGTGCGGCTGGACAAGGGTATGAGCGAGCTGGGCATCGTGACCGGCACCTCCGCCATGACCTTCCGCTACGCCAACCAGGTTGGCGCGGTGCAAAGCCTGATGACCGATCCGGTCGGGGTGGCCATGGTGCCGCACCGGGCGGGCATGGCCTATGGCCATTTCGTGCTGCCGTCGATGTTCCTCGCCATGACCCGCGATGCCAAGGACAAGGAAGCGGTGGCGGCCTATATCAACTATTGGATTACCAGCCCGGATGTGTTCCCGACCCTGGGTCTTGACCGGGGCATTCCGCCAAGCGCGCTGGGCCGCGAGGCCCTGCAACCTGCAATGTCGGAGGGCGATCAGCGCGTGGTCAGCTACTTCGGTGCCATTCAGGACAAGATCGGCCCGACGCCGACCCGCAAGCCGAAAGGCGCGGGCGAGGTGCGCGACAGCTTCATGCGCACCGGCACCGATGTGGTGTTGGGCGCGCTCAGCGCGGGTGAGGCCGCAGGCCGCTTTGTCGAGGATGCGCAGTCGATCATCGAACGCGCCCGGTAACAGGCCGGTCCCCACAACGATGGTCCGCAGGCCTGCCCTGCGGGCCATCCCCCTTTGCCGACAGCGCCCGGAAAGGCCCAGCGATGCGCAAATTCATCCGCAGAAACACCGCAGCCTATCTGTTCCTGACGCCCTGGCTGCTGGGGTTCTTTCTGCTGGCGCTGGGGCCGATCCTGGCGTCGCTGTACCTTGGCTTCACCCGCTATGACATGGTGTCGGAACCGCGCTGGGTGGGGCTGGAGAATTATCAGTATATGTTCGAACGCGACCGCCGGTTCTGGAAGGCGCTGGAGGTCACGTTCACCTATGTCGCATTGGCCGTCCCGCTGCGGCTGATGATGGCGCTGGCGGTGGCCATGCTGCTGGACAAGGGGCTGCGCAGCATCGGGATGTACCGCGCGATCTTTTATCTGCCCTCCATCCTCGGCTCCTCCATCGCCATTGCCATCCTGTGGCGCGCGATGTTTGGGCTGGACGGGGTGGTCAACCAGTTCCTCGGGCTGTTCGGCATTCAGGGGCTTGGCTGGATCACCACACCCGCCACCTCGATCTATACCATGGTGATCCTTGCCATGTGGCAGTTCGGATCGCCGATGCTGATCTTTCTCGCCGGTCTGCGCAGCATTCCGCGCGATCTCTATGAGGCGGCAGAGATCGACGGCACCTCGCCCACGCGCCAGTTCTTCCGCATCACCCTGCCCTTGCTGGCCCCGGTGGTGTTCTTCAACCTGATCCTGCAGATGATCGAGGCGTTCAAGACCTTTTCCTCGGCCTTCATTATCTCCAACGGCACCGGCGCCCCGGCTGACAGCCTGTTGTTCTACACCGTCTATCTGTTCAACGAGGCGTTCAAGTTCTTCCGCATGGGCTATGCCTCGGCCTTGGCATGGGTGCTTCTGGTCATCATCGCGGTGATCACCGCCATTGCCTTTGCGACCTCAAAATACTGGGTTCACTATGAAAACGAACGCGATTGATCTGACGGCGCAGGCCGCGGAACTGGCCCGCGCCGAAGCCGAGATGAAGGCCCTGCGCAAAGCGCGCGAAAAGCGGGCACGGCTGTTGAAGCATGTGTTCCTGATCGTGCTGTCGGTGATCATGCTCTATCCGCTGCTCTGGCTGTTTGCCTCATCGCTAAAACCCGAGGCCGAGATCTTTTCCAGCCTGTCGCTGTGGCCCAGCGATCCGCAATGGTCGAACTATACCGATGGCTGGAACGGGCTGCCGGTATCGTTCAGCCGGTTCTACCTCAACTCCACGATCGTAGCGGTGCTGTCGGTGATCGGCAATCTGGTGTCGTGCTCTTTCGCGGCCTATGCCTTTGCGCGGTTGCAGTTCACCGGCAAGTCGCTGCTGTTCGCGCTGATGATGATGACGCTGATGATCCCGTATCATGTGGTGCTGATCCCGCAATATGTGCTGTTCCTGAAACTGGGCTGGGTCGATACCTATCTGCCGCTGGTGATCCCGCGCTTTCTGGCCGCCGACGGGTTCTTCATCTTTCTGATGATGCAGTTCTACCGCCAGATTCCGCGCGAGCTGGACGAGGCCGCGATGATCGACGGTTGTTCGCCGTTCAAGATCTATTGGGCGGTGATCCTGCCGCTGTCGCTGCCTGCGATGGCCACGGCGGCGATCTTTTCGATGATCTGGGTGTGGGAGGATTTCCTGACGCCGCTGATCTATCTCAACGATATCAACAGCTACACCGTGCCGCTGGCGCTGCGCCTGTTCCTCGATCAGGAAGGTCAGTCCAACTTTGCACAGATGTTCGCGATGTCGGTTCTTTCACTGCTGCCGGTGCTGGCCTTCTTTGTGCTGTTCCAGAAGCTCATCATCCGCGGCATCGCCACTTCGGGCATGAAATAGGAAACTGATTATGGCTGGCCTTTCCCTTCGCAACATCAGCAAACACTATGGCGCGGTCAGCGTGATCAAGGACCTTGATCTTGACGTGCGCGATGGTGAGTTTCTGGTGCTTGTCGGCCCGTCGGGCTGTGGCAAATCCACCCTTTTGCGGATGATCGCGGGGCTGGAGGAAATTTCCGACGGCACGCTGTCGATTGATGGCCGCATCGTCAACGATGTGCCCGCCTCGCGGCGTGATCTGTCGATGGTGTTCCAGTCCTATGCGCTTTATCCACATATGTCGGTGCGCAAGAACCTGGCCTTTGGCTTGCAGAACCTGAAGATGGCGCGGTCCGAGATTGACCGGCGGGTGGCCGAGGCTGCACGGGCGTTGCAGATCGAGCCCCTGATGGACCGCAAGCCGCGCCAGCTATCGGGCGGGCAAAAGCAGCGCGTGGCGATCGGGCGGGCGATTGTGCGCGAGCCGAAGCTGTTCCTGTTCGACGAGCCGCTGTCCAATCTGGATGCGGAACTGCGGGTACAGATGCGGGTGGAGCTGGCGGCGCTGTATGGTCGGCTGAAGGCCACGATGATCTATGTAACGCATGATCAGGTGGAGGCGATGACGCTGGCCAGCCGCATCGTGGTGCTGCGGGCGGGCAAGATCGAACAACTGGGCACGCCGCAGGATCTGTACAACCGGCCCGCCAATCTGTTTGTGGCGGGCTTTATCGGATCGCCCAAGATCAACATGATCCCGGCGCAGCTCACGCGCGGGGCCGATGGGCAGCGCGTGGCGAAATGCGCCGATTTTCCGGCGTTCCAGACCGGTGCCCTGCCGGCTGCGGGCGACACCGCCACGATCTGCATCCGCCCCGAGGCGGTGCGTCTGGGCGCGGGCGATGTGCAATGCGAAGGCGTGGTACGGCTGGTGGAATATCTGGGCAGTGAAACGCTGGTCTATCTGGACTTGCCCTCCGGCCAGTCCTTGCTGTTCCACGGCCATGGCATGGACAGCCACCGGCCCGGAGAGCGGGTGAGCATCGGGCTGGACATGGCCGCGCTGCACATCTTCGACAGCGAGGGGCGGCGGGTGGATCAGCCCGGCGAGCAGGGGTAACAGATGAAGTTCGTTCTTGTCGGCTGCGGATCGCGCCATGCCATGTTTGCCCGCGCCCTGACCGGCCCCTATGCCGACCGGCATCAGCTGGTCGGGCTGTGCGACAGCAACCCGGTGCGGTTGCAACTGGCGCTGCAAGGGGCGGGGCCTGTGGCCAAGGGCTATGCGGCGGTGGATTTTGACCGGATGTTGCACGAACAGCGCCCCGATTGCGTTATCGTGACGACGCCCGACCATCTGCACGCGGGCTATGTCGTCGCGGCACTTGATGCAGGCTGCGATGTCATTTGCGAAAAACCTCTGACCATCAACGCGGCCTCGTTGCGCGCGATCTCCGAGGCACAGGCCCGGAGCGGGCGCCGGGTGCATGTGACCTTCAACTACCGTTACGCCCCGGCGCGCAGCCAGATCCGTGAGCTGCTGGTCAGTGGGGTGATCGGCACGGTCACAGCGGTGAATTTCCGCTGGAAACTCGACCGGGTGCATGGGGCGGATTACTTCCGCCGCTGGCACCGGCAAAAGGGCAACTCCGGCGGCTTGCAGGTGCACAAATGCACTCATCACTTTGATTTGCTGAACTGGTGGCTGGGCAGCGCCCCGGTCAGCGTGGCGGGCAGCGGCACACGGGCGTTCTACACGCCTGAAACCGCGCGTGCCTATGGGCTGGAGGCACATGGCCCGCGCTGTCAAAGCTGCTCGGTCGCACCCAAATGCCCGTTCCATCTGGACCTGACCGCCGATGACAAGCTGAACCGCCTGTACCTCGCGGCGGAAGCCGAGGATGGCTATCACCGCGACCAGTGCATTTTCGACCCGGATATCGGGATCGAGGACACACTGAGTGCCCATATCCGCTATGCCTCGGGGGCTGTCGCCAATTACATGCTGACCGCCTATGCCCCGCAAGAGGGGCTGGAGGTGACCTTTCTGGGCACCGAGGGCGAACTGACCCATCGGCACGATGAGGTGCACGGCATCTTTGGCGGCACCCGCCCGGGTGAAGATCATGAAAGCATGACGACGACGCTGCATCGCTCTGGCAAAGCCCCGCAAAAAGTCGAGATTCCTCCCGCTCAGGGCGATCATGGCGGGGCCGACCCGGTGATGCTGGGCTATCTTCTGGCACCCGACGCCATGCCTGACAAGCCGGATCTTGCCGCACCCGATCTGCGTGCGGGGTGCTTGTCAGCGGCAACCGGGCTGGCGCTTGGGCAGTCTCTGCAATCGGGCAGCGTTGTTGCGATTGACAGCATCCTTGCACCGGACTGGTTCCGGTGATCGCTGCAAGGGCGCGCATATCGGATGGTCGCTGACCGAAAAGCGGGACGGGCCGGGTACAGACGGCTGGCGGGAGGCCGGCAAAAAGGGCACCCGGTCAGGTGCCCTTTCGCCGGTGTTGCAGTCTGCCAGAAACCGGAAGCAGGGTTTACTGGCTCGCGCTTTCCATTGCAGCCTGTGCTGCTGCGTAAAGGGCCGCGCCGTCAATGCCATTGGCGGCCATATCGGCAAGCCACTGGTCGATCGTTGCCTGCGCGGCCGCCTTCCAGCGGGCGGTTTCGGCTTCGTCCAGCGTGACGATGGTGTTGCCCAGATCCTGTGCGATCTTGAGGCCCACCGCATCCCCGGCGTCCATCACCCGTCCGAACTCACGTGCGAGCTCGACACCGGAATTGGCATCGATCACCGCCTTGAGGTCATCGGGCAGCGCGTCATAGCTTGCGCGGTTCATCACAAAGCCGAAGGTCTGGGTGTAAAGCCCGTTCTCGCCTGAAAAGCCCGTGTGGTTTGAAACCAGTTCAGAGGTGCGCAGGGCCGGGGTCACCTCCCATGGAATGGTCGTGCCTTCGATCACGCCGCGCGAAAGGGCCTCCGTTACCTGGGGCACGGGCATGCCGACAGGTTCGGCCCCAAGACTGCCCAGCATGTCGGAGATGATCCGCGAGCCGCCGCGGATTTTCATGCCCTTCAGATCTTCCAGAGATGTGACCGGGTTCTTGGTGTGGAACAGCCCCGGCCCGTGGGTGTGCAGGGCCAGAACCTTGACCCCCGCAAACTCATCTGCCGAGTTCTCCATGACATAGTTATAGAACGCGACCGAGGTTTCTTCGCCCGTCGTCAGCATGAAGGGCAGCTCGAACACCTCGGATTTGGGGAAGCGGCCGGGCGTGTAGCCCAGCACGGTCCAGATGATATCCACCACGCCATCCTGCGCCTGATCGAACAGGCTTGGCGGGGTGCCGCCAAGCTGCATGGCCGGATAGAGTTCGATCTTGATACGACCATCCGACTCCGCCACCACCTTTTCCGCCCAGGGGGCGATGGCGTTGGCCGGAATGGTTGCCTGTGCGGGCAGCATCTGGTGAACGCGCAGCGTGACGTCCTGCGCAAAGGCAACGCCCGCGCCCATTGCAAGGGCGAATACGCCGATGGTTGTGATCTTGCCGAGTTTCATGTTTCTCTCTCCCTGTTGATACATGCTTTTGGCATGCCTTGATCTGCACCGGCGTTGCCCCGGTGCGTTCGGTTCCGTCCGTCAATACAGCAGCCAGACCATTGCCAGCGTGATGCCGGGAAAGGCTGCAAGGATAACGGTGCGGATAATGTCGCTGGCCACAAAGGGCAGTGTGCCACGGAATGTCTCGGACAGGCGGGTGCCGCGGGACATCGAATTGATGATGAAAAGGTTCATCCCCACCGGCGGCGTGATCAGCCCGACCTCGACCACGATCAGCACCAGAATGGCAAACCAGATGCCGAATTCGTCAGGGGTCAACCCGAAATCGAGCGCGGCCATCATGGGAAAGACGATCGGCACCGTCAGCAGGATCATCGAGAGCGAGTCCATCACGCAGCCAAGGATCAGGTAGAAGATCAGCACAATTGTCAGCACGATCCAAGGGTTGAACCCTTGCGCGGTGACCCAGCCGGTCATGAACTGGGGCAGCTGGGTCATCGCCAGAAAACCGTTCAGCGCAGCGGCCCCGAGGACGATCAGGAAGATCATCGCGGTGGAGGCAGCGGTGGACAACAATGCCTCGGCCATTTTCGCGCCAGACAGCGTGCGGGACACCAGAGCGATGATGCCGGTCCCGGCGGCACCAATCGCCGCCGCCTCGGTCGGGGTGAAGAAGCCGCCATAGATCCCGCCGATCACGATAAGGAACACCGCCAGCACCGGCCAGACCCTGCCCAGTTCGCGCATCCTGTCGCGATAGGGCACCCGGGCGCGTGCGCCGGCAGAACCGGGCTGCACCCGCACATAGATCGCGATGACGATGATATAGCCGACGGCGGCCATGAACCCGGGAATGAAGGCGGCCATGAACAGTTTGGCGATGTTCTGTTCGGTCAGGACCGCAAAGATCACCAGAATGACCGAAGGAGGGATCAGGATGCCCAGAGTGCCACCCGCCGCCACCGCACCCGTCGCCAAGGCACCGGAATAGCCGTATTTGCGCATTTCCGGCAGGGCTACATGGCCCATGGTTGCCGCTGTTGCCAGCGATGACCCGCAAATCGCCCCAAACCCCGCGCAGGCCCCGACCGCCGCCATCGCGACCCCGCCCTTGCGGTGCCCCAGCCATGCCGCCGCCGCCCGGAACAGGGCCGCAGACATGCCGCCGATGGTGGCGAACTGACCCATCAGCAGGAACAGCGGCACGACCGACAGCGAGTAATTGGCAAAGGTGCCGTAGGTCAGGTGTTTGAACTGAGCCAGCACCGGGTTGAAATTCCCCACGATCAGATAATTCCCGCCGATGCCAACCGCCAGCATCGCCAGCCCGATCGGCACTCGCAGGAAAATCAGACCGAGGATGACCGGAAAGGCCGCGATGCCAAGTGCGAGATTGCTCATAGATGCCCGCCCTGCGGTTGCGCTTCGCTGACGCCGGTTACTGCAGCTGTCAGGCTGCGGCCCAGCACGTAGATCGCGGTGATGGCAAAGACGACCGCGCCGACAAGGCCCGCCGCATAGGCCCAGCCCAGCGGTATGCGCAGCAAAAGCGTGGTTTCCTGATAGGAAAACTTGTCCAGCATGCCCTGATACAGCCGCCAGGCGATGAAGATTGCAGCCGTCATCATCATGATATCGGTGACCACCAGAATCCAGCGGTTCACCGCCGGGCTCAGGCTGTCGCTGACCAGCGTCACAATGGCGTGGGCCCTTTTCAGATGTGCCCAGGGGAGGAAGGCGAAGACGGCAAAGCCGATGCCCATCGAGACCAGCTCGTAATCGCCATTCACCGGGCGCATCCCGGCCCAGATCAACGCGCGTCCGCTCACACTCACGACGATCAGCACCGTGATCACGATAAGTATGGCGCCACCCGCAAGTGCCGTTGCTTTGGCGATAGCGTGTACGGTACGACCCAGTGCCGATTCGTCTCTGAACATGCCTGTCCTCCCTGAACCAATGGCGTGTTGTCGATGTGTCCGATCAGATTTGCCCTAAGCCTGTTAGCCTTTCATCACCCGCATCTTGCCTGTTCCCCCGAGGCATGTGCTGGCACGCCGGGCCGGTTTGCCCATGAATTGAACATATCGTAATTAAGTTATGATTCATAACTATAATAATGTGAACCATATTCTGCAGGGCGGTCAGAGGTTTTTCTGTTCGGGCTGAGTTGGACAGCATACAGCGCACAATACCCCGGGTTTCGCTCGCAGGCATACGCCTGAATTCCGGCCTGCCACGCATGCGGCCCAGATTGGCGCACTCACCCCCGGTTTCCACGATCAACAGGCCCGGAACCCAGGCATCAGCGGGGGGAGCGCGGTTGCCAAGGCGCTGAATACCGTCCCCGGGGGCTTGATTTCGCGGGTCTGATCAGACCATCATTGCGCCACGAATTGCTGCAGCATGCTTGGGAATATGAAAAATGTTCAGATCATTTTCGATTGCTCTTTCCGGTGCCGCGCTGTTGGGTGCGGCGGCTTTGGCCAATGCCCA
This sequence comes from Paracoccaceae bacterium, assembly GCA_046296515.1. Lineage (GTDB taxonomy): Bacteria > Pseudomonadota > Alphaproteobacteria > Rhodobacterales > Rhodobacteraceae > Pseudotabrizicola. The sequence goes on along the minus strand of JBKBKR010000002.1, from coordinate 152,770 downwards.
GACCCTTTCGGCCGCCGACATTCTCGCCAGGGTCGAACAGAAGGTGGGGGGCGTGAACGAGTATCAGGCGTTGCTCAATGACCCGGACCCGAACAGGTCGATGGCGGCGATGGAGGTGATGCTGGACTCCGGCGATTCAAAGCTTGTGCGGATGGCGCTGGACTATGGCATCTACAGTCCGAACCCGGTGGTGCAACGCATGGCGTTGGAGGGGTTCTTTGCCTCGGCGCCCAATCTGAGCCTGCATTTCAGCGGCACAGAGGCTGCAAAAGAGTCGTGGTATACCAACAATATCTCCAATTACCTGAAAGGGTCCGTCGATGCGGCGGGGGACGGCTTTGCCAGCATACAGGCCGGCAAGTACGACCCCGAGAAGAAATGCTATGCGAGGGCGGACGACGAGACCGATTGTTTTGTGTCGCTGTCCGACGCCGGGGTTTCCATTGTCATCCTGAAAAAACAAGGGTCTCTGAAACTGAACGACAATGCCGAGCTGATCGGAACCATCACTCTGCCAGGTGTTAACAATGCCGTCACCCTTCGGATCCCGGTCAGCAATTAAGGTTACCCCATGCGCTTGAAATGTCTTGTGGTGCTTGCCAGCCTTGTTCCGGGCCTGTGTCTTGCGCAGGCGCTCTCGATCGAGGAGATCCAGAAGCAGATCGATGCAGAGATGACGCGGACCAATCCCTATGGTGATCTGCTGAACGAGCCGGACCCCAAGCGGGCGCTGGCGGCGATGAAGGTGATGATGGCGTCGGGCGATCCCGAACTGGTCAGGATCGCCGCTGATTACGGGCTTTACAGCGCCAATGCCGCCGTGCGCGCCGAAGCGTTCAAGGCCTTTCTGGCGACCAAGCCGCGGGTTGACGTCTACTTTTCCGAGGATGGGTCGCGGGGCAATTTCAGCGCGGCGATGGGAGATAAATTCAGGTCCGAGCCCAATTCCAAGGGCATTGTGGCGACAACTCTTGTGATCGGGGACTACGACGCGAAAAATGATTGCTATGAGGTAGGGTCGTCAAGCTGCGCGCTGCAAATCCGGCCCGAGGCGATCCGCATAAATCTCTCCGGTCGCTGGAATGAGGTCACGCTGACCGACGAGGCGTCGCTTGTCGGAAACGTAAATCTGGGACAGGCCAGCAACGTCCCGATGCGCATGCAGCTTCGCTGACACCCCGCTAGCGGAATGTCACCGAATCCAGTCCGATTGTCGCGCTGTCCCAGCCTGACCCGATCGTGATGAACACCCAGCGCGTGGTCTGCTGCAAGGCAAGATCCAGTAGCCCATCGGGTGCCATCTCGACCGATGTCGGCATTCGCGTGCGCACCCCGTCTTCGGTATTCGACAGCTCGATCAGGACGGTGCGCGGAATACCGTAACCTGCCTCCGCTTCGGCGCGGATCTGCACCTTTGACAACGCAACGGCACCGCCTTTCGCCTTGAACGCCAGACGGTTCGGTCGGGTCAGCTCGAACACGTAGCTTCCGGGCCCGTTCAGGTTGCTTTCGGACAGTTCCGGGCTGACGGGCGGCAGGGATGCGCTGACAAGATCGAAGGGCAGGCCCCCGTCCGCCTCGGTCACCGCTGGAGGCTGCGGCGGCGCGATGGCTGCGGCATAGCCCGACCGCCGGTCAACCCGGCGGTGGACGTTCTGGAAAATCTCTTCGATGCGGACAAATCGTCCTTTGGTCGGCGACAGCGCCTCGACGACCATCCCGATCGGGGTGTCGCCCGCGAACAGGAACGATCCGCTGGTTCCCTTGAACAGCTCGCTCTGGCCATCGGTGATTTCGGCATCAAGGGTCAGATACTGGCTGTCGGTGATGATCATGTCGACCCGCTCCGGCTCGCCCGATTGCCTCAGGCGAAGCAGCTGGACGCGCCCCGCATTTTCGGGCTGTACCGATGTCTTCAGATCCGAAACCTCACGCAGACAGCGCTGCTCCACCGCACCGCGCACGATGCCGATGGCAAGATCCATGCCGTCCCAGAACGGGGTTTCGATCAGGGCGCTGGAATGGACAACGGGGGCGGCAGAGAAAACCGTCACATTCCGTCGGCCAGCCGCCACATGTTTGGGCAGGATCACATAGCAGGTCGCTCCCTGCCGCACCAGAAAGCCATGACCGTGCCCGTCGCCGCTGTGGACGGTCACCGTCTGCGCCGACAAGGGGATAGACCCAAGAATAAATGAGGCTAATATGCCCGCAAATCGTGCCTTGAGGAGCATGTCATGGTCCACCGTTTTCTTGTCATCCTCGCCGTGATTCCAACTATCGCGTTTGCCGAGGACGAAAGTAAAGTGGCGCTGGTGTCAGACCCGTTCAACGAGGTCACGCATGAGGCGGCACAGATTTCCGGGGCGCGACTGGTCGGCTTGATGGCGGCAGGTATCCACGGACCCGGCATCAGGGTTGCCGCGATGATCCCCAAGGACTGGCGCAATGAACAGGTCTGCCTCAAGGTGGTGTCCGCCGATGGGCTTTATGAGGCATACAATATCTATACAGTTGCCGCCGACTGGACCGGCGGCACCATTGTCTTGTCTTATCCCAGCGGAAGACCGGACCTTTTGGCCGCCATTCCGGGCGAGCTGATTTCGGGCATGCTGCAAAAGGGGGCCTGTGAGGCCGCCGCAAAGGAAGCGGCTCCGGTCTTCTGGGGGGAGGATGCACACGGTTCGGTGCGGGTCCTGCTGAACACGGCCCGCGCGGATGAAACCTATCTGGCCTTTCCGAACTATCCCGAACATGGTGATGTGGCGTGCCAGCCCGTAAGCGCACTGGCCCGGAATGCCTTTGATGTTGCCTGCCCGATACCAGAGGCGCTGGCGGCGCTGGATCGGCTGGATGCCATTGCACTGTCGTTCAAGAATGGCGAAATGGGGCAGGAAGAACAGATCGTCCTGAGGCTTGGTCCGGGTCAATGATAGGCTGGCTGCGGCGGGGTCTCGACTCGCGGATGGTGCATCTGTGTGTTTCGTTGGGAATGGGTGCGCTTGGCATCTTCGCGCTGTTGACGATTACCGTGGTCTCTGTCGGTGTCGGCTCCACGCGCACGATTGTGGTCGAGGCGGAGACAACGGGACTGGAAATCACCTTTGCCGGTCAGGCCAATGACTGGGCGCTTGGCCCGGTCACTGTATGCGTTCCGCGGCCCCAGATTGATCGCAGTTTACCCCGGGGCGATGGTCAGTGTGATGCCCGCAGGTATCTTGAGCGGAGCGAAGACAGCCTTCGTATCAACTGGAACCAGAATGCTGCGGTGCGGGTGACTTCGACCTCTTTGGGGGGGCTGGCCTTTGACATGTCCGGCCAGACGGATGTGGAGAACAGGACGCGCGTCATCCTGTCCGCGGAAAGCTGGCAAGCGAACGGCGCGCTGACCTTCAGCGGCACCACCAGAATTGGTGATCAGCTGGCATCGGGTGAGACGCATATGATCCTGTCCGGCAGCTTCGAGATGCGCGAAAAACCCTTTGGGTCGGAAACAACAGAGGTCCTTAAAACCGGCCCGCTGCGGCGTGGCGAAAGCGCCTTGATCATGATGCCGACAGAAGACGGCCCGATGGCCGCAAAAGTGTTTGGCCATATCACTCCTGCCGAAGACAGTTCATCACGCATCGCTGTCGGTGTTGTGTCCGCGCCCGGGCAGGTCTTTTTGCAACTGGGTTTCTATGGCGCAGCGGTCCCGACCCGGATTTCCCCGAGCTGGGTTGACCGCGCCTTGGCAAGCCCGCTTGTTTTGGCGCTGGTTGCCATCATGTCGCTTGTGCTGAACGCGCGGCAGCTGATCGGGTACGCCGCCTCTACATTGAAAGCGCCCGCCGTTGCACCGCCCGCCACCCGCGCGGCAGACCGCGCTCCTGACCCGGAACCATGAGGCGTTCAGGCCCGCTGCCCGGATCATGACCCGGCCCTGGTGCCGGGGAAACCGTCGCGCTTGTCCCGCCAGTCCTGCTGCCGCCCCATGGGCGGGCGCACCGTTTCAGCCGGGCAGCAGCCAGCCACCCGTGGCCCGCACCGGAACCTGATCGCCCGCCGAAACCCGGTGCGGCAAGGACAGGCGCAGCGGCTCGGGCAGGCCGGGCAGTTCGATCCGGACATCCCAGAAGCGCCCCCGGAAGACCGCCGAGCGCACGCGGCCGGTCTGGCCTGACGGGTCCGCCACCACATCGGACGGGCGCAACAACACCTGCCCTGTGCCCATGCGTGCCGACCCGGTAGCGCGGGCGGTGATCTCCTGTCCGTCCGGCAGGCGCAGAAGCGCCGCGCCGGCCTCGACCCCCAGAACCTGAACCGGGACAAGGCAGCCTTCGCCGACAAAGCCCGCGACATAGGCATTTGCCGGGCGGTCGTACAGATCCTGTGGCGTCGCGATCTGCTCGAACCGTCCGGCCCGCATCACCGCCACCAGATCGGACAGCGCCATCGCCTCGCGCTGGTCATGGGTGATGAACAGTGTCGTGGCCCCTGCGCGGTTGTGGAAGGCCGCCATTTCCTCCTCCATCGCGGCGCGCAGATGGGGGTCCAGGTTGGCCAGCGGCTCATCCATCAGCACGATGCGCGCCTGCGCTGCAAGGCAACGCGCCAGCGCCACGCGCTGGCGCTGGCCACCCGACAGATCGGCCGGGCGGCGATGGGCGAAATCCGCCAGCGCCACGCTTTCCAGATGGGTGCGCGCCTTGGTGCGCGCTTCGGCCCGTTGGGTGCCTGCCGATTCCAGCGGAAAGGCCACGTTGTCCAGCACATCCATATGCGGCCACAGCGCGTAAGATTGGAAAACCACCCCCACCCCCCGCGCCTCGGGCGGGATGTGAAGGCCGGGGCCGGCAACCGCGCGCCCCTCCAGCGCAATGTGGCCTGCGTCCAGCGGTTCCAGCCCGGCGATCATCCGCAGCAATGTCGATTTGCCGCAGCCGGACGGGCCCAGCACGCTGAAAAAGCAGCCCTGCGGCACTTCGGCGGACAGGCTGTCCACGGCGCTGGAGCTGCCGAAACGGCGGCTGACATCCGACAGGGAAATCGACATCGCGGGGGCCTTTCAGTCGCGCCAGGGGATGATGCCGGGAGGCAGGTGCCGCCCGATGCGGTGCAGCGCCAGCATCAGCGCCAGCGTGGCGGCAATGCTGACAACCGACATTGCCGAAGCCAGCGTACTGTAGCCGCCATCCTCATAGTTGAAGATCACCGTGCCCAGCGTCTCGGTGCCGCGGGTCCACAGGATGGCGGAAAGCGTGACCTCGTTCCACGCGGTCAGCATCACCAGCACCGCGCCAGAGGCCGCTGCCGGGGCAACCAGCGGCAGGTCGATCCGCCACAGTCTGCGCCAGAACCTGGCCCCGGAGACGCGGCCAGCGTCCTGCAGGGCCGGGTCCATCGCAGCCCATGCCACGCTGACGGGTTTCAGGCCCAGAGCCAGAAACGCCGCGCAATAGGCACCAAGGATGATCCAGTGTGTGCCATAGATCGACACCCCAAGCCCGGGTAGCGGGCGGATGAAGGCGATGATGAAGGCGACCGAGATCACCAGCCCCGGCACCGCATAGGCAAGTTCTGCCAGCAGCATCACGCCGCGCCCTCCCGTGCCGAAACGCCCGCGCGACAGAGCGGTGACGCCCATCGCCAGCGAAGCAACCAGCACCCCGGCGGCACAAGCCAGCATTGCCGAATTGGCCAACGCCCTCAGGGTCACCGACTGGGTGAACAACACCTCGCGGAAATGGGCCAGCGTGGCGGTGTCAATGCGCAGCGGCACGCCATAGGTGGGCACCAAGGCGGTTGCCAGCATCGCCAGGAACGGCGCAACCACCGTCAAGGCAAGCGCCAGCCACAGGGCCAGCTCCACCGGCAGGCGGGCGCGGCCAAGTGCGAGGCGCATCGGAGCTTGCGGCGGGCCGATCAGCGCTACCGACATGCGCCGCAGCAGCCGCATCTGTGCCCAGACCGCGACAATCGCCAGCGCGCCGATCAGGCAGGCCAGCACCGCCAGATCAGCCAGCACCGAAGGCCCGCTCGACGCAAGCCTTTGCCACATCAGCACCGGCAGGGTGACATAGCGGCCTGGAATACCCAGCAGGGCGGGAACCCCGAAATTGCCCAAGGCCGAGACAAAGGCCAGCGCAAAGCCCGCTGCCCATGCGGGCAGAGTCAGCGGCAGGATGACCCGCAGCAGCAACCGGCGGGTGCCCGCACCGTTCACCCGCGCCGCCTCGGCCAGATCACGGGGCAGGGCGCGCAGGGCGGAGCGCAGGGTCAGATAGACCAGCGGCACCTGTTGCAGCGCCAGCAGGCCGATCACCCCTTCGCGTGAATACAGCGGGTGGGTCGCGCCCAAAGGCGGGGCCAGCCCCAGCATCTGGAGCAAGGCGCTGGACGGGCCCAGCATCTGCATCCATGCAATCGCGGTAACATGGGCGGGGATCATTGCCAGCATCAATATGCCAAAGGACAGCGCCAACCGCGACCGCATATCGCCGAGCCCGATCACCAGCCCCAGCGCCCCCCCGACCAGTGTCGCCAGCACTGCCGCCAGCCCCGCGCTTTCTACACTGCGCCACAGCGCGCGCTGCACCGAACCGCTGGACAACGCCTGCGCAAAAGCAGCCGACCCGCCGCCGTCGGAGAACAGCGCCAGCCGCGCGACCGCACCCAGGGGCAGCACGAACAGCGCAATTGCCGTCAGCGCAATCAGCGCCAGCAGCAGGGGTTCCCCGAAAAGACCGCGCAGCCCCGGCCTTGTGACCGGGGCTGCGCCTGTATCGCTGCGCATTGCTGTGTCAGCCGCCAAACATTTCGTCAAAGCGCGCTTTGTTCGCCGCCTCGTCAGTCAGGGCCTGTGCCGGATCGAAGGGCAGAACCTTGATCTGCGCGCGGTCGGGGAAGCCCTCGGGCGGGGTCACGCCCGGATGCGCGGGCAGATAGCCCATGTCGGCGGCCAGTTGCTGACCGGCTTCCGAGATCAGGAAATCGACGAAAGCCTTGGCGGCATCGGGGTTGGTGGTGCTGGACAGGATCGCCACCGGTTCGCTGACTGCAGACACGCCTTCGGTCGGGAACACAAACTTGATCGGCGCGCCTTTGGCCGCTTCACGGATCGCGAGGAAATCGACGAGGAAGCCATAGAGTTTCTCGCCCCCCGCCACCGCCTTGAGCACGCCACCATTGCCGCCATCGGCCAGTGCGCCCTGCTTTGCCAGCGTTTCATAAAATTCCCAGCCCAGATCGGTGCCGGTCAATGCCACCATGTGGATGGTGGCCGCACCCGAGGCCAGCGGCGATGGCATCATGAACGCGCCCGACACTTCGGGGGCCAGCAGGTCGGCATAGGACGTGGGCGTAACCGGCGCCTGCATATTGTATACGATGCCGGTGGTGATCAGCTTGGTGGCGAACCACGACTTGCCGGCATCCATGATGCCCGGCTCATAGGCGGAAATGTCGGCATCGGGGTGGGCCATCAACAGGCCCTCGGCTTTCAAGCCTTCCATCGTGACGCTGTCGGCGATCAGCAGCACATCGGCCTGCGGCGCGCCCGCCTCCAGCTCGGCGCGGAACTTCGCCATGATCTTGGGCGTGCCGTCGCGGACCCAATCCACCGTCACACCGGGGTTGGCGGCGGTGAAGGCATCCACCGTCTTTTGCGCATCCTCATTTGGCTGAGAGGTATAAAGCACCAGCTTGCCCTGGACCTCGGCCTGCGCGGTGGCAGTGGTCAGGGCAAGGGCGGCAAGGGCGGACAGCAAAAGGCGGTTCATGTCAGTCTCCGGATTGGGGGAGGGTGCAGGTGTTGATGCGGAGTATGCCGCTATCGTAACAGCACCATGACCTTGGCATCAGCGCGCTCTGGCCTGCCGGGCGACAGCGCCGAGGCTTCCTTAGGAGCATCGCCCCCTCAGCGGAAACCGGAATGCCAGCCATGATCGCCGATGCCATTCGCGATCACTGTCAGCGTGGTCGCTGTATCGGTGATGTCATAGCCCGGCCCACTGGCCCGGGCCGCGCCGCCCGACTCCTGAACCACCAGAACGCCTGCGGCATGATCCCAGGGTTTCGGAACCGGCGCGGCAATCATATCGGCATGTCCGAAGGCCAGCGTGCGGTATTCATGGCACGAACAGCGCAGGCTGGTAACACGCCCCCATTGCGGGAATTGCGCCGCGATCCGCGGGCGGTCGGCGACGGGGTACAGGAATAGCGGCACGAAGGCATGCGCCTTGGCCCGGGCGCGGGGCGGGGTGCCGGCCAGGCGCAGCGGGGCATCGCCAGGGCTGCAGAACCATGCGCCGCCGCCCTTTTCGGCCATGATCCAGTCATCCATGACCGGATCATACAGCAGGCCGAACCGGGTTTCGCCGTCTTCGATCACCGCAAGGATGACGCCGAACACCGCGATGCCGGAGGCAAAATTCCAGGTGCCATCAACCGGGTCGATGATCACCACGCGGCCCGAGGCCCGGACCCGGTCCAGCACCGAAGGGTCTTCGAAAACCGCCTCCTCGCCCACGATGGCCGCATCGGGCATCAGGCGGCGCACAGCTGCGCTGATCCGCTGTTCGGCGGAGCGGTCGGCGACGGTGACCAGATCGCTGGCGTCAGTCTTGGTGTCGACATCGCCGGCCCCCAGCCGCCGGAAGCGGGGCATGATGTCCAGTCGGGCCGCGTCACGCACAGCGGCGATTAGCCCGTCACGTTCGAAATCACTCAGGGGCATGGGTCAGTCCATCCGTTTCAGCGGTTCAAAATGGTGCATGGTCTCGAAATTGCAGAACTCCAGCGGGCCCAGCGGGATTTCGGACAGTGCGGCGTGGTAGCGTTCGGTCAGATCGGCGCTGAAGTCCGTTACAGCGCGGGCGGTCGGTTCGGTCAGCCATTCGACAAGATAGGCGAGGGTGATATGAAAGACATAGCCGTCGAAATCCGGCGGGTTGATCCCGGTTGCGTCGCGCAACACCGCGCGGGCGTGGCGCAGCGATGCCTCGGCCGCGTCCCCCGCGCCGGTCACGCTGACGCTGCGCGCGCCGTAGACTTCGGCGATGCGGGCCTGCGCTGCGGCTGGAAAGGCAATGCCCTCAACGCGGGAAAGCAGCTCGCCGCTGACCGCGTCGCGGCGAGGGCCGCGTGGTGCGAAGCCCGGCGACATGCCCTGAAACACCGTCATGTGGAACGACGACGGCGGCAGGAAGGTGTAGAACCGGGCAAAGCGGCTCATCTTGACCTCTTCCTGAAGTGCGCGCAGCGCGTCATGGGCCGGGCTGCCTTCGATGACATGGCGGATGAAGGTATTGCCCGGCCAGTGCTGCACCGATCCGTCGGTCGCGAATTTGCCCCCTTCGCCCGGCAGCGAAATCCCCTCAGGCCGGGGGTCTGTGGACAGGCGGCCGGTCAGATAGCTGACCGGGTCCGGGCGGGTGGGGATCTTCTTTTCGTTCATTGGATGTTCAGCCTCTGGCCTGTTTGTCGATCAAAGAAATGCAGCGCGTCGTGCGGGAACGCCAGCGTGAGCGGGCCGCCTGTCGTCAGTTCAGTGCCAACGGGGGTGGCGACCCGCACCTCTTGCCCGCCGGGCAGCCGGGCCACGAGCGCGGTATAAGCGCCCAGATCCTCGCGGTAGACGATCCGGGCGGGCACGCCATCGCCGCCGATCCCGATTTTCTCGGGCCGGATGCCCAGCGTCACCGGGCCCTGATGCGGATGGCGGGCCAGCGTGGTGCCGTCGGCAAGCCGCAGCTCGCGGCCATCGCCGGTGACCGGCATCAGGTTCATCGGCGGCGCGCCGATGAAGCCCGCGACAAAGGTGGTGGCGGGCCGGTGATAGATCGCATGCGGCGTGTCTAACTGCTCGATCCGGCCCGCGTTCAGGATCAGCACCCGGTCGGCGAGGGTCATCGCCTCCACCTGATCATGGGTCACGAAGACCGAGGTGGCACCGATGGTGCGGTGCAGCGCCGACAGCTCCATCCGCATGCCGTGGCGCAGCTTGGCGTCCAGGTTCGACAAGGGCTCGTCAAACAACAGCACCTGTGGCTTGCGCACAATGGCGCGGGCGATGGCCACGCGCTGGCGCTGGCCGCCCGACAGCTCCGACGGGCGGCGGTCAAGCAGAGCCTCCAGCTCAACCGTGCGCGCCGCCTCCGCCACCCTGACCGCGCGCGCGGCCCGGGGCACGCCCGCGACCTTCAGCGCATAGCCGATGTTCTCGCCCACCGTCATATGTGGGTATAGCGCGTAGTTTTGAAACACCATTGCGCAGCCGCGATCCTTGGGCGGCAGCTGCTGCACCTCACGCGGGCCAAAGCGGATGGTGCCGCCGCTCACTGCTTCCAGCCCCGCGATCATGTTCAGCAAGGTGGACTTGCCGCAGCCCGAGGGGCCGAGGATCACGGTGAATTCCCCTGCGCCCAGCGTGGCGGTGATGCCGTTGATCACGCTTGTATCGCCGTAGGATTTGGCAAGGTCGCGCAGGTCTATCGCCTGTCCTGTAGCCTGTCCGGTCATGGGATCATTTCTCCGAAAGGTTGAGGCCGCGCACGATCTGGCGTTGCATGACAGCGATCAGAACGATGGGGATGAAGGAGACAAACAGCGCGCCGGTCATCAGCACCGGGACTTCGGGTATGCGGTCGGGCTCGCTGGTGGCCAGCCGGGCCAGCCCCACCACCGCCGTCTGTGCATCGGGGGTGGAGGCCGCGATCAGCGGCCACAGATACGATGTCCAGCCGCCGATGAACCAGAACAGGAAGGTGGCGACCAGCGGGGTCCAGGACAGCGGCAGCAGGATATCCCACATGAACCGCCATGGCCCGGCGCCGTCCATCGCCGCCGCCTTCGGCAGGTCGCGCGGCAGCGACAGGAAGAACTGGCGGTAGATGAACACCGAGGTGGAGGCGGTGGCGATCGGGGCCGCCACCCCGATATGGGTATCGAGCAGGCTCAGCGACAGCTGTGGCCGGCTACCCGAAATCTCGCCGATCAGCCAGGACAGGCCGGTGATCTGCAAGATCCAGTTCAGCGGCATCGCGACATTGGCAACCACCTGATAGGTGGTGATCACGATCAGCTCCAGCGGCAGCATCACGGTGATGATGGTCAGCGCAAAGACCAGCCGGTTCAGCCGGTTGTCGAAAAACACCAGCGCAAAGGTGGCGGTGAAGGCAAAGGCGCATTTGATCGCGGCCACCAGAAGGGCGATCACGACGGAATTCAGCAATTGCCGGGGCAGGCGGGTTTCGGTGGCGATGTAGTGCAGGTTGTCCAGGAAATGCCCGCCGGGCAGCAGCCTGATCCCGCCGGCCGAGACGAACTGCTGATAGCTTTGCGTGGCGACCACAAAGGCGATGACCAGCGGTGCTAGAATGAACAAGACACCAAGCGCCAGCATGACCTGCGCCGCGATGTCGATGGATCTGCTGCGTTCGATCATGGCTCAGCGCTCGTATTTCACGTGTTTTTCAAGGCGGAACTGCAAGGCCACCATGATCAGGACAAAGACCATCAGGATCACGGTCTGCGTCGCCGCGCCCGACAAGTCATAGGCTTTGAACCCGTCGACATAGATCTTGTAGATCAGCAGCGTGGTGGCCCCGCCCGGCCCGCCTTCCGTCATGGTGTCGATCAAGCCGAAGGCCTCGACGATGGTGCCCACGAATTCCAGCACAAAGGTCAGGAACAGCTGCGGCGTCAGCAATGGCATCTGGATGTCCCATATCCGCCGCCAGGGGCCTGCGCCATCCATCACGGCCGCCTTGGTGATGGTGTCGGGAATGGTCTGCAGGCCCGACAGCAGGATGATGAAATTGAACGGAATCCCGTTCCAGACCTGCGCCACCACGATGGTGATGAAGGCATGGGTGCCGTTGATGCGCGGGTTCCAGATGCCGGGCCAGATCTCGTTCAGCGGTGCGAAGATGCCGAGGAACGGGTTGAAGATGAAGACAAACACCACCCCGATCGAGGCCCCGGCCACCGCCTTGGGCCAGATGATGATGTTGCGCGCCGCGTTCGATCCGCGCAAGCCCCGGTCGGCGGCCAGTGCCAGAGCCAGCGAGATGCCGATCGCCAGCCCGGGTGCCACCACCATGAAGATCGCGGTGCGGTAAAGCGCACCCCAGAACTCGGCATCGTTGAACACGCGGGTGAAATTCTGCCAGCCGACGAATTGCGAGCCGCCACCGAAAGGGCGCTCCAGAAAGAACGACCAGAAGAATGCAAGCCCCACAGGAATGTAGAAGAACATGATGATCAGCGCCAGAATCGGCGCGACGAGGGCGGCATAGGTCCAGCCCCCGGAATAGAAACCCTTTTGCATTGTCGCCTCCTGCGGGAATGGCACCGGCGGCAGCGCCGCCGGTGCCGGTGTCGGACCGGACCGGATCAGGGCAGGGCAACGCCCTGATAGGTCTGCTCGAACCGGCGCAGCAGCGCATCGCCGCGCATCTTGGCATTGTCGAGCGCCGCCTGCATGGTCTGCTGGCCGTTGAAGGCCTTTTGCGTCTCCTCGGTGAACACATCGCGGAACTGGACATAGAAGCCCAGACGGATGCCCCGGCTGTTGTCATTGCCCGGCTGGTTGAGCGAGGCCACGCCCATTTCGGCGGTGGCGAATTCCGGCTCGGCGGCGCGGCCGCTGGCCACCAGCTCGTCCAGCGCGGCCATGGTGACCGGCATATAGCCGGTAGCGCGGGTGTATTCGATCTGCTGATCGTTCTGGCGCACGAAGTTCAGGAAGGCTTTCGCGGCCTCGTATTCGGCGTCGTCATGGCCTTTCATCACCCAGATCGACGCGCCGCCGATAAAGGTGTTGCGGCGCTCCACCCCCTCATACATCGGGGCCATGGTCATCTGCACCGCATCGCCCAATGCCGCATAGGCGGCGGCATAGGAGCCGGTGGAGCCCTCCATCATCGCACATTCGCCGGAGTTGAAGGCGGCGGTGTAATTGCCCGCAGTGGTATCGGCGTTCAGCCGCACCAGCCCGGCATCGCGCCAGCTGGCAAGGTTGTTCAGGTGGGTGGCCACCGGGCCGGTGTTGAAGGTGTATTCGGCATCCAGACCGCCATAGCCGTTGTTGTTCGAGGCGATGGCCTCGCCATGCCGGGCCGAGAACTGTTCCAGCACACGCCAGGGATGCGCATCGGTGACAAAGGGGCAGGCATGGCCCGCATCCTTCAGCTTCTGCGCGGCCGCGATCACCTGTTCCCAGGTTTGCGGCACTTCGGTCACGCCCACGTCGCCCAGCATTTTCATGTTGGCATAGAACACCAGCGTGGAGCCGTTGTAGGGCTGCGAGAACAGCGCACCGGTCGAGGTCTCGTAAAAGCCGCGCGCGCCGGTGTTGTAATCGGCCCAGTCAACATCGGGCAGCAGGTCCGACACCGGCAGAACCGCATCCGACAGCATCAGGTCCAGCGTGCCGGCATCGAAGAACTGGATCAGCACCGGGTGCTCGCCGGAACGGAAGGCGGCAATTGCCTTTTGCATCCCGGCCTCATAGCCGCCCTGGCCGACACAGGTGATGGCGTGCTCGGTCTGGGCTTCGTTGAAGGCGGTGCACTGGGCCTGAATCGCCGCTTCGGGGGTGCCGGTATTGCCGTACCAGAATTCGATCTGGGCGGCATTGGCGGCAGGGACTGCGCCGGCCAGGGCGACAAGCGACAGCGCAAGGGATTTTGTCTGCATGGGATATCTCCGGGGTTCGATTCGGGGTGGTCGGGCTACCCGGCCAGTTTTAACACTTTAAGTGTTACAATGCGGTGACACCATCCACACACTGGAAATTCTCTGCGTTCTGCGTATTGTCCCGCTTCATGCCCAGCCCCACCGCCCATGACCCCTTCGCCCGGATGCCCGCCCGTTTCCGGCGGACGCCCGACAGTGCCGAGGCCGTGTCGCCCAACGAACGCGAGGCGCTGTCGCATGTCTGGCGGGCGCGCGGCCTGTCGCGCTCTGCGCTGGGCGCGCGGCTGAACCTGACGCAGCAGTCGATCCACCGCATCATCGCCCAGCTGGAAGATCGCGGCCTGTTGGTCCTCGGCGATCTGGAACCCCCGGCCTACAAGGGCAAACCCAGCCCGCGCCTGTCGATCAACCCGCGCCATGCCTGTGTCGCGGGCATTTCGCTCAATACCGAAAGCGCAGGGATCGCGCTGATGGATTTCGCGGGCGGGGTGCAGACCTGTTCGCTGCTGCTCGAGGATCTGCCGCGCGACGAGGCGCTGGCCCGGATCGGCACCGCGATCACCACCCTGCGCGACGCGGCCGGTTTCACCGCTGGGGATATGTTCGGCATCGGCTTTGCCATTGCCGGTTTCGTGGTGGAGGGCACCCGCTACAACACGCCCGAACCGCTGGCGCATTGGGCCGATGTGCAGCTCGGGCCACTTCTGGCCGCATATTTCGGCCTGCCGGTCTGGACCGAGAACGGTGCCAATACCGGCGCCATCGGCGAGCAGATGCTGGGGGTGGGGCGCAGCATCGACAATTTCGTCTATCTGTCGTTCAACTACGGCTTTGGCGGCGGCCTCATCCTGGATGGCAAACTTGCGCGCGGCGCTCTTGGCAATGCGGGCGAGCTGTCGGGGATGTTCACCCCCGACGAGTTGCCACACCGCCCGGCCCTGCGCAGCCTGCTGGAGACCCTGCAGAGCAGGGGGGTGCCGGTGCAAACCATTGCCGATCTGTCGCACGGCTTTGATCCCGGATGGCCCGGCGTTGCTGACTGGCTGGACCGGGTGACGCCCTATCATAACCGCATCGTCAATGTGCTGGCCGCTGTCGTCGATCCCGAGCTGATCGTCATGGGCGGCCAGATCCCGCGCCAGCTGGCGCAGGCGCTGATCGATCGCACCGCTTTTTGGGACCGGCCACGCCTTGGGGTGCGACGGCGCATGCCGGGATTGTGCATCTCCGGAATCGGTGGCGAAACCTCGGCCATCGGTGCGGCCAGTCTGGCACTCAAGGCCGGGTTCTTCTGATGGTTTCAGGGGTCTGCGTCGGTTCAGGTTCGCTCCGACGTCTGGTCTGAAACACCGGAAATGACGTGGTCGAACCGATCGAGCGCAGCGATTTCCGCGCGGGCGCTGCGGCCGAACTTGTCGCGTGTGGCCAGCAGAAGCGACTGGCACGCCACCTCCATCGCCATGCGTTTCACCGCGATCTTTCCTGCGTCGAAATCCATCGCCGCCCCCGCGGGTTCCACGCCTGAACAGCCGACCAGCGCGAAATCCGGGCGCAGTCGGGACAGGCCAGTAACCGTATCGGCCCCGGTCAGTGACCCGTCAACACCGGCAATACGGCCGGGAAGCAGCGTGACATCGTGTCGCCCGGGATCGAAAAGCAGCGCCGCGCGCAGGGAATTGGTGACCACAGACAGCGCGGGTTTCTGCGCCAGCTGCGCCGCCGCCGCCTCAAGCGTGGTGCCGACGTCGATATAGACCAGCGCCCCCGCAGGGATCAGGGCGGCTGCGGCCAGCGCGATGGCATGCTTTTCGTCGCGCGCGATCTGGCGCTTGGCCAAGTGGTCGATCCGCCCCGGCGGACCTTCGGCGCGCATGCCCGCGCCGCCGTGGAACCGCTCGATCAGCCCGGCACCCTGCAGCATGATCACATCGCGCCGCACCGTCTGCATCGACACACCAAAGGTTTCGGCAAGCGCCTCAAGCGTGGCAAAGCCGGTATCGCGGATCTGGCCAAGGATGGCGGACTGCCGGTCGCTCAGCATCTCTTGTTCGGGCATCGGAACCTCATGGACTTCATGACCAATTGTAAGTAATCTTCCAAATAAGCGCAAGCCGAGGAGCGACGATGACCATTGAAATCCTGATATGTGACGCAGACGGGGCGCTGCACGACCAAAGCGGGCGGCGCTTTGACGCCTGGCATTCGCGGTGGCGCGACGGACCGGCGCCGGCGGGACCGCTGCGAGCGGTGGGTGCCGTGGCGGCGCTGAGCCATCTTGCGGCGCAAGGCGGGCGGCGGATGATTCCCGCTGGTGTGATCGGCCCACGCACCGCAACGCCGGAACAACTGGCGATGGCAGAGGCGCTGGGCGAAGCGCTGGCGGTAGCGGGGATTCCGGTGCTGTGCGGTGGAAAAACGGGTGTAATGGAGGCTGTGGCGCGTGGTTGCACGCAGAACGGCGGCTTTTGTCTTGCATTCCTGCCCGAAGATGATTGGCGCGTCGCCAATGATTTCGTCACGCTGCCGCTGGCCACGGGCATCGGCAAGGCCCGCAACGTGCTGATTGCGCAGGCCTCTGCGGTGTTGATCGCGGTGGGCGGAGAGTATGGAACCCTGTCCGAGGTGGCGTTCGGCCTGCATTTCGACAAGCCGGTCTTTGGCCTGTGCGGTGCGCCGGATGTGCCGGGAGTGCGCCGCTGCAATACGGTTGCACAGGTGATGGAGGGCGTTTCGGCGGCATTTCTTGATCTGTCATGATGCTTACATAATTGGTAGCTATGTGGTCGATAAATTCCACGTCAATCACCAAGGCTGCCCCGTACCATGATCGACCTCGAAACTATCACCCGCCAATTTGGCGAGACCGAGGTTCTGCACGGCATCACTCTCTCCGTGGCGAAGGGTGGGTTCACCGCCCTGCTGGGCCCGTCGGGTTGCGGCAAGTCCACACTGCTGCGCATCCTTGCCGGGCTTGACCGGCCGACATCGGGCGCGGTGCGCTTTGGCGGGCGCGATGTGTCGGATCAAGGGCCGGCCGCGCGCAATGTCGCAATGGTGTTCCAGGCCTATGCGCTTTACCCGCATCTTACGGTGGCCGAAAACATCGCCATGCCGCTGGCCATGCGCGGGATGACCCGGGCCGAACGCTCGCTGCTGGGGCGGCTGATGCCGGGCGTGCGCGCGAAACGCGCCGCGCAGGCGCGGGCGGTGCGCAACGTGGCCGAGATGCTGGAGATCGGGGCGTTGCTGGCCCGCAAGCCGGCGGAGCTGTCGGGCGGGCAAAAGCAGCGCGTGGCGCTGGCCCGGGCGCTGGTGCGCGATCCGTCGGTATTCCTGCTTGATGAGCCGCTGTCGAACCTTGACGCCAAGCTGCGGGTGCAGATGCGGGCCGAGATCGTGGCGCTGCACCGCAAGACCGGCGGCACCTTTGTGCATGTCACCCATGACCAGACCGAAGCGATGGGCATGGCCGATCAGGTCGCGGTGCTGCTGGCGGGCCGGATCGCCCAGGTCGGCACCCCGCGCGATCTGTACGAGCGCCCGGCCACCCGCGATGTGGCGGCTTTTGTCGGCACCCACCCCATCAACCTCGTGCCCGGCGCGGTGTTCGGGGTGCCGGGCGAGGCGGGGCTGCGGCCCGAACACCTGACGCCGGGCGGTGGCATCGCGGCGCGTCTGCTGCATGTTGAATATCAGGGGGCCGAACTGCTGCTGGAGGCGGTGACCGAAGCGGGCACCCGTTTGCGCGCCGTCGCTCCGGGCGGCTGGCAAGCGCCCGCGCCGGGTGCCGTGGTGCTGCTCGGCTATGCGCCGCAGAACCTGCACCGTTTTGACGCCACCGGCGCGCGGGTGGCATCATGACGGCGCGGCGCGAAGCGCTCACCACTTTGGGGCTGGTCGGTCCCGCCACGCTGGCGATGGTGGTGCTGATCTTTCTGCCGGTGGCGATGGTCGCTGTGCTGTCGTTCTCGGATTACCAGTTCGGTGCGCGCAGCCTGAACTGGGTGGGCATCGACAATTACCGCACCCTGTTCATCGATCCGCAGGCGCGGCGCGCGGTGACCAATACGCTGATCTATGCCGCCGTGGTGATCCCCGGGGCCTGCATTCTGGGGCTGCTGGCAGCACTTGGCCTGCACGGGCTGGCAGCACGCGCGCCACGCGTGGCGGCGGTGCTGCGGGCGGCCTATTTCCTTCCCGTCGCGGCCACGCTGGTGGCGATGGCCGTGGCCTGGCAGATGCTGCTGCACCCCAATCTCGGGCTGGTGAACCAGATGCTCGCGCTGGTGGGTGTACCGGGGCAGCGCTGGCTGTCGGATCGCGCGCTGGTGATTTATACGCTGGCCGTCATCGGCATCTGGCAGAGCCTTGGCTATGCCATGGTGCTGTTCCTTGCCGGTCTCGCCGCGATCCCGCAGCACCTATACGATGCGGCCGAGGTGGACGGGGCCGGGGCGGGCTGGGAACGGTTCTGGACTGTCACCTGGCCGATGCTGGGCCCGACCACGCTGTTCGTGCTGGTCATCACCGCAACCGGCGCGTTCCGCGCCTTCGAGACCGTGGCGACGCTGACCAAGGGCGGCCCGGCCTTTGCCTCGGATGTGCTGGTCTATGCGATGTATCGCGAGGGGTTTGTCTACTTCAAGGCAGGCTATTCGGCCGCGATCACCATGGTTTTCTTTGCGTTGACGCTGGCCGTTACCGCGCTGAAATTCCGGGTGCTGGAACGCAGGGTGCATTACCGATGACACGCGCGCTGACCCTTGCCCTGCTGGTCGCCGGGGCCTTTGTGATGCTGGTGCCGTTCCTGTGGATGCTGGCGCTGTCACTGAAAGCCCCGGACGAGATCTTTACCCCCACGCTCGACCTGATCCCCAACCGCTTGTATTGGGCCAATTACATCGCCGCCTTTACCCGCGGCAACCTGCTGGGGGCGCTGTGGAACGGGGCGGTGGTCTGTGCGGCCATTCTGGTGTTGCAGACCCTGTTCGCGGCGCCTTGCGCTTTTGCGCTGGCGCAGCGGCGGTTTGCCGGGCGCGGTCTGGTGTTCGGGCTGGTGCTGGCGGGGCTGCTGGTGCCGTTCCATGTGACCGCGATCCCGATTTTTCTGGGGCTGGCGCAACTGCGGCTGCTTGATACCTATACCGCGCTGATCGCACCCTTTGCGGCCTCGGTCTTTGGCATCTTCCTCTTCCGGCAGGCCTTTGCCGCCATGCCGGCAGAGCTGTTCGAGGCCGCCCGTGTCGATGGCCTGTCAGAGGGCGCGATCGTCTGGCGCATCGCCTTTCCGCTGGCCCTGCCTGCCGCGACCGCCTTTGCGCTGTTTTCGGTGGTGGCGCATTGGAATGACCTGTTCTGGCCACTGATCGCCACCTCCGACCCGGCGCTTGCCACCCCGCCGCGCGGCATCCTGTATTTCCGCGACGCGGAATCCGGCACCGAGGTGGGGGCGCTGATGGCCGCTGCCGTGGTCGTCGTGGCCCCGATGGTGGCGCTGTTTCTTGTCGCGCAACGCCGCTTTGTCCAGGGCCTCGCCGCAGGCGGGCTCAAGGGCTGACCCGATAACCCACCAGAAGGCGCGGCCCACGCGCCCTGCCGCCCCCCCCCCGCAACCCCGAATTTCCGATGGAGCCCACGATGAAACAGATGCTTCTTGCAACGGCGCTGGCCACCTGCGCGGCGCTGCCCGCCATGGCCGACACCACGATCCGCGTGCATTATGCGATCCCCACGATCTGGGCCGATGCCCAGAGCAAACTGGCCGATGCCTTCATGACGGCCAACCCGGATGTAAAGGTCGTCATCGACGGCCCCGCCGAAAGCTATGAGGACGGCGTGCAGCGCATCCTGCGCGAGAACGTGGCCGGCAATCTGCCCGACGTGGCCTTTGTCGGGCTGAACCTGTGGCGCGTGCTGCAGGCGCGCGAGCTGGCGCAGCCGCTGGACGGGTTCATCGGCGATGCGGCGGCCTTCGAGGCCGAAGGCTATACCCCGGCGCTGCGCTCGCTGGGCCAGTTCGGCGGCGTGCAATATGCGCTTGGGACCTCGGCCTCCACTTTGGTCATGTATGTGAACCCTTCGCTGGTCGAACAGGCGGGCGGCTCGATGGAAGCATTTCCGGCCGACTGGGATGGCATCATCGCGCTGGCGGCACAGATCGACGCGCTGTCGTCCACCACCGACGGCATCTGGCTGCAACGCCATGACTGGCGGTTCCAGTCGCTGCTCGGCTCCTACGGCGGCCGTCCGATGACCGCCGATGAAAGCGACATCACCTTTGACGACGCAGCCGGGATCGCGGCGGCGAAACTGATGGCGCGGTTCAGCACCGAAGCCGGGATGAAAAGCTATGGCACCGATGACGCGCGGCAGGCCTTCCCGGCCGGGACGCTCGGGATCATGCTGGAAAGCTCGTCGCTTCTGAACCGCTTCATCGAAGGGGCGGGGGACAAGTTCGACGTGACGGTGAAACCGCTGCCGATTTCGGCCGATCCGGCCTCGGTCTACTTTCCCACCGGCGGGTCGGGCATCGTGATGCTGGCCACCGATCCGGAACAGCAAGAGGCGACCTGGCGCTACATGACCTTTGTGACCGGGGCCGAAGGCGCCAGGATCATCGTGGAAAACACCGGCTTTGCGCCGACCAATGCCAAGGTGATCGAGGATGCCTCCTACCTTGCCGATTTCTACGCCAAGAGCCCCGATCACAAGCCGGGCCATGCGCAGATCGCCGCGCATGCCGGGCCCTGGTTTGCCTTCCCGGGTGAAGAGGGTGTGGCCGTCACCGATCTGATCGCGGCGGCGATGACCGAAATCACTGATGGCGGCGCAGACCCGGAGGCGACGGTGAAGGATCTGGCCGAAACGGTGCGCGCGCGGCTCGGCATGAAAAACTGACCGCAGCCTGATCGCGATAACGGCAGGGGCACCAATGTCGTGCCCCTGCTTCGTGAGTGGCCCGAAGGCTGTCCCTGTCCGGCGTTGCTTTCGCTGTCATCCATTATTCTGACAGCGACGGCGACGAATTATGGGCTGGGTTCAGGATGAAAAGGCTGCGCGTGCCCGAGATCCGGCACGGGCCTTCAGCGTCTCGGAGCCCTTGATCCGGCAAGACCTTGAAGAGTTGGAGCCGGAAATGGGAATCATCCGCCCGAAAGCGGACAGGCCGCAAGCGGCACCCGAGCCGACTGTCATGGATCTGCGCCCGAAAAAGGTACTTCGCACCGGGTGATCGCGTCTTGTAACGCGGGGAGCAGGAGCGTTCACGAAAGCGTGATAAGCGTTTTCAGCCGATACCAGCCTGCTGTTGAGCGCCCGTCTGACGGCGCTTCCGATCCCATTTCCTGCTGATGGCCCCGCTGCAAGCGACCGGATGGGTGATTGGAGTGGAGGGGAGACAGTTCTGTGCGAGAATGCTGGTATCAGCACCTAAACTCCCAAAAAATTGACAAAAAAGTGCTATATCGACCTGGATTGGTGCAAATAGCGCAGGTGGCTCTTCGCTCTGACCGGAAAGTCTTGCAGTTTGGAACCGAACCCATAGCGGTGTGCTGAACGTCCAAATGCGACGCAAGAAATGTCGAATTTCAGGATTTTTCCGTTACAAAACCTTCACGTCCCTGACGTCCCCACGTCACCTCCTGCCATCAGTCGGGTTTGGTCCGCATCAAAGCGGCGCCGAATTTCAGGTCAGGAGAACCCATGAAACGATCAACAGCGATCCTCGCAACCGCCGCAACCCTGCTTGCCACGACTGCCATGGCGCAAGTTACCGTTGACCCGACGCTGCCGACCTACGAGGCATCTTCGGGCGTCTCCGGCGCGCTTACCTCCATCGGGTCCGACACGCTGAACAACCAGATGACCCTTTGGGCCGAAGGCTTCCGCTCGTTCTACCCGAACGTTCAAGTCGAGGTTCAGGGTGCCGGTTCGGGCACAGCCCCGCCGGCCCTTGTCCAGGGCACCGCCCAGTTCGGCCCGATGTCGCGCGCCATGCGTGGCACCGAGATCGAGGAATTCGAAGCCCGCTTCGGCTATCCGCCGACCCCGATGCGCGGTGCGATCGACGCTCTGGCTGTCTATGTCCACAAGGACAACCCGCTGGAATGCATGACCATGCAACAGGTTGACGCCGTGTTCTCGTCCACCCGCAACGGCGGTGCCGATGCGCCGATCAACACCTGGGGTGATCTGGGCATGACCGGCGACTGGGCCAGCCGCCCGATCGCCCTGTATGGCCGCAACTCGGCCTCGGGCACCTATGGCTACTTCAAGCAGGTCGCGCTGTTCGACGGCGACTTCCGCCCCGAAGTGCGTGAACAGCCCGGTTCCTCGACCGTGGTGCAGGGCGTCGGGTCCGACCTCTATGCCATCGGCTACTCGGGTGTGGGCTACATGACCGCCGACGTGCGCGCCGTGCCGCTGTCCACCGATGGTGACTGCTACGAGGCCACGGGCGAGAACGCTGCCGCTGGATACTACCCGCTGGCACGCTTCCTGTATGTCTACATGAACAAGAACCCCAACGAGGCGATGGAGCCGCTGCGGGCCGAGTTCGTGAAATACGTCTACAGCCAGCAAGGCCAGGCCGACGTGCTGCGCGCCGGGTTCTTCCCGATCGTGAAGGCCGTGGCTGACGCCGACCTCGCAGTCTTCGGCATCGCCGAGTGACACGCTGAGACTGTGTGCAAGGCGGCGATCTGCCGCCTTGCAGCTTTTCTGACCCACATCTCTGCCGAGCCTCGGAGGACCAGATGACCGACACCAATACCGGCGCGCCAATGGAAGGGCGTGTCACCAAACGCGCCAAGTCTACCCGATGGGGGGTGATCTATGGCGAGAAGATCGCAAAGACGATCATCACTGTCGGCGGTCTTTTGGTGATCGTGGCGGTTCTGGGGATCATGGTGTTCCTGTTCCGCGTTGTGGCCCCTATGCTGGCCCCGGGGCAGGAAGTTGGCTCGCTGTCCTACCGCGTGGCCGAAGCCTCCGATCCGGCCTGGCTGAATGCCGATGAGTTCCAGTCGCTGGCCACCGTTGTCGGCCGCGATGGCAGCCTGACCACTTTCCACATCGCCACCGGAGAGACGATCCGCAGCGGCCAGTTCGATTTTGACGGGCGCGAGGTCACCGGCGTCGGCGCCACGCTGGACCGTGCCTCGGTCGCCTTTGGCTTTGACGATGGCACCGTCCGGTTCGGCCAGGTCGGCTTTGACGTGCGCAGCGTGCCGCGCAGCGCCATTCCCGCCGACATGCGGTCGCTGAACGGGCGCGATCTGGAAGCGGGCGGGCAGATCTACAGCCAGGTGCAGACCGGCGATTACCGCACGATCATTCCGGTGACGGACCTGGGCGAGGCGGCGCAGATCTCCGATCATGCGATCGTGGCGCTGGATTACCGCACCGGCGGCACGCCCGAGCGCCCGACCAGCGCCTTTGTGACCGTGGATGCCACCGGCATCGCGCGGGTCAGCACCTCCACCATCCGGCGCAACCTGATGACCGGCACCGAGGATGTGACGACCACCACGATCGAACTGCCACCGATGAATTTCGATGCGGGCGTTTCAGTCTCCGGCGCGCTGATGGCCAGCACCGGCGACCGGGTGTTCGTCTCCACCGATGACGGTTTCATCTACCGCTTTGACGTGCGCGATCCGCGCAATCCGGTTCTGGCCGAACGGTTCCGCGCCTTTGCCGATGGCATCGGCATTTCGTCGATGAACTTCCTCAACGGTGAACTGGCGCTGGTCGTGGGCGGCACCAACGGGGCGGTGGATGTGTATTTCCGGCTGCAACCGGCGGGCGCGCGCGGGTCCGACACGTTCGAGATGGTGCGCGCGCGCAGCCATGCGCCACAGGATGGCGCGGTGATTGATATGTCCGAGGCGATCCGCGACAAGACGCTGGTGACGGTGGCGGACAACGGCTCGGTCTGGGTGCGATATTCGACCTCCGAGCAGACGCTGTTCAAATTCGACCGCCAGAGCCCGGCGGAAAACAGCGTGATCGCCATGCTGTTCCCGCGCAGTGACGGTGTGCTGATGCTGGACGAGGCGGGCAATGTCGATGCCTGGCAATACCGCAACCCGCACCCCGAAGTGTCGATGCGGGTGATCTTCGGCAAGCTGTGGTATGAAGGCTATGGCGAGCCCAGCTACACGTGGCAGTCCACGTCCGGCACCGACCTGTTCGAGGCGAAATTCTCGCTGGTGCCGCTGATCGCGGGCACGCTCAAGGCCGCATTCTATGCGATGCTGTTCGCCACGCCGATCGCGATCATGGCGGCGATCTACACCTCGGAATTCGTGCATCGCGGGGTGCGGGCGACGGTGAAGCCGGTGATGGAACTGATGGAAAGCCTGCCAACAGTTGTGCTGGGCTTTCTGGCGGCGCTGGTGCTGGCCCCCTTGGTCGAGGACTGGATCGCGGCGGTGCTTCTGGGCTTTATCGCGGTGCCGATGGGGCTGATGATCGGGGCCTTTGTCTGGCAGACCCTGCCGCCGCCTCTGGCCCTGCGCTATGACGGCATCCCAAAGTTCCTGCTGATGGGCGTGATGATCGTGCTGTCGTGCCTGTTCGCCTATGCGGTCGGCCCGGCATTCGAGGCGGTGCTGTTCAACGGTGACTTCAAGGGCTGGACCAATGGCGAGGGGTCGGGCACGCCGTTCATGTTCCTTCTGCAATTGCCACTGGCCTATTTCGTGGTGTCCTGGGGCTTTCACCGGGTGTTCGGCCACGTGCTGCGCGACCGGATGCGCAGCTTGGACAAATCGGCGGCGGGCAAGCTGGATGCGCTGCGCTGGGTGGCCTTCCTGTTCGGCGCGATGGTGCTGAGCTATGTGGTGGCGGCGTTGCTGACGCTGATCGGCTTCGATCCGCGCGGCAATATCGTGGACAGCTATCAACAACGGAACGCGCTGGTGGTGGGCTTCGTGATGGCATTCGCCGTCATCCCCGCGATCTACACGCTGGCCGAGGATGCGCTGAACGCCGTGCCCTCGCATCTGCGGGCGGGCAGTCTGGCGACCGGGGCAACCCCATGGCAGACGGCAAAGTGGATCGTGCTGCCGACGGCTGCATCGGGCGTGTTTTCGGCCGTGATGATGGGCATGGGCCGCGCGGTGGGCGAGACGATGATCGTGGTCATGGCGGCGGGCAATACGCCGATCATGGAATGGAACATCTTTTCCGGCCTGCGAACCCTGTCGGCCAATATCGCGATCGAACTGCCCGAGGCGGTGAAGGACGGCACCAATTACCGCGTGTTGTTCCTTGCAGCCCTGACGCTGTTCCTGATGACCTTCGTCATCAACACGATCGCCGAAGTCATTCGCCAGCGCTATCGCAAGCGCGCGTTCAACCTGTAATCGGAGGCCGCGAACATGGCTAATACAGACGATACCGTGAGCACCGCCGCGATCGGCGTCTCCACCGGGGCGGCGACAAAGGCACAGGGCCGCCGCGTCCGCAGCTTCACCGCCGATGTCTCGGCCATCGGCGAGCCGTCGCTCTGGGCCTTTGGCGGGGCGCTGGCGATCGGGATCATCCTGATCGCGGGTTTCCTGTCGATCATCGCCTGGAACGGTTTCACCACCTTCTGGCCCAAGCCGATCGAGCGGGTGACCTTGGTCAGCGGCACTGTGCTGGCGGGCGAGCCGACGCGCTACAACACCTTCCGCGTGGGGCAGGACGTGCTTGTCAACCTGTCGGAAGAGCAGCAGGAAGAGATCCTTGCGCGCGGCGGCATGTCGGACCGCACGCTCTACAAAACCGCCAACTTCGACATCTACGGCAATGACTTCACCTGGGTTGCGGATTTCGAGATGGCCTCAGCCGACCGCCCGCGCGAGTTCTACCTGTTCGAGCGTCAGCAATGGGGCACCTTTGTCGGCATCCCGTCAGCGCTGGTGATCAACGGGCAGGAACAGCCCTATGATGCCGCCTTGATGGCGCGAGAACAGCGCGAGGCGCGCAAGCGCTTTGCCGAGATCCGGGGGCTGGAAAAAGGCGAGATCGGCACGATCAACTATCGCCAGGAACAGGCCCGGCTGGAGATGCGCAAGGCCGCGCTGCGCTTTGGCCCGACGGACCCGCGCACGCTTGCGGTGCAGGAAACCGCCAATGCGCGCATTGCCTCGCTGCAGACCGATTTTCAGGGTGTGCAGGACCGCATTTCGGACATCCGCAACCGTGACGCCCAGTTCCGGGTGATCCTGCAAGAGGTGAACGGTGCCACCAAGGATACCAACCTGTCGCAGATCGTGCGCTTTTATGCGGCAAACGATATCGGCTGGTTCAGCAAGATGGGCATCTATATCGCCCGCTGGATCGAGTTCCTGACCACCGAACCGCGTGAGGCCAACACCCAGGGCGGCGTGCTGCCCGCGATCTTCGGCACCGTGGCAATGACCATGCTGATGGTGGTCTTCGTGGCACCGTTCGGTGTGATCACGGCGCTTTACCTGCGCGAATATGCCAAACAGGGGCGGCTGGTGTCGGTGGTCCGGATCTCGGTCAACAACCTGGCTGGGGTGCCGTCCATCGTTTACGGTGTGTTCGGTCTGGGGTTCTTTGCCTATACGGTGGGGGCCTCGATCGACGAGCTGTTCTATCCTGAACGCCTGCCATCGCCGACATTCGGTGCCGGTGGCCTTCTGTGGGCCTCGCTGACGCTGGCGCTGCTGACGGTCCCGGTGGTGATCGTAGCGACGGAGGAGGCACTGGCCGCCGTGCCCCGCTCGATGCGCGAAGGCTCGCTCGCCTGTGGCGCGTCGAAATGGCAGACCATCCGCTATGTGGTGCTGCCCAAGGCGCTGCCGGGCATCATGACGGGCATGATCCTGGCCATGGCCCGCGGGGCAGGGGAGGTGGCACCTTTGATGCTGGTGGGCGTGGTGAAACTCGCCCCCGCCCTGCCGATTGATGGCTTTGCCCCCTTCATCCACCTTGAACGCAGCTTCATGCACCTGGGCTTCCACATCTTTGACGTGGGCTTCCAGTCGCGCAACTCGGAAGCCGGCAAGCCGATGGTGTTCGTCACCACGCTGCTTCTGCTCGGCCTCATCATCATCATGAACGCGGGTGCCATCTATGTGCGCAACCGGCTCAAGCGCAAATACGCCGGCGCGCAATTCTGACAAGGGATCAAAGACATGAACGTACAAGCCCCCGAGCGGGTCATCGAACCCACTTCCTACCACATCAAGCCTTCCGACAGCGGCGTTGCCCTGAACATTGCCGATTTCAAACTGTGGTATGGCAAGACCCAAGCCCTGTTCGGGATCGACATGGAGATCCAGAAAGGTCAGGTCACCGCGCTGATCGGGCCATCTGGCTGCGGCAAGTCCACCCTGCTGCGTTGTCTGAACCGGATGAACGACCTGATCGACGATCTGAAGATCGAGGGCACGATCAGCGTGGGCGATTTCGATATGTATGGCCCCGGCGTCGATGTGATCGCGCTGCGCAAGCGGATGGGGATGGTGTTCCAGAAGCCCAACCCCTTCGCCATGTCGATCTATGACAATGTGGTCTACCCGTTGCGGGTGGATGGTGTCACCAAACGCTCGGAACTGGATGACGTCTGCGAACGCGCCCTGCGCTCGGCGGCATTGTGGGATGAGGTCAAGGACCGGCTGAACGAAAGTGCGCTGGGCATGTCGGGCGGCCAGCAGCAGCGGCTGTGCATCGCGCGCGGCATCGCGTCAGACCCCGAAGTGCTGTTGATGGACGAGCCCTGCTCGGCGCTCGACCCGATCGCCACTGCCAAGATCGAGGAGCTGATCAGCCAGTTGCGCGGCAGCTACACCATCGTGATCGTGACCCACAACATGCAGCAGGCGGCCCGCGTGTCGGACAATACCGGCTTCATGTATCTGGGGCGGCTCATCGAATACGGCGCGACCGACACGATGTTCACCAATCCGAAGAAGGCCCAGACCAATGATTACGTGACCGGCCGTTTCGGCTGATCTGTCAGGACATAGAGCACAGGCGCACTGCACCCCTGCGCGCTGACCAAGGAGAACGACGATGGGCAAGCCTCATACAGACAGCGCTTTCGAAAGCGATATCCAGCACCTGTTGACACTGGTAGCAACCATGGGGGCCCGGGTTGATACTGCGGTGGACAGCGCCACACGCGCCTTTGTTGATCGTGACCAGACCCTGGCGCAACGTGTTGTGGCCGACGACGAAAAAATCGACGCGCTGGAGGATGAGATCAACGCGGCGGTGGTGCGGATGTTGGCCCTGCGCCAGCCCCGCGCGAGCGACCTGCGCCAGGTCGTCACCCTGATGAAGGTCGCGGGCGATCTGGAGCGCCTGGGCGACTATGCCAAGAACCTTGCCAAACGCGTGCCGGTGCTTCACCGCAGCGATATGCATGACGGGGCGGTTTCTGCGGTGCGACGCCTGTCGGATATGGTGCGCAGGATGCTCAAGGATGGCCTTGCCGCTTACGACTCCGATGATATCACGCTGGCGCGCGCGGTGCTGGCGCGGGATGTCGAGGTTGATCAGGCTACCGATGCCCTGTTCCGTATGCTGCTGACGCATATGATGGAAGACCCGCGCAGCATCACGGTGTCGATGCATCTGATGTTCATCGCCAAGAACTTCGAGCGCATGGGCGATCATGTGACCGAAATCTGTGAGGCGGTGATCTATCTGGAAACCGGGGAAATGCCGGAGCCGCGAGAAAAGGGGGCCTCGACCAGCGCGATTGCCGATCCGGCAGACAGCGCGAACCAGACCTGAGCCGGTGATCAGGGCCGCAGGACTTTCAACTGGTGTTTGCGCGTCGGCCCGCAGTGGCGGTCGCCCCTCCGCGGCGGGCATCCCCAAGCGCCCGCCCCGCCAACGGCAGCCGGTATATGGTTCCATGTCATGACGGGCGTGCTGTCACCATCGGTCGGAACCGAGCACAACGACAATGCGCCCAAGGTGCTTGTCGTGAAGGCCCGGTCTGCGCAGCGCAGGGTTCTGATCCAGAACCTTGCGGGCGAGGGGTTCGAGGTCTTGACCGCCGATGCGGGCGACAGGGCGCTGCTGCTGGCGGTCGAAGCGGCACCGGATATCATCGTGCTGGACTGGTCCATGCCGGTGATGTCGGGTGTCGATGTCTGCCGTCACCTCAAGGCACATCCTGTCCTGCGCCGTATTCCCATAATTCTGCTGGCGAAACTCGGCAAGCGCACAGACGGAGCCGATGTGGGCGAAACCGGCGCGGACGACATCATCGAAAAACCCTATTCGGTCGTGGAACTGATGGCGCGGCTGCGGTTGCAACTGCTCCGCGCGCGTCCAACGACCGAGGGCGAGACGCTGGAATTCGAAGATCTGGTCTTCGACGGCGAAAGATATCAGGTCTTCCGGGCCGGCAGGCCGGTTCATCTTGGGCCGACCGAATTCAGGCTGCTGGCGACCCTGATCGAACGGCCCGGCAAGGTCTGGACCCGGGAGCAGCTTCTTGACCGGATCTGGGACCAGGGTGCCGTCATCGAGGCGCGCACTGTTGACGTTCATATCGCCCGCCTGCGCCGGGCCCTAGGGCAAAAGAACTCAGGTCATCCCGTCCGGACAGTCCGGGGTGTCGGATATGCGCTGGGGTAACCGGACAGCATCAGGCCGGACAGGACGCTGACCATCGCACGCACTTTGCAGCGTGACAAAACCGCAAGATTGCTGGAACTGCCTGCCTTGTCAGGGCACACGCCGTCGTGATTCGATTTCAGCTCAATGTCGCGCCTTGCGGGCCTGGTTGTCGGCAATCGCAAGCTGGACGGATCGGTGGCGACCCCGCGTCCAATGGGAACGTCGTGGGTATTGCCGCCATGAGTCGCCGCGCCCAGCCTGTTCGTAATTCAACGGGCAGAATCGGCGCACTACGTATAAAATCGTTCCCTTTCATTTAGTTGACGGCAGAATCTAGCCCGCCAGAGGGTTGTTTTGTTTCCGGGCTCCATTGCATTGAAAGGTGCGTCCGGCCGGTGTTTACCGGCTCTCACATTGAATTTTACATATAGTATTACTTTTGCTAGCCTGACCTCAGGTCGACGGGAGGAGACGTCTGCCTCACAATCCTAGGGAGGGATTCATGTCCATTATCAAGAAGCTCGCGCTGGTCGCGGGTATTGGCGCACTCATGTCTTCGACGGCTTATGCCGAGGGGCTTGCGGGCAAAGTGATCGGCTTTTCGCAGATCGGGTCGGAATCCGGCTGGCGCGCGGCGGAAACCTCGGTGACCCGCGCCGAAGCCGAACGGCTTGGCGTTGATCTGAAATTCGCCGACGCCCAGCAAAAGCAGGAAAACCAGATCAAGGCTCTGCGCGGCTTTATCGCCCAGGGCGTTGACGCGATCCTGATCGCGCCCGTCGTCTCGACCGGCTGGGAGGAAGTGCTGACCGAGGCGAAAGACGCGGAGATTCCTGTCGTGTTGCTGGACCGTGGCATCGACGCTCCGGAAGATCTGTACCTGACTTCAGTGGCCTCGGATCAGGTTAAGGAAGGCCGCGTGGCCGGAGAATGGCTGGTCGGCACCGTGGGCGACAAGGAGTGCAAGGTGGTGGAGCTGCAAGGCACCGTCGGCTCCTCCCCCGCGATCAACCGCAAGCAGGGGTTTGAGCAAGGCATCGCAGCCGCCTCCAACATCTCGATCATCCGCAGCCAGACCGGCGATTTCACCCGCTCCAAGGGCAAGGAAGTGATGGAGGGCTTTCTGAAAGCCGAAGGCGGCGGTGCGGGTCTTTGTGCGGTTTATGCCCACAATGACGATATGGCGGTGGGCGCCATTCAGGCCATCAAGGATGCGGGCCTGAAACCGGGCAGCGATATTCTGGTGGTGTCGATCGACGCCGTGCCCGATATCTTTGCCGCGATGGCCGCAGGCGAGGCCAATGCCACGGTGGAACTGACCCCGAACATGGCAGGCCCGGCCTTTGCCGCACTGGATGCCTATCTGAACGCGGGCACGGTGCCGGAGAAGTTCATCATCACCGAATCCAAGCTTTACACCCCCGGCGATGACCCGCAGGGCGAATACGACCGTCGCAAGGGTCTGGGCTACTGATACTCCCACAAGGGCAAACGTCGGCGGGGAACCCTCCGCCGACGGCAATTGCATTGTGCGGGCAAAAGCAGAACTGTGGCAGGCGGGAACGGGGGGCAGGATATGGCGGATGCGGCAGATCCGGTGCTGGAGGCGCGGGGGATCGTCAAGGTCTTTGGCCAGCACAGGGCGCTGGACGGAGTGGATTTCGCGGTGCGCGCCGGCGAGGTGCATGCGCTGCTGGGCGAGAATGGCGCAGGCAAATCGACGCTGATCAAGATCCTGACCGGGGCCTATCAGCCCGATGGCGGCGAGATCCTGCTGGAGGGCGCAACCGTGCGCTTTACCGACCCGCTCAACGCGCAAGCCGCAGGGATAGGCACGGTCTATCAGGAGGTGAACCTGCTGCCCAACCGCTCGGTGGCGGAAAACCTGTTTCTGGGGCGGCAACCCACCCGCTTTGGTCTGGTGCAGCGCCATGCGATTGTGACACAGGCGGCGGCCCTGATGGCAACCTATGGGCTGGATATCGACGTGCGGGCGGAACTGGGCAGCTATTCGGTCGCCGTGCAGCAGATCGTCGCCATCGCCCGCGCGGTGGAATTGTCGGGCAAGGTTCTGGTGCTGGACGAACCCACCGCCAGCCTTGACCGCAACGAGGTGGAAAAGCTGTTCGGCGTGGTTGCAAAGCTGAAAGCGCGCGGGCTTGGCATCATTTTCATCACGCATTTTCTGGATCAGGTGTTTGCCGTTTCGGATCGCGTGACTATCCTGCGCAACGGGCAGTTGATCGGCACCCGCGACCTGAGCCAGCTTACCGCCACGGAAGTGGTGCGGATGATGCTGGGCAAGGATCTGGCCTATGACCACAGCAGCCTGCCGGTGGCCGAGGCGGCACGGGGGCCTGTCAAAGTCACTTTCAGCGGCCTTGGCCGCGCGGGTCGGGTTGCTCCCTTTACCCTGTCGTTGCATGAGGGCGAAGTGGTGGGGGTGGCCGGGCTTCTGGGGTCAGGCCGCACCGAGATGGCGCGGCTGATGTTCGGGGTGGATGCGGCCGATGAGGGTGAGATAACGGTAAGCGGCAAGCCGGTGAAAATCCGCAACCCGGCGCAGGCTGTCGAGGCGGGTTTCGGGTTCTGCCCCGAAGACCGCAAGCTGGACGGAATTTTCGGCGAATTGTCGGTGCGCGAAAACATCATCATAGCCCTGCAGGCCAAGCTGGGCTGGTTCCGTGCCCTGCAGCGCGATGAGCAGGACGAGATTGCCGGGCGCTATGCCGATGATCTGGACATTCGCGCCGCCAATCACGACATGCCAGTGAAACTGCTGTCGGGCGGCAATCAGCAAAAGGTGATCCTTGCGCGCTGGCTGGCCAATGACCCGACATTCCTCATTCTGGATGAGCCGACACGCGGCATCGACGTAGGCGCACATGCCGAAATCGTGCGCACCATCAACCGCCTGCGCGAAGAGGGGCTGGCACTGCTGGTGATCTCGTCCGAGCTGGATGAGGTGGTGGCCTATTCCAACCGCGTGGTGGTGATGCGCGATCGCCAGATGGTGGCCGAACTGCATGGCGCAGACATTACCCCGACGGTCATCGTGGCCGCCATTGCGGACAACACCATTCCGACAGAGGCACAGCCATGAAACGCCAGACCCTGAAATCAGCGCTGCTGCGCCCGCAATTTGCCGCCCTTGCAGCGGTGTTGTTCATCAACTGGCTGTTGTTTCCGGGCTTCTTCACGGTGACGTGGCAAGATGGCCGGTTCTTTGGCAGCCTGATCGACGTGCTGAACCGCGGCGCGCCGGTGGCCATTCTGGCCATCGGCGTCACGGCGGTGATTGCGACCAAGGGGGTTGACCTGTCGGTCGGGGCGGTGATGGCGATTTCCGGGGCGGTCGCTGCCGTCATGGTCTCCACCGGTACGCCTGCCATGATCGCGATTCCGGTCGCTTTGCTGGCCGGGCTGGTCTGCGGGTTCTGGAACGGAGTTCTGGTCACCTTTCTGGACATCCAGCCAATCATCGCCACGCTAGTCCTGATGGTGGCGGGGCGCGGCCTTGCGCAGCTGGTCACCGAAGGCTCCATCGTCACCTTTTCCGACCCGGTGCTGAGTTTTATCGGCACAGGCGTGCTGTTCGGCCTGCCGATGCCGGTGGTGATCGCGTTGGTGCTGATGATCGTGACCACGCTGGCGGTGCGGCGCACCGCCCTTGGCCTGCTGATCGAGGCGGTGGGGGTGAACCGCTCCGCCGCGCGCTTTGCCGGGATTTCCAGCCGGTTGCTGTTGCTGATGGTCTACAGTTTTGCCGGCTTCTGCGCCGCCGTTGCCGGTCTGATCGTCGCGGGCGACATCCGGGGGGCGGATGCCAACAATGCGGGCCTGTGGCTGGAACTGGACGCGATTCTGGCGGTGGTGCTGGGCGGCACCTCGCTGCTGGGCGGGCGTTTTTCCATTCCGATGTCGGTGGTTGGGGCGCTGATCATCCAGGCAATGAACACCGGCATCCTGATTTCCGGCTTTTCGCCGCAGTTCAACCTTGTGGTCAAATCGGCGGTGATCATCCTGATCCTTGTGCTGCAATCGCCGCAGGCCGGGCATTGGCTCAGCCGCCGCTTCACCCCCCTGACACCACCCCCGAAAAGGAGCGCCGAATGAACCGCGCCCTGCGCCCGCTGCTGGCGACGACTGCCATCTTCCTGCTGGCCTATATTGCCGCGGTGCTGCAATACCCGTCGATGCTGTCCACCCGAGTGCTGGGCAACTTCCTGACCGACAACGCCTTTCTAGGCATTGCGGCCGTGGGGATGACATTCGTGATCCTGTCCGGCGGGATTGATCTGTCGGTCGGCGCGGTGATCGGCTTTTCCACCGTGCTGATCGCCACGCTGATCATGTGGGCCGGTCTGCACCCACTGCTGGCCTTTACCATCACACTGGCGGTTGCCGCCTTGTTCGGCGCGGTGATGGGGGCGGCGATCCATTACCTGAAGGTGCCCTCGTTCATCGTCACGCTGGCGGGGATGTTCCTGGCCCGTGGCGGCGCATCGGTGCTGTCGCCCGACAGCATCGGCATCAAGCATGAGGTCTACACCACCATCTCGCGCAGCTATATCCTGCTGCCGGGCGGCGGGCGGCTGACGGTGATTGCCATGATCATGCTGGCTGTGTTCGTCTTCGGCATCATCCTGGCCCACCGCACCCGCTTTGGATCGTATGTATATGCGCTGGGTGGCAACGAGACTTCGGCTGCGCTCATGGGGGTGCCGGTCGCGCGCACCACCATTCTGGTTTATACCCTGTCCTCCACCCTGGCCGGGATCGCGGGGATCGTGTTTTCGCTCTATACCTCGGCGGGTTACTCGCTGTCGGCGTTGGGGGTGGAGCTGGATGCCATCGCCGCCGTGGTGATCGGCGGCACCCTGCTCACCGGCGGCTATGGCTTTGTGGCGGGCACTTTCATCGGGGTGATGCTGCAGGGGCTGGTGCAAACCTACATCGTGTTTGACGGCACCCTGTCCAGTTGGTGGACCAAGATCGTGATCGGCGGGCTTCTCTTTTTGTTCATTCTGTTGCAAAGACTGGTGTTCTCGGCCTCTTCTCCCGGCAAGAAGGCCTTTGGCCCCGGCAAAAAGGCATTTAGGAAAACCTGACATGAGCGAACCGGGGAGTCTTGTCCGTGCACTCTCCGGGCGGCAGACGGCGCGGAACTACCATTCCTATGTGATTGCCGAGGTCGGCCTGGGCATCGCCTCGGGCCGCTTTGCAGTGGGCACGATCCTGCCCAATGATGCCGAGATGATGGACAGCTTCGGCGTCTCGCGCACCGTTCTGCGCGAGGCTCTGAAAACGCTGGAGGCCAAGGGGCTGGTCGAGGCGCGGGCCAAGGTCGGCACAAGGGTGCTGTCGCGCAGCCGCTGGAACCTGTTCGACCGTCAGGTTTTGGGTTGGATACAGGAGGCCGGGCCGGATGCCGCCTTCCTTGCCAGCTTTGTCGAGCTGCGTGCGACGATCGAGATGCAGACCGCCACACTCGCCGCCACCCGCCGCACCGCCGAGCAGGTGCGGATGCTGCATTACTGGTTGAACCAGCGGGCCGCGATGACGGCGATGAGCGAACCCTATGCGCTGGCCGAGTTCGAGTTCCACCGCACGCTTTGCGAAGCCAGCCAGAACCCGCTGCTGCGCGCCACGTCGGGGCTTGTCGAATTCGGGGTCGTGCAGGCGACAATCGCGCGGATCAGCGCCGGAGTTGCGGATTTCGCAGCCGAGAAATCTCTGCATTACAAAGCGCTGACCGATGGAGTGACATCTGGTGACATGGACGGTGTGGCGCGGGCGATGACCGCTATCCTCGCGCATGACGAGAAGTGGATCGTGACATCCGCATGACCGGCGGCGGCATCGGGCAGGTGTCGCCTGCCGGCCAGGTCAGACCATTCGTCGATACTGTCGCCCTTTGTGAGGGGTCACAGCCGTTCGCGCTCTCATTATGACGTGGCACACCGGTCAACAGCCTGACCAAGATGATCAAAAACAACGCGGGCTATGACCTGAAACAGCTGTGCATCGGGTCCAAGGGCACGCGGGGCATCATCACTCGCGCGGTGCTGCGCCTGCATCCCAAACCGGGCTGCGTGCATGCGGCGTTGTGCGGGCTGGGCAGTTCCACCGATGTGGTCGTTCTGCTGGGTGCCGCGCTCAGTGGGCTGGGCCCGATGCTGTCGGCGTTCGAGGTGATGTGGCCCGACTACTGGCACGAGCCGACACAGACGGTTGGCGTGCGCTCTCCACTCTCCGGCCAGCACGCCTTCTATGTGCTGATCAAGGTGCAGGGCCTGTCGGAGGAATCCGACGGGCCGCGCTTTCAGACCTGGATCGAAGGGCAGTTCGAGGCCGGGTCGGTGGAGGACGCCGCGATTTTGCAATCGCTGGCCAATATCGCAGCGTTCCGGGCCACGCGCGATGCCTGTTCCGAATTCGGCAGCCTGCTCGGGCCGCATGTGGCCTTCGACATCGGCCTGCCCGTGGCGCGGATGGATGATTTCGTCTGCGCCTGTCGTGATGCGCTGGACAAGGGCATCCCCGATGCGCTTTCGGTCTATTATGGGCATATCGGTGACAGCAATCTGCATCTGATCGCCTTGTCCCGCACCGCAAACGCGCAGCCGATGGCGGAGATCGCCGGAATCGTCTACGCTACGGTGCGCGACTTCGGCGGCAGCGTTTCAGCAGAACACGGCATCGGGCTGCTGAAAAAGCCATACCTGGGCTATAGCCGCACTCCGGAGGAACTGGCCCTGATGCGCCGGATCAAGGCCGCGCTTGATCCGCAAAGCATCCTCAATCCCGGCAAGATCTTTGACATGGAGCAACCAGAATGAACCCTTTGAAACAGCCTCTTGCTATGGGGGAGCGGGTGACTGCCGCCCGGGTGTAGCCGGGTAATTCCTCATACATGGATTGTCTGCGGAAAGTCGTGCAGCCGAAGAGAGAAAGGAATTGCGGATTGGTCGGACTTGCAAACATTTCATGATTTTCATTAGAAATATGAATTATACTCATGATGCTGTGTGCTGTATCGTCTCGCTTTCATGTCCAGGAAATGAATCCGCACCATGCTTGACCACAGCCCACGCCTTTCCCGACTGGCCACGCTTGCCCGTGAACGCATCCTGATCCTTGACGGGGCCATGGGTACCCAGATTCAGGGGCTTGGCCTGTCAGAGGAGGATTACGGCGGCCATGGTTCGGGCTGTGCCTGCCGCCACCACTCCGACCACCCGCAAAAGGGCAACAATGACCTGTTGATCCTGACCCAGCCGCAGGCGATCGAGGAAATCCATTTCAACTATGCGATGGCCGGGGCCGATATTGTCGAGACCAACACGTTTTCGGCCACCACCATCGCCCAGGCCGATTATGGCATGGAAAGCGCTGTGCATGACCTGAACGCCGACGGGGCGCGCATCGTGCGCCGCGCGCTGGACCGGGCGACGGCGATCGACGGGCGCCCCCGCTTTGTCGCGGGCGCGATCGGGCCGACCAACCGCACCGCCAGCCTTAGCCCCGATGTGAATGATCCGGGCTACCGCGCCGTCACCTTTGATGACCTGCGCATCGCCTATGGCCAGCAGGTGCGCGGGCTGATGGCGGGGGGGGCCGATCTGATCCTGATCGAGACAATCTTTGATACGCTGAATGCCAAGGCCGCGATCTTTGCCTGTTTCGAGGTGTTTGCGGAAACCGGCACCCGGCTGCCACTGATGATCTCGGGCACCATCACTGATGCCTCCGGCCGCACGCTGTCGGGCCAGACCCCCACTGCCTTCTGGTATTCGGTCGCCCATGCGCGGCCTTTTACCGTGGGGCTGAACTGTGCGCTGGGGGCATCGGCCATGCGCCCGCATCTGGCGGAACTGGCGGCGGTGGCCCCCACTTTCATCTGCGCCTATCCCAATGCCGGGTTGCCCAATGCCTTTGGCCAATACGATGAAGGCCCGGACAAGACCGCCGCCCAGATCGCCGGTTTCGCGCGTGAAGGCCTTGTCAACGTGGTGGGCGGCTGCTGCGGCACCACGCCCGACCATATCCGCGCCATAGCCGATGCCGTGGCGGGCCATGCCCCAAGGATCGTGAAATGACCCCCTATCTGCGCCTGTCGGGGCTGGAGCCCTTTACCCTCACCCCCGATATTCCCTTCGTGAACATCGGCGAGCGGACCAATGTCACAGGCAGCGCGAAATTTCGTAAACTGATCGTCAGTCGCGATTATGCGGCGGCGCTGGAAGTGGCCCGCGATCAGGTGGAAAACGGTGCGCAGATCATCGACATCAACATGGATGAGGGGCTGATCGATTCGAAATCCGCCATGGTCGAATTCCTCAACCTGCTGGCGGCGGAGCCCGATATCGCCCGGGTGCCGGTGATGATCGACAGCTCCAAATGGGAGGTGATCGAGGCGGGCCTGAAATGCGTGCAGGGCAAGCCGGTGGTGAACTCCATCAGCATGAAGGAGGGCGAGGCCGCGTTCCGCGCTCAGGCCGAACTGTGCCTCGCCTACGGGGCTGCGGTGGTGGTGATGGCCTTTGACGAGGCAGGCCAGGCCGACACCTTTGCCCGCAAGACCGAAATCTGCGCCCGCGCCTACCGGATTCTGGTGGAAGAGGTGGGGTTCCCGCCCGAAGACATCATCTTTGACCCCAATATCTTTGCCGTGGCAACGGGGATTGAAGAGCACAACAATTACGGCGTTGATTTCCTTGAGGCGACCCGCTGGATCAGGCAGCACCTGCCGCACGCCCATGTCTCGGGTGGGGTCTCCAACCTGTCGTTCAGCTTTCGCGGCAATGACCCGGTGCGCGAGGCGATGCATGCCGTCTTCCTCTACCACGCCATTCAGGCGGGCATGGATATGGGCATCGTCAACGCAGGCCAGCTCGCGGTCTATGACCAGATCGACCCGGAACTGCGCGAGGCCTGCGAGGATGTGGTCCTCAACCGCCGCCCCGATGGCACCGACCGCCTGCTGGAAATTGCCGACCGCTTCAAGGGTGGCGCGCGCGAGGAAAAGGTACGCGATCTGGCCTGGCGTGACTGGCCGGTGGAAAAGCGGCTGGAACATGCGCTGGTCAACGGCATCACCGAATTCATCGAGGCCGATACCGAAGCCGCCCGCCAGATGGCCGAACGGCCTTTGCATGTGATCGAGGGCCCGCTGATGGCGGGGATGAATGTGGTGGGCGATCTGTTCGGCGCGGGCAAGATGTTCCTGCCGCAGGTGGTGAAATCGGCGCGGGTGATGAAACAGGCCGTGGCCGTGCTGCTGCCCTATATGGACGCCGAAAAGCTGGCCAATGGTGGCGAGGGGCGGCAGACGGCGGGCAAGGTTCTGATGGCGACGGTGAAGGGCGATGTGCATGACATCGGCAAGAACATCGTCGGTGTCGTGCTGGCCTGCAACAACTATGAGATCATTGACCTTGGCGTGATGGTGCCGCCGCAGAAGATCTT
The DNA here is from genome assembly GCA_046296515.1 of Paracoccaceae bacterium. Taxonomy (GTDB): domain Bacteria; phylum Pseudomonadota; class Alphaproteobacteria; order Rhodobacterales; family Rhodobacteraceae; genus Pseudotabrizicola. The sequence goes on along the minus strand of JBKBKR010000002.1, from coordinate 114,022 downwards.
GCAGGTGGCGCGCGACGAAAAGGTGGATGTGATCGGGCTGTCGGGCCTGATCACGCCCAGCCTTGACGAAATGGTGCATCTGGCCTCGGAAATGCAGCGCGAGGGGTTCACCATTCCGCTGCTGATCGGCGGCGCGACCACATCGAAGGTGCATACGGCGGTGAAGATCGCGCCGCGCTATGCCGGTCCCGCCGTCTATGTGCTGGATGCCAGCCGCGCTGTGGGGGTGGTATCTGCCCTGCTGAGCCCCGCGCAGCAGACCCCGTTTATCGACGCCCTGCATGCCGAATACCGCGAGGTGGCCGAACGGCATGAGCGCAACGAGCGCGCGAAACAGCGCATCCCGCTGGCACAGGCCCGCGCCAATGCGTTGCGGCTCGATTGGCAGGATTACACGGTGCAAGCGCCGCAATTCCTCGGGGCACGGGTCATTGACGACTGGGATCTGGCTGAAATCGCCCGCTATATCGACTGGACCCCATTCTTCCAGACCTGGGAGCTGAAGGGCAGCTATCCGAAAATCCTGAACGATGAAAAACAGGGCGAGGCGGCGCGTGGGCTGTTCGCCGATGCGCAGGCGATGCTGGCCCGCATCATTTCTGAGCGCTGGTTCGGCCCGCGCGCTGTGGTCGGTTTCTGGCCCGCCAATGCGGTGGGCGAGGATATCCGGCTCTTCACCGACGAGACCCGCAGCGGAGCCTTGGCTACGCTGCACACCCTGCGCCAGCAGCATGCCAAGCGCGAAGGCCGTCCCAATGTTTCGCTGGCCGATTTCGTGGCCCCCACCGGCACCGCTGCCGATTACATCGGCGGCTTTGTGGTGACCGCAGGCCCGGAGGAAGCCGCGATTGCCGAACGCTTTGACCGCGCCAACGACAACTACTCCGCCATTCTGGTCAAGGCATTGGCCGACCGATATGCCGAGGCCATGGCCGAAATGCTGCACCAGCGCGTGCGGCGCGAATTGTGGGGCTATGCAGCGGACGAATCCTTTGCGCCCGACGAGCTGGCGGGCGAACCCTATCGCGGCATCCGCCCGGCGCCGGGCTATCCCGCTCAGCCTGACCACACCGAAAAGCTGACCCTGTTCCGCCTGCTGGATGCCGAGGCGGCCACCGGTGTGGCGCTGACCGAAAGCATGGCCATGTGGCCCGGATCGTCGGTTTCCGGCCTTTATATCGCCCATCCCGACAGCTATTATTTCGGCGTGGCCAAGGTGGAACGCGATCAGGTCGCCGATTATGCCGCCCGCAAGGGCATGGAGATGGCCGAGGCCGAACGCTGGCTGGCCCCGATCCTCAACTACATCCCTAGCCCGTCACGGGCGCTCGCTGCTGAATAGCAACACCAGATATTGACAGATACCCCCGAATGAACTCAATTGGTAGCGTCATGGTGACCCGGGGCGACTCGGGGCTGAAAAGGGAAGCCGGTGCGGGCAACCGCCCAAATCCGGCACTGCCCCCGCAACTGTAAGCGGCGAGCAACGCTGAACTGCCACTGGGGGCTACCCCGAGAAGGCCAGCCGAGCCTCGACCCGCAAGTCAGGAGACCTGCCGTGACGGAGACGACCGAAACCGTGCGGCGGGCATGGGGGCGTGATCGGGGCGGCATCTGCTGTCCGGGTCCGTGCCTGTTCCCGCAAGACACTTACCGAAGGGGACATATGGGCATGACCATCACCGTTTACTCGAAACCCGCCTGCGTGCAATGCACCGCCACCACCCGCGCACTGGACGCAAAGGGCATTGCCTATAGCGTCATCGACCTGACCGAAGACGCCGACGCCATGGCGCGGGTGATGTCACTGGGCTACCGCCAGGCCCCGGTTGTGGTGGCAGGGGCTGCGCATTGGGCGGGCTTCCGCCCCGACATGATCGGCCAGCTGGCCTGACAGCCATGGCGGGGCTGGTCTATTTTTCCTCGGCCTCGGGCAATACCGCGCGCTTTGTCGCCGCTCTTGGCCTGCATGCCGCCCGTATCCCGATCCGCCCCGCCGACCCGATGCCTGCGCCCTCCGCGCCCTATGTGCTGATCTGCCCGACCTATGCCGATGGCATGGGCCGAGGCGCGGTGCCCAAGCAGGTGATCGCCTTTCTGAACGACCCCGCCCGCCGCGCCCTGATCCGGGGTGTCATCGCGGGCGGCAACCGGAATTTCGGCGAGACTTATGCCCTTGCGGGCCGGGTCATCGCCGCGAAATGCGCCATCCCCGTGCTTTACAGCTTCGAGCTGGCGGGAACCGAAACCGATGTGGCCCGCGTGCGCGCAGGGCTTGACCGCTTCTGGGGGACAGAATGCTTGACGCCGTGAAACCCGCGCTGGATTACCATGCGCTCAATGCGATGCTGAACCTATATGACGATCAGGGCCGCATCCGTTTCGATGCCGACCGGATGGCGGCGCGGCAGTATTTCCTGCAACACGTCAACCAGAACACGGTGTTCTTCCACTCCCTCGATGAAAAGCTGGGCTACCTCGTGGCCGAGGGCCATTACGAAGCCGCCGTGCTGGACCAGTATTCCCGCAACTTCCACCGCCAGATCTGGGATGCGGCTTATGCCGCCAAATTCCGCTTTCCCACCTTCCTCGGCGCGTTCAAATATTACACCAGCTACACGCTGAAAACCCGCGACGGCCAGCGCTATCTGGAGCGGTACGAGGACCGGGTGGTGATGGTCGCCCTGACCCTCGCGCGCGGCGATGAGGCGCTGGCGCTGCGTTTCATGGACGAGATGCTGTCGGGCCGGTTCCAGCCCGCCACCCCCACCTTTCTGAACGCCGGCAAGGCGCAGCGCGGCGAGCTGATCTCGTGTTTCCTTTTGCGCATCGAAGACAATATGGAATCCATCGGCCGCAGCATCAACTCGGCGCTGCAACTGTCGAAACGCGGCGGCGGCGTGGCGTTGATGTTGACCAACCTGCGCGAGGCGGGGGCGCCGATCAAGGGCATCGAGAACCAGTCCTCGGGCGTGATCCCGGTGATGAAACTGCTGGAGGATTCGTTTTCCTATGCCAACCAACTGGGCGCGCGGCAGGGCGCGGGCGCGGTCTATCTGAACGCGCATCACCCCGACATCCTGCGGTTTCTGGACACCAAGCGCGAGAATGCGGATGAGAAGATCCGCATCAAGACCCTGTCGCTGGGTGTGGTCATTCCCGACATCACTTTCGAGCTGGCCAAGAAAAATCAGGATATGTACCTGTTTTCCCCGCATGATGTGGAACGGGTCTACGGTGTGCCGTTCTCGGAAATCTCGGTCACCGAGAAATATGCCGAGATGGTGGATGACAAGCGGATCAAGAAACGCAAGATCAACGCACGCGAATTCTTCCAGACCCTCGCCGAGATCCAGTTTGAATCCGGCTACCCCTACATCATGTTCGAGGACACGGTGAACCGCGCCAACCCGATTGCCGGGCGGATCAGCATGTCGAACCTGTGTTCGGAAATCCTGCAGGTGAACGCGGCCAGCGCCTATAACGAAGACCTCAGCTACGCGCAGATGGGCAGCGATATCTCCTGCAACCTCGGCTCGCTGAACATCGCCGCCACCATGGATGGCCCGGATTTCGGCGCGACGATCGAGCATGCCATCCGCGCCCTGACCGCCGTATCGGAGATGTCGGCCATCGACTCCGTGCCCTCGATCCGGCGCGGCAATGACGAGGCGCACGCGGTGGGCCTTGGCCAGATGAACCTGCACGGGTTCCTCGCACGCGAGCGCATCCATTACGGCAGCGCCGAAGGGGTGGAGTTCACATCCGTCTATTTCGCCGCCGTCGCCTATCACGCGCTCCGCGCCTCCTGCCTGCTGGCTCAGGAAAAAGGTGCAACCTTCAAGGGCTTTGCCGAGTCGAAATATGCCGATGGCACATTCTTCGACAGATACACCAGCCGCGACTGGCTGCCCGCCCTGCCCGATGTGGCACGGGTGTTTGCGAACATCACCCTGCCCACCCGCGAGGATTGGGCCCGCCTGCGGGCCGATGTGATGACGCACGGGCTGTATAACCGCAACCTGCAGGCGGTGCCGCCGACCGGCTCGATCAGCTATATCAACAACTCCACCAGTTCCATCCACCCGATCGTGTCCAAGATCGAGATCCGCAAGGAAGGCAAGATCGGCCGGGTCTATTATCCTGCCCCGTTCATGACCAATGACAACCTCGATTACTACCGCGATGCCTATGAGATCGGGCCGGAAGCGATCATCGACACCTATGCGGCGGCGACCGAACACGTCGATCAGGGGTTGAGCCTGACGCTGTTCTTCCCCTCCGATGCCACCACACGCGACATCAACCGCGCGCAGATCCATGCGTGGAAAAAGGGCATCAAGACCATCTATTACATCCGCCTGCGCCAGACCGCCCTTGAGGGGACGGAAGTGCAGGGCTGCGTCTCCTGCACATTGTGAGCATTGCCATGAAAGATATGATCACCCCGGTCGCCGTGCCGCGCGCCATCAACTGGAACCGTCTGCAGGATGACAAGGATCTGGAGGTCTGGAACCGGCTGACGGTCAATTTCTGGCTGCCCGAAAAGGTGCCGCTGTCGAATGATGTGCAAAGCTGGGCCACCCTGCGCCCCGAAGAGCGCGAGCTGACAATCCGGGTTTTCACCGGGCTGACCCTGTTGGACACGATTCAGAACACCGTCGGCGCACCCGCCCTGCTGCCCGATGCCCAGACCCCGCATGAAGAGGCGGTGCTGACCAACATCGCCTTCATGGAGGCGGTGCATGCCCGCAGCTATTCGTCGATCTTCTCGACGCTCTGTTCGACCAAAGAGGTGGACGAGGCCTTTCGCTGGTCGGAAGACAATCCGCATCTGCAGGCCAAGGCCCGCGCGATCCTGAGTGATTACGCCCCCGGTGCCGACCCGCTGAAACGCAAGATCGCATCGGTGTTTCTGGAAAGCTTCCTGTTCTACTCCGGGTTTTACCTGCCGATGTACTGGTCCAGCCGCGCCCGGTTGACCAATACCGCCGACCTGATCCGGCTGATCATCCGCGACGAGGCGGTGCATGGCTATTACATCGGCTACAAGTTCCAGCGCGCGCTGGAGCGCGAACCCGAGGCGCGGCAGGCGGAACTCAAGGACTATGCCTTTGCGCTGATGTTCGATCTGTATGACATCGAGGCGAAATACACCGCCGAGCTTTATGACGGCATCGGTCTGACCGAAGACGTGAAAGCCTTCCTGCATTACAATGCCAACAAGGCCTTGCAGAACCTGGGTTACGAGGCGCTGTTCCCCCCCGCCGCCTGCGAGGTGAACCCCGCCATTATGGCCGCGCTGAGCCCGGACAGCGAGAACCACGATTTCTTTTCGGGCTCCGGCTCGTCCTATGTGATCGGCAAGGCGGTGGCGACCGAGGATGAGGACTGGGATTTCTGATTGCAGGAATCCCCCGTCTCCTGCGGTGTTTACTGGTTTCCGCCGGTTTCCGGCAAAGCCGATTCACGGCTTTCCGCCAAAGGTTTAGCGACAGTTTTACATTCGCAGTCCTTGCAGGCTTGGTGCGGTTCGACATATGGTTGAGGCAACAGGCAGTATGTCTCGGACCCTTTTCAGAACACGTGTGGTGCCAAGGGAGCACGTGGGGTGGATGGAGGGTCCTTTCGGGGTCGGGGCCCTCCATTTCCCAAGCCTGCAACCCGCCTGCGCCTACCAATCAAGTCGAGCCACCGATGTGCCGCGCAAAGGCGTCGGCTCAGGGGGCAATGCCGGGCAGATCCGGACAGGTGATCTTGCAGATAACTGCCCATTCCTTTTCGGTCACCGGCTGGACCGAAAGGCGGGCGGTCCGGACCAGCGCCATATCCTCCAGCCCCGGGGTGAGTTTGCACTCATCCAGTGACAAGGGCCGCGCGACGGGTGCAACCGCCCGTATCACCACGCAATCCCAGCGCGGGTCATCGGTCGTGCTATCGGGCGCACTTTCGCGGATGACCTCGACCACACCGACGATCTCTTTGCCAATGTTCGAATGATAGAAGAACCCCAGATCCCCCACCTTCATGCTGCGCATGTTGTTGCGGGCCTGATAGTTCCGCACACCTGTCCATTCCTCACCCGCGTCGCTGCGCGCGACCTGCTGATCCCAGCTCCAGGCATCAGGTTCGGATTTGAACAGCCAGTAGTTCATCCCACCACCTTTTTCCATTCGCGGATCGTGACACTTTCGAACAGGCCGGCTTTGGCATAGGGGTCCGCTTCGGCCCAGGCCTGCGCCTGATCCATCGACTCGATCGTCAGGATCACAAGGCTGCCGATCATCGCGCCCCCGGCATCCAGAAACGGGCCTGCCATTTCAACGATCCCGCTGGACCGGATATGCTCCAGATGGGCCGGGCGGTTGTCGATGCGGGTTTGCAGGTGGCCGGGTTTGTCGATGCAGATCAGGGCGGCGCGCATAGGTTACTCCTCTTTCAGCGGGCGGGACATCAGGGTGTTGATGGCGTCGGAAATTGTGATGGTTCCGGTCGTGACCTGTGCCACCATGGCGGTGACGGGAATCCGACCGGCCACACCAAGATGCGTGGCCTGATGCAGAATGGCTTGTGCCGTGGCGACACCTTCGACGGTCTGCGACGCATCCGGACGTTCGCCGCGCCCGAGTGCCAGCCCGTGGCGGAAGTTGCGCGACTGGTCAGAGGTGCAGGTCAGCACCAGATCGCCAAAGCCGGACAGACCCATCAGCGTTTCGGGCCGGGCACCCAGCGGGGTGGCGAAGCGGACCATTTCGGCGAAACCGCGGGTCATCAATGCCGCACGCGCGCTTTCACCCAGCCCCGCGCCCATCACGATTCCGGCGGCAATGGCGATCACGTTTTTCAGCGCGCCACCAAGTTCGGCCCCGGTCACATCGGCATTGCGATAGATCCGCAGGATCTGCCCGGACAGATCCTGCTGCATCGCTTTGCTGGCGCGGTCATCTGTGCAGGCCAGCGTCAGAGCGGTCGCCTGCCCCCGGGCGATATCGGCGGCAAAGCTGGGGCCGGTCAGGATCATCGCGGTCGCCTGCTTGCAGGCTTGGGTGATCAGGGCGGTTGGTCCTTGCCCTGTGGCAAGATCCATTCCCTTGCAGCAGGCCACCAGAAGCCGCCCGTCCAAAAATCCGCCATGCAGGGCCAGAAACGCGCCAAGTGCCTGCATCGGCACCGAAAGGAGGACCGACGGGCAATCGGAAAGACCGGCCATATCCGCCGTCACCAGCACACCCGGCGGTAGCAAGGCACCGGGAAGACGGGGGATCAGCCGCGTTGCCTGCATGTCACCCACCTTGGGGATGTCGCGGGCCCAGAGCCTGACCCCGCGACCCTGACGCGCCAGAGCAATCGCCAGCGCCGCGCCAAAGGCGCCCGCACCGACAATGCCGACAGGCCCGGTCATGCCTTGGCCCCTTTCTTTCCCGATCCGATCATCGCGGGCGCGGTCTGGTCCAGCGGCCAGCGCGGGCGGGCCGAGAGGGTGGCATCATCGCGGTGGCCCAGCCGGAACCGTTCCATCCCGGCATAGGCAATCATGGCGGCATTGTCGGTGCACAGCCGCAGCGGCGGGGCCAGAAACCGGACCGCCTGCGCGGCGCAAACCACCTCCAGCGCGGCGCGGATCGCGGTATTGGCCGCCACCCCCCCGGCGACTGCAAAGGCAGGGGTGGGCGGCGTGGCCTCCAGATAAAGCGCAAGCGCGCGGCGGGTTTTTTCCTGCAACACCGCCACCATCGCCGCCTGAAAGCCCGCACAAAGATCGCGGCGGTCGGCACGTGTCAGCCCGCCCTTTTCCGCAAGTACCGCGTCGCGGGTGCGCAGCAGGGCGGTCTTCAGGCCGGAGAACGACATATCGCAGCCAGGCCGGTCCAGCAGCGGGCGCGGAAAGACAAAGCGCGCTGCGTTGCCACGCGCCGCCTCTGCCTCCACCGCCGGGCCGCCGGGTTGCGGCAGTCCCAGGAGCTTTGCGGTCTTGTCAAACGCTTCTCCCGGGGCATCGTCAATCGTGCCGCCGATCCGGCGAAATGTCTCCGGCCCATCCGCGATCAGGAACTGGCAATGCCCGCCCGAGACCAGCAGCATCAGATAGGGAAAATCGAGGCCATCGGTCAGGCGCGGGGTCAGCGCATGGCCCGCCAGATGGTTGACGCCGATCAGAGGCAGCCCGGTGCCCGCCGCCAGCCCTTTGGCCAGCATCACCCCCGACAACACGCCGCCGATCAGCCCCGGCCCGGCCGTTACCGCAATGCCGTCCAGTTCGGCAAAACCGATCCCGGCCTCGGCCATAGCGCGCTCCACGCAGCCATCCAGCCTTTCGGCATGGGCGCGGGCCGCAATTTCAGGGACCACGCCGCCAAAGGCCGCGTGCAGGCTGACCTGCCCCTCCACCACCGAAGACAGGATCTCGGCCCGATCGCCTGCGCGCACCACCGCCGCCGCCGAATCGTCGCAGCTTGATTCGATGCCAAGGAAGGTCAGGCTTGTCTGCATGGTCCGCCGTTGCGCCAAGGGTCATCCGCAGGTAACACCAAGGGCATGGTCCCGCAATCCCGCGCCCTTCCCGTGCTGATCACCCGGCCCGAGCCGCAGGCCAGCCGCTTTGCCCTCGCGTTGCGCGATCGCTATGGCGACCGGGTCGCGCCGATCCTGACACCGCTGCTGGCCCCGACCCTGTTCCAGCCTGCGCTGCCCGAGGGGCCATTCGCTTCGGTTGTCCTCACCTCCGAGACGGGGGCGCGGGCCGCAGCGGCCTTGGCATCTGCTCTCCCCCGGCGCGCCTATTGCGTCGGGGATCAGACCGCGCAGATTGCCACCGGGCTGGGGTTTCAGGCCGATTCGGCCATGGGCGACGCGGAAAGCCTGTTTCAGCTTTTGGCGAAGCGAACCGGGCATGCGCCTTTCCTGCACCTGCGGGGACGCGAGGCGCGGGGGGATCTGGCCGCGCGGCTGACCGCCGCAGGGGTGCCCGCGCAGGAGGTCATCGTCTATGCGCAAGAGGCGCGGCCGCTGTCGCCAGAGGCTCTCCATTTGCTTGCAGGCGAAGGCCTGGTCATCGCCCCGTTGTTCTCGCCGCGCAGTGCCGAGGTATTTCGCCGCGCCCTGCGGGAGATTCCGCAAGCAGCCGACCTGCCGGGCCGTCTTCAGATTGCGGCGCTAAGCCCTGCCGTTGCTGCGGTCTTTGCCGATCACCCGCCCCGGAGCATGGCAGTTGCCACAGCCCCGACACTGGCGAAACTGTTCTTTGCGCTGGATCGTTTTATCTTCATTGCTTGATGCCCGAAGACTTGCGGGATTAGGATTGACCCGGGGGTGTGACGGAATATGCCCTCTCCCAACGTTACAGTCAGGAATGTCGCCATGGCCAAACGCCCCCCTTCAAACCCACCGGCCGAAGAGGATGTGGTCAAAGCCCCGGAAGCGTCAGCGGTCGAACCCGCTGACGACGTCGCAGCGACTGTCTTTGTCGAACCTGTCGCCATGGAAGAACCACCGCGCTTTGAACCGGACCCTTCAGCGCCGTCCCCGGTCGAGCCGCAGTTCGTTCACACCGCTCGGGTTGAGCCGGAACCCGTCGCAACGGATGCCACCGTGCCGCGCGAAGCCGATCCGATTGTGGCGCCGCCACCACCGCCCGTTTCACAACCGGCGGCGAAGACGGGCGGAAGCGGGTTTCTTGGCACTGCGCTTGGCGGTGTTGTGGCGGCGGCGGCGGGCTATGCGCTTGCCATCTTTGTGCCGTTTCCCGGCATTGGCACCTCCGACGCGCCGCCCCCTGTCACTCAGGACGAGGTAAAGGCGTTGGCTGCCCGGGTCGAGGCTGTCGAATCAGCCCCGGCCCCGGATGCCACATTGGCTGACCGCATTGCGGCGCTGGAGGCGCTGCCGGTGCCCGACATTGCGCCCGAACAGGATCTGTCACTGTTGAGCGACGCGCTCACCGCGCTGGAAGCGCGTGTTGCGGGCATTGAGTCGCGCGGGTCCGATGCGCCGGTTGACGCACCTTCTGCCGATCTGGTTGCACTGGTCGAGTCGCTTCGCGCCGAGGTGGCCGAGATGCAGGCCTCCGGCGCGGATGCCAATGCCGGTATCGAGGCGCTTGCCGTCCAGACAGAAGCACGTCTTGCTGAGGCCGAGGCTCAGGCTGCTGCCCTTAGGGTTGAGGCTGAAAAAGCCTCGCGCAGGGCGCTGACGGCTGCGGCTCTGGGCCGCGTGCAGGCGGCACTGGAAAGCGGGGCGCCATTTGCGGGGGCGTTGGCCGACATTCCAGATGTCGAGATTCCCGCAGCGCTTGCCAGCCTTGCAGAAACTGGAGTCCCATCGCGTGCCGCGCTGGAAGACGCCTTTCCACCTGCCGCCCGTGCCGCACTCGACGCCTCATTGCGTGCCGATATGGGTGATGCATGGTCAGACCGGCTTGCATCCTTTCTGCAAGCGACGACCGGGGCCCGATCCCTGACACCGCGCGAAGGGACCGACCCCGACGCCGTTCTTTCCCGTGCCGAGGCTGCGGTCAGGGTCGGTGATCTGTCGCAGGCTCTGGCCGAGGTGCAGGGGTTGCCGCCGGAAGGTCTGGCCGAGATGTCGGACTGGACAAACCTTGCCCGGCAACGTCTGGATGCGGTTACGGCGGCAGCCGCTTTGTCAGCCGCTGTTGAAGGGTAGGAATAACAGATGCTCTGGACCCTTTTGAAAGTCATCCTGTTTGTCTTTTTCATTGCCGCGCTGACCTATGGGGCAGGTGTGCTTCTGGACACCGGCGGCGGCATCCGTGTTGCTGTGGCCGGGTGGGAACTGACCCTTGGCCCGTTGCAGGCCGTCATCCTGTCGCTGGTGCTGGTGGTGTCACTCTGGATCCTGTTCAAGGTTGTCAGCTTCGTTGTGGCCGTGCTGCGCTTTCTGACCGGCGATGAAACCGCCATCTCGCGCTATTTCGACCGCAACCGCGAGCGCAAGGGCTATCAGGCGCTGACCGAGGGATTTCTGGCGCTGGCCTCCGGCGAGGGGGGCGTGGCCATGGCGCGGGCGCAGCGGGCCGAGCGCTATCTGGCAAAGCCTGACCTGACCAATCTGTTGATGGCGCAATCGGCGGAAGCTGCGGGCGATACCAAACGTGCGGCGGATGCCTACAAACGGTTGCTGGCCGACGACAAGACCCGTTTTGTTGGGGTGCGCGGGCTGATGAAGCAAAAGCTGGCCGAGGGTGACACCGATACCGCGCTGAAGCTGGCCGAGAAAGCCTTTGCGATGAAGCCGCGCCATGCCGAAACGCAGGACATCCTGCTGAAACTGCAAGCCGAACATGCCGACTGGAAAGGCGCGCGCCTGACGCTGGGGGCCAAGCTCAAGGCGGGGGAACTGCCGCGCGACGTCTATCGCCGCCGCGATGCGGTTCTGGCATTGCAAGAGGCCAAGACGGTCATCGACGATACCGCCAGCATCGAGGCCCGTGAAGCCGCGATCGAGGCCAACCGCCTGTCGCCCGACCTGATCCCGGCCGCTGCCATGGCCGCCCGAAGTCTGGTGGCCAAGGGCGATCGCAAGGGCGCGACACGGGTGCTCAAGAAAGCCTGGACCGTACATCCGCACCCCGACCTTGCCGCCGCCTTTGCCGAGATCGAGCCGGCGGAGACACCGTCCGCCAGGATCAAGCGGTTCAAGGTGTTGACCGATCTGCAGCCCAACCATGAACAGACCCGGCTGTTGCTGGCCGAACTCCATGTCGCCGACGAGGATTTCCCGACCGCCCGCCGCAGTCTTGGCGAGATCGTGACCACGCATCCGACCCAGCGGTCCCTTGCGATCATGGCCGCCATCGCGCGGGGCGAGGGCGAGGATGACTCGGTCGTCCGCGGCTGGCTGACCCGTGCGCTGACCGCGCCGCGCGGGCCGCAATGGTGCTGCGACAAATGTCAGGCGATCCATGCGCAATGGCATCCGATCTGCGACAACTGCGGTGGATTCGATACTCTCAGTTGGCGTGAGCCTCCCGAAACCTCGGGCCCCAGCGCCACCGGAACCGAATTGCTGCCGTTGATCGTCGGGCAACCCGCACCGCCCCCCCAGATGCCGGAGCCGACGCCGGAATCGCAGCCGGAACAATTGTCTGCCGAAGATGCCGATGTCGTCGTCACTCAGCCAAGGCCGGACTGACAAGGGCGGGCCGCAATACCCGAAAAACAAAAAGCCCGCTTCCGGCAAGCGGGCTTGATGCGGAAATCGCCACAGCCTAGCGGGTCCCGCAGGAAAGTGCCGCTGTAGCTCAGCGGGAACAGCACGTCATTCTCAATATTGGCGAGAAATCCACAAACCACTTGAAATCGTTATATTTTTCGAGACCGAGCGTCCCGTTTGCAAGGATGTCACAGGTTGGTGGTTTGTGATGGTGCCCCAGGCCCGACTTGAACGGGCGGTCTCTCGATTACGAATCGAGTGCTTTACCAGCTAAGCTACTGGGGCATATCGGCGCACCGTTTAAACGCGCCAGCCGACGTTGTCCAGAGTCCCATCGAATGAGTTTCTTTCAATCAGTTGTCCTCGCGCACGAGCACCTGCAATTTCCAGGGAACACGCAAGCCGCACACGTCGGGGGGGCGGTTCAGAGGGATGATGTGGTCAACCTCTTGCAGGATGCCCGTCTCTCGCGTCAGCCGTTCGGCCTGCTCGCATATGGCGACCATCGCTTGGTGCTGCTCGTGGGTCAGCCATGCAGGGGTCGCCCGCAACTTGGCCTCGTGACGCCTTCAAGCATAGGAGCGGCTTCGAGCCCGATTGGCTTCTCTGACCCACGCCGTCAACGGCTCCAAGCCTCCCCGACTTTGCCCCCCCGCCATCCGATTGATCGGCGATTGACGATAGGCTCTTGTATCGACAATCAGCGATGCATATTTATCGGTTATGAACGATACGAGGAGTCGCCGAGATGTTGGATCGAAACACCGTGGGGCTGCCGCCTGTGATCGAGGCGGAACGGATCGTTGTGATCGCCAAGGCGCTCGCGCATCCGGCCCGGGTCAGGATCATCACCTTTCTGCTCTCGAAGCCTGGCTGCATCGGCGGGGACATCGTCGAAGAGGTAGGGCTGGCCCAATCAACGGTTTCCGAACACTTGCGGATTCTCAAGGACGCAGGGCTCGTGACGGGCACCATCGACTATCCCCGGGTCTGCTACGCGCTGGATCCGTCGGCGCTCGCCCCTATCCTCGATCTGATCGAAGCCGTTGCCGCCCACCCGGCCGAAGGCGAGGCGTCCTGCTGTTTCACCCCGCAAGGCTGCGTTTCCAAGGAGATATGCTAGTGACCACCATCACTGTCTACGACCCCGCCATGTGCTGCTCGACTGGCATCTGCGGCACCGATGTGGACCAGAAACTCGTCGACCTGGCCGCCGATCTGGACTGGCTGAAGACGCAAGGCGTCAGCGTCCAGCGTTTCGGGCTGAGCCGTGAGCCCGCCGAGTTCGCGGCAAACGACACGATCCGCCAGATCATGCAAGACAGCGAAGGCGACGACCTTCCGGTGTTCCTGATTGATGGCACACTCAAAGCCAAGGCCCGCTATCCTTCCCGCACGGAACTGGCAGACTGGGCGGGCCTCGCCGCACCGAAACTCGAGATCACCGTGCAGGTGCGCGAGCTGATCGCGCTTGGTGCAGCCATTGCAGCCAGCTGCGAACCCTGCCTGAAGTATCACACGAAAAAGGCGCAAGAGCTGGGGTTGACCGAGGCGCAGATGCGCGAAGCGATCGCCGTGGGGCGCATGGTGAAGGACGCCTCGGCAAAGCACATTTACGGGCTGGCCGAAAAGCTGATCCCCGAGCCTGAAGTTGAGACCTCGATGACTTCGTCCTGCTGCGGTCCGGCCAAGGCGGCACCTGCCGTCGCGACGGATTGCTGCGGTGGCGGTGCCAAGGCCGAACCGGCCAGGGAGAAGGCCGGAAGCTGCTGCTGATTCGGCACCGCGCCTGATCTGAATCAACGCGTGCCGGCAAAGCCCGTGCGACAGATGACGACCGCTCGTTCCGGGCGGCGAAAGGAGAAGTCATGTTCAACGATCTGCCGAAATTCGTGTTCCTCACCGGCAAGGGCGGCGTGGGCAAGACCTCGCTGGCCTGCGCCACGGCGGTCGGCCTAGCCGATGCGGGCAAGGAGGTGCTGCTGGTCTCGACCGATCCGGCCTCGAATGTCGGCCAGGTGTTCGGGGTCGAGATCGGCAACCATGTCATTCCGATTGACAGCGTGCCGGGGCTCATGGCGCTGGAAATCGACCCCGAGGCGGCAGCGGCCGAGTATCGCGACCGCATCGTCGGGCCGATGCGCGGGATGCTGCCGGAAAAAGCGTTGAAGGGCGTCGAGGAACAGCTTTCGGGCGCCTGCACGACGGAAATCGCGGCTTTTGACGAATTCACGGCCCTGCTGACGGATGACGCGGTGACCGGTGCCTATGATCACATCATCTTCGACACGGCCCCGACCGGCCACACGATCCGGATGCTGAAACTGCCCGGCGCCTGGAGCGGGTTTCTTGAAACCGGGGGCGATGCGTCCTGTCTGGGGCCGCTGGCAGGTCTGGAAAAGCAGCGCGCCCGCTATGCGGCGGCGGTGGACAGCTTGTCCGATGCGGCCCGCACCCGGCTGATCCTCGTCGCCCGCCCCCGCGTCAGTTCGCTGGCCGAGGCCGCGCGCACCAGTGGGGAGCTGGCGGATATCGGCATCGGCAACCAGCATCTGGCGATCAACGGGCTGATGCCGGACGAGGCCATGGGCGATACGCTGGCCACCAGCCTGATCGCGCGCGACCGAGCGGCGCTGGATGGCATGGATGCCCGGCTTGCCGCCCTGCCGCAAACCCGCTTCGCGCTGCGCCCCGAGAACCTTGTGGGTCTCGACGCGTTGCGCCGAATGAACACTCCCCTGACCCTGACGGGGGCTGCGTCGCGCAGCGCCGATACCGACTTGCCGTCGCTTTCTGCATTGGTCGACGGGATCGAGGCAGCTGGCCGCGGGTTGGTGATGACCATGGGCAAAGGCGGTGTCGGCAAGACCACCATCGCCGCCGCCGTGGCGGTCGAACTGGCCGCGCGCGGGCATGAGGTGCTGCTGACCACCACCGACCCGGCGGCGCATCTGACCGAGACGCTGGCGGGCGACGTGCCGGGTCTGACCGTCAGCAGGATCGACCCCGAGGTCGAAACACAGGCCTACCGCGACCACATCCTTGCCACGAAGGGCGCGAGCCTCGACGCTCAGGGTCGCGCGATGCTGGAGGAGGACCTGCGCTCGCCCTGCACCGAGGAGATTGCCGTGTTTCAGGCGTTCTCCCGCGTGATCCGCGAGGCGGGGCGCAGGTTCGTGGTGATGGACACCGCCCCAACCGGCCACACGCTGCTGCTGCTCGATGCCACGGGGTCCTACCACCGCGACGTGCTGCGCCACGCGGGCGAGCAGGCCAGTCACATGACCACTCCGATGATGCGGCTGCAAAACCCCGAGATGACCAAAATCCTGATCGTGACCCTGCCCGAGACGACCCCAGTTCTGGAAGCCGCCCGGCTTCAGGAAGATCTGAAGCGCGCCGGGATCACGCCTTGGGCCTGGGTCGTCAACGCCAGCCTCGCCGCCACGGCGACCACACATCCCGTTCTGGCCGCCCGTGCCGCGACCGAAGCACCTGAGATCGCGGCGGTCCGGAACGGACTGGCCACCCGCCATGCCGTGGTGCCGATGCTGGCCGAAGACCCGGTCGGCGCGGACCGCCTGCGCGCGCTGGTCGGCCGCACACCTGCCATAGCCTGAACCCGAGAGGACGACTTCCAACATGTCTGCATTTGAACGGTATCTTTCGATTTGGGTCGCGCTGGCGATCATCGGCGGGCTGGCGCTTGGCTGGGTCGCGCCGGGCCTTGTGAACTTTCTCGCCTCGCTGGAATACGGCTCAGTCAACTTTGTCGTCGCGATCCTGATCTGGTTCATGGTCTATCCGATGATGGTGTCGGTGGACTTTTCCAGCCTGCGCCGCGTGCATGAACGGCCCAAGGGTCTGATCATCACGCTGGCGGTGAACTGGCTGATCAAGCCCTTTACCATGGCCGCCCTTGGCGTCCTGTTCTTCGATCTGATCTTTGCGCCCTTCATCGAACCGGGCACATCGGGTCAGTATATAGCGGGCCTGATCCTCTTGGGCGCTGCCCCCTGCACCGCCATGGTGTTCGTCTGGTCGCAGATGACCAAGGGCGATCCGAACTACACGCTGGCGCAGGTATCGTTGAACGACGCGATCATGGTCTTTGCATATGCGCCGATCGTGGCCTTTCTGCTGGGGGTCACCGACATCACCGTGCCTTGGGTCACTCTGATCCTGTCGGTTGCGTTGTATATCGTGATCCCGCTCGCGGCAGGCATCGTGACCCGGGTGCTGATGACACGCGGGGCCGCCAGCCGTGCCGCAGCCGAGGCGGCGGTGGGTGCCTTCACGTCGCGGGTCAAACCCTTTTCGGTCATCGGTCTGTTGGCCACGGTTGTCCTGCTGTTTGGCTTTCAGGGCGGAGTGATCCTGTCACAGCCATTGGTCATCGTGATGATCGCGATCCCGCTGCTCATCCAGTCCTACGGCATGTTCGCCGTCGCTTACTGGGCTGCTAAAGCTTGGCGTGTCCCCCATAACGTCGCCGCCCCCTGCGCGATGATCGGCACGTCAAACTTCTTTGAACTTGCCGTAGCGGTGGCCATCGGCCTGTTCGGCCTGAACTCCATCGCGGCGCTTGTCACCGTGGTCGGCGTGCTGGTGGAAGTGCCGGTGATGCTGTCGCTGGTCTGGTTCGCCAATCGCACCCGACACTGGTTCCCGGCCGAGGAAACCCCCATCCGCACGCCCAGAACAAAGGAGCAAAACTGATGTTTCACACAGCCCTCATAGCCCTGGACCACTCCGCCGCCCAAGACCCTCTGTTGGACTGCCTGTCAGACCTGCGTGACATGGGCGTATCCCGTGCAATCCTGATCCATGTGGTTCATGTCGGCTATGGCCAAGGTGGCTCCTACGGAAACAAGGAGGCGCTGGAGGACTGGCTTCGGGGCTGTGCCACACAGCTGCACGCAGCTGGGATGGAAGTGGAAATCGAAATCCGCGCCGCCGGTGAGGTGGCCAAGGACATTCTGCATGCGGCCAGTGACCATGGTGCCGACTTGATCGTGATCGGCTCGCGCGGGCAGAACATGATCCGCGGCCTGTTCCTCGGATCGGTCGCACGCGAGGTGATCCGGCTCAGCACCCTGCCGGTGCGGTTGGAATGGATGGAATCCACGGGCAAGGACGGCGACGCTACCTGCGTACGTACGTGCCATACGGGCTTGCGGCGGGTCCTTCTTGCCACGGACTTTTCGCAGCAATCGCAATCGGCGGAAAAGGCCGCCATCGCGCTGACGCGTCTTGGGGCACATGTCGATGTGGTGCATGTCCTTGCACCGGGTGGCGGCAAGGTCTACGCGCGTTGGCCCCGGATGGCACAGGCTGCGCTGTCTTACATCGTGGACGACATCGCTGCCGCTGGCGGCAAAGCCGAGGCACAGCTGATAACGGGCGAGCCATTTGAAGAAATCGCCCGGATGGCCGTGGATCGCGACGCCGATCTCATCGTCGTTGGCAAGCACGGCCAAGGCTGGGTGGACAGCATCACCACCGGCTCCACGGCAGCCAGTCTCTGCGAAATCGCCCGCCGCCCGGTGCTGATGGTGCCGCGCCAGAACGATGAGGTCTGATCCCATGCGTATCCTGTTTCTCTGCGTCGCCAATTCCGCCCGCAGCCAGATGGCCGAGGGGCTGGCCCGCGCGTTGCTACCTGCGTCCGTCGAGGTCGCCAGCGCGGGCTCAAACCCCGGGCGAGTGAACCCGCTGGCAGTGGAGGCTCTCTCCGAGGCGGGCATCGATATCTCGCGCCACCAGTCGAAGCCGCTCGAGGAGGTGTCGCCCGAAACGGCAGACCTGATCGTCACGCTCTGCGCCGAAGAGGTCTGCCCCTTCGTCCCCGGCCCTGTCAAGCGGCTGCACTGGCCCATCACCGACCCCTCGGCAGGAGGCGACATCGCCGCCTTCCGCACAGCACGCGATCAGATCAAGGCGAGGATCGAGGTTCTGGCGGGACTGATCGATTTGCCTGAAGGCCCGACCGGGACCGAGTTTCACGCCAGCCTTCGCGTGCGCGATCTGGGCGCAAGCACGCGCTTCTACGCCTGGCTCCTGAACACCTGGCCCAAGGAGTGGACACACCGCTATGCGACCTTCATCCGCCCCGACCTGAACCTCAACTTCGTGATCATGGTCGCCGACGGCAAGGATCTGCATCACGACACGCTCTATCACCTCGGGATCGCGCTGCCCGACCGCGCGGCCGTCATTGACGCCTATCACCGCGCTGTCGCTGTGGGCGGGCATGTCGAAAAGCCTCCGCGGACGACCTGGAAGGGCACGCCGCTGCACGAGGTGTGGCTGACCGACCCGGACGGAACCTTGATCGAGGTCTACGCACGTCTTACGCCAGCGGAGATAGCGCACAAACCTGCTGACGAGGCACCGGAATTCCTCGTTCCGGGAACAGAGTCGACCACGGCAGCTTGACGTCACTTCCGCTGGTAGAAAAATGAAAACGTCTGCCTGCCTGCCTTTAGATTTGTTCCGGCCCCTCGAAGATCGTGCCCCATACACCCCAACCACTGTGTTTAGAGAATTCTCGAGCGGATCATGATGGAACTTTCCCCCATCGCCCTTGGCTTTCTCGGCAGTCTTGTCGCCGGGTCGCTCACCGCTATTGGCGCTATCCCGGTGTTGTTCGGGCGCCTTCCGGCGCAGGCCACCCG
Organism: Paracoccaceae bacterium; assembly: GCA_046296515.1. Taxonomy (GTDB): domain Bacteria; phylum Pseudomonadota; class Alphaproteobacteria; order Rhodobacterales; family Rhodobacteraceae; genus Pseudotabrizicola. The sequence goes on along the minus strand of JBKBKR010000002.1, from coordinate 95,174 downwards.
CGACTTGTCGTTAGGCTTTGCCGCAGGCGTGATGCTGTCGGCCTCGTTTTTTTCGCTGATCATTCCTGCGCTTGATGCGGCCGCGATGCAGTTTGACAGCAGCGCGATGCCTGCCGCCATTGTCTGTGTGGCGATCCTGCTTGGCATGGGCGCTGTGGCGCTGATGAACGAAAAACTGCCGCATGAACATTTTGGCCGGGGGCGCGAGGGACCGGAGGCCGCCTCGCTGCGCCGGGTCTGGTTGTTCGTCATCGCGATCACCATCCACAACTTTCCCGAGGGCCTTGCCGTGGGTGTGGGCTTCGGGGCGCATGGGCTGGAGGGTGGCCTGCCGCTGGCCATCGGCATCGGGTTGCAGAACGCGCCCGAAGGGTTGGCCGTGGCCGTAGCGCTGTTGGGGGAAGGCTACCCGAAATTCCGCGCCTGGGGCATTGCCGCACTGACCGGTGCGGTCGAACCGGTCGGCGGCCTGCTGGGCGCGGGTCTGATCACGCTGTCCGAGCCGCTTTTGCCCTGGGGCCTCGCCTTTGCTGCGGGGGCGATGCTCTATGTCATCAGCCATGAGATCATCCCGGAAACCCATCGCTGCGGGCACCAGAACAAGGCCACACTGGGCCTGGCCATGGGGCTGGTCATCATGCTGTTCCTCGATGTCTGGCTGGGCTGAGGGCTGAGGGCTGAGGGCTGACCAGGGAACCCGGCCTGCGTCAAGTTGTCAGAACGTCATATGCCGATTGACGCATGTGTTTTGCGGGCGTATCTGCGGATGAACGCATAAGCGCAGGAGCACATCATGCCACTCGCCGTTCTGTCCGCCTTGTCCGAACCCACCCGCCTTGCCGCGATCCGCATTCTTGCCGATGGCGGTGAGCATTGCGTGTGTGAATTGATGAAGCGGCTTGACGCTACGCAAAGCCGGATGTCGCGGCACATGCAGACCCTGAAGCAGGCTGGTCTGGTGGTTGACCGGCGCGATGCACAATGGGTGCGCTATCGTCTCAACCCGGATCTGACCCAAGCCACCCGCGCCATTCTGGATGCCGTGCTGCGGGCTGCCGAAATCGAAGAAAGGCTCGCGGCATGAGCGTTCAATCCACCTCTCACCCCTCGCCCCGCACGGACTGGATATGGCAAGCGGGACTTGTCGTCTTTGTCGTGGTCTGGTGGCTGGTCTATCGCCAGTTGATCCCGTTCTCGGAACTGGTCACCTCGCTGTTTCCGGTCGAGCGTCACAGCCACACCGGAGAGGCGATTGCGTTCTTTTTCTACGATGTGCCCAAGGTGATGATGCTGCTGACGCTGATCGTCTTTGCGATGGGCGTGGCGCGCAGCTACTTTTCCCCCGAACGGACCCGCGCGATGCTGGCGGGCAAACGCGAAGGCGTCGGCAATATCATGGCGGCAGGCCTTGGCGTGATGACGCCGTTCTGTTCGTGCTCGGCGGTGCCCTTGTTCATCGGCCTTGTGTCGGCGGGCGTGCCGTTGGGGGTGACGTTTTCCTTCCTGATCGCGGCGCCGATGGTGAACGAGGTCGCCCTCGCACTGCTGTTCGGGCTGGTCGGCTGGAAGGTCGCCATGACCTACTTCGCCTTCGGTATTTCCATCGCCGTTGTGGCGGGCTGGGTGATCGGAAAGCTGAAGCTGGAAGGCTGGTTGCAGGATTGGGTGCGCGACATTCATTCCGGGGCCAAAACGCCAGACGCCGTCGATGATGCGCCGCGAACCCTGGTGGACCGTTATCATCTGGGGATCGAGGCTGTGCGCGAAATCTTTGGCCGGGTCTGGATGTGGATCATCCTTGGCATCGGTATGGGCGCGCTGATCCATGGCTATGTTCCCGAGGACCTGATGGTCCGCATCATGGGCGCAGAGGCATGGTGGAGCGTTCCGGCGGCCGTCCTCATCGGCATTCCGATGTATACCAACGCGGCTGGGGTGATCCCGATTGTCGAGGCACTGTTGGGCAAGGGGGCCGCCCTCGGCACCGTGTTGGCCTTCATGATGGCTGTGATCGCGCTGAGCCTGCCCGAGATGATCATTCTGAAACAAGTGCTGACGCTGCGCCTGATCGGGGTCTTCGTCGGCGTGGTCGGCAGCGGCATCCTTGCCGTCGGCTATCTGTTCAACTTTCTGTTCTGAAAGGACAACCCATGGAAATCAAAGTGCTCGGGCCGGGCTGCTCCAAGTGTAAGGCCACCGCTGACCTTATCACCCGCGTGGCGACCGAGACCGGCAAGTCGGTGCAGATCGAGAAAATCGAAGACATGCGCCAGATCGTCGGGTTCGGCGTGATGACCACCCCCGCCGTCGTGGTGGGGGGCAAGGTTGTCCACAAAGGCTCGGTGCCGACGCACGATCAGGTCGTGGGCTGGTTGGGGTAAACGTCATGGCCTCGCCTGGAAAGTTCCACCTCGTCTTTTCGCTGATCATGGGCGAGATGATGGTCTTTCTGATGACCTTCCTCAGCACTTCCGTGAACCTTGGTTTCGGGCCTGACCTCCTGACTGCCTGGGCCAGGGTGTTCGTGATCGCCTCAGTGATCGCGGCTCCCGTGATCTTTTTCCTCGCCGCCATTGCGCGCAAGCGGACCGGTGGTCTGCCTGGCGTTCACCCCTGAAAGGACACGTCATGAACGAAGTTCTCAAGAAAGATCTGACCGAGGCCCATGAAGTCTGCCCCACCACCTCGCAGCGGCTCCTGAAAGAGGGCGCGCTGCTGGTTGATGTGCGCGAGCCATCAGAGGTGGCGCAGTTGGGGTTTGCGGGCTGCGAAGTGGTCAACATCCCACTGTCGCAGTTCGAGGAACGCTGGCAAGAGGTGCCGCGCAATCGCGACGTGATCCTGGCCTGCGCTGTCGGGGAGCGGAGCCTGAAGGCCACCTATTTCCTGATGTATAAGGGCTTTGACCGCGTATCAAACATGCTCCCCGGCATTGCCCGCTGGGTTGCCCGAGGTTTCCCGATCACCGGGTCGGCCGAAGCCGTGGCCGCCTCCGAGGCGGCATCGTCATGCTGCAGCGCGTCGCCAGAACCTGCGGCGGCAAGCTGCTGTGGCGGCGACACCCCGGTCACGTCTTGCGGGTGCTGTTGATGCGCTGGGGCGCAGCACTCCTGACCGGAGCCGTGGTGGGGGCTGCCGCACTTTGGCTGACCATCACGGACGTCGCGCCCCGGTCGGGTTTGCCCGACTCCATCGCAGAGGCACGCCTGTCTGGCAAACCTGTGCTGGTCGAGTTTGGCGCAGGCTCGTGTGCCGCCTGCCGCGAGATGAAGGGCGTGCTGGCCGACCTTGAGGCCAGTCACGGCGACCGGATGGTGATCCTTGATATCGACTTTGGCACGCCCGAAGGCCGCATGGTGCTGCGCAAATACGCGATGCAGGCGATCCCGACACAGCTGTTTTTTGCAGCGGATGGAACAGAGGCCGGTCGCCACTTGGGCGCGATTCCGGCGGATCAAATCTTGACCAAGCTTGGGCTGGCGGATGGTTGATGCAGCGATCCTTGGCGCGGCCTTCACGGCGGGCCTGCTGTCAGCGGCAAGCCCTTGCGTGCTGGCCGCCGTGCCGGTGACGGTGGGGTTTGTCGGTGGCGGGGCCAAGGATGGCCGTGCGGCGTTGCGGCTGACGCTGGGGTTTATTCTTGGCATGGTGGTGGCCTTTGTGGCCCTTGGTCTGGCGGCTGCCCGCCTTGGCATGTTCTTCGGCACACTTGGCCCCGGCTGGACGGCGCTTGGCGGTGCGGTGATCGTGACGGGCGGCTTGTGGTTTTTGCTGCGGCAGGGCAGCGGCGCGATCTGCCCAACCGCCGTTCAGGGCTGGATGGAGCGGCGCTTCAAAGGCTCTGGCCTTTGGGGGGCCGTGGCCTTGGGCGGGCTGACCGGCAGCGTGCTGACCCCTTGCGCCACCCCGGTTCTGGGGGCGGCGCTGGCGCTGGCAGGATCGGGCGGCGTGATGGGCGGATCGGTTCTGACCGGCGCCATGATGCTGCTCGCCTATGCCATCGGGCGCAGTCCGCTTCTGGTGTTGGCCGGTCTTGCACCGCAAAGCCTGAACACCATTGCGCGGCGGCTTGGCCCTGTCGAACACCTAATCCCCGGCAAACGCGCCTTTTCCGCCTTGATGGTGATGGCGGGCATTTGGCTGATCTCTCACTCCGGCATCCTGCCGCAAACCTGACTGGAAAACCCATGTCCTTTCCCCGCGCCCTGTTTCTCGCGGCCCTGCTGCCGTTTCCCGCCCTTGCTGACGTGTTGGAAGTGCAACCCGTCACCGATGGCGTCTGGGCCATCGTCGGCCCGATGGAGCAGCGAGACGGCGTGAACCTTGCCAACAACGCCACCTTCGGGCTGGTTGTCACCGAAGCAGGTGCGGTTCTGATGGACCCCGGCGGGTCGTGGAAGGGCGCCGAGGCACTGCACGCCACCATCCGCAGCCTGACCGACCGGCCGGTGAAATTCGTGGTCAACACCGGCGGACAGGATCACCGCTGGCTGGGCAACGGCTATTGGCATGCGCAGGGGGCCACTGTTATCGCGTCGGATGCGGCGGTGGAAGATCACCACGCCCGCGCCGATCAGCACATGATGGGTCTGGGGCAGTTTCTGGGCGAAGGTCTGGCCGGAACCGAGCCCGCCTATGCCGATGTGACCTTTGCCGACGCCTACGCCTTCGATCTGGGCGGCCTCAGTTTCCAGATCACCCACCCCGGCCCGGCACATACACCCGGCGACAGCTTTGTGTTCGTGCCACAGAAAGACACGGTATTCACCGGCGACATCGTCTATGTGGAACGCATCCTTGGGGTGGGCGAGCAATCCTCTATCACCGACTGGCCCGCCGCCTTCGAAGCGATCGCCGCCACCGGCTCCACTCATGTTGTTCCCGGCCACGGCCATGCCACCACGATGGAACGCGCCCGCGCCGACACCTACGATTACCTCACGAACCTGCGCGCACAGATCAGCGCGCTGATCGAAGCAGGCGGCGATCTTTCGGCGGCGGCGGATGTGGACCAGTCCGCCTTTGCCCGGCTGGAGCAATTTGACAGCCTGTCGCGCAAGAATGCCGAAGTGGCCTTCGTGCAGATGGAATTCGAATGACGCCAGCGCGGCGGCATTTCTTCTTCCGGGCGGTCCTTCCGGCCCCTCAACCTAACAGGAGGCTCTGATGAACCAGGACTTCGACAGCTATCTGCGCGGCTTTGATTACGACGAACGGCTTTTGATGAAGATCGGGCTGGAGGAGACGCTGGAGCTTTACGCGAAAGACGAGATCCAGTTGATCGACATCCGCTTTCGTGAGGAACATGCCGCATGGTCGGTGGCCATCGGCCAGCACATCCCGCTGAACGAATTGCCCGACCGGCTGGACGAGTTGGACTGCGCCAAGGTCATCGTGCCGATGTGCCCGCATTCCGACCGGGCCGAGATTGCGCGGCTGTATCTGACGTTGAAGGGCTATAAGTCGCGCTATTTTACCGCCGGGATGCTGAAGCTGGTCGATTACCTGCGCGGCGACAAGGCACGCGATTACATGGCCAGCCTGAAATGACACTCGCCTTGCTGGGCGACTATGGCCTGTATTTCGGCCTGACGCTGGGGCTCTCCACAGTGTTTGCGATGGGCGGAGTCGGCTCGGCCATTGCGCTGGTGCCCAGCCTGTCGATGGCGGGCATGGCTTTTGATCTGGCCCGCGCCGTGGGGTTGTTCGTCAACACCGCTGCGACCGCCGCCGCTTCGGTCACGCATTTCCGCCATGGCATGCTGGACGTGCGCTTTGCGCTGCCTTTGGCGCTGGCGCTTTTGGTCGCGACCCCGATCGGGGCGTGGTCCAGTCAGGTTGTCGCAAATGGCGTGCTGGAGGCGATCCTGATCGTCTTTCTGATCGTCGCGGCCATCTTGCTGCTGATCCCGCGCCGCCCGACATTGTTGCAAAGCGAAAGTGTCTGGCCGCTGCTGGCGATTGGCGCGGGCGTGGGAGTGATCTCGGGGATGTTGGGCGTCGGCGGCGGCACGCTATTGATGCCCGCGCTGATCCTTTTGGGGCACGACGCCAAGAATGCTGCCCGCGCGATTGGCTTTGTTATCCCGTTTTCCACGGCGGGGGCGTTTCTGACCTATCTGTCGTTCACGCAGATGGATTGGGTGCTGCTGGGTGTTGTTGCCATGGCAGCCATTCTGGGCGGATATCTGGGGGCAACGATCCTGCACCGGGGTCTGAACGAGGCGCAGGTCAAGAAACTGATTGCGGTTCTGCTGCTGGCACTGGCGACAAAAATGATCTGGGGCTTTTTTGCCTGAAAGGAAAAATAATGCTGGAATACCACGTTACCGCCCGCCGCATCGACAGTCACGGGTCAGAGGCGACCACCAAGGCGGCGTCGATCACGCTCGACACCGACATGGCCGGGCGGCAAGACGCCTTCAACCCGGCCGAGATGCTGCTGGCAAGCCTTGCCGCCTGCATCCTGAAGGGCACCGAACGGGTGGTTCCGATGCTGGAGTTTGATCTGCGCGGGATGGAGGTCGCCCTGCACGGGGTGCGGCAGGACAGCCCGCCGAAGATGATCTCCATCACCTATGAGATCACCGTGGACACCGACGAGACTGATGCCCGCCTGAGCCTGCTGCACAAGAACCTGCAAAAATACGGCACGATTTACAACACATTGGCGGGGGCGACCGAACTGTCCGGCACCATCCGGCGGAAAGGCTGACACCATGGCACACGATCACGCGCAGGCACACACCCCCCCGGCAGACCTTGGCCCGGCCTTCCGCTGGGCTGTGGGGATGAATACCGCCTATGTGCTGGTCGAAGGGGCGGCGGGGTTTCTGACCGGCTCGCTGGCGCTTCTGGCCGACGCCGCGCACAATCTGACCGATGTGGCGGGCCTGCTGATCGCCTGGGGCGCGGCGGTGCTGGCCAAACGGGTGGGCAGCGGCAATTATACCTTTGGCTATGGCCGCGCGACGATTTTGGCCGCGATGCTGAACGCGATTGCCATTCTGATCGGCGTTGTGGTGGTGGTGTGGGAGGCGGCGCACCGCTTTCAATCGACGGTCGAGGTGCCGGGGCTGACGATCCTGCTGGTGGCGCTGGTCGGCATCGCGGTGAACACCGGATCAGCGTTGTTGTTCATGAAATCACAAAAGGATGATTTGAACGCCAAGGGGGCCTATCTGCACATGGCGGCGGATGCGGCGGTGTCGGGCGCGGTGGTGCTGGCGGCGGCTGGCATCCTGCTGACCGGCTGGCAGTGGCTGGACCCTGCGGTGGCCATCGCGGTCAGCCTGCTGATCGCGTTCACCGCCTGGCGCCTGTTGCGCGACTCGCTGCGGCTGGAACTGGATGGCGTGCCCGAGGCGATCGACCGGCAGGCCGTGGCGGATTGGCTGGGCGCGCAGGACGGCGTGACCAATGTGCACGATCTGCACATCTGGGCGCTCTCGACCACCCGGACGGCGCTTGCGGTGCATCTGGTCTGGGACGGGGCGGATGCCGATGCCTTCCTCGACCATGTAACCGACGAGCTGGAGCATGACTTCTCCATCGGCCACGCCACCGTGCAATTGGAACGCGCGCCCTGCGAACGGGCGGGCGTCTGTCTGGCCACATGACAGGATGAGTGGAGATAGCCGGTGAACACGACCCAACCAACCGAGGCGACCTTTCTCGGCCACGCCTTCCGCTCGCTGATCCTGGAAGACAAGAAGATGCTGCAAGACTATCTTCGCCGCTATCCGAAGCATGTTTCGGGCTACACCTTTGCCACGCTGGCCGCATATGCGCCGATCTATGACATCGTGTGGTCGCGGGTCGGGCCGGAGTGTCTGCTGTTGGCGCGCAAGATTGATGACCAGATGCACCTGCTGCAACCCATCGGCCAGCCCACCGACGCCTGTTGCGACGGATTGCTGGATGCGGCGGCGGCGCTGCCCTATCCATTGCAGATGATTTACTTCGCCAAATCCTACGTCGAGGCGAACCCCCGCTTCTGCGGGCATTTCGACGCCGAAGAGGATCGCGCCAGCGCCAATTACATCTATGTCGCCCGCGATCTGGCAGAGCTTGCGGGGGGGCGCTATGCCAAGAAGCGCAATCTGATCGCCCAGTTTCAGACCCTGCACGCTGATTGGGCCGCCGCGCCGCTGGACGCCAGTTGCGGCGCGCTATGCCGTCAGATCCTGCTCGCCATCGCGCATGAGGACGGCATCGACCCCGACGACACGCCGCATCTGGAGGAGTTGCGCGCGCTGGACTTCACCATGGCCAATTTCGACGCTCTGGAACAGAACGGCGTTCTGATCCGGGTGGCGGGCAAAGCAGTGGGCTTTGCGATCTGGGAGCGTCAGAATGTTGAAACGGCCGCGGTGCATTTCGAAAAGGCCCTGCGCGCCTTCAAGGGGCTTTACCAGATGGTGAACCGCGAAACCGCCCGCGTGATCCTTGCCATTGGTTTTCACCTGATCAATCGCGAGGAAGATATGGGCGATGCGGGCTTGCGTCAGGCCAAGCTGTCCTATGCGCCCATCGGCATCATCCCGGTATTTGATCTGATGCTGGAGAGGACAAACCATGACGACAAGGCTTAGCCACCTCATTCTGGGGTGCCGGCACCTTCCTGAACAATCCGCGCATGTTTCACGCGTGCCGATTTGAAAGGAGTTTTTCCATGAATATGTCATCGGGTCTTGCACCGGTTCAAGTCGAGGCGCTCGAAGCCACGCTTGATGATGAATACAAGTCTCATTGAACTTATGCGCAGGTCCTCCGCGATTTTGGCGTCGTGCGACCCTTCAGCAATATCGTCACCTGAACGCGCTGAGCCGCGTTGATGACCTTTCAGCTTCATGGCGTGCATGCGGGGGCGTCCACCATCTGCAACTTCAGCGCCGCGCCGACCGATGCTGCGCTGAAGTTGCAGAGCGGTATCCGCTATCACGGATTAATTTCTTCTATATTGACGCGCGGGGCGACCTTCGCTTAGGATTGCTGCGTGCAGCAGGAGAGACAGATGTCGCGTACCGACTTCCTTCAACACCTCGGCCATACCTTGGCGAATATCGAAGCGGCGGGTTTGTTCAAGCGCGAGCGTCTGATCGCATCGCCGCAGTCGGCACATGTCACCGTTGCGGGGCGTTCGCTTCTGAACCTGTGCGCGAACAATTATCTGGGTCTGGCTAATGATCCGCAGTTGATTGCCGCGGCCCACCGCGCGCTGGATGAGCATGGCTTTGGCATGGCCTCCGTCCGCTTCATCTGTGGCACGCAGGATATGCACCGCCAGTTGGAACAACGGATTGCGCGGTTTCTGGGGATGGACGATTCAATCATGTTTGCGGCCTGTTTCGATGCGAATGGCGGGCTGTTCGAGCCATTGCTGGGGCCCGAGGATGCGGTGATCTCGGATGCGCTGAACCACGCCTCGATCATTGACGGAATCCGGCTGTGCAAGGCAAAGCGCTATCGCTATGCCAATTCCGATATGGCGGATCTGGAGGCGCAGTTGCAGACCGCAAGGGCCGATGGCGCGCGGCATATCCTGATTGCGACCGATGGCGTGTTCTCGATGGATGGCTATCTGGCGAACCTGCCGCAGATTACGGCCCTTGCCGAAAAACATGGCGCGCTGACCATGGTGGATGATTGCCACGCCACCGGCTTCATGGGGCCGCAGGGCCGGGGCACGCCCGCGCATCACGGGGTTGCGGTGGATATCCTGACCGGCACCTTGGGCAAGGCGCTGGGTGGTGCGCTGGGCGGCTATATTGCCGGGCCGCAAGCTGTGGTTGACCTGCTGCGTCAAAGGGCGCGGCCCTATCTATTTTCCAACGCGCTGCCACCCGCCATTGTAGCGGCGGGTCTGGCCGCGATTGAATTGGTCGAGGCGGCAGACGGTCTGCGCGCGCAGCTGTTCGACAATGCGCGCTACTGGCGGGCCGGTCTGGCGGATGCCGGGTTCACCCTGCTGCGGGGTGAGCACCCGATCATTCCGGTGATGACCGGCGAGGCACCTCTGGCTCAGGCCATGGCCAGCGCCTTGTATGACCGGGGCGTGTTTGTGTCGGGCTTCTTCTTTCCCGTGGTGCCAAAGGGGCAGGCCCGGATCAGAACCCAGATGAACGCGCAATTGACCCGCGCGGATCTGGATTTCGCGCTGGACCAGTTCCGTGCGGCGGGCAAGGCCGTGGGGGTAATCTGATGCAGAACCAAATGAAAGCGCTGGCCAAGACCAGACCCGAGGTCGGGCTGTGGCTGGAGCACCGCCCAGTGCCGGATATCGGCCCCGATGATGTGCTGGTCCGTATCCGCAAGACCGGCATCTGTGGCACCGATATCCACATCTGGAACTGGGATGACTGGGCCGCGCGAACCGTGCCTTTGGGCCTTGTCACCGGCCATGAATTTGCGGGCGAGATTGTAGAGTTGGGCCGCAATGTCACCGGGCTGACCATCGGTCAGCGCTGCTCTGGTGAGGGGCACCTGATCTCCAACCAGTCGCGGCAATCGCGGGCGGGCAAGTTCCACCTTGACCCCGCAACGCGCGGCATCGGAGTGAATGAGCAAGGGGCGTTTGCGCAATATCTGTGCCTGCCCGCATTCAATGTGGTGCCGCTGCCGAATGAGATTGACGACGAGATCGGGGCCATTCTGGACCCGCTGGGCAATGCCGTCCATACGGCGCTGTCGTTTGATCTGGTGGGCGAGGATGTACTGATCACAGGCGCAGGGCCAATCGGTATCATGGCGGCGGCGGTCGCGCGCTATGTCGGCGCGCGCCATGTGGTGATCACCGATATCAATCAGGATCGCCTCGATCTGGCGGCACAGGTGGCCGATGTGGTGACGGTGAATGTCCTGACCCAGGATCTGCGCGCGGTTCAGGCCAGCCTGAAGATGAAACAGGGCTTCGATGTGGGCATGGAAATGTCGGGTAATCAGGCAGCCCTCGATCAGATGATCGAAAATCTGGTGATGGGCGGGCGCATCGCCATGCTGGGCATCCCGCCCGGCAAATCCCCGGTGGACTGGAGCCGGATCGTGTTCAAGGCCATAACCCTGAAAGGCGTCTACGGGCGCGAGATTTTCGAGACCTGGTATAAAATGATCGCCATGCTGGAAAACGGTCTGGATATCCGCCGCGTGATCACCCACCGTTTTCCGGTCGACCAGTTCCGCGACGGGTTCGAGGTGATGCGCGCCGGGGCCAGCGGAAAGGTTGTGCTGGACTGGGGCTAAGCCACTACAACAGGCGGTTCAGATCGGCGGCGCGGTTTTCCAGTATCCGCTCCATCGAAAACAGGCCGGTCACCTTGTCGAATTCAAACCCGTCGATCAAACGTTGGTAAAAGCGGTCATACCCGGCCATGCCTTGGGTCACGATCTTCAGCAGGTAATCCCATTCGCCGCCGATCCGGTTGAAGTCGATCACCTCTGGCAGGCTTTGGACATGGCGCGAAAAGCGGTCCACCCAGTCTCGCGAATGGTGGCGGGTGCGGATCATCACAAACACCGTCAGATCCAGACCCAGCGCGGAAAGATCCACCCGCGCCTGCGACCCGGCCAGAATTCCCGCCGCCTGCAGCGCCTGCAGCCGCCGCCAGCACGCATTCTGCGACATGCCGACAAGATCAGCGACCTGGCGCTGCGATAGCGAGGCATCGCGTTGCAGGGCGGTCAGGATGCGCAGATCAAACATATCGAAAGTCTTCATTCTACAGATCATATGATCTGAAAAATCATAAATCCACCAAAACAATCCGCAATCTGATTGCAGCACTTCGATCTATCATCCGTTCAGACCAAATGAGGGTGCCGAAGTGTCCGATACAACTGACCTGTTTTCGCCGTTCCATGCCGCTCTGGCGTCCGCAGATCCGGTCGCCGGCCTGCGCGCGGGCCTGATCGGGGAGGGCGCGAAGATTGACGGCCCGTTCGGCACCAAACCGCTGATCTACGCTGATTATACCGCCTCCGGCCGCGCATTGCGGCAGGTGGAAGCCTTCATCATGGACCATGTGCTGCCGTACTACGCCAACAGCCATACCGAGGCGTCATTCTGCGGCGCGCGGATGACGCAGATGCGCCGTGTCGCGCGGTCCATCATCGCGCGGTCCTGTGGGGCAGGGCCGGAGCATGCGGTGATCTTCTCCGGATCGGGGGCAACGGCGGGTATCAACCGTCTGGTTGTGCTTTTGGGGGCCGGGCCGGGGGCGCGGGTCATTCTGGGGCCGTATGAGCATCACTCCAACCTGTTGCCATGGCGCGAAAGCGGGGCAGAGGTGATCGAACTGGGCGAGGACCCGATGGGCGGACCGGACCGCGCGGCATTGGCCGGGGCGTTGTCCGGTGCGCCAGCGGGCGCACGGGTCATCTGCGCGTTTTCGGCAGCCTCGAACATCACCGGCGAGATCGCCGACGTGGCGGCATTGACGCGGCAGGTCCGGGCTGCGGGCGCGCGGATGGTCTGGGATTATGCCGGGGGTGGTCCCTATATGCCGATCGACATGACCCCCGCGCCGGGGGCCGGGATTGATGCGGTGGTCCTGTCGCCACACAAGTTCATCGGCGGGCCGGGCGCATCCGGCGTGCTGATCCTTCGGCGCGATGCAGTGGTCACGGACCGCCCAAGCTGGCCCGGCGGCGGTACGGTGCGGTTTGTCTCCCCCGAAACGCATGATTTCAGCCAGCATCTTGAGGCCCGCGAAGAGGCAGGAACGCCGAATATGATTGGCGATCTGCGCGCCGCATTGGTGTTTCTGGTCAAGGAGAGCATCGGCATCGCGCAGATGTCAGAGCGCAACGCCGCACTGGTGCAACGCGCATATTCGGCATGGCAGGGGCAGACCCGGATCGCCCTGCTGGGCCCGACCGGGCGCAACCGGCTGCCGATCTTTTCCTTCCGGATTGCGGATGGCAAGGGCGGCTTTGTGCATCAGCAACTGATCACCCGGCTGTTGTCAGACCGGTATGGGATTCAGGCGCGGGGCGGATGCGCCTGTGCCGGGCCTTATGTTCACCGACTTCTGGGCATCGACGCCGCCGCGTCCGCCCGGCTGCGGACCGCGATCCTGGCGGGGCAGGAGATCGAGAAACCGGGATTTGTCCGTCTCAACCTGTCACCCTTGATGTCGGACGACAAGGTGCAGACCATTCTGGACAGCGTCATATCCCTGTCGGTTGATGCCCCGGCACTGTCGCGGCATTATCGGTGTGATCCTGCGAGTGCTATTTTTTCCGCCTTGCCCCAGGCAGCACTGGCCTGATCGCATATTTTACAGCAGACCGGACTGATCGCAACGAGCCCCGCCCGGACGCTGCTGACGGCATGCAGAGGGGATGCTTAACTGTTCTGCACGATCAGGATGGCGCGTGCCGGGCCGCCCTGCGCTTCGATCCGGTGCGGGCGGTCGGCAAAATATCGGGCGGTGTCGCCGGTGGTCAGGCGCTGGCTTTCCGCGCCAGATGTCACCTCGATTGATCCGTCCAGCATGGTCAGATGTTCGCGGCAGCCCGGCCCATGCGCTTCACTGATCAGCTTTCCCCCGGCGGCAAAGGTCAGGTCATAAACCTCATGCACACCCACTGCTTCGGCAGGCGACAGGATGCGGATGCTGACCCCCGGACCGCGCCCGCCGATCACCGGGGCGGCCTCGGCGCGGATCACGTCGATCTGCGGGGCTTCGCGGGCGTCCAGCAGGCCAGCGAAATCCACCTGAAGCGCCTGAGTCAGATTCCAGAGTGTCGCAACGGTCGGGCTGGAGTCCCCGCGCTCGATCTGGCTGACCATGGACCGGCTGACGCCGGAGAGCCTCGCCACGGCATCAAGGCTCAGTCCTTTCGCGGTCCGCGCCTCCTTGAGCGAAGCCGCGAGGCGGGCGTGAATTTCTGAACGGGGGTTCATGGACAATCTCTGAAACGGGACAGGTGCATGCGCCAGACGTCGGGGCGCTATCGTCCGAAGGTGGCCCAACATGGCCGGTATGGCAAGACTTCGAGTGTCGCAGCCCATCGGGCGGGGCAGCCTTCTCGCGCCCTTGGCAATTCGCCGTGCAGCAGTCGCAGCAATTGATGCCGCGTCGCAGCGCCAGCTGGCGGTTTTCGGGTTGCCAAGGATACATGTTTGACGATAACGCTGCCGTGAAACGCATGGACCCGGTGAAAGCCCGGGTGGCTCTTCCGGCCGCTGAACCGCCGGACAACCTGAACTGACGCTCAGATCAATATTCGACGCACGGAGACGATGCCCCGGGTCGATCAGGAACGAAATACATGATTTCACTCGATGCATATCGCCAGCAATGGTTCGGCAACGTCCGCGGCGACCTGATTGCAGGTCTTGTGGTGGCCCTTGCCCTTATCCCCGAGGCGATTGCCTTTTCGATCATCGCCGGGGTTGATCCGAAGGTCGGGCTTTATGCCAGCTTTTCCATTGCGGTGTTGATCGCTTTTACCGGCGGGCGGCCCGGCATGATCTCGGCTGCAACGGCGGCCACGGCGGTTCTGATGATCACGCTGGTCAAGGATCACGGGCTGGAATACCTGCTGGCGGCCACGGTGCTGGCCGGGCTGATCCAGATCGCCGCCGGGATATTCAAGCTGGGCTTTGTGATGCGCTATGTGTCCAAGTCGGTGATGACCGGCTTCGTGAATGCGCTGGCGATCCTGATTTTCATGGCGCAATTGCCGGAGTTGGACCCGACCAAGGTGACCTGGCTGACCTATGCGCTGGTCGCTCTGGGCCTTGCCATCATCTACCTGTTCCCGCTGCTGACCAAGGCGATCCCGTCGCCGCTGGTGACCATCGTGGTGCTGACCGCGCTGGCGGTATTGTTTGGCTGGGATGTGCGCACTGTGGGCGACATGGGGGCGCTGCCCGACACGCTGCCGGTGTTCCTGATCCCGCAGATTCCGCTGACGTTCCAGACGCTGATGATCATTCTGCCCTACTCGGTGGCGGTGGCCGTGGTGGGCCTGCTGGAAAGCCTGATGACGCAGAACATCGTTGACGATCTGACCGACACTAAGTCTGACCGCAATCAGGAATGCATCGGTCAGGGCATTGCCAACACCGCTACCGGTTTCATCGGCGGCATGGCGGGCTGTGCGATGATCGGCCAGTCGATCATCAACGTGAAATCCGGCGGGCGCGGGCGGTTATCGTGCTTTGCGGCAGGGGTGTTCCTCCTGTTCATGGTGGTGGTGCTGGGTGATCTGGTCAGCCAGATCCCGATGGCGGCGCTGGTGGCGATCATGATCATGGTCGCGATCGGCACCTTCTCGTGGTCTTCGATCAAGGCGCTGCGGGTGCATCCGCGATCATCCTCGATCGTGATGATCGCGACGGTGGTTACGGTTGTCTACACCCACAACCTCGCCATCGGCGTTCTGGTCGGCGTGCTGCTGTCGGGCATCTTCTTTGCCGGCAAGATCTCGCAGTTGTTCAAGGTCACAACCAGCATCACCAAGAGCGGCAGCCACCGGACCTATGTGGTAGAGGGGCAGCTGTTCTATGGCTCGGTCGAGGATTTCATGAACGCCTTTGATTTCAAGGAAGCGCTGGACAAGGTCACCATTGATGTCAGTCTGGCGCACATCTGGGACATCTCTTCGGTGCAGGCGCTGGACATGGCAGTGCTGAAATTCCGCCGCGACGGGGCAGAGGTCGAGATCGTCGGTATGAACGCGGCCACCGAAACCATCGTTGACAAGCTTGCCATCCATGACAAGCCGGGCGCGATGGACAAGTTGATGGCACATTGAGGGAGGGCACAGACATGACACAACAGCCACAAAAGATCGTCGCCCTTGTCGATGGTTCCATTTATTCTGCAAGCGTCTGTGAACATGCAGCGTGGATTTCGCAGCGCACTCAGGCGCCGGTCGAGCTGATCCATGTGCTGGGCCGCCGTGAGGCCCCTGCCATCGCCGACCGTTCCGGCGCGATCACGCTGGGCGCGCGTACCGCCCTGCTGGAGGAACTGGCCGAGTTGGATGCACAGCGCGCCAAACTGATCAGCCACAAGGGCCGTGCCATTCTGGAAGACGCCCGCAGCATTCTGGACAAGGCCGGGGTGCCGGAAATTACCACCCGTCTGCGCCATGGCGATATCGTCGAAGCCGTGGCCGAGGTCGAGGCGGATGCCCGCGTCATCATGATCGGCAAGCGTGGTGAGGCGGCCGACTTCGCCAAAGGCCATCTGGGATCGAACCTTGAACGGATTGTGCGCGCCAGCCACAAGCCGGTGTTCGTGGCCTCCCGCGCGTTCAAGCCGATCTCCAAGGTGCTGGTCGCCTATGATGGCGGGACCTCGGCGATGAAAGCGGTTGACCACATCGCGCGCAGCCCGCTGTTTCAGGGGCTGGCGGTTCATGTGGTGACGGTGGGAAGTGCGACGCCAGAGGTGACCAAGGGCCTGGATGACGCCAAAGCGATGCTGAAAGCAGCGGGGCTGGAGGCCGAAACCTCGATCCTGCCCGGCCAGCCGGAAGCAGCACTTGGCAAGCTGGTGGAAGAGGCACAGTTCGACATGCTGGTGATGGGCGCCTATGGCCACAGCCGCATCCGCAGCCTGATCATCGGCTCAACCACCACCGCCATGATCCGGTCGTGCAAAGTGCCTGTTGTCCTTATGCGGTGAGCACAGGTTCGCCCTTCGCGGAGGGATCACACCGTCAGATCACCGTCCGATCCGGGCCAGTACATCCGCCTTCAGAAAACGCTCGATCACCAGCATGAAGCCGATCGAGGGCACCAGCAGGATCAGCGCGGTGATGGCGGCAATCTGGTAGTTGCCGCCCATCGAGGCGTTGAACATCAGGATCGGCAGTGTCGATATATCGGGGGTGCCGACAAAGAACGTGCCGGTGAATTCGTCGATACTGTCCAGAAACACAAAGATCGAGGCGGCGATCAGGCCGGGAAAGGCCTGCGGCAGCGTGATATCGCCGAATGTGCGCAGAGGGCCGGCGCCAAGGTTGCGCGCCGCCTCCTCCATCCTGCGGTCAACGGCGGCAAAGGCGGCGGTGGCGATCCAGACCGCATAGACGAGACCGGGCAGCGAATGGACCAGAACCACCCCCAGATAGGTGCCGTTGAGCCCGAGGCCATAGAACATCCGCGCAATGTTGACAAAGATCGGCAGGCTGGGAAAGGCTTGTGGCAACAGGAAGATCAGCATGATGAAAGCCCGCGCCGGCAATGCCAGCCGCGCCAGCGCATAGCCCGCCGGAACCGCCAGCAGCATGGACAGCCCCACAGTTGCCACCGCGATCCAGACCGAGGCGAACAGCGAGGTCATCGCCCCGGCCCGGGGCCGGAACACCCGGTGCCAGAAGTCAAAGCCGTATTCGGTCGGATAGCGGGCCGGAAAGAACCACTTTTCGGCAAAGGCCCACATGAACAGGTTGGTCAGCGGACCGAAGACGACAAAGGCGCAAAGGCCGATCATGACTGCGGGCAGCAAATGGCCGGACAGGCGGCGCGCGCCTGACAGCGAAGCGGTGGCGGCACGCTTGATCATCGGGCGCTCTCCTTGTGCTGGCTAAGGGTCATGCGCAGGTAAGCCCAGGCCGCGACCGCGGTGATCAGATACGAGAACAGACCCAAAGCATTGGCGACAGCATAGTCGCCGTAATAGGTCACCCGATGTGCCATCATCGAGGTCATCATCGTCGGGTTGCCGGCAATCAGCATCATCGGCACCGACAGAACCGACATGATCGTGACCAACGACAGGATCAGCCCCACCAGCAGCGTGCCGCGCACCTGCGGCAGCAATATCTCGATCAGGCAGCGCAACCGTCCCGCGCCCATGTTGCGCGCAGCCTCCACCGTGGAACGGTCAACCGAGGCCATCGCCCCCGCCAGCAGCAGCGTGACAAAGGGCACCTGCTTCCACGCGAAGGTCAGCACCAGCCCGCGCCAGTCCAGCAGGCTTTGCGCCATCGCCGGGTCCATCAGCCCGCTGTCGATCAGCAGGCTGTTGAGCAAGCCGTTGCGCGCCAGAAAGCTGCGCGCGGTCTGGCCGGCGACGATGAACGGAATGAACAGCGGCCAGCGATACAGCCAGCGCAGCGCGGTCACGGCCCAGGGGGTTGCGCCCAGCGTCAGGTAGCCCGCGATCGCGATGGAAACCGCCGCGATCAGCGCCAGCGACGCCAAAGCCACCAGCACTGTAAAGATCACGTCGCGGCCATAGAGCTCGACCGCTGTGGCCAGATGGGCCGTGGTGAAGCCGCCCCCGGCATCGACAAAGGCAAAGATCACCGACCGCGCCAGAGGCACCACATACAAAAGTGCGATCGCCAGCATGGCCGGGGCGATCAGCACAAGGCCGGGCAGCATGGTGCGCAAGGGCGTGGGTTCAGCCGTCAGGCTATCGGGTTCGGTCATGGACTACTCGGAGTTTCAGGAGAGCCGGAAAAGAGACCGGAGCGCGGGTCGAACCGCGCCCCGGCATTGGATCAGTTGGCGACCTGCCGCTCGTATGCTTCCAGAATGGCGCGGAAGTAGTCGGCTTGCGGCATCGACATGCCACGCTCGGCCAGCACTTCGGGGGTTACGTCGGTGAACAGCGCGCCCCATTCCTCGGCAGTCAGGTTGGCCTTGACGGCATTGGCATCAATGCCCGGCAGCCAGTTGAAGCGGCGCACGATGCCTTCGGCCTGCACTTCAGGCGAAGTTGCCAGTTCGATGAACTTCACAGCCAGATCGGCCTGCGCTGCTTTCTCGGGCACGACGTAATACATCGGCTGGCCCGGCATGCCCGGGGTGGGGATCAGCAGCTTCAGGTCGGGGTTCAGGCGGCCGTCGGCGACCCAAGTGTAGAACATGTCCATCCAGACCGGACCCATGGCGATCTCGCCCCGGTTCAGCGCATCCAGCGTACCGGCGTTGCCGGGGGTGATGCTGGCCGACTGGTTGAACGCTTTCAGACCGTCCAGAGCCGGGCTCCATGCCTGTGTCGCAGCCGCATCGAACGGGCCGTTGCGCAGCGTATCGGACATGTCGGAGAAGGCATACATCCAGCCAAAAACAAAGCCCACGCCAGCCATGCCGCCGGTGATGCCGTTATAGCCGAACTGGCCGGGGTTGGCCTTGGCCCAATCGGCCAGTTCGGCGTAGCTTTGTGGCGGGGTCTCGACCAGCGCCGGGTTGTAGGCGATGGCGATCTGGCTTTGGAACATCGGCATCACATAGCCCGAGACATCCACACCCAGCGCATTGTCGGCGTTGGCGGCCTTGACCAGCGCGCCGGTTGCCGCGCGGTCGCGGTAGGATTGCAGCAGCCCTTCGGCCACCATCTGCCCGGCCATGCGCTGATGGACCACGCCGACATCGACATCCCAAACGTCATTGGCTTTCTGCGCCGTCAGCTTTTCATACATCGCCTGACTGCCGCCATCGCCCGGCCCGGTGCCCAGTGCGCGCACGGTCACGCCGGGGTTCTGTTCCTCGAACAGGGGCCCCAGATAGTCGTTGATGTAATCCACCATGTTGGTGTCGCCCGCTGTCACGACATTCAGCGTCTGGGCGGCAAGGGGAAGGCTGAAGACGGCGGTCAGCGCCGCCCCGAGAACAATCGACTGTTTCATTTAAAGTCTCTCCGCTTTGTGTCTGGGATCAGTTCGGCAGCAACATCTGGTCGGCACCGAACGCCATGAGAGAGGCGGCGGGCACAGCGACGCTCACCTCTGATCCCGGCGCGACGGGCGCGCCGGAAACTGCTGAAATCACCCCGGCCCCGGTATCAAGCTGAAGGTGATAGCCTCCGCCGGTATAGGCACAGTCGATAACGGTACCGCGACGGATCAGGCACTGTCCGGGGGCCACCTCGGCGATCCGGGCATCCATGCTGCGAAACCCGAGTGTTGCGGCCTGAACGGGATCATCCGGTCGGCCCGTCACGATATTGTCGACGCCCAGAAACCGGCCCGCATCCAGATCGGCGGGGCGGGAATACAGCTCCTGCGGGGCCGCGACCTGCACCACCTTGCCCGCGCGCATCAGCACGATGGTATCGGCCATCGACAGCGCTTCCTCTTGATCATGCGTGACCATGATTGTTGTGATGCCCAATTTTTGCTGAAGCCTGCGCAATTCGCCCCGCAGGTTGCGGCGGATGGCGGCATCAAGGTTTGAAAGCGGCTCGTCCAGCAACAGGATCGGCGGGTCGATGATCAGCGCCCTGCCAAGCGCCACGCGCTGACGCTGGCCGCCCGAAAGGCTGGTGACTTTCCGGGGGCCGAAACCCGGCATATCCAGCATGTCGAGGATGCGTTCGGCCCGTGCCTCGCGTTCGGGCTTTGCGACACTGCGCAGTTTCAGCGGATAGGTCAGATTGCCCGCCACCGTCATATGCGGCCACAGCGCATAGGACTGGAACACCATGGCCGTGCCGCGCTTTTCGGGCGGCAGCCCGGAAATGGACCGCGCGCCCAGCCGGATATCGCCCGCCGAAGGCGCGGCAAACCCGGCAATCGCGCGCAGCAGCGTCGTCTTTCCACAGCCGGACGGACCCAGCAGGCACGTAAAGCTTCCCGCTGCGACATCCAGTGTCACATCCTGCAGGATATCGGCAGCGCCCAGACGGATGGAAAGCCCTTTCAGCGACAGTGCTCCGACTCCCATGCTGTCCTCTGTGCTTGCATTTGCATGCGCGTGCATTAAGCTTTACCGGGCTATATTGCGCTAATAATGGGGTATTAGGCGTGAAGTGTGACGGCAGCGTGACTGTAGTGAAAGCGTGTTCATTTTTGGTCTCGGATAGGGTGAGGGAATGAGGGTTACGGCAGGTGAAGTAGCGGCAAAGGCTGGCGTATCGCGTTCCGCCGTGTCGCGCGCCTTTACGGCGGGGGCCAGTATTCAGCCGGACAAGCGCGCGCATATCCTCGGTGTGGCCGATGATCTGGGCTACCGGCCGAACCTCATGGCGCGCGGGCTGACGGGCGGGGCGACAGGGCTGGTTGCGGTTGTCGTGGGGGCGCTTTCCAATCCCTATGAAAGCTGGTTTCTGGATGTGTTGTCGCAGGGTATCCGCAACCGTGGTCTTTGGCCGTTGCTTGTCCCCGTCTCGCCGGGGCAGGAGGTTGAACCGGCGCTGGATCACGCGCTGGCCTATCAGGTCGATGGCGCGGTGATCGCGGCAGGCTCGGTCAGCCGCACATTGGCGGAACGCTGTTCGGCCAATGGCGCGCCGATCGTGGTCGTCGGCCGGGTGCTGGCGGGGGGCGGCGCCGATTCCGTCTGCTGTGACAACCGGGCCGGGATGGCGATGGTCGCCGAGCGGCTGGCCGCGACAGGCCGCCGCCGCATCGCCTGGATCGGGGGGCGGACAGACACCTTTTCGAATGTCGAACGGTATGAGGGTCTGACCGCCGCTTTGGCGTTACACGGGTTGGGGCTGCACGACAGTCGCAGCGGCGATTACTCGGTGGACAGCGGCATGGTGCAGGCGCTAGGCCTGCTCACCGGCCCGAACCGTCCCGATGCGATTGTCTGCGGCAATGATGCCATGGCCATCGGCGCGATTTCTGCCGCACACCGTCTGGGCCTGCGCGTTCCCGAAGATGTGGGCGTTGCCGGCTTTGACGACATTCCCGCCGCAGCGTGGGAGCCCTATAGCCTGACCACGGTTGCCAACCCTGTGGCCGAAACCGTGTGCGCAGCACTTGATCTGCTGACCTGCCGTGTCGCGGGCGAAAAGGGGCCCGTTTCAACGATACGGCTGTCTCCGGTCTTCCGTCAGCGGCAAAGCCTGTGAGACCCAATCTCGCGACGGCCCAAGCCGCCTGACCATCAGCCGGCGCCGCGCTGATGGCTTTGGACTTGTCCGGTATTCGAAATGGCATATACAATGTATATACATTTATCGGGTGGTGTGATGGTCAAGCAAAAGGCACAGGGCAAGGACAAGAAAAAGGGCAGCCAGTTCGTCATCCGGGTGGACAAGGCCGAGCGCGACGCATTCGTGGCGCTTTGTGACCGGCTGGATACCAGCGCCGCGCGCGAAATCCGGCGCTTCATGCGGGAACTGGTCGCGGCTCATGCGGAACGTCCTCAAGTGCCATTCGTTGAAGGCAGGAACGTCGCCTCCGCCGATCCTGGGGACTGCGCGCCGGCACCTGGCCAGGCCGCATTGCCGCAAGCCGATGTGGTGGAATTTCCCGAAGCCGGAAAGCCCGAGAAGCAGCATGCACCGCCAAAGCGGGCCTGATCGAGTATCGTGAGGAGTGAACAAGGCATGACCCAGCCGCAAAGCTATCACTTGCCAGCCGATGCCGTTGCCGCATTGGCAAAGCAACCCTTCGGAAAGCTGACGCCGTTGCTGACGCTTGACGAGGTGGCGGTGCCGTTCACCGCGTTTGATGATTTTGATCAGTCCCTGCGCCAGTCGGGTCGCATGCTGATCGAAATGGGCGGCGGGTTCGAGCTTCTGACCCCGGACGGGCGGGTGCTGTCGCAGCCTTCAAAGCGCAAAGGGGATTTCGTGGCCGATTTCCCGGCAGGGCCGGTCAAGGCGGCGCTGGCCGATCATTCCCCGCTGCGCAGCCTGTTGCCGATCGGGTCAGGGCAGATCCGGACCGGGCAGCTGGTGCTTCTGGATGACGAGCAGAAAACCCATTGCCGCGCACATCTGCGGATTCTGTCGGAAACCGGAACTGCAGGTGTGGCTGTCGTCACGCTGCAGGGGTTGCGCGGATATGCCACCTCGCTGGCGGCTTTGCGCAGGCATGTGGTGGAGTGTGGCGGCGTCATTGCGGGGCAAGACAGGCTTTGCGCGGCACTTTTCCCAGCGGAGGCCGCATATACCGCGAAACCAGAGATCAGAATCGCGCCCGACGACACTGCTCACAAGGCGGCGACTGATATCATTGCCAGCTATATTCCCGTCGCACGGGCGAATGAGGCGGGTATCATTGCGGATCACGACACAGAGTTCCTGCACGACTACCGGATCGCCCTGCGCAAGATCCGTTCGGTTCTGAGCCTGTTCAAGGGGGTTTATACCCAGGCCCGGACCGATGAGCTCAAGACCCGGTTTTCGCAAATCATGGCCCCGACCGGGCGGCTGCGCGATCTGGATGTCTATCTGTTGGACAGACAGCACTTTCATGACCTTCTGCCCGCGACATTGCATGGCGGTCTTGACCGGATGTTCACCCTTTTCGCCGAAGAGAGAAAGGCCGAGAAAGCCACGCTGGCCCGCTACCTCCAAAGCAAGACTTACGAGAAAGAGATCGCAGGTCTGGCAAAGCTGTTTCAAAAACGCAAGAAACTGCACCCCGGGCCGATGGCAGAACTGGGCGCGCATGACTATGCCTGCGTTCTCATCTGGGAACGCTACCGCAAGATCCGCAAGATCGCGGCGCGCATCGGCCCGGATACCGAAGATGCCGAAGTGCACCGGCTGCGCATCCACTGCAAGAAACTGCGCTATCTGATGGAGTTCTTCGGACCGCTGTTTCCGAAGCCGGAGTTCAAGTCACTGCTCAAGCCACTGAAACAGCTGCAGGACAATCTGGGGCTGTTCAATGATTATGCGGTTCAGCAGGTCAGCCTGCAGGCTTTCATCGACAGACGGAATGGCGGGCCTGCTGGTGTCAGCATTGATGTGGCGCAAAGCGTGGGCGCGCTGACCGCCGTGCTGCATCTGCGCCAACTTGAAGAGCGCGCAAAGGTTGTCGAAAGTTTCGCGCAGTTCAACAGTCCGGAAACCGTGGCAATCTTCCGCGCGCTGTTCCATGCGGGAGAGCACAAGGAATGAAGATCATCGCCTGCTATTCCAACAAGGGCGGCGTTGGCAAAACGGCGGCCTCGGTCAACATCGCCTATGCCGCCGCGGCGGCGGGAAAGCGCACCCTGCTGTGCGATCTGGACCCGCAGGGCGCGGCCGGGTTCTATTTCAGGATAAAGCCCTCGGAGCAGCTGAGCGAGGTCGGCTTTTTCAAGGATGTGGAGAAATTCACCGGGGCGATCCGGGGCAGCGACTATGACAACCTTGATATTCTGCCCGCAAACATGGGGTTCCGCGAGTTCGATGTCTTCCTGTCGCGCATGCGAAACATACGCTCGCGCCTGAAAAAGGCGCTGAAAACGGTCAAGGCCGATTACGACGTCATCGTGCTGGATTGCCCGCCCAACATCTCCACCCTGTCGGAAAACGTGTTCCGCGCGGCCGATGCCATTCTGGTGCCCGTCATCCCGACCACCCTGTCGCAACGCACCTTCGAACAGCTTGTCGATTTTTTCCGGCAGAACGATCTTCCTGTCAAAAAGCTGCACAGGTTCTACTGTATGGTGCAAGGCGTCAAGAGCCTGCATGTCGAGACGATGGACGCCATGACCAGCGCCTACCGCAAGCGCTTCATGTCTGCGAAAATACCGTTCGCCTCGGATGTGGAGCGTATGGGGGTGAACCGCGCGCCGGTGATGTCCAGCGCGCCGAATTCTGCGGCCAGCAAAGCCTACGGGTCGCTTTACGCGGAAGTGATGCAGAGGATGGCGCTGAAATGACCGGAAATCCCCCCGTGGAAATCGAGCGCAAGTTTCTGGCGGCGGCGCTGCCCGACCTTCAAAGCCTCACGGCGGTAGAGGTGCGTCAGGGGTATCTGACATCGGAAACGGATACGGTCGAAATCCGCCTGCGTCAAAAAGGCCAGGCCAGCTTCATGACGTTGAAATCCGGCAGCGGATTGCTGCGGACCGAATATGAAATTCCGCTCGACCCGTCACAGTTCGATACCTTTTGGCCCGCCACCGAAGGCCGCAGGATCGAGAAAACCCGCTATCTCGGCGCACTGGATGGTCACACGGTTTTCGAACTGGATGTCTTTCACGGAACGCTCGCGCCGTTGATCGTGGTCGAGGTGGAATTCACCTCGGTCGCGGCGGCACGGGATTTCACCCCGCCCGCGTGGTTTGGCGATGATGTGACCGAGGATGCGCGCTTCAAGAACAAGGCTCTGGCAACGGCGGGGAACCCGCTTGCGCCGGGTTGAGGCCAGACCGGCGGAGACTGCCCGCTTCCTCAATGGCTGATGCCGTCCATGAATGGCGGCAGGTGGCATCCGGACCCGGAAAAGAACCGCATCTCGGTGACGCCGATACGGGGCGGCACAGATTTCCGGCAAACTGCTGCAAGCGTGGACGGCAACGGTTGGCTCCGGGCGGGGGCCGGAACTTTGTTCTGCTTCTTGCCCGCCGCGGGCAGTATGATGGCGGAAATTTGGATTGAATCCGGCCTTGCGGGGAACTATTTCCCGGCGAGACAAGGAATCCTCCCATGACAATCGCCATTTCCTCCATGACCAAAAGCTTCGGGCCGACCCCGGTCCTGCGCGGCATTGATCTGACGATCAACGATGGCGAACTGGTGGCACTGCTTGGGCCATCGGGGTCCGGCAAGACCACGCTTCTGAAGATCATCGCTGGGCTCGACTGGCCCGATGCGGGCGGGTTGGCGGTGAACGGACAGGATTGGCTGGCCCTGCCCGCGCAAAAGCGGCGGATCGGTTTTGTGTTCCAGCACTATGCCCTGTTCCCGCACATGACCGTGCGCGACAACATCGCCTTTGGCCTGACGGTGCGGCCGCGCGCCGAACGGCCCGGCGCATCGGTGATCGCGGCAAAGGTTGATGACCTGCTGGGCCTGTTGCAAATTCCGCATCTGGCCGACCGTTTTCCCACCCAGCTTTCGGGCGGGCAGCGTCAGCGTGTCGCTTTGGGGCGGGCACTGGCGATCGAACCAGCGGTGCTCTTGCTGGACGAACCCTTTGGCGCACTGGATGCCGCCATCCGCCGCGACCTGCGCCGCTGGCTGCGCGAGGTGCATCAGAAGACCGGATCAACGACGCTGTTCGTGACCCATGATCAGGAAGAGGCGTTTGAACTGGCAGACCGGGTGGTGGTGATGGGCGAAGGCCGGATCGAACAGATCGGTAGCGCCGACCAGATCCACGATCACCCGGCCTCGCCCTTTGTCGCCCGTTTTATGGGGGCGGTGGTGGAACTGCCCGTGACCCTGCGCGCGGGCCGGGCCGAGGCGGCGGGGCTGGATGCCCGCATGTTGGAACGCCGGGCAATGGCCGATGGGCCGGCGCAGTTGTTCCTGCGCCCCGATGCGATTGCGCTGGAAGCTGACCCCGCCAGCCCGTGGGTCTTGTCGCACAAGGCCAGCAATGGGGCGGTGATCCGCGCAACGCTGCGCCGGGCCGATGGCACCGAAATTCCGGTCGATCTGCTGCGCCATTCCGCGCCGGACCTGACACTTGGCACCGCTTACCATCTGCGCCCCCTAACAGGCGCGGTCTTCCCTTCGGACGGCATCGGCCAAATCGACGCCCCCCGTCCGCTTCCCATTCTCAAGGAGAAACGCCAATGAAACACGGATTGATCAAGGCCACCCTTCTGGCGGCCAGCCTCGGGGCCGCTGCACCGGCGGCAGCACAGGACAGCATCCTCAACGTCAGCTACGATATCGCGCGCGAGCTGTTCGAGGCGCTGAACCCGGTCTTTGCCGCCAAATGGAAAGCCGACACCGGCCGCGATGTGACCATCGACCAAAGCCATGGCGGATCGTCGCGTCAGGCCCGTGCCATTCTTGAAGGTTTGCAGGCCGATGTGGTGACCTTCAATCAGGAAACCGACATCGACGTATTGGCCGAAGGTGGGCTTGTGCCCGGCAATTGGCGCGACAAGCTGCCGAACGGTGCCTCACCCTATTACTCGTTGCCCGCGTTTCTGGTGCGCAAGGGCAACCCGAAAAACATTCAGGACTGGTCGGATCTTGCCCGCACCGATGTGGCGCCGATCTTCCCCAACCCGAAAACCAGCGGCAACGCTCGCTATACCTACCTTGCCGCCTATGCCTACGGGCTGGAGCAGAACGGCGGCGACCATGAAAAGGCGCAGGAGTTTGTAAAGGCGATCCTGTCCTCGGTGCCGGTGTTCGACACTGGCGGCCGTGCCGCGACGCAGACCTTTGCCGAGCGTGAACTGGGCGATGTGCTGGTGACCTTTGAGGCGGAGACCGGCGGGATTGCCCGCGAATATGCCGACAAGGGTTTCGAGCGCGTCACCCCCTCGCTGTCGCTGTTTGCGGCCTTCCCGACAGCCGTGGTGACAGCGAACGCCGAGAAGAAGGGCACGACCGAGGTGGCGACTGCCTATCTTGAATGGCTCTATACCTCTGAAGCGCAGGATATTCTTGCGCAGAACTTCTACCGGGTGAATGACGCGGAAGTGTCGGCGAAATATGCTGCCGATTTCCCCGAGGTTCGGCTGCTGACGGTGGATGACGTGTTCGGCGGCTGGGATGCGATCCGCAAGGATCATCTAGCCGACGGCGCGATCCTGGATCAGGTGTTTGTCAACCAATGATCGCCGCCGCGCCCCTTCGCGCGAAACGCGTCCTGCCGGGGTTCACGCTGAGCCTCGGCACGACGCTGCTTTACCTGACCGTGATCATCCTGATCCCGGTTCTGGCGCTGATCCTGAAAGGGGCCGAGATCGGCCCGGCGCGGTTCTGGGCCATCGTCAGCTCCCCCCGTGCGGTGGCCGCGTTTCAGATCACGCTGACCGCCGCCGCGATCGCGACGGTGTTCAACGCGGTCTATGGCCTGCTGATGGCCTGGGTTCTGGTGCGCTATGAGTTTCCCGGCAAGCGGTTGCTGGATGCGCTGATGGACATACCCTTTGCCCTGCCGACTGCCGTTGCGGGGCTGTCGCTGACGGCGCTGTTCTCGGCCAACGGCTGGATCGGGGCGTGGCTGGAGCCGCGGGGGATTTCGGTGGTCTATACGATCTGGGGCATCGCCTTGGCCATGGCCTTCACCTCGGTGCCCTTTGTGGTGCGCACGGTGCAGCCGGTGCTGGAGGATCTGGACCCGGCCTATGAGCAGGCCGCGCGGACGCTGGGCGCGTCGGAGGGCGCGATCTTTACCCGCGTGGTGTTCCCGCAGATCCTGCCGGCCTGGCTGGCGGGCTGCACCATCGCTTTCGCCCGCAGCTTGGGTGAGTTCGGGGCGATTGTTTTCATCGCCGGGAACTTGCCGTTCAAGACGGAAATCGCTGCTTTGCTGGCGTTTATCAGGCTGGAGGAATTCGACTACAACGGCGCGGCGGCGATTGCGCTGGTGCTGTTGTTCTTTGCGCTGGTGCTGCTGTTCGTGTCGAACCGGCTGCAGGCCTGGGCGGCGCGGCACAGGGGGGTGTGATGCAGGTTGTTGCGGCGGTGAACCCGATCCAGAGCGCTTTGGTGCCCCGTTTGCTGATCGGGGTGGCGGTGGCGCTGACGCTGCTGATTGTGGTGGCGCCGCTGGCCTATATCTTTGCCCGCGCCTTTGGTGATGGGTGGCGGGTCTATGCCGCAAATCTGATGCATCCGGCGACGGTGCATGCGATCTGGCTGACCAGTATCGTCGCGCTGATCGTGGTGCCCATCAACATCGCCTTTGGCATCTCCGCCGCCTGGGCCATCGCGCGGTTCCGGTTCTGGGGGCGGGGGATATTGGTGACGGCGATCGAGATCCCGTTCTCGATCTCGCCCATCATCGCGGGGATCTGCTATCTGCTGCTCTACGGGCGCCAGGGTCTGCTGGGGCCGTGGTTGCAGGCCAATGACCTGCAGGTGATGTTTGCCCTGCCCGGCATCGTGCTGGTTACCATGTTCGTCACCGCCCCCTTCGTGGCGCGCGAGGTGCTGCCCCTGATGCAGGCACAAGGCTCGGAGCAGGAGGAGGCGGCGGTGACGCTGGGGGCGAGCGGGTGGCAGATCTTTACCCGCGTGACCCTGCCGAACATCCGCTGGGCCCTGCTGTACGGGGCTGTTCTTTGTACCGCTCGGGCGGTGGGGGAGTTTGGCGGGGTGTCGGTGGTTTCTGGCAATATCCGGGGCCAGACCAATACCTTGCCCCTGCATGTGGAGCTTTTGTTCAACGATCTGAACGCGACCGGGGCCTTTGCTGCCGCCTCGGTGCTGACCTTGCTGGCGCTGGTGGCGCTGGTGGTCAAGGCGGTGCTGGAAGGGCGGCGGGAGGTGTGAGATGCCCCCAGTGTTACAGGGTGCATATTCATTTGGTTTCAATGGGTTGCCCATGCGGCATTAAGGGAAACTTAACGATTTCACCTCACCCGACAGCTCAGGTCGCCGCCGACAGGTTCACCCGTTTGATCAGCGCTGCTGCGGTTTCCTTGCGTTCGGAATAGCGGTCGGTGAGGCTTGCGGAACTGTCACGGGTCAGCAGGGTGAATTTCACCAGCTCCTCCATCACATCCACGATGCGGTCATACAGGGGCGAGGGACGCATGCGGCCCGCCTCGTCGAATTCCTGAAACGCCTTGGGCACCGAGGATTGGTTGGGGATGGTGATCATCCGCATCCAGCGGCCCAGAATCCGCATCTGGTTCACCGCGTTGAAACTTTGCGATCCGCCCGAGACCTGCATCACCGCCAGCGTCTTGCCTTGGGTCGGGCGCACTGCGCCTTCGGACAGGGGAATCCAGTCGATTTGGGTTTTCATAAGCCCGGTCATGGCGCCGTGGCGTTCGGGAGAGGACCAGACCATGCCCTCGGACCATGCCACCATATCGCGGAGTTCGCGCACCTTCGGGTGGGTCGCGTCCACCCCGTCATCGACCAGCGGCAGGCCGGAGGGGTTGAAGAACCGCACCTCGGCCCCCAGCCGCGTCAGGATGCGCCCGGCCTCTTCGCCCGACAGGCGGCTGAAGCTGCGCGGGCGCAGGGAACCATAGAGAATCAGGATGCGCGGCGCGTGGGTCGCGCGCGCAGACGCGAGCAGGGCCGCGCGGTCGATGTCGGGAAGCAGGGCATCGGGGATATTGGGGGTATCAGACAAGGGGAGGGGTTCCTTTCGGGTCGGTGAACCGGTTGGCCATGCTTGGCACAGGGCGGCAGGCGTCAGGTCGCGATGCCCCCCCCGGCACGACCGGAACGCTTCAGGGCGTGGATTTCAGGTCGGGCAAGCAGCAGGTGGGGCTGCCGGGGAGATTGAGCGAAGCGATGAAGTCGGAAAGCAGGGTCAGCGCGTCGGGGTTGAGCGCATAGCAGATGCGCGGGCCGGAGATTTCGCCGGAGATCACGCCCGCCGATTTCAGGATGCGCAGATGTTCGGACACTGTGGATTGTGCAAGGCCGACCGCGCCGACGATCTCGCCGCCGATGCAGCCCGGTGTGGCCAGCAACAGCCGCAGGATCTGCAGCCGGGCGGGGTGGGCCAGCGCGCGGGCGAGGTCGGCGAGTTTCTGGTCGGTGTTGGCGGGCATGTGGTGAATTTCGTTTATCGTCGATATACGATTTATAGATCGCGCAAGCTGATGGGTCAAGTAGGGCGGAGGCCATTTGCAGGGGGCTGAAGAGCGTTGTGCTTAAAAATTGACTTTCTGATCAAAAAAGTCGTTTAGTTTGTCATGAAGGGGTGCCGGGGAGGCCGGATGTTACGCGACTGTCGTAATTTTCGGGAATAGGTGCCAAGTCAGTTTATCCGTAGGAGGAAGACAAAATGAAAACCGTAAACCTGTTGGTTGTCGGGCTGGTGTCGCTGCCGATGGCAGCCCAAGCCCAGACCGAAATTTCCTGGTGGCACGCCATGACCGGTGCGAATTCCGAAGTGGTCGAAAAGATCGCCGGTGATTTCAACGCCAGCCAGTCCGAATATGTGGTGAAGCCCGTGTTCAAGGGAACCTATCCAGAGACGCTGAACGCCGGCATCGCCGCGTTCCGCGCGGGCCAGTCGCCGGATATCATGCAGGTGTTCGACGTTGGCACCGGGGTTATGATGGGCGCACAGGGCGCGATCAAGCCGGTGGCCGACGTGTTGACCGAAGCCGGTTTCAGCTTTGACAAGAGCCAGTATCTGCCGGGGATCGTTGGGTATTATTCCAGCCCTGAAGGCGAGATGCTGTCCTTCCCCTACAACTCGTCCTCGCCGATCCTGTTCTACAACAAGGACATCTTCGAAAAGGCCGGGCTGGATGTGAACACCCCGCCGAAAACCTGGGCCGAGGTCTGGGCGGCGGCGCGTCAGATCAAGGAAAGCGGGGCGGCCACCTGCGGTTACACCTCGACCTGGCTGACCTGGATCCACACCGAGAACTTTGCCGCCTGGAACAACGTGTCCTGGGGCAGCAACGAAAACGGTCTGGCCGGCACGCCGGAACTGGCCGTCAACGGCCCCCTGTTCGTCAAGCATTTCCAGGAAATGGCCGATCTGGCGAAAGACGGCGTGTTCGTCTATGGCGGCCGCACCTCGGAAGCCAAGCAGAACTTCACTTCGGGCGAGTGCGGGATTCTGACCGAAAGCTCGGGCGGTCTGGGCGATATCGTCAAGGCTGGCCTGAACTATGGCATCGGCCAGCTTCCCTATGACGAAACCGCGGAAGGTGCGCCGCAGAACACCGTTCCGGGTGGGGCGTCGCTCTGGGTGATGGGTGGCAAGTCGGATGAGGTCTACAAAGGCGTGGGCACCTTCTTCAACTACCTGTCGCAAACCGAAGTGCAGCAGTATCTGCACGAAGTCTCGGGCTATCTGCCGGTGACCATGGCGGCCTATGAAGCCACCAAAGCCTCGGGCTTTTACGAGACCAACCCGGCGCGTGAGGTTCCGATCACCCAGATGATGGGCAAGGAGCCGACCGAAAACTCCAAAGGTGTGCGTGCGCCGAACCTGCCGCAGATCCGCGACATCCTGAACGAAGAGTTCGAGAAGATGCTGGCGGGTCAGCAAACCGCTGAGGAAGCGATGACCTCGGCTGCGACCCGTGGCAATGCCGCGATCAAGGAAGCAACCGGCGGCTGATCAGGCCGTTAACGGGCGCGCACCGGCCATCGGGCCGGTGCGCGTTTTTTTGTTTTGACCAACTCAAGGAATGTGGATGCGCCGCACCGTCTTTCCGCACAAGCTGTTGCCGTGGCTGCTGCTGGCCCCGCAGCTGGCGATCACGCTGATCTTTTTCTACTGGCCTGCCGCGCAGGCCTTTCGCCAGTCGGTGCTGCGCGAAGACCCGTTCGGGTTGTCGAGCACTTTTGTCGGGCTGGCAAACTTCCGCAGGGTGCTGAACGACCCGGCCTATCTGAATGCGGCGCAGGTGACGGTGGTGTTCTCGCTGTTGGTGGCGTTCTTTGCCATGACGATCGCGCTTTTCCTTGCGGTGCAGGCGGAAAAGATCATCCGGGGCAAGGGGTTGTACCGCACGCTGATGATCTGGCCCTATGCGGTGGCTCCGGCGATTGCGGGCATGCTGTGGCTGTTCATGTTCAATCCGTCCTTTGGCACGCTGGCCTGGCCGCTGCGCCAGCTGGGCATCAACTGGAACCCGCTGCTGGACGGCCAGCAGGCGATGGCGCTGGTGGTGGCGGCGGCGACCTGGAAGCAGATCAGCTATAATTTCCTGTTCTTTGTGGCCGGGTTGCAGGCGATTCCGAAATCCCTGCTGGAGGCGGCGGCGATTGATGGCGCCAGCCGCAGGCATGCGTTCTGGACCATCGTGTTCCCGCTGCTGACGCCGACCACGTTTTTCCTGCTGGTCGTGAACACGGTATATGCCCTGTTCGACACTTTCGGCATCATCCATGCGGTGACCAGTGGCGGGCCGGGCAAGTCGACCGAGACGCTGGTGTACAAGGTCTACAACGACGGTTTCGTGAACCTGATCATGGGCGATTCCGCTGCGCAATCGGTGATTCTCATGGTGATCGTGGTCAGCCTGACCGCGTTCCAATTCCGGTTCATAGAAAAGCGGGTGCATTATGGCTGATGGTTCCCACACCCCGCTGGCCGCGCGGGGGGCTGCGCGGTTGACCGCGCATTTCTGGATGATCCTTGGTGTCATCATCGTGGCCTTTCCGGTTTATTATGTCATCGTTGCCTCGACCCATTCGACGGCGACGATCCTGCGCCCGCCGCTGCCGTTCCTGCCGGGCGGCGAGGCGTTCGAGAATTATCGCGGTGCCTTTGCCGGAGAGATCAACCGGATCGGTGGCGTCAGCCTGTGGCGGTTGCTGGGCAATACCACGCTGATCGCCGTGGGCATTGCGCTGGGGAAGATCGCGATTTCGATGGCTTCGGCCTATGCGATCGTGTTTTTCAAGTTCCCGCTGCGGATGGCCTGTTTCTGGCTGATCTTCATCACCCTGATGCTGCCGGTGGAGGTGCGGATTTATCCGACCTACAAGGTGATGGTGGATCTGGGGCTGATTGATACCTATGCCGGGTTGATCCTTCCGCTAATCGCCTCGGCCACCGCCACGCTGCTGTTTAGGCAGTTCTTCATGACCATTCCCGATGAGCTGCTGGAAGCGGCCCGGGTGGATGGTGCGGGGCCGTGGCGGTTTTTCAGGGATATCCTGTGGCCGCTGTCGCTGACCAATGTGGCGGCGATCTTCGTGATTCAGTTCATCTATGGCTGGACGCAATATCTGTGGCCGCTGCTGGTGACCAACTCGAATGAAATGAACACGATCGTTATCGCGTTGAAAAAGATGGTGTCGTTCACCGATGCCGATACCCCCTGGAACCTTGTCATGGTGACGTCCGTGCTGGCGATCCTGCCGCCGATCCTTGTGGTCGTGCTGATGCAGCGCTGGTTCGTGAAGGGCCTTGTCGAGACGGAGAAGTAAGATGGCCAATATCGTTCTGAGCGACCTGCGCAAAAGCTATGCCGGGCAAGAGGTGATCCACGGGATCACCATGACCATCGCCGATGGCGAATTCGTGGTGATTGTCGGGCCGTCGGGCTGCGGAAAATCCACCCTGCTGCGCATGGTGGCGGGGCTGGAGGGGATCAGCGCGGGCACCATTCAGATCAACGACAGGATCGTGAATGATCTGGAGCCGCGCCAGCGCGACATTGCGATGGTGTTCCAGAACTACGCGCTTTACCCGCATATGAGCGTGCGGGAAAATATGGCCTACGGTCTGAAGATCGCGAAGATGTCGAAGGCGGAGATCGAGCAACGGGTGGCAAAGGCCGCGACGATGCTGGAGCTG
This sequence comes from Paracoccaceae bacterium, assembly GCA_046296515.1. Taxonomy (GTDB): domain Bacteria; phylum Pseudomonadota; class Alphaproteobacteria; order Rhodobacterales; family Rhodobacteraceae; genus Pseudotabrizicola. The sequence continues at coordinate 61,163 of JBKBKR010000002.1, read as the reverse complement.
GAGCCCTATCTGGACCGCAAGCCGCGCGCCCTGTCGGGCGGACAGCGGCAGCGGGTCGCGATGGGGCGTGCGCTGGTACGCGATCCGGCGGCGTTTCTGCTCGATGAGCCACTGTCGAACCTGGATGCCAAGCTGCGGGTGCAGATGCGGTTGCAGATCAAGGAATTGCATCTGCGCACCGGGCAGACCACGCTCTATGTGACGCATGATCAGGTGGAGGCGATGACCCTGGCCGACCGGTTGATCGTGATGAACAAGGGCGTGGCCGAGCAGATCGCCACCCCGCATGAGGTTTACATGACGCCGGCCACCGAGTTTGTGGCCGGGTTCATCGGATCGCCGGCGATGAATATTTTCCCGGTCAGGGTCGAGGCGGGAGAGGCGGTGCTGCCGGGCGGGCATCGCCTGCCTTTGGCCGGGTTACCGGAGGGGGGCGAGGTGCGGCTGGGCCTGCGGCCCGAGGATATGGAGATTGTGGGCGAGGATACGCCGGGGATTCCGGTGGTGCTGCGCTCGGTCGAGTGGCTGGGGGCGGATGCTTTTGGTTACGGCGTGATCGACGGGTCGGATGTGCAGATGACCCTGCGCCTGCCGGGGGCCACGGCGGCGGCGCGCGGCCAACGGCTGCGGGTGGCCCCGGCCGAGGGGCGGTGGCATCTGTTTGCATCGGGCAGCGGCAAGCGGCTGTAGCGGCTGGCCGGGGTCGGTTGCTGGTGTTCCGGTGTCAGGTCGGGCAAGGGTGATCTGCACCGGACTGTGCCAAGGGGGTTTACATGCGTCTTGCCCATATCTCTGATCTTCATCTGATTGCCATGGCAGAGGCGCCGGGCATCCTGCGTGCCGATACGGTGGCGCGTGCCGATGCGCTTATGGCGGATCTGTCGGGATTTCCCGGGCTGGATCTGGTGGTGATCACCGGGGACAATGTGAATGACGCGCGGGCCGGGGAATATGCGGTGCTGAAACAGGTGCTGGCTGGCCTGCGGGTGCCGTTCGTGATGGTGCCGGGCAACCATGATGACCGCGCGGCTTTGCGCGCGCTGGTGCCGGACCGGGGGTATCCGGATGCGGAGCGGTTGTATCATGTCTGGCAGCAGGGCGATGTGCGGGTGATCGCGCTGGACACGCTGGCAGAGGGCGAGGTTGGCGGGCGGCTGCTGGCACCGCAGCTGGGCTGGCTGGAGTGCGTGCTGGAACGGCCGTTTGACGGCCATACACTGATCGCGCTGCATCACCCGCCTTGTGCTTCGGCGATGGGGCGGCTCGACGGGGCGATTCTGATCGAGGGCAATGCGGCGTTGCAGGCGATGCTGGACCGTCAGCCCCGGCCGGTCACGCTGCTGTGCGGGCATCTGCACCGGCCGTTCCAGGCGTTGTTCGGGCGGTCTTTGGTGTCGGCGGCGACCAGCACCGCGTTTCAGTTGGCGCTGGCACTGGATGCGGCAGAGGAGCCGCCGGTGGTGGACGAGCCCTATCACTATGCGGTCCATATCCTGGGGGCTGATGGCGGACACGTCATTCACCGCCGTTTTCCCGGGTTGTGACCGGCCCTGCCCAGCCGTTTTGCGCTGCCCTGCGTCGCAGAGGCACTCTTGGCGCAGGTTGACGGTATTCTGACCCGACAGCGCCGGATTTGGCTGAAACCGGTCGTGGGGCTCGGCGGAATGCAGCCATCCGGGTCGGGTTCCCATGGCTGTGGTCGGAACCGCCATTGACCCTGCCGGGTCGGATACCCCATCTCCGCCACTGATATGAACGGGGTGGCGGGCGGCTATGCTTTGCAGTTGCAGCATGACAGGTTTGCGTCAGCTGCATGACAGTCTGTCTGGCGCGATCCCCGATAACCTGAGAACTTCATTGAGTTTTCACCGAATCGACTTGCGGGAGCAAATATGCCGGATACGCCGGGACTGCCGACTGTGATGCAACGACGATCGTTCCTTGGGCTGCTGGGGACGGCGGCCTTGCTGCATTGCAGCACGGGCCTTGTCAGCGTTGCGAATGCCCGGACCGAAGCTGGCACCGAAGACCTCGGCGAGCCGTTCGATTTCGACCGCCTGACCGCGGCGATGCGCGAGTTTGCCGCCGCGCCGCATGTGCCACCCGCGCGGGCGGAGGGGTTTTTCAGCGACTTCAGCTATGATGATTATCAGGCGGTGCAGTTCAACCCGAAGCAGGCCCGCTGGTCCGGCACCGATGCGGGGTTCCATGCGCATGCGTTCCACCTTGGCTGGCTGTTCGCCGAGCCGGTGACGATGTTCGAGGTTGCGGACGGGGTCGCCCGGCCCATGGTGTTCACCACCGATGATTTCCGCTATTACGACCGCATCCGCGACCGCGTTCCCCCACACGAGCCGCTGCCGGGGGTTGCCGGGTTCCGGCTGAATGCGCCGCTGAACCGCGCCGATCTGTTCGATGAAGTGGTGGCGTTTCTGGGCGCCAGCTATTTCCGCGCCGTGGGCCGCGACACCGGCTATGGCTTGTCGGCGCGTGGCCTTGCGATCAACACCGGCCTGGGCAAGCCCGAGGAATTTCCACGCTTTTCAAAGTTCTGGCTGGAAACGCCTGCGCCCTTTGCGCGCGAAGTGGTGGTCCATGCCGCGCTGGAAAGCGAAAGCTGCACCGGGGCGTACCGCTTTGTCATCCGTCCGGGCACCAATACCGAAATGGATGTCACCGCGCGGCTGTTTTTCCGCGCGCCGGTGGATCAGATCGGGATTGCGCCGCTGACATCCATGTACCTGTTTTCGGAAAAGAGCCGGACGCAGTTCGATGATTTCCGCCCCAGTGTTCACGACAGCGACGGGCTTGCCATTCACCGCCGCGATGGCGAACGCAACTGGCGGCCGCTGAACAACCCGAGCCGGTTGTCGGAATCCTGGTTTGTCGAGGAAAGCCCGCTGGCCTTTGGCCTGATGCAGCGCGACCGGGATTTCGAGAATTATCAGGATGCGGTGTCGCATTATGAACGCCGCCCGTCCCTGCTGGTGGAGCCGCTGGGCGAGTGGGGCCGGGGCGCGGTGCGTCTGGTCGAGATTCCGACCCCGCTGGAGGTGAATGACAACATCGTCGCCTTCTGGGTGCCGGAGGCAAAGCCGGTGCCGGGCGAGATGCTGGAATACGCCTACCGCCTGCACTGGGGCGCACTGCCGGTCGATCCGGCGGCGGACGTGGCCTATGTCAAGGAAACCCGCGCCGGGATTGGCGGCGTTTCGGGGGTGGAAAACACCGATGGCACCCGGAAATTCGTGGTCGATTTCGCGGGCGGTCTGCTGTCGCGGCTGCCCGGTGATGCCGGGGTCAAGGGTGTGGTGACGGTCGCCGGGGGCGAGATCGTGGTGCAGACCCTGTCCAAGATCGAGGCCAACGGGGTCTGGCGTCTGGTGATGGACGTGCGGCCGGATGCGGGAAAGACCGTGGAACTGGTGGCCCATGTCGCGGGTTACGGACGCAAGCTGACGGAAAACTGGCTTTATCAATGGCTGAGCGCATGACGATATCTGATCAGGCCGACCGGGACGCGGCCCTTTGTGTCGATCTGCACGATGTGGCACCGCCGCTTGCGCCGCTTGCGATGCCGAAACAGGTGTTGCGCCGCCGGAGCCGGCCGCTTTGGCGGGGCTTTGGCGCGGTCTTGTCGCTGCTGCGCCGCGATCTGGGGCGCGCGGGTTAAGGAATGATTCCGCAGGTGGCCCCGCCCCCCCCCGGTCAGAGGGGTCGCACAAGATTGGCGCGGGTGTTTGCGATCGCCTTCAGTGTGCTCTCCGCGGCTGCGGCTGGCATGGTTTTTCACATCTACGGCGCTGCGAACGGCATCACGACGGTTGATCTGGTCCGGGCGGGGCTGATCGGGATGTCAACCTGGTGGCTGGCCTGGGGGGCGGCGACGGCTTTGCTTGGCCTGATCGCGCGGCGACGCCCGGTGCGGGCGGAAGTGCAGGGCGATATCGCGGCCCGGACGGTGGTGATCGTGCCGGTCTACAACGAAGAGCCGGGGGTGACCTTTGCCCGGATTGCCGCGATGGACGATTCCCTGCGCGCGATCGGGGGCGCGCAGGTGGATTTCGCCATCCTGTCGGATACGCGGGACGCGGGGATTGCGGCTGCCGAAGCGCGTTGGTGCGCCCGGCTGCTGGTGCGACAGGCCGGAAAGGGGCGGATATTCTACCGTCGACGGGAGAAGAACACCGGGCGCAAGGCGGGCAATATCGAGGAGTTCATCGCCAGTTCGGGCCGGGCCTGGGATTACGCGGTGATCCTTGATGCCGACAGCCTGATGGAAGGCGCGACGATCCTGACCATGATCCGCCGGATGGAGGCCGACCCGAAGCTGGGCCTGTTGCAGACCCTGCCGCGGGTGATCCGCGCGCGGTCGGTTTTCGGCCGCTCGATGCAGTTTGCGGCATCCTTCCATTCGCCGGTGTTCGCGCATGGTCTGGCGGTGATGCAGGGGCGGACCGGGCCGTTCTGGGGGCATAATGCAATTGTGCGCATCCGCGCCTGGGCCGAAAGCTGTGGCCTGCCGGAACTGCCGGGCCGCCCGCCGTTCGGTGGCCATATCCTGAGCCATGACTATGTCGAGGCGGCGCTGCTGGCGCGTGCGGGCTGGGTGGTGCGGCTGGATGACGATCTGGACGGCAGCTATGAGGAGGGGCCGGAAAACATCATCGACCATGCCAAGCGCGACCGGCGCTGGTGTCAGGGAAACCTGCAGCATGGCAAGGTGATCGGCGCGTCGGGGCTGAAGGGCTGGAGCCGGTTTACGCTGTTTCAGGGGATTTTTGCCTATATCGCGCCGCTGATCTGGCTGGGGTTCATCGCGGCCTCGGTCATTGCAACCGCGACGGCGACCGGCCCGGACTACTTTCCGTTGGAAAACTGGCCGTTTCCGGTGTTCCCCTATGATCAGACGGCGAAAGCGGTGGGGCTGGCGCTGGGGATATTCGGGCTGCTGGTGATGCCCAAGCTGCTGGTGATGCTGGATGCGGTTTCAACGGGGCGGGCGGTGGCCTTTGGCGGGGCGGGGGCCAGCCTGCGCGCCATGCTGTCGGAGCTGTTGCTGTCGTCTCTGATCGCCCCGGTGCTGCTGGCGTTTCAAAGCCGGTCGGTGGTGCAGGTGATCCTGGGGCGCGATGGTGGCTGGCCGCCGAACAACCGTGGCGATGGCGGGCTTGATTTCGCCGATGCCTGGGTGGCGGGGCGCTGGATCAGCGGTTGGGGCACCGTGGTTCTGGGGGTGGTGCATCTGTTTGCGCCGGCGCTGGTGCTTTGGCTGCTGCCGGTGGCGCTGCCGATGCTGTTGGCCCCGCTGCTGATCTGTTGGACATCGCAACCGGCGGGAGCGGCGGCCTTTGCTGTGCCGGAGGACCAGGACCTGCCCGCAATTGTTGCGCGGCATGATGCGGTGCTGGCCGAATGGAGCAGTGGCAAGGTGCTCGCTGGTGTCGCCTGAAGGCGCGCACCGGCGCGATTTCCGGGTTGATCTGCTGCGCGGCATCGCGCTGATCATGATTTTCATCAACCATATCCCCGGCACGCCGTGGGAGAATGCCACCTCGCGCAATTTCGGGTTTTCCGATGCGGCGGAGGGGTTTGTGCTGATGTCCGGCATCGCCACCGGGCTGGCCTATGGGCCGATCTTTCTGCGCAGCGCGCACCCCCCGTTGGCCGAGGCGCTGCGGCCCTGGCGGCGGGTGCTGACGCTGTGGTGGGTGCATGTGGCGGTGGTGCTGTGCATCGTGGCGCTGTTCGCGCTGACAGTGCAGCATCCGGCGGTGGCGGAGATGGCGCAAAAGCGCAATATCGCCCCGGCGCTGGGCAATCCGGCACTGTTTTTGCCTGCGTTGGCGGGGCTGGGCCATCAGTTTGCCTATGCCGATATCCTGCCGCTGTATATCGTGTTGCTGCTGGCGGCGCCGGTGCTGTTGGCGGCGGCGGTGCGCTGGCCGCGCGGGGTGATGGTTGTGTCGGTTCTGATCTGGCTAGGGGTTGGGCTGTTGCGCATGAGGATGCCGACCTGGCCGCTGGACTATGGCTGGTTTTTCAACCCGCTTGCGTGGCAGGTGCTGTTCGTTGCGGGCCTGCTGACGGGGATCGCGATGCGGCAAGGGCGGCGGTGGCTGCCGCTGCGCGTTTGGGCGTTCTGGCTGGCGGTGGTGTTTCTGGTTGTGGCGGCGGTTTGGGTGCAGGTGCCTGTGGTTGCGGCGACAGGCGGGCATGGGCTGTGGGTGCTGTATGAATATGCGGGTGCGCCGTCGCTGTTCACCTCGTTTGACAAGAGTTTTGTCCATTTGCCACGATTGCTGCATATCCTGGCGCTGGCCTATGTGCTGAGCGCGCTGCCCGTGCTGACATGGATCGCACAAAGCCGGGGGGCGGCGCCGCTGATCCTGCTGGGGCAACATGCGCTGCCGGTCTTTGCGGTCAGCACGGTGCTGGCCTACGGTGCGCAGGTGGTCAAGGCGATGGCGGAGCCGTCCTTTGTGCTGGACACGGTGCTGATTGCGGCGGGGCTGGTGGTGCTGTTCGCGGTTGCCGGATGGCAAAAGGGCCGCAAGCCGCGCCGGATGGTGGGCTGAGCTAGCCCGCGACGGGCGGGGCGCGCAGGGGATAGATCACCTCGCCATCTTCTTGCCCGCGCGGCCAGCGGCCATCTCGGCGCTGGCTGACCTGCTCCTGCCAGCCACGCGGGCTGATGCCGATGTGGCGTTTGAACAGGCGGGAGAAATAGTAGCTGTCGGTGAAGCCGACCCGGCGCGCGGTTTCGGTGATGCCGTAGCCTGCCTCCAACAGTTGCATCGCGATCTCCATCCGGCGGAATTCCTGATACTTGGCCGGGGTCGCGCCAAGGCGGCGGCGGAATTCGCGGCGGAAATAGACGTCGCTGTAGGGGGCATTGGCCACCACGCGGTCGGCCAGCCCCGGTTGCAGCGGGTCTGACGCGATTTGAGTCGCGGCCATGGTGATCGCCATCGGCAGGCCTTCGGAATTGTCCAGCGCCTCGGCCTGTGCCGTGTTCCACGACAGGAAGGCATCTTCGATGAATTCGTTCAGGATGACCATGAAGGCATGGTGCATCACCAGCGTGGTGGAACTGGCGGGCGCGGTGGTGCGGTAGTGGCGCACAAGGGGCGCAAGCATCTGCCAGCGGGAAAGCGTGACGACCCGGCGATAGGTCATGCGGGCGAACAGATCATGCGTGCCGAACAGGTCCAGACGGAAATGCTGTGCGAGGCCGGTATAGATGTGGTCCGGGTCCGGATTGCGCCCGACAAAGCGGGTGCCTGCCGGGATCAGCATGGCCATGCCGGGGGTCAGGTGCACGTGGTCGTCGTCCAGCAGATAGTCGCCCACGCCCGTGAGGCAGATCACAAGATCATGAACCGTATTCACCTTGTCGATCAGCCAGCTGTGCGAATGGCGCATGCGGATCGCCGAGCGTGTCAGGGTAAGGTCAAGCGCGCGCACGGGAATCCCCGCCAGCACGCCGCTGGCGGGGGTCAGCGCGTCTTCGATATGTTCGGTTTCGTCCATCTTTTTCTGTGGATTCGTCAATTTCCACACCCCCAAAACTGGCATATCAGTTGACCACATAGTGCGGAGACCATCCCGCACAGTCAATCGGATCGAGGGAGGAGCGATTTGATGACAGGATTTCAGCGCGCGCAGCGCTTTCCTGACGACATTCCGTCACATCCCGGTGCATCGTGCCGGTCTGGCCGTGTTCTGCCCGATCAGTGCCTGACGGGCACCCGGCAGCGCTGTCAGCCCATACATCAGTTTACGGAGGAGTGAGCGATGGAAAGCCGCTACATGGGGCTTGCCTATCTGGCCCCCTATATCATCGGATTGCTGGTTTTCACAATGGTCCCGTTCCTGGGATCGCTGTATCTGAGCTTTACCGATTACAACCTGATCCATGCGCCGGTCTGGTCGGGGATGGAGAATTTCAAGGATCTGACCACCGACCGCACGTTCAAGCGGTCGCTGAATGTGACGCTGCTCTATGTGTTCCTGACCGTGCCGTTCAAGCTGGCCTTTGCGCTGCTGATCGCGGTGATCCTGAACTACAAGCTGCGCGCGATCGGGTTTTTCCGCACCGCCTATTACGTGCCGTCGATCCTTGGCGGGTCGATCGCGATTGCCGTGCTGTGGCGTTATATCTTTGCCGATGCCGGGCTGGTCAATCTGGTGCTGACCTCCATCGGGCTGGACCCGGTGAACTGGTTCGGCGACCCGGTGAATGCGCTGTTCACCATCACACTGCTGCGGACCTGGCAGTTCGGTTCGGCGATGGTGATCTTTCTGGCAGCGCTGCAGGCCGTGGACAAATCGCTGTATGAAGCCGCGTCGATCGAGGGCGCGGGCAAATGGGCCAGCTTCTTCTACATCACCCTGCCGCTGATCACCCCGGTGATTTTCTTCAACCTGATCATGCAGATGGTGCAAGCGTTTCAGGAGTTCAACGGTCCTTACGTCATCACAGGCGGCGGCCCGCTGAAGTCTACCTATCTGCTGCCGCTGTATATTTACGACGAGGCCTTCAAGAACTTCAACATGGGCTATGCCTCGGCCATCGCATGGGTGCTTTTCATCATCATCATGGTGCTGACCGTCGCCGCGTTCTGGTCATCGAAGAAGTGGGTCTATTACGCCGGCGACAAGAGGAGCTGAGCCATGAGCAATGCCAACACCCATATGCCGCTGAATGCGGCAATCCCGGCCAAATCGGTTGTCCTTGTGGCCGAAGACCGCCGCGCCGAGCAGTTGCAGACCTTTGTCCGCTATACGCTGCTGATCGTTGTCGGTTTCATCATGCTGTATCCGCTGCTCTGGCTGGTGGGCGCATCGTTCAAGACCAACTCGGAGATTTTCGGCTCGATCGGGTTCATCCCGCAGGAGCCGACGCTGGACGGCTATCGCAAGGGCTGGGAAACCTCGACCCCCTACACCTTTGGCCGGTTTTTCTGGAACACCTTCCTGATCATCCTGCCAAAGACCATCTTCACTGCGATTTCCTGTGCCTTTGTGGCCTACGGCTTTGCCCGGTTCGAGTTTCCGGGCAAGAAGATCCTGTTTGCCAGCCTGATCGCCACATTGCTGTTGCCCAACGTGGTCACCCGTATCCCGCAGTACATCCTGTTCCGCGAAATGGGCTGGCTGGATACCTATCTGCCGCTCTGGGTGCCGTCGGCCTTTGCCGGGGATGCGTTCTTTGTGTTCATGCTGGTGCAGTTCCTGCGCGCCATTCCGCGCGACATGGAAGAGGCGGCGCGGGTCGACGGGGCCAACAGTTTTCAGGTGCTGTTCTACATCGTGGTGCCGATGCTGATGCCGGCGCTGATTTCGGTCATGCTGTTCCAGTTCATGTGGACGATGAACGATTTCCTCGGGCCGCTGATCTATCTGTCATCGGTGGAGAGCTTCCCGGTCAGTCTGGCGCTGAAACTGTCGATCGACACGACCGAAGCCTTTGACTGGAACCGCATTCTGGCCATGTCGGTGCTGGCGCTGCTGCCTGCCCTGATCGTGTTCTTCATCGCACAACGCTACTTCATCGAAGGCATCTCGGCTGGTGGAGTGAAAGGATAATCCAATGGCAAGACTTCAGATCCGCAACCTTGAGAAAACCTATGCCAATACGTTCAAGGCGGTGCATGGCATCAACCTGGATGTCGAAGACGGCGAGTTCATGGTGCTGGTGGGGCCCTCGGGCTGTGCCAAATCCACCACGCTGCGCATGATTGCCGGGCTGGAAAGCATTTCCGGCGGGGAAATCGTGATCGGCGATCAGGTGGTGAACCGGCTGCAACCGGGCAAGCGCGGCATTGCGATGGTGTTCCAGAACTACGCGCTTTACCCGCATATGAAGGTGCGCAAGAACCTGTCCTTTGGCCTGCGCCTGATGCGCACGCCAAAGGCCGAGATCGAGCGCAAGACGGCGGAAGTGGCGCGGATCCTGGAGATCGAGCCGCTGCTGGACCGGCTGCCGAAAGAGCTGTCGGGCGGGCAGGCGCAGCGGGTGGCCTTGGGCCGGGCGCTGATCAAGCAGCCGGAGGTGTTCCTGTTCGACGAGCCGCTGTCGAACCTGGATGCCAAGCTGCGCGCCTCCATGCGGGTGCGGATCACCGATCTGCACAAGCGGCTGAAGGCCGAAGGCATGTCATCGACCGTGGTGTACGTCACCCATGACCAGACCGAAGCGATGACGATGGGCGACCGGATCTGCGTGATGAAGGACGGCCATATCATGCAGGTGGCCGACCCCAAAACGCTGTATGACCGGCCCGCCAATGCCTTTGTCGCCGGTTTCATCGGCAGCCCGGAAATGAACCTGATCGAGGGCCGGCTTGATGGCACGACCTTCCATCTGGGGGCGCAATCGGTGACCCTGCCGGGCGAGCTGATGGCGCGGCTGAAGCCACATTCCGGCACGGTGACGCTGGGCATCCGCCCACAGCATCTGGGCATCAACGAAGGCCCCGGCCTGCAAGGCAAGGTCGTCGGGGCCGAGTTCATGGGGCACGAAGTGGTGCTGCATCTGGCGGTGGATGATGCACGGCTGGTCGCCGTGCTGCCCGCTGCCGACTACGCCGGTCTGGATCGCGGGGCGGCGGTCAGCCTGACCCTCGACCCCGGCATGACCCACGTTTTCGACCAAAGCGGCGAGAATATCTCGCTGTCGCAATCTCACTGAGGGAGGAATTCAATGAGACTTCTGGCAACCACGATCCTGACCACCGGCCTGTTGGCCACCACCGCACAGGCAGAAAACCTGCGCATGTCCTGGTGGGGAGGCGATGCCCGCCACGCCCAGACGCAAGAGGCGCTGAACTATTGCGGCCCGAAATTTGGCCACACGGTCGCGGCGGAATTCACCGGCTGGTCCGGCCATCAGGAGCGGATCACAACCCAGATCGCCGGGCGGACCGAGGCCGATATCATGCAGATCAACTGGCCCTGGCTGCCGTTGTTCTCGGCCGATGGCTCTGGCTTTGCTAACCTTCGCGACCATGCCGATGTGATTGATCTGTCGCAGTTTTCCGAGGCGCAGCTTGCGGGCGGCGAGATGAATGGCGTGTTGAACGGTATTCCGGTTTCAACCACCGGGCGGGTCTATATGTTCAACAAGACCACCTTCGAGAAGGCCGGGCTTTCGGTCCCGACCACATGGGAAGAGGTGATCGCCGCCGCCCCGGTGCTGCGCGAAAAGCTGGGGGCGGATTACTACCCGTTCGAAGCTGCCGGGCTGAACGCGATTTTCCTGGTGTCGATGGCTGTGACGCAGGCCACTGGCAAGGATCTGATCGACCCGGCTACCAACAAGGTGGCCTGGACGGCGGAGGAACTGCTGGAAGGCATCAAGTTCTATCAGTCGCTGGTCGAGGCGGGTGCTATCCGCGACTGGAAGCAAGTGGCGGGCGAGGGCAATATCGAGCTGTTCGAGATGCGCCCCTGGTCGGATGGCCGGATCGCGGGCACCTATGAATGGGATTCGGCCTATGCCAAATACGCCGACCCGCTGGGCGCAGAGCAGGAGCTGGTGCCGGTCAAGATGCTGATGACCCAAGGGGCGCAGACCGAAGCGACCTATAGCAAGCCTTCGATGCTGTTCTCGATCTCGCGCAATTCCAAGAACCCCAAAGCGGCGGCAGAGATCATCAACTGCCTGCTGAACGACCCGGAGGCGATCGAGATCCTGTCGGATTCGCGCGGCGTTCCGGCCAGCAAGGTGGCCTTTGACCGGCTGGCGGAAAAAGATCTGATCAACCCGAATGTGGCCGCAGCGAACGGCATTGTTCTGGCGGGCACCGGGCCGGTGGTGTCGTCGTTCAACGAGCACCCCCGCGTGCGTGAGGCGTTCCGCGACGTTCTGGAAAACATCGCCTATGGCCAGATCAGCGCCGAGGATGCCGCCGAAGGCATCATCGACGACATCAACCGTGGCCTGCGCCAGTTCCAGTAACACCTGACATCTGCCGGGGCGCGCCATGCCTGCGCGCCCCGGCCCCCACAAGGACAAAACCCGATGCGATCCATTGAAATGGTGGCCGTCACGCCGCGCGCGGTGGCCTTGCGCTTTGACATGCCCGGCGCGCAGTATTCCCTGCTGCGCAAGCTGGACTGGCACCTGACCGGCGCGGGTGTCAACCGGCGCGGCGCCACCGACCGCGCCATCACCGTGCTGCACGATCTGCCGCCGGGGGCGGCCTTGCTGCTGGAGGTGGCGGGCTTTGCGCCGCTGGCGTTCTCAACGCCGCCTTGTGCGGGTGCGGTGTCGCTGGATGACCCCGCGCAGGCGCAGAGCCTGCTGGACGGGTTGCCCGAGGGCGGCACGCTGATCATTCCTGCCGGTGAATGGGTGGTGGACCCGTTGCTGATCCCGTCGCACCGGCACATCTGGCTGGCCGAGGGGGCTGCGCTGCTGGCCCCCGCCGAGCGAAGCCGTTTCCCGATCCTGACCGCCGGTCAGGGCGGCAGCTGGGAAGGGCTTCCCGATGCCTGCTATCGCGGCATCCTGACCGCGATTGATGCGCAGGGCATCACCATCTCCGGCCCCGGCCTTGTCGATGGCGGCGGGACGCGCGGCGACTGGTGGAGTTGGGCCAAGGAGACGCGCAACGGCGCGCGCCGCGCCCGCCTGCTGCATCTGATCGGCTGCGAGGATGTCACCATCCTTGGCCCGGTGTTCACCAATTCCCCCAGCTGGACACTCCACCCGTACCTATGCCGCAACATCACATTCACCGGGATCACCGTCCAGAACCCCGCCGACAGCCCGAATACCGACGGGCTGAACCCTGAAAGCTGTGAGGGTGTGGTGATCGAGGGCGTGCGGTTCTCCACCGGCGACGATTGCATCGCCATCAAGGCGGGCAAGCGCAGCGATGCGGGCGGGGCGGAGCATCTGCATCCCACCCGCAATGTGCAGATCCGTCACTGCCGGATGGAAGACGGCCATGGCGGCGTGGTGATCGGCTCGGAAATGTCGGGTGGGGTCTCGGATGTGCGGGTCTCGCAATGCGAGATGTCGGGCACCGATCGCGGGCTGCGGATCAAGACAAGGCGCGGGCGCGGCGGTGTGGTGTCGGATATCCACCTGTCGGATGTCAGCTTTGATGGCGTCGATACCGTGCTGGCGATCAACATGCACTATTTCTGCGACCATGACGGCCATTCAGAGGCGGTGCAGTCGCGCGCGGCGCTGCCGGTGACCGACCTTACCCCCACCGTCCACAGCATCACGCTTGACCGGATCGACGCGCGCGGCGTGCGGCTGGCCTTTGCCGCCTGCCTCGGCCTGCCGGAATCTCCGGTGCGGGGGGTGAGGATCAGCGATGCCACCGTCAGCTTTGCCGAAGCCAAACCTGCGCTGCCGCTGATGGCGGACGGGCTGATCGCGGTGTGCGGGGCTGGGGTGCTGACTGAACATTGCGAGATTGACGCGCCAGAGCATCTTGCGCGCGGCACGCTGACCGTGAAGGAGTTTACCCCATGCTAGACTATTTCGACGCCTTCGCGTCACGCTACCAGCCCTATAAGGACGGAGCCTGGTGCTATGAAGATGGCTGCATCTATCGCGGGCTGCTGCTCTTGCACGAGGCGACCGGCGAGGCGCGCTGGCGCGAGCACCTGCTGCGGCTGGCGGGGCCACAGGTGGCGGCGGATGGCACGCTCGCCGGGTATCGCATTGATGAGTACAACATCGACAACATCCTGTCCGGCCGGGTGCTGTTCGCGCTGGACCGCTGGACCGGCGATCCGCGCTGGATGCGGGCGGCGGCGCTGCTGGCGCGGCAGCTGGCGACGCATCCGCGCACGGAAAGTGGAAATTACTGGCACAAGCTGCGCTATCCGCATCAGGTCTGGCTGGACGGGCTTTATATGGGCCTGCCGTTCCAGATCGAATACGGGCAGGCGACTGCTGCGCCCGATCTGGTGCAGGACGCATTGGCGCAGCTGCGCACCGCGCTGGAGCTGACCCTACGCAGCGACGGGCTCTATGCCCATGGCCATGATGCGGCCCGGGTGCAGGAATGGGCCGACGAAGGGTCGGGCCGGTCGGCGAGCGTCTGGGCGCGGGCGCTCGGCTGGCAGGCGATGGCGCTGGTCGATTGTGCGGCACTGGTGGGCGCCGAGGAATTTGACCGCGCCGGCTTGATGGCCCCCACCCAGACGCTGCTGGCCAGACTGATCGGCTTGCAGGCCGTTGATGGCGGCTGGCTGCAGGTGATCAACATGCCTGATCTACCGGGTAATTACACCGAAAGCTCGGCCACGGCGATGTTTGCCTACGCCTTCGGCGCGGCACATGCGCAGGACATGGCAGTGCCTGATCTTGCGACGTCGCGCGACCGGGCGATGGGCTTTCTGCACGGCCATCTGCAAGCCGATGGCCAGCAGGTGCAGTTCACCGGCATCTGTCATGTCGCCGGTCTGGGCGGGTTTTCCGGCACCTACCGCGACGGCAGCCCGGAATATTACCTGACCGAGAAACTGGTCAGCGATGATGCCAAGGGCACCGGACCGCTGATGATGGCCTATGCCACCGCCCTGCCCGTGGCAGAGCACGTGCGGGCCGCCGAGCAGTTCGCGGTCAGCTAAAGCCGTATCTGCCTGTCCGGCCATTGCGCCGGGCAGGCGACAGTCACCCCGCCGCCGATTGCTGCTTGCCAAATACTCCCGCCGGAGGCTCCGACGCCCTCACCGCGCGCGCGGTCAGGCGCGCGGCACCGAACCCCTCGATCCGCGCCGTGATGATCTGTCCCTCGGGCTGATCCCCCGTGAAATCCACTTCGGTGAACTGCTCGGTCCGGCCCATGCGCGGGCCTTCCATCAGGATGCGGTGGGTCTGGCCGACCTGCGCTTGCAGGTGCCGGGTCAAAGCAGCCTCGCCCTTGGCGCGCAGCTGCGCGGCGCGGGCCTTGATCTCGGGGCCCTTCAACTGCGGCATGCGGGCGGCGGGGGTGCCCTTGCGCGGGCTGAAGGGGAAGACGTGCAGGAAGGTCAACCCGCAGTCGTCAACCAGCTTCAGGCTGCCCTCGAACATCGCTTCGGTCTCGGTCGGAAAGCCCGCGATGATATCGGCGCCGAACACGAGGTCCGGGCGCAGGCGGCGGGCGTCCTCGCAGAACCGGATCGCTTCGTCGCGCAGGTGGCGGCGCTTCATCCGTTTCAGGATCATGTCATCGCCCGCCTGCAAGGACAGGTGCAGGTGCGGCATCAGGCGCGGTTCGGTTGCGATGGCCAGCATCAGGTTGTCATCGGCCTCGATAGAGTCGATCGACGAGATCCTCAGGCGGGGCAGGTCGGGCACCAGCCGCAGGATGCGCATCACCAGATCGCCCAGGCGCGGCAGGCCGGGCAGATCTGCGCCCCATGAGGTAAGGTCAACGCCGGTCAGCACCACCTCGTTGAAGCCCTTGTCGACCAGCCGCTTGATCTGGTCAATCACCACGCCAGCAGGGACCGAGCGTGAATTGCCGCGACCGTAAGGGATGATGCAGAAGGTGCAGCGGTGGTCACAGCCGTTCTGCACTTGCACATAGGCGCGGTGGCGGCCGAAACCGTCGATCAGGTGCCCGGCGGTTTCGCGCACCGACATGATGTCATCGACCTGCACCTTTTCGGTTTGCCCCACGAAGTCGGGGCCCGCCAGCCCGGCCCAGGTCTCGGCTTGCATCTTTTCGTGGTTGCCGATCACCCGGGTGACCTCGGCCATGGCGGCAAAGGTTTCGGGTTCGGTCTGGGCGGCGCAGCCGGTGACGATCACCGGAGCGCCGGGGTTTTCGCGCGACAGGCGGCGGATTTCCTGCTTGGCTTTGCGCACCGCCTCGGCGGTCACGGCGCAGGTGTTGACGATCACCGCGCCCCGCAGCCCGGCGGCTTCGGCAAGTTCGCGCATTGCCTCGGACTCATAGGCATTGAGGCGACAGCCGTGCGTGGCGAAGACGGGGGGGGAGAAGACGGGCGCGCTCATGGGTGGGCGGCCAGAAATTCCGGCGTGAGCCAGCCGTCAAACACATGCGCCACCGGGCCGGTCAGCCAGACGCCGTCGTCGCGCCAGTCCACCTCCAGAACGCCACCGTCAAGGTCGAGCACCACCCGTCGCCCGGTCAGCCCGCGCAGATGGGCAGCAACGGCCGTTGCGCAGGCCCCGGAACCGCAGGCCAGGGTGATGCCGGTGCCACGCTCCCACACCCGCATCCGCAGATGGTCGGGGCCGGTGAGCGAGGCAAATTCAACGTTTGTGCGCTGGGGGAACAGCGGGTCATGCTCGTAGCGCGGGCCAAGGATTGGCAGATCCACCGCTTCGGCGTCTTCAACAAACAGCACGCAATGCGGGTTGCCCATGCCAACCGCCACCGGATCACCGGGCAGGGGCAGATGTATCGGATCAACGTCGCGCGCGACAGGCACCGATTGCCAGTCCAGCTGCGGCGCGCCCATATTGACCGAGACCCGGCCATCGGGCAGGCGCACAGCCGAGAGCGTTCCGCGCTCGGTGATCAGCGTCACCGCATCCTGCCCCAGCCCGCGCATCACAAGATCAGACACACAGCGCGTGGCGTTGCCGCAGGCCCCGGCGCGGCTGCCGTCGCTGTTCCAGAAGTCCAGCGTGAAATCTGCCCCCGCCGCGCCATCCCGGATCTCGGCAAGCTGGTCAAAGCCCACACCGCGATTGCGATCCCCCAGCGCCCGCGCCAGCGCAGGCGTCGTCACCGCGCCCGCGCGCCCGCGCGAGTCGATCACAACGAAGTCATTGCCTGCACCGTGCATTTTCATGAAGGGCAGGCCATCTGGCGGGGTCATCTGGTCCATTCGCCAGCATATACGCCCGATCCGGCATATTTGCCAGAGCCTGCATCTTTTGCCCTTGACCCCACCCGCCACTGACCGTAATCAGCCCACCAGTTGTGGGCCGGTAGCTCAGTTGGTAGAGCAGCTGACTTTTAATCAGCGGGTCACAGGTTCGAATCCTGTCCGGCTCACCACTTTCCTGAATTTTGCCAGAAATGGGCTATGGATCATAGCCCTTCATGGGAATGGTCCTGCCTTGCGCCTGCGCCGCACGCGGCATCACACGGAGGTGCCTGCTGTTCCGCGTCGTGCGGCATCACGGAATGACAGTCGCGGTCGCCCGATGAGTCTCATCGCCCTTGTGCGATCGGCCGATCCCACATGCGCTGCGCAATCCGCCATCTTGGCCTCTGTCGGGCCATCGCGGCCGGTCGTGCGAATCCTTTCACGGTAGTGAATTCGCTACTTCTAAGAATCGTTTACTTAGGGGAAGCTTGTCCAAAGACAATGGGGAGGGTGCAATGATCCTGATTTTGACGCCCGGACTGGATTGTATGCTTTGATTGGCAAGATCAACTTTTTTGTGCTGGGCATCCTGATGCCCGTGAGTCTGGCTTATGCAGCGGCGGGCCACCTGCCGGGAAAGACTTGGCCGGTGATCGCGCTGGGCGCGGTGGCGTTTACGCTGATGGCGCTCAACCTTGTTCTGGCTGCGCGGCTGCCGGGAATGGATGCGGTGTTCGGCGGGCTGGATCAGGTGTACTGGGTTCACAAATGGACCGGGATGATCATCCTGACCGCCGCCTTCCTGCACCAGCAGATCAAGATTTCCACCGACGGGCTGGAGGTGACCGCTGCGATCAGCAAGCTGGCGGTGGATGTGGCCGAGGTGGCTTTCATCGTGCTGGTGGTGCTGGTGCTGATCAGCTTTTTCAAGCGCGTTCCGAGGATGCCCAAGATCACATGGGAAATTCCCTATGGCATCTGGCGCTGGTCGCACCGGCTGCTGGGGCTGGTGTTCGTGGCGCTGGCGTTCCACCAGTCTTTCGTCAAGGCCCCGTTTGATGGCAACGCCTTGCTTTCGGTCTGGCTGAACATCGCCGCGCTGGCGGGGACGGCGGCGTTTTTGTGGTCGCAGTTCGGGTTCCTCTATCGCCGCCACACCTATCGTGTCGCCGCCGTGGACAAACACGCTGCCGCCACGATTGTCGATCTGGAGCCAGTGGGCCGGGGGCTGAAGGTGCGGCCCGGCAGCTTTGCCTTTGTGCATTTCTCGTCAAAGGGCTTGGGCGAGCCGCATCCCTTTACCGTGTCGCAGGTGCGGCCCGGCGGGGGCATCCAGTTCTCGATCCGGGGGCTTGGGGATTACACGAGGCATCTGCGCAATGTGATCGCGGTCGGCGATACCGCGCGGGTGGAGGGGGGCTATGGCCGGTTCCACCATCATCGTGGCGGGCCGAAACAGGTCTGGGTTGCGGCGGGCATCGGCATCACGCCGTTTCTGGCCTGGGCCGACCATCTGAAACCCGGCGATGCCGAGCAGATCGTGCTGATCTATTGCGTGCGCAATGAGGCCGAGGGCGTGGCGCTGGACCGTTTGCGCGCGGCGGCGGAGCGGGTGCCGGGGTTCACGCTGAAGCTGCATATGTCGGATACGGATGGCCGCTTTGATGCGGGCAAGCTGGTCAGCTACCTGCCGTTCGGGATCGGGCAGGCCAGTCTGTGGTTTTGCGGCCCGGGCCCGATGCGTGACGGGCTGATCAAGGATCTGAAGGCCGCCGGGAACGCGCCCCGGTCGGTGCATTTCGAGCGTTTCGAATTTCGTTGAACTTCTCATGGAGGCAATCATGGCCCGGATGAAGACCAAGACGACGACACTGGCGGCTTTGGCGCTTCTGGTGATGACTGGTGGAGCAGCGGCGGGGTTGCCCGAGTTCAAGGATGGCGATTTTGCCAGTCACACGCCCGATCCGGTGCGCGGGAAAGAGCTTTACAACGCCGCCGGCTGCGCCACCTGCCATTCGATCGAGGGCGATATGATGACCCTTGCCGGTGGGCGCGGGTTTGAAAACCGGCTGGGCACGGTTTACGCGCCCAACATCACCCATGATCCGGTTGCCGGGATCGGAAGCTGGTCCGATGCGCAGTTCCTCAACGCGCTCTTGCGCGGGGTGTCACCTTCGGGGCGGCAGTATTACGGGGTGTTTTTCCCCTATGCCGCCTATGCGCGGATGAAGCCCGAGGATGCGCTGGATATCCGCGCCTATCTGGGCACGATGGAAGCGAGCGATCTGCCATCGAAGCCGCATGCGGTGAACCTGCTGTCGGACAAGGCGTTGCAGCTGATGAACAGCGACCGCGCAGCGCTGACCAAACCTGCCGATCCGCAACTGGCGCGCGGCGAATATCTGGTCGAGGCGCTGGGCCATTGCGGCGAATGTCACAGCCCGCGCGACGGGTTTTCTGTTGATACCACAAAGGCCTATAGCGGGTTCCTCGGGTTCTTTGGCGACTACTCCCCCGATATCACCGGCGCGCGTCTGGAAAAGACCGGGCCGGAGGCCTTTGTCAACGGGGTGTTGGCCGAGGGCAAAAAGCTCAACGGGCGGCCTTTGGCGGCGGGGTCGATGCGGCGTGTGGCGGAGCAGACCGCCAAGCTGAGCCTTGAGGACCGCGCCGCGATCTATGCTTTTCTGACCGGCAAGCCGCTGGATGTCTCCACCCTGCCGCAGGCCGCACCGCAACTGGTGCAGGTGGCGGAGGTGGCGGGGGCGGCGACAGTGACCGATGTGCCGACAGGACCGCCGCCGATGGATATGATGGCGTTGGCGAATGAGACCGGATCGCAGGGGTTGATGCAGGTGGTGCAGGCGGCTTGCGAAATGCCGGTCGATGCGCCTGTGCTCGTGGCGGCACCCGCCGCTGAGGCTCCGGTGGCCGCAGTGGCCGGAGTGCCGGTCGAAATAGAACGGGCCGCCGACCGGGTGATGGATCAGCATTGCCGCACGTGCCACGGGCCGGGGCAGCGCAATGACCGCACTTTCCCGATGCATGACATTGCCAATATGGCGATGGACAAGGCGGCGGTGACGCCGGGCGATCCGGACAAGTCGCCGGTCTATGCCTCGATCGCGCTGAACCGGATGCCCTTGGGCACCAAGCTGACCCCGGCGGAGCTGGATGCAATCAAGGCCTGGATCGTGGCCCTGGGCGAGGTGAAGCCCGCCGCCCCGGCCCCGGTGGCCGCCGCCCCGGTCTCCTCGGAGCCTGTCGCGGTGAACCCGGCGCGGCCCAACCCCGATGTGACCCTGCCGCGCTTTGTCGGCGGGGATTTCACCCAGCTGATGATGGCCGGGGTGGCCGATCTGCAAAAGATGAATGACCGCGACCGCCGCTTTGCCCGCTATTTCAGCTTTGCCGATACTGAACTGCCGGACCTCGACTGCACCGCTGACGGGATGAAGCGCAACCCGATGGCGTTTCTGCATGCCGGGCTGAACAAGTTCATCAACTCGATCAGCCGGGCCGCGCGTCTGGCCAAGGTAACGCCCGTGGATGGCACCGATGGTGCGCTGGTGCGGATTGATATCCGCGATTACGGCTGGACCGAAGAGGACTGGGCCGCAATCTCCACCGGGGCCTTTACCCAAGGGGCGGTCGAGGCCGGGTTCACAGCGGAAAGCTGGGCCGATCTGGCGCGGGTCTACCCCTATGCGATGGACCCGACATCGGACAGCTTGCTGCGCGTGCTGGCCGATGGCACCGGCGCCCCGGTGCCGCTTCTGGGGGCCAGCTGGTTCACCCATGTCGCGTCCGAGGCCCCCTATTACGACATGTTCCTGCGTCTGCCCGGGGATATCCGTATTCTGGAACAGCGGATGGGCGTGGATGTGGACCGCAACATCCAGTCCGGCGAGGTGATCCGCGCGGGCATGCTGGAAGGGGCGTCGGGCGTGTCCGATCACAACCGGATGCTGGAACGGCACGACCTTCCGCGCGGCGGGTATTACTGGAAATCCTATGACTTTGCCGGAAGCTCGGGCGAGCAATCCTTGCTTCAGCATCCCGATGGCCCGCGCGAGATGTCGCACACGCCATCCGGCACGGCGGCGTTCGAACATGATGGCGGCGAGATGATCTTCAGCCTCGCCAACGGGTTGCAGGGGTATTACCTGTCCACCAACCTTGGCGAGCGTCTGCTGGTCGGTCCGACCTCGATCGTGTCGTTCCGCAACAAGCCGATCGGCAAGGGGGTAGAGGTGGTGAATGCCCGCTCCTGCTTTGATTGCCACGAGAACGGGATGATCCGCAAAGCCGATCAGGTGCGCCGGTTCATCGAGTCGAGCAACAGCTACACCCGCGACCAGCGCGAGATCCTGCTGGAAATGTATGTGCCGAATGAAGAGTTGGACACCTGGTATGCGCAGGATACAAAGGCGTTTCTGGCCGCGCTGGAAGAGTTGGGCGTGACCGAGAAATCGGCGGCAGGCGTCAATGTGTCGATGCGCGCGCCGGAACGGGCTGGGGGTGGCGAGATTGTCACCTATCTGTCGGACATCCAGTTCAACAACCTTGATCTGGTACAGGTGGCGCGGACATTCTTCCTGACCGAGGACGAGTTCCGCGCCCGTATCCGCGAGGTGGGCGACCCGAATATCATGCAGATCGTGCAGCAATGGGTGCAGCGCGTGGATGACGGGCTGCACGTGCGCCGGGCGGAACTGGAGGCGGTTTACGCCGATCTGTTGCCGCGCCTCACCGACCTGCGCCCTTATGATTATCGCGGTGTGGCGGCCTATGCCCCGCAGCCGGTGGCGGATTTTGTCGCCGTCGCCAGCACCGCCTATGAGGTGGCCGCGCAAAAGGAGCAGGCCCCCTATCAGCCGCAGCCCGAGGCCACGCTGCAACCCTATGTGCCGGTGGTGGCCCCCAGCGATCCGCTGATCCTGCAACTGTCGGTGCCTTACGTCGAGGTCAAGGTGAACGACCTGCTGGAATTCGACGTGACAGCGAACCGGCGCTGCGAATTGCAGATCCTTTATGTCGAGGAGACCAAGACGGTAGAGGAACTGCCGCCCGAAGTGCTTGGCCCCGCCTTCCTGGAGGCGGGCGAGACCCGGCGCATCCCCTATCCGGGGTCGGGCATGCAGCTGCGCTTTGACACGCCGGGCAAGGGTGAGACAATGGTGGCCTTCTGCCGCGAGGGTGGGCTTGGCGACAAGCGGATCAGCGGGCAGGGCGCGGTCGACTACGCGAAGGAAAGGTTCCAGCCGCTGTCGCGCGGTCTTGTGATCGAGCGGACCGAGACGGTGGCCCGCGACAACGGTCAGAGTGCAACCAATGTTGTCACCTTCAATGTGCGCCCGTGAGCGGAGGAAGATGATCATGACCCAGCAAGAAAACCATCACGCCGCATGGCGGATGACACTGGCAGGGGCGGTCTTCGCCCTTGCCCTGCCGGGGGCGGCGCAGGCTGCTGCCTGCGAGGACGCGCTGACGGCGCTGCAGGTGGCCGCCTCTGGCCCCGATGTCGGGCAGATTGTCGCCGCCTGGAACGCGGTGCAGCCCGCAGGCTGCGATGAAGCCCGGTTCCGCGCAGCGCGCTCGCAGACCTCGGCGCTGGTGGCGCGGGCGGCGCAAGGGGCGCTGGCTGCGGGCAATACGGATGCGGCTGAAGAGATCGTGTTGCAAGCCCCCGGCGTGCATTGGGCGGTGCAGGCGGTGCGCGGCGACATCGCCGCCAAACGCGGCAACCGGGCCGAGGCGGCAAAGATGTACAATGCCGCGCTGGATACTCTGGGCGATCCGGGCCAGACCACGCAAAGCGAACAGCTGGTGCCGGTGGCCGAAAGGCTGGTGGCGCTGGCGCAGGAAAACATGATGCTGGCGGGCAGCATGGAAAGCACGCTCACTCGGGGCGGCGGCGCGGCGGGTGTGATG
The DNA here is from genome assembly GCA_046296515.1 of Paracoccaceae bacterium. Classification (GTDB taxonomy): domain Bacteria; phylum Pseudomonadota; class Alphaproteobacteria; order Rhodobacterales; family Rhodobacteraceae; genus Pseudotabrizicola. The sequence continues at coordinate 38,423 of JBKBKR010000002.1, read as the reverse complement.
ACGGTGATGCAGCGCGGCCTGGCGGTGGAGGCGGCGGCCAAACCGGACGCCGCACCTGCAGCCGGGTATGCGGCCCCCGCAGCGGAATATGTTGCCCCTCCGGCAGACTACGTGGCGCCTCCGGCAGACTACGTGGCGCCTCCGGCAGACTACGTGGCCCCTCCGGCAGACTACGTGGCGCCTCCGGCGGAGTATGTGGCGCCTCCGGCAGACTACGTGGCACCTGCCGCGCAGGACTATGCGGCGGCCCCGGTCTACACCCCGCCTGCGGGACAGCTTAACGTGCTGACCGAGGCGGCGAAAAAGGTGGATTCGGTGTTTCTGCCGATCCGCTTTGGCTTTGACAGCGACCGGCTGGATGCTGCCGGGGTGAGAGAGGCACAGCGGCTTTCCGAATTCCTGAGGGTCCAGAAAGTGCCGCGCCTGATCATCACCGGCCATACCGATGATGTGGGCGATGCCTATTACAACCTTGACCTGTCGTTGCGCCGGGCGACCAGTCTGCGTGACTTTTTGCTCAGCGATGGCGTCTATGCGAAAATCGAGATCATCGGCAAGGGCGAGAGCGAGCCGCCGCTTTATACCGATGCCGCGATCTACTCTCTGGACGAGTTGCGCACGATCGCCCGGCGGGTGGAGATCGCTTTTGGCCATTGAGCGCATCCTTGCGGTGGCGCTGGCCGGGCTGCTGCTTGCAGCACCGGCCGCCGCGCGCGACTGGGCCATCGTCGTCGGCATCGACGATTACATCCATTTTGAACCCTTTGACCCGGATCGACCCGGCGGCGGGCATTTCGACCTGCAAGGGGCGACCAATGATGCAAAGGTGATCGCCGCCGCGCTGCGCAAGGTGGGGGTGGATCTGCCTGACAACCGGCTGTTGCTGGATCACGCCGCAACCGTGGCCGCCTTCGAGGCGGCGTGGCGCGAGGTGACGACACAGGCGGTGGCGGGCGACCGGGTGTTCGTGACATTTGCGGGGCATGGCGGGCAGGAGCGCGAGGTGTCGGAACCGTTCGACGAGGTGGACGGGCTGGACGAAACCCTGATGTTTGCCGATTTCGACCCGGCCAACCCGCGCATAGGGCGTCTGACCGATGATCAGCTTTACGTGATGCTGCAATCGGTGCCGCATCTGCAGGTGGTCTGGGTGATGGACAGTTGCCACTCTGGTGGGCTGGAGCGCAGCGTGAACCCGCGTGCGGGCGGGCTGACCCGGTCGGGCGGGATCTGGGATATCCCGATAGACCCCTTGCCAACCGAGTTGCCGGGCGGGCAGGGCGAAAGCGGGGCGCCGGATCTGCCGCATGTGACGCAGATCCTTGCCACCGCCACTGATGACCGACTGGTGCAGGAAACCGCCTTTGACGGGGTGCCGCATGGTGCGCTGTCGTGGTTCTTTGCCAAGGCGATCGAGGGCGAGGCCGACATGAACGGCGACGGGGTGATCACCCGGCTGGAGATGGCGGCCTATGTCGGTGACCGGGTGTTTACCCACATGGACCAGAACCAGCAGCCCCGGTTCCTGCCGCGCGGCGACCCTTCGGTGATGCTGAACCTGCAGGGCGAGGTGCCGCCGCCGCCCGCGCCGGTGCCGCCCGGTCTGCCGGTGCGGGTGGTGGGCGCGCCGCCGCCGGGGCTGGAGGGCGGGCAATGCCCTGGCTGCCGTCTGGTTGATGTGGGGCACGCGGTGATGTTCGAGCAGGTGCAGGGTGGTTGGGCCGTCTACAACGGTCAGGGCGATCGGGTGACGGTGATCACGGGCGATGCCCGGGCGCAGATCGAACGCGCCCGCTTTCTGCTGGATCTGAACGAGGCCAAGGAACCGACCCTGCCGCCGGTTGTGCTGCGCCCGCACCAGTCGGCGGCGCGGCAACCGATCGGGGCCACGGTGGGGTTTGATTTTCCGCCCCCCGCGCTGGACCTGAACTTTCTGACGCTGTTCAACGTCACCTCGGACGGGACGGTGCAATACGGCTTGTACCCGCCCAGCTTTCGCGAGGATGCGCCCGCCGATGCCGGCTTGCAGTTGCGGTTTTCCGTCTCGCCCCCCACGGGCGAGGATCAGCTTGTGGTGATCTGGTGCCGTCGCCCGCCTTTGAGCCTGCACGCGCTGCTGCGGGCGGTAAACGGCGGCCCGGTGCCGCCGATGTCCGAGGTGCAGGCCGCAAGTGCTGATACCGACTGCCAGTTCGGGCGCATCGGGTTGTTCACCGAAGGCTAGGCAGCGGCTTGCGTGACGCGGTGGTGACGGGCAGGATGGAGGCAGGGGGCGCAGACGGGGAGGGCCTGAGATGAGCAGTCTTAGTGCGTTGCGGCGGGTTCTGGTCGTTGTTGTCATCCTGCTGTCTGGTCTGACTCCGGCGCTGGCCGAAAAGCGCGTGGCGCTGGTGATCGGCAACTCCGCCTATAGCAACGCCACCGCGCTGGCCAATCCGCGCAATGATGCGCGCGCGCTGGCTGAAAAGCTGACCTCGATGCAGTTCACCGTGATGCTGCATGAGGATCTGGATGGTCAGTCTTTCCGGGTTGCGCTGGGCGAGTTTTCCGAAGCGGCGCTGCATGCCGATATCGCCATGGTGTTCTATGCCGGGCATGGGATTGAAATGGCCGGGCAGAATTATCTGATCCCGGTTGATGCCAGGATGCGGTCGGAATCCACCGCGCAGTTTGAAACGATCCCGCTCGAGCAGGTGCTGGAATCGGTGCGGGGCGCGAAAAAGCTGGGCATGGTGCTGCTGGATGCCTGCCGTGACAACCCCTTTGCCAATTCGATGCAGCGCAAGGATGGCACCCGCGCGGTGAGGCGCGGCCTGAGCCCTGTGCCGGTGGATGGCGAACGCGGGCTGATCATTTCCTTTGCGGCCGAGGCGGGGCGCACGGCGGATGATGGTGACACCAGACACAGCCCCTATACCGAGGCGCTTTTGGAAACCATCGACCTGCCGGGGATGGAGGTGAACCGGCTGTTCCGCGCGGTGCGTGCCAAGGTGCGGGAAAAATCGGGCGGCAGGCAGGTGCCGATCGAATATGCGCAACTGCCGGATGAGGATATCTATCTGGTCGGGGCGTCTTCGGCGTCGTCGCCTGTGCCTGTGCCACCACCTGCCCCTGTGGTTGAACCGGCTCCACCGGCCGAAGACCCGCTGCTGATCTATATTCAGGCCTCGGCCCGGCGGGATCTGGCCGGGCTGGAAGACTTTATGCGCCGCTATCCCGACCACCTCCGGGTGCCCGATGCGCAGCGTCTGGTTGCGCAACTGCGCGAGGAAACGAGCTGGACGGCGACGCAGGCAGCCGATACCGCCGAAGGGTATGAGGCCTTTCTTGCCGCCTATCCGCAGGGCGACAATGCGACCCGGGCGCAGGAGCGTCTGGCCGCCCTGCGCCCGCCGCCGGCACCGCCGCCGCCGGTGCAGCAAAGGCCGACCGCGCAGCGCCCGCCGCCGACGCATGACTATACCGGCAGCTGCGCGCCGCTGAACGGGGCCATATCCGTCACCGGGATCACGGCGGATGACACCCTGTCCTTGCGTCAGGGGCCGGGCTCCGGCACCCCCGAGATCGGAGAGCTGGCCTTCAACGCTGCGGGGGCGCATGCGGTTGGCTGTGCGAACGGCTGGTGCGAAGTGGTCTATGGCTGCATGCGTGGTTATGCCTTTCAGGGGTATCTGCGCGCGGATTTCGCCGGCCCGGAGTTTTCGGTCTATCAGGGTATCTACCGCGCCACGGGTTTTGCCGCAGGCACCTGGATTCCGGTGCTGGCGGGCCCCGCTGATCATTACAATCCGGTATCGGAGCTGCCGTCCGAGGCTTATGAAATCTGGGTCAGCACCTGCGATTTCAACGCGGGCGATCCCTATGGCTGGTGCAATGTAGTTTGGCGCAATGTGGTGGGCTGGGTTTATGGGGCCTATCTGGCGGATGCCGTGGGAAACCAGCCTGCGGCCGCATCAAGCCCGACCGATGTTCCGCAACCGCCGGTCACCACCACCGGGCAGAGCTGTTTTGATCTGTGGTACGCCCGCAATGCGGTTTTTGCGTCGCGCGGCTTTTGCTTCACCTCGGCGGAGGGCCAGAAATGGTTCGACAATTCGCAATGCTACACATCTTCGCCAAACCTGAGCGCTGCCGAAAAATCCATGGTGGATACGATCAAGGCACAGGAAAAGGCGCAAGGGTGCTGAGGCACCTGCGCCAAGCGCTGTTTCTTGCCGGGCTGATGGCGGCGCCGGTCTGGGCGGCGGATTGCACGCCGGTTGATTTCCTGACGCTGCCGCTGCCGCAGGGCGGTGACCCGGTGGTCACTGCCCTGCGGGGGGCCTATCCGGCGCTGCATGCGGATGCGGCGGGGGTGCGGCTGGCCGATGGCAGCCTGATCCCGATGGGGCAGGACATGGGCCGCGCGCCTGCGGCGCGGCTGGCAGACCCGTCGCTGCGCGAGCAGTTTCATGATGTCTACCCGCTGGCATTTGACCTGACCGCGCGTGAGGTGCCCTGGCACGACCCGGGCCGCGCGCGGGTGGAGGCCTTGTTTGCCGCGCTGTATGGCGGCAGTGAACCGGCGGTGGGCGCCCATCTGAAAAAGGTCGCGATCAGCGGTAAGGCCAAGGCAAGTTTCCTGATCTCGGAGCAGCAGGGCGCGGCCTGTCAGATGCGGGCGGCGCTGGTAGCGGTAGAGGCTTTGTCGAGCGACTGGGGTGCTGCGTTCCGCAACGTGGGCGGCAGTTTCAACTGGCGCAGGATCGCGGGCACCACGCGAATGTCAGCGCACAGCTATGGCATCGCCTTTGACCTGAACGCCGATCTGGGCGGCTATTGGCGCTGGTCGGGACGGGCTGAGGGCGATGCCGGGGCTTACGACAACCGCATCCCGCAGGATGTGGTGCAGGTGTTTGAGCGTCATGGTTTCATCTGGGGCGGTAAGTGGCACCATTTCGACGGGATGCACTTTGAATACCGCCCCGAGATCATTCTTTATGCGCGGTTGATGGGGCAGGCTGTCCCGTCTCGCTAGCGCCGGGCCGCTGCTCAGAACGCTAGCAGCCGGTCGCCAGCGGCATCCTTGATCCGCGTCGGCAGTCCGATGTCGTTGAGCAGGTTGATGAACGGGGCTGGGTCCATGTCTTCGACATTGGCCATCGTGCCCACATCCCAGACACCACCCGCAATCAGCAGCGCGGCTGCCACGGGCGGCACGCCTGCGGTATAGCTGATGCCCTGCGAGCCGACCTCTTCATAGGCGTCCTTGTGGTCGGCGACGTTGTAGATCAGCACCTCGACCGGCTTGCCGTCCTTGGTGCCTTTCACAAAGTCACCGATGCAGGTCTTGCCGGTATAGTCGGGGGCAAGGCTGGCCGGGTCGGGCAGCACCGCCTTCACCACTTTCAGCGGAATGACCTCCAGCCCCTCGGCGGTGGTCACCGGCTTTTCGGACAAAAGGCCAAGGTTTTTCAGCACGGTAAAGACGTTGATGTAATGGTCGCCAAAGCCCATCCAGAACCGCACATCTGCCTGCGGATAGCGGGCCGACAGCGAATGCACCTCGTCATGGCCGGTCAGATAGGCCTTTTGCTCGCCCACCACAGGCATATCCCAGGTTTTGCCGACCTCGAACATGGTGTTCGTTTGCCAGGCCCCGTTTTGCCAAGAATACACCGTGCCGGTGAATTCGCGGAAGTTGATTTCCGGGTCAAAGTTGGTGGAGAACCATTTGCCATGCGATCCGGCGTTGATATCCACGATGTCGATCGACTCGATCGTATCCATCAAACCTTCGGCCACGCGGGCATAGGCATTGACCACGCCGGGATCGAAGCCAACACCCAGAATCGCGGTGACACCCGCCGCGCGGCAGGCCTCACGCCGTTTCCATTCGTAGTTGCCATACCACGGCGGTGCTTCGCAGATCTGTGCAGGGTCTTCGTGGATGGCTGTATCCATATAGGCCACACCGGCCTCGATGCACGCATCCAGCACCGTCATGTTCACGAAAGGCGAGCCGACGTTGATCACGATCTGGCAGCCGGTGGCCTTGATCAGCGCGACCACGGCGGCGGTGTCCATCGCGTCCAGCGCATGGGCGTCAAACACGCCGGGCACCTTCATCGCGCGTTTTTCATGCACGCTGTCGATGATCGCTTGCGCCTTGGATACGGTGCGGCTGGCGATATGCAGATTGCCAAGCCGATCGTTATGCTGCGCAGCCTTGTGTGCCACCACCTGGGCAACCCCGCCCGCGCCGATGATCAGAACATTCCGTTTCACTTCGAACCGTCTCCTTTAAGGACAGAGGGAAGGGGGCAGCCTCGGGTTACCCAAGGTTGCCTTCAAAATCGGCATAGCCGAATTCACGTGCGACGGTCATCGACCCGTCCAGCTCCTTGATGACGATGCCCGGCATCTTCACCCCGTTGAACCAGTTTTTCTTGACCATCGTATAGCCCGCCGCATCGGCGATGCTCAGGCGGTCGCCCACCTGCAGCGGCGCGGGGAAGTTGAATTCGCCGAACACATCACCGGCAAGGCAGGATTTGCCACAGATCATCACCGGGTGATCGCCGGTGGTCTCGATCTTGCCCGAGGTGCGATAGATCAGCAGATCGAGCATATGCGCCTCGACCGAGGCATCGACCACGGCCAGATCCTTGCCGTTGTTCAGCACGTCCAGCACCGTCACCTCAAGGCTGGCCGCCCCGGTGATCGCCGCCTCGCCCGGCTCCAGATAGACCTGCACGCCGAAGCGTTCGGAGAAGGCTTTCAGCCGGGCGGCAAGTTTTGCCACCGGATAGCCGATCCCGGTGAAATGGATGCCGCCGCCAAGGCTCACCCATTGCAGCCGCGACAGGAGTGCGCCGAATTCATCCTCGATGCGGGTCAGCTGGCTGTCGAACAGATCGAAATCGTCATTCTCGCAGTTGTAGTGGATCATGAAGCCGGAAATCCGGTCCATCACCCGCTCGATTTTCGTGGCATCCCATTCGCCAAGGCGGCTGAACGGGCGGGCCGGATCGGCCAGATCGAAACCGCTGGTGGAAAAGCGCGGGTTCAGCCGCAACCCGCGCGCAATGCTGGCCGACTGGGTGTCGAACCGCTCCAGCTGGCCGATGGAGTTGAAGATGATCTTGTCGGCATAGCCCACCGCTTCGGCGATCTCATGATCGGCCCATGCCACCGAATAGGCGTGCGTCTCCTTGCCGAACCGCTCGCGGCCCAGTTTCAGTTCATATAGCGAAGATGATGTGGTGCCATCCATATGCTGACGCATCTGGTCGAACACGCCCCATGTCGCAAAGCATTTCAGCGCCAGCAGGGTTTTTGCGCCGGAGGCCTGGCGCAGCTCATCCATGATGGCCATGTTCCGCGCCAGTTTGCTGCGGTCGATCAGGTAAAATGGCGTCTGGATCATCGTATCCCCCATTCGGACAGCATAACGGCAAGAGGGACGCTACTTATGACCCCACACCCCCCTATGCAAGCCCTGTGACGGGCCGATGACAGGTCAGACCATGCGGATGACGTCTTTTCCGACCGCCAGCACATAGCCGCGCCGGGCGATGGTCTTGACCAGCAATTCGCTGACCAGTTGGTTGCCCAGTGTGTCACGCAGGCGTTTTACGCGGGTGGCTCCCGCAGCCTCGTCACAATCCACCTCGTTGCGCCCCGAGATCACCGATTCGATCTGCGCGCCGGTCAGCACCTCGTCATCCATCCGCGCCTCGGCGAGGACCGACAGGGTTTCCAGCGCGGCCTCGGTCAGGGCGAATTCCATGTCGTTGATATAGACGGCGCGGCCTTCGCGGGAAATCATCAGGCTGGCCACCTGGATGCCGGAGCGCTGGATTGCAGAGATCCGGCGGTTCAGGGCGATGATCATCACCAGAAACACCAGTGCTGCGACCAGCAATGCGGTAGAGAACACCAGCAGCACGAAAATCACCATGCGGTAGCTTTGCAACACTTCGGAAAACGAGGTGCCGCTTTGCGCCAGAATCTCCAGAAGCTTGATCTCGGCTCCGGTGGTCAGGTTGTCGTTTTCGACAAACAGCCGCTCTACCCGTGAATTGAACGCATTCGCATCGGGCAGGCTGAGGAACAGGAACAGCGCCGCGCCGAACAGGATCAGAACGATGGCCGCGATACCAAAGCTGACAACCCGGTTGCCCGCCTTGAGACTGTCAGTAACGGAGGTAGTATTCTCCTGCACTCGCCTGCCTTTCGCCAAGGCCCTCGGGGCCGAATGTCGCCAACACGTTCAACAACGTCCAGCCCGCCGATGCAAGCCGTGGCGTCAGCTCGCGCTGGGCAGCATTGGGCGTGCAGTTGCCATCGCTGACTTGTGCCACGCCGTAGTGCAGGCGCAAGGGGGAATCCTGCTTGGCTTTATAGTCTGCGTAACATTCCGCCGAGGCGGGGGCTACCACGGCCAGGGCCATCAGGGCGGCGAAGATCGGCAAAGGGGTTTTCATGTCTGGCTCCTGTCCGGGGCGTTCTGCTCTGACCCCAGAGTTGCGCGTGATTGGCGCGATATTCAATATCAACCGCGATCAAACCTTGGGGCAGGGGATGTTATCGCATATCAACCCGCCGATATTGCCTGTCCGGGGCGGGGGGCGGCACCGTCAGGGCATCGGATCTGGTGCGATGGTCGCACCGGGCAGATCGCGAACTCACCAGACAGGAGGCCCCCATGTTCCCCGCATCCACCGCCATGTCGCCCATCGCCGTTTCATCTTTCATGCCCCGTGCGACTTCACAACCGCTGCGCCGGGTGGCGGGCGCGCTGATCGCCGCCGTCACGGTTCTTGCCCTGATGGCCGCCAGCGCCGTGCCCGCCCGCGCTGACCGCCAAAGCGACAATCTGGCCAAGGCTGTCGTTGCCGCGATCGCCCTTGGTGCCATCGTTCATTCCATCGACAAGGGTCGGGCAAAGCCCGCCCCGGTGCCTCAGCCTCCGGTTCAGGTGCGCAATCCGCGCGTGCCTTCGGTCTGCGCCATCGAGATTTCCGGCGCGCGTCGTGATGTCACCGTCTACCCCGAGCGCTGCCTGCGCCGGCAGGGCTTTGACTATCGCCTGCCGCGCCAATGCGCGCATGATGCCCGCGTTTTTGGCCGTACAGACCGTGTCTATTCCGAAGACTGCCTGCGCAACGCGGGCTTCCGCGTCGATGGGGCCAGGGTTGATCGTGGCCGGGGCCATGACCGGGGCTACCGCGACCATGGGCGCGGGCATGGTCGGGACCATGGGCGCGGGCGTCCGCACCACGCCTATTGAGTCCCCGGGGTGGGAGGGTGAGCAGCTCCCGCCCCCTTTTTTCCGCCAGCCCCCCGCGCTATGCCGGGGGCATGATCAGACCAGCCCCCGATTTCAGCCATGAACATGCCGCCCTTGCCCAAGGGGCGGCGTTTGTCGTTGGTGTCGATGAGGTGGGCCGTGGCCCCTTGTGCGGCCCGGTCACCGCTGCCGCTGTCCGGCTGGACCCTGACCGAATCCCTGCGGGCCTTGGCGATTCCAAGACGCTGACGGCGGCGCGGCGTGAATGCCTGTTTGCCGAATTGCTTGAAGTCGCACAGATCGCGGTCGCCCATGCAAGCGTTGAGGAGATCGATACGCTGAACATCCTGCGCGCCAGCCATCTGGCGATGGAGCGGGCGGTGGCGGCGCTGGGGGCCGATTTTGCGCTGATCGACGGCAATATGATCCCGCGTAATCTGCCGTGCCGGGGGCTGGCGATCGTGAAGGGTGATGCGAAATCACTCTCGATTGCGGCGGCTTCGATTTGCGCGAAAGTCACACGTGATCGGCTCATGGTGGATTTGGCGCAACAATACCCCGGCTATGGCTGGGAGGTGAACGCGGGTTACCCGACAAAAGCGCATCTGGCGGCGCTTCTAAATCTTGGGGTGACCCCTGTTCATAGACGTTCGTTTCGACCCGTCCACAATATCTTGTATCAAGAGAAATAGATAACCCCTTGATTCAATAAAGAATTTGACGGCGAATCAACTCTGACTCATTCTTATCCACAAGAACGGCGCACCCAATGACGCCGGAGACAGAGGCAGAAGATGACGTCAAAGACCAAAGCCACAGGGGCAGCCATTCCGGCAGCGCTGCCCCTGAACCAGATCCTTGCGGGCGACTGCATCGAGGTGATGAACAGCCTGCCAGCGGGATCGGTAGACCTGATCTTTGCCGATCCGCCCTATAACCTGCAACTCAAGGGCGATCTGCACAGGCCCGACAATTCCAAGGTCGATGCAGTCGATGACCATTGGGACCAGTTTAGCAGCTTTGCCGTTTACGACGAATTCACCAAGGCCTGGCTGAAGGCGGCCAAGCGCCTGCTGAAGCCCAATGGCGCGATCTGGGTGATCGGCAGCTATCATAACGTGTTCCGCCTCGGGGCGGAGCTGCAAAATCAGGGCTACTGGCTGCTGAACGATGTGGTCTGGCGCAAATCGAACCCGATGCCGAATTTCAAGGGCAAGCGGCTGACCAATGCGCATGAAACCCTGATCTGGGCCTCGCGGGATGAGAGCGCGAAATACACCTTCAACTACGAAGCGCTGAAAGCGCTGAACGATGGCATCCAGATGCGGTCGGACTGGGTGCTGCCGATCTGCACCGGGCATGAGCGGTTGAAAGATCAGAACGGCGACAAGGCGCATCCGACACAAAAACCCGAAAGCCTGTTGCACCGGGTGCTGATCGCCACCACCAATCCCGGCGATGTGGTGCTGGACCCGTTCTTTGGCACCGGCACCACGGGGGCTGTGGCCAAGATGCTGGGCCGCGATTTCATCGGGATCGAACGCGAGGAGGCCTACCGCAAGGTAGCCGAAGCGCGCCTTGCCCGTGTGCGCAAATTCGATGCCTCGGCGCTGGAAATCACCGGATCGAAACGATCCGAGCCGCGCGTGCCCTTTGGTCAGGTGGTGGAACGCGGCATGCTGCGCCCGGGAGAGGAGCTGTATTCGACCGGCAACCGCTATATGGCCAAGGTCCGTGCCGATGGCACGCTGGTTGGCAATGACGTCAAAGGCTCGATCCATCAGGTCGGCGCTGCCTATGAGGGCGCGCCGAGCTGCAACGGCTGGACCTACTGGCACTTCAAGCGCGATGGCAAGATGATCCCCATCGACATCCTGCGCCAGCAGATCCGCGCCGAGATGGAGGCCGATCAGGCCCGCCCGAACTGACGGCGGCCTGAAGCAATGGCGGGGTGAACCCCGCCCAATATCCCAGACATTGACGTGTACGCCTGCACCGCAGTCCGCCTGCGGTGCAACTTGCCCCGCCATGTCCGCATGGCGGGGTCTTTTCTTTTGCACCTCCGTCCTGAGGGAAGCCCCCGGGCCAAGCAGGGATACTTATGGGCAGACGCTGAACACAGCCGGTGGCGGGTGCAGATGTCGCGCCAAAGCTGGCGCAGGGTCACTTGTCATTGCGCCGCTTCCACGCCAAACCGGGGCAGAGAGCGAACCGGGGGCAGAGGCTGGGAATGAACGGGCAATCCGGCATGTCGGGATATCCGATGGCGCTGACCGGGAAGGTTGCGCCCCTGTGGTTGCGGGGCCCTGCCGCATGAGTGATGCGTTGATCATAGGTGCCGGCCCCGCCGGGCTGATGGCGGCAGAGGAACTGGCCCGCGCCGGTCGCCGGGTGGTGGTGGCCGAGGCCAAGCCAAGCCCGGCCCGCAAATTCCTTATGGCGGGAAAATCCGGGCTGAACGTCACCAGGGATGAGCCGCCGGAGGCTTTTGCCGCCGCCTATCACGGCGAGTTCCTTGCCCCGATGCTGGCCGAATTCGGCCCGGAGCAGGTGGCGCACTGGTGCCGCGATCTGGGGCAGGAGGTGTTCACCGGCACCTCGGGCCGGGTCTTTCCGCAGGCGATGAAGGCCTCGCCGTTGTTGCGCGCCTGGCTGCATCGGCTGGCCGGGCAGGGGGTCGATCTGCGCAGCCGCTGGCATTGGCAGGGGTGGGAGGGCGACGCCTTTCGCTTTGCCACTCCGGATGGCCCGCAGCTGTTGCGCCCCTGCGTGACCGTGCTGGCACTGGGTGGTGCCAGCTGGGCGCGGCTCGGCTCTGATGCGGCATGGGTGCCATGGCTTGCCGCGCGCGGGGTAAGCGTTGCGCCGTTCCGGCCGGCAAACATGGGCTTTGGCGTCAACTGGTCCGCCCATATGGCCCCGCATTTTGGCCAGCCGGTCAAACCCGCGCTGCTGACGGCAGGCGACCAATCCGTCCGGGGGGAGTTTGTGCTGTCTTCGCGTGGGGTGGAGGGCAGCGCCATCTATGCGCTCAGCCGCGTGCTGCGCGAGGGGGCCGCGCTGACGCTCAACCTGCTCCCTGGTCTGGCGCCCCTTGTGCTCGCCGCCCGCATTGCCCGGCTGAAGCGCTCCGACAGCCAGGCCAACCGGCTGCGCAAGCTGGGCCTGTCACCTGCCGCGGCGGCTCTGGTGATGGAGTTCGGTCGCCAGCTGCCGCTGGAACAGGCGCTTACCGCGCTGCCGCTTCCCCTGACCGGCCCGCGCCCGATCGACGAGGCGATCTCCACTGCCGGAGGCATCACCCGCGACAGCCTTACGGGCGGGCTGGAACTGCGCGCCCTGCCCGGCGTCTTTGCCTGTGGTGAGATGCTGGATTGGGAGGCCCCGACCGGCGGCTATCTGCTGACCGGCTGCTGGGCGACAGGCCGTTGGGCGGGCCGTCACGCGGCGCAGAGGTACGAGGCTTGATTTGAGGCAGCGAATGGAATTCACTCTGGTGCACGACCATCCGACCGGGCTCGCTCCCTGATCCGAAAGGAAATTCCATGCGCCACCTTCTTGCGGCTGCCCTGATCGCGCTGGCCCTGCCCAAGACAGCAATGGCCTGTGCGAAACCCTCGGGTGCGGCGGCGCTTGAACAGGGGGTGGTCCGGTGGATCAATCAGGAACGGCAGGCAAGGGGGCTGCACGCGCTGCGTCCCTCTGCCGCGCTTGCGGCGGCGGCGCGGCAGCATGGCTGCGACATGGCTGGCCGTGGTTTCTTCGCCCATCAGCGCGCTGGTGGCCCGACCATGGGCCAGCGGGCAAAGGCCAATGGCTACAATTTCCGGCGGGTGGCCGAAAACCTTGCCTATTCCCGCACGGCAGCAGTCGAAACCGCCGCAGGCATCTGGCGCAACTCGCCCCCCCATTGGGCCAATGTGCTCGATCCCAAGGTGAACGATGTCGGTGTCTCGGTCACCATGGGCAATGGGCGGATTTACTGGGTGATGAACATCGGCAGGCAGAAATAGCAGCCACTAGCTTGCACTGATCCCGCCCGTCAGTCGCGCCGCGCCAACCGGAACCTCTGGCAGCGCGGGCTGCGCGCCTTGCCAGAAGCACAGGCGGATATGATCGCCAAGGCCGGGGTCCGACAAATGATCCCAGGCCAGTCGGAACCCCTCCATCAACAGACCCTCGGCGTAAAACACGATCTCTTCGGTGTCCAGCGACTCCCCGGCTGCATCCGACCAGGCGCCATCCTTGTGCCAGAGCACATAGGCCTCGATGGTCTTGTGCTTGCGCGTGATGCGCGCCAGCGGCTCCAGCATGGTCTCGAAATCCGGCATCCTCACCCTCCTGCACCCCGTCGTTCCGGCGCTCAACCCGCCTGTCCCATTCATCTTGGCAAAATACTCCGGGGGGACCGCAGGTGGGGGGCGGCGCCCCTGATCCCCTTACCGCCGTGTCATCGCCAGCCGGATCAGCGCCCGCTCCATCAGTGCCATCCCCGGCGCGCGCGAGGCAGAGCGCAGCGTCAGGTCGGTTTCCAGCAGATCCGACACCGCCTTTTCCAGATTGCGCGCGCCCAGAGCCTGCGCCTGCCGCTGCATCTGATCCCGCCGCGGGCCAAAGACCCGCGCCCGTTGCAACCCGTTCGCAATGCCTGACGGGTCCGAGGCGGCTGTGTGCAGCGCCCGGAAGTGGCGCAGGGCCTGAATACATATGGTGACGGGCAGCACCCCTTGCCCCTCCAGCCGCCGCATCAACAGCCCGATGGCGGGCGCACGACCGTCGGCCACCGCGTGCAGCAGGTCATCGACCTCGGCCTCCAGCGTTGCCGGGGCCATGGCGGCCACATCGGCGGGGGTCAGCGGTGTGGGGTCGCCATATTTGTAAAGTGCGATCTTCTCCAGCGTTTGCCGGAAATCGCCGGGGTCCAGCGCGCGGGCAAGTGTGGCCAGATCGGCCATCGCGTCGCGGTCGATGCTGACAAGGCCGGCCTTTTTCAGCGCATCCTCGATCTCCTCGCGGGTCGGCGGGTCGTCGTAGAGAATCGCGCAAAACGCCTGTGTGTGCTTTTCGAACAGCATCTTCAGCGCCGATTTCGCCGTCAGATTGCCCGCCGAGACCACGATTGTCGCGTCCCCCGGCTTCCACTCCTTCAACGCTGCGGTGATGGTCGGGGCCAGCGTGTCGGTGGCATCTTCCACAAAGGCCACGCGCGGGCCGGGGAAAAAGCCGACTGCTTTCACCGCATCCAGCAGGGCCGCGCCATCCTTGCGCAGCTCTGCCGCCTGAATCCGGGTCAGGCGCATTTCGCCCTCGCCCTCCGGGCCGATCAGCGCGGCGATCACCTCTTGCCGTTTCAGCGCCACGCGCATCGGGTCGGCCCCGGCGATCAGCAATCCGGCCTTGGTCGGGTCGGGTTTGGCAAAGTATCGGCTGGCTTCGACCCCCTTGAGGATCATGCCCAGTTGCCCGAGGTGGCGATCAGCCGGGTGACGATCTGATCGGCCAGCATCCGCATCAGGCGAAAGGCGGCATCCTGCTCGGCGGCAAGGCCTGCTACGGTGCTGCCGGTGGCGGAATAGGCGGTAAAGCTCTGCACCCGCCCGCCGGTTGCCCGCTGCCCGGTCTCGCGGCTGGTCAGGGTCCAGTCGATGTGGCCGGCCAGATGGTAGCGGGTGATCGCGTTTTCAGGGGTGATTCCCAAGGTCTCGGCTTTGGTGACAATGGTATAGGCAAGATCAAAGCGCGGAGCCTGAGGGCGGCCCAGCCGTTCCTCCAGCCGTTCCACCAGATCGAATCCCAGCTTGTCGTCGGGGTCTGCCACCCGGATACGCCCCTGCAAGCCCTGCGCCACCCCGCCAGGGCCATAGGCAGGGGCAAAGCCACAAGCCACAAGGGCCAGTGGCGCAAAAAGCACAGATCTGCGGTCAGGCAACGACATTTATGATACGCCCCGGAACGACGATGATTTTCTTCACCGGCTGACCGGCAAGGAACCTGATCACATCCTCATTCGCCAGCGCGATCTTTTCAACCTCGGATCCGGGCATATCCTTGGGAACGGCGATTTCCGCCCGGCGTTTGCCGTTGATCTGGATCGGCAGGATCACCGTATCATCGACCAGCAGCGCCGGATCGGCCTTCGGCCATGCGGCCTGACAGCACAGGCCCTGCCCACCTTGATAGGCCCAGATCGATTCCGCGATATGCGGCACCATCGGCTGCATCAGCTGCGCCAGTGTGCGGATCGCCTCCTTCATCACGGGAGTAGAGGCGTTGGCCTTTGCCAGCGTGTTGGTAAACCCATACAGCCCCGCAATCGCCTTGTTGAAGGCAAAGCTGTCGATGGATTTCGTCACCTCGTCAACCGCCCGGGCAGTGGCGCGGCGCAGGTCGTCATCGCCGATCCCCTTGTGGTCGGCGGGCATCTCGCCGATGCGCGAACACAGGGTCCAGACCCGGCTCAGATGCTTGAACGCGGCTTCGGCCCCCGCGGAGGTCCATTCCACATCCCGTTCCGGTGGGCTGTCCGACATCACGAACCAGCGCGCGGTATCAGCCCCGAAAGACGCGATGATGTTCATCGGGTCGACGACATTCTTCTTTGATTTCGACATCTTGGCCGATGGAATCACCTCAACCTCTGTGCCGTCCCGCAAGGTCACCCCGGCGTCGGTATGCAAAACATCCTCTGGCAGGTGATACACCGGGCGGCCGTTCGCATCGGTCGTTTTGTAGATTTCATGTGTGACCATACCCTGCGTAAACAGCGCATTGAACGGCTCGATCGCCGACGCGGGCAGATGCCCGGTTTTCGCCATCGCACGGGCGAAGAAGCGTGAATAGAGCAGGTGCAGGATCGCATGCTCGATCCCGCCGATATACTGGTCAACGTTCATCCAGTAATCGGCATCGGGCATCGAGGTGGGGGTGGTCGCGCGCGGGGCGGTGAAGCGGGCGTAATACCAGGACGAATCGACGAAGGTATCCATCGTATCGGTCTCGCGCCGTGCCGGGGCACCGCACTTGGGGCAGGTGCAGGTGCGCCAGGTCGGGTGGCGGTCCAGCGGGTTGCCGGGAATGTCGAAACTGACATCATCGGGCAGGCGGATGGGCAGGTTTTCCCTGGCCTCGGGCACCACGCCGCAGGCCGGGCAATGCACCACCGGAATCGGGCAGCCCCAATAGCGCTGGCGCGACACGCCCCAGTCGCGCAGGCGGAACTTGGTGACCCCGGTGCCGTAGCCGTTTGTTTCGGCATGGGAAATCGCGGCGGTCACCGCCTCGTCGCCGGTCTGCACCTCGGCCCCGGCAAAGCCGCGCAGATAGCGCACCCGCTCGGATTTCATCGGAACATAGGCCTCGGCCAACGCCTCATCGCTCGCTGCGCCACGCTCTTCGGGTGCGAACACCGCATTGATCGGCAGGCCGTATTTTGTCGCGAATTCGAAATCGCGCTGGTCATGTGCCGGGCAGCCGAAAATCGCCCCGGTGCCGTAGTCCATCAGTACGAAATTCGCGATCCAGACCGGCAGTTCCCAACCCGGGTTCAGCGGGTGTTTCACCCGGATGCCAGTATCATAGCCGATCTTTTCCGCCGTCTCGATCTCCTCCGCCGAGGTGCCGCCCCGGCGACATTCGGCCACGAAAGCCGCCACTTTCGGATCGGCTTCCAACGCCCGCGCCAGCGGATGATCGGCCGAGATCGCGGCAAAAGACGCGCCCATCAGCGTATCGGGCCGGGTGGTATAGACCTCCAGCGATTCGAACCCCGCAGGCGCGCCCAAGGTTTCAAACCCGAACTGCAACCCGCGTGACCGGCCGATCCAGTTGGCCTGCATCAGCCGCACCTTTTCCGGCCAATGCTCCAAGCCGTCCAGCGCGCTGAGCAGCTCTTCGGAATAGTCGGAGATCCTGAAAAACCACTGGGTCAGCTCGCGCCGTTCGACCGCAGCACCGGACCGCCAGCCCTTGCCGTCGATCACCTGTTCGTTGGCGAGCACGGTCATGTCGACCGGGTCCCAGTTCACCACCGCATTCTTGCGGTAGACCAGCCCGGCCTCCATCATATCAATGAACATCGCTTGCTGCTGGCCATAATATTCCGGGTCGCAGGTGGCGAATTCACGGGTCCAGTCGATCGACAGACCCAGAGGCATCATCTGCCCGCGCATGTCGGCGATGTTGCTGTAGGTCCATTCCTTCGGATGGCCGCCGCGTTCCATAGCCGCATTCTCGGCGGGCATGCCGAAGGCATCCCAACCCATTGGATGCAAAACGGAAAACCCCTGCGCCGACTTGTAGCGCGCCACCACGTCGCCCATGGTATAGTTGCGCACATGCCCCATGTGGATGCGCCCTGACGGATAGGGGAACATCTCCAGCACATAGTATTTAGGCTTTGCCGGATCACGCCGGGCCAGAAAGGCCTGGGCCTGATCCCAGGCGGCTTGCCATTTCGGTTCGATCTGGGCGGGTTCGTAGCGCGACATGTCTGGACCTCCGGGTATGGGGCGGAGTTACACCGATGCGGGGCAAAAGGTCCAGTGGGCAGGCGGATACCGGCCCAAAGAGAAACGGGCGGCGGGTCGATCAGACCCACCGCCCGGCACATACTCAGGCACTGTTTAAGGTCACACACCCGTTCACTCGGTAATTCACTTGGGCAGCAGCACCTTGTTCACGACGTGGATAACGCCGTTGGACTGCTTGACGTCGCCAATCGTCACCTGCGACGCGTTGCCCGATTCATCAATGATATAAAGAATGCTGCCCCGCACCGTGGCCGACAGCGCATCGCCTGACAGGGTCTGCATGTGGAAATAGCGATCCTTGGATGCCTTGGCGCGGCGCATGATCTCGGTGCCCGGCAGATCGCCCGCGACCACATGCGCGGTAAGGATCTTGGTCAGCAAACCCTTGTTTTCCGGCAGCAAAAGCGTTTCCACCGTGCCGGCGGGCAGGGCGGCAAAGGCCGAATTCACCGGCGCGAACACGGTGAACGGGCCGGGGCCCTGCAGCGCATCGACCAGATCTGCCGCCTGCACTGCTGCGACCAGAGTGGTATGATCGGCGGAGTTCACGGCATTTTCAACGATGTTCTTCGTCTCGAACATCGCGGCACCACCCACCATCGGGTTTTCGGCAAGCGCAGGGGTGGCAAGGGCAAACAGAATGGCGGCAAGGGACAGTTTCATCGGGCTTCCTCCTGGTGGTGGCGGACCAGTCATTGGCCGCCGACACAGGGGGAACGGGTCGGGACCCGGTAAAAGTTTCACCGCAAGACCATTGTCACGCGCAGGTGATCAGAAAAACAAACGGGGCGTCGAAACGCCCCGCCAATGCCCTGGAATATGGGGAGAACTTTACAGTTTGCTGTCGCGGATGCGCAGCTGCCGCGCGCGGGTCAGGATCGCATCCTCGATCGAGCGCGCGGTTTCTGTCGCCACCGCCCCGCCACCGCGGGTTTGCAGCGCCACGCGCAGCGACCGGGCATCAAGTGCCGGGTCCTGCACATAAACCGTGGCGCGATAGGCGCGCCCGCCGCCGGGTGGGGTGCCATAGCCGGTCGAAATCACGCCGGTAAACGGGTCCACCGAGTCGATCGGCAGGAAGTTCAGAATCTCCAGGCTGGCCTGCCAGAGATACTTGTTCACCTCGACAGTGGTGTTCGGGTCATCGCGGTTGCTGAACAGATCCCAGATGGTGGAGCGCCGCTGATCTTCGCCCGAGGCGCGGGCAAGGGCCGCGCGCTGCGCATCGGCGCGGGCCTTCTGATCCAGTTGCTGGTCGCTGGCAATGCCGGGTGAACGACGGAACAAGCCGCTGTCGCCACTGGCGAAACCGCCGCCACAGGCCGCAAGCCCGCCGACAAGTCCGGTCAAAATGACAACCCGTGCCAGACGGTGAAAGAACATCCGCACCCCCGCAATCTCTTTGATCGTTGTCTAGCCTAGCCCTCGGGGCGTGCCAAGGCTTTTCACGAGCCACCATGCACGGGCGCTGTACGCATATAGAGTCACAACCGCCGCACCCGGGGCATCTGTGGCATTGCTGCACCACGCTTTCCCGGTTTTCTGCGCCAAATACGGTCATCGTTGCATTCAGACCTCTGCGGGTGGAAAACACCACCATTCCGACTGCGGATTCCCCTGCGGCGGGCTTACCTTGAGGAAAGAGGGAATAACATGAAAAAGGTTCTTCTCGCGACGACCGTTCTGGCACTGTCCGCCACCGTCGCCGCTGCTGAAGTGAAACTGTCGGGCAACGCACGTATGGGTGTTGTGTACAACGGCAACGCCGCGACCGACAAACTGCAGTTCTCCAGCCGCATCCGCGCTGTGTTTACCATGTCGGGCGAAACCGATTCCGGCCTGGCTTTTGGCGGTACGTTCCGTGCTGACAACGCTGGTGCCGCTGCAAACGGCTCGGCTGGCAACGTGTTCATCTCGGGCGCTTTCGGCAAACTGACGATGGGTGACGTGGTTGGTGCTGCTGAAGAGGTCGTGGGCGATCTGCCGGAAATCGGCTTCACTGACTTGTCAGACGGCCGTGGCTTCAACGCGTCGGACAACGATGTTGTGTTTCTGACCGGCGACGGCGCGTTCTACGCCTCGGCAGGTAACCCGGGCGCTCTGTACACCTACTCCACCGGCGGCCTGACGTTTGCTCTGGGCATGAACGATGGTTTCAAAGCAGCGACCACCGCCATTGAAGACGTTGGCGGCATTCCGACTGTTGTCACGACTGCAGCTGACCGCACCCAAGCCTACTCGATCGGTGTGAAATATGCTGTTGACGCTTATTCGGTCTCGCTCGGCTATGAAGTTGCTGATCCGTCTGTCGGTGCATCCGCAAAACACCTGATCATCGGCGGCGAAGCGACCTTCGGCACCACCACCGTCAAAGCGGTCTACGGTGACGGTTCGGGCACCCTGTCCGGCCTGAAGCACTACGGTCTCGGCGTCACTCACAAGATCGACGCTCTGACCCTGAAGGGCTACGTGAAGCGCACTGAGTTCGGTGCAACCAAAGTAACCGGCTACGGCATTGGCGCCGCGTACAGCTTGGGCGGCGGCGCTACCGTTGAAGGCGGCATCATCGACAACAATGCTCCAGGTCGCAAAGCTCGCGCCGACTTGGGCATCAAGTTCTCGTTCTGATCCTAACCGATCAACGTGATGGAAAGAGCGGGCCTTGTGCCCGCTCTTTTCTTTTGTGCTATGGGGTGGGAACGCAATTCCGGGGGTTTTCCATGTCACTCACCACGATCCAGTCCCGGCTGACCACCGCCGAGACCGCCACGGGCCGCGTGCCCGGCTCGGTCCAGCTGATCGCCGTGTCAAAGGTGCAGCCGCTGGAGCGGGTGGTCGCGGTGCTGGAACAGGGCCACCGGCTGTTTGGCGAGAACTATGTGCAGGAAGCCATGGGCAAATGGCCCGAACTGCGGAACCGCTTTGGCGCGGTGCAGGTGCATATGATCGGTCCGCTGCAGACCAACAAGGCCAAGGTGGCGGTAGAGCTGTTCGATGCCATCCACACCGTCGACCGCCCCTCGCTGGCGGAAAGGCTGGCGAAACTGGCGCAGGCGCGTGGCACCAGCCCGCAACTCTTCGTGCAGGTCAACACCGGGGCCGAGCCGCAGAAGGCGGGGATACTGCCGGAGGAGACCGATGCCTTTGTCAGCCGATGCGTAGGGATGGATCTGCCGGTGAAGGGCCTGATGTGCATCCCGCCCGAAGGTGAGGATGCCGCGCCGCATTTTGCAATGCTGGCGCAGATGGCGGCGCGCAACGGCCTGACCGGCCTGTCGATGGGGATGAGCAGCGATTTCGAGACCGCCGTCGCCCATGGGGCCACCCATATCCGCGTCGGCAGCGCGATTTTTGGCGCGCGCGATTACGGTGCCGCTCTTCCGGCGTGACCGCCGTCATCGCTGGGACGACGGCGACGACAGCCGTCAGGCTGGATGAGCGGCCCGTGTCAGGTCAGCCAGACCCGCGCATAGGGCGGCAGGGCCACTGCGTCGTGATGGGTTTCGACCGGGTGATCCGACAGCGCGTCATGCATCAGGCTGACCCCCTGCGCCCGCACCCATTCCTCGGGCACATGCTGCCAGTCCTCGGTGAAGTTGAACAGGCACAGCACCGGGCCGGTGGGCGCCAGGCGCTGAAACGCAAATACGCCGCGCGCCTCGGGAAACACCACCCGCGTGCCGTTCCCAGCATGCAACGCCGTCACCGCCCGCCTGCGCGCCAGAATATGCCGCGTGCCCCAGAACACCTGTGCCGAGGGCGTATCCCCCTGATGCCGCCGCAACACCGCCTGCCAATCCATCTGCGGACGATGCACCCAGCGGCTGTCATGCGCGTGCTCCGCCACTTGCAGATAGCCGTAGTCGTTCGGCAGCGCCAGCTCATCTCCCATATAAATCAAAGGAATACCGCCGAAGCTGGCGATCAGCGCATGGCCCATCAGCATGCGATGCACCGCCAGTTCCACCCCCGCAACATCGCCCGCCGCCTGCGCCCGTTCCACCCCCGCCAAAGCGGCAAAGCTGCCGGAGATGCGTTTGTCCCCGGTCTCCTCATTCACCTGAAACAATGCCCCTTGCGCGAACGATCCCGGAAAGCTGCCTTCATAAAAATCCGACAGAAAGGCCCGGTGCGCCGGGCCGGACATGCCGACAGCACTTGCATCCTCATCCGTCACTGCCCAGCCGATATCATCGTGGCAGCGGATATAGGTGGCATAGGTCGCGTTGCGCAGGGTTTCGGGGAAATGAGTGGCCAGCACATGGCCCATCAGCCTTGTATCGCGCGTGGCCAGCGCGCTCCAGAACTGCACCATCAGGCTGTTGTGATAGGCAAGGTTGCCCTCTTTCCCGTCATGCAGGCCGCGCCCCAGATAGGGCAGCATTTCGGCGGGCGAGACGATCGCCTCTTCCAGATGGATCAGCGCCGGGGCGGCAATGCGGG
This sequence comes from Paracoccaceae bacterium, assembly GCA_046296515.1. Lineage (GTDB taxonomy): Bacteria > Pseudomonadota > Alphaproteobacteria > Rhodobacterales > Rhodobacteraceae > Pseudotabrizicola. The sequence continues at coordinate 16,178 of JBKBKR010000002.1, read as the reverse complement.
AACACGCCCGCAGCGCCTGCAACAGCATATGCACCTCCGGCTCCGACTGGCACCGCGTGCCCAGCCGTTTCCACATGAAGGCTACCGCATCCAGCCGCAGCACATCCACGCCGCGATTGGCCAGATTCAACATGATCTCGACGATCTCCAGAAACACCTCCGGGTTGGCCCAGTTCAGATCCCACTGGTGTTCGTTGAACGTGGTCCAGACCCATTTTCCGAAAGCTGGATAATGGGTGAAATTCCCCGGCGCATGTTCGGGAAACACCTCGACCAGCGTTTCCGAATAGCGTTCCGGCATCTCGGGCGTGTCGAACATCAGGTAATAATCCTGATAGCGCGCATCGCCTTTTGCCGCCTTTTTGGCCCAGGCGTGTTCCTTGGCGGTGTGGTTCAGCACCAGATCAATGCACAGCGACATGCCACGCACCCGCAAGGCGCGGCTGACCTCCTCAAAATCCGCCATTGTGCCAAAGGCCGGGTTGATCTGGCGGTAATCAATCACCGAATAGCCGCCGTCACTGTCGCCGGGGCGCGGCTTGAGGCAGGGCATGAAATGGACGTAAGTGATGCCCAGATCGCTGAGGTAATCCAGCCTGTCGAGCACCCCGCGCAGATTGCCTGCGAAACGGTCGATGTAGAACACATAGCCCGCCATATCCGGGCGCTGGAACCAGTCGGGTTCCAGATCGCGCTTCAGGTCAAGGCGTTTGAGGTCGGCAGGCCGCGACGCCCATGATTTCTTGAGTGCCTTCAACAGATTGGCGCGAAAGGCGTCAAAGGCCGGGTGGCGGCCATACAGCGCCTCCAGCATCGGCCAGAGATCGGGGGCGGATCGTTCCAGCCGCAGCGCGAAAATCTCGTCATCCGCCGATGCGAGTGCCTTTGCCATGGTCGTCCTCCCCCTTTTTTCGTCGATCAGACTAGGCAAGCCAAAGCGGCTTGGAAAGGGGTCACCCCCGGATGACCAGCCGGGTCTGATGGCGGATGCGCGCGGCGATCCACAACAGATCGGCGCGGGCGAACCCGACGCAACCCGCGGTGGGAAAGCGCGGCCTGCGCCATGTGTGGATGAAGATTGCCGAGCCGCGTCCAGGCTCGGCCTGCGGCCAGTTCCAATTGGTGATCAGGATCAGATCATATAGCGGGTCCGCGCGTTGCAGCCGTTCATGGCTGAAGCTGTGCGGCAGGCGCACCATCAGGTTGTAGTCCGGGTCCGCACTGTCATCCGACCAGCGGTCGGCAGGTGCCGTCGGCAGCGCCCAATCGGCAGGCGGCGCCAGCCTCGCCGGATGATACAGCATCCCCACAATCCGGTGCACCCCCGCAGGTGTTGTCCCGTCTCCCTCGCGCTTGTCGCGCGCGGGAACGATGCCGCCGCGCCCGACCGAGCAGGGAAAGCGGCGCCCCATGAAGCGTGCGCCATGGCGGGTGACCACCAGATCGACCGGAGTCACAGCAGATGCCCCGATTTCGCAGCCTTGGTCGCCAGATACCCGGCGTTCTGCGCGGTCTGGCCCACCTGGAGCGGCACCCGCTCCACCACCTTCACCCCGCAGGACTCCATCATAGCCATCTTTTTCGGATTGTTGGTCAGCAGCCGCACCGCCGAAAACCCCATCCGCCGCAGGATCTGCGCCCCGATCCGGAAATCGCGTTCGTCATCCTCAAACCCAAGCCGGTGATTGGCTTCCACCGTATCAAATCCCTGATCCTGCAAGGAATAGGCGCGCATCTTGTTTGCCAGCCCGATCCCGCGCCCTTCCTGGTTGAGGTACAAGAGCACCCCCGCGCCTTCGGTCCCCATCTGCGCCAAGGCGGCGCGCAGTTGCGGCCCGCAATCGCATTTCAGCGATCCCAGCACATCGCCGGTGAAACAGGCCGAGTGCAGCCTCGCCAGCACCGGGGCCTTGCGGTCGGGCTGGCCGATCTCGATGGCGTAATGCTCATCGCCGCCGTCCTCGGGGCGGAAGATGTGCACGCGGCCGGCCTGTGACGCCAGGATCGGCAGCCGGGCCGAAGTCACCTCATGCAAGGGCGACAGTTCCAGCAGGGCGGGAGCCACTGCATCCATCGGCAGAAAGGTCAGCCCCAGTTCCGCCGCCAGCGCCAGACCATTGGGCACCGGCACCAGCAAGGCCGCAGGCAACAGGTGCGCCGATTTCGCCAAGGCCACCGCCGCCCGGTGCAGGTCCGCCGCGCCCTCTCGCACAGACCGCAGGGGCCCTTTCATCGGCATCCGCAGATCATCCGCCGGATCGGCCAGCGCGCGTAACCACGCAACATTGGCCTCCACCGGAACCATGATCCGTGCGAGGTCCCCGTCATAGGCGCGCGCCTTCAGCGTTTCCGCCCGCCGCGCGGTCAGCGCCAGTTCAGCAACGCCCAAAGCACGCAGCGCCACCAACCGCTCCGCCGTCAGCGCCTCGACCGCCACCACCAGCGCCGCGCGACCGCCCCCTGACAGCACCACCGGCACCCCCATGCGCAGATCGCCCCGCGCGCGGGTCAGCCGTTCGATGATGGTCGGGGCAAGGGTCATGGCGCTCTCCTGCGCTTATCTCTAGCCGGGGAATTACGGAATTGAAACATATCCACCGTCTGCGACACGTCCGCGTGAGCCAAAGGTTACATTTCTTGTGGGCCGCGTGACGCACGCTCATGTGATACCCCAACAGAACAAGGGAGGCCCCGATGGCACAACTTCGCAAGATCCTGCTGGTGGATGATGATGACGACCTGCGCGAGGCGCTGAGCGAGCAACTGGTGATGACCGAGGATTTCGATGTGTTCGAGGCCAGCAATGGTGCCGAGGGCATGGAAAAGGCCAAAGCCGCGCTTTACGATCTGGTCATCCTTGATGTTGGTCTGCCCGACACTGACGGGCGCGAATTGTGCCGCCGGATGCGCAAGCAGGGGGTGAAATGCCCGATCCTGATGCTGACCGGGCATGACAGTGATTCGGATACCATTCTGGGTCTGGATGCGGGCGCGAATGATTACGTGACCAAGCCGTTCAAATTCCCGGTGCTGCTGGCGCGCATCCGCGCGCAATTGCGCCAGCATGAACAATCCGAAGATGCGGTGTTCCAGCTTGGCCCCTACACCTTCAAACCGGCGCAGAAAATGCTGTTGGATGACAAGGAAAAGAAGATCAGGCTGACGGAAAAAGAGACCAACATCCTGAAATTCCTGTATCGGGCGCAATCCGGGGTTGTGGCGCGCGATGTGCTGCTGCACGAGGTCTGGGGCTACAATGCCGGGGTCACCACCCACACGCTGGAGACACATATCTACCGTCTGCGGCAGAAAATCGAACCCGATCCCTCAAATGCGCGCATTTTGGTCACAGAAAGCGGTGGATACAGGCTGGTGGCCTAACGTCCTATTGTCGCCGTATTCACCCTTATTGTACCTTTAGGGTTGAGTATGATGACATGAGTTCCCATGTGAGTTCCCCTTGTCGTGTCGGGGTTATGGCACGGCACCTCCCTGTTGGACCTGGCCGGGCCTTGTGCCCGGCCTTTTTTTGGCCCGGCGCAACCCGGTCGTGAATTCTGCGCAATGCGGGAACCAAACAGACCAGAGAGTGGTTTCACTGAAACCTCCCTGTTGGACCTTGGCCCGGACCGAAAGGTTCGGGTCCTTTCTTTGCAAAGGGCTCGCGCTAGACACGTCGCGGAATCCGGATCACCGCCACCACAGTCACCAGCGCCATCCCCACAGCGGCAACGACAAACGGCAGGCGCAATGCCATGTCGCGACCCAGACCGCCCTCTGCCATCGTCACGATCAGCCCGCCTGCAAGTGCGCCAAACGGCATCGAGCCCCAGCCGAAAAAGCGGTAGATGCTGTTCACCCGTCCCAGAATGGCGCCCGGAATGATCCGCTGGCGATAGGAGACTGTGACCACATTCCACAACATCGACGCCGCCGCCCCGACAAACAGCGCCACCCCGGCCGAAGCGATGTCGGGCAGAACAGCCATAACCGCATAATTCGCCCCAAACCCCGCCAGCGCCAGCAGCAGGCTTGCCTTCATCCCCAGCCGCCCCGAAACCCAAGGCGCGACCAGCCCGCCGATCACACCGCCCGCGGCCCCCACGGTCAGCAGCAACCCGTGGCCCGCCGCCCCCAGCCCCAGCACCTCCTGCGAATACAGCACCAGCATGGTGAAGGCCGCCATATGCAGGAAGTTCACCGCCCCCAGCATCAAGGCCAGCGTCAGGATAACCGGCTGCGCCCGGATCCAGACAATCCCCTCGCGCAGCGCGGGCCAGAAGGCCTGCGGCACCGGCAGGGCACGCGGCGGCATCGCGATCAGCCAGACCAGCACAGCCGACAGCGCGAAGGTCAGCACATCAAAACCGAAGGGCACCGCCAGCCCCAGCCCGATCAGCACCCCCGCCAGCGGCGGGCCGATGAATTCGCCCGTCACCTTTTCCGCGCTCCACATCTGGCCATTGGCCCGCTCCAGATCGCGGCTTTCCACCACCGATGGCAGAATGGTCTGCGCGGCATTGTCGCGGATCACCTCCACCGCGCCCAAAAGGAACGCCAGCAGCGCAAGCGGCCAGATCAGCAGCGCCTGATCCGGGGTGGCCGACAGCGCCAGCATCAGGATGCCCGCCGCCATCCCCGCCCGCAGCGCATCGGCCCGCCAGATCAGCCCGCGATGATCGGCCCGGTCGGTCCACACCCCGGCAGGCAGCGCAAACAGCAACCACGGCAACCGCTGCGCCATGGCAACCAGCGCCACCAGCATCGGATCGCGCGTCAGCACCGTCGCCAGCCAGGGCAAGGCCAGCGCCAGCACCCCGTCGCCCAGGTTCGAGATGACCGAGGCGGAAAACACCAGCCGGTAATTGCGGTTCCGTGTCAGCAGCATATGCGCACCCCTTCGTTTTGCGCAGCTTTGCGCAGTCGCACGGCAACGACAAGGGTTGAGATACGCCCGGACGCCGCCTAACCTGCGCGCAACAAAAGGAGCCGTGCCATGACCTTCACCCTCGCCACCTGGAACATCAATTCCGTCCGCCTGCGCGAGGGGCTGGTGGCCCGCCTGATGGCCGAGGAATCGCCCGATATCCTGTGCCTGCAGGAATGTAAAAGCCCGGTCGAGAAAATCCCGGTGGAGCAGTTTCAGGCGCTCGGCTACCGCTACATGGTGGCGCGTGGGGAAAAGGGCTACAACGGCGTCGCGATCCTGTCGAAACTGCCGATCATGGATGCGGGGGATCGTGACTTTGCTGCGATGGGTCATGCCCGCCATGTGGCGGCGCGGCTGGAGAACGGGGTCACCATCCACAACTGCTATGTCCCTGCCGGCGGCGACATTCCCGACCGCGAGCTGAACCCGAAGTTCGGGCAAAAGCTCGATTTCCTTACCGACATGCGCGAATGGTGCCGCTGGGACAAGCCCGATCGCGCGATCCTCGTCGGTGACCTGAACATCGCCCCGCGTGAGGATGATGTCTGGAGCCACAAGGCCCTGTTGAAGATCGTCAGCCACACGCCGATCGAGGTTGAACACCTCAATCAGGTGATGGAAGCGGGCGGCTGGCAGGACATCACCCGCAAGGATATTCCCGAAGGGTTGCTCTACAGCTGGTGGTCCTACCGCGCCGCCGACTGGGATGCGGCGGACAAGGGCCGCAGGCTGGATCATATCTGGGCCTCGCCCGATATCGCCAATGCCGGCCATTCCAGCCGCATCCTGCGCCCGGTGCGCGGCTGGCTGCAGCCGTCGGATCATGTGCCGGTGTTCGCGAGCTTTGATTTGTGAAGCACAGGCCCCCTGCGGTGGGCCGTCAAGCAGCTCTGCCGGTTCTCAACGCGTGTCCGGATGATGGGGAAATCAGCGCAGACGCACCGAGGCGCGGGCAGAGCGGCCGTTGGCGTCGATGACCGACAGGCGGACAAAGCCGGTGCCGGGCAGGGTCAGCAGCGCTTGTCTTGCGCGGTCCTGCACCACGACCGGCACACCATCGGCAAGCCATGTGAAGGGCGCGCGGCCACCTGCGACCTTGACTGTGAGTGCGCCGTTCAGCAGTTCAACCTCGGCCCCATCCGGGGGGAAGACGACGGCGGGCGCGTCGGCATCGGCGGCAAGGGTGTCGCGCGGGCGGAAGCGTTGCAGGGGTTGCGGAAGCTGGGTGTTGGAGACAAGCAGAGCGGCGGGGGGGGCTGGTGGCTGCGGCTCCAGCCGGGGCGCAATGCGGGTGAAGGTCTGGAACAGCACCGGCGCGGCGAGATCGGCGCCGAAGCTGCCGGGCACCGGGGTGCCATCGGCGCGGCCGAGCCAGACGCCGACCACATGGCGCCCGTCATAGCCGATTGCCCAGGTGTCACGGTGGCCGTAGCTGGTGCCGGTCTTGTAGGCCAGCCGGTTGGCGGGCGCTCCGGGCGGCGGGGCGAGCCCCGCCAGAATGTCACCGATCTGCCAGGCTGAGGCGGCGGACAGGAGACGCTGGCCTTCAGTCCGCCTGCCCTCCATTCGCCATGTCAGCGGCAAGGACACACCGCCGCGCGCGATGGCGGCGTAGAGCTGCACCATGTCGGTCAGGCTGATGCCGATGCCGCCGAGCCCGATCGCCAGACCGGGCTGGCCACCGGGCACCACGGCGCGGATGGCGGCCTTGTCGAAGGCGGCCAGCAGGCGGGGCGGGCCCATGGCATCCAGCAACTGCACCACCGGCAGGTTGAGCGACAGTTGCAGCGCCTCGCGCACCCGGATGGTGCCACGGAACTGACGGTCGAAATTCTGTGGTGCATAGCCGCCAAAGCGCTGTGCACGGTCTTCCATCATGGTTTCGGGATGGGCGAGGCCCTGATCGAAGGCCAGCCCATAGATCAGCGGTTTCAGGGTCGATCCGGGGCTGCGCAGGGCCGTGGCCATATCGACAAAGCCCGCACGCTGATCGGCCTGAAACGCCACGGAGCCGAGGGAGGCAAGGATCTCACCCGATTTATGATCGGCAACGACGATGGCGATTTGCAGGCGCTCACCCTGACCCGCGATCGCATCGCGGGCCAGCGCTTCCAGACTGCGTTGCAGGCTGGCTTTCAGGGTGAGCTGATGGCGGGTAGCGACGGGGTCTTCGCTGCGGGCGCGGTCGGCGAGGTGGGGGGCAAGGGCGGGGAAGGGGTGGCGCATATGCGGCACGGGTTCGGTGAGCGCGCCGTTTGCCATATGGTCAGGCACAATGCCATCCCGCAAAGCACGCGCCAGAACCCGCTCGCGCGCGATGATCGCACTGGCATGGGCGCGGTCGGGGCGGCGCGATTCCGGTGCTTGCGGGATGGCGACCAGCAGGGCGGCCTGTGCCGGGGTCAGGCGGCGCGGTTCCTTGCCGAAATAGGCGAAGGAGGCGGCGCGCACCCCTTCGAGATTGCCGCCGAACGGCGCGAGGTGCATGTAGAGTTGCAGGATCTGGTCTTTGCTGAACCTGCGCTCCAGCGCCCAGGCCACGCGCATCTGGCGGAATTTCCCCTCCATCGCCCCGGTGCCGGAGTCTTCCAGCAGGCGGGCCACCTGCATGGTGAGGGTGGAGCCGCCAGAGATCACGCGGCCATTGCGCAGGGCCTGTGCCACGGCGCGTGTCATGGCGCGCAGGTCAACCCCGGCGTGATCATAGAACCGCTTGTCCTCATAGGCGATGAGCATGGCGCGATAGTCTTCATCCACCTGCGACAGATCCACCGCCATACGCCAGCGACCATCAGCCACGGTGTAGGCGCGCAGAAGGGTGCCGTCGCGGTCTGTCACCTCGATCGAGGTTTCGAGCGCCAGCTGCGGCAGGGTGGTGGCACTGATCCAGTCGTCAAAGCGGTCGCGGGCCAGTCCCGTAAGGAAAAGGCCTGCGGCGAGGGCAAAGGCGTAGCGCGCGCGCATCACTCGGCTATGGTCACCCGGCCCGTGTCGGAGCGGGCGCGGAAGGTTGGGCGGTACATATCCTCGACCGAGGCGGCGGGGTGGTGGAAATCGCCGGGCGAGATGGCGCGGACGATATAGCCAAGGCGGAAGGCATCGGCATTGCTGCGGTCGATCGCGGTGAGGAAACGGTCTTGCCGGAACTCACTGTGCGCGACGTCGCCTTCAAGATTCAGCCATTCCAGATCGGCCATCGACCCGCCAGAGATCAGGTTGGGGTTGTCGATTTCAAACCCGGCAGGGAGCGGGTCGTTGACCATCAGCCGCGCTTCGCCCTTGCCAAAAGGCGTCACCTCGAGCACCGTCACCAGGCGGTCGCCGGTGCGGATGGTGTCGAGCGTGGTGGGCTCGCCTTGCAGCGTATAGTAGCTGCGCGTGATGGCATAGCCGTTGCCGCCTGCGGGCTCGGGTTCAACCGGGGTGCCAAAGGCGGTGAGGGTCACTTGGGTATCGGCCCCGCTGATCTGCACCGCGACCGGGCCGGTGGCTGCGGTCAGCACTTTGACCAGCGGGCCGGTCATGGCAGCGCCGTTGAGGGTGATGCCGTCAAGCCCCGGACGGTCGATCAGGGCGTTGGTTGCCATCAGCGCCCATGTTGCCTCTTGCGTGGACAGGGTGGCGGCGTTGGCCGAAATGCGGATCGTGAGTGCCTGGCGGTTGATGGCCTCGGTTCCGGATTCCACCGCGAGGGTGAGGATCGCGGCCGCATCGCGGAAGTTGGTGCCGTAATCGGTGCGGAAGGTCTGTTCGGACTCTTGCGCGGCCAGTGCCTGCACCCGTGCGCCGGCGCGGCGGAACATGGCGTCGGCGCGGGGCTGGTCGCCATAGCTGGCCAGCGCGGCACCCAGTTGGGCTTGGGCGAGGGCGGTGCGGAAGACATCACCTTTGACATCGGAGTAATAGCGCAGATCACCGATGGCGGCAGCGCCCTCGCGGGCGAGGACCATCAGCGCATAGGCCAGAGCTTCGCCGCCGCCGTTTGAGTTGGCGTCGAAGTCGGGGGCGTAGTTGACCTGCGCGCGCAGCGAGTCGAGAGCGCTGCGGAAGGCGAGGTCGGGCACCGCATGGCCTTGGGCACGGGCGCGGCTGAGGAAATCGGTGACATAGGCATCAAGCCACAGATCGCCGTTGCCCGGAGACCAAAGGCCAAAGCCACCTTGTGCACCTTGATTGGTCAGGATTTCGGCCACGGCCTGTTCGATGCGCAGGCGGATGTTGTCGGCGCCTTGCAGATCCATCGCCTTGGCCACCTGATCGAAATACAGCAGCGGCAGGGCTTTGGAGGTGATCTGCTCGGTGCAGCCGTAGGGGTAGCGGTCGAGGGCGGCCAGCAGGCCGGGCGCGTCCATCTGGCCCAGCGGGCCAATGGCCATGCTGGCCTTGCCGCTGGCAAGGGACAGACCGGCGAAGATGGTGTCATCCAGCGTGAGGGTCTGGCCTTTGGCCAGTGTCAGGCGGGTGGTGCGCGCGACCTCGGGGTCGTTGGATTGCACCGGCAGGGTGAGGGTTTTGACCAGTTGCTTGCCGTCGGGGGTGGTGAGCGCGACGGTGATGGTCTGGATACCCTCTGCCCCGGCGGTGACGGGGACAGCGAAGACGGTCTTGGCGTTGTCGGCAAGGTCAAAACCGGAGGGGACGGAGCCCAGGGTGACGCCGCTGGCGGTCACATCAAGGCCCATGCGGCCGGAGGGGCCGGTGGCGTGGACGATTTCCAGCAGCATCCGGCTGCTGTCGCCGGGGGCCATGAATCGGGGCAGGCTGGCGGTGACCACGACCGGATCGCGGACCAGCACATCGGCATGGGCCTGGCCGACGGCCTTGGCGGACCATGCGACGGCCATGATTTTGACGCTGCCGTTGAAGGAGGGCAGGGTGAAGGTGGTGCGGGCGTAGCCACCCTCACCCACCTGAACCGGGCCGGTGAAATAGGCGACCAGTTCTTCGGTGGGGGGCGGGGCTTGCAGGCGGGCCTGCGCGCCCGCATCGCCGCCGGAGCGGACGGTGCCGGTGGCCCCGTTCAACCCGTCGATCAGGCGGCCATACACGTCGCGGATGCCGATGCCCAGCTTGCGCTGACCGAAGTAATGGCCGGACGGGTCGGGCGGGGTAAAGGCGGTGAGGTTCAGGATGCCCTGATCGACAGCGGCGATGGTGACCCATGCGGCCTCGCCCGCTGCGATGCCGTCAACCTTTACCGCCACATCCAGCGGGCCGCGAGGTGCAGCCTCGATCACGGTCTCCACCGTCACGTCCAGCTGGCGCGCGCCGGGGTCAACCGCGGCATGGGCCAGGCCCAATGCACGGGCCGGGTTGCGGCCTGCGGCCACATCCATCGGGCGCAGGACGGAGGCGGTGACATAGACGCCCGCGCCCCAGTCGTCGGTGACCGGCAGGGTGATAAGGTTTTCACCTTCCGCCACCTCGACCGCCTGCATGGCAATCAGGCGATTGGACAGCACGGTGACAAGGGCGGTGCCCGCCGCACGCGGCACGATGCGCAGCGTGGCGGTGTCGCCGGATTTATAGGCCGGTTGGTCGAGCGAGAGTTCCAGCGTATCGGGGGTGGAAGTCACGTCAGCGGGGGCATACCACCCCGCGTAGAACGAAGTGGAGGTGACCGCGCCATTGGCGGCTTTCACCCGCAGCTCGTATTCGCCCCATTGCACGGGAGCCGAGATTTCCACCGCTTGCGCGCCAAGCTGGGCGGTGCCTTCGGCGGTGATGCTGCGCGATTTGACCGGCTCCCAATTCCAGTTGCCATAGCTTTGATACCATTGGTAGTTGGTCTGGATCCGGGTGATCTGCCACTCCACCGCTATATCAGAGGGTTTGCCATCCGGGCCAAGGCCGATGAGGGCAAAGCGGGCCTCGGTCCCCTCGGCCACCACGTCATCAAACAGAGGGCGGACGCCGATCATCGGGGTGGTGGGGGTGAGCAGTCTGGTGATCTGGCGTTCCACCGGACGGCCCGAGCCTTCGGCAACGCGGACGGTGAAGCGTGCCTCCAGCGGTTGCTGGGGGGCATCGGCGTAGGGCAGTGCGGCGGCAATGGTGGCACGGCCGGACTCATCGGTGCGTTCACCGCCGAACGAGTCCATGCGGGCATCGAAGGGTTCGTCGTGCGGGCCGAAGACATAGCCGGTGTAGCCCGCGATTTCCTTTGCCGCGCGCAAAAGCACCTCGCCTTCGATGGCAAGGTCCACGCCGGGGGCACCGAAGAGGTAGCGGGCAGTGACGGTCAGCTCTGGTGAGTCGCCAAGGCGCAGATCGCCATCGAGCGCGAGGTCAAAGTCGATGCGTTCGGGGAGGAAATCCTCCACCAGAAAGGTCTGCGAGGTCAACGGGCTTGCGTCGGGGTCGGCCAGCACTTCCAGCCGCCAGACGCCGCGCGGGGCGGTGCCTGCAATCGGCAGGGCAAAGACGTGGCCGCCCGCGCCGGCATCGGTCACCAGCGTGCGGGAGTATTCCACGCCATCGGGGCGCTTGAGCCGGGCAGTGAGAGGCAGGCCGGGGACGGCGGCGGCGGTGCTGTCGCGGGCAAGGGCGGTCGCGTAGACCGTCTCTCCCGCGCGGTAGGCACCGCGATCGGTGGTCAGGAAGACATCGACCGGCGGCGCGGGCGCGCGCCCCTCGACGCCGCGATCCGACAGGTCGAATTCCGGATCGGCCAGCGACAGGAAGGCGAGGTCGTCGTCGCCATCGCGTGCCACGATCAGGGCCGGGGATGCGCCGCCTGTGCCACGGGTCAGGCCCGCATCAAAGCGGGCATAGCCCATGGCGTCGGTAGTGGCGGTGCCAAGGATTTCGTTGGCGGTGGAGAGCAATTCGACCGTCGCGCCGGCTTTAGCCTGCGCCGATCCAAGGCTGCGGACAAAGACATGAAGCCCGTCCACTCCCGACATGCTGGTGAGGCCCAGATCGGATACCACAAACCACTGCCAGCCAGCGGGCACGTCATAGGTGTCCGCGCCGGGGATCGCGGCCTTGAGCGCATAGACGCCCGCAGGTTGGCCCATCAGCGCATCGCTCAGCGGCAGGCGGGTGGTGACATCGCGGTTGACGTCAAGTCCCACGGTGGCGTGGCCGGCCCAGATCTGCGCGCCGATCTCGCCATTGAAATCGCCTTCTTGCCAGTTGGAAATCGGCTGGCTGAAATAGCCGTTCTGGAAGGCGCGGAGCAAGTTGCGGTCGGTCACGCGGAACAGTGTCAGGTCCAGCTTGTCGGTGTTGACGGTCTCTACCGGGATTGCGGCGGCATCGCCCTTTGGCAGCATGTAGGACCGGCCCGGAAAGCGCACCCCGGCTGCGCGGTCGCGGACATAGGCGGTGATGGCCACCGATTTTGCCATTTCCTGTCCGTCGGCAGCTGGCAGGCCTTCGCGGAAGGTGACGGTGTAGCGCGCGCCATGCGCCAAGCCCTCGACGCAGATATTGCGGTAGCCGTCAGAGGTGACGGTCAAGCCCGGCTGCGGCAGCTGGACAAAGGTTTCATAATCCACCCCAGCCTTGACCAGATCTTCGGAAAAGCTGGCGCAGATGCGCGGGCGCAGGGAATCGGCCTGCACCTCATGCTCGGTGATGCGGAAGCCGTATTTGCCGATGGCGGTTTCCAGCGCTTCGGCGGTATCGTCGCGCGGTTGCAGCGATTGCGCCAGACGCAGCGCGCCTACGGTGTCGCGCCCCCGGCCAACGGTTTCCAGCGCCTCGGCCATCGCCACAAGGATGCTGTGGCGCAGGGGGGGCGGTTCCGCCCGTAGATATGCGTTGAGGGCGGCTTGCAGCGCCTGTTCGCGCAGGCTGCGCTGGCCGGAGGTGCCACTACTCGCCGCCTTGAGAGACAGGCGGGCGTATTCAAGCCAGGCCTCAGACGTGTCGGTCAGGCTGAGTGCGGCCCCGGCGAAACGGACGGCGGCGGCAAGATCACCCCGCCCCTCGGCGCCGGTCGAGGCCTGGGCATGTGCTTCGGCAGGAAAGCCGTTGGCCATATGGGTGCGGCCCAGCGACTCGGCTTGCGAGCGGGCGTCGCGCAGGTCGGAGTCGGCGAGAAATCGCAGCTCGGCGCGGCGGGTGCCGGCGCGAGTGTCAGCCCCCGGCGCGGCCCGCAGGATCTGCGCCGAGATTGCCCCCTGATACGGGGCTGCTGCACCCGGGCTGGCCTTTGGAAAGCAAGAGCCGTTGCGGCTGTTGAAGGTGAAAGCGGTGCATTGGGCGTTGGTCAGGCAGGCGCGCTCGCAGGCCGCAAGCGTGGTGTCGAACAGTTGCGCGATATCGCCGCCGGGCAGATCGGTGTCTTGCGCCAGCACCGCGCGCTTTTGCGGCACAAGCGACTGATCCTGCGCAATCGAGGGAAGGGCGAAGAGAAGAGACGCCGCCAGAATCGCACCGAAAAACCGCATGTCAAAACCTCTTGCCTGAATGCGCGCATGATGCTTCCGCGGCCCGCATGGTGCAAGTGCCGTGCGGCGGCTGACACGATTTGTCATGTTAAGGGTCCGTTTATTCTGGTTCCGCTATGGTCCGAACCGGGCCCCGCGGCAGAAAGCGGAACGGGGGAACGGGTCGCGATGGACATGACGGAAAGACTGGCAAAGGAACGGCGCGCCCGGCTGGCGGCTGAACGTTTGCTGGAACAGAAAAGCCGGGAATTGTTCGCCGCCAATGAAAAGCTGGCGATGCACGCGCGCGTGCTGTCAGATGAGATTGTGGTGCAACGCTCTGTCGTGCGCGAGGCGCAGTCGGAGGCGGAGGCGCTGAAAGGGCAGAACGCGCGATTCGTCACCGCGTTGGAACAGGCCCATACCAACGCCGTGATGGCCGAGCGGCGTTTGTGGGATTCGATCGACACGATCCGTGATGGCTTTGCCTTGTATGATAGTGATTTGCGGCTGGTGGCCGCGAATACAGCCTATCTGCAGGCATTTGAGAGCCTGAATATCGGCCCCCGCTTCGCCTATGCCGACTTGATGCGCCTGTGCGCAGAATCCGGCCTTGTCAGGCTGGACGGGATGCCGACCGATGAATGGGTCGCGCATATGCTGGCACGGCTGGAGGCGGAGGTGGTCGAGCCGATGGTCGTACGGATGACCAGTGGCAATTACTACCGCCTCATGAACCGGCGCACACGCGATGGCGGCATGGTCACGCTGGCCGTCGACATTACCGAACAGATGCGGATCTGGGCCGCGATTGAGGCGATACCTGACGGTTTTGTGCTTTTTGACAGGGAGGACAGGCTCTTGACCTGCAATCAAAGATACCGCGACATGAATACCGAAAGCGCCGACATCCTGCGCCCCGGCGTGACGTTCGAGGATATTCTGCGCAACGGTCTGGCGCATGGCAAATATGCCGAGGCGGTGGGGCGCGAGGCGGAATGGATGTCGGAACGGATGGCCGCACACCGCGCCACTTCGTCGATCCGTGAAGAAAAGTTCTCCGACGGGCGCTGGCTGCGCGTGCTGGAGCAAAGCACGCCGGATGGCGGGCGGGTGGGACTTCGCGTCGATATCACCGACTGGAAGAACCAGCAGGCCGCGCTGGAAGCGGCGCGATTGCAGGCCGAAGCGGCGAACCGGGCGAAATCGGCCTTTCTGGCGAATATGAGCCACGAGATCCGCACGCCGATGAATGGTGTTGTCGGCATGGCGGAACTGCTTTGCGACACGCAGCTTTCCGAAGAACAGCGCCTGTTTGCCGAAACCATCCGGTCTTCGGGTGAGGCGCTTCTGGTGATCATCAACGACATTCTGGATTATTCCAAGATCGAGGCCGAGCGGCTGACGCTGCACCCGGAACCATTTGATCTGGAACGCACGATCCATGAGGTGGCGATGCTCTTGCAGCCACGGGCGCGGGCCAAGGGCATTGATCTGATGATTGACTACGACATGTTTCTGCCGACGCGCTTTGTCGGCGATCCGGGGCGGATCCGGCAGGTTCTGACCAATCTGGTCGGCAATGCGGTGAAGTTCACCGATCAGGGCCATGTTCTGGTGCGGGTGGTCGGCCCCGAGGGGGAGGGGGGCGTGCAGCAGGTGCATGTCACCGTGGAAGATACCGGGATCGGGATCTCACCCGGCAATCTTGAGCATGTCTTTGGGGAATTCAATCAGGTGGAGGATCAGCAGAACCGCAAGTTCGAGGGCACCGGGCTGGGCCTTGCGATCACCCGCCGCTTGATCGAGCGGATGGAGGGCACGGTCTGGGTCGACAGTGAGCTGGGCAAAGGGTCGTGCTTCGGGTTCCGGATCCGGCTGCCGGTATCGGAGGATACGCCGGAGGCGAGGCTGCCGATCACGCTGCGCCGCGCGCTGGTGGTGGATGACCAGTTCATCAACCGCACCATACTGGAACGGCAGCTGACCCCGCACGGCATCGCGGTGACACTTTGCCGCTCCGGGGCCGAGGCGCTGGCCCGTCTGGCGCGGGATGCCCGCTATGATGTGGTTCTGACCGATCACACCATGCCTGAAATGGACGGTCTGGCCTTGGCGCGGGAAATCCGCGCGGCGGGGCATCGGATGCCGCTGCTCATGTTGTCATCAAACCCCTTGGCCGCGCGCGAGGCCGGGGGCGATGCCGATCTGGCGGCGATCCTGCAAAAGCCGCTGCTGCGTTCGGATCTGTATCGCCATTTGCAGGCGATGTCTGTTCCGGCGCCTGCCGCGCCCGCGCCTGCGGCCGTGTCCGCGCCTGAGGCCGGGCGGCGCCAGATGCGCGTGCTGGCGGCTGAGGACAACCGGACCAACCAGCTGGTCTTTGCAAAGATGGTCAAGGACATCGACATCGAACTGCGCTTTGTCAACAACGGGCGCGAAGCGGTAGAGATGTATCAGAGCTGGACGCCCGACCTGATCTTCATGGATATCTCTATGCCCGAGATGGACGGGCGCGAAGCGGCACAGGCGATCCGCCTGATCGAGGATGGCCGCAGCCATGTGCCGATCGTGGCGCTGACCGCCCATGCGATGGACGGGGACAGTGCTGATATTCTGGCAGCAGGGCTGGACAGGTATCTGACCAAACCCTTGCGCAAGACCACGATTCTGGAGGTGATGCAGGCGTTCTGCCCGGAGGAGGCGCGGCCGGTTGGTGCGGCGGCTTAGGCGGCCTGTTGCGCGGCGGCCGGGCGCAGAAAGAGGTGGTTCGGTTGATCTGAACAGGTTCCGGGTTTTTTCTAAGTGGTTTTCCGCCTCGGTTACGCCGCCACCGCCTCGGGTATCGGCTGGTTGAAGTAGGCCTGATC
>JBKBKR010000001.1:0-803179 GCA_046296515.1 Paracoccaceae bacterium | reverse complement strand
TAGTCCCATGTGGATCACTCCGTTGCCCCCCGTCGCTCATCGCGCGGGAGAAGGGTCACATGGGTCAAATCTCAATGAAAATTATACGCCTGCCCGGGTCAGTTCTGGGTGAAAATCAACAGTTAATGTTCTGCGCCTCGGTTTCATGCTCGCTTTCGAACAGGCGTTTCCGATCCTTGCACACGTTGCGCAGGCCAACGATCACACAGATCACAGCCGCGTTCGCCGACGCGTTGTTGCGCCATTTGAACGACGTGTGGGCAAAGCCGATCTCGACTCCGCCTGTCAGGACATGTGGCCACAAGGCTCCGACGGACTGGCCCTGACAGATCGAGTTCGTGGACACCAACGCCGAACGCGCTGCGCGCCCCCGGATGTAGTTCGCCGCCTTGAACACCCAGCACGACACAAAGTCGATCCGCCGATGCGCGTCCAGATGGCCCGCCAGCACGAAATCCATATCCTCGTTCTGCTCATCGGTGCGCGAGTTGTCGCCCAAGAACGGCGGGTTCCCGGCGATATACACCTCTTCCCCCTCCACCGGCGGCGGGCAGACCGTGTCCCAGTTCAGCCGCAGGGAGTTGCCGCAGTGGACGTTCCCGCCATCGCGCAGCGGCAGCAGGGCGGGCATCCGGCCAAAGACATCGGCAAAGCGGGCGTTGGCCTGATACTCGGCGATGAACAGCGCCAGCTTCGCCGTCTCGGCGGCAAAGTCGGTCAGCTCGATCCCGTAGAACTGGTGCAGCGCGACCGAGGAGAACATGACGTTCTGCGGGTTCGCCTCCAGCTCGGCCAGCCGTTTCAGGATGCGGATTTCGCGGTCGCGCAGTTCGCGGTAGGCCACGACCAGAAAGTTGCCCGACCCGCAGGCCGGATCGAACACCCGGATCTTGGACAGGCGCAAAAGCTGCGCCCGAAGACCCGCCGCCCGGTCCCAGGTTTTTTCGATGGCCGTGTCCAGGTCATCCAGAAACAGCGGCCCCAGCACCTTCATGATGTTCGGGACCGAGGTGTAGTGCATCCCAAGTTCCGACCGGGCGCGGGCATCGGCGATGGACTGGATCATCGACCCGAAGATGTCGGGGTTGATCAACTTCCAGTTCAGGTCCGCCGCATCTCGCAGGTAACGGAAGGCGATGGGGTCGAATGCGGGGGCTTTGATCGGGCCCGCGAACAGCCCACCGTTGACGTATTCGAAATCGGCGGTCCAGGCTGGCAAAGCCATCCGCTGGCCTTTGGGCAGGTTCATCGCGGTAAAGGCATGGACCAGCGTATCCTGCGCATGCTCGCCCTTGTTGCCGGAATAGGAGAACAGGGCGTGGGAAAACTGGTCCTCCGGAAACACGCCGACATCCTCGGAAAACAGGCTGAAGATCAGCCGGGTCATGAACAGGTTCATGTCGTGGCGCCGATCCGGAGCGGCCCAGTCCGGATTGGTTTTCATCAGGGCGTCGTAGAGCTTGGCAAGCTTTCCAGTGGCCTTGACGTCGACCGGGTTTTCCAAGGCGGCCTGGTATCGGTCTTTCCCGGCGGCAGGCAGGAAGAAGGCGAACTGGAGCCCGAGGTCAGCGAAAGCACAATGCAGGGTGTCTCCGGATTTCGGGTGCTCTGCGGCGATGGTCAGGCCATCTGTTGCAATCAGGATGGCCGGTTTGGATTTCAAGGTGCGCTTGGAGGTGCGAAGGGCGTCGAGGGTGACATCGGCAAATCCGGGCAGGGCAGGGGCGTAGTGGAAACGCGTGCCGTGAAGCACGCCATTTTGCAGGTCGGATTTGTTGGTGGCTCCGGAGCGCAGCTTGGCGACGGCGGCCATGGCGTTGTCGGTCGCCTCGGCAAAGGTAAAGCCGAAGGTCGCTGGGTCGAAGGGTGCCTTGGTGATCTGATCCAACGCATCGGCAATCTCAGTCGGGTTCATGGGGGACCTGAAAAAAGGGCTTTCGATCAACTTACACGGGCATGTAAGGGGCGCAAGGTTTTGATCCGGAATGGCTTTGAGGTGTAGGGGCGTCTGGTGTTCTGATTCATCTAGAGCGGGTTGCTGTTTTGGGGTTTGGCATGACTCATCCGGATTCTGTTTCGTGGCCGCTGTCAGCATGACGATGAGGGCCAGAAACACGGCAGGGCCCGAGCCGAGGATGCAGGGGACGCGAACGTTATCCCCAAAATTGCAACAAAAGCGGGTGTCGCCACTGGATTTGCCCCAGGATCAGATGCCTTTCAGACTGTATGATGGGTCATCCGGGATCAACCGCATCGAGTGTTTTTCCCACCCATTCAGCGGATGATCACCCCTCGGAATCCCCGGGGCAAGATCCAGGAGGCACAATGACTGGCAAGACAACCGCGGGCAAACGCATCGCGATACAGGCACGGCTGACAGAAGCGGACCACGCCATCATGGTTGCAAACATGCACAGCGCGAGCTTTGGGCTGGTCTCTGAGTTCCTAAGCTATCTTGCCACATCGAACCTGGCGGTGCGGATCAACAACGTTGAACGGGCCGTGGGGGAGATCGGGGATCATACCAACAAACTGCTTTCCGCTCTTCTGGCAAATGGGGTGTCGCAGGCGGATGTCGCGATGATTTCCGCTCAGTTGACCGAGATCCAGCTGGCATTGGCGCGGGGTACCTCTGATAGATGAGACCCTTTGCCAAGCGACATGAAAACTGCGAAAGCGCACTGGGCTATCCATCTGTGCCTGGCGCCGAGGTCATCGGCGGGACGGTGCCTGCAGGGCCTGTGCAGGATATGGCACGATTGTTTGCTGCCGTGAAAAGTCCCGGTGCAATACACGTTACACTCTCCACGACGTCGAAAAGCCTGTCCCCGGCAAGCGCGTGGGCGGCAGTCATCAACACCTATTTCCAGATCTGCGGATACCAGTCGCTGACGCTGCCATGGATCGCCTATCGCCAGCCTGGCATCAAGAATGACCACATCCACATGATCGTCGCCGAACGCAGCTTTGGTGGGCGTCCGGTAGCGTTGATGCGGTCGGAACAGTTCACCGATGATCTGCAACGGCTCTTGGCTGCCGGTCTGCACATGCATGAGCCCCGCCTGTTCGACCCCCGGAAGGGGGTAACTGCATTGATCCGGTCAATGACGAAAAAAGGCCGAATGCCGGAAATGCAGCCGCTGATGGATGCGATCAATAGGGCCTTTTCAGGCTGGCCAGAAACGTTTGAACAGTTTGCGCATCTGTTGCGCCTTCAGCCCGGCGGCTTCTCTGCGGAGCGGAAAATGAACGGCCACGGGCTGATGTCGTTCCTGTTCAAAGGGCCCGGCATCCGGCCGATTTATGGCGGCGGTTTGTCTGTTGAGATGCAGCCGCGATTCATGCGGGCCCGGTTTGCCTTGTTTCGAAGCCTGCGGCAGCTGCGGAATACCCTCGCCGAAAATATCCTAGCCAACGCCCCGCTGGGGCAGTTTTTACGGCCCCAGAAAACAGGAAAACAAGACCATGACGACACCCACATCCGACGGCGAAAGACTGCTCCTCGAACTTCTGAACAAGATCATGACAGGCCAGAAGTCTCACACTTCCTTGTCAAGAAACACGAACGAGATCGCGCACGCTCTCAAGAAACTCTTGGCGCTGGTCGAAGCGGAAGGTCAACAGGGGCCGGGCGGGGAAACTCCGCAGGGTCTGGTGCAGAAACTAATCGACCAGATCTACAGCTTGGAACAGGCACACGATCACAACGCGGTGATGATGCTGAACGAAATCCGCCACCAGACCTCTTTGATGACACAGATAGCCCTCCAGTTGGGGGTCCGCGTCCCGCCCCGCTCGGAGAGCGCCTGATCCGCATCGCCGCGATTGCGCGCGGCTACTTCAAGGAAGCAAGGCTTGAGGTGCTTCCCGAAGCGGCCATCGCAGTGTTTTTCGATGATCGACGTCTGGTCGTTTTTAACAGCAACGACGATATTTCTCAGCTGGATGTTCGGCATCCGAGGGTCGATGCATTTTGCCTCGCGATCAAACCCGCAGTGAGTATTCCTGATCCCACCGGGAGCGGCGAAGAGGATGCCCCAGAGGAAATCCCTGATCAGGCGCAGAACCCCGACCCAGAGGAAGATCAGGATGGCCCGGGCTGGTAATGGAAGCCAAGTCGACACCAGGGCGCAGAACTGCGCGATGCGGTCCCAGACACAAAAGGTACAGCACCTCATTCCATGCACATTTTCGCGGGCGAAAATGTTGCGGCGGACGGGCAAAAGCGGGTCACGGGCCCCGCTTTTCTGTTGCAGCCAAAACCGACCGCCGCCTGCATGGAACCTTTATCGGTACTTTGACAGCCACCCCACAGCCGCGGCTAACGCCGCAACGCCCCCTCGGTGACCCGAGGGGGCGTTATTCAATTTTTTCGCGGTGTTGTGGCCGTCAACCTGTTTCTGTCTTTGGTGGTTCAGAATACGATCGGCAAACGGTGGAGCACCTCAAGCTTCAAAGAAAGTGGCGAAGTCCTTCCATAGACCTTCTCATGCTCGTCTTTCCCCTCGTGACCAACAATGTCGCGGACAATTTTCGGCGGATTGTTGCTGTCAAGGTCGAGATGGTGCTGCACGTAGTGGCGAATGCCCTGGAAGGTATATTCGGCGCCTTCATCACCCAAGGCGACATCAATCACGTCTCGCATCTTGCGGCCCAGTTTCTTGCCATGTTTGCCGTTGGCGCCCTCACGCAGGCACGGGAAAAGATCCTTGCTCCCCTGTGCACGCATTTTCTCCACATAGTCGAGAAAACCCAGCTCGATCAGACGACCATGTATCGGAACCTTTCGGATCGAGACATTGTTCTTCAGACGGCGAAGCTCACTGAAGTGCAGGTTGAGGAAGGGGATACCCGCCTCCTCGCCTATGTCTTCCGTGGCAAGGCCCGCAATTTCTTCGCGCCTCGCCCCTGTGTATGCACAGACGATTGGTGCCCAAAAAAGACCATTCTTCACAACGATGTTCCCCGGCGACGTTTGGTAGTATTCGGATTGCGACCCTGTCCAGACTGGTCCTTCGAACAATTTGCGCAACAGATCTTCCGAAAAGGTCGCGCATTTGTCCTGGTCTCGAACGACGTCTTTCAGGCGCAGCTTGTTGGGGGCGAGCTTGGGGCTGACGTGGATTTCCTCATCCGCGGCAAAGGTGACCACTTCGCTGAAATGCTCAAGATGTCGATTGATGGTGCCGACAGATAAGCCGACATCTTCGGCTGGCATCGTCTTTGCCTTCGCAAGCAGTTCGTCCCTCGACATGGTCTTGTCTTTGGGGCTTTTGCCATGAAACTTCGATATTTCATGAAGGTAAGCTCTGAACGCCCTCGCGTGGCTCTGGTTGAGCTTCCTGATGTCGTCGATCTCAATCATCGTGACGAAAAGCTGTCCGAAGGACCTGTACTGTTTCAAGGTTTTCTCGTCGATTTTCGCGGCCCTCTTGTGACCAATCATGCGTTCAATGATCGCCGGGATCTTGACGAAGTCTTCATCCAATGCAGGGCCGACCTCTGCCGACGGTGTCACCGGCTGATGCTGCACGGGCTGGGTATTTGGGGTGGCTGGGGGCAATGCCTGTACAGGCTCGCCGTTGGCAAGGGCTTCTGCCAAGCTGCGAATATCGTTCAGGGCCGCCGGGCCCTTGTTCCATGCCGCACGCTTTCCCTCGATCAGCATTGCCATCACGCTCATGGTATCGAGCGCACTGACCTCGCCCATCCCGGTCAGCTTTTTGAAATCCTCCACGGCATTGACATGTTGCGACTTCAGGTTGGCGCGCAAAAGGTTGATGGTGCTCAGAATTCGCATCTTGTCGGCTGATCCCGTCAGGGATTCCCCGTTTACGGGTGGGGCCGCGCTCAACCCATGGTCTGCCAGCCAATTCCACGCGGCCTTAAAGGCGTCATCATGCCCGCGATCATCTTCCGGGTTGGACGCGTCCATCCGTTGGAGAAGCTGAATGTTGTCAATTTTTTCGCGCTCACGTTGGACAACGTGACCGAGCCAAATCTGGGCCTCGCGCATCCCAATATTCTTGCCTAGCAGTTGTTGCAATATCCCGTCACTTTCGCCCGTTAGCTTTCGAGCAAGTATAAGGGCGATTTTAGGGTCCGTGGTACGCAAAGATACCTTGAGATCAACGATTTGTGTGGACAAGCAACGGATACGTCGCCGCCACTGAAAAACGTTGCCACGCTTGATAAGGTGGGGTTGTCCGCGCATTCTTGATCCTGTCTTTGTAAAGACGGACCTGCGGAGGCCACATGTGGATGTACCACTATGATGCCACACTTCTCGATCACCATGGGTGACCAGCTAATGAAAACAATCATCTAGCTTGAAGTTGGCTCCGGCGGTAGGGATCGAACCTACGACCAATTGATTAACAGTCAACTGCTCTACCGCTGAGCTACGCCGGAACACGTGGGCCGTATAGCAAGTGGTTTTGGGGGCGTAAAGGGGATTTGGGGAAAAATCGTCATAGAGCGTCAGATCGGGCAAAGAGTGTGTCCGGTCCGGGCAGATCACGGCACATGACGGCATTTCTTTCTATCAGATCAATGAGATGCGCCAGAACGTTTCTTTGTGCGGCCGCAAGCAGTGCGGTGGGGGTGTCGTGGTAGATGCGCAGGGTGAGGCTGGTGGGGGTGGCAGGGCCGGTGGTCAGGGCGGCCAGCAGCTCGCCCTCGCGCTGGCGGCGATGGTCGGTCAGGGCCTGCAGGCGCGCGGAGACGTCCGGAACGGCTTCCCCGTGGCCGGGGAGCATGAGGCTCCAACGCTCGCGGCGCAGGCGATCGAGCGAGGCCATATAGGCCCCCATATCGCCATCAGGCGGCGAGATCAGGCTGGAGGCCCAGCCCATGGCGTGATCCCCAGACAAAAGCACATCGCCAAAGGCCGCGCAGATGTGGCCGCCCGTATGGCCCGGCGTGTGGATCACGCGCAGCACGCTATCGCCACAGGACAGCGCCTCGCCATCGGCCACCCGCCGGTCGGGACGAAAGCCGGGGTCGGCACCTTCACCGCCGCTGGAAAAGCCGCTTTCGGCCAGACGCTGCATCACCGGGCTGCGGCCGGAGAGCGCATCGCCAAAGGCGAGCACCGGGGCCGCGGTCAGGGCCGAGAGCCGGGGGGCTGCGGCGGAATGGTCCTTGTGGGCATGGGTGACCAGAATCGCCGCCAGCGTTTCGGACGGATCAAGCGCTGCGAGCACGGCGGCAAGATGCGACTCCTCCAGGGGGCCGGGATCAACCACGATCACCCCCGCGCCGCGCCCGAGGATATAGGTGTTGGTCCCCGGCCCGGTCATCGGCGAAGGGTTGGGGGCCAGAATCCGCCTGATGTCCCTTGCAACCCGGTTGACGACACCCGCCTGCATCCTTTGCCCGCTTTCATTTGGTTTACTGCCCGGCTAGGCTAACGCCATGCGCCTGAGCCTCAAGCCCTTTTTGCCCCGGAGCCTGTTCGGCCGCGCCGCGCTGATCCTGATTCTGCCGACCGTAGCCATCCAGTTGATCGTGTCGGTCGCCTTTATCCAGCGGCATTTCGAAGGGGTGACGCGGCAGCTGGTATACGGGGTGGTGGTGGAACTGGGGCTGATGCGCGATGTGGTCGAGGCGGCGGGCAGCGCCGAGGCCGCGGTCGCGGCGGTGCGGCCTTTGGCAGAGGCGGTGGGCATGCAGGTTGAATTGCCTGCGCGGATGGTCGAACCCGCCGATCCCAAGTCCTGGAGCGATCTCACGGGCAATGCCGTGATTGCAGAGCTGCGCGAGCGTTTGCCGAATGTGCTGGCGGTCGATCTGGCCAGCGTCAGGGGCAGGGTGCTGCTGACTGAACAGACCCGCCACGGGCCGATGCAGGTTTCGTTGGCGCGGGCACGGGTTTCGGCATCGAACCCGCATCAGCTGCTGGTCATCATGGGGCTGGCCTCGGTGCTGATGACGATGATCGCCTATATGTTCTTGCGCAACCAGTTGCGCCCGATCAAGCGGCTGGCCGAGGCGGCAGAGGCGTTCGGCAAGGGCGAGGCGGTGCGTTACCGGCCGCGCGGCGCGCTAGAGGTGCGGGCGGCGGGGGCGGCGTTTCTGGACATGCGGGCCCGGATCGAACGCGCGATCGAGACGCGCACCCTGATGCTGTCGGGCGTCAGCCATGATCTGCGCACGCCGATCACCCGGCTGCGGCTGGGCCTGTCGATGCTGCCCGAGGATGAGGAGGTGCGGGCGCTGTTGTCGGATGTGCGCGAGATGGAACGGCTGGTCGACGAGTTCCTCGCCTTTGCCCGGGGGGACGCGATGGAAGAGCCGGTAGAGGCCGATCCGGCGGAAATCGCGGCGCGCATCGTCGACAATGTGGCGCGCTCGGGCGACCGGCTTGAGTGGGAGTCGCGCCTGTCCGCGCCGATGGTGCTGCGGCTGCGGCCGCAGGCGGTGCAGCGGGCGGTGGAAAATCTGGTGGGCAATGCGCGGCGGCATGGCGACAGGGTAAGGCTGACGCTTTCGGCCAGTGAGCGCAGTCTGCGCTTTGTGGTGGAGGACAACGGGCCGGGTATCCCCGAGGCGCAGCGAGAGGCCGCCATGGCCCCGTTTGCCCGGTTGGGGGCGGCGCGCGACCCCAACCGGGGCGGCGGGGTCGGGCTGGGCCTGTCGATTGCCGCCGACGTGGCGCGCGGCCATGGTGGCCGGCTGGTTCTGGGCCGGTCCGAGGCACTGGGGGGGCTGCGCGCCGAGCTCGTTCTGGCCCGCTAAAGCGCCACCGCCATGCCAAGCGGGGTCACGACGCGGCCCCCGGCGGCGCGGGCATCTTCTGCATCATGGGTCACCAGCACCGCCGGCAGCCCCTCATCGCGGATGCGTGACAGCACAAACCCCCGGATCTGCGCGCGCAAACCGGCATCCAGCCGCGAGAACGGCTCGTCCAGCAGCAGCGCGCAGGGTTGGGCCAGCAGGGTGCGCATCAGCGCCACGCGCGCGCGTTGGCCGCCTGACAGGGTGGCGGGATCGCGCGGCGCGAATCCGGCAAGCTCTGCCTGCTCCAGGGCCTGCTCGACCATGGCGCGCCGCGCCATGCGGCCCTTGACGGTGGGCGGCAAGGCAAAGGCCAGGTTCGCGCCGACCGACAGGTGCGGGAACAGCACATCATCCTGAAACAGCAGCCCGACCCGGCGCTTGTGCGGGGGCAGGGTGGTGATGTCGCGCCCTTCCAGAACAACACGTCCCTCGCTCTGGAACGCGGGCGCAAGGGTGCCCATGATCGCGGCAAGGGCGGTGGATTTGCCCGATCCCGACGCCCCCATGATCGTCAGCACCTCGCCGGGCGCGACGGTCAGGTCAAGCGCCACCACAAGGCTCCCACCCTGGGTGATCCGCAGGCGCTGCAGGTTCAGCACCCCGGTCACGCGCTGACCGCCATGCCGCGACGGTTGCGGAACGACAGCGCCGGGATCAGCAGGGCGAGAGCAAAGCCAAGAGCGGGCAGCCCCATTTGCAACAGGGCGTAAGCGCCGATCAGGCGGCGGTTGCCACCCGAGGACAGCGCCACCGCCTCGGTCGTCAGGGTCTCCACCCGGCCACCGCCGATCAGCAAGGTGGGCAGGTATTGACCGACCGACACTGCAAGTCCTATCGCCGCCGCCGTCAGCACCGGACGCAGCAGCATCGGCAGGCGCAAACGCAAGAACACCCGCGCGGGCGTGGACCCCAATGACAGACCGGCGATCGCAATCCGCTGATCCCAGGCACGGTAAGACGGTGCCAGCGACAAAAAGACATAAGGCAGCACGAACACCAGATGGGCGGCGGCGACGGCCAGCCAGTGCCCCTCCACCCCGGTGCGCAGAGCCGCGAATTGAAGGCCGGGGAGGAAGGCCACTTGCGGCACCAACAGCGGCAGGTACAGCACCCAAATCGCGCCTGTGCCGGGGGCGAGCGCATAGCGGTGCTCCGCCTCCAGACAGGCCAGCACCAGCGCCAGCGACAGGGCCGTGGCGGCGGCGGCGATGGCGAGGGTCAGCCCTCCGGTGCTGGTCAGATCGGGGGCGGCCCGCATCCAGGTGCGCAGCGACAGGGTTTCGGGCAACGCATCGGGAAATTGCCACAGCCCGGCCACCGACCAGACCGCAAGCCCGGCCAGCCCGAGGATCAGCGCCGCTGCCGTCACTGTGCCTGACAGCACCGCCGCTGCCCGCGCGACGGAATCAAGCGCATGGGCGCGCAATCCGGTTTGGGCAAGATGGACCAGCGCCGTCCGGGCCAGACGTTCCGCCAGAACCCAAGCCAGAAGGGCTGCGATGACCACCGCCAGTTGCAGCACCGCCCCGGCGGCAGCGGTCGCGCGCCCGGTCAGCATCGGGTCGGCCATCCAGATCACCACCTGCGCCGACAGGGTGGCGGGCCGGGTCGGGCCAAGGATCATCGCCAGTTCCACGGCGGTCATCGAATAGGCCAGAACCGCATAAACCGGCAGTCGCAACTGACTGTAAAGGCTGGGCAATACGGAAATCACAAAAGCCGCGATCCGCCCCGCGCCAAGGCTTTGCGCCACATTCATCCGGCGCGCGATATCGGTCTGCGGCAGCGCGGCAAGGGTCATCAGGAACAGGAACGGCACCTCTTTGGCGACCAGCCCCAGCGTCAGCGACAACCCGTATGGATCGTTCAGGATCAGCAGATCCGGCGGCTGGGTCCAGCCGGTGGCCCAGGGCGACAGGAGACGCGCAATCCAGCCCGAGGGCGCGATCAGAAAGGCCAGACCAAGCGCCGCCGCCGCGTGGGGCACCGACAGCAAGGGCGCAAGCAGATGCTGGATCAGCGCAAAGATCCGCGTGCCCCAGAGGCTGGCGACCATCAGCAGCGTCACCACCAACGAAAGCGCGGTGGCGGCAATCCCGGTGGTCAGCGAGAGGCGCACCGCAGGCCACAGGCCCGCCCAGTCAAGAAGCGCCCGGAAGCCTTTTGCATCATTTGAAAATGCCGGAATCAGCGTGCCCAGAAGACCCGCCGCCACCGGCACCACCAGCAGCGCCAGCGTCAGACGCGGAGCCCACCGCAGCAGGCCGCCGCTGATCATTGCGCGACGCCGTAACGCTCCATCCAGTCCTGCCCGATCCGCACCATCCAACTGCCATGTGGTTCCAGCAGCGCAGGCCCAAGGTCGGCCGGTGCCAAGGTGGCGACGCCCAGTTCCAAGGCGTCAAAGCGGGCGCGGTCTGACTCGTCAAGTGAAGACAGGTCGAGAACCGTCTGGAATCCCAGCACATCCGGGTCTTGTGCGCGGGCCTGAACCTCTGGGTCCAGCAGCAGGTTCGCAACCACCTGTGCCCCCGCCTGATGCGAGGCGTTGAAGGGGATCGCGACGAACGAGGCATTGCCGATCGTGCCGCCGTCAAAGATGAAGGTGCGCACAGAGTCCGGCAGATTGCCTGCCGCGATCTCGGCACTGGCGCGGCCGGGGTTGAGGGCAAAGCCGATGTCGACCTCGGCATCGGCCAGCAACTGCCCCAGCGCCGGTTCGTTCTGCGGATAGGCTTTTCCGGCGCGCCACAACGCCGGGGTGACGGTATCGAGCCAGGCCCACATCGGGGCGATGATCGCTTCATAACTCGCTTCATCCAGCGGCTTTTGCATCACCGTCGGGTCGGAAAGCGTGCCGTAGGCCACCTGTTTCAGAAAGGTGGTGCCCAGATAATCGGGCGGTTGCGGATAGGTGAAGCGGCCGGGGTTGGCGATGATCCAGTCTTTCAGCGCATCCAGACTGCGCGGCGGCCGGGGCAGGCGGGTGTTGTCGTATTCAAAGACGAATTGGGCCATGGCCCAGGGCGACTCGTACCCGTCGGTCGGCAGCGTGAAATCGGTGACCACAGCAGGTTTGCCCGCCACATCCACATGGCGCCAGTTCGGCAGACTTTCCGCAAAGGGGCCGAACAGCAGGCCCTGATCCTTCATCGCGGCGAAATTCTCGCCGTTGATCCAGATCAGATCCACCGCGCCGCCGATAAGGGTGCCTGCGTCCCGCTCTCCCAGCACCCGCGCCACCGCATCGGCGGTGGAGGCGAGTTTGACGTGCTCGATCGAAACACCGTGCCTGGCCTGCGCCTGCGTGCCAACCCAAGCAATGAAGTCGTTGATCTTCGGGTCACCACCCCAGGCGTGCCAATACACGGTCTGACCTTTCGCGGTCTCCACAATGGTGTCCCAGCCGGATTGCGCCTGTGCAGGAAGGGCGAGCAGAGCGGCGGCGGCAATCAGAAAATGGCGTCTGTGCATGATAACCCCTGTGTGATGGCCTTGTCAGGTGGCCCAAGTGCCCGCTTGTCGCGGGATATGTCTTCGGGATAGGCAAGGCAGACCCTTGCTTGCAAGGGATAATCGGTGACGACAACTGTTCGTGACGGCCAGACACAGTTGCGCCAGCCAATGTTACAAACCCCGGCCTCACGCGACGGCCGGCGGGAAACCCGCGATCAGGGAGCGAAAGATCATGCTGGACGGAGCCATGCGGCGACTGATCGACCCGCCGCTGAACCGGGCGGGGCGCTGGTTGGCAGTGCGGGGGGCCACTGCGGACGGGGTGACGCTGCTGGGGCTGGGATTCGGTCTGGTGGCGGCGGTGGTGCTGGCTGTGGGGTTGCCGGGCTGGCTTGCGCTGCTGCCTTTGCTGATCGGGCGGGTGCTGGACGGGCTGGATGGGGCCGTGGCGCGCGCCACGTTCCAGACCGATTTCGGCGGCTATTTCGATATTTTCTGTGACTTTGTTTTCTATGCCGCGATCCCCCTTGCCTTTGTCTTGCGCGATCCGGCGGCGAATGGGGTCGCGGGGGCGTTCCTTCTGGCGGCGTTTTACACAAATGCCGCCAGTTTTCTGGGCTATGCCATCATCGCGGCAAAGCGGCGGATCACCACGACGCAACAGGGAGAAAAGTCGCTGTATTATGCGGTGGGTCTGCTGGAAGGCACCGAGACGATTGCCTTTTTCACGCTGCTCTGTCTGTTTCCCGCCCTGTTCCCGACCGCCGCGGTGGTGTTCGGGAGCCTGTGTCTGGTGACCGCCAGTGCCCGCGTGGTGCTGGGGCGGCGCGAGTTCTTTGATGCGCCCTCGGGGCGGGATTAGACCAGACCGCGCGCGGCCTGATGAAAGCGGAAAAACCCATGCGTGGCATGGGGCCAGAGGGCGGCATCATAGGGCCGCATCGCCCGCACCAGTCGGATGTTTTCAGCCGCCAGCCGCGTGTCCAGCATGGCAAGCAGCCCTGCAACCGGGCCGACCGGGGCAAAGGGGGTCACGATCTGGGCGGCCCGGCTTTGCCGCGCCCAGGCCACCAGCGCATCCACCGCGCCCCGCCCCTGAACCGGGCCGAACAAGGTGGACAGATCCGCGCTCAGCCGGCGGCAGCAATCATCGACCGCGCGGCGCAGGAAGTCCCTGATCAGCGGCGAGACCGGGCGGGGGGAGCGCGCCTGGTGTGCCAGCAGAAAGCCGGTGGACATCGGGCGCAGGCCCGCCTCCAACAGCCAGTCGGGCGACAGATCGTCTTCGTGCAACAAAAGCGCGGTTGGCAGCCTGCGGTCCCAGACGCCGCCCTGCGGGCAGGGGCCGGGAAGGGGATTCGACAGGCCGGTGACCGGAAAACTCTCCTGCGCCAGACCCTTGGGCCGATAGCGCCCGTCGCTGAGGGCGGTGATCACCTCGGTTTTGGCAAGGTAGCATTTGCCCGGGGTGTGCAGCCCCGCCACCCAGCGCCAGGACAGAGTGTTCGACGCAGGGTCGCCATCCATCAGATGCCGCAGAAAGAAATCGGCGCCCAATTGCCAGGGCAGGTGCAGGGTGTAGATCCAGATCGAGGCAAAGCACATCCGCTGGTGATTGTGCAGATAGCCGGTGGCGGTCAACTCGCGCGCCCAGTCGTCGAAACCGTCGATGCCGGTCTTGCCGGTGCTGGCCGCCTCATAGGTATGGGCAAGATCACGGTCGCGGTCCAGTTGGGCCAGTGCGGCATAGACCCCCGCCTGAGTCTCGCGCCAGACCTGCGGGCGCATCTCCAGCCAGCCTTTCCAATAGGCGCGCCACAGCACCTCGGCGACGAAGGTATCGGCATGATGGCCATGGGCTGTGCGTGCGGCACCGATCACCTCGGCCTCGGTCAGCAGCCGGGTGCGCAGATAGCGGGAGAGCTGCGAGACATGCGGATGCCCGGGCCGGTGCAGGTTGCGGGTTTTGGCGTAGTCCTCGCCTGCATGCGGGATGAACCGCGTCAGTTGCGCAAACGCGCAGTCGCGGGTGGCGGCAGAGAGGGTGTGTGACATCTGCATTGTCATCGGGAACTAGGCCGCACGGTCGCGTGATCAAGCCCGGTTCATGGTGCCAGAGGCGATGAAAAGCCCGCCCGCCCTTGCAGCCCCCGCATCGCCCTACTAAGACTCTGTCAACCACCGCCCCGTATTCACAGATCAGACATCCAAGAGGCAGGCCCCATGCGCGACCCCGTTGATTACTTCACGAATAACCTCGTCCCCATGGTTGTCGAACAGACCAGCCGGGGGGAACGCGCCTATGACATCTTCTCGCGCCTGCTCAAGGAGCGGATCATCTTTGTCAACGGGCCGGTCCATGACGGCATGTCCACCCTGGTGGTCGCCCAGCTGCTGCACTTGGAGGCAGAGAATCCTTCGAAAGAAATCTCGATGTATATCAACTCGCCCGGCGGTTCCGTCGTGGCGGGGATGAGCATCTATGACACGATGCAGTATATCCGGCCCAAGGTGTCGACGCTGGTCTGCGGTCTGGCCGCCTCGATGGGGTCGATCATTGCGGTTGGCGGGCACAAGGGGCATCGGTTCTCGCTGCCGAATGCCGAATTCCTGGTGCACCAGCCTTCGGGCGGCATGCAGGGCACCGCGGCCGACATCATGATTTCGGCGCGCCACATCGAACAGACCCGCGAACGCATGTATCAGCTTTACATGCGCCACACCGGCCAGGACTACGAAACCGTGCGCTCCGCGATGGAGCGCGACAAGTGGATGACGCCGGAAGAGGCAAAGGAATGGGGCCACGTTGACGAGATTGTGGCCAACCGCGAAAAGCTCGACGACACGGCGAAGTGACGCTTTGCCCCCCGGCCGTTGCGTCCGGGGGGCAATTTGACATTGTGGAGGGTCCGGGCTTGGCCTAGACTTATCCTGACAAGGCTTGAGGAAACCCATGGCGAACAATTCCGGCGACAGCAAGAACACGCTTTACTGTTCCTTCTGCGGCAAAAGCCAGCATGAGGTGCGAAAGCTGATTGCCGGGCCCACGGTGTTCATCTGCGATGAATGTGTGGAACTCTGCATGGACATCATTCGTGAAGAAACCAAGACAACCGGCCTGAAATCGACCGACGGGGTGCCGACCCCGCGCGATATCTGCAAGGTGCTGGATGATTACGTGATCGGCCAGATCCATGCCAAGCGGGTGCTCTCGGTCGCGGTGCACAACCATTACAAGCGGCTGAACCATTCGTCGAAGTCCGATATCGAGCTGTCGAAATCCAATATCCTGCTTATCGGCCCCACCGGCTGCGGCAAGACCCTGCTGGCCCAGACGCTGGCACGGATTCTGGATGTGCCTTTTACCATGGCCGATGCCACCACGCTGACCGAAGCAGGCTATGTGGGCGAGGATGTCGAGAACATCATCCTGAAACTGTTGCAGGCCTCGGAATACAACGTGGAACGCGCGCAGCGCGGCATTGTCTATATCGACGAGGTCGACAAGATCACTCGCAAATCCGACAACCCCTCGATCACCCGCGATGTGAGCGGAGAGGGTGTGCAGCAGGCCCTGCTGAAGATCATGGAGGGCACCGTGGCATCGGTGCCGCCACAGGGCGGGCGCAAGCATCCGCAGCAGGAATTCCTGCAGGTGGATACGACGAACATTCTGTTCATCTGCGGCGGCGCTTTTGCCGGGCTTGAGAAGATCATCGCCCAGCGCGGCAAGGGCTCTGGCATCGGCTTTGGAGCCGATGTGAAAGACCCAGATGCGCGCGGTGTGGGCGAGATGTTCATGGAGCTGGAGCCGGAAGATCTGCTGAAGTTCGGCCTGATCCCGGAATTCGTCGGTCGTCTGCCGGTGATTGCCACCCTGACCGATTTGGATGAGGCGGCACTGGTCACCATCCTGACCGAACCAAAGAACGCACTGGTCAAGCAGTATCAGCGCCTGTTCGAGATCGAAGGCGTGAAGCTGACCTTTACCCCGGATGCGCTGGTGGCGATCGCCAAGCGGGCGATCAAGCGCAAGACCGGCGCGCGGGGATTGCGCTCGATCATGGAGGATATCCTGCTGGATACCATGTTTGAGTTGCCCGGTATGGAAGGCGTGCAGGAGGTCGTGGTCAAGGACGAGGCGGTGAACGCCGGGGCCAAGCCGATGCTGGTCTATACCGAAGCGCCAAAGAAGAAAGAAACCGCAAATGCGGGCTGAATGACAGCCGCATGAAGCAGGAAAAGCGCGGGCGAGTACCGCGCTTTTGAATTTTCGCAGAAAATTCGTTCTTTCGGGGGGGCATGATTTTTCTGCGAAAAATCGCGCAAAGCCCTGCCACCCGCCTGCGGTGGCATCGCGCCGCCACTGGACCTTCCCCACCATTTCCGCCATATCAGGCATAAGCAACCGGAGGCTCCCGATGTATTTCCTCAAGCGCCTGCTCACCTGGTGGAACAGCCAGACCATCGGCACCCAGATCTTTACTGCCCGCAAAGGCATCAAGGTGGGCGAGGATGGTCAGGGCAATATCTATTTCCGAACCGCTGACGCGAAAAAGCGCTGGGTGATCTACAACGGCGAGATGGAGGCGTCCCGCGTGTCGCCCGACTGGCATGGCTGGCTGCACTTCACCTGGGACGAGCCGCCGACCGAAGCACCGCTTCGCCGCAAGGCTTGGGAAAAGCCGCATCAGGAAAACCTGACCGGCACCGCCGCCGCCTATGCGCCTGCCGGATCGCTGCGGCGCACAGCCCCGGTGGCCCGCACCGATTACGAAGCCTGGCAGCCCGAATAATGGCCTCGGAACGCGCTGAAATTCTGGCGGGTGCCGCCGTCCTTGCGATTGCCGTCGGCTTTCTGGCCTATGCCGCGAACTCCGCCGGGCTGATGGCGCGGGTGGGTGACACCTATCCGCTGACCGCCAGTTTCCGCGCCATGGACGGTATCAATGTCGGCTCCGATGTGCGGATGGCCGGGATCAAGGTCGGGACGATCAGCGATATGCGGCTGAACCCGCAGACCTTTTTTGCCGATGCGACCATCCGCATCCGCAGCGATATCCTGTTGCCGCAGGACAGCGCGATCCTGATTTCATCCGAAGGGCTGCTCGGCGGCAATTTTGTCGAGATCCTTCCCGGCGGTGCGCTGGAAAACCTCTCCCCCGGGGATGAGATCGAAGATACCCAAGGTGCGGTCAGCCTGATCACACTGCTGATGAAGTTTGTCGGCGGCGGCTCTGACGCGCCTGCGAGTGTCGAATGAAACCCCTGTTGTTGCTGGCCCTGCTGCTGGCACCGGGGGTGGCTGCCGCTCAGGAAATGTCTTCGGCCCCCGGCGGCACCCTGCGCTTTCTCGACAAGGTGACGGGCCGGGTGCAGGATCTGTCCCTGTCGCGCGGCCAGTCGGTGACGCTGGGGCGGCTGACGGTGCAGCTGAACGAATGTCGCTATCCGCGCGACAACCCGGCTGCCGATGCCCAGGCGCATCTGACAGTGGTCGATACTTCTGCCAGCCGTGCGATGTTTGCCGGCTGGATGCTGGCCTCCAGCCCTGCGCTGTCGGCGATGGATCATCCGCGCTATGATATCTGGGTGCTGTCCTGCGATTCCGGCTTTGTCGCCCCCGAGGTGACCGAGCCGGTGGAAGACCCCGACGCACCGCTGGAAGAGATCAACGAAGGATAGGGCGCGTAGCCGGTCGGCGCGAATAGCGCCTGTTGCCGCAGCGCGCGGTCCAACCGGCGGTGGTAGTCTGCACGCGCGATCTCGCTTGCGCCAAGGCTGGCAAGATGCGGGGTCAGGAACTGGGTGTCGAACAGGGTAAATCCACCGGCCCGCAACCGATGCACCAGCCAGGCCAATGCGATCTTTGACCCATTCTTGCGGCGCGAAAACATCGATTCGCCAAAAAACGCCGATCCCAGCACCACACCATACACCCCGCCGATCAGGGTTGCGCCATCTCGGACCTCCAGACTATGGGCGTGGCCCTGTCGATGCAGCGCCTCGTAAAGCGCAAAGATCGGGGGGTTGATCCAGGTCTCATCCCGGTCGGCGCAGGCGGAGACCACGCCGGAAAAATCGGTGTCCACCGTTACCTGATAGTCAGGGCGCAGGAGCGCGCGGCGCAAAGATCGCGAGATGTGGAACCGGTCCAGGTCAAACACGCCGCGCCGCTTCGGGTCGACCCAATGGATCTCCTGCGATACCGAGGACTCTGCCATCGGGAAGATCCCCATGGCATAGGCCCGCAACAGAAGGTCGGGGGTGATCTCGGTCTGATGGGTCATGGGGGTGCGGCTCAAACCGGGGCGGGTGGCCCGACTGTGCAAAGGGGGCCGGTGGCCCCCTTGCGGATCATTGGCCGAATTGTGACGCCAGCCACTTTTCAAGCCAGTGGATGTTGTATTCACCTGTCTGGATATCAGGCTCGTTGAGCAGCGCATCAAACAACGGGGTAGTTGTGTCCACCCCGTCGATGATCAGCTCTCCCAAGGCGCGGCGCAGGCGCGACAGCGCTTCGGGCCGGTCGCGGCCATGCACGATCAGCTTGCCGATCAGGCTGTCGTAATAGGGCGGGATCGAATAGCCGGAATAGAGCGCCGAATCCATCCGCACGCCAAAGCCGCCAGGTGCGTGGAACATTTTCACCTTGCCGGGGCAAGGAGAGAAGTTCGGCAGCTTTTCGGCGTTGATCCGCACCTCGATGGCGTGGCCGTTGATTTCCAGCTCGTCCTGCGTGAACGACATCGGCAAGCCAGAGGCGACGCGGATCTGTTCGCGCACAAGGTCAACGCCGAAGATGTATTCGGTGACCGGGTGTTCGACCTGCAGCCTTGTGTTCATCTCGATGAAGTAGAACTTGCCGTCTTCATACAGGAACTCGACCGTCCCCGCGCCGATATAGTTGATCTTGGCCACGGCATCGGCGCAGATCTTGCCGATCTCGGCGCGCATCTTGGGGGTGATCGACGGGCCGGGGGCCTCTTCGAACACTTTCTGGTGGCGGCGCTGCAGGGAGCAGTCACGTTCCCCAAGATGCACCGCGTTGCCCTTGCCGTCACCAAAGACCTGAATCTCGATATGGCGCGGTTTTTGCAGGTATTTCTCGATATAGACTTCGTCATTGCCAAAGGCGTTCTTCGCCTCGGACCGGGCGGTGCGGAAAGCGACTTCCAGCTCGGCGGCATTCTGGGCCACCTTCATCCCGCGCCCACCACCACCGGCGGTGGCCTTGATAATCACCGGGAAACCGATTTTCTCGGCCACGCCAATCGCGGTCTCAAAATCGGGCACGCCGCCATCGGAGCCCGGCACCACCGGTATTCCCAGCTCCATCGCGGTGACCTTGGCGGTGATCTTGTCGCCCATGATGCGGATGTGTTCCGCATTGGGGCCGATGAAGGTCAACCCGTGATCCTGCAAAGCCTGCGCGAAACTGGCGTTTTCCGACAGGAAACCATAGCCCGGATGCACGGCCTGCGCGCCGGTGATCTCGCAGGCGGAAATGATCGCGGCCTTGTTCAGATAGCTCTCCGAACTGGGCGCGGGGCCGATGCAGATCGACTCGTCGGCCATGCGCACGTGCATGGCATCGGCATCGGCGGTGGAATGGACGGCGACCGATTTGATCCCCATTTCGCGGCAGGCGCGGATCACGCGCAGCGCGATCTCTCCCCGGTTGGCGATCAGGACTTTTTCAAACATCGGCGTCACTCGATGATCAACAGCGGTGCGCCGAATTCAACAGGCGTGCCATCCTCGACCATGATGCGCCTGACCACGCCAGCGCGGGGGGCGGGGATGTGGTTCATGGTTTTCATCGCTTCGATGATCAGCACGGTCTGGCCCTCGGCCACTGTGGCGCCGATGGTGATGAAGGGGGTCGCACCGGGTTCGGCCGCAAGATAGCAGGTGCCGACCATGGGCGAGGTGACCGCGCCCGGGTGCTGCGCCGGGTCGTCGATGGCGGCTGCGGCAGGGGCTGCGGCCGGGGCGGCGGCGGCATAGACCGGGGCGGCGGCGGTCATTTGCGTGGTCACGATATTGGCCTGTTTGACCACGCGCACCTCAAGGCTGTCATCCTCGCCATATTCGCGCTTTACGCTCAGCTCGGTCAATTCGTTCTTGTTCAGCAGTTCTGCAAGGGCCGAGATAAAGGCCACGTCTGCGTCGGGGGAATGTTTGCTCATGCCGTCCTCTGTTGGCGTTTATGCCAGTTGGTGACCGTCTTACCGTGGCGCATGCGCCGTGGTCGGGGCTGTCCGCTTATAGCCCGCGATTTCGGGCGAGAAAAGCACCCTTTCGGTTGTGCAATTTTTGGGCAGTTTGCCGGGGGCGGTTCGAAATTTTGTGGCGTGGTAAAATTTACCATTTGATAAAAAAACGGACCTGTGCCAGCTTTTTCCCAAAGAACAACCAAAACAGGGAGACGACCGCCCATGACCAACAGCCCGCTGACGCCTGGCATCGTGCCCGCGCGCCTGCCAGCCGACAGGATCGCCGTGCATTTCGCCGATCATACCCCGCCGCTGGACGGGCACGAGGCCCGGGTGGCCGCCGACCGCTGTTACTTTTGCCACGACGCCCCGTGTGTGACGGCCTGCCCGACCAGCATCGACATCCCGCTGTTCATCCGCCAGATCGCCACCGGCACGGCGGAATCGGCGGCGACGACGATCTGGAGCCAGAACATCCTTGGCGGCATGTGCGCCCGCGTCTGCCCGACCGAGACCTTGTGCGAAGAGGCCTGCGTGCGCGAGGTAGCCGAAGGCAAGCCGGTGGAAATCGGACGCTTGCAGCGCTTTGCCACCGATACGGCGATGGCGAAGGGCCTGCATCCGTTCACCCGCGCCGCTTCTACCGGCAAGACTGTGGCGGTGGTGGGGGCGGGGCCTGCGGGGCTGGCTTGCGCGCATCGGTTGGCGATGCACGGGCATGACGTGGTGGTCTATGAGCGGCGCGAGAAACCGGGGGGGCTGAACGAATACGGCATCGCCAGCTATAAATCGACCGGCGGGTTTGCGCAGGCCGAGGTAGACTGGCTGCTGCAGATCGGCGGCATCACGCTGCGCACCGGGGTGGAACTGGGCCGAGATGTTTCGCTGGACGGGCTGCTTGCCAGCCATGACGCGGTGTTTCTGGGAATTGGCCTTGGTGGCGTGAACGCGCTGCGCGCAAGCGGCGAGGACAAGGCCGGGGTGGCTGATGCCGTCGATTTCATCGCCGAATTGCGTCAGAGCACGGATCTGACCACGCTGCCGATTGGCCGTGATGTGGTGGTGATCGGTGGTGGCATGACAGCGGTGGATGCCGCCGTTCAGTCAAAGCTGCTGGGTGCTGAGAATGTCACTATCGTCTACCGGCGAGGGCAGGAGAAGATGTCGGCCTCTGGTTATGAGCAGGAGCACGCAACCAGCACCGGCGTGCGGATCATCTGCAACGCCGCCCCGGTGGCGGTGCATGGCAATGGCGCGGTGCGTGAGGTGGAGTTCGGCTATATGGCCGACACGGCGGAGGGGTTGAAGCCGACAGGCGAGACCTTCCGGCTGAAGGCCGATCAGGTGTTCAAGGCCATCGGCCAGACCCTGAACAGGGTGCCGGAAGGGGCCGCTCTGGAGGGTGGCAAGATCGCGGCGCTGCCCGCGCGGGTCTGGGCCGGGGGCGATTGTACCGGCGGCGGTGAGGACCTGACCGTCACGGCGGTGGCGCAGGGGCGCGATGCTGCTGAAAATATTCACGTGTTCCTGATGGGGGTGGCGGGGTGAACCCCGCCCTACGGAGAGATTGACATGGCAAACCTGACAACCGACTTCATCGGCATCAAATCCCCCAACCCGTTCTGGCTGGCCTCCGCGCCGCCCACGGACAAGGAATACAACGTGCGCCGCGCATTCGAGGCGGGCTGGGGCGGGGTGGTGTGGAAAACCCTGGGCTCCGAAGGCCCGCCGGTGGTGAACGTCAACGGCCCGCGCTATGGCGCGGTCTGGGGCGCGGACCGCAGGCTGCTGGGCCTGAACAACATCGAGCTGATCACCGACCGACCCTTGGAGGTGAACCTGCGCGAGATCAAATCGGTGAAACGCGACTGGAAGGACCGGGCGCTGATCATCAGCCTTATGGTGCCCTGCGATGAGCAATCGTGGAAGGATATCCTGCACCGGATCGAGGATACCGAGGCCGATGGAGTGGAGCTGAACTTCGGCTGCCCGCATGGCATGGCGGAACGCGGCATGGGGTCCGCTGTCGGGCAGGTGCCGGAATATATCGAGATGGTCACGCGCTGGGTGAAACAGCACTCGCGCATGCCCTGCATCGTGAAGCTGACGCCGAATATCAGTGACATCCGCAAACCTGCGGAGGCCGCGAAACGTGGCGGCGCAGATGCGGTTTCGCTGATCAACACCATCAATTCGATCACATCGGTGAACCTCGACAGCTTCAGCCCCGAGCCGATGATCGACGGCAAGGGCACGCATGGCGGCTATTGCGGCCCGGCGGTGAAACCGATCGCGCTGAACATGGTGGCCGAGATTGCCCGCTCGCCCGAGACCCATGGCCTGCCGATTTCCGGCATTGGCGGGGTGACCACATGGCGCGATGCGGCGGAGTTCATGGCGCTGGGGGCGGGGAATGTGCAGGTTTGCACGGCGGCCATGACCTATGGTTTCAAGATCGTGCAGGAGATGATCTCGGGCCTGTCGCAATATCTGGATGACAAGGGGATGACCTCCACCGCCGATCTGGTGGGCCGTGCGGTTCCGAATGTGACCGACTGGCAGTTCCTGAACCTGAACTATGTGACCAAGGCGCAGATTGATCAGGATCTGTGCATCAAATGCGGGCGCTGCTATGCGGCCTGCGAGGATACCAGCCATCAGGCGATTGCGATGCTGCCGGGCCGGGTGTTCGAGGTGATGGACGACGAATGTGTCGCCTGCAACCTGTGCGTCAACGTCTGCCCGGTCGAGAATTGCATCACCATGGCCGAGATGCCGAAAGGGGCGGTTGACCCGCGCACCGGGGACAAGGTGGGCGACTATGCCAACTGGACCACGCATCCGAACAACCCGAGCGTGGCAGCCGAGTAGGGCGGGGTTCACCCCGCCGCCTTTGCGGCCAAACGATCACCGCGCGCCCGGGCCTTGCAGCCTGCGGCGCGTGGCCTCTGTCATCCGTTTGTGGGTGGCCCCGGTGCGGTTGCGCAGGTGCATGGCGGCATAGACCGGCTGGCGGATCACCGGCGCATCGCTGACCATCTGGAACCCGCCGGCCGCTACAAGACCGAGGGCGTGGCTTTCCATCACATAGCCCGCGCCGCCCAGATGACTGAGCAACAGCGCCACGGCGCTGCTTTGGCCGACCGAGAGCGGCGCGGCGGTGAGATGCGGCAGGAACTGGCGATGCGCCGCCTCGAAGGCGGGGGAGAAATTGGCGCAGATGTAGC
This sequence comes from Paracoccaceae bacterium, assembly GCA_046296515.1. GTDB lineage: Bacteria > Pseudomonadota > Alphaproteobacteria > Rhodobacterales > Rhodobacteraceae > Pseudotabrizicola. The sequence goes on along the minus strand of JBKBKR010000001.1, from coordinate 779,496 downwards.
GCTCGGGCGCGATGGCTGACAGGCTGGCGGTGTCGGTGGAGATCAGCCGGTAGGGGATCTCGGGCAGGGACTCGAAGAACAGGTCCGGCTGCGGTTTGGGTGTGAACAGGATGGCGAAGTCCAGGCCCCCGGTGACCAGATCGGCGCACATCTGGGTGGAATAGTCTGGCTCCAGATACAGCGCCGCTTGCGGCAGCAGCATGCGGAACGCGGCGGTCAGCGCGCCCAGGTGTGCAGGCACCAGATCATTCTGGATGCCGATGCGCAGCGTGACCGCCGCCGTGCCGCTTTGCGCCACCGCGCGCCGCGCCATCATCCATTCCTGCCGCAACAGGCGGGCGTGGGGTTCGAACTTCAGCCCTTCGGTGGTCAGCTGCGTGCCGGCGCGTGACCGGGTGAACAGGCGGGTGCCGAGGGCCTGTTCGAGGGAAACCACACGGGCGGAGATCGTGGATTGGGTCAGGCCCAGACGCTCGGCGCTGCGGTTGAAGCTGCGGGTTTCGATCAGGTCGAGGAAGGTGTCGATGAGCTCGATCTGCATGGCGCTGGTCCTGTGGCTGGCCCCCGGGGCTCTGCCCCGGACCCCGGAGTATTTGGGCCAAGATGAAGCTGATCGGGATTTCCGATTGATAGGGCGGGTTCGGGTGAATTGAAAGGCTTTGACGCTGCGCGGATAGTGGGGCTGCAAAAGAGCGGAGAGGCGGCATGGCAGGGTTACCGGGCAGCGCGCGGGTGGTGATCATCGGGGGGGGCGCTGTGGGGGCGTCTTGCCTCTATCATCTGGGGCTGGCCGGGTGGCGGGACTGCGTTTTGCTGGAGAAGAACGAGCTGACGGCGGGCAGCACCTGGCATGCGGCGGGCAATGTGCCGACCTTTTCGGCCAGCTGGTCGATCATGAACATGCAGCGCTATTCGGCGGGGCTTTATCGCGACCTGGGGGACGCGGTCGGTTATCCGATGAATTACAACGTTACCGGCTCGCTGCGGCTGGGGCATGGGGCGGAGCGGTTGCTGGAATTCCGGCGCGTGGCCGGGATGGGGGCGGCGCAGGGGATGGATCTTGCGGTGCTGGGGCCGGGGGAGATCGCGGCGCGCTATCCGTTTGTGCAGACCGAAGGCCTGAGCGGGGCGCTCTATGATCCTTATGACGGGGATATCGATCCGGCGCAGCTGACTCAGGCGCTGGCCAAGGGCGCGCGCGATATGGGGGCGCATGTCGAGCGGTTCTGTCCGGTGACATCGGCGGAGTGGACCGGGGCGGAGTGGGTGCTGGGCACGCCGAAGGGCGAGATCCGGGCGGAATATGTGGTGAATGCGGGCGGCTATTATGCTTCGCAGGTCGGCCGGATGTTTGGCCGCAGGGTGCCGATGATGGTGATGAGCCATCAGTATCTGCTGTTCGACACCATTCCGGAGCTGGAGGTCTGGACGAAAGAGGCTGGCCACAAGCTGCCGCTGCTGCGGGATGTGGATTCGTCTTACTACCTGCGGCAAGAGAAGATGGGCTTCAATCTCGGCCCCTATGAAAACCCGTGCCGGGCGCATTGGGTCAGCTCTGATGACCCGATGCCGGAAGATTTCAGCTTTCAGCTGTTCCCCGATGATCTGGAGCGGCTGGAGTTCCAGATCACCGATGCCATGGCGCGGGTGCCGCTGCTGGCCCAGGCGAACCTGCAAAAGGTGATCAACGGGCCGATCCCATATACCCCCGATGGCAACCCGCTGATCGGGCCGATGCCGGGGGTGCCCAATGCCTTTGAGGCTTGTGTGTTCACCTTTGGCATCTGTCAGGCGGGCGGCGCGGGCAAGGTGCTGGCGGAATGGGTGACCGAAGGCGCGACGGAGTGGGACATGTGGTCCTGCGATCCGCGCCGCTTTACCGGGTTCGAGGATCGTGAGTATTGCGTCGCCAAGGGGATGGAGGTGTATGGGCATGAATATGCCATGCATTTTCCGCATCATGCCTGGCCTGCGGGGCGGATGAAGAAGCTCTCGGCGGTGCATGGGCGCGTGGCGGCGCTGGGGGCGCAGTTCGGGCCTTTCAATGGTTGGGAGCGGGCGTTGTGGTATGCCGGTGACGGGGATGACACCAGCGAGGCGGCGCAGCGCGTTTGGCGGCGTGAGGGGCCGTGGTTTGCAGCGGTGAAGGCCGAATGTGAGGCGGTGCGCGATGCCTGTGGCATTCTGGACCTGCCGGGGTTCTCGCGCTTTGTGATCCGGGGGCCGGGGGTGGCGGATTGGCTGGCCTTGCAGATCACCGGGCGGGTGCCGGGGGTGGGGCGGCTGGGGCTGGCCTATTTCGCCGATGACAAGGGGCGGATCGTCACCGAGATGAGTGTCGCGCGCATGGCGGAGGACGAGGTGCTGCTGATCACCGCCGCGACCGCGCAGGCGCATGACAAAGCGTGGCTGATGCGGCATCTGGCTCCGGGGCTGGTGCTGGAGGACCAGACCGAGGCGTGGAATACGCAGATCGTGACCGGGCCAAAGGCGCGGGCGGTGCTTGCGGGGGTGACCGATGCCGATCTGACGCGGCCATGGCTGACATGGCAGAACGTGCGGATTGCCGGGGCCGATGTGCTGCTGATGCGGGTCAGCTTCGCGGGGGAGCTGGGCTGGGAGATCCACTCCCGCTTGGGGGATACGGCGGCGGTCTGGGATGCGGTCTGGCGCGCGGGGCAGGCGCATGGGTTGCGGCCGTTCGGCATGTTTGCGTTGGACTCCTTGCGGATCGAAAAGGGGTATCGGGCGTGGAAGGGCGATCTTTCCACCGATTACACCGTGTTGCAGGGCGGGCTGGAGCGGTTTGTGGATTGGGGCAAGCCCGCGTTCCGGGGGCGGGCGGCCTTGGCGGCGGAAAAGCAGGCGGGGGTCGCCAAGCACTTTGTCACTTTGCGGGTGGCGGCGGGCGATCTGGACCCGCCCTCTATGGCGACGCTCTGGCATCAGGGTGGGGTGGTGGGAGAGGTCACAAGTGCGGGATGGGGGCACCGGGTTGGTGCCTGTCTGGCACTGGGGATGCTGCGCGCCGATCTGGCGGTCCCGGGTGTGGCAGTGGAGGTGGAGGTGTTTGGCGAAAGGGTCCGGGCCGAGGTGCTGCCGGAGGGGCCGGTGTGGGATGCGGGTAACCTGCGGCTGCGCGGCTGAGAGGACAGGACCGGGGGCCAGCCCCCGGGCCCCCGGGATATTTATGAACAGATGAAAGGGTTTGACGTGGCATTGCCGGACAGGGCGCGGGCGGTTGTGATCGGTGGGGGGATTTCGGGCTGTTCGGTCGCCTATCATCTGGCAAAGGCCGGGTGGAAGGATGTGGTGCTGTTGGAGCGCAAGCGGTTGACATCCGGCACCACATGGCATGCGGCAGGGTTGATCGGGCAGTTGCGCGGCTCGGCCAACATGACGCGGCTGGCGCGCTATTCGGCCAGGCTTTATGTCGGGCTGGAGGCGGAGACCGGGATCGCGACGGGGATGCGTCAGGTCGGCAGTATCTCGGTGGCCTTGACCAAGGACCGGATGGAAGAGTTGCGGAGGCAGGCGACGCTGGCGCGGATCTTTGCTGTGGAAGTGGGAGAGGTTTCCCCCGCCGAGATCAAGGCGATGTATCCGCATCTGGAGGTGGGAGATGTGCTGGGTGGGGTGCATCTGCCGCTGGACGGGCAATGTGACCCGGCCAATATCGCCATGGCCCTTGCCAAGGGTGCGCGGATGCAGGGGGCGCTGATTGCCGAGGGCGTGGTGGTGACGAAGGTCACGACGGCGGGGCCTCGCGTGACCGGGGTGGAGTATCTGGGGCCGGAGGGGCCGGGGGTGATTGCCGCCGATGTGGTGATCAATTGCGGCGGCATGTGGGGGCGGGATCTTGCGGCGCAGAATGGCGTCACGCTGCCGTTGCATGCCTGTGAGCATTTCTATCTGGTGACCGAGCCGGTGGCAGGGCTGGGGCATCTGCCGGTGCTGCGGGTGCCCGATGAATGTGCCTACTACAAGTCGGATGCGGGCAAGATGATGCTGGGGGCGTTCGAGCCAAAGGCCAAGCCCTGGGGGATGGGCGGCATCCGCGCGGATTTCGAGTTCGACACATTGCCCGAGGACTGGGACCATTTCCAGCCGATTCTTGAATCGGCGATGGCTCGGATGCCGTTGTTCCAGACCGCGGGCATCCATACCTTTTTCAATGGGCCGGAGAGTTTCACCCCGGATGACCGCTACTATCTGGGTGAGGCGCCGGGGCTGGCGGGCTATTGGGTGGCGGCGGGGTATAATTCGATCGGGATTGCCTCGTCGGGCGGGGCGGGAATGGCGTTGGCGCATTGGATCACGGAAGGTGAGCCGCCGTTCGATCTCTGGGAGGTGGACATCCGCCGGGCGCAACCGTTCCAGAAGAACCGGCGCTATCTGCGAGAGCGGGTGAGCGAGACGCTGGGGTTGCTATACGCCGACCACTATCCCTACCGCCAGATGGTGACCAGCCGGGGGGTGCGGCGAAGCCCTTTGCACGGCGATCTGGCGGCGCGCGGTGCGGTGTTTGGCGAGGTGGCGGGTTGGGAGCGGGCGAACTGGTTTGCGGATAAGGGGCAGGAGGCGGCGTATTGCTATGGTTGGGGTCGGGCGAACTGGTTTGGCAACCAGCGCGCCGAGCATATGGCGGTGCGCAGCGGCGTTGGCCTGTTCGACATGACCAGTTTCGGCAAGATTCGGGTGGAAGGGCGCGATGCCTGTGCCTTCCTGAACCGGGTCTGCGCCGCGCAGGTCGATGTGGCTGTGGGGCGCGTGGTCTACAGCCAGATGCTGAACGCACGCGGCGGGATCGAGAGCGATCTGACGGTTACACGGCTTTCGGAAAACGCCTATCTGCTGGTGGTGCCGGGGGCAACCTTGTCGCGCGATCTGGCATGGCTGCGGCGGCATCTGGGGGAGGATTTTGCCGTGATCACCGATGTGACGGCGGCGGAGGCGGTTCTGTGTGTCATGGGGCCAATGTCGCGCGCGGTGCTGGGGCGCGTGTCGCCGCAGGACTTCAGCAATGCCGCGCATCCTTTTGGCACCGCGCGGGAAATCGAGATCGGCATGGGGTTGGCACGGGCGCATCGGGTGTCATATGTGGGCGAGCTGGGCTGGGAGTTGTATGTGCCGACCGATCAGGCCTGCCATGTGTTCGAGGCGCTGGTGGAGGCCGCGCCGGAGATGCGGCTGTGCGGGCTGCATGCACTGGACAGTTGCCGGATCGAGAAGGCCTATCGCCATTTCGGCCATGACATCACCGATGAGGATCATGTGCTGGAAGCGGGTCTCGGCTTTGCCGTCAGCCGCAAGAAACCCGGCTTCATCGGGCGCGAGGCGGTGCTGCGCAAGGCGGATGAGGGGCTGTCGCGGCGGATGGTGCAGTTTCTGGTGCGCGATCCGGAGGCGATGATTTTTCACAACGAGGCGATTGTGCGTGATGGCCGTATCGTCGGGCCGGTGACATCGGGCAATTACGGCCACGCGCTGGGCGGGGCGGTGGGTCTTGGCTATGTGCCCTGCGCCGGACAGTCGGAGTCGGATGTGCTAGCCGCCGTCTACCAGATCGAGATTGCCGGGCGGCGCTTTGACGCGGAGGTGTCGCTGGTGCCGATGTATGATCCGATCTCCGAACGGATGCGCGCGTGACGAACCCCGTGGGGCTGTCTGCCCCCCGGACCCCCCGAGTATATTTTCAGACAGAAAATGGGTGATGCGATGAGTGATCCGGGTGAAGTCTGTGAACCGTCACGGATGCGGCGGTCGGGCGGGCGAGGAGCGAGGGTGGCGTTGCGTTCCGCGCCTTTGTCGGATGCAATGCGGCCGATCCGGCCGGGCATGCCGGGCGGGCAATACCGGCCGTTGACAGAGGCCGGGATGGCGCGCATCCATCAGGCGGCCTTGCAGGCGCTGGAGGAGATCGGGCTTTCGCAGGCCCCGCCCTCGGGCGTGGACGTGATGACGGCGGCGGGGGCGGTGCAGGGGGATGACGGGCGGCTGCGCTTTCCGCGCGCGCTGGTCGAGGATATGCTGGCGGTGGCCGCGCGCGACATCACGCTTTATGCCCGCGATCCGCGCCATGACATGCAACTGACCGGCACAAATGTGCACTACGGCACAGCCGGGGCGGCGGTGCATATCGTCGATCCGTTCACGCTGGAGTATCGCGATTCCACCGCGCAGGATCTGTATGACGCGGCGCGGCTGGTCGACAATCTGGACAACATCCACTTTTACCAGCGCACCATGGTGTGCCGCGATGTGGTGGACAACCGCGACATGGATCTGAACACCCTTTACGGCTGCCTTGCCGGCACGGTGAAACATGTCGGCACCTCGTTCAGCGACCCCGCCCATGTGGCCGATTGCTTTGATCTGATCTACATGGTGGCGGGCGGCGAGGAGAAATGGCTGGAGCGGCCCTTTGTCAGCAATTCCAATTGCTTCGTGGTGCCGCCGATGAAATTCGCCGAAGAGTCCTGCATCACGATGGAGGATTGCATCCGGCGCGGTATGCCGATGCTTTTGCTCTCTGCCGGGCAGGCCGGGGCAACCGCACCTGCGCCGATCGCGCTGACCATCGTGCAGGCGGTGGCGGAATGTCTGGCCGGGGTGGTCTATGCCAATGCCATCAGGAAGGGCGCGCCATGCATCTTCGGCACCTGGCCCTTTGTCAGCGATCTGCGCACCGGGGCGATGTCGGGCGGGTCGGCCGAGCAGGCGCTGCTGACGGCGGGCTGTGCGCAGATGCACCGGTTTTACGACCTGCCGGGGGGCGCGGCCTCGGGCATTTCCGACAGCAAGCTGCCCGATATGCAGGCCGGATGGGAGCAGGGGATCACCAATACCCTGGCAGGTCTGGCGGGCCTGAACCTGTGCTATGAGGCGGTAGGGATGCATGCAAGCCTGCTGGGGTTCTGTCTTGAGTCATTGGTGCTGGGCGATGACCTGTTGGGGCAGGCGATGCGCTGTGTGCGCGGGATCGAGGTGACAGAGGACAGCACCAGCATCGAGGCGATGAAACAGGTCTGTCTGGGCGGTCCGGGGCATTACCTCGGGTCTGACCAGACGCTGCGGCTGATGCAGACCGAATACACATATCCGGTGGTCGGCAACCGGATGAGTCCGAAGGAATGGAACGAGGCGGGCAAGCCCTTGCTGCTGGAAAAGGCGCTGGAGCGCAAGAATGCGATCCTTGCACGCGCCGGGTGCCGGGTCGCGCCGGAGATCGATGCGGCGATCCGGGCAAAGTACCGGATTCATTTTCAGTGAGACCGGCATAGGGGGCAGTCCATGAAGATCGGCTATATCGGGCTTGGCAATCTGGGCGGGCATCTGGCGGCCAGCCTGATCCGTTCAGGCTTTCAGGTTGTGGTGCATGACCGCGACCCGGATCTGGCCAAGCGCCACCGGGCCATGGGCGCAGCGGTGGCGGGCAGTCCTTCAGAACTGGCGTCACAGGTGGAGCATGTTTTCACCTGCCTGCCCTCGCCAGCCGTGTCGGAAATGGTCCTGGCGCAGGTGCTGACCACGGCGCGGCCGGGCATGACCTGGGTGGAAAACTCCACCCTTGGCCGCGATGACGTGCTGCGGCTGGCGGGCCTTGCGGAGGCCGCAGGCCTGCGCATGCTGGAGGCACCGGTGACGGGCGGTGTGCATCTGGCGGCGCGCGGTGAAATCACCGTGCTGGCGGGGGGCGACGCTGATCTGCTGGACCTGCACCGCCCTGCGCTGATGGCGATCGGCAACCGGCTGTTCCATATGGGGCCACTCGGCTCGGCGGCGGTGATCAAGGTGATTACCAATATGCTGGCATTCATCCATCTGGTCGCCGATGGCGAGGCGCTGATGCTGGCAAAGCGCGGGGGGCTCGATCTGAAAACCGCGTGGGAAGCGATTGCCGCCTCATCGGGCAGCAGTTTCGTGCATGAGACCGAGGGCCAGCTGATCCTGAACGGCAGCTATGACATCGCCTTCACCATGGATCTGGCGCTGAAGGACCTTGGCTTTGCCATGGGCTTCGGCCAGGAATTCGGTGTGCCGCTGGATCTGGCGGGCCAGACGATGCAAACCTTTGTCAAAGGCCGCGCCGCCTATGGCGGGGCCGCGCAATCGACACAGATCGTCAAACTGCTGGAAGATGCGCTTGGCACCGATCTGCGGGCGGAAGGCTTTCCGGCACGGTTGGAATAAGATGGGTCGCTGCCCCCGCGCGCCGCGCTCCCCCGGAGTATTTTTGCCAAGATGAAAGCAAATCTCCTGGCGCCTTCATCTTGGCCCAAATACTCCCGCCGGAGGCATCCGCCTTGTCAGCCCGCGCTACCGCCAGATCGGATTGGACCAGGCTTTTTTGCCCCCGGTATCCATCAGGGTGACACGCAGCCAAGGGCTGTTGCCAAAGCGGGACAGATCCATTTCGGCGGTTGTCATCGAATGGCCATGCACCGCGCGGGCCGCGGTGCCCTGACCTTGCACGATGACCGCCGCAACTGCGGAGCTGTCAACCTCGATCCGGTCACCATGAAGGCGGATGTCACGCAGCTCCGGCCCTTGACTTGAATAGAAATCTCCGGCTTTCAGGGCCGCGAGCAAGGCCTCGGGTGTGTTTTCGGTGGCTTTGACCATCACCCAGCCGCCGAAATGATCCGGCTCATAGAAGTGCGCGTCATCGGTGGCGATCATGTTCAGGCGGCGGCCTTCGCTGAGCAACAGGTCGGCGATGGCAAAACCATCGGCGCGGTCGCAGCCCATGGCGCAGCCGTGATTGTAGACCTCCACCGCGTGGGCTGCGGTCACCGTGCGGGCGTCGGCGAGGGTCAGGCCGGACCATTGCGGATGGGCGATGGCGACAAAGGCCCCGGCGGCGACGGCGCGGGCGGCGAGGTCTGCGGCGGTTTCCTGACCCGGTTTGGGGTCGAAATCCGGGCTGTCGCAGGGGGCGAAACCGGCGGGCAGGCCGACGGCGAGGATGTGCCACAACTCGCCATTGGCCATCGCGCCGGAATGGAGTTCGGCACCGAGGATGGTGGTGAAATCAACGGTCCGGAAGGGCACGGTATCTACGATCGGATAGCCGTAGCAGCCCACGAAATGATCGGTCAGCGCAAGGAAATCATAGCCTTCCGCCCGGTAGCGGCGGCAGACCTCTTCGGGCGGCAGCACGCCATCGGACCGGGTGGAATGGGTGTGCAGATTGCCGCGCCAGAACCGTCCGGCGGCGGAGAAAGCGGTGGGGCGGATCATGACGGGGCGTCCTTGGCAAAGGGAACTTCCGGCACCCTAGCCCCCGCAAATGACGCTGACAAGACATCGCCTCCCCTCGCCATTGTGGGGGGGCGGGGCATGTTCCTGACGATGGGGGTTGGGGGGGTTAGCCCAGCGTCACCAGAGCATGCCGTTTCTTGCCCGCCGTCAGCTTCAGCGGCTCGGCCAGATCGCCCGCGCCGAAGCGGCGGCCGCTGTCGGTCACGATGTCATCATTCACCCGCGCCCCGCCTTCGGTGATCAGGCGCTTGGCATCCTTGCCGCTGGCTGAAAGCCCTGCGCGCACGAAGAGCTGCACGATGCCGATGCCATCGGCGAGCTCGGCGGGCGACAGGCTGACCGTTGGCAGATCGTCACCGATGCCGCCCATCTCGAACACTTCGCGCGCGGTGGACTCGGCCGCCGCTGCCGCCTCCGCGCCGTGCAACAGGGTCGTGACCTCATTGGCGAGGATCACCTTGGCGGCGTTGATTTCCGCCCCTTCTAGCGCGCCAAGGCGCTCACACTCCTCCAGTGGCAGTTCGGTGAACAGCTTGAGGAAGCGGCCGACATCGCCATCGGTGGAATTGCGCCAGAACTGCCAGAACTCGTAAGGGGACAGCATCGCCCCGTTCAGCCAGACCGCACCATTCGCCGATTTTCCCATCTTGCGGCCATCGGAGGTGGTCAGCAGCGGCGTGGTCAACCCGTAGACCTCATGGTCCACCACCCGGCGTGTCAGGTCCACGCCGTTCACGATATTGCCCCATTGATCCGAGCCGCCCATCTGCAGCAGGCAGCCATATCTGCGGTTTATTTCAAGAAAATCATAAGCTTGCAGTATCATATAGTTGAATTCGAGGAAGGACAGCGACTGCTCGCGGTCCAGCCGCGATTTCACGCTCTCGAACGACAGCATCCGGTTGACGCTGAAATGCCGCCCGATGTCGCGCAGGAATTCCAGGTAGTTCAGGTGGTCCAGCCATTCGGCATTGTTGAGCATGATGGCATCGGTCGCACCCTCGCCATAGGAAAGGTAGCGCGCGAACACCTGCTGCATCCCGGCGATGTTCTCGTCGATCTTGTCCGCCGTCAGCAGCGGGCGTTCCTCGGCGCGGAATGACGGGTCGCCCACCTTGGTGGTGCCGCCGCCCATCAGGGTGATCGGCTTGTGGCCGCATTTCTGCAACCAGCGCAGCACCATGATGTTCAAAAGATGCCCGACATGCAACGAGGCCGCCGTCGCATCATAGCCGATGTAGGCGGGCACGACCCCATTCAGAAACGCCTCGTCCAGCGCCTGATAATCCGTGCAATCGGCGAGAAAGCCACGGGTCATCATCACGCGCATGAAATCTGATTTCGGATGGTAGGTCATGTCGTCCTCGTGTCATAGACTGCTGGCGGTATAGCGGTGCGCGAGGGGCAAGGGAAGATGCGAGGTGCGGGGGCAATCTGGGCTTTGGGCGCGATGTCGGGCACGTCTCTGGACGGGGTCGATGCGGCGATGGTGCTGACCGACGGGCATGCGATTGCCGAATTCGGCCCGGGTGCCTACCGCGCCTATATGCCAGCGGAGCGTGCGGTGATCCGCGCCGCATTTGGCCGTTGGCCTGGCGATCCCGGCGTGGCCGAGGCGGCAGAGGTGGTGGAAACCGCCCATGCCGAGCTGCTGTCGCGGTTCTCCGGCGTTGATGTGGTGGGGTTCCACGGCCAGACGCTGGCGCACGACCCAAGCGGGCGGGGCACGCATCAGGCGGGGAGCGGGGCGCTTCTGGCCGGGGTGCTTGGGGTGCCGGTGGTCTGGGATTTCCGCAGCGTGGATGTGCGGATGGGCGGGCAGGGCGCGCCGCTGGCCCCGTTCTTTCACCATGCCTGCGCGCGGTTTGCCGGGCTGGATGCGCCGGTGGCCTTTCTCAATCTCGGCGGGGTCGGCAATCTGACCTGGGTTGACCCGCGGGTGGACAGGCCGGAGGCCGCAGGCGCGCTGCTGGCCTTTGACACCGGGCCGGCCAATGCGCCGGTCAATGATCTGATGCTGGCGCGGCGCGCGCTGGCGCAGGATGAGGGCGGGGAACTGGCGGCCTCTGGCACGGTGGATGAGCAGGTGGTGGCAGCGTTCCTGACCCACCCCTATTTCTTCAAAATGCCGCCGAAATCATTGGATCGGAACGATTTTCCGGCGTTGTTGCCCGCTGTCGCCCATCTTGCCGATGCCGATGCCGCCGCCACCCTGACGGCCTGTGCCGCTGCCGCCGTCGCGCGCGGGGCCGAGCATTTTCCCCAACCCGTCGCGAGGCTGCTGATCTGCGGCGGCGGGCGGCACAATGCGGCGATGATGGCACAGCTTGCCTTGCGGCTGGGGGTGGTGGTGGAGCCGGTCGAGGCCATCGGCCTGAACGGTGATATGCTGGAGGCGCAGGCCTTTGCCTGCCTTGCGGTGCGGGTGATGCGTGGATTGCCAACTTCGGCCCCCGGCACCACAGGCGTGGCGGCTGCGGTGGGCGGCGGGCAGATCAGCCGGCCGTAGTGCTTTTGCCTGCGGTCGCCCCCCACCCCGGCCCTCCCCCACAGAGGGGGGAGGGAGGTGCTTGGCGTTTCCGTTGGCTTCATAGCGGTGACGGCGCCGTGCTGCCCGGCTCCATCGCCACCCCCGCACCAGTGACAGGACCGTCGCTTCCCTCCCCCCTTGTGGGGGAGGGAGAGGGAGGGGGGGCGCCGGTCAGTCGTCGGCCAGCGGCAGATCGGGCAAGCGCCGAGCGGCTTCCTTGCGGGCGAAGGTCTTCAGCCCCAGACCGGGGCCGTCCATGAATTCCGCCGTGCGGGCCGGATCGTGTTTGGACAAGGCCCCCAGCCAGTCGGCAATCGCCTTCTGGATGAACCAGTTGCGGTCGGGCACCAGATGTTCGGCCCAGACCAGCCCGGTTTCGCGGATGTCGTAGTCGGCATCCTTGAGGTTGTTCATCTTGGCCCATGGCAACAGCATCATCAGGCTTGCGCGCCGCACCCAGTGGTTCGGGCTTTCCACCCAATCCTCCAGATCGGCCACGCGGTCGCGATCCGCCATCAGCCGCTTTTGCCCGGCAATGGTGACCAGATCGGCCAAAGCCCAGACATCCAGTTCCGGCACCCACATGCAGATCACCGTCCACGCGCGGGCATCGGGGCGCAGGCGGGCCTGTGTCAGCAGTTTGGCAGCGGCGACCCTTGCGTCATGCACATTGGTGTTCCACAGACCTTCGGCCAGCGACACCCGCCCCTCGACCGACAGATCGGCGCGCCATGTGGCCACGAGTTCGTCGATCTGCGCCGGTGTCAGCCCCAGATAGCGGCGGCCAGAGTCCGGGGGGGCTTTGTGGTAGTCTGCGGCCTCGGCCGCTTTGGCCGGGTCGGAAAGGGCCTCAAGGGTTTCAAGCGCCTGATAGGGGGTCATTCGACAGTCACCGACTTGGCCAGATTGCGCGGTTGGTCCACGTCGGTCCCCTTGGCAATGGCGGTGTGATAGGCCAGCAATTGCGCCGGAACCGCATAGAGGATCGGGGCGAAGACCGGGTCAACAGCAGGCATCGCAAGGCTGGCCCAGGTGCCCGCGCCCGCCTCAGTCAGACCTGCGGCATCCGAGATCAGCAGCACCTTTCCATGCCGCGCCATCACCTCCTGCATGTTTGACACGGTCTTTTCGAACAGCCCGTCACGCGGGGCCAGCACGATCACCGGCACCGCCTGGTCGATCAGGGCGATGGGGCCGTGCTTGAGTTCACCCGATGCATAGCCTTCGGCGTGTATATAGCTGATTTCTTTGAGTTTCAGCGCACCCTCCAACGCCATCGGATACATCGGTCCACGCCCCAGGAACAGGATGTCCTGCGCGCGGGCCAGCTCCTCGGCCAGCTTTGCGATCTCGCCCGACTTGCCAAGCGCATGGTTCATCAATCCGGGCAACGCATGAAGCGACTCCAGATGCCCTGCCAGTGCAGCCGCATCCAGCCGCCCCCGGTCGACCCCGGCCTTGAGCGCCATCAGCGCCAGCACCATCAGTTGCGAGGTAAAGGCCTTGGTGGAGGCGACCCCCACCTCCACGCCCGCCAGAATGGGCAGGGTCAGGTCAGACTCGCGCGCGATCGACGAGGTCGGCACATTGACCACCGAAACCACCTTGGCGACCCGCTCCTTTGCATAGCGCAGGGCGGCGAGCGTATCGGCGGTCTCACCGGACTGGCTGACGAACACCGCCCATTGTGTGGGCGACAGCGGCGGCTCGCGGTAGCGGAACTCCGACGCGATGTCGATGTCGCAGGGCAGGCCCGCAATCGCTTCGAACCAGTATTTGGCGACATGGCAGGCATAGGAGGCGGTGCCACAGGCGACCAGCACGATCCGGTCCACCCCGGTGAAATCCACGCCTTCGGGCAGGTGCAGGGCGGGGGTCTCCCCGCCTTCGGTATAATGCTGCAACCCCGCAGCCAGAACGACCGGCTGTTCGGCGATTTCCTTGGCCATGAAATGCTTGTAGCCCGCTTTCTCGATCCGGGTGGCGTCGATCTGGATCCGGGTTTCGGAGCGGTTCGCGCGGCGGTCGTGATCATCAAAGATCTGGGCCCCGTTGCGGGTGATCACCGCCCAGTCACCCTCTTCCAGATAGGTGATGCGGTCGGTCATCGGGGCAAGCGCTATGGCATCGGAGCCGACGAACATCTCGCCCGTGCCATGGCCGATCGCCAGGGGGCTGCCCTTGCGTGCGGCGATCAGCAGGTCTTCTTCGCCATCGAACAAAAAACACAGGGCAAAGGCCCCGTTCAGGCGTTTCAGGGTCTGGCGCGCGGCCTCGACCGGGGTGGCCCCGCCATCCATCGCTTGCCGCACCAGAAGCGCCACGGTTTCGGTGTCGGTCTGGCTTTCCTGTGCATAGCCCGCCGTCTCGAGCTCCGCGCGCAGGGTGCGGAAGTTCTCGATGATGCCGTTATGCACGACCGCGACCGGACCCGCCTTGTGCGGATGGGCGTTGCCCACCGTTGCCGCTCCATGGGTGGCCCATCGGGTGTGACCGATACCGGCCTTGCCCGCCAAAGGCTCATGCACCAGCAGATCCGACAGGTTCACCAGCTTGCCCACCGCCCGCCTGCGGTCCAGCTGCCCGTTGTTCACCGTGGCGATACCCGCCGAGTCATAGCCGCGATACTCCAGCCGTTTGAGCGCTTCGACCAGCAGGGGGGCAGCTTCGTGATTGCCCAGAACGCCGACAATTCCACACATGAGACTATCCTTTGGCCTTTGCGGCCTTGATGGCGCGCAGGCGCGCGAAAAGTTTGGTGGCGAATCCGGGTTTGTTGACCTGCCGGGCGCGGGCGACGGCCAGCGCCTCGGCCGGCACGTCTTCGGTGATCACCGAGCCGGTGGCGGTCATCGCATTGTCGCCGACATGGACGGGGGCAACCAGCATGGTATCCGACCCGATGAAGGCGTTGCGCCCGATGCGGGTGCGGTGTTTCATCACGCCATCATAATTGCAGGTGACGGTGCCGGCGCCGATGTTGGTCTGCTCGCCGATATCGGCGTCGCCGATATAGCTGAGGTGTCCGACCTTGACGCCTTCATCCAGAATGGCGTTCTTGATCTCGACGAAATTGCCGACATGCACATCCTCGGCCAGTTCCGCCCCGGGGCGCAGGCGGGCAAAGGGACCGACGGTGGCGCCACGGCTGATGTGGCATCCCTCCAGATGGCAGAAGCCCTTGATTTCGGCGCCGGATTCTACGGTGACGCCGGGGCCGAAGATCACGTTCGGGCCGATGATAGCATCGCGCCCGATCACGGTGTCGAGTGCGAAGAACACGGTTTCGGGGGCGGTCAGGGTGACGCCATTCTCCAATGCCTCCGCCCGCGCGCGGATCTGGAATTCCCGTTCTGCATCTGCCAGTTGTGCCCTTGTGTTCACACCCAGTGTCTCTGCCTCGGGGCAGAGCACCACGCCTGCCGACAGCCCGCGTCTGCGCGCGAGTTCCGGCAGGTCGGTCAGATAGTATTCCCCGGCGGCATTGGTATTGTCCACCTCGGCCACAAGATCAAACATCAACTTGGCATCGGCACAGATCACGCCGGAATTGCAAAGGCTTATGCCGCGTTCCGCATCCGTTGCATCCTTGTACTCCACGATGCGCAGCAGGTTTTCACCCTCCACCACCAGCCGCCCGTAGCGTCCCGGATCGGCGGCGTGAAAGCCCAGCACCACGATCGCATGATGGGCGCGGGCGGCCTGCATCGCCGCCAGCGTCTCGGGGCGGACAAAAGGGGTGTCGCCATAGAGCACGATCACATCGCCCGAGGCATCGGCCAGCAGGGGGGCGGCCTGTGCCACCGCATGCGCGGTGCCCTTCTGCTCGGCTTGCATCACGGTCAGCGCGTCTTCGTCAAAGGCAAGGGTGGCGCGTGTCACGGCATCGGCACCATGGCCGGTGACCACGACGACCCGCTCCGGGTCGAGCGCACGGCCGGCCTGCATCGCATGGTGCAGCATCGGCACCGCGCCGACCTTGTGCAGCACCTTCGGCAGATCGGAGTTCATCCTTGTGCCTTGACCCGCTGCCAGAATGACCAAAGATACCGGCATGCTGCCCCTTTCCTTCTTGGTGTCCCCGTTTTACCCATGGGGCACCAGGCCGCAAGGGCCGTGTTCCTCACGCAAGGTTACAATGATGCGCACCGTGGTTTTCGATCTGGACGGCACTCTCGCAGACACCAGCGCCGATCTGCTGGCGGCGGCGAATGTCTGTTTCCGGGGGTTGGGCCATGGCGATCTGCTTGGGCCTGATGATGCGCTGACCGCCTTCCATGGGGCAAGGGCGATGTTGCGGCTGGGGTTTTCGCGACTGGGTCCGGTGGATGAGGCGCTGATCGACGCGCAATATCCGGTGTTCATCGACGCTTACGGGCAGGCGATCAACGTGCATACCCGGCTCTATCCCGGTGTGGTGGAGGCGGTGGAGACCCTGCGCCGGAACGGCTTTGCGGTGTCGATCTGCACCAACAAGCCCGAAGGGCTGGCCGAGGAGCTTTGCCTGCGGCTTGGCATCCGCGGCCTGTTCGCGGCACTGATCGGGGCCGATACCCTGCCCACCCGCAAGCCCGATGCCGCGCCCTATGTGGCGGCGGTGCAGCAGGCGGGCGGCTCTGTGGCGCGGTCGATGCTGATCGGCGATACCGAGACCGACCGCAGAACCGGGCTGGCCGCAGGCGTGCCGGTGGCGCTGGTCACCTTTGGCCCCGAGGGGCGCGCGGTGGAGCGGTTGCAGCCCGAGGCGCTGCTGGATCATTTCGACGAACTGCCGGAGCTGGCGCAGCGCCTGCTGGGCTGACCTTCAGTCGATGAAGGCGCGGCGGCACCAGCGCGCGGTGTCGGAATATTCCTTCGCCAGTTGCGTCGGTGTGCGGCTGGTCATGATCCGGTCGAACCGCTGCACCATGGCACGCCTGCGCTGATCTTCGGTGCCGGGCACCTGATCGAGCATCACCAGGGCAGCCCGCTGGGCATTGTCGCGGGCGTTGCGCGAGATATCGCCCATGTCATAAACCTTGGCCGAGACGATGAACAGCATCGCCGCGCAATGCAGCGCCTGTGCCGCGCGGCCTTCGATGACCAGATCCGCCTGCGCCGGGGTGGAGAGACAAAGCGCCATCGCGGCGGCGGCACAGAATTGGCGCATGGGGTATTCCTTTTTCATGAACCCCACCGTGCCACAGTGCTCTGCCGGTTCCAAGCCATTGACCATGTAAGGTTTGCACAGCATGTTCGCAGGCATGGAACAATTTACCGGCAATTTCACCCAACAGGAGCCGATCCCCGAAACCGGGATCGCGGCCGCGCTTGATATTCTGCGTCATGGCCGGTTGCACCGTTATAACACCGCTGCCGGTGAAATCGCGCAAACGGCCCTGCTGGAAGAAGAATTCGCCGACTGGATCGGCGCGCGCTATTGTCTTGCGGTGGCTTCGGGTGGCTATGCGCTGGCGACCGCGTTGCGCGCCTTGCAGGTCTGCCCCGGCGCGCCGGTGCTGACCAATGCCTTTACCCTGGCCCCGGTGCCTGGCGCGATCGCCAGCATCGGCGCGCGGCCGGTGTTGATCGAGACCACGCCCGATCTGACCATCGACTTTGATCATCTGGAGGCCATGGCACGGGCCACCGACGCGCGGGTGTTGTTGTTGTCGCATATGCGTGGGCACATTTGTGACATGGACCGGCTGATGGCGCTGTCTGGCAGTCTTGGCGTGCGGGTGGTCGAGGATTGCGCCCATACCATGGGGGCGGCCTGGAACGGGGTGCCCTCGGGCCGGCACGGGGTGATCGGCTGCTATTCGACACAGACCTACAAGCACATGAACTCGGGCGAGGGCGGGTTTCTGGTGACCGACAATGCCGGACTTGCGGCGCGGTCGGTGCTGCTGTCGGGCAGCTACATGCTTTACGCCCGCCACCGCGCGACGCCACCGCCCGAAGTGTTCGAGGCCCTGCGGCTGGATGTGCCCAATATCTCGGGCCGGATGGACAATCTGCGCGCGGCGATCCTGCGGCCGCAGATCGCGCTGTTGCCGGAACGGGCCACGCGCTGGAATCTGCTCTACCGGGTGATGGAGGACGGGTTGGACCAGACCAACGGCTTGCGCCTGATCCCGCGCCCGGTGGAGGAGGCCTATGTCGCCTCCAGTTTCCAGTTCAGCCTGCCGGGGTGGGAGCCGGCGCGGGTGGCCGCGTTGGTGGCGCGCTGCGGCGCGCGCGGGGTGGAGCTGAAATGGTTCGGCGCACCGGACCCGGTGGCCTTTACCAGCCGCTACGCGCATTGGCGCTATGCCGCCCCGCAACCCCTGCCGCAGACCGATGCGGTGTTGGCCGGGCTGATCGACATGCGTCTGCCGCTGACCTTTTCCCCGCAGGATGTGGCGCTGATCGCCCGGATCATCCGCGCCGAGGTGCTGGCGGTGGGGCAGGGTGAGGTTGCACCGGTCACCGCGCTTTCGATGGGGGACTGAGCGGCGGAATTGCGCAGCGCGCGCGATTCTGGCGCCGCGGCGCAGCAACGGACCCGAACCACAAGGCACCCCGATGCTATTCTTTTGCAGATGCGACGAAATTCGCCGGATATCGCCCGGTGTTTTCGTCGCCCCCTCCGTTGACCCGGCTGGGGGAGCAGAGTAAACGGGTGCGCAAGAGTGCAAGCGGATCGCCAGCATCCGCAGCTCGCAGTCGCCAGCCGAAGGAGCATCTCGTGGACGCACTTCTCCGAGAGTATTTTCCCATCATCGTCCTGCTTGCTCTGGCTATTGGTCTGGGGCTTGTTCTGCTCCTCGCCGCTGCCGTGCTCGCGGTCCGCAATCCCGACCCGGAAAAGGTGTCGGCCTATGAATGTGGGTTCAACGCCTTTGATGACGCGCGGATGAAATTCGACGTGCGGTTCTACCTCGTGTCGATCCTGTTCATCATCTTTGACCTTGAAGTCGCGTTCCTGTTCCCCTGGGCTGTAGCCTTTGGCGAAATCAGCATGACCGCGTTCTGGTCGATGATCGTGTTCCTGGGTGTGCTGACGGTGGGCTTTGCCTATGAATGGAAGAAAGGGGCCTTGGAATGGGAGTGATGGCAGGAGCCAACACGGCGGGCGGCGACATGGAGGTTGCGACCCAGGCCCTGAACCGTGATCTGCAGGACAAGGGGTTCCTGCTGACCTCGACCGAGGATATCATCAACTGGGCCCGGATCGGGTCTTTGCACTGGATGACATTCGGTCTGGCCTGCTGCGCGGTAGAGATGATGCACACCTCGATGCCGCGCTATGATGTGGAACGCTTCGGCGTCGCCCCGCGCGCCAGCCCGCGCCAGTCTGACGTGATGATCGTGGCCGGCACGCTGACCAACAAGATGGCCCCGGCGCTGCGCAAGGTCTATGACCAGATGCCCGAGCCGCGCTATGTGATCTCGATGGGGTCCTGCGCCAATGGCGGTGGCTATTATCACTACAGCTATTCGGTGGTGCGCGGCTGTGACCGGATCGTGCCGGTCGATATCTACGTGCCGGGCTGCCCGCCAACAGCCGAGGCGCTGCTTTATGGCATCTTGCAGTTGCAGCGGAAAATCCGCCGCACCGGCACCCTGACCCGCTGAGGAGGAACGAATGTCCGAAGCCCAAGTCTCGGAAGCCCTGCAAGAGCTTGCCGCCCATATCGAAGCGCGCCGCCCCAATGACGTGCTGGCCTCCCATATCGCCTTTGGCGAGCTGACGCTGGAGGGTGTGACCAGCCATATCGCCGATTTCAGCGATTTCCTGCGGGTCGACGGGGCCTGCAGATTCTCGTCTCTGGTCGATATCACCGCCGTTGACCACCCGACCCGCGACAAGCGGTTCGATGTGGTCTACCACTTCCTGTCGATGTACCAGAACCATCGCATCCGCGTGAAGATCGCGGTGGGTGAGCAGGACATGGTGCCTTCGCTGGTCGATGTCTTTCCTGCCGCCAACTGGTTCGAGCGCGAGGTGTTCGACATGTTCGGCATCCTGTTCTCCGGCCACCCCGACCTGCGCCGTATTCTCACCGACTATGGGTTTCGGGGCCATCCGCTGCGCAAGGATTTCCCGACCACAGGCTACACCGAAGTCCGCTACGACGATGCGCAAAAGCGTGTGGTCTATGAGCCGGTGAAGCTGGTGCAGGAATACCGGCAGTTTGATTTCATGTCGCCATGGGAAGGCGCGCAATATGTGCTGCCCGGGGATGACAAGGCGGGGGCAAAGTGATGTTCCGCGATCTTAAGGGAGCCTTCTGATGGACGGCGATATCCGCAGAAACACCTATGACGACGGCTCGACCGATTTCGAAACGGGCGAGCAGCGCATCCGCAATTTCAATATCAACTTCGGCCCGCAACACCCTGCGGCGCACGGGGTTTTGCGGCTGGTGCTGGAGCTGGACGGCGAGATTGTCGAACGCTGCGACCCGCATATCGGCCTGCTGCACCGTGGCACCGAAAAGCTGATGGAAAGCAGGACTTACCTGCAGAACCTGCCGTATTTTGACCGGCTGGACTATGTGGCGCCGATGAATCAGGAACATGCCTGGTGTCTGGCGATCGAGCGGCTGACCGGCACTGTGGTGCCGCGCCGTGCCTCGCTGATCCGGGTGCTTTATTCCGAGATTGGCCGGGTGCTGAACCACCTGCTGAACGTGACGACCCAAGCCATGGATGTCGGTGCGCTGACGCCGCCGCTCTGGGGCTTTGAGGAACGCGAAAAGCTGATGGTGTTTTATGAGCGGGCCTGCGGTGCCCGCCTGCACGCCGCCTATTTCCGCCCCGGCGGTGTGCATGTGGATCTGACCGACCAACTGATCGAGGATATCGACCAATGGGCGGTGGAATTCCCGCGCGTGCTGGATGATATCGACACGCTGCTGACCGAGAACCGCATCTTCAAACAGCGCAATGCCGATATCGGCATCGTGACCGAGGATGATATCCTGAAATGGGGCTATTCCGGGGTGATGGTGCGCGGCTCGGGTCTGGCCTGGGATCTGCGGCGTTCGCAACCCTATGAGTGCTATGACGAATTCGACTTCAAGATCCCGATCGGCAAGAACGGCGACTGCTATGACCGCTACCTGTGCCGCATGCAGGAAATGCGCGAGTCGACCAGCATCATCCGTCAGGCCTGCGCCAAGCTGCGGGTGGAAAAGGGTGATGTGCTGGCCCGGGGCAAGATCACACCGCCCAAACGCGGCGAGATGAAGACCAGCATGGAAGCGCTGATCCACCACTTCAAACTCTATACCGAAGGCTTCCATGTGCCTGCGGGCGAGGTCTACGCGGCGGTTGAGGCCCCCAAGGGCGAATTCGGCGTCTATCTGATCGCCGACGGCACCAACAAACCCTACCGCGCCAAGATCCGCGCGCCGGGGTTTTTGCACCTGCAATCCATGGATTATATCTGCAAGGGGCATCAGCTGGCTGACGTCTCTGCCATCATCGGCACGATGGATGTCGTGTTCGGGGAGATCGACCGCTGATGCTGCGCCGCCTTCACAAAGACCAGCCTGCCTCGTTTGAATTCACGCCTGCGAACCTCGCCTGGGCGCAGGGGCAGATTTCCAAATACCCCGAGGGCCGTCAGGCCTCGGCGATAATCCCGTTGCTTTGGCGCGCGCAGGAGCAGCATGGGTGGCTGACCCGTCCGGCGATCGAATATGTGGCCAGCATGCTGGGAATGGCCTATATCCGCGCGCTGGAAGTGGCGACGTTCTACTTCATGTTCCAGCTGCAACCTGTTGGGTCGATTGCCAATATCCAGATCTGCGGCACCACGTCCTGCATGATCTGCGGGGCGGAGGATCTGATCGCCGTCTGTCAGGAACTGATCGCCAAGCAGCCGCATACGCTGTCGGCGGATGGCAAGTTCTCCTGGGAAGAGGTGGAATGTCTCGGGGCCTGCACAAATGCGCCGATGGCATTGATCGGCAAGGATTATTACGAGGATCTGACGCCGGAGAAACTGCGCGGGCTGATCGCGCGGTTCTCCAACGGTGAAGTGCCGGTTCCCGGGCCGCAGAACGGGCGTTATGCGTCGGAGCCGGTCACGGGTCTGACCTCGCTCAAGGACCATGAAGCCGGTCGCAAGCCATATAACGCAAGTGCGCAACTGGCTGTGGACATTGGCGAAACCGTCAAGCGGATCGACGGCACCGAAGTGCCGCTGACCACGCCGTGGATTGCACGGCCCGAAGCCCCGCAGGCGACCGACACACCGTCCGAGCCGACGCCCGGTGCGGGCCACCCGGCGGATGCGACCGGCGTGACCGTGCAGGAGGCCCCGGCCAAGTCCAAAGGCAGGCCGATCTCGAAAGCGGAGCCCGCCGATACGCCGGAAGAGGTTGCGGCGGCACCCGACGTGGTGCCGGACAAGTCAGCGGAACAGGGTGTTCCTGTGCCTCCCAAGCCCGGCCTCGCGCCGCCCTTGGCAGAAGGCACCAAGCCGCAGGGTCTGACCACCGCGCGCGGTGGTGTGCCCGATGATCTAAAGGAGATCGAGGGGATCGGCCCCGCGCTTGAAAAGCTGTGCCACGAGCTGGGGTTCTTCCACTATGACCAGATCGCCGGCTGGTCCGAGGCCGATATCGCCTGGATGGACCAGAACCTGAGAGGTTTCCGTGGCCGGGTGACCCGTGACAAATGGGTGGCGCAGGCAAAGATCATCGTGACCGAAGGGCTGGACGCATTCCGCATCCGGGCCAAGACCAACGATTACTGAGGGGATTGCATGGCCGGGCCAGACCCGAAACGCGCGCGCAAGATGGCCCTTAAGGCCCGGCTTGTCGCCTTTGTTCTGGCCGGGACCATGCTGTTGTGGATGGGCGCGCAATATCTGGGCGGAAAGATGGGCTGGGATGCCCGCTATGTCTTTCTGTTCGACTTTGCCGCGATTGCCGCGTTCTTCTGGGCGCTGGTGTTGACGTATCAGATCTGGCGCGCGCGTCGGGGATAAGGAAAGAACGATGCTCAAGGATCAGGACCGCATCTTTACCAACCTTTACGGGATGCATGACCGCTCCCTTGCGGGGGCAAAGGCGCGCGGCCATTGGGATGGCACCGCCGAGATCATTGCGCGCGGCCGCGACAAGATCATCGAGCAGATGAAGGCGAGCGGATTGCGCGGGCGCGGCGGGGCCGGGTTCCCGACGGGCCTGAAATGGTCGTTCATGCCCAAGCAGTCCGATGGTCGCCCCGCCTATCTGGTGATCAACGCTGATGAGTCGGAGCCGGGCACCTGCAAGGACCGCGAGATCATGCGCCACGATCCGCACACGCTGATCGAAGGCGCGCTGATCGGGTCTTTCGCGATGAACGCCAATGCCTGCTACATCTACATTCGCGGCGAATACATTCGCGAGAAAGAGGCGCTGCAGGCGGCGATCGACGAATGTTATGACGCTGGGATGCTGGGGAAGAACGCGGCGAAATCCGGCTGGGATTTCGACCTCTACCTGCACCACGGCGCCGGGGCCTATATCTGCGGCGAGGAAACCGCGCTGCTGGAAAGCCTTGAGGGCAAGAAGGGCATGCCGCGGATGAAGCCGCCGTTCCCGGCTGGCGCGGGGCTGTATGGCTGCCCGACCACGGTGAACAACGTCGAGTCGATTGCGGTGGTGCCGACCATCCTGCGCCGCGGGCCGGAGTGGTTTGCCAGCTTTGGCCGCCCGAACAATGCGGGCACCAAGCTGTTCGGCATCTCGGGCCATGTGAATGCACCTTGCGTCGTTGAAGAGGCGATGTCGATCCCGCTCAAGGAATTGCTGGAGCGGCATTGCGGCGGTGTGCGCGGCGGCTGGAAGAACCTGAAAGCGGTGATTCCGGGCGGGTCTTCGGTGCCCTTGCTGAACGCGGCGCAGTGCGATGATGCGATCATGGATTTCGACTGGCTGCGCGAGCAGCGGTCGGGCCTTGGGACGGCGGCGGTGATCGTGATGGATCAGAGCACGGACGTTATCAAGGCGATCTGGCGGCTGTCGAAGTTCTACAAGCACGAAAGCTGCGGCCAGTGCACGCCCTGCCGTGAAGGTACCGGCTGGATGATGCGGGTGATGGACCGTCTGGTGCGCGGCGAGGCCGAGGTGGAGGAGATCGACATGTTGATTTCCGTCACCAAGCAGGTGGAGGGGCATACGATCTGCGCTTTGGGCGATGCCGCCGCCTGGCCGATCCAGGGTCTGGTGCGGGCGTTCC
Source organism: Paracoccaceae bacterium (assembly GCA_046296515.1). GTDB lineage: Bacteria > Pseudomonadota > Alphaproteobacteria > Rhodobacterales > Rhodobacteraceae > Pseudotabrizicola. Next base: position 755,498 of record JBKBKR010000001.1, on the reverse strand, counting down.
GCGACGAGATCGAAGACCGGATCAAGGCCAAGAAAACCGGGCGCATCAGCGCCGTCGCTGCGGAGTGAAATGGGTCTGATGGCATCGTTTCTGACCAGATGGAAAGCGCGCTACCGGGGCAAGGGGGGCATCGTCCCCTTTGATCATCCGGGGGAGCGTCCGGTTCTCGCGCGGGCTGCGACCCCGATGGAAGACATTTTCTGGTCGAACACCGGCCCGGTGGTGCACAAGTGGCACCATTATCTGCCGATCTATGACCGCTATTTCGGGCCATGGCGCGACCGCCCGCTGCGGATGCTGGAAATCGGCGTCAGCAAGGGCGGGTCGCTCTCGATGTGGCGGAAGTACTTCGGGCCGGAGGCGGTGATTTTCGGGATCGACATCGACCCCACCTGCGCCCGCTTTGACGGGATCAGTGCTCAGGTCCGGATCGGGTCACAGGCGGATGCCGGCTTCTTGCGCAGCGTCGTGGAGGAAATGGGGGGCGTCGATATCGTTCTGGACGATGGCAGCCACTGGTCTGAACACATGAAGGCCAGCCTGGACGTGCTGTATCCGCTGCTGTCGGATGGCGGGGTCTATATGATCGAGGATACGCATGCCTGTTACTGGCGCGATTATGGCGGCGGTCACGGGCATCCGGCCAGTTTTCTGGAAACGGTCAAGGACATGGTGGATGATCTACACCATTGGTATCATCCTCTGGGTCAGACGGTTACGGCGACGGCCGGGCATCTGAGCGGACTGCATCTGCACGACTCGATTGTCGTGTTGGAAAAGGCGCAGGTGTCTGCGCCGCGTCACAGCCACCGGGGGCAGGAATGACGGTGTTGCGGGGGCCATCCGCGCAGAGGCTGGGGGCGACGGCGCTGTGCTGTGCGCTTTCGGCTTGCGTGGCGCCTGTGCCCCCGACAGCGGATCAGGCAACAGCGGCCCCCTTGCGCGTGACCAACGCGCACCAGCCATTCGCGATGTCCGACGGGCTGGCCGCCCGGCGGATGGCCGAGGCGGAATGTGCCCGGCAGGGCAAGCGTCTGCGGCCGGGCATCTATGACAGGTTCGACGCGGGTGCCTGGGTCTATCCGGGAGGATGTGCATGACCTGTTATGCGATAGCAGCCCAAGTTCGCGTGAACAGCGGCGTTTGTCATGGCCTATCAGCGATGATGGACCCACTTTCCTTGGCATGGAATGCCAAGGAGGCGCTGATGAAACTGTTCCCCATGACGATTGCCGCCCTGATGATGGCCGTGCCCGCTTTTGCGCTGGTGCCGATCAATCAGGAAAAGCGGATCAACGACACTCTGCGCAGCGGGTTCATTGCCGATGCGATCGCCGACAATTGCCCGACGCTGCAACCGCGCAAACTGCGCGCGGTGAGCGAATTGCTCAAGCTGCGCGATTATGCGCTTGGGTTGGGCTATAGCGCGGCGGAAGTGCGGGCCTTTGTCGAAAGCCGGACCGAGAAAGCCCGGGGCAGGGCCGAAGCTGCGGCATGGCTTGCCCAGAATGGCGCGGTGCCGGGCCAGACGGCGGCCTATTGCACGACAGGTGAGGCCGAGATCGCCCGCGGCAGCCTGATCGGCACATTGCTGAGGTCAACCAGATGATCCAACCTCCCGGCATGCATCTGGCGGAACTGAACGTCGGGCGGCTGTTGGCCCCGACGGATGATCCGCGCGTGGCTGAGTTCATGGCGGCACTTGACCGGGTGAACGGTCTGGGCAAGCGCATGCCGGGGTTTGTCTGGATGATGGAAGGCTCGGGCGAGCCGGGCACCGGCAACACCGCGACCAAGCTGGAGGGCGACCCGCAATATGTGTCGAACCTGACAGTCTGGGAAAGTGTGGGCGCGCTGGAGCATTTCGTCTGGAATACCGTGCACCGCGCGTTTTATGAGCGGCGGCAGGAATGGTTCGAGGTGCTGGGCAAGATGCATTTCGTCATGTGGTGGGTGCCTGCGGGCCACAAGCCCACGCTGGACGAGGCTTTGTCGCGGCTGGAGCATTTGCGGGCGAAAGGCAATACCGATCATGCCTTTGGCTGGACATATCTGAAAGAGGCGCAGCTGTGGAAATCGCACGGTTGCGCGCAAGTGGCGGCGGAGTAGGCGGCATGACCAACCTCAAGAAAATCAGCATCGACGGCATCGAGGTCGAGGTGGATGGCGCGATGACCATCATTCAGGCGGCCGAGGTGGCAGGCGTGGAGATCCCGCGGTTCTGCTATCATGAACGTCTGACGATCGCCGGCAACTGCCGCATGTGTCTGGTCGAGGTTGTGGGTGGCCCGCCGAAACCGGCGGCCAGCTGTGCGATGCAGGTGCGCGATCTGCGCCCCGGCCCGAATGGCGAAGCGCCGGTGGTGAAAACCAACTCGCCGATGGTGAAAAAGGCCCGTGAGGGCGTGATGGAATTCCTGCTGATCAACCATCCGCTGGATTGCCCGATCTGCGATCAGGGCGGCGAATGTGACCTGCAGGATCAGGCGATGGCTTATGGCGTTGATTTCAGCCGCTACCGCGAGCCGAAACGGGCAAGCGAGGATCTGAACCTCGGCCCGCTGGTTGCCACCACCATGACGCGCTGCATCTCCTGCACCCGTTGCGTGCGCTTTACCTCGGAAGTTGCGGGCATCACCCAGATGGGCCAGACGGGCCGGGGCGAGGATGCCGAGATCACCAGCTATCTGAACGAGACGCTGAACAGCAACCTGCAGGGCAATATCATCGACCTGTGCCCGGTCGGCGCGCTGACCTCTAAACCCTATGCCTTTACGGCGCGGCCGTGGGAGCTGACCAAGACCGAGAGCATCGACGTGATGGATGCTTTGGGGTCCAACATCCGCATCGACACCAAGGGGCGTGAGGTGATGCGCATTATCCCGCGCAACCATGACGGGGTGAATGAGGAGTGGATTTCCGACAAGACCCGCTTCATCTGGGACGGTCTGCGCCGCCAGCGGCTGGACACGCCCTATATCCGCGAGAATGGCCGCTTGCGCAAAGCCGGTTGGGGGGAGGCTTTGGCCGCCGCCGCTGCCGCGATGAAGGGCCGCAAGGTTGCTGCCATCGTCGGCGATCTGGCCCCGGTGGAGGCTGTGTTCAGCCTCAAGCAGTTGGTCGAAGGTATGGGCGGCAAGATCGAATGTCGCACCGATGGCGCGAAACTGCCCTCGGGCAACCGCTCGGCCTATGTCGGAACGGCGGCGATCGAGGATATCGACACGGCAAAGGCGATCATCCTGATCGGCACCAACCCGCGCGATGAGGCCCCGGTGCTGAACGCCCGCATCCGCCGTGCATGGAGCCGGGGGGCGGATGTGACCCTGATCGGTCAAGCCGTTGATCTGACCTATGACTATGCCCATGCGGGCGATGACCGCGCGGCGCTGGTCAAGGCCACGGCTGATGCAGCGGAAACCGCGCAGGCGATCGTGATCGTGGGGCAGGGTGCGCTGAACGAGGCCGATGGCGAGGCGGTTCTGAGCCAGGCGATGAAAATGGCCGAAGTTATGGGCGCGAAGCTTCTGGTGCTGCACAATGCCGCCGCCCGTGTCGGTGCGATGGATGTGGGGGCCGTGACCGATGGCGGCATGTCCGCCGCGATGGACGGGGCGCAGGTGGTCTACAATCTGGGTGCCGACGAGGTGGAAATCGCCGCTGGCCCCTTTGTGATCTATCAGGGCAGCCATGGCGACCGGGGGGCGCATCGGGCCGACCTGATCCTGCCGGGCGCGGCCTATACCGAGGAATCGGGTCTGTTCGTCAACACCGAAGGCCGTCCGCAACTGGCGATGCGCGCCGGGTTCGCGCCGGGTGAGGCCAAGGAGAACTGGGCGATCCTGCGGGCCTTGTCGGCGGAACTGGGTGCCACCCTGCCGTGGGACTCGCTGGCTGCATTGCGCCGGGCACTGGTGGAGGCGCATCCGCATCTGGGCCGCGTGGATCAGGTTGCCGAAAACGTCTGGACCCGGATCCCGCTGCGCGAGCCGGCAAAGGCGACGTTCCGGCTGATGGCGCAGGATTTCTACCTGACCAACCCGATTGCACGCGCCTCGGCGGTGATGGCAGAAATGTCCGCACTTGCCAAATCGCGGACCGAAACCGCGTTGGCAGCGGAGTAGCCGATGCCTCACACGCCTTTCCTTGCCAGCATGACCGCCGCTTTCGTGGCGCTGTCGGCTTGTGCCGGGACCGGGCCCGTGTCACAGGGCGATCATGCGCCGTCCTATCAGGGCATCCAGACGGTGCTGTTGCAGGATGACATGGTGAGCTTTCGTGTGGCACTGGAAGGTGCAGGCGGGAATGACGCGGTGGAGGCTTATGGCCGCTGTGCCGCCGCACAGTATGCGCTGATCCGGGGCTTCGGCTTTGCCCGGCATATACGGACCACGGTGGCGCAGGCAGGAAACACCTGGCGGGGGGACGCGGTCTATCTGATCTCGGCCGCGCTGCCACCCGGGTTCCGCACGATCGACGCCGAAGTGACGGTGCGCGATTGCGGCGCGCTCGGGATACCGACGATTTGAAGATGAGAGGCTGAGAATGTCTGACTTTCTGGCAACGCCAATGGGCACGTTGGTTCTGGTCGCGGCGCAAAGCCTGCTGATCGTGGGCTTCGTGATGATCAGCCTGTTGTTTCTGGTGTATGGGGATCGCAAGATCTGGGCGGCTGTCCAGATGCGGCGCGGGCCCAATGTGGTGGGGGCCTTTGGCCTGCTGCAATCGGTGGCCGACGCGCTGAAATATGTGGTCAAGGAAATCGTGGTGCCTGCCGGCGCCGACCGCCCGGTGTTCTTCCTGGCGCCAATGCTGTCATTCGTGCTGGCAATGTTGGCCTGGGCGGTGATTCCGTTCAATGACGGCTGGATCCTCGCGGATATCAACGTGGCGATCCTGTTCGTCTTTGCGGTGTCCAGCCTTGAGGTTTACGGCGTGATCATGGGGGGCTGGGCATCCAACTCCAAATACCCGTTCCTCGGGTCTTTGCGGTCGGCTGCGCAGATGATTTCCTATGAGGTGTCGCTGGGTCTGATCATCATCGGCATCATCATCTCCACCGGGTCGATGAACTTTTCGGCCATCGTGGCGGCGCAGGATGGGGCTTACGGGCTGTTCTCGTGGTACTGGCTGCCGCATCTGCCGATGGTGGTGCTGTTCTTTATCTCCGCCCTGGCCGAAACCAACCGCCCGCCGTTCGACCTGCCGGAGGCGGAGTCGGAACTGGTGGCCGGGTTCATGGTGGAATATTCCTCCACGCCTTACCTGTTGTTCATGGCCGGTGAATACATCGCCATCTTCCTGATGTGCGCGCTGATGAGCCTGTTGTTCTTTGGCGGCTGGCTGTCGCCCATTCCGGGGTTGCCGGATGGCTTCTTCTGGATGTTCATCAAGATGGCGTTCTTCTTCTTTCTGTTCGCCATGGTGAAAGCCATCGTGCCACGCTATCGCTACGACCAGCTGATGCGGATCGGCTGGAAGGTATTCCTGCCGCTCTCGCTGGGCTGGGTTGTGCTGGTGGCATTCCTTGCGAAATTTGAAGTTCTGGGCGGCGCTTGGGCGCGCTGGACGATTGGGGGCTGATACAGATGGCAAACATCGACTGGAATCGCGCGACCCGGTATTTCCTGCTGCAGGATTTCCTCAAGGGTTTTGCGCTCGGGATGAAATACTTCTTCGCGCCGAAAAGCACGCTGAACTATCCGCATGAAAAGGGGCCGCTGTCGCCCCGCTTTCGCGGTGAACATGCGCTGCGCCGCTATCCGAATGGCGAGGAACGCTGCATCGCCTGCAAGTTGTGCGAGGCGGTGTGCCCGGCGCAGGCGATCACTATTGATGCAGAACCGCGCGAGGATGGCAGCCGCCGCACCACGCGCTATGACATCGACATGACCAAGTGCATCTATTGCGGCTTCTGTCAGGAAGCCTGCCCGGTCGATGCCATCGTCGAAGGTCCGAATTTCGAATTCAGCACGGAAACCCGCGAGGAGCTGTTCTATGACAAGGACAAGCTGCTCGACAACGGCGCGCGTTGGGAGGCGGAAATTGCCCGCAATCTCGAACTCGATGCGCCCTATCGGTGAGCGCCATGAACGAAGCCTATACCAAGATGCTGCAACAGATGATGGAGAGCGGGCAGGAGATGCTGCGCGCCTTCAATCCGGGGGCTGAGGGCGTGAAAATGGGGGGGATGGAAAAGCTGTTCCCCACCATGCCGAAAGACATGATGGAGATGTGGTTCGGCAAGACCTTCAACCGTGAAGGTCTGGACGCCAAGACCCGGCTGCTGGTGACCATCGCCGCCCTGACCGTGCTGGGCGCGCAGGCCGAGCCGCAGTTGAAACTGTCGGTGCGCCATGCGATTGCCGCCGGTGCCACCCAACGCGAGATTGCCGAGGTGATCTGGCAGATGAGCATGTTCGGCGGCCTGCCCGCCATGCAAAAGGCGCTGGAGATTGCGCAAAGCGTCTTTGCCGAGACCGGGGAGAGCGAGAAATGACCGTCGCGGATTATGCCTTTTACGCCTTTGCCATTGTCGTGGTGGCGGCGGGGCTGATGGTGACCATCAGCCGCAATCCGGTGCATTCGGTGCTGTGGCTGATCCTGGCCTTTCTGTCTTCGGCCGGGCTGTTCGTGCTTTTGGGGGCGGAATTTGTCGCGATGCTGCTGATCATTGTCTATGTCGGCGCGGTCGCGGTCCTGTTCCTGTTCGTGGTGATGATGCTCGACATCGACTTTGCCGCGCTGAAGGGCGAGATCGCCCGCTACATGCCGCTGGGCCTGCTGATCGGCGTGGTGCTGTTGATGCAGCTGTCGCTGGGCATCGGGGCCTGGGTGCAGGCCGAGGGCGCGATGGGGCTGCGGCAGGCGGTGGCACCGGCGATGGATCAGGTGGAAAACACCCGCGCACTGGGTCTGCTGATCTATGACAAATATCTGCTGCTGTTCCAGCTGTCGGGTCTGATCCTGCTGGTCGCGATGATTGGCGCGATCCTGCTGACCCTGCGCCACCGCAAGGATGTGAAGCGCCAGAACGTGCTGCACCAGATGTGGCGTGATCCGGCCAAGGCGATGGAGCTCAAGGACGTGAAGCCGGGCCAAGGGCTGTAGGGCTTGGAATAGAAGGGTAGGGCGGGGTTCACCCCGCCTTCGCGACAAAGACAAAACGGGGCAAACACCCGGAGGGACTAGGATATGGTTGGTCTGGAACATTACCTGACAGTCGCGGCGGCATTGTTCGTCATCGGCATCTTCGGCATCTTCCTGAACCGGAAGAACATCATCGTCATCCTGATGTCGATCGAGCTGATGCTGCTGGCGGTGAACATCAACATGGTCGCGTTTTCAAGCCATCTGGGCGATCTGGTGGGGCAGGTGTTCACCATGTTCATCCTGACCGTGGCCGCTGCCGAGGCGGCGATCGGGCTTGCGATCCTCGTCGTGTTCTTCCGCAACCGCGGGACGATCGACGTGGAAGATGTCAACGTGATGAAGGGCTGAAGACCATGGCAACGATCATCCTTCTTGCGCCGCTGGTCGGCGCGCTGATCTGCGGCTTTGGCTGGCGCATCATCGGCGAACGCGCCGGGCAGATCATCACCACCGCGCTGGTGTTTCTGGCGGCATTTCTGTCCTGGGTCATCTTCCTGACCTTTGACGGCGAAACCTATCGCGTGGTGCTGCTGCGCTGGATCGAAAGCGGCACATTGGGCAGCGAATGGGGCATCCGGGTGGACCGGCTGACCGCGATCATGCTGGTGGTGGTGAACTCGGTTTCCGCCCTCGTCCACCTGTATTCCTTCGGCTACATGGCGCATGACGACAACTGGTCTGAACGTGAGCATTACCGGGCGCGGTTCTTTGCTTACCTGTCGTTCTTTACCTTTGCCATGCTGATGCTGGTGACCTCCGACAACCTTGTGCAGATGTTCTTTGGCTGGGAAGGGGTGGGCGTCGCCTCCTACCTGCTGATCGGGTTCTACTACAAGAAACCGTCGGCCAATGCCGCCGCGATCAAGGCCTTTGTGGTCAACCGGGTGGGTGACTTCGGCTTTGCGCTTGGCATCATGGCGCTGTTCTTCCTGACCGACTCGATCCGTTTTGACGAGGTGTTTGCCGCCGCCCCGGCGCTGGCGGAAACCTCGGTGCGGTTTTTGTGGACCGATTGGAATGCCGCGAACCTGATTGGCGTCTTGCTGTTCATCGGGGCGATGGGGAAATCGGCGCAATTGTTCCTGCACACCTGGTTGCCCGACGCGATGGAGGGGCCGACCCCGGTGTCGGCGCTGATCCACGCGGCGACCATGGTGACGGCGGGGGTTTTCCTGGTCTGCCGCATGTCGCCGCTCTATGAATATGCGCCGGATGCGATGACCATGATCACGGTGCTGGGGGCGATCACCGCCTTTGTCGCGGCAACGATTGGCCTTGTGCAGAACGATATCAAGCGGGTGATCGCCTATTCCACCATGTCGCAGCTGGGCTATATGTTCGTGGCCGCCGGAGTGGGCGTCTATTCGGTGGCGATGTTCCACCTGTTCACCCACGCGTTCTTCAAGGCGATGCTGTTCCTTGGCGCGGGCTCGGTGATCCATGCCACCCATCATGAACAGGATATGCGCAACTACGGCGGCTTGCGGAAGAAGATCCCCTATACCTTCTGGGCGATGATGATCGGCACGCTGGCGATCACCGGGGTGGGGATTCCGCTGACCCATATCGGTTTTGCCGGCTTCCTGTCCAAGGATGCAGTGATCGAGTCTGCCTTTGTCGGCAATCAGGGTGCGTTCTGGCTGCTGGTTGTGGCGGCGGGGATGACGAGCTTTTATTCATGGCGTCTGATGTTCCTGACCTTCTATGGCGAGAACCGGGCCGGAACGGTCGGGCATGGTCACGGCCATGGCCATGACGACCACCACCACGAGCCGCATGAGAGCCCCAAGGTCATGCTGATCCCGCTGGGCGTGCTGGCGCTTGGCGCAGTGTTCTCGGGGATGATCTGGTACAGCGTGTTCTTTGGCGACGAAGACAAGGTGCGCAACTGGTTCGGCATGGAAGCCGCACATCACGCGGCACAGGGCGAGGCGCATGCCGAAGCCCCGGCTGTCGCGGGCACGGCTGCTCCGGCAGAGGGCACCGTGGTGGCGACCGAAGCCGCCCCGGCGGAACCGGCCCCGGCTGAAACCGCTGTGACGGAAGCGGCTGTGGCTTCCACCGCCGAGGCGGAACCGGCCCATCACGCCGCCGTTGCCCCCAAGGGCGCGATCTTCATCGGGCCAGAGAACACCGTTCTGCATGACGCGCATTATGTGCCGGTGTGGGTAAAGGTCAGCCCATTCATCGCCATGGTGCTGGGCTTTGCCCTGTCCTGGCTGTTCTACATCAAGAACCCGTCGCTGCCGGGCCGTCTGGCGGCCAACCAGCGCCCGCTTTACCTGTTTCTGCTGAACAAATGGTATTTCGACGAGCTTTATGACTGGATCTTCGTCCGCCCCGCCAAATGGCTCGGGGGCTTCCTGTGGAAGCGCGGCGATGGTGCGGTGATTGACGGGTCGATCAACGGCGTGGCGATGGGGCTTATCCCCATGCTGACCCGCCTCGCCGGTCGGGCGCAGTCCGGCTATGTTTTCCACTATGCCTTCGCTATGGTGCTCGGGGTTGTTGCCCTGATCACCTGGCTCACGCTGTCCGGCGCGCAGTAAGGGGGCGAAAGAGTAATCATGGACAACCTGCTTTCCATCATCACCTTCATCCCCGCCGTGGCCGCCATCATCATGGCGCTGTTCCTGCGCGGCGATGATGCCGCCGCACAAAACAACGCCAAATGGCTGGCGCTGCTGGCCACTGCGGCCACCTTTCTGGTGTCGCTTTTCCTGCTGGCCGGGTTCCAGCCCGCCAACACCCAGATGCAATTTGTCGAGGAATATGACTGGATCCTCGGCCTGAAATACAAGATGGGCGTCGATGGCATCTCGGTGCTGTTCGTGATGCTGACCACCTTCCTGATGCCGATCACCATTGCCGCCTGCTGGAACGTTGAAACCCGCGTCAAGGAATACATGATCGCCTTCCTGATGCTGGAAACGCTGATGCTGGGCGTGTTCTGCGCGCTGGATCTGGTGCTGTTCTACCTGTTCTTCGAGGCCGGTCTGATCCCGATGTTCCTGATCATCGGGATCTGGGGCGGGAAAGAACGCATTTATGCGGCGTTCAAGTTCTTCCTTTATACCTTCCTCGGCTCGGTGCTGATGCTGGTCGCAATGATCGCTATGTATTGGGATGCAGGCACAACCGATATCCCGACCCTTCTGAGGCATAATTTCTCGTCCGACACGTTCAGCCTGTTCGGCGTGCCGGTTGTCGGCGGGTTGCAGACCATGCTGTTCCTCGCCTTCTTTGCCAGCTTTGCGGTGAAAATGCCGATGTGGCCGGTGCATACCTGGCTGCCCGATGCCCACGTTCAGGCCCCGACCGCGGGCTCTGTGGTGCTGGCCGCGATCCTTCTGAAAATGGGCGGCTACGGCTTCCTGCGCTTCTCGCTGCCGATGTTCCCGATCGGGTCGGACCTGCTGTCGCCGCTGGTGCTTTGGATGTCGGCGATTGCCATCGTCTATACCTCACTGGTCGCTCTGGCGCAGTCCGACATGAAAAAGCTGATCGCCTATTCGTCGGTGGCGCACATGGGCTATGTGACCATGGGGATCTTTGCCGCCAACCAGCAGGGCGTGGATGGCGCGATCTTCCAGATGATTTCGCACGGCTTCATTTCCGGCGCGCTGTTTCTTTGCGTCGGCGTGATCTATGACCGGATGCACACCCGTGAGATTGATGCCTATGGCGGTCTGGTAAACCGGATGCCGGCCTATGCGATGATTTTCATGTTCTTCACCATGGCCAACGTCGGCCTGCCCGGCACCTCGGGCTTTGTCGGCGAATTCCTGGTGTTGGTCGGTATTTTTCAGGTCAATACTTGGGTCGCCGCCGTCGCCACTTCGGGCGTGATCCTGTCGGCGGCCTATGCGCTGTGGCTTTACCGCCGCGTGGTGATGGGTGAGATGCTGAAAGAGGCGCTGCGCTCGATCACCGACATGACCCGCCGCGAGAAGGCGATCTTTGCGCCGCTGGTGTTCATGACCCTGCTTCTGGGCATCTATCCCGCACTGGTGACCGATATCATCGGCCCCAGCGTCACCGCCCTTGTGACCGATTATCAGGCCGCGATCCCCATTACGGGTGCCTCGCAACTGGCCCAGCACTAAAAGGAGCGGGGACCATGACCGCAGTCGATTTCAACACCATCCTGCCGGAGTTCATCCTCGCAGCCTTTGCGCTGGCCGCATTGATGTTCGGGTCCTATGGCGGCAAGGACAAGACCGCGCCGATGCTGGTCTGGGCCACATCGGGCCTGTTCCTGGCGCTTGCGCTGTTCATCGGTCTTGGCACCTCGGGGGAGCGGATGGCCTTTGGCGGGCTGTTCACCGATGACCCGTTTGCCCGCTTTGCCAAGGTGATCATCCTGGTCTCCGCCGCCTGCGTGATGCTGATGGCGCAGGATTACATGCAGCGGCGTGACTTGCTGCGGTTCGAGTTTCCCATTCTGGTGACGCTCGCCACCATCGGCATGATGGTGATGGTCTCGGCGGGCGATCTGATGACGCTGTATATGGGTCTGGAGCTGCAATCGCTCGCGCTCTACGTCGTGGCCGCGATGCGCCGCGACAGCACCAAATCCTCGGAAGCCGGTCTGAAATACTTCGTCCTCGGCGCGCTGTCGTCGGGCTTGTTCCTCTATGGCGCATCATTGGCTTACGGCTTTGCCGGCACCACCCAGTTTGCGGGCATCCTCTCCACGCTGGATGGCGATACCCCTGTCGGTCTGACCATCGGCCTTGTGTTCATGCTGGCCGCCCTCGCCTTCAAGGTCTCCGCCGCCCCGTTCCACATGTGGACGCCCGATGTCTATGAAGGGTCGCCCACCCCGATCACCGCGTTTTTCGCCACCGCTCCCAAGGTCGCGGCAATGGCGCTGATCGCGCGGCTGGTGCATGACGGCTTTGGCGGCATCCCCGGCGAATGGACGCAGGTGCTGGCCGCTTTGGCCGTGGTGTCGATGTTCCTTGGTGCGATTGCCGCGATCGGGCAGCGCGACATCAAGCGCCTGATGGCCTATTCCTCGATCGCCCATATGGGCTTTGCGCTGGTCGGTCTTGCCGCTGGCACGGCGGGCGGCGTGCAGGCGATGCTGATCTACATGGCGATCTATGTCACCATGAACGTCGGCACCTTCGCCTTCATCCTGTCGATGGAGCGTGATGGCCGCCCGGTCACCGATATCCAGTCGCTGAACATGTTCTCGAAAAAGGAACCGCTGAAGGCGCTGGCGCTCTTGGTGCTGATGTTCAGCCTCGCCGGCGTTCCGCCGATGCTGGGCTTTTTCGGCAAGTTCTACGTGCTGAAAGCGGCGGTTGATGCGGGCATGGTCTGGCTGGCGGTGGCGGGCGCGGTGGCCTCGGTGATCGGTGCGTTCTACTACCTGCGCATCGTGTTCTTCATCTACTTCGGCAAGGAAGGCGATTCGGCGCAAAGCAACATGGCCCCGGTGCAATGGGTGATGATGATTGGCGTCGCGGCCATCATGGTGCTGGGCATCATCAACCTGTTCGGGATCGAGCCGGTCGCCGCCTTCGCCGCCGAAGCCCTTGTCCGGTAACCTTTGGCCCGAAGGCACCGGGCGCATCCTGCTGCCAGAGGTTGACAGCACCAATGCCGAAGCCTTCCGCCGGGCCCCGCAACTTGCGGGGCCTGCGTGGATCATGGCCTCGGCACAGACCGCAGGCCGCGGCCGCCGCGCCCGGCCCTGGGTCAGCCCGCGCGGCAATTTCTACGCCACCCATGTGATGCACAGCACCGAGCCCCCGCTGCAGCTCGCGCTGCGCAGCTTTGTCGCCGCCCTCGCTCTGCATGATGCACTGGCTGCGGTGACAGGCACGCCGCAGGCACTTGCGCTGAAATGGCCCAATGATGTGCTCCTGTCGGGCGGCAAGGTGGCGGGCATCCTTCTCGAATGTCAAAGCACGGGGCAGGGCACCCAGACCCTCGCCATCGGCATCGGCGTCAACCTGATCGGCCACCCGGCCCCGGCCGAGGTCGAACCGTGTGCCACCCCTCCCGCCTCGGTCCTGCACGAGACGGGCCAGCGCCTCACGCCGGAAACCTTCCTCGCCTTGCTCGCCCCCGCCCATGCCCGCTGGGAAGTCACCTTTGCCACCCTGGGCTTCGCCCCGATCCGCGCTGCGTGGCTGGCCCGCGCCGCCCGTCTGGGCGAACAGGTCCGCGCCCGCACCGGCTCGCAAGACCGCACCGGTATCTTCGACAGCATCGACGAAAGCGGAAACCTCATCCTGCGCACCGCGCAAACCACCCTTGCCATCCCCGCCGCCGAGGTGTTCTTCTCGCCCTGAGCCTTTTCATCTTGGCAAAAATACTCCACGGGGGGCCGGGGGTGTGAAACCCCCGGTTCCGCCGTTTCAACCAGCGCCCAAAGCCGGAATTACGCCCATGCTCCTCGCCATCGACTGCGGCAACACCAATACCGTGTTCTCCATCTGGGATGGCACGCGGTTCATTGCCACCTGGCGCATCGCCACCGACCACACCCGCACGGCGGATGAGTATTTCGTCTGGCTGTCGTCGCTGATGGCGATGACCGACACCCGGGCCACCATCAGCGAGGCGATCATCTCCTCCACCGTCCCGCGCGTGGTGTTCAACCTTCGGGTGCTGTGTGACCGCTATTTCGGCTGCCGCCCACAGGTGGTGGGCAAGCCGGAATGTCGCCTGCCGGTCGCGCCGCGTGTTGACCAAGGCACCACCGTGGGCCCCGACCGGCTGGTCAACACAGCCGGTGCGCATGACCGGCATGGCGGCGATCTGATCGTGGTCGATTTCGGCACCGCCACCACGTTCGATGTGGTCGATACCGATGGGGCTTATGTTGGCGGCGTGATCGCGCCCGGCGTCAACCTCAGCCTGGAGGCGCTCCATATGGCCGCCGCCGCCCTGCCGCATATCGACGTGGCGAAGCCGGCCAAAGCCATCGGCACGAATACGGTGGCCTGCATGCAGTCCGGGGTGTATTGGGGGTATATCGGGCTGGTCGAAGTCATCGTGCGCGAAGTGCGCCGTGAACGCGACCGTCCCACCAAAGTTATCGCAACCGGGGGGCTTGCCTCCCTGTTCGCACAAGGCACCGATTTGTTTCACAAGATCGAGGATGATCTGACCATGCATGGCCTCGTCCTGATCCACGACTTCAACAAGGAAACCGCATGAGTCTGAACCGTCTGATCTATCTTCCCCTCGGTGGCGCGGGGGAGATCGGGATGAATTGCTACGTTTACGGCTATGGGCCGCAGGGCCGCGAGCGTCTGATCGTGGTCGATCTGGGCGTGACCTTCCCCGATATGGATGGCAGCCCCGGCGTCGATCTTATCATGGCCGATGTGTCCTGGCTCGAGGCGCGGGCCGACCGGATCGACGGCATCTTCATCACCCACGCGCATGAAGACCACATCGGCGCGCTCGGCCTGCTCTGGCCGAAGCTCAAGGCCCAAGTCTATGCCCGCCGCTTCACCGCCACCATCGGTCGGCTGAAGCTGGATGAAATGGGCCTGCCGCTGGACACGATCACCACCGTTGATCCGCGCCCCGCCGTGGTCAAGGCCGGGCCGTTCGACGTGCAGTTCGTGCCCGTCAGCCATTCGATCCCCGAGGCAAGTGCGCTGATCATCGACACGCCCGCAGGCCGGATCTTCCATTCCGGCGATTTCAAGATCGACCAGAATCCGATCGTGGGCGAACCCTGGGATGACGAGGCGATCAAGGCCATCGCCGAAGAGCGCCCGGTCAAGGTGCTGATGTGCGATTCCACCAATGTGTTTTCCACCCATCCGGGCCGGTCGGAATCGACGCTGGGTGTGCCCTTGCGCGAATTCATCTCGAAATCCGGCGGCATGGTGGTGGCCACCACTTTCGGCTCCAATGTCGCCCGGCTGAAAACCCTGGCCGAAGCCGCGCGGGCGTCCGATCGCTCGATCTGCGTGCTTGGCCGCTCGATGCGGCGGATGCTGTCGGCTTCGGAAGAAACCGGCGTGCTGACCGGCTTCCCGCGTCTGGTCTCGCCCGAAGAGGCGCAGGACATTCCGCGCGGCAACCTGATG
Organism: Paracoccaceae bacterium; assembly: GCA_046296515.1. Taxonomy (GTDB): domain Bacteria; phylum Pseudomonadota; class Alphaproteobacteria; order Rhodobacterales; family Rhodobacteraceae; genus Pseudotabrizicola. The sequence goes on along the minus strand of JBKBKR010000001.1, from coordinate 740,280 downwards.
CTGCTGGTGACCGGATCGCAGGGCGAGCGCCGCGCGGCCTCGGCCCAGCTTTCACGTGGCAAGTATCTGGGTTTGCAGATGAAGGAGGGTGATACCTTCCTGTTCTCCTCCAAGGTCATCCCCGGAAACGAGCGCGGTGTGCTGAAAGTCATGAACGCCTTTTCCGAAATGGGCGTCGATGTGGTTGATGATTGCAACGGCCTCTATCACGTCTCCGGCCATGCCAACCGCCCCGATCTGGAGCATGTCCACCGGCTGCTCTTGCCCGACATGCTGATCCCGATGCATGGCGAACACCGGCATTTGCGCGAACATGCCCGGATCGCGACCCATTCCGGCATCGCTTCGGAAGTCGTCATCAACGGCATGCTGATGGACCTGACGGATGAGGCACCGCAGGTCGCTGAATATATCGAAACCGGCCGGCTCTATCTGGACGGCAATGTGCTTATCGGGTCGATGGATGGCGTGGTGCGCGACCGGATCCGCATGGCGCTGAACGGTCATGCCATGGTCACCGTAATTCTCGACGAATCCGATGAACCGCTGGGCGAGGCCTGGGTGGAGCTTTCGGGCCTGCCCGAGATCGGTCGCGGCGAACGCAATCTGGCCGAAACGCTGGAGGCCGATCTTTCGGCCTATCTGGAAAGTGCCGGGGCCAAGGTGCTGCGTGATGATGCCAAGCTTGATGAGGCGCTGCGCCGGATCGTGCGTCAGGTCGCCATGGAGGAAATCGGCAAGAAACCAGAGGTGACCGTGGTGGTCAGCCGGTTGCAGGCCGAATAGGCCGGGCACCACCTTATAAAAAAGATAAGGCCCTGCATCGCTGCAGGGCCTTTGATTTTTCGCAGAAAAATCGTGCCTGTCAGCCGTCGGTGCCGGTTGCCGGCTCATCCTCGGCCTCGTCAGCCGTTACAGCGGAAATCTTGAAGCTGCGCAGGATGAAATCCGGCACATGGTCGCCCATGCCCACCACCGCATTATCCCGGCGGTCGCGACGGTCATCCCTGCGCTCGCGTGATGCATCATCGCGGCGCTCGCTGCGGCGCTCTTCGCGCGGCGGCTCTTCCCGACGCTCGGAACGACGGTCATCGCGACGCTCTTCCCGGCGTGGCGAAACGGCCGGGGCTTCGGCCACAACGCCAACCACAGCCGGAACTGCGATCGGTTCCATGCTGGCGGGCGCGGCGTTTTCGTCACGCTTCGGCTTGCGGTTGCGATCCCGCTCACGCGGTTTGTTGCGCGACTCGCCACGAGCGTCGCGGGGCTTGTCCGAAGAGGATTCGTCCAGCCCGCTCAACGCACCTTCCGGCACCACCCCGCGCGGGATCGGCAATTTCACCAGAGATTCGATGGCCGACAGGTATTTGTCATCATTCGGCACCGCGATCGTATAGGCCTTGCCCAGACGCCCGGCACGCCCGGTGCGGCCGATACGGTGGACGTAATCCTCGGGGTGCGAGGGCACGTCGAAGTTGAACACATGGCTGACCGCCGGAATATCAAGCCCGCGTGCGGCCACATCAGAGGCCACCAACAGGTGCAGCGACCCGTCGCGGAAGGCGTCAAGTGTCTTCATCCGCTGCGACTGGTCCAGATCGCCGTGGATCGGGGCCGCGTTGAAACCATGCGCTTTCAGAGACTTGGCCACCACATCCACATCCATCTTGCGGTTGCAGAAGATGATGGCATTGGTGCAGCTCTCGCCCTCACCCTTGATCAGGCTGCGCAGCACCGCGCGCTTTTCGGTAAAGCTGCGGTCGCGGCGGGTGGGGGTGAACTGGATCAGGGCCTGCTCGATGGTGGTCGAGGCAGAGTTCTGACGTTCCACCTGCACCCGGGCCGGATTGGTCAGGAAGGTGTTGGTGATCCGCTCGATCTCCGGTGCCATGGTGGCGCTGAAGAACAGGGTCTGGCGGCTGAACGGGGTCAGCTGGAAAATACGCTCGATATCGGGGATGAAGCCCATGTCGAGCATCCGGTCGGCCTCATCGACCACCATGATCTCGACGCCAGTCAGCAGCAGTTTGCCGCGCTCGAAATGGTCGAGCAACCGGCCGGGGGTCGCTATCAGCACGTCAACGCCCCGGTCGATCAGCTTGTCCTGCTCGCCGAACGACACGCCGCCGATCAGCAGCGCCTTGGTCAGCTTGGTGTGCTTGGCATAGGTCTCAAAATTTTCCGCCACCTGGGCTGCCAACTCGCGCGTGGGGCACAGCACAAGGCTGCGCGGCATCCGCGCACGGGCGCGGCCACGGCCCAGCCGGGTGATCATTGGCAGCGTGAAGCTGGCAGTTTTCCCAGTGCCGGTCTGGGCGATGCCCAGAACGTCGCGGCCTTCAAGCGCGAAGGGAATCGCCTGGGCCTGAATCGGGGTCGGGGTTTCATAGCCGGTATCAATAACGGCTTGCAGAACGCGCGGGTCCAGCGCGAGGTCGGAGAATTTAAGCATCAGCGTCCTTTGGATGCGGGATCGGCCCGCAAAACATGAAAAGGGACGCAGCAATCCGGCGCCCCGGCAATTGCCCGCCGTATGCGGACTGTGCAAGGCCCTACCTCAAATCGCAGGAAAGGTCAATGTGGCGGTTTTTCAGGCAGTGATGCAACCAAATGGCCGTCACAGCGTTTGAAATGCACGCGCGGTTTGGGACGTGCGTCTGCGCATGTTACATTACATTCACGCCTTGTGCGTGCAGCCGTTTGAAAGGGCCCCCGATGCTGATCCGTTACGGCTATGACTTCACCTTGTTCTGCGCGCAGGAGACCCCAGTTGTCACCATGGTCAGTGCCCGCCCGGAACGCAGCGGCGACATGCAGCGCCCCGAGTTGCACACCCGTTCCCCAGATGTGCCCGAGGAGGTGTATACCGACAGCTTCGGCAATATCTGCCGCCGCTTCAATGCGCCCGCCGGCCTCATCCGCCTGCAGGGTGAGGGTTTCATGTATGACAGCGGTGAACTCGATCCGGTCACCCCCGAAGCGGTGGAGCATCCGGTGTCCGACCTCCCGGATGAGGCGCTGATGTATCTTTTGTCCTCGCGCTATTGCGAAGTGGACAAGTTGAGCCAGGTCGCCTGGGACCAGTTCGGCCACCTGGCCCCGGGATGGAGCAAGGTTCAGGCGATCTGCGACTATGTTCATGGTCAGATCCGGTTCAACTATGCCGACGCGCGCAACAACCGCACCGCGTTTGACGCCTGGCAGGAGGGCAGGGGTGTGTGCCGCGATTTCGCGCATCTCGCCATTACGCTCTGCCGCGCGATGAACATTCCGGCCCGCTATGTGAACGGTCAGCTGGGCGATTTCGGCATCCCCTACACCGCCGACCCGATGGATTATGCCGCCTGGATGGAGGTGTATCTGGGCGGGGCATGGCACACATTCGATCCGCGCAACAACAAGCGGCGGATCGGGCGCATCGTGATCGCCTATGGGCGCGATGCGGTGGATGTGCCGATGATCACGTCATTCGGGCAACATGAGTTGCGGTCCTTCACAGTCATCACCGATGAGGTGATCGACAGCAACTTGTCGCAGGAGGCCGCGCAGTAGCGCGGCCCCGGCCCGTTACACCATCATTTCCTTGGTCGCGGTCAGCCGCAATTCCGGATAGTCGCGCACCACGCGGTCGATGTCCCATTGCAGACGGGTCAGGAACACCACATCGCCATCGTGATCGGTGGCGATGTGCTGTTTGTTGATGTTGATCATCTTTTCCAACTCGGCCTTCGGCCCCTGCACCCAGCGGGCCGAGGAAAACTGACTGCCCTCGAACCGCACCGGCAAGGAGTATTCCGCTTCGATCCGGCTGGCGAGCACGTCGAACTGCAGCGACCCAACAACGCCCACGATGAAGCCAGAGCCGATCATCGGCTTGAACACTTTCGCAGCACCTTCTTCGGCAAACTGCATCAGCGCCTTTTCCAGATGCTTGGCCTTCATCGGATCGCCCGCGCGCACGCCTTGCAGCAGTTCCGGTGCAAAGGACGGGATGCCGGTAAAGCGCAAAGCCTCGCCCTCGGTCAGCGCGTCGCCGATGCGCAGCTGGCCGTGGTTGGGGATGCCGATGATATCGCCGGCCCAGGCCTCTTCGGCCAGTTCGCGGTCGGCGGCCAGAAACATCACCGGGTTGGCAATCGCCATCTGCTTCTTGCTGCGCACATGGGTCAGCTTCATGCCACGTTCGAAATGGCCGGAGGCAAGCCGCACAAAGGCCACCCGGTCGCGGTGCTTGGGGTCCATATTGGCCTGCACCTTGAACACGACGCCGGTGACGGCGGTTTCTTCCGGCGCGACCTTGCGGGTGGCGGTGGGTTGCGGCTGCGGCTCGGGGCCGAATTTGCCGATGCCGTCCATCAGCTCCTTGACGCCGAACGAGTTGATCGCAGAGCCAAACCAGATCGGCGTCATCGAGCCGTTCAGAAGTGCGGCACGGTCAAAGGCGGGCAGCAGTTCTTTCGCCATTTCCAGTTCTTCGCGCAGTTTGGCAAGCGCTTCCGGCGGCACATGTTCCGTCAGCTTCGGGTCATCCAGCCCGTTGATCTGGATGGTTTCCGCCACCCGGTTGCGGTCGGCACGGTCCATCAGCTCCAGCCGGTCGTTCAGAATGTCATAACAGCCCAGAAAATCGCGGCCCGACCCGATGGGCCAGCTGGCGGGCGACACGTCAATGGCCAGATTTTCCTGGATCTCGTCGATGATCTCGAAGGTGTCGCGCGCCTCGCGGTCCATCTTGTTGCAGAAGGTCAGAATCGGCAGGTCGCGCAAGCGGCAGACTTCAAACAGCTTGCGGGTCTGGCTTTCCACCCCCTTGGCACCATCAATCACCATCACGGCGGCATCCACCGCCGTCAGCGTGCGGTAGGTGTCTTCGGAAAAATCCGAGTGACCGGGGGTATCGACCAGATTGAACCGGAACTCGCGGAAATCAAACGACATCGCGGAGGCGGAAACCGAGATCCCGCGCTCCTGCTCCATCTTGATGAAGTCAGACCGCGTGCGCCGCGCCTCGCCCTTGGCGCGGACCTGACCGGCCATCTGGATTGCACCGCCGAACAGCAGGAACTTTTCGGTCAGCGTGGTCTTGCCGGCATCGGGGTGGGCGATGATGGCAAAGGTTCGCCTGCGGGCGATCTCGGGCGGAAGGGAGGGGCGATTGGTCAACATGACCGGGGCTTTACCGCAAAGCGGAACGCCCGTCCATTGCCCGCAGGCTACTTGTCGTCACCACCCCGGCGTGGCGGGGAATAAAGTGCGGCCCGGCCCACTTCATCCAGAAACTGGCGGCTGGCTTCGGTCCCGAAATGCTGCACCTGTGCAAGGCCGGGAAAGCGGGTCTTCACATCCTCGGCCATGTCGGCGGGCAGGCGCGACAGGGTGGCGTCATTCACCATCAGGCTTTCGGCGGGCACCCCTTCGGCATAGATGATCTCGTGCTGGTCAAACACCAGGCTGAAGTAATCGACAAAACCGCCGATCCGCTGGAACACCCGTTCGTCATCCACGAGATGCTTGGCCTGCACCAGCAGCTCCGAGGTCTGCATCCCGGCGCGCCGCTGGCGCTGATAGAGGAAAATCCGGTGATGTGGGCTGACGATCAGATCGCCCGCATTGCCCAGCGTGCCCGAGGTGATCACCACCGGCGCAAAAGCGCCTTGCGCGCGCAAGGTGGCCCGGCCCAGCCAGCGCAAAGGCTGCGGGCCGTGGTCGCGGGTCAGCACCTTGTCGCCGGCCTGCAAGGCCTCGATCGGGTGCTGGCGGCCATCGGCAAGGGTGATCATGGTGCCGCGTGCAAAGGACACGCACAACAGATCGGCCAGCCGCACCGCTTCGGGGGCGTCGTCGATGGCGACCAGCGTGTAATCGGCGGCCGAGGACATTGGCGACAGCGGCATGGCAACACCGACACCGCTGTCCAGCCGCATCAGCAGCAGGTCGATCTTGTCGCCATCCGCGGCCATAAGCGTATAGCGCGCCACCAGCCGGACCGCATCGCCGGGCTGGCCGATCTGGCTGCCCTGTGCCACCCGCTGCCCCTCCTGCGCATGCGACAGGATCAGCCGCAGCGGCTGCACCGCGTCTTCCAGCGCGTAGATATCGCCTTCACACACCTCATCCGGACCGGCCAGCCCGTCGCCGCTGTTCACTCCGTGGATCACGTAAATGCTCTCTGCCGGAAATACCTGACAGGCATGACCGGGAAGCGGGGCATGGCCGGGAAGCGGGGCAGGGTCGGGGGGAGGAGGGGTCATGCTGTGTCTGTCCGTTCTGCAACCGCGTGGCCGCCCCATAGGCCACCCCCTTGGCTTAGCCCGAAGCCCCCCTTGCGTCAACGCGGCACGGGCTGCTAGGCACGAGGGGAAACAGGCACAGGGGGCGGATATGGATCTGGGGATCAGGGGCAAACGGGCATTGGTCTGTGCGGGGTCAAAGGGGCTGGGGCGCGGCTGCGCCGAGGCCCTGGCCGCTGCCGGGGTCGATCTGATCCTGAACGCGCGTGGGGGGCAGGCGCTGGAGGCGACTGCCGCTGCGATCCGTGCCGCGCACGGGGTGACGGTGACAACCGTCGCCGCCGATATCACCAGCGACTCGGGCCGGGCGCAGGTGCTGGAAGCGGCGGGGGCGGTGGATATTCTGGTGACCAACGCCGGCGGCCCGCCGCCGGGGGTCTGGAGCGACTGGGAGCGCGCCGATTTCATCAAGGCGCTGGATGCCAACATGCTGACGCCGATCGCGCTGATGACCGCGCTGCTGCCGGGGATGATCGGGGCGGGCTGGGGCCGGGTGATCAACATCACCAGCCAGTCGGTGAAAGCGCCGATTGCACAGCTGGGCCTGTCGAACGCCGCACGCACCGGGCTGACCGGCTATGTCGCGGGCACCGCGCGGCAGGTGGCCCCGCATGGCGTCACGATCAACAACCTTCTGCCCGGCATCCATGACACCGACCGCGCCACCGCGCTGGACGCGGGCGTGATGGCGGCTGAGGGGATCTCGGCAGAGCAGGCCCGGGCGCGCCGCGCCGCCACGATCCCCGCGCGCCGCTATGGCACGGCAGCGGAATTCGGCGCGGCCTGCGCCTTTCTGTGCTCGGTCCATGCCGGGTTCATCGTCGGGCAGAACATCCTGCTGGACGGTGGCGCCACCAATGCCACGATCTGAGCGGGCTGACCCACCTGATCCGATTGAGCGCGCAGAGCGCGCATGCCTTTTGTCTCGTCGCGCGCGAAACGCGCGTCTCCTCGGGGGCCTCCGGCGGGGATATTTGGGAACAGGTGACGGGATGGGCCTTGGTCTTGCCCTGTCGCGGGCGGGCTGTTAGGGGAAGTTGACGGAAACGCTAGGATACCCATGCAAGCCCCACCGCCCCGCCTGAGTGTGCAGCACCTGAGCCGGTCCTTTTCCGGTCTGGCCGTGGTGAATGACGTCAGCCTTGAGGTAGCACCCGGGCAGGTGACCTGTCTTCTGGGGCCATCGGGCTGCGGCAAGTCCACCACCTTGCGGATGATTGCAGGGGTGGACCGGCCCGATGCCGGGCGCATCGAGATCGACGGGGTGGAGGTGGCCGGGCCGGGACGGCATGTGCCGCCCGAGCATCGCTCGGTCGGGCTGATGTTTCAGGATTTCGCGCTGTTCCCGCATCTGAGCGTGACCGAGAATGTGGCCTTCGGCCTCAAGGGCGACCGGGCGGCGCGGATGCGCCGCGTCGATGAATTGCTGGAGCGTGTCACGCTGAGCGGCTTCGGGGCCAAGCATCCGCATCAGTTGTCGGGTGGTGAGCAGCAGCGCGTGGCCTTGGCGCGCGCGCTGGCACCCCGCCCGAAGGTCATGCTGATGGACGAGCCGTTTTCCGGTCTCGACAACCGGCTGCGCGACGGCATCCGCGACACCACGCTGGATATCCTGAAGGATGAGGGCACCGCCGTTGTGCTGGTCACCCATGAGCCGGATGAGGCGATGCGGATGGCCGATGAGATCGCGCTGATGCGGGCCGGGCGGATCATGCAAAGCGGTGCGCCCTATAACGTCTACAACGCGCCGGTGGACAAGGCGGCGGCGGCGTTTTTCAGTGATATCAATGTGATCCGGGGCGTGTCGCGCGGCGCGCTGACCGAAACGCCGTTTGGCGCATTTCTCACGCCGGGGCAGGAGGATGGCGCGGCGGTCGATATCGTGATCCGGCCCCAGCATCTGAAGATCGACTTTGACCGCGCCGGGCGCGGCCCCAACCCGACCCCGCAGGAGGGCACTCCGGCCAGCGGCACCGTGATCCGGTCGCGTTATCTGGGGCGCGAAAGTCTGGTCGAATTCCGCATGGCTTTTGACGGATCGACCCTCACCGCCTCGGTGCCGGGGGTGTTCCTGCCGAAACCGGGCACCGTGCTGTGGCTGATGATCCGGCGCGACCGCTGTTTCGTGTTTCCGGCAAAATAGAGCGGTCAGCTGTCGCCCGCCATCAAGGTACGGTAATCGGCAAGGCTGCGGCCCGGCTCCGGCGCAAAGGTCTCCTCCGTTTCGGCAATCGCCATGATCCGGTCGACGCGAAAGCTGCGGAAGCCGCCGCGCTGTTCGCACCATGCGGCAAGGCTCCAGACCCTCCCGCTCAGATCCAGCGCCAGCGGGCGGATGTCGCGGTGGGTCTCGCGGCCCTCCGGGTCGATATAGGTCAGCGTCAGGCGATGGCGCGCCTTTATGGCGCGGCGCAGCAAGGGCACATGGGCGGTGGCCCGGTTGGCCTCCTTGCCGGTGAAGATGAACAGGTCATCGTCATCTGCGTCGGGCGGCGCCGGGGTGACACTGGCGATCTTGGTTGCCAGCATGCGGGCGGCGCGCGCCAGCGCCGGATCGGGCCCGTCGGCGACCATGCGCACACCGGCACGCAGCGCGTCCAGCTCGGCCCCGGTCAGGATCATCGGCGGCAGGGTGATCGGCGCGCGCAGGATGTAGCCTACGCCACGCTCGCCCTCCACCGGCAGGCCGCTTGCCATCAGCGTGGCCATATCGCGCCAGATGGTGCGCACCGACACGCCCAGCCGCTCGGCCATCTCGCCCGCACGGTGCAGCCGCCCGTCGCGCAGGATCTGGATCAGGTCGAACAGGCGGTCGGTGCGGCGCATGGCGGGTCCGGTCCGGGGATGGGATGGGGCAACTGACATATAGCTGTCAGGTATGAGGGTGACCAGCCCCGGTCTGGCCGTTGAATCAGGCTAGGAACCGAGGGCGTGCAGGGGTAGTGAAGATATAGGCGACAGCGGGCGACATGCCGCACCGCGCAGCAGGAGGATTTGACATGCTGAACAACATCGGCCTTCCCGGCCTTCTTCTCATCGCGGTGGTGGTGCTGGTCCTGTTCGGGCGCGGCAAGATCGCGTCCCTGATGGGTGAGGTGGGCAAGGGCATCACCGCCTTTAAAAAGGGTGTGAAAGACGGCTCGGAAGAGATTGAAAACGCATCGAATACCCCGGTGCGTGACGTGACTCCGGAACCGGAAAAAGACAAGATCTGATCTGCCCGTCTGCCGCCTGAGCGGAAAGGAAGCCCTGCGCCATGTTCGACTTTGGCATGTCCGAGTTGCTTGTCATCGGAATTGTCGCGCTGATCGTGATCGGCCCGAAAGACCTGCCCGGGCTGTTCCGCAGTCTTGGTCGCTTTACGGCCAAGATGCGCGGCATGGCGCGAGAGTTTTCCAGCGCGATGGAGGCGGCGGCGGATGAGTCCGGGGTCAAGGATGTGGCGCGTGATCTGAAATCCGCCACCTCGGCCAAGTCGATGGGACTGGATGCGGTGCGCGAAGCGACCGCGAAGTTCGAGAAATGGGACCCGCTGAAAAATGCCGCCCGGGCAAGCGTCCCGGTGGCGAAACCCGATCCGAAAGCGGCCCCACCGGCTGAACCCGCTGTGGTTGCGGAAATGGGCCCGGCGACAAAAGCGCTGAGCGAGGCGAAGGCCGAGCGTCAGGCCATTGTCAAGGAAGCGACCGCCAAGCTGAAGAAAGCCGCTGCCCCGAAACCGACTGGCCCGAACCCGACTGGGCCAGATCTGGCCGCCGAGGCCAGCGCGAAACCGAAAAAACCCCGCGCCCCGCGCAAACCGAAATCCGACAAGACCCCCAAGGCCGACGCATGACAAAGTCAGACGAGATCGACGACAGCTCGGCCCCGCTGATCGAGCATCTGGCCGAATTGCGCAACCGCCTGATCTGGGCGGTTTCGGCCTTCATCATCGCCATGGTGCTGTGTTTTCTGGTGGCCGAACCGATCCTTGGCTTCCTGCTGGGCCCGATCGAGGATGCGATGCGCAACCTCGGCAACCCCAACCCGATCATGCAGTATACCGCGCCGCAGGAGTATTTCTTTACCCTGATCCACATCTCGGTGGTGGCAGGGCTGGCGCTGTCTTTCCCGGTGATCGCCTATCATCTGTGGCGCTTCGTGGCGCCCGGCCTTTACCGCAATGAAAAGAACGCGTTCCTGCCCTTCCTGATCGCCTCTCCCGTTCTGTTCATCCTTGGCGCGGTGTTCTCGCACTACATCGTGACCCCGCTGGCGATGGCGTTCTTTCTGGGTTTTGCCGATGCCACCTCGGTGGTGGCCGCGCTGCTGCCCGCGCTGTCGGATGCGCCGATTGCCGATGTGCCGGTGGCCACCCCGCTGACCGAGGCGGTGCAGAGCCAGGGCATCGAGATCGTGTTTCAGGGCAAGGTCAACGAGACGCTGGATATCTCGCTGAAACTGATCATCGCTTTCGGGCTGTGCTTCCAACTGCCGGTGTTGCTCACGCTGATGGGCAAGGCCGGGCTGGTATCCTCCGCTGGTCTGGCCGGCACGCGCAAATATGCGGTGGTGCTGATCCTGATGGTGGCGGCTTTGGTGACGCCGCCTGATATCCTCAGCCAGGCGATCCTGTTTCTGGCGGTTTACCCGCTCTATGAGGTCTCCATTTTCCTGATCCGCCGGATCGAGAAAAAGCGCGAGACCGAGTTGCGCGCGCAAGGCCTGTGGGAAGACCCCGAGGCCGATGAGGAAGACCACCCGGCATGAGTGACGACGCCCTGACCCGCATCGCGGCAGCCCTTGAACGGCTGGCCCCGGCACCGCAACCGGCTCCCGATTTCACCGCCGCCGATGCCTTTGCCTGGCACACCGACCCCGACCGGCTGGAGCCGGTGACGCAGGTCTCGCGGGTGGACCTGTCCCTGTTGATCGGGGTCAACCGCGCGCGCGATACGCTGCTGGACAACACCCGCCACTTCGCGCGCGGGTTGCCCGCCAACAACGCGCTCCTGTGGGGCGCGCGGGGGATGGGGAAATCGTCCTTGGTCAAGGCGGTCCATGCCGCCGTTCTGGCCGAAGGCCTTGCCCTGAAAATCGTGGAACTGGCGCGCGAGGATCTGCCTTCGGTCCAACGCCTGCTGGCGCTGCTGCGCAGCTCTGACGCCCGCTTCATCCTGTTCTGCGATGATCTGTCGTTCAGCCATGATGACCAGCACTATAAATCGCTGAAAGCCGTGCTAGACGGTGGCATCGAAGGCCGGCCGGAAAACGTGTTGTTCTACGCCACCTCGAACCGCCGCCACCTGATGCCGCGCGACATGATCGAGAATGAACGCTCCACCGCGATTTCCCCGTCCGAGGCGGTGGAGGAAAAGGTCTCGCTTTCCGACCGCTTCGGCCTCTGGCTGGGGTTCCACCCCTGCAGCCAGGACGATTACCTTGACATGATCCGGGGCTATTGTGCCGCCCACAGTGTCAGAGTGCCAGAAGACCGCCTGCGTGCCGAGGCCATCGAATGGCAGGCCACACGCGGCGCGCGCTCGGGTCGGGTGGCCTGGCAGTTCTTTTGTGACCTTGCCGCCCGCGAAGGTGTGCGGCTCTGAATGGAACAGGTTCTTCTGCCTTTCATCTGTTCTTAAATATCCCCGCCGGAGGCTCCGACGGGGACGCAGGCGGCCCTATTGCAGGAAAGCCACCGGATCGGTGCTGTCTACCCCGCGCCGCACTTCGAAATGCAGGAACGACGGCGTGCCGGCACGGACAACCGCGATGTTCTGGCCCCGGCTTACCTTGTCGCCCTTTTTGACCGTGATCTTGTCCACCCCGGCATAGACCGTCAGCAGGTTGTCGGCATGGCGCACCACGATGATCGGGGTTTGTGCGGTATCGGTGGTGATTGCGGCCACGGTGCCATCGGCTGCGGCCTTCACCGGCGTGCCTGCCGAGGCAGATATGTCGATGCCATCGTTCCGGCCCTTGGCATAGGGGCGGATGATCGAGCCCTGCACCGGCATCAGCATCTTGGTTGACGTGCTGCGCTGCGCGCCCAGATCGGGCGAGGCGGGCGTCTCTTTCGGCTTCGCGGCGGCGGGGGCGGTCCTCTCTGCGGGCAGGGGCTGGGTGGCGGAAGGCGGTGTCGGCGTGACCGAACCGGCACCCGGCGGGCTTACGGCCTGGCTTGCGGTTGACGGTGGTGCAGCCGAGGCGATCGGGATGATCAGATATTGCCCCTCACGCACATCAAGGTTGGGGCCAAGCCCGTTCCATTCCCCCAGCGCCTTGGCCGAGATATTGTAGCTGCGGGCGATCGAGAACGCCGTCTCGCCGCGCCGGACCTGATGGCGCACCGGCTCGCCACCGGTGCTGGGTCTGGTGGTGGCGGGCGGAGTCGGGGTGCCGACGCGGTCAAGCGCGGTGGTGGCGATGCTGGAGACATCGACCGGCGCGGGCGACGCGCCCGGCCCGGTCATCATCCCGCCCTGCACTGTGCCGGTATCGGCGATCCGGCGCGGCAGGGCGATGATCTCGCCGTCGCGCAGCGTATCGGTCGGCATGATCGCATTGTAGCGCGCCAGCTCATCGGCGCCGATGCCCACACGGGCCGCGACCGAGGCAACGGTGTCGCCGCGCCGGGCCACCGCGACCTGATAGCCGGGGTAGGAAATCACGCCGCGCGCATCGGGTGCCGGCCGCCGTTCGGTCGCGCGCAGGGCCGCGTCCGTGGTATCCAGCACACCGGGGCCGTTGCGCAGATCCCAGTCCAGCCCGGCGAAAGGACTGCCGCCGGTGGTGGGCGTGCAGGCCGACAGCGCGGCAAGCGCGCTGCCCAGCCACAGGATGCGCAGGCGGGGGGCCTTGGGGGCCATGGAAATGCGGGTCATGCTCTGCCTCTTTTGCTTGTCGGGCGGTGTTCCCCGCCCTTTGTTACGCCATTCACTCCGCACCCAGACCTTCGATCAACGGCACGAAACGCACCGGGCGCAGTTCTTCATAGTCATAGCCACTGATGCCACGGGTCACTTTGATCAGGCTTTGCACGGTATCGGACTGTCCCACCGGCAGCACCATGATACCCCCAACCTTGAGCTGCGCCAAGAGGGGGCCGGGCGGGTCTTCGGCAGCGGCGGTCACGATTATGCGGTCAAACGGGGCCTGATCGGGCAGACCATGGCTGCCATCGGCGGTGAAGGCGGTGATATTGACCAGACCGAGGCTTTGGAACACGCCCTGCGCCTCACGCACCAGTCGTCGGTGCCGGTCCACCGTATAGACCCGCCGGGCCAGATGCGCCAGGATCGCGGCCTGATAGCCCGAGCCGGTGCCGATCTCCAGCACGGTATCTCGCGGCTGCACACTCAGTGCCTGCGTCATCAGCCCCACCACCGAAGGCTGGCTGATGGTCTGGCCGCAGGCGATCGGCAGCGGCATGTCATCATAGGCGCGGTCGGCGAAATGGCCGCGCACGAACAGTCCGCGGTCCACCCGCTCCATCGCGGTCAGCACCCGGGCTTCGGTCACGCCCCTTGATCGCAGTCCAAACAAAAAGCGCATCTTGCGTTCGGCGTCCGATTCCTCCGGGCCGCCGGGTCCCATCATGCCAGTTGCGCCGCGAGCGGCGCGAGCAGGTCATGCGCGGTCAGATCGGCGCGCATCGGGGTGACAGATATCCAGCCCTCAAGATTCACGGCCGCATCGGTGCCGGGCAGGGTGGGCGTGTGCTGCGGCCCGCCCTTGATCCACAGATAGCGCCGCCCGGTGGGCGACAGATGCGGCTCGCAGGAAAACGAGGTGTCGCGACGGAACCCGATGGCGGCCACCTTGGTGCCTTGCACCTTCTCAGCGCCACAGGGGGGGAAGTTCACGTTGTAGAACACGCGGTAATCATCCTGCGTCCAGATGCCGTGATCCAGCAGCTTGCGCACCACTGCGGCCCCATGTGCCGCCGCCGCCTGAAACGGCGTGTCCAGATCATCGGTGCCGCGGCCCATGTATTGAGACATCGCAATGGCCGGGATGCCCTGCAACGCCGCCTCCATCGCGCCGCCGATGGTGCCGGAGTAAAGCGTATTCTCCGCCGCGTTGTTGCCCCGGTTCACCCCTGACAGCACCAGATCCGGCTTGGCCCCGTCCAGCACATCATAGATCGCCGCCAGCACACAATCGGCCGGGCTGCCCTCGGCCGCATAGCGGCGGTCCGACAAGCGGGCGATCATCATCGGGTGGGAATAGCTGATGCAATGGCCAACGCCCGACTGCTCGAAAGCCGGGGCCACGGTCCAGACTTCACCCTTTGGCCCTGCGATTTCTTTGGCGATGGCGGTCAGCACCTCCAGCCCCGGAGCGTTGATGCCGTCGTCGTTCGTGATCAGAATACGCATGAAATCCGTCCTTTCCCCTTGCTTAGACGACAGCCGCACAAGCGGCAAGCACAACAGCCGGTTTTGCCTGACATCGGTGCCGGGACAAGGCTGCCGATGCGAGGCGTGCGTGGGGCCGGCGCGTGATCGGTGCTCTTGCGCACAATTTCCGCGCGAGCATGAGCGAAGACGGCAGGCCGCTCTGGCCTTATCTAGAGTGTAAAGGAGAACACCATGAGCTGGAACCCCGTGCTTGACCCATCCATCCCGATCGGCGACGCCGTGGATGCGATTGAAACCGTGATTGTGCCGCGCGCCCGCGATCTGGGCGGGTTCGAGGTGCGCCGCGCTTTGCCTTCGTCGGCGCGGCAGATGGTGGGGCCGTTTATATTTTTCGACCAGATGGGCCCGGCGGAATTCCTGACCGGCAAGGGCATCGACGTGCGCCCGCATCCGCATATCGGGCTGGGCACGGTGACTTATCTTATGAAGGGCCGCATCCATCACCGCGACAGCCTGGGCACCAATGCCTGGATCGAGCCGGGGGCGGTGAACTGGATGCTGGCGGGGCAGGGGATCACCCATTCCGAACGGCAGGATGGTGCGCTGCGCGAGGCCCCTCATGCGCTGTTCGGGTTGCAGACCTGGCTGGCGCTGCCCAAGGCGATGGAGGACGACCCCGCCGACTTTGTCCATGCCGCCAAGGCCGAGCTGCCGGAGCTGGAAGGCGAGGGGAAGCGGGTGCGGCTGATCCTTGGCTCTGCCTATGGCGCGCGTGCTCCGATCGCGACCGGGATCGAGGTGTTCTATGCCGATGCCGAACTGGCCCCCGGTGCAGCGATTCCGCTGCCCGATGATCATGAGGATCGTGGTGTCTATATCCTGTCGGGTGAAGTGAGTGTGGGCGGCCAGACCTTCGAGACCGGGCGGATGCTGGTGTTCCGCCCCGGTGACCGGATCTCGGTGCGGGCGGGGGAGCAGGGCGCGCGGGTGATGCTGCTCGGCGGGGCCACGATGGACGGGCCGCGCCATATCTGGTGGAACTTCGTCGCCTCGTCGAAGGACCGGATCGACGCCGCGCGCGAGGCGTGGCGGGCGGGGGATTGGGCGCATGGGCGGTTCAGCCTGCCGCCCGATGATGCCGGGGAGTTCATTCCGGCACCGGAGCATTGAGGGGCTGCGAAAAAACCTCGCGATTGCGTGCGGTGCCGCTTGACGCCCCCCGCGCATCCCCCTAAAAGCCCCTCTACGGCGCGAGGGAGACCTTGGGTCGGACGGAATGTGCGGTTGTAGCTCAGTTGGTTAGAGTACCGGCCTGTCACGCCGGGGGTCGCGGGTTCGAGCCCCGTCAACCGCGCCATTCCCGCCTTAAAAGGCCCCTGCGCCAGCAGGGGCCTTTTGGTTTTCCGGCAAGTGCTGCTCGCTGTGTTACACCGTCATGAATCTTTCAGGATCAATGGGCTAAGGGTGTAACTTTAAGGTGGGCTTAACCATGGCTCCGCGCCGCGTCGCTCATCGGTCCTGACGGACCTCTTCGCTGGCCTGTCCGGGGTGCTGCGTAGCAAGCGAAGAGCGCCGTCACGCGCGAGGAGCGGCCCCTTTGCACGAACCGTTGCCAATGGCCGGCCCGTTTGCCCCACTTTCCTGCTTGACGCCCCCCGTAGCCCCCTATATCAGCCGGCCATCGCGCGGTTGTAGCTCAGTTGGTTAGAGTACCGGCCTGTCACGCCGGGGGTCGCGGGTTCGAGCCCCGTCAACCGCGCCACTTTTCTTTTTTACAGTTGTTTCAGGCCCGTTTCCCGTAAGGGTTGCGGCTGTTTTGTGTTTGCGCGGGTGCCCCCCCACCCCGGCCCTCCCCCACAAGGGGGGAGGGAGGCAGCTTGCGGGGGCGGGAGGTCTGTGGTGTCGAACCTGTGGTCTGCGGCTTTGATGGAGCGGGGGATGGAAAGGGGAATGAACGAGGTTGTGCAGACGGCTTTGCCTTTTGCGCCCTGGGCTGATGCGCGCACGCGGCGGTTGCCGGGGATCCTGCCGCTGGATATGGCCGACTGGCTGCGGGTGGATGAGGCCTTTGCCGGGCAGATGGCGCTGCGCGACCGCCTGATCGCAGAGCGGGAGGCGGAGGTGGTGGGGCAGGTGAGCTTTGCCGCGCAGGCCGTTGAGGAATTGTATGAATTCGTTTTGGCGCGACTGCCCGAGGGGTTTGCCCGTGAGGGCGGGACAGTGACACGCCCCGATGGGGTCAGGGTCTTGCTGGAGCCTGAGCGCCCGTTGCAGACGCTGGGACGGCTGGTGCAGGAGGATCTGTGCCTGATGCAGGAGGCTGGCGGGGGTGAGCATCTGCTGTCGGCGGCGGTGCTGTGCTTTCCGGCCGGGTGGATGCTGCACGAAAAGCTGGGGCGGCCGCTGATGCGGATGCATAAGCCGGTGGAGGCCTATACCGAAGACGTGGGGCGCAGGGTGCAGCGGCTGATGGATGCGGTGCGGGTGGAGGCTCCGCTGTGGCGGGCCAACGCGCATCATTCGCGCGCGCCGCTGTTCAATCCGCAACCCGAAGATGCGGCGAAGGATACTGAGGCGCAGGGCGAGATGCCGTATATCCGCTCGGAACGGCAATGCCTGATCCGGCTGCCGGTCAGCCGGGCGGTTCTGTTTTCGATCCACACCTATCTTGTGCCGCTGGCGGCGCTGATGGCAGAGCAGGCGGCGGCCCTTGTGGAGTTTCCGATTCACCGGGCGTGACGGGCGTGTCCGCACCCGTCGCGGGGCTATTTCGATTTGGGCTTGCAGGTTTCCGGGCTGAACAGGCAGACCATGACGCCGACCGCGACCGCGCCGCGGGCCAGATTGGTTGCCGCCGCTTCTTCGCGGCTGATCAGGGATGAGCCTTCGACCCAGGCGGTGGTGCCATCGCGGTAGCGCAGCACCTTGGCCTTGCCCGATGCCTGATCAATATCGACGATGCGCCCGCTTTCATCCGACAGCCAGCCGCGCACGAAAATGCCATCGCCGATGACATAGCCGTTGACCCGGGCGGGAGCGGCTGGCGGGGCCTGCGGGGCGGCGACAAAATTCCCCGTGGGCGGGGCGGGGGCCGGTGCGGCGGTGGTGGATTTCTGTGATTTTTCGGTGGCGGATTTGGCAACGGCGCGTTCGCGCATGCTGCGCAGGCGGTCATCCAGCGCGAAGGCATCGGCGGGGGCAAGCGGTGCCATGCGGCGATAGACCTTGGCGTCAAGGCCTGCCCGGACGTTGGATATCAGCTGGTCGGCGGTGTGGATGGTTACCACCTCTTTCGGCCGGTGCCAGTAGATCGCGCCGTCATTCAGGACGAAGGGCCAGTAGCTGAACTTGCCCGACCGTTCGGAGACCCCGACATAAAACCGCTTGCCGACCGCATCACCGCCGACGATCCGGCGCAGTTTCAGGGTTTCGGCCTCGCTGCCACCGGTGTGGCGCCGGATCTCGACCCCGTCGGTGGCGACGGCGATGCGGATCAGCTCGTCCTTGTTGTCGGTGCCGAGGTAGTGGATGCCCTCTCCGAAAAAGCCCGACAGCTTGTATTGTGTCCAGCCCCGGGTGACATCGGTATCGGAATCGTAGCGGCAGGCGGAAACGGCAAGGACGGCGAGAAATGCGAGCAAAAGGCGAAACATGGGCTGCTCCGTAAATCGATTGGCGGGGCCGGACCGGGGTTTTGAAATGGATGTCAGAGAAGGGTAGCATCAATCCGCGCTTCGCTCAAAAAGAAATGGGCGCCCGGAAGGGGCGCCCATTGCAGAAGTCCGGTGCTGTGATCAGCAGGAATAATACATCGCGTATTCGATCGGGTGCGGGGTATGCTCGTAGGCATAAACCTCTTCCCATTTCAGCGCCATGTAGCCTTCCAGCTGGTCGCGGGTGAACACGTCACCGGCAAGCAGGAAGTCCATGTCTTTTTCCAGCTCTTCCAACGCCTCGCGGAGCGAACCGCAGACGGTGGGGATCGCTGCCAGTTCTTCGGGCGGCAGATCATACAGATCCTTGTCGGAGGCCGGGCCGGGATCAATCTTGTTGTTGATGCCGTCAAGGCCAGCCATCAAGAGGGCTGCAAAGGCAAGATAGGGGTTGGCCGCCGGATCGGGGAAGCGGGCTTCCACACGTTTGGCTTTCGGCGATTCCGTCCACGGAATCCGGACGCAGCCAGAGCGGTTGCGGGCCGAGTACGCGCGCAGAACCGGGGCCTCGAAGCCGGGGATCAGACGCTTGTAGCTGTTGGTGGCCGGGTTGGTCAGGGCGTTGAGCGCCTTGGCGTGTTTCAGGATGCCGCCGATGAAATACAGTGCCTCTTGGCTGAGGTCGGCGTATTTGTCGCCGGCAAACAGTGGCTTGCCGTCTTTCCAGATCGACATGTTCACGTGCATGCCCGAGCCGTTGTCACCCTTCATCGGTTTGGGCATGAAGGTTACGGTCTTGCCGTAAGCCGCCGCCACGTTGTGGATGACGTATTTGTATTTCTGGATGTTGTCGGCCTGTTCGGTCAGACCGCCGAAGATCATGCCCAATTCGTGCTGGCAGGTCGCAACCTCGTGGTGGTGCTTGTCAACCTTGATGCCCATGCGCTTCATGGTGGACAGCATCTCGCCCCGGATGTCCTGTGCTTCGTCCACGGGGTTGACCGGGAAGTAGCCGCCCTTGTGGGCTGCGCGGTGCGCAAGGTTGCCGCCTTCCATTTCGGTATCGGTGTTCCACGCAGCCGCTTCGGCGTCGATCTGGAACGACACTTTTTGCGGGCTGACGCAGTAGCGCACATCGTCGAACAGGAAGAATTCCGCTTCCGGCCCGCAGTAGAACGCATCACCGATACCGGAGGATTTGAGGTAAGCCTCGGCCTTCAGAGCGGTGCCGCGCGGGTCGCGGCTGTAGGATTCGCCGGTGTCGGGTTCGACCACGGTGCAATGCACGCACATGGTTTTTTCCGCGTAGAACGGGTCGATATAGACCGACAACGGATCGAGGATCAGTTTCATGTCGGACTGGTCGATGGATTTCCAGCCGGCGATGGAGGAGCCGTCGAACATGAAGCCTTCTTCGAAGAAGTCCTCATCCACGAGATCCGCCACCAGCGTCACGTGCTGGAGCTTGCCTTTGACGTCGGTGAAGCGGATGTCGACATATTCGACCTCTTCATCCTTCATCAGTTTCAGAGCTTTCTTGACTGCGCTCATCATGCTGCCTTTCGGTTATTGGGTGTTACAGTGCAGGCCATTCGGGGCCTGGTGTCTGGGAGGGGTCACACGGCGTCGTCGCCGGTTTCCCCGGTGCGGATGCGGATCGCCTGTTCGATGGGCGAAACGAATATTTTGCCGTCGCCGATCTTGTCGGTGCGCGCCGCCGAGATGATTGCCGCCACGGCCTGATCGACCATGTCGTCGGTGAGGATGACCTCGATCTTCACCTTGGGCAGGAAATCCACCACATATTCGGCGCCACGATAGAGCTCGGTGTGGCCTTTCTGACGGCCAAAGCCTTTGACTTCGGTGACGGACAGGCCCTGAATTCCGGCTTCCTGCAGGGCTTCCTTGACCTCATCGAGCTTGAAAGGCTTGATGATTGCCTCGATCTTCTTCATGGGCCGACTCCCCCGCGCCTTGATTTTTATCTTCTCCTGCTGACTGACCATTTCCTGCGGGCGGGGACAATTGAGGAAGGATTGAGCGGTGGAGTGCAGGGAGGGATTCTCTATGGGTTGATTAAAAAATATGCAACAAGCACTGATAATGGGCGATTTGAGAACAGATCGGGCGGGAACATGACGGAACTTTTGACATCTGCCCAAATGCGCGCCGTTGAGGCGGCGGCGATTGCCTCTGGTGCCGTCACCGGGCTGGAGCTGATGGAGCGCGCGGGGCGGGGTGTGGTGGCGGCGGTAGTCGAGGAGTGGCCGGAGCTGGGGGCCGTGCCTGCGACGGAGCGCGGCGGGGCTGGCGGAGCAGTTGAGTATTTGGGCCAAGATGAAGCAAAAGCGCCGCGCCGGGCGGTGGTGTTGTGCGGGCCGGGAAACAATGGCGGCGACGGGTTTGTGGTGGCGCGGTTGTTGCGGGGGCTGGGCTGGGCGGTGGAGGTGTTTCTGTACGGGGATGCAGCGCGGCTGCCACCGGATGCGCGGGTGAACCATGAGCGGTGGGCGGCAATGGGAGCGGTGAGAGGTTGGGTGGATCGCTACCCGTATGATCCATGGGCGGCTGATGTGATTGTGGATGCCTTGTTTGGCACGGGATTGTCGCGCCCGGTGTCGTTTGCGGAAGGGTTTGGTGCGATGTTGCCGGAGTGGGATCTGCGCGATGACCCCCGGCGGCCTGTCGTGGTGGCGGTCGATCTGCCAAGCGGGCTGTGTTCGGACAGTGGCCGTTGTCTCGCCGACGGCGATGCCTTGTGGGCGGATCTGACGGTCAGTTTCCATCGCCGCAAGTTGGGGCACGTCCTTGGTGAAGGCCCTGAACTCTGTGGCCGGGTGCGGGTGGTGGACATTGGTTTGAACGATGTGCCGCTGCCGAAATCTTCGAAGGGAACCTTCGGCGCGACATGGAGCCTTTATCCGCCCCGGTCGCATCAGAAGGATTCCGATTGGCTCTGTGTGGTGACCGAGGCGGGTGAGGAGTCTGCCATTGGTGCCGTGGGGCGGCTGGGCAAGCGCAATGGGCACAAATACTCCTACGGCCATGCGCTGGCCCTCTCCGGTCCTGCGGGGCGCGGGGGGGCTGCGCGGCTGGCGGCGCGCGGCGCGCTGCGGATCGGGGCGGGGGTGGTGACGGTGGGCTGTCCTGCCGACGCCATGGCCGAGAGCGCGGCGCGGCTGGATGCGGTGATGTTGCGCGAGATGGACGGGGCAGGGGATCTGGCGGCTGTGCTGGAGGACTTGCGGATAAATGCGCTTTGTCTGGGGCCGGGCCTGGGTCTGGGTGCGCGTGCGGCGGGGCTGGTCGGGGTGGCGCTTGGTCTTGTGACCGGGTGCCCCCCACCCCTCTCCCGTCCCCACGAGGGGGAGGGGAGCCGATTGGGGCAGGGGGCCGCGCCTGCCGTTCAGGGGCTTCCCCTCCCCCTCGTGGGGACGGGAGAGGGGTGGGGGGCGCGGCGGATGGTGCTGGATGCGGATGCGTTGACGCTGATCGCGCGGGATGCGGCGCAGTTCGGGGCCTTGCATGAGGGCTGTGTGCTGACCCCGCATGTCGGGGAGTTTGCGCGTCTGTTTCCGGACATCGCGGCGCGGCTGGCGGACCCTGCCACCAGCGGCCCGGCCTATTCCAGGGTTGATGCGACCCGTGAGGCGGCGGCGCAGGCGGGCTGTGTGGTGTTGCTCAAGGGCCCGGATACGGTGATAGCCGGGCCTGACGGGCGCTGCGCGGTCAACGCGGCGGTCGGTGAGCGCGCGGCACCCTGGCTGGCAACGGCGGGATCGGGCGATGTGCTGACGGGGTTCATCTGTGGGCTCATGGCGCGCGGGTTTGCGCCGTTTGATGCCGCCTGCACGGCGGCCTGGCTGCATGTGGAATGCGCGCGCAGTTTCGGGCCCGGTCTGATTGCGGAGGATCTGCCGGAGGAGCTGCCGAGGGTGCTGCGGGCGCTTGGGCTGTAGCGGACGGAGGAGGGCCATGGAAAAGGCCGCCCGCAGGCGGCCTTTTGCGTGCCGGAGCCGGGCCGGTCAGGCGGGGTCGCAGCCCAGTTCCAGACCGGCGGCATAGATCACCTGCGGATCTGCAAAGCGGATGGTGACAAGGCGGGCCTGCGGCAGGGTCTCGGCGCGGATGTAGTCGCCATCGACCAGGCGCTCTGCTGTCATCACGGCCTGATCGGCACCCAGCAGCGCCTTGGCACGCCAGTCGCGGATCAGCAGCGGTTGGCGCGGTGCCACGTGGGTATCGGCTTCGGGTCGGTCCTTGCCCAGCACGCCTGCGGAAATGCGGATGACGCGGGCGTCTTTCACCACGGCGATTTCAACTGCGGTGACGGTGCGCGCGCCGGCGCGGGTGATGACCCGGTCACCGGGGGCGACAAATTCCACTGGCATCACGCCGGAAAGCGTCAGGATCGGGGTTCCGGCGGCGATCCCGCACACCGGCATTTCGGTGCCTGCATCGACTGGGCCTGCGGTGGTGCCTCGGCTGAGGTCTGCCATGAACGTCTCCAGTGCCAACATTTTTATCTGCCTCGAAGTTTTTTGATGCAGATTATGGCAGGATCAGGGCGACGGCGAGGCTTTCTTGCGCGGGGTCGGGCAATTGCGGCGGCGCGTGGCGCGAATGTCATGCGGTGGGGGCGCTTTTTGCCCTCGCCACCTGCCGGGGGCTTTGCTAGAAGGCCTGCGCAGCGGGCTTGCCCGATGCCGATGCGGGTGTGGCGAAATTGGCAGACGCACCAGATTTAGGTTCTGGCGCCGCAAGGCGTGGGGGTTCAAGTCCCTCCACCCGCACCAATGCTTCCCTGCCGTCGCGCTCTGCGCGGAATTTCCCCGAAATGGCGCGGTTTCGGGCGCCAAACCGCCTTTCCTGCTTGCATGCGGTCGTCCGGATTACTAAGGGAGGCGGGAAAGTTTGACTGCCGCCTGTTCTGGCGGCCCAACCGATATGGGGAAAATATGCAAGTCACCGAGACCCTGAACGAAGGGCTGAAGCGCGGCTACACCATCACCGTGACCGCTGCCGAACTGGAAGCCAAGGTTCAGGAAAAGCTGGTCGAGGCGCAGCCCGAGATCGAGATGAAGGGGTTTCGCAAGGGCAAGGTGCCGATGGCGATCCTGCGCAAGCAGTTTGGCCCGCGTCTGATGGGCGATGCGATGCAGGATGCGATTGACGGCGCGATGAAGGGGCACTTTGACGCGACCGGCGACCGTCCGGCGCTGCAGCCCGAAGTCAAGATGCAGGGCGGCGAGGAATGGGCCGAAGGTCAGGATGTCGTGGTCGAGATGAGCTATGACTGCCTGCCGCCGATTCCGGAGCTGGATGCGACCCAGATCACGCTGGAGCGTCTGGTGGTTAAGGCCGATGACGCTTCGGTAGAGGAAGCGTTGAAGAACCTGGCCGCGACCTCGCAATCGTTTGACGACCGCAAGAAGGGCGCGAAAGCCAAGGATGGCGACCAGATCACCATCGACTTCAAGGGCTCGGTTGACGGCGACTATTTCGAGGGCGGCACGGCAGAGGATTATCCGCTGGTGCTGGGGTCGAATTCCTTTATCCCCGGGTTCGAGGCGCAACTGTTGGGCGCCAAGGTTGGCGACGAGCTGAAGGTCGATGTGACCTTCCCGGCCGAATATGGTGCGGCGCATCTGGCGGGCAAGGCAGCGGTGTTTGAATGCACCGTGAAGGCTTTGAAAGAGCCGAAAGCGGCGGAGCTGGATGACGAGCTGGCTAAGAAATACGGCGCCGAGGATCTGGCCGGTCTGAAAGGTCAGATCGCCGAGCGTCTGGGCGTGGAATATCAGGGGGCCAGCAAGGCGATCCTGAAGCGTGCGCTGCTGGACCAGCTGGATGGTCTGGTGAAGTTCGACCTGCCGGCCGCGCTGGTCGAGGCGGAGGCCAACCAGATCGCGCATCAGCTGTGGCATGAAGAGCACCCCGAAGAGCAGGGCCACAACCACGACACCATCGAGCCGACCGACGAGCACAAGTCGCTGGCCGAGCGTCGGGTGCGTCTGGGGTTGCTGCTGGCTGAAATCGGGCGCAAGGCCGAGATCACCGTTACCGATGCCGAGATGACGCAGGCCGTGCTGAATGCGGCCCGCCAATACCCGGGGCAGGAGCGTCAGTTCTTTGAATTCGTTCAGAAGAACCCGCAGATGCAGCAACAGCTGCGCGCGCCCTTGTTCGAGGACAAGGTTGTTGACCACATCGTGGCCCAGGCCACGGTGACCGAGAACGAGGTCGACAAGGACGCGCTGCAAAAGGCGATCGACGCGCTGGACGAGATCTGAGCGCACGATTTTTCTGCGAAAAATCGGGGCCGTGCCGGGTGGCACGGCCCTTTTTCCGTTACAATAGGGGTTGCGATGCCAGCGTTTTTGCCTGATCTGCCCGAGGCCCGCATTCTGGAGGCGCTGTCGCGGGCGCCCGGCAATGAACTGCGCTCGGGCAAGTTTGATGCGGCCGAGTCTTCGGCCGCGCTCGTGGCCAATGCCTTCGGCTGGTTTCTGGAGCGGCCCGGTGCCTTGCCGCCCTTGCCCGGCGTGCCGGCGGGTGCGGTGGAGGCGGTTGATCTGGAGGTCGAGATGCGCTTTCCCTGGTCGGGGGGGCGGCACCCCTGGCTGGATGTGGGGATCGTGACCCACACGACGCTGGTGGGGGTGGAGAGCAAGCGCTTTGAGCCTTACCGCCCCGCGAAACAGACCGGGTTTTCCGATGTTTATGACCGGCCGGTCTGGGGGACGAATATGGCGCGCTACAGCGCATTGGCGCAGGCGCTGATTGCGGGGACGGCGGATTTCCGCAGTCTGGATGCGGTGCAACTGGTCAAGCATGCTTACGGTATCCGCACCCGGGCTTCCAAACGTGCGCTGGGGGCGGTGCTGGTCTATCTTTATGCCGAGCCCGCGCATTGGGCCTCGGGCAAGCCGGTGGATGCGGGGCGCAAGGCGCAGCACCGGGCGGAGATTGCACGGTTCGGCGCAAGGATCGCGGGGGATGATGTGGTGTTTGTGCCGCTGAGCTGGGGCGATCTGCTGCGGCAATGGCAGACGGCGGGGGCAAAGGTGCCGGGGCTGCGCGCGCATGTGGCGGCGCTGCGGACGCGGTTTGGCGATCTGGGCTGACCCGCCCCAGGACAGTTTTGAGGATCAGCTTTTGGGGTCAGCTTGCGGTGGCGTCGCCGATCTTGCGCGGGTAGACAAAGCCGTACATCGGGCGGGCACTGCCCGTCACGCCGGGGGTGCCCTCGACCTCGACCCGCGACCAGTCGTTGTGTTCTGACACGTCGATCACCGGCATTTTCAGCGAGACCTTGTTGCGCTGCCAGTTGGCGTGGTCGATCAGAACTTTGCGTTCCGACACCACCTCGGACACCACGGCGACATGGCCCAGACGGCTGCTGGCATGCGGGGCAAAGACCATGACCGCGCCCTCTTCAGGCTCTTTGCCGCGGTAGTAGTTGCCCTTGGCAGCGTTCCACCAGGTGCCGGCATTGCCGCGCAGATCAACGCCGGAGGCGGTGCGGGCAAAGGGCACGCACCAGACCCGCGCGCCGCGTGCCTGCTTTTCCTTGACCTCGGCGATCGCCTTGGCCTGCAGCGCGGGGTTGAGGCTGGTGGGGGCAGGCGCGCCCATCGACGATTTCGTCAGGGTGTCGCCACAGGCGGTCAGGAGTGCAAGGCTGGCACAAAGAAGGGTAAGGCGGCCGACGCCGCGCATGCGCTGTGACAAAATCAAGATACCGTCCCCAGGTATGGTTTTCACGACTTGTAGAGGATGTTTCAGAGAGTGAAAGACCGCGTGAAAAGGGGTGGCGGAAACTTGCCGGTTCCGTAATCGCGATGGGTCAGCGGCGGCGCGTGACCTGCTCGCGCCAGAGCACGAACAGCCCGGCGGCGATGATGATGGCGATGCCGAGCCATGCGAGCGCATCGGGCCATTCGGCAAAGAAGGCCCAGCCCCAGAGGATGCCCCAGAGCATGGCGCTGTATTCAAAGGGCGTGACGGCATTGGCATCGGCAATGCGGTAGGCCTGGGTCAACAGCGTGAGGCCAAGCGCGGCGATGACGCCGCATCCGGCCATCAGGGTCGCATCGAGCGCGGTGGGCCAGACCCAGGCCCGCATCAGGAAAGCCAGCGAGGGGTGCAGGTCGGGGGCGGTGGTGCCGCCAAAGCCGAGCGCCATGGCGGCGGCAATCACCAGAAACACCAGATTGCCCCAGAACGCCATGGCGGGTGCGCTTTCATGCGCGCCCAGCTGCCGCGCAAAGATCATCGAAAGCCCGTAGCACAGGCCCGAAAGCACCGGCAGCAGGGCGGCGATTTCAAACACGCCCGCGCCGGGGCGCAGGATGATCAGCACGCCGGAAAAGCCCGCCAGCACCGCAAGGCCACGCCGCCAGCCCACGGTTTCGCCCAGCATCGGCACCGACAGCAGGGTGATGAACAGGGGTGCCGAGAAATAGAGCGCAACGGCGCTTGCCAGCGGCAGGGCGGGCAGGGCGAGGTAATAGGCGGCATAGGCCACGAACATCACCAGCCCGCGCCCGATCATCGCCTTTGTTCCTGGCGTGAACAGGGTGTGCAGCCCGCCATCGCGGGCGACGAGCAGCAACAGAAGCGGCAGGGCGGTCAGGCTGCGGAACACCATGGCCTGCGACAGCGGGTAGCTGCCCGACAACAGCTTCAGGATCAGATCCTGCACCGAGAACAGCCCCAGCCCCGCGCACAGGCACAGGATGCCAAGGCTGGAGTCGTGACGCGGGCTGGGCAGGGCTGTCATGCGGGCGGCCTGGGGTTGATACTTTGGTGACCAGATCACGCGGTGGCCGTGGGTGCGCCTCTGCTGCCGACATCAGCGGTGTCGGGGATGGGCCAGTGCGGCGCTAGTCTGCGCCGGGTGGCTTGACGAAACGTGCGCCCTTGGGCTGACCCTTTGGGGCGAGGGTGATGCGGGGGGCGGTTTGGGGGGCCTGCGTGGGGTCGGGGCTGCCTTCGTCGGGGCTGCCGGTGTTGCTCTGCGCGGCGGTGAGGATCTGCTCCAGCTGGCGGGTCGCGGGGCCGGAGGGGTGGTCTTGCCGGGGCGCGGGGTGCGCGGGTTGTGCGAGGCTGGCGCTTTGTTGGTGCATCTGGCCGAAGCCCAGAAAGACCGCGATGCCGAGCAGGGTAAGGCCGAGAACGAACAGGATCGGGCGCATGGGCGGTTCCGTCTGGAGGGGACGGGGAGAGCTTGCCGCAGCAATGCGGCACAGGTTTGGCGGGATTGGTGCCGGGCGATGAAAAAGGCCGCGCAGAGTGCTCTGCGCGGCCTTTTGTCTGGCGGTGAGGCCGGACTCAGTCTTCCTGAGCGGCGCCGCCCAGATCGTCGAACAGTTCGGCGATCTCGAAATCGGCTTCGGCTTCGGCTTCGGCGGCCAGTTCCTGGATCGACTTGCCCGAGGCTTGCAGAGCAGCCTCTTCGGTCGAACGGGCCACGTTGACGTTGATGCGCACCGAAACTTCGGGGTGCAGGACAACGGTCACCGAGTGGATGCCGAGGTCTTTGATCGGCTTGTCCAGCACGACCTGACCACGACCGACGGTGAAGCCGCCTTCGGTGGCGACATCGGCGATGTCACGGGTGGTGACAGAGCCATAGAGCGCGCCCGAATCGGATGCGGAGCGGATGATGATATAGGTCTGGTCATCCAGCTTGGCCGCAACGGATTCGGCCTCTTTTTTGGTTTCCAGGTTCTGGGTTTCCAGCTGGGCTTTCTTGGCCTCGAAGGACTTGATGTTGCCCTCGTTGGCGCGGAGCGCCTTGCCCTGCGGCAGCAGGAAGTTGCGGGCGTAACCGTCCTTGACGTTGACGACTTCGCCCATCTGGCCCAGCTTGGCCACGCGTTGAAGAAGGATCACTTGCATGTCTGGTGCTCCTTATTTCACAGCATAGGGCAGCAGGGCGAGGAAGCGGGCGCGCTTGATCGCGCGGGCCAGCTCACGCTGCTTGATGGCCGAAACGGCGGTGATGCGCGATGGCACGATCTTGCCGCGTTCCGAGATGTAGCGCTGCAGCAGACGGGTGTCTTTGTAGTCGATCGCCGGTGCATTGTCGCCCGAGAAGGGGCAAACCTTGCGGCGGCGGAAAAATGGTTTGTTCGCCATGGTTTATGGTCCTTTCCTGAGACTTGTGATCAACGACGCGGGCCGCGGTCAGCCCCGCGGTCGCCACCGAAGCCACCACGGTCACCACCGCGATCGCCACCGAAACCACCCCGGTCGCCACCGCGATCGGGACGGTCGCCGCCACCGAAGGCCGGACGTTCGCGGCGTTCGCCACGGTCGCCGTCACGGTCATCACGCTTTTGCATCTGCACCGACGGGCCATCGCCGTGCACATCGACCTTGATGGTCAGCACGCGCATCACGTCATCATGCAGGCGCATCAGACGTTCCATTTCCTGCACAGCGGCCGGAGGCGCATCCGATTTCAGAAAGGCGTAATGGCCCTTGCGGTTCTTGTTGATCTTGTAGGCCATCGTCTTGACGCCCCAGTATTCCGATTCAACGACTTTGCCGCCGTTGTCCGAAAGCACTGCGGTGAAATGTTCGACAAGGCCTTCAGCCTGCGTGTTGGAAAGATCCTGACGCGCAATAAAGACATGCTCATACAAAGGCATGTATCGTCCTTTTCGTCTCGGGCGGCTTCAAAGACCAACGGCATTTGGCCTTTCCGCGGCCGGGTCACGAGAGGCATCGCCATTAAGAGGGATGCGGAAAGGATGGTGCGTTATACAGATCGCGCGCGGCGATGCAAGGGCCGCGCGGTTTGGTGCGCCACACGCAGGCGTTATGTGCGCTGTCGCGCAGGTTTTGCGCGCGCCCAGAGAATTGTGCAGGTGCAGCATCCGGGGCAGGTTTGCGCCGTATCGCGGGCCATGGTGGCCCGCCTGACCGGAGAAATTTGCATGACCCGTTTCGCCCCCGTTGCCCTGATCGCAGCGCTTGCCGCCGCCCCCGCCTTTGCCGAAGCCGAGAAATACACGGTTGACGCCAGCCACGCCCAGATCGTGTTCAGCTACAACCACCTCGGGTTTTCAACGGGCTACGGCATGTTTTCCGGCTATGAGGGCGAGATCATGTTTGATCAGGCCAACCCGGCCGCATCGTCGGTGACCGTGTCCTTTCCGGTGAAATCCATGCTGACCGGCTGGGAAGCGCGGTTCGAACACTTCATGTCGGCTGACTTCTTCGGGGCCACCGATGACGAGATGGTCACCTTCACCTCGACCGGCATTGAAGTGACCGGAGAGACCACCGCGAAGATCACGGGCGATCTGACGCTGAACGAAGTCACCAAGCCGGTTGTGCTGGATGCTGTGCTCAATCAGGTTGGCGATCACCCGATGGAAAACAAGCCATGGGCCGGGTTCAGCGCCACCACCACGCTGCTGCGGTCGGATTTCAACCTTGGTGCCTTTGCACCGTTCATCAGCGATGAAGTGCAGGTTCAGATTTCGCTGGAAGCGATGAAGGCTGAATAAGCCTTCCGCCGCGCGCATGACAAAGGCCGCCGGAGCGATCCGGCGGCCTTTTTGCTGCGAAGCTGCGGGCAGGGGTTACTGGCGGGTGGCGGTCAGGGCCACATCGACGGTGACGCCAAAGCCGACCGAGGCCTCATCGGTATAGGTCTGCCCCATGCCGAAATCGCGACGGTCCAGGCTGGTCTGTCCGGTCATCGTGGCGGAGTCGCCTTCAATTGTCAGGGTGAAGGGCAGGGTCACGGGAACCGTGCTGCCGCGCAGGGTGAGGGTGCCGGTTGCCTCATAGCCGGTGGCGGTGGGCAGGATGTCGGCGGTGAAGATGGCTTGCGGATGGCTGGCGGTGTCGAAGAAGTCGGCTGATTTCGCCTGTGTGGTGACGGAACCGAGGGTCAGCGATGTGGTGTCGATGGTAACGGTGGCGCTGCCGTGGATGCCGTTTGTGGCGGTTTCGTCAAAGCTGATGTCGGCGGCCCATGTGGCGAAGCTGCCGCTGACGCTTTGGCCCATCTGACTGACGTTGAAGGCAAGGGTGCCGTCGGTGACCTGCCAGTTGCCTGCGGTTGCAGGTGCGGGCACGACCGGGGCGGAGGTCAGCTGCTCGCCACGGGGCGGGGCGGCCACGCCCGCGCCGAGGCCGAACAGGATCACAGCGGTGAGGACCGGCAGGGCCGAGCGGCGGGCCGGAATCGGGTTTGCGGGCGCGTTGATGCCGCGTGTCATCCGGCGCAGGGTGTCATCGCGGTCGATCACATGGTGCTTCAGCGCGCCTGCGATGTGCAGCAGGATCGAGACGATCATCAGCTTGGTGAAGACCCAATGCGCAGCGCCTGCGGCCTGCGCCACCGCCTCTGATTGCGGCACGAAGGGCAGGGTCTGACCGAATGGCCACCAGATCGGCGCAAAGCCGGTGACGGCGGCGTGATGCACCCAGCCGGTGAGCGGCACGGCGACAAGGCTGATATAGAGCATCCAGTGGACAAGGCGGGCGAGCCAGAGCTCAAGCCGTCGTTCCGGGTGCAGCGGCACGGGGTGGGTTTCGAACAGTGTCCAGAGGATGCGGCCAAGGGCGACGAAGAACACGATGACGCCAAGGGTCTTGTGCAGCGAGAACAGCTGCGCCTTGGCTGCAAGCTGCTGCGCTGTGTCATAGGGCAGGCGGTTGGCGATGATGCCCAGCGGGATGGCTGCAAGGATCAGGGTGGCGGTGGCCCAGTGGAACAGCCGGGCGACCCTTCCGTATGAGCGGTGTGAATTGCGGGCGGGCATGGGGGTCTCCGGGTTGCGGTTTGGCGGCAGGGTAACGGTTTCGCAGGGCAAACGCAGTCTGTGCCGCTGCACAGGCCCTGTGCAAACGGTGCAGTGATTGCGCTGGCCGCATGGGCGCGGTATCTGGAAGACAGACAGCAGACGGGAGGCACTATGGGCCGCGCATTCGTATTTCCGGGCCAGGGGGCCCAAACCATCGGCATGGGCAAGGCGCTTGCCGAGGCCTATCCGGCCGCAAAGGCGGTGTTCGACGAGGTGGATGAGGCTTTGGGTGAGGCGCTGTCGACGCTGATCTGGGAGGGGGATATTGCGGAACTGACCCTGACGCAGAATGCGCAACCGGCGCTGATGGCGACATCCATCGCGGCCTTGCGCGCGATGGAGGCGGAAGGCTTTGGCATGGATCACGCCGATTTCGTGGCGGGTCATAGCCTGGGCGAGTATTCGGCGCTCTGCGCGGCGGGGGCTTTGACGCTGTCGGATACCGCCCGGCTGTTGCGTATCCGAGGTGCCGCCATGCAAGAGGCGGTGCCGGTGGGGGTTGGTGCCATGGCGGCGATCCTGGGTCTGGATTTCGAGACGGTTGTGCATATCGCCGCCGAGGCGGCGGGAGACGAAGTCTGTCAGGCCGCCAATGACAATGACCCGGCGCAGGTGGTGATTTCGGGCCATAAGGATGCGGTGGAACGCGCGATGGTGCTGGCGAAGGAGCGGGGTGCGAAACGCGCACTGCCGCTGCCGGTGTCGGCCCCGTTCCACTGTGCGCTGATGGCGCCTGCGGCGCATGTGATGACCGAGGCCTTTGCCGCCGTGGTGATCTCGAAGCCCGTGTGTCCGGTGGTGGTTAATGTGCGCGCCGAGGCGGTGGAAGAGCCCGACCGCTTCCGTGATCTGTTGGTGGCGCAGGTCACCGGCGCTGTGCGCTGGCGCGAGAGCATGTTGTGGATGGAACGCGCCGGGGTGACCGAGTTCTGGGAAATCGGTGCGGGCAAGGCGCTGTCGGGGATGATCAAGCGGATCGTGCCGGGGGCGGAAACGCGCGCGATTGGAACGCCGGCTGACGTGCTTGCGCTCAAGGGCTGACGGGTGCGCCTTGGGCTGACCCCGGGGGCTGTCTGCCCCCGGACCCCCGAGGATATTTTTGAACAGATGAAAAGGGGCAGGGTCATGTTTGATCTGACCGGGAAGACGGCACTAGTAACGGGGGCTTCGGGCGGGATTGGCGCAGATATTGCGCGGGTGTTGCATCAGGCGGGGGCTGTGGTGGCGCTGTCGGGCACGCGGGTGCCGCCGCTGGAGGCACTGGCGGCGGAGCTGGGGGAGCGGGCGCATGTGCTGGCCTGCAACCTGTCGGAGCCTGCGGAGGTTGAGGGGCTGGTCAAGCGCGCGGCGGAAGCCATGGGATCGGTTGATGTGCTGGTCAACAATGCCGGGATCACCCGTGACGGGCTGATGATGCGGATGTCGGATGATGACTGGCAGGCGGTGATTGATGTCAACCTGACGGCGACGTTCCGGCTGTGCCGGGCGGCGGTGCGTGGCATGATGAAGGCGCGTTGGGGGCGGATTGTGAACATCTCTTCGGTCGTCGGTGCCATCGGCAATGGCGGGCAGGCGAATTATGCCGCCAGCAAGGCCGGGATGGTCGGGTTGTCGAAATCGCTGGCGGCGGAAGTGGCGAGCCGGGGGATCACGGTGAACTGTGTGGCCCCCGGTTTCATCGGGACCGCGATGACCGACAAGCTGAACGAGGCGCAGCGCGCCTCGATTCTGGGATCGGTGCCGGCGGGACGTCTGGGCACACCACAGGAGATCGCGGCGGCGGTGCTTTATCTCACCTCACCCGAGGCGGGATATGTCACAGGTGCCACCTTGCATGTGAACGGCGGGATGGCCATGGTATAGCCAGCTGACGCGGGGCCGGGCACGGCATCGTGAAAGCGTTTGCCTAAGCGTGCTGCCCTTGCTATAGGCGCGCTGGAAATCGCCGGTTCAGCCCGGTGTCGTCGCTGTTGCGATGGAATCGCCCCGCAAGGGGCAAGGACAAGAGACGGGAAGCCCTCCCGCTGGATATAAGAGGAAGTGACATGAGCGACATCGCTGACCGCGTGAAGAAGATCGTCGTTGAGCATCTGGGCGTTGAAGAGGACAAGGTCACCGAGACCGCTTCCTTCATCGACGATCTGGGCGCGGACTCGCTCGACACTGTCGAACTGGTCATGGCGTTCGAGGAGGAATTCGGGATCGAGATCCCCGATGACGCCGCCGAGACCATCCAGACCTTTGGCGATGCCGTGAAGTTCATCACCGAAGCGGCCTGATCTGCGGATTCTGGTTTACGGAACGGGCACTCCTTCGGGGGTGCCTTTTTCGTTTTGGGGAGAGGCGGCCATATGGGGCAGCCGGGTTGACGAAAGCGGCAGGGGAAGCGCATTGCGCGCTTTGATCCTGGCGCCTGTGGTGCTGCTGGTCCCGGGCTCTGCCCTGCAGGAAGGTCGGGAGGCAGCTTACAGGCTGAGTGCCGGGGCGACGCTCCGAGAGGTGCTGCCGGATGCCGGGGATCGTGCCAGCCGGGTCATCCAAGCGGCCAGCATCAGGAAGCGGCTTGTCGTTTGCGTGGTCGATTTCAGCATGTCGCAACTCCCGAAGGGACTCTTTCAGGGTGCGATCTGTCAGCGATGGATTGTGGGCGGCAATGTCCGAACTTGCAAATTGTTGAGTAAAGTCAACAACTTTTCACAAGGTGAGTGGCAGCCCGTAGGGGAGTCGAACCCCTCTTCCCAGGTTGAAAACCTGGTGTCCTAACCGATAGACGAACGGGCCACGCTGTCGGTGTGGGGTGTTTAGAGACCTTGCCCCTGACTCGCAAGAGGAAAATCGCGAAGGGTCAGCCGGAGGCGGGGGCGGCGTCTTCGAGTTTCAGCTGCACCTTGGTCCGGCCGCCCCAGTGGTTCAGCTCCAGCCGTCCGGCAAGATGGAAGCGGCGGTGGCCTGCGCCATCCAGCGCGGGGCCGAGGGGGGTGTCATAGGCGCCGAAGGCCATTGCCTCGATCTGGGACCCCATGCCGTCGGAGACCGCCACCTTCAGGTGCTTGTCGCCGATCCGGCGCGGGGTGACGGCGACATCGGCAAAGGCGAATCGCGGGGCGGGGGCGCTTTGGCCGAAGGGGCCTGCGGCCTCGATCTGTTCGACAAAGGCGGGGGTGCAGGCGGAGGGCATCAGCAGGCTGTCGATGCGCAGGTCGCTGGGCCCTTCGGTGCCCGCGCCCTGGCGGGCGAGCAGGTCGGAAAGCCGGGCCATGGCTTCTTCCAGCCGGTCGCGGGCGACGCTGAGCCCTGCGGCCATCTTGTGGCCACCGCCCTTGATCAGCAGGCCCTCGGCGGCGACGCGTTGCACGGCGGCGCCCAGATCGACGCCCGCGACGGAACGGCCGGAACCTTTGCCCTCGGCCCCCTCCAGCCCGATCACGATGGCGGGGCGGTTGAACGCCTCTTTCAGCCGGGCGGCGACGATGCCGACGACGCCGGGGTGCCAGCCCTCGGACGCGGCCCAGATCAGCGGCGCATCCGGGCCGCGGGCTTCGGCCTGTGCCATCGCCTCCTCGCGCACGCGTTCGGTGATGTCGCGGCGCTCGGCGTTCAGTTGATCCAGCCGGGCGGCCATGCTGGCTGCGGCGCGCGGGTCATCGGTAGCGAGCAGTCGCGCGCCAAGGTCGGCCTGACCGATGCGGCCACCGGCATTGACGCGTGGCCCCAGCACAAACCCCAGCGCATAGGGGGTGGGGGCCTGATCCATGCGGGCGACATCGGCAAGCGCCACCAGCCCGGCGCGGTCGCGCCGCGCCATGACGCGCAGGCCCTGCCGCACGAGGGCGCGGTTGACGCCGACCAGCGGGGCCACATCGGCCACGGTGGCAAGCGCCACGAGATCGAGCATCGCCATCAGGTCTGGGCCTTGCACACCATCTGCGCGCAGGCGGCGGTTGGACTCGACCAGCATCAGGAACACCACGGAAGCCGCGCAAAGATGGGCCAGATCGCCGGTTTCATCCTGCCGGTTGGGGTTTACCACCGCCACTGCGGCGGGCAGGGTCTCGGCCCCGAGGTGATGGTCGAGCACCACCACATCGCAGCCCGCCGCCGCGATCGGATCATGGGAAAGCGTGCCGCAATCGACGCAGAGGATCAGGTCATGCGCCGCGCCGAGCGCCTGCATGGCCGGGATGTTGGGGCCGTAGCCTTCGTCTATGCGGTCGGGGATGTAGAGCGTGGCGTCATGGCCCATCGCGCGCAGCCAGATCAGCAGGAGCGCCGCCGAGGCCCCGCCATCGACATCGTAATCGGCAAAGACCGCGATGCGCTGGTGTTGTTTCACGGCATGCAGGAAGCGTTCTGTGGCCGGGGCCATGTCGCGCAGGGTCAGCGGGTCGGGCAGCAGGTCGCGCAGCACCGGCGCGAGGAAGGCGGGGGCATCTGTGGGAGAGACACCACGCCGCACCAGCGTGTGGCAAAGCGCCATCGGCAGGCGGGTCTGCTGTGCCATGGCCTCGGCCAGACGTTCCTCTTCGATCGCGGGGCCGGTCCAGCGGCGACCGAGGACGGAGGCTTCGACGTTGAGAAATGCGCGTGGGCTCATGGCTGCGGTCTGCACCAGGCGGGGCGGGGCTTCAACCGGAAATGTGGCGGGCGGGGCTGGCGGGGGAGCCTCCGGCGGGAGTATTTGGAAAGCAGCAATGCAAAAAGGGGCGCAGGGCTGGCCTGCGCCCCGATGGGTCAGCGGCGGATCGGGTTGCGGTAGATCATGCGGCGGACCGAGCCGGTCTTGGAGCGCATCAGGATGGTTTCGGTGGTCAGGTGTGAGGGTTCGCGCTTGATGCCGGCGAGCAGGCTGCCATCGGTGACGCCGGTGGCGGCAAAGATCACGTCGCCGCGCACCAGATCGTCGCGGGTGTAGACGCGGTCGAAGTTCTCGATCCCGGCCTTGCGGGCGCGGGCGCGTTCATCGTCATTGCGGAACAGGAGTTTGCCGTAGAACTGCCCGCCCATGCATTTCAGCGCGGCGGCGGCGAGCACGCCTTCGGGGGCACCACCGGAGCCCATATACATGTCGATGCCGGTCAGATCAGGTTCGGCGCAGTGCATGACACCCGCCACATCGCCATCGGTGATCAGCCGGATCGCGGCCCCGGTGGCGCGGATTTCGGCGATCATTTCCTCGTGCCGGGGGCGTTCGAGCACGCAGACCGTGATGTCATTGGTCGAACAGCCCTTTGCGGCGGCCAGTGCCGAGACCCGTTCGGAAGGCGTCATGGCGAGGGTGACGAGGCCGGGGCGGTGGCCGGGGCCGATGGCGAGCTTGTCCATATAGACATCTGGCGCGTGCAGCATGGTGCCGCGCGGGGCCATGGCGATGACCGTCAGGGCGTTGGGCATGTCCTTGGCGGTCAGCGTGGTGCCTTCGAGCGGGTCCAGCGCGATGTCCACCGCCGGGCCCTGTCCGGTGCCGACCTCTTCGCCGATGTAGAGCATCGGGGCTTCGTCCCGCTCGCCTTCGCCGATCACGACCACTCCGGCGATGTCGAGCAGGTTGAGCTGGTCACGCATGGCGTTCACCGCCGCCTGATCGGCGGCTTTCTCGTCGCCGCGGCCGACCAGATTGGCGCTGGCTAGCGCTGCCGCCTCGGAGACGCGGGCGAGGCCGAGGGAGAGCAGGCGATCCTGGAATTCGGCGACTTTGGGCGGGGCTGCGGGCATGATCTGTCCTTTTGGGAATGGTCTTTGCGCCCGTTTAGCCTGCCCGGTGATCTTTGGGCAAGCGTGATGGCGCTAACGAGCGGGTGGGGTGGATCTGGGAGGCGCGTGGATGTCGCCATGGCCGGTTCGCACCAGCATCTGCAACAGCAGGCCGATGGTCAGGCCATTGAGCAGATGCCAGAGAAAATGCGTGCCCAGGGGAAAGCGGTCGCAGACCGCGGGGTCCAGCGTGCGGAAGGTGAGCGATAGCGCAAACACCGCCGTGGCGGCCCAGACCCAGTGCCGCAAGGGGTGCCTGCGCCAGGCCATGAGCAGCGAAAACCCCAGCAGCGCGGCAATGGCGGGGGCATATTGTTCCGACCCGTTCAGGCGGGACGGGGGGCGGGGGGCCTCTGGCGGGGGGCCGTTGCTGCCGAGCATGACCAGCAAGGTTGCGGCCAGGACCAGCGCGATAACGAGCAAGGTGATGCCACCCGCAGACAGGCCGCCGATCCGGTGCAGCGCCACCACGACGAAGACAGCGACAAAGGTCCAGATCGGGACAACATCGGCAAGGCCGGCCCAGACGGTGGCATAGCTGTGGAACAGGAAGGAGCCGACACCGATCAGCGCCGCCAGCGCGATCAGCAGCCAGACCACGGGGGAGGTGATCTCCCGGCGGCGCGCCTCGACCGCGCCCCAGAGGGCCGCGAGCAGAAAGGCCGCGTTGGTCAGCGCATTGACGGGTTCCGCCCAGAATGCGGGCGATGTGCGTTCGCAGTAGATGTCGACCGCGCGGAACCAGTCCACCGCGTCAGACCTCTTCGATGCGGATCGCGACCGGCGCGCCGATCAGCACGCCGGTGGTGGTGAACTGTTCCAGCGCGAAGGCCACATCAGAGGGGGAGGCCTTGTGGGTGACGATCAGCACGGTGGCCTTGTTGTCAGCTTCATTCGGCTGGTTCAGCTGGCGCATCTGGTCGATGGAGATGCCCGCCTCGCCCAGGGCGGTGGCGATCTTGGCCAGCGCGCCGGGTTTGTCGAGCAGCGTCATGCGCAGGTAATAGGGGGCTGGCGTTGCCGATTTCGCGGCGATGGGTTCGGCCAGCGAGGCGGCGGGGCGGCCAAAGGTCGAGAGCCGGAGCCCTCGCGCGATGTCGATCACATCGGCCATCACGGCGCTGGCGGTCGGGCCTTCGCCGGCACCTGCGCCACGCATGACGATCTGACCAACCGCATCGCCTTCGAGCACGACCATGTTGGTGCCGCCCTGCAGCTGGCCGAGTGGGCTTTCGGCCGGAACAAGGCAGGGGGTCATGCGCTGTTCCAGGCCCCGCCCGGTCATCTGCGCGACACCCAGCAGCTTGATGTGATAGCCCATGTCATCGGCGAGGTTGATATCCTCGATCGAGACATTGCCGATGCCCTCAAGCTCCACCTTGTCAAAGGAGACCTTTGTGCCGAAGGCGATCGCGGCCAGCAGGGAAAGTTTGTGGCCAGCGTCGATGCCGCCGACGTCGAGGTTCGGGTCGGCCTCCAGATAGCCGAGCTGTCGGGCTTCCTCGAATACCGTCTTATAGGGCAGGCCTGCGGCCTGCATCCGGGTCAGGATATAGTTGCAGGTGCCGTTCATCACACCCATCACCCGGCGCATCTGGTTGCCTGCAAGGCCTTCGGTTAGGGTCTTGATCACGGGGATACCGCCTGCGACCGCTGCCTCGAACCGGATCACACGGCCTTGTGCCTCGGCGGCGAGGGCGAGGGCATGGCCGTGATGGGCCAGCAGTGCCTTGTTGGCGGTGACCACATCCTTGCCCGCCGCGATCGCGGCTTCGGTGGCAAGGCGCGCGTGGCCCTCATGGCCGCCCATCACCTCGACAAACACGTCGATGTCATCACGCCGGGCGAGGGCCACCGGATCGGTTTCCCATGGGTAGTTTGACAGATCGGCATCGCGGTTTTTCTGCGGGTCACGGGCCGAGACGGCGGTGATCACCACCGGGCGGCCTGCGCGGGCGGCGATCAGATCGGCATGACGCTGGACGATCCTGACCACACCGATGCCGACGGTTCCCAGACCGGCAAGACCAATTCGCAAGGGGGCTGGCATGGGGTGACTCCGTCTTTTTGGTTTGGTGGTGTGGGCTTTGGAAGCGGTCTTAGCGCGCCTGTCGGGGCAAGGCAACGCGGGGCGGGGAGGTCGTTGCGCCTATTGCCTGCGCAACCGCTCGGCCCGGGCGCGCAGGCGATCGGCCCTTGCGTTCACCGGCCCGACCGCTGCGGCCCCGGTGCCGACCGCATCGGCCTGCGCCAGAATACCGCCCAAGGGCACCAGAACCGGCGGTGGGGCGGGGGCGGTGTTGGTGGCGGCGGCGATGTCGGGCAGGGGCGCGCAGCCGACAAGCGCGAGGCCCAGCAGGGCGGCAGGGAAAAGGTGGGCGGCAAAGGGCATGTTCGGGCAATCCACTGGCGGCCGGTCGGGCCGCGTCGCGCAGACCCTAGGCAGGTTCGGCGCATCGGGCAAGGGGCGGGCGCGCCAAGACCCTATCCTCGCGCCGGTTGCTGGTTTAAGGGCTGTTGACCTGTCCGCCAGAACCGGAGCCGCCGATGCCTGACCCGCGCCCTGACACCACCGCGATCCTTGCCGAGTTGCGGCCATCGCCGCCCCGGCGTGTGGTGGGGGTGGCGATACTGGCGGTGCTGGGGACGGCGCTGGTCTATCTGGCGCTGGCCTATCCAGCCGCCGGGATCGGCTGGCTGGCGTTTCTGCTGGGTTTTGGTTTGGCATCGTTGTGGCTGGCGGTGCGGATGTGGCAATCCACGGCCCGTGGGCTGGTGTTGACGCGCGAGGCGCTGAGCGATCAGGCGGGCACCGTGCTGGCGCGGGTGGACCAGATCCGCGCGGTCAACCGGGGGGTGTTTGCGTTCAAGCCTGCGGGCGGGTTCACCCTGCAACTGGCACAATCGGCCCCGCGTGGCTGGGCGCCGGGGTTGTGGTGGCGGCTGGGGCGGTCGGTGGGCGTGGGCGGGGTCACCCACCGCCATGAGGCGCGCTATATGGCCGAAGTGCTGGATGCGCTGATCAAGCCGCGCGATTAGCCGCAGGCCACGCCCTGCATGCAGATCTTTGGCAGAAAACGCGGGCGGGTGACGATGATATGCTCCATCGTGCGGGGCTGCAGCGCCTCCATCGCCCAGGTGGTCAGGCTGAACATCGGGGTGAATTCCACATTCGCCTCGACCACGATCAGGGCGTCGCCGTCATACATGACCGGCAGATGGCTCTCTATCGTCGAGAGCGTCGTCGTGGTCAGGCGCGGAATGGTCGGAATACTGGAGCGGGACCACAGCACCTCATACCGGTTGCGGGATTCGCTGTAGAACACCGATGTGATCCGCGTTCTGGTCGGCAGTGACGGGCCCATCATGTATTGCATGGTGTTGAACATGCCGGTCACATAGGCCTCGGTCACGTTGTCCTGTTTGCGGGTCACCAGGTCCGAGACCGAGTAGGCGGCCTTTTGCGAGCGGTTGGCGACATCGAACGCATCCCAATAGGTGAAGGTGCCGATGATGCAGAACAGATAGATCGGCAGCATCAGGAACATCTCGACCGATGCGAGCCCGTCCTCGTTGCGGTAAAAGCCGCGCAGCGACCGGCGGACCCTTTGCAGCAAATTGCCCATTACATGATCCCTTGTCTTCATCAGGATGGCTCGTTCACAAAACTGGAGATCGCGGCAATGCCGATCCCGCCGCTGCTGTCGGTGTTCAGGTGCCGGCCGAACATTGCATCGGGCAGCAGAACCGGAATGACGATGCAGGCGCGCACCAGCATCAGTTCCTGCTGACGGCCCGGCGAAAAGCTTACCACCGGCTGGATTTCCTCATCATTGTCCACGCAGGTGACCGGGGTTTGCGGCATCGCCCAGGTTACGGTCGACACCGGCTGCAGTTCGATCATCATCTGGTCTTCGCAGTTGCCGATGATGCGCGCGCGCGAACAGATCGCCTGTTTCAGTTTGTCCGGCGTCGGGTCTTCGACCATG
Organism: Paracoccaceae bacterium; assembly: GCA_046296515.1. Taxonomy (GTDB): domain Bacteria; phylum Pseudomonadota; class Alphaproteobacteria; order Rhodobacterales; family Rhodobacteraceae; genus Pseudotabrizicola. The sequence goes on along the minus strand of JBKBKR010000001.1, from coordinate 699,422 downwards.
CCAAGGCGCAATTCGCGCATCGACACATCCAGCGCGTGATCGAGCATGACCGATTTGATCATGATGATCCCCAGCTCGGCCGCCCAGAAGAACATCCCCAGATAAAGCGGGAAGAACAGGGCGAATTCCACCGAGGCGAGGCCGCGTTCATCCTTGCGGAAGGGGCGGAGCGGGTTGCGGATGCGGAGTCTCATTGGGTCAGTTTCAACTGGCTGATGTTGGTGGCGATGGAGCGGAAGGCGGTACGGATCTCAAGGCCCGAGGCGTTGAAGTAATGCGCGGGCGAGCTGGCGCATTGTTCGATCTGGGCGCGGCCGTTGGTGGGTGCCTCGAACGCGATGCCATAAATCATCACGTCGCGGGCACGGGCCAGACCGCAGACCTGCTGCAACTGGTTGTCCATCACCCATGTCGGGGTCTGGGTGCGGATCATGTTCCATGCGTTGTTGTAGGCTGTGGTAGAGTTGCCGTTGGGCCGGGCATAGAACTGGCGGGCCACGTAGCTGACGCGCAGATTGGTCCAGATTTGCGGCCAGGTCTGGCGCACGGCATTGTTGCCGCCGTATGGCGTGGTATTCCAGGCATTCGTGTGCGGATAATAGTAGTCGTTGTTGGTATTGGCCCGGTCCTGATACACGGAATACAGGCCATCAGTGTGGCGCCAGATCGGTGAATTGCCTGCCCGGAAACCCTCATTCACCCGCTCTTCGGCGAAATGCTCGCCATCGGTCATCAGGACAACGATCTTCATCGCTTCGGTGTCACTGTAGGCGAACGGACGGTTGGCGAAATAAGAGGGCGTCGCGCCTGCGGCCACAAAGTCGGTGTAGAGCGAGTTTGCCGACGGATCGAGCAGCGCCATGCCCCATTTCATCCCGGCATTGATCGAGGTCGCGCCGACTGCGTTCAGGCCGTTGATGTGGTTCTTCAGCACCGCGCCGTTGTTGGTCGGTGGGCGCACCATGTTGGCCGTGGTGTTTGGGCACCAGCGGTTGTTCGGGTTCGGGGGGGCATAGGAATTGGTCGGGGCGACGTAACCCGTGCTGTTCTGGCCGGTGAAGGTGTCGGCATGGGCCGTGACCGGCAGGCCGGTGGTGCGCGGCAGGCTCAGGCTGTTGTAGGTGGATGCGGGCAGGTCAAAGCAGTTGACGTAGTCGACGTTATGATCATCGACCGCATTGAACATGCTCTGCATGTATTGCGGCAGGTTCACCTGACCGTTGTAGGGCACGATCCCGATAGACACCCGGTCCTCGAAGTCCTGCTCCAGAACCGTGTCGATGAATTCGCTGGCGGCGGATTTCAGGTTCGACATCTTGTTGCCGGCCATCGAGCCCGACACGTCGAGCACCAGCATGATCTCGATGTTGTTGATGCGCTGTTCGGCCTGTGATGCGCCGCGCGCGGTCAGCTTTGTGCTGTCGGACAGATCATAGAGGTTGAGGAAGATCGGCGTCAGTTCGGTTTCGGCCTCGGCCCGGACGGTCGATCCGTTGAAGGTCCGCTCGTAGCGCACCATTTTCAGGTTCTCGGTCAGGTTTGCCTTGGCAAAGTAGTCGCGCACCACGCTTTCGGCGTCGAGTTCCTGGGTCAGCGAGGCGGCAGCCAGTGTCGCGCGGTCCAGTGTCTGTTGCTGCTTGGTGCGCACGGTTTCAAAATGGATGATATCCACCCCGACACCCGCCAGCATAAGCATCAGGGTCAGCATGATGACCGTGAAGGCGATGACGTGACCGTCTTCATCCCGTGCGAAACGTTTTGCGCTTCTGCGCGTCAGCTTGCTGGCAGCACTTATCATCCTGCGGTCCATTTCTATGTCCCAATCGCCGAAAGACCCGCCCCCACGGTTCTTTCGCTTTGTTCAATCCTGAATACCAAACGGATTTACCGCGGCGAAATTATGGCAAAGAGGCGCAAGGCGGTTGGAACGGGCAGGCGCCGGAAACGGTTCGGTCATTGGCGCGCGATTGTCGTCTGAACCGCAACGCAGGAAGGCCGCTTTTTGCACGATCGGGGCAGGTTTTGTCTGGCCGGCAGGGGGTCACTACGAATCGATTCGTTTTTTCGTCATTCACCCGGCAGTTTTTTGCGATGAACTGTTCACAAACTGGCGTTAGGCTGGGGCATGGGCGCAGTCCGTTGCGCCCGGCCTGACAGGAGGGATGGCATGAACAAGGATGGCGAACCGAGTTTCCGGGAGTCAGTGGATCTGATGTTCAACCGCGCCGTGCGGCTGATGGACCTGAGCCCCGGGCTGGAGCAGAAGATCCGTGTGTGCAACTCGACCTATACCGTGCGCTTTGGTGTGCGCCTGCGCGGCAAGATCGAGACCTTTACCGGCTATCGCTCGGTCCATTCCGAACATATGGAGCCGGTCAAGGGCGGCATCCGCTATGCGCTGTCGGTCAACCAGAACGAGGTGGAGGCGCTGGCGGCGCTGATGACCTATAAATGCGCGCTGGTGGAAACCCCCTTCGGCGGATCGAAGGGCGGCTTGTGCATCGACCCCCGCGCCTGGGAAGAACATGAGCTGGAACTGATCACCCGGCGTTTCGCCTATGAGCTGATCAAGCGCGATCTGATCCACCCGGCGCAGAACGTGCCCGCCCCCGACATGGGCACGGGCGAGCGCGAGATGGCCTGGATCGCCGACCAGTACAAGCGGATGAACACCACCGACATCAACGGCAATGCCTGTGTCACCGGCAAGCCGCCGCATGCGGGCGGTATTCAGGGCAGGGTGGAGGCGACGGGGCGCGGCGTGCAATACGCGCTGCAGGAATTCTTCCGCCACGCCGAAGACAAGGCCAAGGCCGGTCTGACCGGCGGGCTGGAGGGCAAGCGGGTGATCGTGCAGGGTCTGGGCAACGTGGGCTATCACGCGGCGAAGTTCCTGTCCGAGGAAGACGGCTGCAAGATCACCGCCATCATCGAACGCGACGGTGCCCTGCAGGACGAGGCGGGGCTGAACATTGAGGACATCCGGCAATGGATGGTGAAACACGGCACGATTCAGGGCTATCCTTCGGCGGCCTTTGTCGAAGACGGCACCCCGCTCCTGGAGGCGGAGTGTGACATCCTGATCCCCGCCGCGCTGGAAGGCGTGATCCACATGGACAATGCCGCCCGCATCCGCGCCCCGCTGATTGTCGAGGCGGCGAATGGCCCGGTCACCTTTGGCGCTGATGAGATCCTGCGCGAAAAGGGTGTGGTCATCATCCCCGACATGTATGCCAACGCCGGTGGTGTGACGGTGTCCTATTTCGAATGGGTCAAGAACCTGTCGCATATCCGTTTCGGCCGGATGCAGCGCCGCGCCGAGGAAGCGCGCTCGCGTATTCTGGTCGAAGAACTGGAGCGGTTGTCGAATGACCAGCAGTTGGGCTGGACCCTGTCGCCCAATTTCAAGGAAAAGTTCCTGACCGGATCGGACGAGCTGGCACTGGTGCGCTCGGGTCTGGATGACACCATGCGCACCGCCTATCAGGCGATGCGCGAGGTGTGGCACGGGCGCGATGATGTCGATGACCTGCGAACGGCGGCCTATATCGTCTCGATCAGCCGGGTGGCGCAGTCCTACCGCTCCAAGGGGCTGTGATCTGAGGGCCTTTGATCTGACTTGGTCATCCGCGACACAGGGTGTCGCGGATGACCAAGGTGCTGCGCCCGATCCTTGCCAATCTACGCCCGACCGGGTTCTATACCCGCGTCAGGGAAAGGTCTGCCATGCGCTATTCCGGCTTCAAGGTCATTGCCCAGGGTCTGTTCGGCAACACCGGATGGAAACCGGCCTGGCGTGATCCGGCCCCGAAGGACGAATATGACGCGCTGATCATCGGCGGCGGCGGGCACGGGCTGGCTACCGCGTATTATCTGGCGAAAAACCATGGGCTGACCAATGTGGCGGTGCTGGAAAAGGGCTATCTTGGCTCTGGCAATATCGGGCGGAACACGACGATCGTGCGGGCGAATTACTTTCTGCCCGGCAATTCCGAATTCTACAGCCACTCGCTGAAACTGTGGGAAGGGCTGGAGGCCGATCTGAACTACAACGTGATGCATTCGCAGCGCGGGCTGATCAACCTGTTCCATTCCGACGGCCAGCGCGACGCCTTTGCGCGGCGCGGCAATGCGATGATCAACCAGGGCGATGATGCGGTGCTGCTCGACCGCGACGGCGTGCGCGAGCTGCTGCCCTATCTGGATTTCGACAACACCCGCTTCCCGATCTATGGCGGGCTGTTGCACCCGCGCGGCGGCACCGCCCGGCATGATGCGGTGGCCTGGGGCTATGCCCGCGCAGCAGACCGGCGCGGGGTTGATCTGATCCAGAATTGCGAAGTGACCGGGATTGATATTGTGGATGACCGGGTAACGGGCGTGCAGACCACGCGTGGCGTGATCCGGGCGAAGAAGGTCGGCATGGTGGTGGCTGGCCGCTCTGGTCAGGTCGCCGCCATGGCGGGGCTGCGGTTGCCTATCGAGAGCCATATCCTGCAGGCTTTTGTCACCGAGGGGCTCAAGCCGGTGATCGACCATGTCATCAGCTTCGGCATGGGGCATTTCTATATCAGCCAGTCCGACAAAGGGGGCCTTGTGTTCGGCGGCGACCTCGACTTTTACGCCAGCTACGCCGCGCGCGGCAACCTGCCGATGGTGGAGCATGTGATGGAGGCGGGGATGACGCTGATGCCGATGATCGGCCGCGCCCGGGTGCTGCGGTCCTGGGGCGGGATCATGGACATGACGCCGGATGGATCACCGATCATCGACCGCACGCCGGTGGACGGGCTGTTCGTTGATGCGGGCTGGAACTACGGCGGCTTCAAGGCCGTGCCCGCATCGGGTTGGTGTATGGCCCACCTGATGGCCACGGGGGAGAGCCACCCCATCGCCGCCCGCTTCCGCCTGAACCGCTTTGCCACCGGCCATCTTCTTGATGAAGAGGGCACCGGCAGCCAGCACAATCTGCATTGAGGAGGGAGCCGGTTTTGCCAATCTCGCACCTGCCACACCTGTCGGATGCCTCCGGCGGGAGTATTTTTGCCAAGATGAAATCCGGTTGTGTTTCATATTGGCCCAAATACTCCGGGGTGAGGGCGCAGCCCGAGGGGCGGAGCCCCTTTTCGCCATCTGCCACAAAGGACACCCCGTCATGCGCCTGACCTGTCCGCTGTGCGGCCCGCGCGACCGGCGCGAGTTCTATTACTACGGGGCGGCGGAGTATCTGAAGCGGCCCGCGCCGGATGCGCCTCCACAGGCCTGGAATGACTATCTGCACAACCGCGACAATCCGGCGGGGGTGGTGCAGGATCTTTGGTATCACGAGCAGGGCTGCTGTTCCTGGCTGAAGGTGACCCGCAATACGGTGACGCATGCGATTGTCTTGGTTGAAAGCGTCGCCGGGACGAGTGCTTCGGGGGGTGTGGAATGAGGATTGACGGCAAGGGCCGGATCGACCGGACGCGGCCTGTCACCTTTCACTTCGATGGGCGTGCTTACGCGGGCTACAAGGGCGACACGCTGGCCTCGGCCCTGATCGCCAATGATGTGCGGGTGGTGGGGCGCAGTTTCAAGTATCACCGCCCGCGCGGCATCCTGACCGCCGGGTCGGAGGAGCCCAACGCGCTGGTGGAGATTGTCGGGCCCGCCAACCAGACGCCCAACACGCGCGCCACGGTGCAGGAGCTGTTCGAGGGGCTGGAGGCGCGCAGCCAGAACCGCTGGCCGTCGCTGGGGTTTGATCTTCTGGAGATGAATGATCTGGCGGCACCCTTTCTGTCGGCGGGGTTCTACTACAAGACCCTCATGTGGCCGCGCCGGTTCTGGGAGGGGCTCTACGAGCCGTTGATCCGCCGGGCGGCGGGGCTGGGCCGTTTGTCGGGGCGGCATGATGAGGGGGTGTACGAGAAAGCCTGGGCGCATTGCGATCTGCTGGTGATAGGGGCCGGGCCTGCGGGGTTGATGGCGGCCTTGACCGCAGGGCGCGCCGGGGCGGATGTGATCCTGGCTGACGAGTCATCCGAGCCGGGCGGGCGGTTGCTGTCGGATGAGGGTGTGATTGACGATCGGCCTGCCGCGGAATGGGTTGCACGGGTGCTGGCCGAACTGGCGGGCCTTCCGAATGTGCGGTTGATGAGCCGGACCAGCGTGACCGGGGCCTATGATGACGGCACTTACGGCGCGCTGGAGCGGGTGGGGCTGCACCGCAAGCCCCGCCCAAACCTGCCGCGCGAGTGCTTCTGGCGCATTGTCGCCCGGCGCTCGGTTCTGGCGGCGGGCGCGCTGGAACGCTCGATCGCGTTTGAGGACAATGACCGGCCGGGGGTGATGTTGGCCTCTGCGCTGCCGGTATATCTGAACCGTTATGGCGTGAGCCCTGGCAAGCGGGTGGTGCTGTTCGGCAACAATGACAGCCTGCGCGGCGCGGCCCGCAGTCTGATGGCGGCGGGGGTGGAGGTGGCGGCGATCATCGACAGCCGTGCGGATGCGCCGGACGAGCCGGGGATCACGCTGCACAAGGGCGCGCAGGTTGTGCGGGCGCGGGGCCGGATGGGGCTGCGCGAGATCATGGTGCGTGCCGGTGGGCGAGAGCTCCGGCTGGAAACCGATTGTCTGGGCGTCTCGGGCGGCTGGAACCCGGCGCTGCACCTGACCTGTCATCTGAACGGGCGTCCGCGCTGGTCGGAAGAGCTTGCGGCTTTTGTGCCGGTGGAGGGTGCGGTGCCGGGGATGCTGGTGGCGGGGGCGGCGGGTGGCTCGTTTTCCACCCATGGCTGTCTGGCATCGGGGGCGGAGGCGGCGCGGGCCAGCCTTTCGGCTTTGGGGTTCGATCCGGGAGCTGTGGATCTGCCGCAGGCCGAGGACGCGCCCTACCGGATTGCGCCGCTTTGGGCGGTGCCGGGCAAGCGGCGGGCGTGGTTGGATTTTGCCAATGATGTGACGGTGAAGGATGTGGCGCTGGCCGCGCAGGAGGGCTTCCGCTCGGTTGAGCATATGAAGCGCTATACCACGCAAGGGATGGCGCCGGATCAGGGCAAGACCTCCAACGTGGCGGCGCTGGCGGTGCTGGCCGATGCGACGGGGCGCGGGATTGCCGAGACCGGCGCCACCACCTTCCGCCCGCCCTATACGCCGGTGTCGATCGCCGCGATGGGGGCCGGGGGGCGCGGGGCCGGCTTCGCGCCGCAGCGGTTCCTGACCAGCGATCAGGCCAGCCGTGATCGCGCAGCACCCATGGTGGAGGCGGGGCTGTGGTATCGGCCAGGCTATTTCCCGAAGCCGGGGGAGGCGACATGGCGCGAGGCCTGTGACCGTGAGGTGACGATGGTGCGCAGTTCGGTGGGGGTTACCGATGTGTCCACCCTCGGCAAGATCGACATTCAGGGGTCGGATGTAGGGCGGTTCCTTGATTTCGTGTACACCAATATCTTTTCCACCCTGCCGGTGGGAAAGGTGCGCTATGGGCTGATGCTGCGCGAGGATGGGCATGTGCTGGATGACGGCACCTGCGCGCGGTTGGGACAGGATCACTGGCTGATGACCACCACCACGGCCGCCGCCGGGCTGGTTATGCGGCATCTCGACTTTGTGCATCAGGCGTTCTGCGCGACGTGGCAGGTGCGGTTTGTCTCGGTAACGGAAGGATGGGCGCAGTTTGCGGTGGCCGGGCCTTTGGCGCGCGATCTGGTCGCCAGCGCCTTGGGGCATGCGCCGGATCTGCCCTTCATGGGCTGCGCGCCCGTCACGGTGCAGGGTGTGGCAGGGCGGCTGTTCCGGATCTCGTTTTCCGGCGAGGAGGGCTATGAGCTGGCGGTGCCCACCCGCTATGGCGAGGCGCTGTTCCGTGACCTGACCGCAAGGGCCGAGACCATGGGGGGCGGGCTTTACGGGATGGAGGCCCTGAATGTGCTGCGGATCGAGAAGGGCTTCATCACCCATGCCGAGATCCATGGTCGCACAACCGCCTTTGACATCGGCATGGAACGGATGGTGAGCGGCAAGAAGGACTGTATCGGCAAGGCCGCCGCCATGCGCGAAGGCATGACCGGGCCAGCGCGCGAGCAGATGGTCGGCCTGACACCGTTGACCGACTCCGCGCTGACGGCGGGGGCGCATCTGTTTGCGCAAGGCGCAGATCTGACGCGGGAGAACGCGGCGGGCTATGTCACCTCGGTCGGCTATTCGCCGGTGCTGCAAAGCCATCTGGCGCTTGGCTTTCTGAAGAATGGCCGCGCGCGGCATGGCGAGACGGTGCGGCTGGTGGACCGGCTGCGTGGCGTGGATGTCCTGTGCTCCGTCACCGACCCGGTGTTTCATGACCCGAAGGGGGAGAAGCTGCGTGCCTGATCTGATCGCCAAACCCGCGCTGGGCGCGGCCCCTGTCACCCATGCCGGCACCACGCTGGCAGAAGCGGACATGCCGCAGATCACCAGCATCGCGCCATGGCCGGGGCAGGCGGCGGTGGTGGGCCGGGCGCTTGGCATGGGTTTTCCCGCACCGAACAGCGTGACAGAAACGCAGAGCGCAAGGCTGGTCTGGGCCGGGCGCGACATGGCCTTTCTGATCGGCGCTGCCGCGCCGGAGGGGCTGGCGGCGACGGTTACCGACCAATCCGACGGCTGGGTGACGCTGTCGCTGTCAGGCGCGCAGTCTGTGGATGTGCTGGCGCGGCTGGTGCCACTGGATCTGCGCGCAACCGCGCGGGGGCAGGCGTTCCGTTCTGCGCTGAACCATCTGCCGCTGATCGTGATTGTCGAAGGGGCGGGCGCGTTTACCCTGCTGACCTTCCGCTCGATGGCGCGCACCGCCTGGCATGAGATCGAAGAGGCGATGGTGAAAGTTGCGGCCCGGACGGCGCTGATCCTGTAGCGCTACGCCGGGGGAGGGGGCAGGAGCCTCCGGCGGGAGTATTTGACAAGCAGCAAGGTAAAGGGCTGCGCCTTGCGTTGCTGCTTTCACAGATACTCTCGGCTTAGCTCAGCGGTTTCGCCATCGGTTCAAGAAACCGCTGAGCTGGCGGTCACACAGCCCCCGGGGGGGGCCGCCGGGATCACCAGTGGCCGGTATTGCCCATGCTCGCCCAGGGCTCGGCAGGGGCAAGCGCTTCGCCCTTTTGCAGCAGCTCGATCGAGATGTTGTCGGGGCTGCGCACAAAGGCCATGCGGCCATCGCGCGGGGGGCGGTTGATCAGCACTCCATTGGCCTGCAGATGGGCACAGGTTGCATAGATGTTATCCACCTCATAGGCCAGGTGGCCGAAATGGCGGCTGTCGGACGGCAGGCCATCGTCGCCGTCCCAGTTGTATGTCAGCTCCACCGGGCAATCCGGCTGGCCGGGCGGGGCCATGAAGATCAGCGAGAACCGCCCCTGTTCGCTTTCGTGCCGTTTGGTTTCTTCCAGCCCGAGCAGGCGGTAGAAGGCCATTGAGGCCTCCAGGTCCAGAACCCGGACCATGGTGTGGAGGTATTTCAGTGCCATCATCTTTCTCCCGATTTGTTGAGTTGCATCCTAGCGCGGATGGCGGGAAAGGCGAGGGCGGAAGCTTGACGGATCAGAACTTTGACTGGACCTGCAGCCCGATGCCCAGCGAGCGCGAGCGATAGAGCGGGAGGTTGGACCGGGTCTCGCTTGCCTTCACTGAAACGACCGGCATGAAACCCATGTAGTCGAGGCTCTGCAGGGAGAGGTTGGCTTGCGCGCTCAGCGTCAGGTCTTCGCGTCCGCCGGGGCTGAGGGCGGCGCGGGCATAGTCGCGCGCTTCGATCCCAAGGGTTGTCGAGACACCAAGGCCAAGGACGGGCGCGGCCTTGGTCCAGCGCACGTCGGCACTCAGGGCCCGGTGGTCGATGCTGTCGGCATCCGAGCTGGTGTCGCGCAGATCAAGCGAGAATGACAGCCGGTCGCCACCCGGCAAGCGCCGGGACATGCTGGCATTGGCACCGAGCACCGTGGCCGAGCGCAGCGGGTTGTCGGTGCGCTGCTGCCGTTCGACGCTGATCCCGGCCTGACCAGACAGTTGCGCCGAGAAGTTGCGCGACAGATCCAGATCGAGCCGGGCATAGTCCGACATCGGTGCGCCGCCATAGCGGTTGTGGCCCAGGGTGACCGAGGCGGTGGCCTCGGCCTGCAGGGCAGGCAGTTTCCAGGTCTGATCGAGGCCGATTTCATAGGCGGCAAACGCATAGTCGCCGGGCCGGGCCATGGGGGCCGCTGCTTTGGCAGAGGATGAAAGCCAGACCTGTCGCTGAACAATCCCGAAACGCAGGTCGGTCTTGGCCGCTTGGCTTTCGGCAAGGCGGTATTGCGCGGTCACGGCGGCCTGAACCGCCCCGCCGGACAGGGCGCGGCTGTCGGGCGAGATGGTCAGCGGGATGCCCAGAAAGTCGATCATCCGCTCGTAGGTGCCGCCGTTCACATTCGACGAGGGGCGCACCGACAGATCAAAGCGCAGCGACAGGCGGCTGCGGTTGCGCACATAGCGCAGGTCGCGCACGGCGATCGCGCGGGCGGTTTCATCGGGGGCGGTTTCGATGGCGCGGCGCAGCCAGACCTGCGCGCGCAGTTTCTGACCGTCGGAGGCCAGCGCCTGTGCGACGGCCAGCGCGGCACCGTAGCGTTCGCGCGGCAGGTCCGCCGATGTCCACGCCATGCGCGCGGTGGCAACTGATTGCGGATAGCGCGCCATGTCGCGCTCGGCCCGCGCCTTGAGGATAAGCGCGGTGGCGTCCTTCGGGTTCTGTTGCAGCAGCGCATCGGCAAAGCGCGCAGCCTGCTCGGGGTATCCGCGGTCCAGCAGGGTGACCGCCATCTGGACCATGCCCTCCGGCGTCAGCACCAGCGGCTTGGCCGTGACGGGGGCCGCGAAACCGAGGCACAGCAGAGCCGCCGCCAGGGTCTGACCAACCCAGTGACCGCAGCCGCGCCTCTCGCCGGATTTCAGCGCGATCATGGCCGGTAAAGGATGAAGCCGCCTGTTTCGCGCACTGTCACGCCATCAATGCGCGGATCTTCCGCCTCGATCACGATCACGCCCACCACCTCATCGGCATTGGGGCCGGAGACGATGCCGTAGTAATTGCCGGCCTCATAGCCGACCACGCGGGGGCGGTCGCCGTTGTAGTCGAACACCGTGCTGTCGAGCAGGCCGCCGATTTCGCCATTGGCATTGATCGCGCCCGGTCCGACCTTGAACAACAGGGCAGGCAGTTGGGTGGAGCCGGGGCCTGTGCCGTTCTTGTCGAACTTCGCATCCATTGCGGCAAGGACCGAGGCAGTGATGTTGTTGCCGTTTGCGTCCAGGATCTGCCGGTTCCGGACACTGCCCTTTACCGCATCGCCACGGTTGAAATCCTCGAAGTCGATGGCGATTTCCATGGTGCCGGTCGCGTATTCCAGACCGCTTCTGCCCTTGAAATCCCGGATGGCGGCGTAGTTGCCGGAATAGGCGGCCTGCCGTTCGTCACGCGGGATGTCGGGTGTGGTTGGCGGGCGCACGAAGGTGTCGTTGCGCCGGATGATGAAGCCGCCGAAGCCATAGTCGCGGTAGGCCCCGGTGCGCACGATGGCGAATTCTGTGCGGCCGGTGCTGCTGACCCCGGCGAGCATCTTGTGTTGGAACTGCGGGATGGCAACGCCGGTCTGCGGGTCGCGGACCTCCGCCGCCGCCTCATAGACCTCATATCCGCCCAGCCTGTCCACCGGCTGTCCAAGGCGCTTGCGATAGTCATTGCCGCCGTCAAACGCTAGGTTGTCCACGGTATAGGTGTTACTGACCGCATCAAAGGTGAACCCTTGGGCATAGCCGTTGCCTGTGCCCTCATCGAGCGCTTCATAGCGGGTGATCGGGGTATTGGCGGCGGGGGCGGGGGTGCCCGGCAAGGCGCCCGGCCCGCCTTCAGGGGTGGGCGTGGGCGTCGGTGTCGGGGCGGGGGTGCAGCCCGGCCCACCGGCAAGCGGGTTGCCGCCACATTCGGGCGCGTTGTCGAAAGGGTTTCCGCCACAACCTGCAACGGCAAGACCGGCCGCAAGGGCCGCGATCACACGCCAATTCATGATTACCTGCTCGATTATAAGTGTTCTTTTGTGGATAAAACTGCCCGTCTCACGTCATTGTGTCAATGAATCCATGCTTCTCCAGACTCGCGTGGTGCAGATTTGCCGCGCACCCTTGCGAGGGTTCCCCAACCTCTCGTATCCTGCGCGCCAATGATGCCCACATGTAGTGAACGCCCGGATTCGAAAGGCCAGCCCCATGCCGCTTTCCCCTGACCAGATTTCTGAAATCGACGCAGCCCGCGCCACCCCGCGCCAGACCTTGCGGGCGGTGTCCGAGGGGATGGAGGCGCATCTTTACCGCGCGCATGAAGTGCTGGATCACGGCTTTATCCGGGTGATCGACTATATGGGCGATGACGCGGCCATCGTGCAGGCCGCGCGGGTCAGCTATGGCGCGGGCACCAAACATGTGTCGAATGACGAGGGGCTGATCCGTTACCTCATGCGGCACTGGCACTCCACCCCGTTCGAGATGTGCGAGATCAAGCTGCATGTCAAACTGCCGGTGTTTGTCGCCCGCCAGTGGATCCGCCACCGCACCGCCAACGTCAACGAATACTCCGCCCGCTATTCGATTCTGGACCGGGAATTCTATGTGCCCGCGCCCGACCAGCTGGCCGCGCAAAGCACGGTCAACAATCAGGGCCGGGGCGAGGTGTTGCAGGGGGCTGAGGCGGCGCGGGTGCTGGAGATCCTGAAACGCGATGCGGGGCAGGCGTTTGACAGCTATGAGGCGATGCTGAGCGAGGCCCAACCTGACGGAACTCCCCAGCAGGGGCTGGCGCGCGAGCTCGCGCGGATGAACCTGCCGATGAACACCTATACCCAATGGTATTGGAAAACCGACCTGCACAACCTGTTCCACTTCCTTCGTCTGCGGGCGGATGCCCATGCGCAATACGAGATCCGGGTCTATGCCGAGGCGATTGCCGCCTGCGTCAAGGACTGGGTGCCACTGGCCTACGGCGCGTTCGAGGATTACCGGATGGGCGGGGTAAGCCTGAGTGCGAAGGGGGTGGCGGTGCTGAAACGGCGGCTGGCGGGGGAAGTTGTGGAGCAGGCGGACTCGGGCATGAGCAAGGGGGAATGGCGGGAGTTCGTGGGGGTTTGGGGGTAAGGGAACATTGGTCGGGACCACGCCGGTCGGGGCGGCGCTTGCGCGCAAGAACTGAGAAGCGAAAGCGCCTTGCCCCTGTTCCGATCACGCCATCCCTTGCTGATCCGACTGACGCTACGCCACCGGATCAACGCCTGATCCTGCTGGGTGGCACTGGTCAGGCAATGAAGGCACCACCACTCCTAAGCCTGTCACGCGGTATCGTCGGAAAGCCGGGTAGCCTGAGGGTCTGCGGCTGCCCGACTGCCGTGGAACGGCGAAAACCCGTCTGTTCGATGCCGGGCCTGACCCTTGCGCAGACTGTTGTTGAGCACCATGCACGCATCGCACCCGGCGAATCCGACACTGTTCTCGCGGCCCTGACCGCTGCGAAACCGGGTGGAGCGTGAACAGATTTGCAAAACATCTTGCAAAACGCCCGCCCGAAGGCGCGGAGAAGTTCCGTTAAGTGATTGAAAAGACTTGGAGGCGGGTATCGCTACCATATCGCATTGATATTGAACGAAATTACGAAAAATATACCCACGCAAATACCCCCAGCGAAGATTGATTGTGCGCTATTTCCTCACTTGTGGCGATTCTGTCACGCAGAAAATAGACTATAGCCCATCTACCAGAAATGAAGCGGCGGCAGAGTAAACACCCCGCCGCCGATCTGGTCGCGATTATTGAAAGCCTCAGAAGCCCGACAGGCGCACCATCACTGTTGCGGTGCTGGCACCGGCTGCCGCGACGGCCACGCCCAACAGCGTGTTGTCCGTTGCCGTGGTGGTGGCCAGCTCGTCGCCATCATCCCAGTAGACTTTCGCGCCCAGTGTGAAGGCGTTCGCGCCAACCTTGGGCAGTTCCCAAACGCCGCTGCACTTCACATCTACAGGCGCACCGCTTGCCGCGTCACCTTGGGCAATGCCCTTGATGTCGCCGGCGATGACCGGGAAACCCGATGCGACGGCAGCCGGGGCGGGAATGGTGAGCGTGTCACCGGGTTGAATGAAGTTTCGTGCCATTGGTCACAGTCCTTTGCTGGTCTGAAAGCGGATGATTGAAAGCCGCCGTTTTTGAAGTTGGGAAATTTCGGCGTCGATCGCGGCAAGGGCGCGCGCCATCTCGGAGTCGCTTTTGTATTCGATCCGTTCGCCGGTTGCGTCCTGCACCGCGCGGGTGCCGCTGTAGCGGGCCGACTGAAGCCGGTCCCGCCACTCTGTAAGCTGGGAAACGCTGGCCATCAGCCTGCATTCCGATAGGCGCCGCGGTGATCGACTGCACCTGCGCCGAAGTCGAGAACCACGCGGAATTCTCGGCCCAGCACTTCCCACCCATCGCGGCTGGACAGTTGCGGCCCCGGTGCGCTGGACAGATAGGCATATTCCAGCACGGGCGCGGTTGCCGGATCTGCGAAGACATACCAGCCGTCGCCAGTAATCCGGGGCTCCACCAGAAGCGAAAGGCGGATTGGCTGCACATCATCGGTGGTCGCCGCATAGATCGAAGCCAGCAGCTTTTCGGCCACCGTTTCCAGCGCCGGCCCGACAAGCAGATAGCGCGGAACAACATTGATCGGTGTCTTTCCGTCGAGTCCCTTCTGCGTGCGCATGGCAAGCCGTGCCGCGCTCAGGGCGCTTTCGCTCAGGCTATCTGCGGTGGCTGACAGGTTGCCGTGGTCTGCATGGAACAATGGCGCGCCATCATCCATCGTGACACCGGCACCGCTGTTTGCACTCAGCAGGCCCAAGAGTTGCGCAGCTTCGGTTTCGGCCGCGGCACGGCCCATCATCTCGCCCCAGCGCGCGAAAGCCGACAAATCGTCATTGATCAATGCCTTGCGCGACAAAGCGAATGTGCCGCCGAAGGTTTCAAGGCTGTATCCTTCCTTGGCCTCGCCGGTTGTCATGGCTTTGATCTCGCCGGACTCCGTGACCTTCTGAAGCCCGCTGAATTCGCCGATTTTCAGGATCGACATGGCGCGGAAGTCAGACGCGGTGCGCTGCCGGGCAAGGCTTTTCAGGGGCGATTGCGCAACCTGATAGGCGTTTGCCAGAACGCGATTCCCCGATGCCGTCAGCAGTTCGGGAAAGTCCGAAGTTGTGTGCATGGCGCGGGTCAAGGTTTCTTCCGCGCCCAGGTTGCGGACAGCGACACCAGCCGTTGCCAGCGCATCGCGGGCGAAGTCCTGCAGGCCCATGGTCATGAATGGCCGGGCTGCATCGCTGGGGGTAGTGCCCATCATCCGGCAGGCCATGGCCTCGGCTTGGCGGGTGCGCATCACTGCCGGGTCATCATTCGCCGGGGCATGGGTGCGGATCGTCGGTGCGGTGCGCTTCTGCCGCGCTGCCAGCGCGGTTTCGCGGGCATCGTCGATCACTTCGGCATCTGTCAGCACATCGCCCGACTCTTCCATCCGCGTTGCCCATTCGTCGGACAAGGCGGGGTGCGCGGTGCGGCACCGCTGAATCAGCGCGGCGCGGTCTTCGGTATTTTCAATTTGATCTTTGGGCATGGGTTCACTCCTGAATCGGGATTGTGGATCTGCGGGCACGGCAACCGCGCTTGCTTCGTGGATCGACCAGCGGGCGGCGGTGCGGATGCGGGTCTTCGTTTCCGGGTCGGTGGACTCGGCCCAGCGGGTGACGCGGTAGCCGATCGACAGGCCCCGCAAGACGCCTTCACGAATGCGCTGAATCGCGGGTCGCGCATCATCAGCCTGAGACAGCCGGATACTGACAATCAGCCGTCCCGCTTCCAGGCGGTGCCCTGTGATGATGCCCAGCACGTCGCGTGCGGTGCCCTGCCGATGCGCGTCGAGAACCGGGGCGCCGTCCAGGTCGGTCAGGTCGAGGCCGGCAGGGTCAAGGCGTTCCACATAGGCCCCACGCTTGTCGCTGCGCATCACGTCCGCGAAGGTGCTGGCAACGGCTTCGATGGTCTGCGCATTTTCGTCAAAGGTTGTGGGCTGGAATGAAGCGGCCCGAGTGACGGTATCGGCCAGCGGTGCGCGGGCGATTTCAACCCTGGGGATTGCTTCCGGGGTGAAGTGAGTGGCCTTGCGAGGATCAGCAGTGAAGCGTTTGTTCACGATTGGATTCCCTTTTGTTCTTTGGAGTCTTCCCCATCATCCGCGTCATCGGTGACAGGTGAGGCCGGGCGCCGCTGGAAAGCATCGGATGCGATTTCGGCATCAAGATCGGCCAGAGCCCAGCCACGTTCTGCAACAGCCTTTTTGCGAGATGTGAGTCCCGCTTCCAATTCCGCGACAGTCGCTTGAACATCTTTGAGAGGATCGACCTGTAGCGGGCGGGGTGGCAGCCATTCGCAGGATAGGAAGCGGCGCGGGTCGGACTCGAATTCGGCAAGATCACCGACAGCAGCGGCCCAGCGGGTCACGATGCGCCAGACCGGATTCAGCAGTTGCGGCACAAGGCAGTGATACTGCACTTGCTCCACACGTTGCCTGAAGGGCAGCAAGCCGGCGCGCAAGCTGGAATAGTTGGCATCGCTTAAGTCCCCAGAGAGCATGTATTCGGGCATCCCCATGCCAGCAGCCATTTGCCGCAAGCCCAGCTTCAAAAGCGGGTCAACCTGCGACACCTGAGCCGGGGCAGTAAATCGCACATCCCAGCCGCCCGCCAGTCGCTGCAGGGTGCCAGGTTCAAGGCTCGGCAGGTCTTGCCCCTCAAATGGATCATCGCCACCTGTGGCGTTCTGGTTCACCACAAAGCCGCACAGCATGGCTGCGACCTTCGCGCCAACGGCCCAAGCGTCCTGTAGCTGGTCCAACTCATTCGCGGGCAGAATGATCGGGGCTAGCCAGCTCACACCCCGGACCTGACCAGCGCCAAGCGGTTTGAAGACGTGCAGGATCTCATCTGCCGCGATGCGCACCGGCGTTCCGGTTGTGGCGAATAGGTCGGTAGGACGGGCCGGTAAAATATGGTATGCGGCGCGGGTGCCATCGGCGTTGAATTCTACACCCGACACTATGAACCGCCCGTCGCCCAAATCGCGGGTCATGGACTCATCCACCAGTTCGGGCGGGATCAGGCGCAGGCGTGGCCCGTCATCAGAGTCGACGATTTGCGCGAAGGCTTCACCATCGATCACCAGCCCGCGCGCAATCTCAGCCTGCAGTCCCCAAAGATCGGTGCGCCCATCGGCGTCGGCAGTTTCAGCCCAGAGGTTGAACGACTTGACTGCAGCGGCGTCGGCAGTCGGCACGATGCCAGAACCGACAAGCGCCCCGGTCCAGTTGCCGACTGCATTTGCAATCCAGGCGTTGTTTGCAGCGGCATATCGGGCACGCTTGCGCAGCGTCGGGCCTGCCAGCATGGTTTCCGTGCCGACACGTCCAAAGCTCCCCATTCCAAAACCGCGACGGCCACCGGCTGCACCGTCAAAGCGGCGCACTTGGGGCGGGGCGGCAGGGCGGGTGAACAGTCGCGAAAGGATGCCCAAGGCTTCAGTTCCTTGTCTCAGGCAGCAAGCGGCGCGCAACCGGAAATAGAGCCGAGTCGAGCATCACGACGATTCCGACCTGCGCGATCGCTGTGGTGGGCACATTCTGGTGACCAATAAACGGATCACCGAACTGCACCAGATCACAATCAACGATGCGTTCCCCGGTCTGCGCATCGCGCCAGATGTTCACAAGGAACTGCCACGACTCACCCTTGAAGCCGACACCGATGACAGCGCGGTCGATCGGGTGGCGCGGCTTGTGGACCTGCCCCGGCTCGACGTATTTGCCGTCGCGAAGATCGCCCTTGGCAGACCAGCCGTAGAGCGACATTGAAGCCGCCCGAAGAACCTCGTGATCCTGAATGCCTGCGTCCTGCAGTGCCGACAGCACGACAGCGGCCCCGGCGTCGGAAAATTCATAGATGTTGGGCTGTGTCGCGCGTCCGGTTTCCCGAACATAGATCAGGGTCGATCCGTCTTCCTTGGGCTTGGCGTAGATCTTCGCCCTCGCATTGGCAGTGGGATAGGGCACGCCACCTGCAGCGATTGCATTCGAGATATCCTTGATGGTCAGGCGCGGCCCGATTGGCGGATAGGCAAAAAGTGGGATCTGCGGCTGTTCATCGGTCATAGCGGCCCCTCGGGTGAAGTTCAGCTGTCAATGCCAGATTGACTAACTAGAGTCAATAACCCTAGCTGTTGACACTAGACCGATTCTGCGGCAGGTTCAACGGACCCTTGGAGGGGTGATGGTTGCCAAGTGGCGGGGCAGTTTCGATTGCCCCGCTGCATCATCAAACGAAAAGGCGCGGCGAAAGGCTCCTCCCCAGACTCCGCCCACCTTTCCACGGAGTCGACATGATCAACCTTGACGCTTCTGCGAACATCGACCGCCGATACAGCACAAGATTTCCAGATCGGCACTTCTGGTTGCGGCCTGCAACTCTTGAAGAACGGGTGACACTTGCTAAAGCAGGGCCAAAGGACGCAAATCTTTGCGTGGCGATAGCGCGCCGGGGTGCTGATTATTACAAGATTCCATTTTGGTCGCTTTCCAGCGACGTGACCGATGCAACCCAGGACGCTGCCGCCCAAGTCATCGCAATTGCAGCTCGGGCGCTGCAGGCCGGCAATGTGGCGATGATTGCGCCGATGCGGTCGGGGCGCTGACTTTCACTTTTAACGTGAGATTCACGTTTTACTTTGACATTTTCACGGCATAAGTTCCTATGATTGCTGGATATTTTGTGTGATCCTTTGATTCCCGGAACAGAAGGAATCAGGAAGATGGAATATCAGACTCAATGCGATTACGGCCGCGATTGCGCAGCCCATGCAATGCGGATAGCGCAGACAACAGGCAACCTGCCTGCGCTGGTGCGGGCTATCCGCGAAGCTGCAAAGGATGAAACCGGCTTTGGTGTCGGCTTCCTCTACGCGATCGGTGGGGAGGTGGTCGAATGAGCAATTCTACAGACGAACATCAATTCAAGAACAAATCGGGGCTCTCATAACACATCATCTCAGAATCGGTACGCAAGCTGGCGCTGATGATGTTCGCCATCTCATCAGTATGTGCAATTGGCGCTTTATATACATTCTTAATTATTTCCCTCAGTGCCGTATTGCTCTCCCTTGCCATGAAAAAAGACAGCGGCACGCTCTCCCTTCGCATCGCATAAATGACTACAGTCATGTCACCAACATTTTGGCAAAGTTTGTCAGTCAGGTTTTCATTTACTCCAGAGACTTCGGCGCTTGCACAGGTGGGAACTAACAGCACAATAGAGCACAAAGTATTCCTGAACATCGCTCTATTTCTCCCCAGAAAGCCAACGGCTCTTGATCACACGCGGCGGTGCCTTTGGTGCCGCTGCACTTTTGAGTTCTTCGCCCCGCCGTTCCAACGACACATTGACAAGATTTCGCGCTGCGATGGCGTAAACCGTAGCATCAAGACCTTCAGCCCTTCGGCCGGGAATCCGTTCAAACGCTCGAATCGGCATCCCGCGTGAGTATCGCACAATGCGCCGCTCACTGGTCAATTCTTCAAAGAACCGGGCCTCAAGATCTGCACTGAAGCGAATGCCGTTGCTATCGCCCAACTGGTTGAACAGCCGGTTCTTGACCGCATCGACTCCCACAATGAACAGGCTGATACCCTTTGCCGTCGATCGTTGCAGGGGCGGGCGCGAAAAACCTGCCATGCCTTTTGATGGTGCCACCCGCCGCCCGAACCGCGGGCTGCAGAACGCATAGACTGCCGGTTGATGGTCGCCGTCCGAACTGTCCAGAAGCGCAGCATCGACTCCGATAGTGCCGCCAGAAGGGTGCTGCCAGCGCATCCTTAACAGGTCATCAACTTCAAGCCATAGATCGCCGGAATCATACCTGCCCCAGATCACGCCGCTACCCAAAATGAAGATCTCGGACTCGCCATGCCCTACGGCAACCCATTCGGCCCGATCGTCTTGCATGTCGATTCCGATCGTCAGCACCCGGACAGCTTCAGGAATGGCGGATAGTCCAAAAGGTTCAGCTCTGCCGCGCAACCCGTCTTCGTCCAGCAGATCGCCCGCGCTATCGTCCCAGGTCTCTGCAAGGATCGTGTTGCAGAACACGCGTAGGTCATCTGGGTTTTGCTTCGCAGCTAAGAATTCCGTCGCAAGGTTGCCCCAAGCCGCGTTTACCATCAGCGACACCAGCGCATTGAACCTAAATCCGGCGTGGCCGCGAACTTTCGGCTTCGTGATGCGCCACTCGCCAGCTTCGACCATGGCGGATTTCTTGGTCTCGGGCACGACAGATCCGCATGACGGACAGCACCACGCTGCCTCATTTGGTTTACCCTCCGGCCAACGAATGTCTTTCCAGACGATTTCGTGCCGGTCGCCGCACTCTGGACAAGGCACTTCAAAGATGCGCTGGTCAGATTGAGCGAAGGCCCGCATTACAAGCGAAGTTTCAGATGTAGTAGGGGTGCTGCCGATTACGATTTTTCTATCCGAGTATGAAAGAGTCCTTTTCTCCGCAAGCAATATTGGTGAACCTTCGGCGGTTATTTCCATCGAATCGCATTCGTCAATGATCAGCACCTTGGCAGTGTGAGCCCTTAAATTGCCCGGTGATCTCGCCGGAGTGCATAAAAAACTGCCGCCCGGATAGCGCTTTTGCAGGATCGTATTTCTTCCGGCAATTAAATCATCACGAAACAGACCCGAAAGCGCAGGCGTCACCTCTGCGATCGGCTCCAGGGTACGGACCACAAAATTCCGGCAGTCATTCTCAGTCGGTAATAGAGCTATGACCGGGCAGGGGTCGTTCTTGGCGAAGTTGGCAATAGCCGCGACCAGCAAGGTTGAATAGCCAGCTCTGACGCCCTTGACCACACTGACGCGCTGATAGGCTGGATCTCCGATCGCATCAGCAATGCCGATCTGCGGCTTCCACAAGCGCACCGGGCCAGGCGTGGCACTGACGCCAGCCGGCAGGCGCATTTCCTGATTTACCCATTCCGAGAGGCGCATCCGGGGCGGTGGCCGTAAAGCTGCCAATGCCGCGCTGCGAAGTTCCATCAGGTCAGCCATGCGAAAGCCTTTCGAGTGCGAGTCTGATTTCGGCATCCAGCTTGCCGCGCTGATCCGGGGTCAGGTCAGCAAGCCGTGCGGGAACTGCCAACACGCCAGCCCGAACATCGGTAAGGATTGAAGCCCAGCCTTGCGTTACGTCTTCAGCGGATACCAGGTCGCCGCGCATCACAGCGTTCTTCATTTCCTGCGCTTCACGCTGCGCTGCGACCAATAGGACCCGCTCTGCCTTATATTCGTCGCCCCCCTCGGGCGCTCTGCCGGCGCGGGCGGCATGGGTGCGCAATTGCTCCAGATAGCGCGCCAGGGTCGCGCGCACGTCATAGGTACCGTTGCCAACCCGCACGGCCACTCCATCGCGCGCCAGGGTACGAAGGCGTGAAGCGCCGATGCCCAGAAGCCGGGATACCTCAGCCTCGCCGAGCGTGGCGGGAATAGGTGCTTGTGGCGAGACGGCAGGCGGCGTGGCATCGTCGCCCAGCAATAACGCAAGATTAGTGCCCGAAGATGGATTGCAGTCGATCATGGACACACCTCTATCTGAATCACTGTAGAGCCTTTTCTTTTGCGGTCTGAGTTCCCCGCGGTGGCCCGGCCCCAGGTAGGACCCTCGGCGGAAATGCGTCTGAAGCGATGATCGGCTGTGACGCATCCGAGTTTGGCAGTTCGATTTGATTGCATCTTCTTTCCCTTCATCGTTCGACAGGCGGCAGGGACACGGGACACCCTCTAAGGGGTGTGTCCCTGTCCGTCCCTAGCCACAGTGTCCTTGTCCTTGGTGACGCCGGGTGACATGTCACCCGAATGTCCCTGTCCGTCACTGGCCGGAAACATGTCAAAGTCGTCTGTAATCCAGCAGAATCCATCTGCGCTTTGAACGTGCCCCTCTCGCACAAGCAACTCTAGCGCGCGGTAGAACGCCTTTTTCCGCGCATCGTCATCTTTACTGCAGACGGCATCCGATGATGCACAAGCCTTGCGCCAATCTGCTTTCGGGATTTTCGCTTCCCCGGTATTGCTATGGAGACCTTGCAAGATGTTCATTGCGGCACCAGCTTGACCTGTTGGCATCCTGATCTTTGTAGGTTTGCCTCCGATGATCACGGCGCAGCGCGGCAAGGTGATCACGTCCCCGTCTTCATCGGTGTCGCCGTCTTCCGTGGCGATGCAGAAGGCAATGTCCCGATCGCATGTCCCGTTGCGGTTCTTGGTCAGCTTGCCGCGAATGATTCCGCCTTCATCCCGCTTCACATGCAGAGCAACATCAAGGGCGCCGTCTAATAAGCTATGACCTCTCGGCGTTGCCCCTCCTGCCTTGGTATCATGGTGTATCAGGATGACCGCTGCGCCCCATCGGGAAAGATGCCGTGCGACGGCCACAACGCGGCCCATCGCCTTTGCGTCGTTTTCCTCCAGCCCAGGAAAGGCCATGGCCAAGGTGTCGATAAAGATCAGGGCGGGGCACTCAGCTTTGACTGCCTCCACCAGTGCCGCCAGATCGGGCGAGTCCTGCATCAGCAGGTTAGAGACGCCTTCCACCAGCTTGAAGTCAGGGGCATCGCCGTGTGCAGCTTCCAGAGCCCGCACGCGCCCCCGCATCCCCATGGGATCTTCGGCAGCAACATAGAATACGCCACCCGCCTTGGTGCGCATCCCGAACGCTTCCCGACCCTGAGCAACAGCATAACCAAGGAAGGGTGCCAACAGCGACTTACCCGCACCAGGCGCGCCAAAGATGCAACCCACATCGTAGGGCGCGAATAGCCCCTTGATCAGATAGCCGCGGGAAGGTGCGGCCTTGCAATTGGCAGGTGACAGGAAGGTAAGCCGCGAAGGTTTGGCAACGGCCGGGGTGACACCTAGTAGGGCGGAAAGATCGGTGATCGGTATTGCGGGCGGCAGGTCGTCAAAGTCATCTGGACTGATTTCAAGCCGGGGGCGCTCATAGCCGTTATCTTCAGCCAAGTGGAACAGCGTTCCCAGCGTCACAGGTGAGGCAATCTGCTTTCGACCAAAGCTGCGCCACTGTGACACAAGTTCACGATCACCCGCCACATTGATCGGAAGCGCGGTGCGCGACCAGGCAGCCCAGATCGCAAAAGCCTCATCCGAACCGGCGCCGGCATGATGCAACGCCATGCCTACATTCCGCCAGTCATCGCGGGGACAGTCGGCAGGGGCGAAGGTCAGGGCTCTTTCGACCTCGGCCCAGTCATCTTCTGACATATCTTCGGGCGGGCGCTGTTCTATCGGTGGGCGCGGGGCGGGCACAAAGGCAGCAGGCCATTCCGGCAGCACGTCCAGGTGATGCAGTGGCTCATAGATAACAGCGTAACCGTCATCCGCCCGCACATCGATACCGGACTCCGGGTCAGTGTTGCATCGCAATCCCTCCTTGTGTCGAAAGTAGAGATGACGCCCGCCCGTGCGGGTTTGGCCGATCATTGGTGACGCGGAGTCGGGATCAACACCGCGGGCGCTACATGCCGCGATGCCGTCTTTGCCGTCCTTCATGTCCAAGTCTAGAACGGCAATTCCAGTAATCGCGCCTGTCGGAAAGCCTACTTCGGCGTTGGGCCACTGTTGCCACCACGCCAGAATTTGCGCTTCCAAGATTGATGCGGCGCCGTCCTTCCAACCTTTGATAGCCGGAACCTTTTCAAGCTTCGCAGGATTGTTTTTCATAGGACGGAAGTGGACTGGGAAGACTGGGATGCCTTGCCGTGAAACCTGTAGCGCCAGCGCTTGCTTTGACCTCGGAAACTCTACCGGATTATCGCCAAGCAGAACAGCAAGACAGGTTTTCGCCCCTTGAACGCGGGCCGCGTTTGGACTATGATTCACTTCATCACCAAGTTTTAAGGGCCGTGGCATCTCGACAATGCTGCGGCCCATCCTTTTGGCGATATTGCCATCGGTGATAGAGCCGCGACCCTAGTGATAAAGTAACAGACAGAAGCCGCCCTGCCTAGGGCGACTCTGGAAAATTATCCTAGTCATTCAATGACTTATTTCACTTCTAATGTGAAAGTCTAGCTGAGAAGATTCGTTAAGTCGGTAGTTGACCTTTTAGCCGCTGCTTCAATGTAGTCGCTAAACCATGCAAGCATGCGCGTTCTTTCAGGAAGTAGCTGCGCAGCATTATATGCGGAACGGACTTTGTTTGCCGGTTCATGGGCGAGTTGCTTTTCTATAGCATCGACAGACCAAAGCCCGCTTTCATTCAGGACGGTAGACGCCAGCCCGCGAAAACCGTGGATCGTCGCGCGCCCATGATAACCAAGGCGGTAAAGCCCAAACAGCATAGTGTTTTCTGATATGGGTTTGCCGCTGCGCCCGCCCGGCACGATCCATTCCGAATCCCCGGCTATCTCTTTCAGTTGTGCCAGCAGGGCGAGACTTTGCCGGGTCAGGGGCACAATATGGTCCCGGCCCATCTTCATGCGGCTGCCGGGTATCCGCCACACGTCGCCGTCGATCTCTGCCCATCTGCCGAACCGAAGTTCATTGGTCCGAACAAAGGTGTGCATGACAAGTTCAATCGCGTAGCGGGTCTGCGGTTCGCCGTCATAGCGCGACAGCCTTTGCAGGAAGTCTGACAGCTCCCCGGCTTCGATCCGCGCCATGTGCCTGACGCGCGGAGTCGGCTTCAATGCCCCGCGAAGATCTGCGGCAGGATCTCGGGAAGCCCTGCCGGTGGCAATCGCATAGCGCATAATCGCGCTCGTGGTCATGCGGATGCGTCCCGCGATGTCGGGCGCACGATCTTCGACAGGGCGCAGCATGGCTAGAATCTCAGGGGCGGTTACTTCGGCAATGGACGTTGCGCCTATTGCGGGAAACACATCGCGTTCAAATCGCGACAGAACGCGGGCGCTATGGGCAGGAGTCCAGATTGCCGACTGAGCCTTGATCCATTCCCGCGCGACAGCTTCGAAGGTGTCGCCAATGGGCGCAGACAGTGCAGCCTTGGAATTTGCGCCAGGGTCGCGCCCTTCAGCAAGTGCCCGCTTGGCCTTGTCACGCAGGGCTCGGGCATCTGCCAGCTTGATTTCGGGATAGGCACCGAACGAAAGCAATTTTTCCTTCCCGTCGAACCGATAGCGCATCCGCCACAGCTTGCCGCCCGAAGGCGAGACGAAAAGCAGCAATCCGCCACCATCGGGCAGCTTTCTAGGTTTTCCGGTCGGATCTGGCTTTGCGCCGCGGCATGCTGCATCTGATAGGGGCATGAATCGCTCCAGCGGGTATGCGGGTATTCGCTTTTTCAGGAATACCCGCTTTCGATACCCACACAAGTGAGACGCATCGAGATGCACCGAGACCGAAATTCAGGGGATGATTGATTTTATTGAATTTTCTTGGCCGAAGATCGAATGTAGGCCATCGAAAAGAGGGGACTGGAGGCGGGTATCGGAATCGAACCGATCTTCACGGATTTGCAATCCGGTGCATAGCCTGCCTGCCCACCCGCCTTCGTGCGGCACTCATTAGATATTTTCTCAGAGGGGGTCAAGGCGTTATCACTGTGGCTGTTCCGCACCGTCCTGAATCCGGTCCTGTCGCCGTGCGTGTGTTGGCCGCTGCACGCCGCAGCTTTGTCAGTAGGGGAGGGCGGTGACATCCGGTGCTCTCAACGGACGTGACGCCGCCCTGTCCATGTTTGAAAACCCGGCGGCTCGCGTAAAACTGCGATGCAACTGTTCATTTTTGCAGAGCTTTGTTCGCCCTCGGGTTGTTTCTGTTGTCTTGATCTTGCCCCATCAAAGGTTCACTACGAGGGGTCAAAATCCTGCGCGGGTCATGTCCCTTTGGCCCGGCGCTTCCGCTGGAAACGAGGCTTCATCCATGGCAAAACGGCTTATCATCGCGATCTTTCTCCTTGGCCTCGTGGTCGGCGGAATTGTCTGGTTCAAGTATTTCCGGGACGGCATGATCGCGCAGTTCATGGCGGGACGGGTGCCGCCGCCGGTGCCGGTGACGGTGCAGATGGTTGACCCGGTGACCTGGACACCGGGGATTGATGCGGTGGGCACGGCGATTTCGGGGCGCGGGGTGGATCTGGCGATCGAATCGGGCGGGCTGGTGCAGGCGATCGGCTTTGCGTCGAATGACCGGGTGACCGAAGGTCAGGTGCTGTTGCAGATCGACGATGACAGCGAGCGCGCAGCACTTGTCGCCGCCGAAGCGGCTCTTGGCGTTACGCAAACCGAGGCGGTGCGGGCGGCGACGCTGACCGAACGCGGGGTGGGGACGGCCAATGCGGTGGAAACCGCTCTGGCACAGGAGCAAAGCGCGCGCGCACAGGTGGCGCAGGTGCAGACCGCGCTGGATGCCAAGACCCTGACCGCGCCGTTCGAAGGCGTGATCGGGATTCCGCGGGTGGAGGTGGGCCAGTATGTGACCCCCGGCACGGTTTATGCAACCTTGCAGGATCTGGACCGGATGTTTGTCGATTTCACCGTGCCCGAACAGCAGATCGGCGCGCTCGATCTGGGCCGCGCCATCAGCGTCAGCACAGATGTCGGCGCTTTTGACGCGATGGGCCGGATCACCGGGATCGAGCCGCAGGTCGACCCGCGCACGCGGCTGGTGTCGGTGCGCGCGGCGGTGGACAGTCCGGACGCGCGGCTGTTTCCCGGCCAGTTCCTGCGGGTGCGGGTGGCACTGCCGGAAGAAAAGGGCGTGATCACCGTGCCGCAGACGGCGGTGATCTCCAGCCTGTATGGCGACTCGATCTATGTGGTGAAACCTGATGGTGACGGGCTGAAGGTGGAACAGGCCTTTGTGACGCTGGGCCGCCGCTCGGGCGACCGGATCGAGGTGATTGCCGGGATTGCGGCCGGCGATCAGATCGTGACCTCGGGGCAGAACCGGCTGTCGAACATGGCCAAAGTGGTGATCGACACTTCGGTGGAACTGTCGCCACCAGTGGCCAGCGAATAAGGAGCGGTAGATGCATTTTTCCGAGATCTTCATCCGCCGCCCGGTGCTGTCCAGCGTGCTGGCCGCGCTGATCCTGTTTCTTGGCCTCGCTGCCATGTTCTCCCTGCCGGTGCGGCAATACCCCGAGGTGCAGGAAAGTGTGATCACCATCACCACGATCTACCCCGGTGCCGCGCCTGAACTCATTCAGGGCTTTGTCACCGCGCCAATCGCGGCAGCGGTGTCGACCACCGAAAACCTTGATTACGTGACCAGCGATTCGCGCCCCTCCGCCTCGGTCGTCACGGTGCAGATGAAACTGGGGGCGGACCCCGATACCGCGCTGACCGAAGTGATGTCGAAGGTGCAGCAGGTGCGGGGCCAGTTGCCGCAGGATACCGAAGATCCGGTGATCGCCAAGGGCACCGGCATGACCTTTGCGCTGATGTATCTGGCGGTGCAGAACCCCAACATGACCTCCGAACAGCTGACCGAATATCTGGAGCGCGTGGTGCGTCCGCGTGTCACCAATATTCAGGGCGTGGCACAGATGGAGATTCTGGGCGCGCAGAAATACGCGATGCGGATCTGGCTGGACCCGTTGCTATTGTCGGCGCGCGGGGTCACCGCGTCCGAGGTGATGGCGTCGATCCGGTCGTCGAACTTCCTTTCGGCCCCCGGCAAGACCGAGAATGAGTATTTTACCTATTCGCTGACCCTCGACTCGACCATCCAGAGCCCCGAAGCCTTTGGTGCGCTACCCTTGGGGCAGGGCGGCAGCGGCGTGGTGCGGCTGCGCGATGTGGCGCGGGTGGAACTCGCCTCGGGGGCCAGCGAAGCGATCGTGACCTTCGCGGGACAGCCCGGCATCTTTATCGGCATCGTGCCGGCACCGGGAGAAAACCAGCTGGATGTGGCCACCAACGTCCGTGAAGCACTGCCCTCACTGGAACAGACCCTGCCAAGCGGCATGACCGTATCTTTGGTCTACGACTCCACCGAGACGATTTCCGCCTCGATTTCCGAGGTATTCAAGACCATTGCCGAAGCGGTGCTGATCGTGGTGGTGGTGATTTTGCTGTTCCTCGGCTCGTTCCGGTCGGTGCTGATGCCGATCGTCACCATTCCGCTGTCGCTGATCGGGGTGTGCAGCATCATGCTGGTGCTGGGCTATTCGATCAACCTGCTGACCCTGCTGGCGATGGTTCTGGCCATCGGTCTGGTGGTGGATGATGCGATCGTGGTGGTGGAAAACATCCACCGCCACATTGATGAGGGGATGACCCCTGCCGCCGCCTCGATCAAGGGGATGAAGGAAATTACTGGCCCGGTGGTCGCGATGACGATCACGCTGGCCGCTGTGCTGGCACCGCTGGCCTTTACCGGCGGGCTGACCGGCGCGCTGTTTGCCGAGTTCGCGCTGACCCTTGCGGGGTCTGTGGTGATCTCTGGCATTGTCGCGCTGACCATCACACCGGCCATGTCGGCGCGGCTGCTGCACGGCGGCACGCCGGGGCGGTTCCAGCGCATCGTGGACCGCACCCTTGGCGGGCTGGCCAACTGGTATGAGCGGCGGGTGGCCTCCTCGCTGGACTATGTGCCTGTCACCATGCTGATGGTGGTCTCGCTTCTGGGCGCGACCGGGTTCATGTTCCTGAACACCTCCTCCGAACTGGCCCCGGAGGAAGACAGCGGGGCGCTGTTCGCCATCATGTCCGGCCCGCGCTATGCAACGCTGGATTATACCGACGCCTTTACGCAAGAGGTGAGCCGTCGCACAGCGGGGATCGAGGAGGTGCAGACCTCGTTCTCGGTCGCAGGTATGGGCGGGGCCGGGAATACCGGCTTCTACATCTGGGCGCTGAAGGACTGGGCCAGCCGCACCCGTGGGCAGGCGGAGATTCAGGCGCAGTTGCAGGGGATTCTGGACGGCACGCCGGGGCTGCAAAGCTATGTCTTCGCGCCGCCCTCGCTGCCCGGGTCGGGCGGTGGTCTGCCGATTTCGATGGTGATCCAGTCGATCCATGCGCCGGAACGGGTGGTGGAGATTGCCGATGAGATCCGCACCCGTGCCATGCAGTCGGGCATGTTCATCGTGGTGCAAAACAGTCTGTCGTTTGATGCCCCGCAGGTGCGGGTGACGATCGACCGCGACCGCGCCGCACAACTGGGTGTGGCGGTCAGCGACATTGGCTCCACGCTGGGCCTCTTGGTCGGCGGCGGGGCGGTGGCGCAGTTTGACCGCGACTCGAACAGCTATGATGTGATCACGCAGGTGCCGCGCGAATGGCGCGACAACCCGGAAAAACTGGGCGAGTTCTTTGTGCGCTCGGGCACCGGGGTGATGGTGCCTTTGTCTTCGGTCGTCAGCCTGACGCCCACCGTTTCGGCGGCGTCGATCTCGCAGTTCAACCAGCTCAATTCCGCGACCCTGTCGGGGATGCCGATGATCGGCCTGTCCACTGGCGTGGCCCTGGCGGAACTGGAGCGGATCGCGGCCGAGGTGCTGCCCGACGGGTTCTTCATCGACTATTCCGGCCAGTCGCGGCTGGAGAAATCCGAGGGCAACACCATCCTGCTGGCCTTTGCCGCCGCGATCGTGGTGATCTATCTGGTGCTTGCGGCGCAGTTCGAAAGCTTCCGCGATCCGCTGATCATCCTGATGTCGGTGCCGTTGTCGATCTTCGGGGCCTTGCTGCCGCTGTATCTGGGGGCGGGCACGCTGAACATCTACACACAGGTGGGGCTGATCACGCTGATCGGTCTCATCACCAAGCATGGTATCCTGATGGTGGAATTCGCCAACCAGCAACGCGAGGAGCACAGCCTGTCACGCCGTCAGGCCATCGTGTCGGCCGCGAAAACCCGGTTGCGCCCGATCCTGATGACCACCGCCGCCATGGTCTTTGCCATGGTGCCGCTGATCATCGCCGAAGGGGCGGGGGCTGCGGCGCGGCAGGCGATGGGTCTGGTGATCTTTACCGGGTTGCTGATCGGCACGATCTTCACGCTGTTCGTGGTGCCGGCCTTCTATTCGCTGATCTCGCTGAGCGATGCCAGATACCTGCTGCACAAGCGCAATGTGGAACGGCAGTTCGGCCCGGCGCGGGCGCATTGAGCAATCTTCCCTGCGCGCCCGTGTGGCGCGCAGGGAAGGCCGGATCACTTGGCGCGGGTGGGGCGGTCAAAAACCTTTTTGCCCATCAGCGACCCGACCAGATCGACCATCAGCCGCGCCGTCATGCCGCGATCATCCAGAAACGGGTTCAGCTCAACCAGATCCAGACTGGTGACCAGCCCGGACTCATGCAGCAGTTCCATCACCAGATGCGCCTCGCGCAGGGTGGTGCCGCCGGGAACCGTGGTGCCGACTGCGGGCGCGATGGCGGGGTCGAGGAAATCGACATCCAGACTGACATGCAGCATCCCGCCCGCCGCGCGCACCCCTTCAAGAAAGGCGCGCAAGGGCGCGACGACGCCGTGTTCATCCAGCACCCGCATGTCATTGATGGCGATGTCATGGTCCAGCAGCGCCGCATGTTCGGCCGGATCGACCGAGCGGATGCCAAAGAGACAGATCCGCTCTGCCGGGACCGGGGCGGGAAAGGCGGGAAACGCTTCGAACCCGGCGCGACCGGCGATATAGGCGACCGGGGTGCCGTGCAGGTTGCCGCTGGTGGTGCTCAGCGGGGTGTGGAAATCGGAATGGGCATCGAGCCACAGCAGGAACAGGGGACGCCCGTTGCGGCTGGCATGGGCGGCGGCCCCGGACACCGAACCGAGCGCTAGCGAATGGTCACCGCCAAGGATGATCGGCATTGCGCCTTCGCTCAGCGCGTCATCCACCCTGTCCGACAGGATCTGCGTCCAGCCCAGAACCTCGGCCAGAGAATGGACCGCCGGGTTGGGGCAGGGCGGGGCCTCGACCTCGGGGCAGCTCAGATCGCCCCAGTCATGGACGCTGTGCCCCTGATCGCCGATCGCCTGCGCAAGACCCGCGACCCGATAGGCCGCTGGCCCCATCAGGCAGCCGGGCCGCCGTTGGCCCGCGTCGATCGGGGCGCCGATAAGAATGGTCGATGGCATGATGTGATCCTTTTCTTTGCAACAGCATTGCGCGGATGGCTGGTGGATTCACGGGAAAACCTGTGCAGACTGCACAGAAGTTCCATCAAAACGGCAGAAGATCTGCGCAGAATCGACGATACCGACACCCGCCTCCTGTCAAAGCTGCGCCGCGACGGGCGCGCGACGATTTCCGACCTGGCTGACAGCCTTTGCCTGTCGTGCGCCACAGTGCGCGCCCGCATGGAACGGCTGGTGGAGATCGCGGGCTTTGCCCTGCGGAGCAGACCAGTTTGACGGTGCCGTGCGATCAGAACGGGATTTCGTCGTCGATGTCGGAGCGTCCCCCGCCCGAGGGCGCGCGGTCGCCGCCGCGCGCACCGCCGCCGCCGCCCGAGCCGCCACCCGAAGGCGCGCTGCCGTAATCGTCATAGCCGCCGCGATCATCGTAGCCGCCCTGTGCGCCACCACCACCGCCGCCGCCTTCACCGCGGCCGCCCAGCAGGGTCAGTTCACCCCGGAACTGGCGCAGCACGATTTCGGTGGTGTAGCGGTCGGCGCCCGACTGGTCCTGCCATTTGCGGGTTTCCAGCTGCCCCTCGATATAGACGGTGGAGCCTTTGCGCAGATATTGTTCGGCAATCTTGGCAAGGTTTTCGTTGAAGATCGCGACCGAATGCCATTCGGTGCGCTCCTTGCGCTCCCCCGTCTGCTTGTCACGCCAGTTCTCGGACGTGGCGATGCGCAGGTTCACCACCTTGCCGCCATTGGCAAAGCTGCGCACCTCGGGGTCGCGGCCCAGATTGCCGACGATGATGACCTTGTTGACCGAGCCTGCCATGGAATCCCTCCGCTATGGGTCTGCCCCGGCGCTGTTGCCGGGGGCTTGATGAACCGGAGCATCCCCGGTCTTGGTTAAGGAATTCCTATATCCGCCGCGGGCAGTCGCTGCAATGCGGGCGCGGGGTTTGGGCGGCAAAAGCTGGTGGCGAAATTCCGCCCAACGGCCGGATGGCGCGGGCCGGGGCATCTGGGCACTGGAACGGCGCGGAAATTTGCCTATAGTCACCGGGTCTGACGCAATCCGGAAGTGTGTTCATGAAATTCAGTGCTGCGGTCTTGTCTGCCACTCTGGCCGTTGCCCTGTGCTCTGTCGCCCCCGGCGCGGTGGCTGCCGAAGGACTGAACCTGTCGGGGTCGAGCAAGAACCGGGCATCGCTGTTCAGTTCGCAGAAAAAGCTGCTGGATGGGCGGTTGTCGAAGCAGTATTCGGCCTCGGTCCGGCTGACGCCGAAGGGCAAGTCGGCAGCAGCGCCAGCGACCTCGGCCCCGCGCTACGCCGGGCGCTACAAGGGCGAATATCTGGGCGTAGCGCGCGCGATGGCCACGCGGCACGGTATCCCCGAGGATTTGTTCCTCCGCCTTGTTCAGCAGGAATCGGGCTGGAACCCCGGCGCGGTGTCGCACAAGGGTGCGACCGGGCTGGCGCAGCTGATGCCGGGCACGGCGCAAAAGCTGGGGGTGGACATCAACGATCCGCACCAGAACCTTGAGGGCGGCGCGCGCTATCTGAAGATGATGTATGCCAGGTTCGGCAGCTGGCGGCTGGCCTTGGCCGCCTATAACGCCGGGCCGGGTGCGGTGGAAAAGCACAATGGCATCCCGCCTTTCCCGGAAACTGTGAATTACGTGAAGGCGATTCTGGGCTGAGGCTCGGAGTTCCAGCGAGTTGGAGGGGCGGCGCAAGGATGCGCTGCCCTTTTGCGTGGCGGCTTGCCTTGGTGTCGCAGGGCCTTTCCGGCGCGCATGGGCTGCGCTAGGGGTTGGGAATGGAGTTGGTGGTCAACAATCTGGCGGTGGCGCGCGGCGGTCTGACGGTGCTGGAGGGCGTGAGCTTTTCACTGGCACCGGGGCAGGCGCTGATCCTGCGCGGGCCGAACGGGGTGGGCAAGACTACGCTTTTGCGCACTTTGGCCGGGTTGCAGCCTGCCGTGGCGGGCACCGTCAGCGCGCCCCCAGAAAGCCTGACCTATGCCGCCCATGCCGATGGGCTGAAAGCGGTGCTGACGGTGGAGGAGAACCTGACCTTCTGGGCCGCGATCCATGGGGTTGGCGGTGTGGCTGAGGCGATGGTTCAGATGAACCTGGCTGATCTGCGCGCGCGCAGGGCTGCCAACCTGTCGGCGGGGCAAAAGCGGCGGCTGGGGCTGGCGCGGCTGTTGGTGACGGGCCGCCCGGTCTGGGTGCTGGACGAGCCGACGGTTTCGCTCGATGTGGCTTCGGTCGCCCTGTTCGCGGGGGTGGTGCGGGCGCATCTGGGTGGCGGCGGCATGGCGCTGATCGCCACGCATATTGATCTGGGGCTGACGGAGGCGGCGGTGCTGGATCTGGGGCCTTACAAGGCAAAGGCCCCGGTGGCCCCCGGCGGCTTTGACGAGGCCTTTGCATGACCGCACTGTTGGTCCGCGATCTGCGGTTGGCCTTTCGCGCAGGGGGCGGTTTTGGGCTGGGGTTGGCGTTCTTCCTGCTGGTGGCGGTGCTGGTGCCTTTGGGCGTGGGGCCGGAGGCATCGACGCTGGCGAAGATCGCGCCGGGTATCCTGTGGGTGGGGGCGCTGCTGGCGTGTCTTTTGTCTCTGGACCGGATATTTGCGCTGGATTTCGAGGATGGCTCGCTGGATCTGCTGGCCACCTCGCCGATTCCGCTGGAGGGGGTGGTGGCGATCAAGGCGCTTGCGCATTGGCTGGTGACCGGCTTGCCGCTGACCTTGGCCGCGCCCGTGCTGGGGGTGCTTTTGAACCTGCCGGGGCCGGGCTATGTCTGGCTGGTGGCCAGCCTTGCCGCCGGAACCCCGGCGCTGTCGGTGATCGGGGCCTTTGGCGCGGCGCTGACGGTTGGAATCAAGCGTGGCGGCCTGCTCTTGTCTTTGCTGGTGCTGCCGCTGTATGTGCCGACGCTGATCTTTGGCGCCGAAGTGGTGAAGCGCGGCGCGACCGGGGGGCAGGTATCGGTGCCGCTGCTGTTGCTGGCGGGCATCACGGCAGGGGCGGTGGCACTGCTGCCCTTTGCGGCAGCTGCGGCAATCCGCGTCAATCTGCGCTGACGTTTGACATGATAGTGACTTGAGACGCATTGTGAGAGAGGTTAGGCCAGCCTGATGTCGTTATGGGAATATGCCAACCCGAAAAGGTTCATGCAGGTCACGGCCGGGGTTTTGCCCTGGATTGCCGGGCTCACGGCGGTTTGTCTGGGGGTTGGGCTGGTCTGGGGATTTTTCCTGACGCCGGATGATTTCCGGCAAGGGTCAACGGTGAAGATCATCTTCATCCATGTGCCAACCGCGATGATGGCGATCAACGCCTGGGTGATGATGCTGGTGGCCAGCCTGATCTGGCTGATCCGGCGGCACCATGTTTCGGCACTGGCGGCCAAGGCGGCGGCCCCGGTGGGGCTGACATTCACCGCGATCGCGCTGGTCACCGGCGCGCTCTGGGGCCAGCCGATGTGGGGCACCTGGTGGGCCTGGGACCCGCGGTTGACCGCGTTCCTGATCCTGGCGCTGTTCTATCTGGGCTATATCGCGCTGTGGCAGGCGGTGGATGATCCCGACACGGCGGCGGACCTGACGGCGGTGTTGTGCATGGTCGGCTCGGTCTTTGCGGTGTTGTCGCGCTATGCGGTGAAGTTCTGGAATCAGGGGCTGCATCAGGATTCGACGATCCTGAAGGTGGGTGAGGCCGATCCGATCGCGCCCGCGTATTATGTGCCGCTGGTGGTCTGCATTGCGGGGTTCGTGCTCTTGTTCGTGGCGTTGGTGCTGATGCGGACGCGCACGGAGATTCGCGCACGGCGGTTGTCGGCGCTGCTGGCACGGGAGCGGTTGGCATGATGCCGGATCTGGGGCGCTATGCGGTGGCGGTGCTGTCGTCCTATGGGGTGACGCTGGCTTTGCTGGCGGTGCTGGTGGCGCTGACCGTCTGGCAGGGGCGGCGGGTGAAGCGGCAGTTGGCAGAGGTCGAGGCGCGGCAGGGCCAAAGTCAGGGGAAGAATGATGGCTAAATGGCTGATGGTGCTGCCGCCGGTGATCTTTGCCGGGCTGGCGGGGGCGTTTTATATGCAGATGATGCAGAACAACCCCAATGACATGCCGACCGCATTTCAGGACCGCGCGGCACCTGTGGTGCCGCTGACCGGCCTTGCGGGGGTGCCGCTGTTGACCGATGCCGACCTGCGCACCGGGCAGGTCACGGTGGTGAACTTTTTCGCCACCTGGTGCCCGCCCTGCCGGGCGGAGCATCCGGTGCTGATGCAGATGGCGGCAGATGGGGTGCGGGTGGCGGGCATCAACATCATGGACAATGACGCCAAGGCGATCGCCTATCTGGCGCAGGACGGCAACCCGTTCTTTGGCGTGGCCACCGATCCGCAGGGCCGCAACCGGGTGGAATGGGGTGTCACCGCCCCGCCGGAGACGTTCATTCTGCGTGGTGATGGCACGGTTGCGATGCGCTTCATCGGGCCACTGATCGGGTCAGATTACGAGAACCGTTTCAAACCCGCGTTGGCTGCGGCATTGGCAGCGCAAACGCCGGGC
Source organism: Paracoccaceae bacterium (assembly GCA_046296515.1). Lineage (GTDB taxonomy): Bacteria > Pseudomonadota > Alphaproteobacteria > Rhodobacterales > Rhodobacteraceae > Pseudotabrizicola. Next base: position 663,623 of record JBKBKR010000001.1, on the reverse strand, counting down.
TGAGGCCCGTTACCCCAGAAGCGTCAGACCCAGAAGGGTGAATAGGCCCAGTTCCGGCCACGGCAAGGCAGGAAGCAGGCGCGGCCGTGCCCGGGCGGGCGGTTGTGGTGCGATCGGCGGGAATCGGGACGGCATGGCAGGGGCCTTTCAGTGCGACATGGGCCTGATCCTGCCGGAAAGGTCTGAACAAGAGCTTAGTTTCTGTGATCGTCGTTGCGGCCCCCTCCCTCTCCCTCCCCCACGAGGGGGGAGGGAAGCGCTGGTTCTGGCAGGCGGGGTCTACGGAGGCTTCGCAGCGAAAAGGCCCGGACCTTTCGGTCCGGGCCTCGTCCCTCCCTTGCGGGCGGTCCTCGGGTGAGCGAAGACGCCCGCAGAGGCGGATGAGCGGCGGGTCAGGCCTTTGCCAGATCGCGCAGCACATAGTGCAGCACGCCGCCGTGTTCGACGTATTCGATCTCGATCTCGGTATCGATCCGGCACTTGAGCTGGATGGTTTTCTCGCTGCCGTCTGCGTAGCGGATGGTGCAGGGCACGAGGCTCAGCGGTTTCAGATCGCCGTCAAGGCCGTGGATCGACACCACCTCATCGCCGGTCAGGCCCAGCGATTTGCGCGTCGCCCCTTCAGTGAACTCGAACGGGATCACGCCCATTCCGACCAGGTTGGAGCGGTGGATGCGCTCGAACGATTCGGCGATCACCGCCTTGACACCCAGCAGCGCCGTGCCCTTGGCGGCCCAGTCGCGCGACGATCCTGCGCCGTATTCGATGCCGCCAAAGATCACCAACGGGGTGCCGGCCTCCTGATACGCCATCGAGGCATCATAGATGCTGGTCTGCGCGCCATCGGGGCCCTTGGTGTAGCCGCCTTCGACATTGTCCAGCATCTCGTTCTTGATGCGGATGTTGGCGAAGGTGCCGCGCATCATCACCTCGTGGTTGCCGCGACGCGAGCCATAGGAGTTGAACTCGGATGTCGGAACCTGCCGCTCGGTCAGATACTTGCCAGCCGGAGTTGAGGCTTTGAAAGACCCGGCGGGCGAGATGTGGTCAGTGGTGATCATGTCGCCCAGGAGCGCCAGCACACGCGCGCCGTCGATGTTGGAGATCACGCCCGGCGTTTTCGACATGCCTTTGAAGTAAGGCGGATTCTGGATGTAGGTGGAGCTGGTCGGCCAGTCGTAGGTCTCAGAGTCGGTGACCTCCACCGCCTGCCATTTCTCATCGCCCTTGAACACATCGGCGTATTTCTTCTGGAAGGCCTCTCGCGTGACGACGGCGTGCACGATGTCGGCGATTTCCTTGTTGGTGGGCCAGATATCCTTCAGATAGACTGGCTTGCCGTCTTTGGAGGTGCCCAGCGGTTCCGTGGTCAGGTCGATGTTCATGTCACCGGCCAGCGCATAGGCCACCACCAGCGGCGGCGAGGCCAGATAGTTGGCGCGCACGTCGGGGCTGATGCGGCCTTCAAAGTTGCGGTTGCCCGACAGCACCGAGGTTGCGACAAGGTCGCCTTCGTTGATCGCTTTGGAAATCTCGGGCGCGAGCGGGCCGGAGTTGCCGATGCAGGTGGTGCAGCCATAGCCGACGAGGTTGAAGCCGACAGCATCCAGATCTTCCTGCAACCCGGCGGCATTGAGGTATTCCGACACCACCTGCGATCCCGGCGCGAGCGAGGTTTTCACCCAGGGCTTGCGGTTCAGACCCAGCGCGCGGGCCTTGCGTGCCACCAGACCGGCACCGATCAGCACGTAAGGGTTGGAGGTGTTGGTGCACGAGGTGATCGAGGCGATCACCACTGAGCCATCGCGCAGTACATACTCTTGCCCTTCGACCTTGGCGGTCGAGAGGCCATCGGCATTGCCCGGAATATCTTCCGCGGCCGGAGCGGGCGCGCCGCCTTCGGCGGTCATCTCGGCCTTTTCCAGCTTTGGCGCTTCGGGCGCTTTGCGCATGCCACGGATATACTCGCCAAAGGCCGAAGCGGCCGAGGTCAGCGGCAGGTAATCCTGCGGGCGTTTCGGGCCGGAGATCGCCGGAACGATGGTGCCCATGTCCAGCTCCAGCGTGCTGGTGTAGATCGGCGCGTAATCCGCCCCGCGCCACATACCGTTTTCTTTCGCATAAGCCTCGACCAGAGCGATCCGCGATTCCTCACGCCCGGTCTGGCGCAGGTAGCGCAGGGTTTCATCGTCAATCGGGAAAAAGCCGCAGGTAGCGCCATATTCCGGGGCCATGTTGGCGATGGTGGCACGGTCGGCCAGCGGCAGGCGGTCCAGCCCGTCGCCGTAGAATTCGACGAACTTACCCACAACGCCATGCTTGCGCAGCATCTGCACGACCTTGAGCACCAGATCGGTGGCGGTGGTGCCTTCCATCATAGCGCCGGTCAGCTTGAAGCCGACAACCTCGGGGATCAGCATCGAAACCGGCTGGCCCAACATCGCGGCCTCGGCCTCGATCCCGCCCACACCCCAGCCCAGAACGGCAAGGCCGTTGACCATGGTGGTGTGGCTGTCGGTGCCGACCAGCGTGTCAGGATAGGCGACGAGGTTGCCGTGCTGATCGGTATCGGTCCACACCGTCTGCGCCAGATATTCCAGGTTGACCTGATGGCAGATGCCGGTGCCCGGCGGCACGACGCGGAAGTTGTTGAAGGCGTTCTGACCCCATTTCAGGAAGACATACCGCTCCATGTTGCGCTCATATTCACGGTCCACATTGGCCTGGAACGCGCGCGGGGTGCCGAATTCGTCGATCATCACCGAATGGTCGATGACCAGATCCACCGGGTTCAGCGGGTTGATCTTTTGCGCATCTCCACCAAGGCCGAGGATACCGTCGCGCATCGCGGCGAGATCGACCACGGCGGGAACGCCGGTGAAATCCTGCATCAACACGCGCGCGGGGCGATAGGCGATCTCGCGCGGGTTCTGGCCGCCCAGCTTGCCCCAATCGGAAAACGCCTTGATGTCGTCGACCGAGACGGTCTTGCCATCCTCGAAGCGCAGCATGTTTTCCAGCACCACTTTCAGCGCGGCGGGGAGTTTGGAGAATTCACCCAGACCAGCCGCCTCGGCGGCGGGGATCGAGTAATAGCTGACGGTCTGGCCGCCCGCTGTCAGGGATTTCCGGGTTTTCTGGCTGTCATGTCCGACGGTGACGGTCATCTTTGGCCCTCTTGGCTATGGAGAAGAGAATGGCTTAAGGTCGGGTCCGGCGGAATGGGCCGGGGAATCGCTGGCTTTGTATACCATTGTATGCCAAGTATCCAGCACTCGTTTCAGCGAAGTTGTGACGATCTTGCCATGATCCGGGGGCGGTTGGGAATTCTTCATTCCCTCGCAAAACCTTGATTGGCGGGTCATCACCCCTGTCTGTAGAACGATAGGGCAAGTTTGGGGATGACAGAAGTGACGATGCGACATTTGGTCAGCGCGACTGCCGGGCTTTGGCTTGGGTTCTCCGGTGTGGCAGCGGCGCAGACGTCGCCGGTTGTGGTAGAGCTCTACACCTCGCAAGGGTGTTCGTCCTGCCCGCCTGCCGATGAATTCATGGTGGAACTGGTCAAAAGCCCGGATGTGATCGCGCTGTCCTTGCATGTCGACTACTGGGATTACATCGGCTGGCGCGATACCTTCGGCAACCCGAAATTTACCCAGCGCCAGAAGGCCTATGCCAAGGCCGCGCGCAGCCGGATGGTCTATACGCCGCAGATGATCGTCGGCGGGGTGGACCGGGTGGAGGGCAATGATCCGGCACAGGTGGCCGATGCGATCCGCAAACATCAGGCGCAGGTCAGCCCGGTGACGCTGACGGTGACGCGCGACGGCGACCGGATCGTGATCCATGCCTTGGCCGACCCGCCATTGACCAAGCCTGCGCGCATCCATGTGATCCGCTATCTGCCCGAGGCCACGGTCGCCATTGGCCGGGGCGAGAATGAGGGGCGCGAGGTGACCTATAGCAACATCGTCACCGACTGGCAGTCAGTGGCCGACTGGCCGGGCGCTGCGCCGCTGGAATTGACGGCAGCGGCGGCGGGCCCCGATCCGGTGGTGGTGATCGTGCAGACCGAAGGCCCGGCGGATGTGCTTGCGGCGGCGGTTCTGAAGTAGCGCTCAGGGCTTCCAACGGCGGTGGATCCAGAACCATTGCTCGGGATACCGCCGGATCAGCCGTTCCAGATTGTCATTCAGTGCCTGTGTCATGTCCTCCGGCGTGCCGTGGGGAATCGGCGGATCAACAATGATCTGGAACGACAATCCGTCCGGCTGGCGGATCGCATAGGTCGGGATCAGCGCCGCATCATATTTCAGCGCCATATCGGCGGCTGACAGCGCGGTCAGCGCTTCTTGCCCGAAGAAAGTCAGTTTCACGCCCTTGTGCATGCGCTGATCGGGCAGGATGCCCAGCATCCCGCCGCCGCGCAGGTGTTTGAGCATCTGTCCCATGCCCGCCCGCCCGCGTTCAAAGATCGGCTGGCCGATGGTGCCGATCGCCTGCACATAATGATCGTTGAACCACGGGTTCGACATCGGGCGATAGAGCGCGCCAAGCGGATACCCCCGCGCGATCAGCGCCGCGCGCACCGCATCATAATTGCCGAAATGCCCGGTGGCGAGGATGACGGGGCGCTTGGCGGCATGTGCTGCCTCCAGCGCAGCCACACCTGTGCCGGTCAGCGGCAGCTCGGTAGTGCGGGCGATGAATTCGGCGCCGGAATAGATCTCGATCACAGTGCGGCCGATGTTTTCCGGCACGCGCGCCACCATGCGGTCGATCTGGTCGGCGGACAGGTCGGGCAGGGTCAGCGCAAGGTTGTCGCGGATGCGCTTTGGCCAGCCCGCCAGCGGCGCCACGATGCGTGCCATCACCCAGCCACACAGCGGCACGCGCCAGCGATAGGGAAGGGCCAGCAGCAGGCCGATCAGCGCGCGGATGGCGCGGTCGGTCAGCCATTGGCCCCATGTTCCGCTTTTATGCGCCTCGGTTTCGGTCATCCGGTCCGTGCTATCGGGTTCTGGATGCGCCATGCACCCGGGTTTCGCGGTGCCAGACATAAAGACCCGCCACCACGATCACAAGCGCACCGATGATGGTGGGCAGATCCGGCACCTCGTTATACAGCACATAGCCCCAGCCGGTGGCAAAGATCAGCCCGACATAGGCGAAGGGCGCAACACTTCCCGCCTCGGCCAGTGTGAAAGCGCGGATCAGCGCCAGTTGTGCCACCGTGCCCAGAATACCGATCAGCGCGAAAAGCGGCACGTCGGCCATGGGCACGGGCACCCAGACAAAGGGCAGGGTAACGCTGGTGGCGGCCATGCCGAACAGGGCGGCCAGGATCATCGGCGTCCAGGCGGTTTCGTGCGGGCCGAGCCGGCGGGTGATCAGAGCATTGACAGAATAGAACGCCGCCGATGCCAGTGGCAGCAGCGCGGCGGGGGTAAAGACCGACAAGCCGGGTCGGATGATGATCAGCGCGCCGACAAGGGCTGCGATAACGCCCGCGATGCGGCGCGGGCCAAGCCTTTCGCCAAGGAAAAGCGCGGCACCCAATGTGATCAGCACCGGGTTCAGGTCGGCAAGAGCGGTCGCATCCGCCAGCCTGATATAGGGCAGGGAGGAGAAAAAACAGGCGATCGCCCCCAGCTGGCAGGCCGAGCGGATCAGGTGCAGCACCGGCCACCTTGTGCGCAGCATCACCGGCAGACGCGGGCCCAGAAGTAGCGCCACAATCAACACCTGCCCGGCAAAACGCGCCCAGACCACCTGCGGCACCGGATAGCGCGCGATCAGCCCCTTGGCCGCCGCATCCATCGCGGCAAAGCAGAAAATCGCCAGCACCATCAACAGGATGCCGCTTTTGGTGTCTTTGAGTGTCGGCAGGGTCATCGCGCATCTTTCATGGCGCGGACGCTATCCTGCACGGCCGGGGTTCACAAGGTTGAGTTCACGTGCTTTGGCCGCGCTCAATCCTCATCGCGGTTCATGACAATCTCGCCCGCGCCTTCCAGCTGGCGGATGGTGGTGACGATGGTGGTCATCGCCACTTCGGCGTCTTTTTCCTTGACCTTGCCGCGAATCTCCATCTCTTCGCGCAGCGATTGCGCCATGCGCTGCGACATGTTGGCCAGAATGAATTCCACCGCCGGGGCGTTGCGGGGGTGGCCCTGCGCGGCGGTAAAGGCGGTGACGAGCACGGCGGCATCGACCAATCGGATGATCTTCGGAATGTCGCGCGGCATGATGCGGGCGGGAATATGGGCAAAGGTGAAAATTGCCTTGCGCACCTGTTCGGCAAAATCGGCATCCTCGGCATCCAGCCCGATCAGCACATCATCGCGGGTTGCGGCGGTCGAGATGTTAAGGATCGCCCCCACCCGTTCTACCGGCCCCGCGTCAAAGGCGCGGGCGGGCTGCGCGTCCAGTTGCGCGGCCAGCGACATCCCGATGCGGCGCACCGTTTCGGGATCGACATTTCCGGTCATTGAGACGGCATAGGCCACGCGCCGCGCCTTTTCCCCCGGCAGGCGGCCCAACAGTTCGGCAGCCTTGGGCACCGGCAGTTTCGACAGCATGACGGCGGCAACCTCGGTGCTTTCCTCCTGCAGCACCGGCAGGATGCGGTCGGCGGGAAGGGTGGTCAGCCGGTCCCATGGGTCGGCCTTGCCCGAGGCCCCGGCCATGCGTCGCAGACGGCTGGCGGCATTCGGGCTGATATGCCCATCCATCATCGACAGCGCGCCGTCGATGCCGCCAGGAAAGGACAGCCCCACCTCCTCCAACTCGGCGAGGAACTCCTCCACCACCTGGGAGAGGGTGTTGCGGTCGACGAGACGCATCTGGCCGATCTGTTCGGTCAGCGCCGCCTGCATGTGATCGGGAAGCGAGGCTACGGGCATCGACCCGCCCTCGGCCAGCATCAGGCGCACGATGATGGCCGCCTTCTCGCGCGCTGTGGGCGGGCGGCGTTCACCCCGGTTGCCGCCAAAAGAAACGGCGCGCTGCACCGGGGTGATGCGCGCCAGTGCATGGCCATAGTCATCCGGCATTTTAAGTCCCGTTCTGGTGATCCTGCGGGGGGAGATTGTCACGCCGGGATTAACGACGGGTTACGCGGGGTTCAGGTTGTGGGGGTCAGAACACATTCGCCCTTGGCCTGATCCCAGCTCATGCCGTCCTTGCAGGACGAGGCGGTAATCTCCTTGTGGCCGGAGCAATAGGCCATCGACATCGACGGCAGCAGCATGAGCGCGATGACGGCAGTGGTGATCCTGGTCTTCATCAGTCGTCCTTCCCATGAGTGTTTATCATATGAAAAGGGTAGCACGATTGCGGAGGTTTCAAGCAGACATTCCGGCGACCCTGCAAGGCCGCCGGTCACGCTTTCGTTACGCGCCGAAAACCCGGGCGAAAATCGTATCGACATGCTTGGTGTGATAGCCAAGGTCGAACTTTTCCTCGATCTGTTCAGGCGTCAGCGCTGCCAGCACTTCGGGGTCTCTCAGCAATTCCGTTTTGAAATCAGCGCCTTGTTCCCAAACCTTCATAGCGTTTCTCTGCACCAGACGGTAACTGTCTTCACGCGATACACCCGCTTGGGTCAGCGCCAGCAACACGCGCTGGCTCATCACCAGCCCGCGGAACTTGTTCATGTTCCGCATCATGTTTTCCGGGTAAACTACAAGTTTTTCGACAACATTCGCCAAACGGTGCAGCGCAAAATCCAACGTGATCGTGGCATCCGGCCCGATCGCGCGTTCCACGGATGAATGGCTGATATCACGCTCATGCCACAGCGCCACATTCTCCATCGCCGGCACCACGGCCATGCGCACCAGCCGCGCCAGCCCGGTAAGGTTCTCGGTCAGCACCGGGTTGCGTTTGTGCGGCATGGCTGAACTGCCCTTCTGGCCGGGCGAGAAGAACTCCTCGGCCTCCAGCACCTCGGTGCGCTGCATGTGGCGGAACTCGGTGGCGATGTTCTCGATGCTCGACGCAATCACGCCCAAAGTGGCAAAGAACATTGCATGCCGGTCGCGCGGAATTACCTGCGTGGAAATCGTCTCGGGCGTCAGGCCAAGCTGAGCGCAGACATGCTCCTCCACCCTCGGGTCGATGTTGGCGAATGTGCCGACAGCCCCCGAAATCGCCCCCGTCGCCACTTCGGCGCGCGCATTGACCAGCCGCGCCCGGCCGCGCGCCATCTCGGCATAGAACCGCGCGAATGTCAGGCCCATCGTTGTCGGCTCGGCATGGATGCCATGGCTGCGGCCGATGCGGACGGTATCCTTGTGCTCCAGCGCGCGGGTCTTCAGCGCGGCCAGCACGCGGTCAACGCCCGCCAACAGCAGATCCGCCGCCCGCACCAACTGCACGTTCAGCGTGGTGTCCAGCACATCCGAACTGGTCATCCCCTGATGCACAAAGCGCGCGTCATCGGCGCCGATATGTTCGGCCAGATGGGTCAGGAAGGCGATGACATCATGTTTGGTCACGGCCTCGATTTCGTCGATCCGCGCCACGTCGAACTCCACATCGCGGGCCTTCCAGACCGCTTCGGCATTGGCCCTGGGGATCACTCCCAGATCGGCCATCGCGTCGCAGGCATGCGCCTCGATCTCGAACCAGATGCGGAATTTCGTGGCGGGCGACCAGAGGGCAACCATCTCGGGGCGGGAATAACGCGGGATCATCACGAACCTATCATTGGAAAGGGGGTGCGCGGCCCCCTTAGACTGCGCGCAGGCGTGACGCAAGGCAAAGGGGACCGGATGCGGCCAATCGTTGTGATCTGGATGCTCTGGCCGGGGGGAGCGCTGGCAGATGGTTGGCAAACCTTGTCCGGGGTGCAGATCGCCGAGGCCCTCACCTCGCGTGTGGTGGTCTTTCCCGAAGGTGTGGCGCAATACTTCCTCGACGATGGCCGCACGGTGCGTGCGGGCGGCTGGGGCGAATGGCGGGTGGACGGCGACCGCTATTGCGAAAGCTGGTCCGGCAAACGCCCGATCTGCGCCGAGGTCGACAGCGACGGAACCGATCTGCGTTTCCGCGAAGACAACGGCTTCACCCGCGCCGGGCGCTATGGCGATCTATAGGGTCAGCCGATAGCGGACGTTGCCATCCTCGTTGCCGAAGGTGTCATACAATCTGCGCGCCACCACATTGTCGCGCTTCGTGTGCCAATACAGCTGATGCCAGCCATTGGCCCGGCCAAGCGCCATCAGATCCTCGATCAAGGCCCGCCCAACCCCTTGCCCGCGCGCAGCCGGTGAGACAAACAGATCCTCCAGATAGACATCATCCGCCACAGCCCAGGTCGAGCAATGCGCGTGATGAATGGCAAAGCCAAGCGCCGCATCCCCGTCAAACGCCATCCGGCAGCCGATCCGGTGGCCTGGGTCCAGAATCCGCACCCAGGTCAGATCGGTGATCGCCGGGTCCAGTTTCTGCTCATAAAACGTCAGATAGCTACGCCAAAGCCCGCGCCATGCCGCTTCGTCCTCAACGGACGCGTCCTGCACATAAACACCCACCTCTTGCCCCTTTCATCTTGGCAAAAATACTCTCGGGGGGCCCGGGGGGCAGACAGCCCCCCGGTGGTTCCGCCAAAGCTACGCCAGCCGGTCCAGCACCCGCGCCCAAGAGCGGATGCCCTTGTGGAACGACTCCAGATCGTATTTCTCATTCGGGCTGTGGATCAGGTCATCGTCGCGGCCAAAGCCGATCAGCATGGCATCCATGCCGAGATAGGTCTTGAAATACCCTGCAATCGGGATCGAGCCGCCACAGCCGACAAAGGCCGCCGGTTTGCCCCATTCCTCGGTCAGTGCGGCGCGGGCGGCGTCGAAGGCGGGGGCGGTGACCGACATCACGCCGGCGGGGCTGTTGCCGTGGTCGTGGAAGCTGACCGTGCAATCGGGGGGCAGCTGGCCCTGGACCCAGGCCCGGAACTGCCTGCGCAAGGCGTCGGGGTCTTGTCCGGCCACCAGTCGGAACGACACCTTGGCATGCGCCTGCGACGGCAGCACGGTCTTGAAACCCTGTCCGGTATAGCCGCCCCAGATGCCGTTGATTTCCGCCGTTGGGCGCGACCACAGCATTTCCAGCGGGGTGCGGTCCTGCTCGCCCGCAGGCTGCGACAGGCCGACATCGCCAAGGAATTTGGTGTGGTCAAACGAAAGCGCCTGCCATTGCGCGCGGATCGCGTCGGGCAGTTCCTGTACGCCGTCGTAGAAGCCCGGCACCGTGACACGACCCTGATCATCATGCAGTCCGCCAAGGATGCGCGTCAGCACCCGGATCGGGTTGATCGCAGCCCCGCCATACATGCCGGAATGAAGGTCCTTGTCGGGGCCATGCAGGGTGATTTCCTCGCCCAGCAGCCCGCGCAGCATGGTGACGATGGCCGGGGTCGTGTCCTCGAACATCCCGGTGTCGCAGATCAGGGCGATGTCGGCTGTCAGTTCGGCGGCATTTTCCTGCATGAAGGGGATCAGGCTGGGCGAGCCGGATTCCTCCTCGCCCTCCAGAAAGATCGTCAGGCGCCCGGGCAGGGTGCCGTGCGCGGCTTTCCACGCGCGGCAGGCCTCCAGAAAGGTCATCAGCTGGCCCTTGTCATCCGCCGATCCGCGCGCGCGGATCACGCGGCCCTTTGGGGTATCCTGCACCTGCGGGTCGAAGGGGTCGCGGTCCCACAGGTCCAGCGGGTCGACGGGTTGCACATCGTAATGGCCGTAGAACAGCAGGTGCTTGTCGCCCGTCCCGCCATGCGCCACCACCATCGGATGCCCCGGTGTCGGGCGGCTGGAGGCATCAAACCCCAGCGCTTGCAATTCGGCCACCAGCCAGTCGGCGGCGCGGGCGCAGTCGGCCTTGTAGGCCGGGTCGGTGGAGATCGACGGGATGCGCAGCAGATCCAGCAGCCGGTCGAGCGACTGGTCCAGATCGGCGTCGATGCGGGCGAGGACTGTGTCCAGAGACATGATTTCTTTCCGCTTCTCTAAGGAATGTGAACGATTTGCCGACCGTAACAGGATGCAAGGCACTGTCCAGAGCGGCGGCGATGCGCTAAATCGCGGATGGGGACTGAGGATGCCGCATTGGCAAAAGGAGGACACATGGGCCGTAAAGCCATGATGAAGGCAGGTCTTGTCGCGTGCGGTCTGATGCTCGCCGGGATGGCGCAGGCGCAGACGGTTCCGGTCGAGACCGGGGTGAATGGCGGATCGGAGGTCAGCCTGCACCTGCACCCCTTCCTGACGCCCGAGGAACTGGCCACGCTGCGGTTGGTGGCATCGAATGATCAGGCGCTGTCGCTGTTCGTGACCAGCCGCACCGGGCATGCGGCGCTTGCCGTGTCGCCGGATGAAGGCTTTGTCCGCGATGGCTCGCCGGTGCCTTCGGCCATTGCTCTGGGCGATCTGCCCGATGCGCAGGCGGCGCGGACGGCGGCTCTGGCCGCATGTGACAAGGCGCGCAAGGCCAGACTGTCTTGTGTTGTGGTGCTGGAAGTCGCACCATCGGAGTAAGCCGCAGGTTTCTGCGGGCTTTGAAGAAGCACTGTGGTTCAAGACGGGGCTCGGGGAGGGGCGTCAAATTGACCTGTTTCCAAATCCTGCCTTTTTGATGCATGTCAAGGCACGCCGCAGCCATTCTGCCTGATACTAGGGCAGACCTGCATGCAAATCTCCCCCGCGCCCGGATGCGCAGGGAGCCACGGAGAAGACCTGATGCGTTATGATGCCGCCCTCGATACCGCCCTGCAACGCCTGCATGATGAAGGCCGTTACCGCACCTTTATCGACATCGAGCGGCGCAACGGCCAGTTTCCGCATGCGGTCTGGACCCGTCCCGATGGCAGCAGCAAGGATATCACCGTCTGGTGCGGCAATGATTACCTTGGCATGGGCCAGCACCCGGTGGTGCTGACCGCGATGCACCAGGCGCTGGACGCGACCGGCGCCGGCTCTGGCGGCACCCGCAACATTTCGGGCACCACGGTCTATCACAAGCGGCTGGAGGCGGAACTGGCCGATCTGCACCGCAAGGAGGCGGCGCTGGTGTTCACCAGCGCCTATATCGCCAATGATGCCACATTGTCGGTGCTGCGCCAGATATTCCCCGGGCTGATCATCTATTCCGACGCGCTGAACCATGCCTCGATGATCGAAGGTGTGCGGCGTGGTGGCGGCCTCAAGCGGATTTTCCGCCACAATGATGTGGCGCATCTGCGCGAATTGCTGGCGGCGGATGACCGGGACGCGCCAAAGCTGATCGCCTTCGAATCGATCTATTCGATGGACGGAGATTTCGGCCCCATTGCGGAAATCTGCGATCTGGCGGAGGAATACGGAGCGCTCACCTATCTGGACGAAGTGCATGCCGTGGGCATGTATGGCCCGCGCGGGGCCGGGGTTGCCGAGCGTGACCACCAGATGCACCGGGTCGATATCATCAACGCCACTCTGGCCAAGGCCTTCGGTGTGTTTGGCGGCTACATTGCTGCAAGTGCGAAGATGGTGGATGCAGTGCGATCCTACGCGCCCGGGTTTATTTTTACAACCTCCCTGCCACCTGCAGTTGCTGCCGGGGCGGCGGCAAGTGTGGCGTTCCTGAAGACCGCCGAGGGCCAGAAACTGCGCGATCTGCAGCAGACCCATGCCCGCACGCTGAAGATGCGGCTCAAGGGGCTGGGCCTTCCGATCATTGATTGCGGGTCGCATATTGTGCCTGTGCATGTCGGCAACCCCACCCATTGCAAGATGCTGTCCGACATGCTGCTGGAGCACTTCGGTATCTACGTGCAGCCGATCAACTATCCGACGGTGCCGCGCGGCACGGAACGGCTGCGGTTTACCCCGTCTCCGGTGCACGATTTCGGGCAGATTGATGCGCTGGTCGGCGCGATGGATCACCTCTGGGGCCAATGTGCGCTGAATCGTGCCGAGATGTCGGCCTGAACCTGTTCTCGCAGGTGCAAAAGACCTTGTGCTGTGGTAACGAATCCCTAATACGAACAAAATGAGTCGTGATCGAAACGGCTACGGGGACACAGGTTTTCATGGGGCAGTGCGCATGATCGGGCGGAGGGCGAAACCTTCGATACCGGAGACGGAGGGGCCAAAGGGCTTTGACGACTTCGACCTTCGGCTCGGCGACCTGATGCGGGGCGAGCGCGCCACCATGGGAAAATCGCTGCTGGATGTGCAGCGCGAGCTGAAGATAAAGGCCGCGTACATCGCAGCGATTGAAAACGCCGATATTTCGGCCTTTGAGACCCAGGGATTTGTCGCGGGCTATGTGCGGTCTTATGCGCGCTATCTGGGGATGGACCCGGATATGGCCTTTGTCCGCTTTTCCAAGGAGGCCAATTTCGAGGTCGCCCATGGGATGAGTGCTGCGGCTTCCTCTTCGATGATGACCGCCGCGCGGTCGCGCAACACGCAGGTGTTCAGCGACCCGCTGGCCAACCCCAATGCCAGCTTCATTCCGCGCGGCGAAAGCCTGTTTGCCAAGGTGGAGCCCGGGGCGGTCGGATCGCTGGTCGTGCTGATCGCCCTGATCGGTGCGATCGGATATGGCGGCTGGTCAGTGCTGCAGGAAGTGCAGCGCGTCCAGCTTTCGCCGGTGGATCAGGCCCCGTCTGTGGTGGCCGAGATTGATCCTTTGGGCAATGTCAGTGGTTCGGCCCCTCTGGTGCGCTCGGCCCCGGCTTCCGATACCGAGCTGGCGGATGCCGATCCGGTGCGCAGCCAGGCCGACGGGATGGACCGTCTGTATCGACCGCAGGCGCTGGATGTGCCGGTGCTGACCTCGCGTGATGGTCCGATCGCCGGGATCAATCCGCGCCTGACGGTGGCGGGCGTGACGCCCGAGGCGGTGGATGCGGCCGTGGCCGAGGCCTTGGGCGCGCTGGATCAGGGCGTGCAGGTCATAGCCGATGCGCAGCCGGGGGTGGAGCTTCTGGCCGTGCGCCCGTCTTGGGTGCGGGTGTCTTCCGCCGATGGCACAGTGCTGTTCGAAAAGATCCTCGATGCGGGTGAACGCTGGTCGGTGCCGCAACTGGAAGCGCCGCCGGTGCTGCGTGCGGGCAATTCCGGCTCGCTTTACTTCGCCGTGAACGGGCAGACCTACGGCCCGGCGGCCCCCGGCGCTCAGGTGGTCAAGAATGTTGCCCTGTCGCCGGATGCGCTGACCGGGAAATTCGCCGTCGCCGATCTCAGCCGGGATGCCGATCTGGCGGCGATCGTTAATGTGGCCGATGCCTCGCGGGTGCTGAACGCGCCGTCGCAGTGATCGGGCTGTCACTGGACTCAGTCAATCCTGGGTAAAATGGCCGTCCTTGGCATTGCCGGGGCGGCCTTGTCGTTTTATCAAGAGGGAAATTGCCAGAGGATCGTGCCAAGATGAGCCTGAATTCCGTTCGCCCGTGGCGCAACATCTACCGCCGGGCATCGCGGCAGATCCGGGTGGGCAAGGTGCTGGTGGGGGGCGATGCGCCGATTTCGGTGCAGACCATGACCAATACGCTGACCACCGATGTTGCGGCCACGCTGGAGCAGATCCAGCGCGCCGCGATTGCCGGGGCCGATATCGTGAGGGTTTCCACGCCCGACCCGGAAAGCACAGCAGCCTTGCGCGAGATCTGTGCAGAGAGCCCGGTGCCGATCGTGGCCGATATCCATTTCCACTACAAACGTGCGATCGAAGCGGCCGAGGCGGGGGCGGCCTGTCTGCGGATCAATCCCGGCAATATAGGTGATGCAAGGCGGGTGGCCGAGGTGGTGAAGGCGGCCAAGGATCACGGCTGTTCGATCCGGATCGGGGTGAATGCTGGATCGCTGGAAAAGCACCTCTTGGACAAATACGGTGAGCCTTGCCCGGATGCGATGGTTGAGTCGGGGCTGGATCACATCAAGCTGCTGCAGGACATCGATTTTCACGAGTTCAAGATTTCGGTGAAGGCGTCTGATGTGTTCATGGCGGCGGCGGCCTATCAGAAACTGGCCGAGGTCACCGATGCGCCGATCCATCTCGGGATCACCGAAGCCGGGGGGCTGGTCTCCGGTACGGTGAAATCGGCGATCGGGTTGGGGAACCTGCTCTGGATGGGGATCGGCGATACGATCCGGGTGTCGCTGTCGGCGGACCCGGTGGAGGAGGTGAAGGTCGGCTTCGAGATCCTGAAATCGCTGGGGCTGCGGCACCGGGGGGTGACGATCATCTCCTGCCCGTCATGCGCGCGGCAGGGGTTTGATGTGATCAAAACGGTGACCGCGCTGGAGGACCGTCTGGCGCATATCACCACCAGCCTGAGCCTGTCGATCATCGGCTGTGTGGTGAACGGGCCGGGCGAGGCGCTGATGACCGACATCGGCTTTACCGGCGGCGGCGCCGGGTCGGGGATGGTGTATCTGGCCGGCAAGCAGAGCCACAAGCTGGGCAATGCGGCGATGATCGAGCATATTGTCGAACTGGTCGAGGCCAGGGCCGCCGAGATCGAGGCGGCTGAGGCGGCTGAGGCGGCTGAGTAGGACGAATTTTCTGCGAAAATTCAGTGCCCGCGCCAGACCCAGCCGCCGCCCAGCACCCGGCTGCCTTCGGGCGCGTAGAACACGCAGGCCTGGCCGGCGCTGACACCATCCTCGGGGTCGAGCAGTTCCACTTCGGCCTCGGTCGCCGACAGCGGCCGGATCAGTGCCGGGCGCGGTGGCCGGGTGGAGCGGACTTTGACCATGACCTGCCATTCGGGGGCGGAGTCAAAGGGCGCATCGCCCAGCCAGTTCACCTCGCGCACCGGGATTTTCCGGGTCGCAAGCGACTCCCTTGGCCCCACGATCACCCGGCGCGTTTCGGGATCAAGCCGCACCACATAGAGCGGGTCGCCCAGACCCCCGATGCCAAGGCCTTTGCGCTGGCCGATCGTGTAATGGATCACGCCGCGATGCTGGCCCAGAACCCTGCCTTCAAGATCGACAATATCGCCCGGATCGGCGGCACCGGGGCGCAGTTTTTCGATTACCGCCGCATAATTGCCGTTCGGAACAAAGCAGATGTCCTGGCTGTCGGGCTTGTCGGCCACCGGCAGGCCGTATTTTGCCGCCAGCGCCCGGGTTTCCGCCTTGGAGTGCAGATGGCCCAAAGGGAAGCGCAGGTAAGACAGCTGCTCGGGCGTGGTGGAGAACAGGAAATAGCTCTGATCGCGGCCCGCATCGGCCGCCGCATGCAACTCCGGCCCGGCCCCCCCCAGCTTGCGCTGGATATAATGCCCCGTGGCCATACAATCGGCATCCAGATCGCGGGCGGTGGTCAGCAGATCCTTGAACTTCACCCGTTCATTGCAGCGGATGCAGGGCACCGGGGTGGCGCCGGCGAGATAGGCATCGGCGAACTCCTCCATCACCGCTTCGCGGAAGGTGTTTTCATAATCCAGCACATAATGCGCAAAGCCCATGGTTTCGGCCACACGGCGGGCATCGTGGATATCACGGCCCGCGCAGCAGGCGCCCTTTTTCGCCAGTGCCGCACCATGATCATAAAGTTGCAAGGTAACGCCGACCACATCGTAGCCTTCGTCCTTCAGCATGGCGGCCACGACGGAGGAATCCACGCCACCCGACATCGCCACCACGACGCGCGTGGCGGATGGCGGCTTTGGCAGCCCCAGCGAATTGAGCGGGTGGTCCAGCATGGTCAAACCTTTCAGGAACTGCGCGCAATATAGGAAAATGCGCGATACTCTCAACCCCTTGTGCGCCGCAACCTTCACCTTGGCTTAAGTCTGATCGGCCAGTCTGGGTCAAAACCGGGTGGACCAACGGAAAGACATGGCCATGTATCTGAAACGTGTTGATGGCCCGCGCCAGGTTACCTTGGCTGATGGCACCGTTCTGACGCGGGCGGATTTGCCCGCGCCCGACACCCGGCGATGGGTCGCCAGCCGCAAGGCGGTGGTGGTGCGGGCGGTGATCCACGGCCTGATTTCCGAGGCGGAGGCGCTGGAACGCTATGCGCTGTCGGAAGAAGAATTTGCAATGTGGCGCAAGGCCGTTGAGCAGCATGGCGAAAAGGCTTTGAAGGTTACTGCTATACAGAAGTATAGACAACTTTAAGTTGTTTTTGTGTCGTGCTCAGGCAGAGTAACCCTCAGTTAACCATTCACCACCAATGTTGTTAACGAACCTGGCCGATGCGGAGATATTGAAGATGCGGATTCTACTTGTCGAGGATGACCCGACCACCTCGCGCAGTATCGAATTGATGCTGACACATGCCAATCTGAACGTCTATTGCACTGATCTGGGCGAAGACGGGATAGATTTGGCAAAATTGTATGATTATGATCTGATCCTGCTTGACCTGAACCTGCCCGATATGTCCGGGCATGAGGTGTTGCGCCAGATTCGCCTCGCCCGGATCGAAACGCCGATCCTGATTCTGTCAGGTTCTGATGACACTGATTCGAAGCTGAAGGGCTTTGGCTTCGGCGCAGATGACTATCTGACCAAGCCGTTCCACCGCGAAGAGCTGGTGGCGCGTATCCATGCGATCATCCGGCGGTCCAAGGGGCACAGCCAATCGGTGATCGTTACCGGCAAGGTGAATGTCAATCTTGACGCCAAGACGGTCGAGGTGGACAGCAAGACCGTGCATCTGACCGGCAAGGAATACCAGATGCTGGAGCTTTTGAGTCTGCGCAAGGGCACCACGCTGACCAAAGAGATGTTCCTCAACCATCTTTACGGCGGCATGGATGAGCCGGAGCTGAAGATCATCGACGTGTTCATCTGCAAGCTGCGCAAAAAGCTGGCCGAGGCGACGGGCGGGCAGAATTACATCGAAACCGTCTGGGGCCGGGGCTATGTCCTGCGCGACCCGGTCGGGGACTCGCGCAAGATGGCGGCCAGCGCCTGAGGCTTGCCCTCACCGGGTCGCCCCCCTAAACCTTGGGGGCAAGCGGAGGGGATGATGGCCGGGACAGCAGTGGATCAGTTGACCGAGGATCAGGCGCGTATTGAACTGGCGCGGCTGGCCGCGGCTTTGGCCGGTGCGAACCGGGCCTATCACACGCTGGACGCACCTGAGATTTCGGATGCGGAGTATGACGCGCTCAAGCAGCGCAATGCTGCGATCGAGGCGCGGTTCCCGGCGTTGAAGCGGGCTGACAGCCCGTCGGATCAGGTGGGTTCGGCGGTTGGGGATGGCTTTGCCAAGGTGGCGCATCAGGTGCGTATGCTGAGCCTTGAGAACGCCTTTGACGACGCCGATGTGGCCGATTTCGCCGACCGGGTGCGCAAATACCTGAACCATTCCGGCGATCTGGCCTTTACCGCCGAGCCAAAGATCGACGGGCTTTCACTGTCCTTGCGCTATGAGGGCGGCTCGTTGGTGCAGGCCGCCACGCGCGGCGATGGTGAGGTTGGCGAGAATGTCACCGACAATGCCCGCACCCTTGCCGATATTCCGCAACAGCTGACCGGCGCGCCGCAGGTGCTGGAAGTGCGGGGCGAGGTTTACATGAGCCATGCCGATTTCGCGGCGCTGAACTTGCGGCAGGCGGCGGCGGGGGGCAAGACATTTGCCAACCCGCGGAATGCCGCCGCCGGGTCGCTGCGCCAACTGGATGCCACGATTACGGCGGCGCGGCCCTTGCGGTTCTTTGCCTATAGTTGGGGGGCTTCGTCCGAACCGCTTGCCCCCACCCAATATGAGGCGATTGCCCAGCTGGCGGCGCTGGGGTTCCAGACCAACCCGCTGACCAGGCTCTGTGCGGGGCCGGAGGAGTTGCTGAACCACTACCGGCGGATCGAGGCGCAGCGGGCGGCTTTGGGCTATGACATTGATGGCGTGGTCTACAAGGTCAACGATCTGGGCCTGCAGGCGCGGCTGGGCTTCCGCTCGGCCACGCCCCGCTGGGCGATCGCGCACAAGTTTCCGGCGGAACTGGCCTGGACCGAGCTTCTGGGCATCGATATTCAGGTCGGGCGCACCGGGGCCTTGTCGCCCGTGGCGCGGTTGCGCCCTGTTACGGTGGGGGGGGTCGTTGTCAGCAATGCGACGCTGCACAATGAGGATTACATCGCCGGGCGCGATGCCAAGGGCAACACGATCCGGGATGGCAAGGATTTCCGCATCGGCGATTGGGTGCAGGTTTACCGCGCTGGGGACGTGATCCCGAAGTTGGCGGATGTGGATCTGAGCCGTCGCAACATCGACGCGCAAGCCTTTGTTTTCCCGCACGACTGCCCGGAATGTGGCAGCCCGGCCCTGCGTGAGGAGGGCGATGCCGTGCGCCGTTGTTCCGGCGGGCTGATCTGCCCCGCTCAGGCGGTGGAGCGGTTGAAGCATCTTGTCAGCCGCCACGCCTTTGACATCGAAGGCCTGGGCGCCAAGCAGGTGGAGATGTTTTTCCGTGACAGTGATCTGCCGGTAAAAGCGCCTGCCGATATCTTTACCCTTGCCGCAAGAGACGCCGCCAATGGTCTGAAGCGGTTGAAAAATCGCGATGGCTTTGGTGAGACTTCGGCGGCGAAACTCTTTGCCGCGATCGAGGCCAAGCGGCGCATCCCGCTGGACCGGTTGATCTTTGCGCTTGGCATCCGGCACGTGGGTGAAGTCGCAGCGCAGATCCTGGCCCGGCACTACAGCGCCTGGGAGGCGTTTGAGGCTGCTGCCACCCATGCCGTGCCGGGCACGGCGGAGTGGGATGAACTGCTGTCGATCGACGGCGTAGGCCTGACATTGGCGACAAGCCTGACGGCGGCGTTTCAGAACAACGCCGAGCGCGCGGCGATTGATGCGCTGGTGGTGCAGTTGCAGGTCCAGCCGGTGGTGTGGAAAGCGGATGACAGCAGCCCGGTGGCAGGCAAGACGGTGGTCTTCACCGGCAGCCTGGAGAAGATGACCCGGGCAGAGGCGAAGGCGCGGGCGGAATCGCTCGGCGCCAAGGTGGCGGGCAGTGTCAGTGCAAAGACCGATATTCTGGTGGCGGGCCCCGGCGCGGGGTCCAAGCTGAAGGAGGCGGCGAAACATGGGGTGACCACGCTGGATGAAGACGGCTGGCTTGCCCTGATCGGCGACGCATGAGCCGGCCGGAGATCCTGTTTCCGCTGTTTGCGGAGCTGGAGACGCTGGAAGGCGTCGGGCCGAAGACCGCGCGAGCGATGGAGGCTCTGGGCGTGACCCGGCCGCGCGATCTGCTGTTTTTGCTGCCACATTCGGGGGTGGACCGCGCGCACCGCGACTCGGTGCGCGATGTGGTGCCGCCCACCGTCCTGACGGTGGAGGTGGAGGTCGGCGCGCATTTCCCGCCCCGGACCAAGGGCAAGCCGTATCGTGTCATGGTGCGCGACACGCAACTGGAATGGGCGCTGGTGTTTTTCCACGCGCGCGGGGATTACCTGCAAAAGCTGCTGCCGACGGGTCAGCGCCGCATCGTCTCGGGCCGGATCGAGCTGTTTGATGGCATCGCCCAGATGGTCCACCCCGATCATGTGTTGCGGCTGGAGGAGGCGGGGGAGCTGCCCGCCTATGAGCCAGTCTATCCGCTGACCGCCGGTGTCACGCAACGCGTGGTGGCAAAGGCGGCAGAGGGGGCGGTGGCGCGCGCGCCCGATCTGCCGGAATGGATCGACCCCGGCCAGAAGGCGCGCGAGGGCTGGCCGGACTGGCGCGCGGCGGTGGCGGCGGTGCACCGGCCCGAAGCGGCAGCGGCCCTTGCGCCCACCGATCCGGCGCGGGCGCGGCTGGCCTATGACGAGCTGTTCGCGCATCAGATGACGCTTTCGCTCGCCCGCGCGTCCTTGCGCAAGTCAAAGGGTGTGGTGACGCGGGGAACGGGCGTTTTGCAGGCGCAGGTGCTGGCCGGTCTGCCCTATGCGCCCACGGGCGCGCAGGCCCGTGCGGTGGGCGAGATTGCGGCGGATATGGCGGCCCCGCTGCGGATGAACCGCTTGTTGCAGGGCGATGTCGGGTCCGGCAAAACCCTTGTTGCCTTCATGGCGCTGCTGGTCGCGGTGGAGGCGGGCGGGCAGGGCGTGATGATGGCCCCGACCGAGATTTTGGCGCGCCAGCATTATCAGGGGTTGGCCCCTTTGGCGCAGGCGGCGGGGGTGCGGTTGGAGCTGCTGACCGGGCGTGACAAAGGGGCTGATCGTGCGGCCAAGCTGCGGGATCTGGCCGGGGGGCAGATCGTCATGTTGGTCGGCACCCATGCGGTGTTTCAAAAGGATGTGGCGTTCCACGATCTGCGTCTTGCGGTGGTGGACGAACAGCACCGCTTTGGCGTGGCGCAGCGGATGGAACTAGGGGCCAAGGGCCACGCGGTGGATGTGTTGGTGATGACGGCCACGCCGATCCCGCGCAGCCTCGCCCTGGCAAGTTATGGCGATATGGATGTCTCGGTGCTGGATGAAAAACCGGCGGGACGCAAGCCGGTCAAGACCGTGATGATCGCCGCCGCCCGGATCGAGGAGGTGGTGGCCCATCTCGCGCGCGCGGTGGCGGAGGGGCGGCAGTGTTATTGGGTCTGCCCCCTGGTCGAGGATTCCGAGGTGCTGGATTATGCAAGCGCGGAGGCACGCTTTGCCCATCTGCGCGCGGCTTTGGGCGATGTGGTGGGGCTGGTGCACGGCCAGTTGCCGCCTAGTGAGAAGGATGCCGCCATGGCGCGGTTCCAGCGGGGGGAGACGCGGGTGCTGGTGGCGACCACGGTGATCGAGGTGGGCGTGAATGTGCCCAATGCGTCGATCATGGTGATCGAGCGCGCCGAGATTTTCGGGCTGGCGCAGTTGCACCAACTGCGTGGGCGCGTGGGGCGCGGCGCGGCGGAATCGACCTGTGTGCTGCTGTATCAGGCCCCGCTGAGCGAGGCGGGGGAGCGGCGGCTGACCACGATCCGCGATACCGAGGACGGTTTTCGCATTGCCGAGGAAGATCTGGCGATGCGCGGCGCGGGCGATCTGATCGGCACCGCGCAATCGGGGCTGCCCCGGTTCCGGGTGGCGGATCTGGAGCGGCAGGCGGCGTTGATGGCGGTGGCGCAGTCGGATGCTCGGGCACTTTTGGCCACCGACCCGGGCCTGACCAGCCCACGCGGCCAGGCGGCGCGGGTGCTGCTGTGGCTGCTGGATCAGGACCGGGCGATCCGGTTGATTTCGGTGGGTTAATCGCAGGAACATGATTTGTTCCCAAATGTTCTTAAAAAGTTCTTTACAGGGCGGACGCAGTATGAGAACAATATGGCAACAAGAAAGCAGGAGGATGCCATGGTCGCCCAAGTCAAGGATATCGTCACCCGGTCCCGTGCCACGTTGATTGAGGATCTGTTGGGCGTCGCCGCCCTGTTTGCCACGCTTTACCTCTGCCTGTCGTTCACGTCTCTCTGACACTGCCTGCGGTCTGCCCGATCGCGCTGCATCTGTCCCCAAGTGATGCCTTTGCGCGCAACAGACACGCCACTTGCCGCCGCCGTCGTCCAGACGTGCGGCGGTTTTTTTGTGACCGGACGCCGGGGCCATAGGCCACAGCAGCCAGATCGGTCGCAGTCAGCCGCCGGTATGGCTCATGTGGCGGGTCATCTGGCCCGCGACGCCGGTGCGGGAATAGTCGAAATCATGACCCTTTGGCTTGTGGCTGATCGCGGTGCGGATCGCTGCCTCCAGCGCGGCGTCATCGGTGCTGCTGCGCAGCGGCGCGCGCAGGTCGGCCATGTCTTCCTGACCCAGACACATATACAACTCACCCGTGCAGGTCAGCCGCACACGGTTGCAGCTTTCGCAGAAGTTATGGGTCAGCGGCGTGATGAAGCCGATCTTCTGCCCCGTTTCCTCCAGCCGCACATAGCGCGCCGGGCCGCCGGACCGTTCGGCAAGGTCGGTCAGGGTGAATCGCCCGGCATAACGGTCCCGCAGATCCTCGAGGCTCCAGTATTGATCCAGCCGGTCCTCATTGCCCAGATCGCCCATCGGCATTACCTCGATCCAGGTCAGGTCATGGCCTTCACGCGCGCACCAGTCGGTGAGGCTGAACTGTTCCTGCTCGTTGAAGCCTTTCAGTGCCACGGCGTTGATCTTGACCCGCAGCCCGGCGGCCTGCGCCGCCGCGATCCCGTCCAGCACCTGCGGCAACCGGCCCCAGCGGGTGATATCGGCGAATTTGCCGGTATCCAGCGTATCGAGCGAGACATTGATCCGCCGCACCCCACAATCGGCCAGGTCGGTCGCATATTTCGCAAGCTGGCTGCCATTGGTGGTCAGCGTCAGTTCTTTCAGTGCGCCGGAGTCCAGATGGCGTTTCATGCCGCGGAAAAACGTCATGATCCCCTTGCGCACCAAAGGCTCGCCGCCGGTGATGCGCAGTTTTTCCACCCCCATCCGGATGAAGGTGGAACACATCCGGTCCAGCTCCTCCAGTGTCAGCAGGTCGGCCTTCGGCAGAAAGGTCATATTCTCGGCCATGCAATAGACACAGCGGAAATCGCAGCGATCGGTCACCGAAACGCGCAGATAGGAAATCGCGCGCGCGAAAGGGTCGATCAGGGGGGCGGTTGTTTGGGTCATGGGGCAAGGGTAAGACTCCGCTCAGGCGCTGGCAAGTCGCGATCGGGGCATTGCGGGCGGCGCGGGGGCAGACTATCGTCGCGTTATGCGTATTGTGATCCTCCTCAGCCTCGCCCTGACCGCCACCTCTGGTTGCGCGGTGCTGGATCGTTTGAAACCCGCCGCCAGTGCGCCCGATACGGCCATTGATGCGCAAGCTGTTGCCCCGGGCCCTGTCCTTGGGGCGGGTGCGACGGCGGCCACACTCGACACCACCACCGAGGCGCAAAAGCAGGCGGCCCTTGCTGCACCCGCCGCCAGCGGCGAGCGGGCGTTGGGCAAGGTTTCGGTCAGCCTTGGCAGCCCGGCAGAACCCGGCATATGGCTGCGCTCGGCTTTGGTCGCTGCGCCGGGCAAGGGGCGGGTTGTCACGGCGTCGGGCCAGTCGGTCGCGGTTGATCTCTTGCCGGGGCAGGGGGCTGCGCAACTGTCGCTGCCAGCCTATGTGGCGCTTGGGCTGTCGCTGACGGCCCTTCCAGAGGTGACGGTTTTCATGAACTGAGCCGGGGATGGCTGCGATCCGCCCCTTGCCTGTTCTGACGTGCGGTTGACATTCAAGGAGTTGGCAGATGCGGATATTGGCTTTGGCGGTATTGGTGTTTGGTGCGGGCTTTGCCGTGCCGGTGCAGGCGCAAGCGGTGAATTGCAGCAATGCGATGACCCAGATGGACATCAACGCCTGTGCGGCTGCCGATTTCAACGCGGCCGATGCCGCCCTGAACGCGGCTTATGGGCAGGCGCGGGACGCGATGCGCCGGATGGACAGCGGGCTTCCGGCCCATCAGGCGGGGGCGGAAATTGCCTTGCGCGATGCGCAGCGGGCATGGATCAGCTTTCGCGATCTTGCCTGCATCGCCGAAGGCTTTCAGATGCGCGGCGGGTCGGCCGAACAGATGCTTGTAGTGGGGTGCAAGGCGCGTCTGACGCAACAGCGTGCGCAGGATCTGTGGACGCTGGCCCTGGGGATGCAGGGCTGAGGCCCGACTGCGCGTTCGGCTGTCAGTCTTTCAGCGAATCCTCAACTTCGGCAGCCAGGATATCGGCCAGACGTTTGCGGAACCGTGGCGCGTTCAGCCGCGCTGTGACGTTCTGGCAGATCATCTTTTCCAGCTTCAGCCGGCCGCTGCCCTGCGCCTGCGTCAGCAGAACCCGGAGGTAGGGGCCGAAATTGCGCCGTCCGCGCCAGAGCTTTGCAAAGCTCCGCCGGGTCAGGGTGCCCGCCATTGCGGCCTGCACCAGCTGGGGCAGGATCTGCATGTGTGAGAGCGACGTGTCCAGCCGCTCGCCCAGCCGGGGGCAGCGCAGTTGGGTGACGTGGCGGCCCCGGAACAGGGCTGCGTGCATCGCGTCCTCGGCAATTTCCGGATCATGCAGGATGAACACCCGGCCTGCGCCGTCGATCATGTCGGGCGCATAGCCGTAGCGGCTGGTGAAATCCAGCTTGCGTGCCTTTACTGCGCGCCGGTCCCATCCGGCCGTGTCGGGTGAAAGGGTTGCGCGCGGGCTCATCGCAAGCACCGTGGCCCCGGGGGCGGCGACCGAATAGGCGGTTGCCGCATAGCCCTGCACACCGGAGCCCAGGAAAAGCACCGAATCGAAATCCTCGAAAAACGCATCGTCGACCAGTCGGTCGAAATAGCCATAAACCCGCGAATCGCGGTACCAGGTATCGCCATCTGCGATCAGGCACAGATGCGACCAGCCGTTTTCCTTGGCGATATCATGGCCCAGCGGCATCTGCCCCGGACGGGCGCGGATGTCGTCCGCTTGCTCGAAGCTGACCAGCAGGGTCGGCGCTTCGTCGATGAACAGCGCCCAGTGCCGCGGGCCCAGCCGCTCGAAATATCCCGAGTCATCACCGATCTGATCCAGCAGAGCCAGCCAGCTTTCCCGCGTGTCGCCCGCAGCCGCTGTCGCCGGAGTGGCGACATCCGCTGTCTGGGGCGGCGAGAGCGTATCCGACATGGTGATCTCCGTTTGTGGCATGGCCATATTCCGCCCTGCCTGCAGCTGTCTACCCGGATTTCTATTGTCTGACTTTGGCGGATTTGAGGCAAGGGGCGATGCCGCGACAGACTGTTTCCCGCCAGACCCCGGCTTGAGGCATCGGGATGGAGACGCCGAAACGATATACGGCCGTGCCTCAGATCAGTACGATCTTTCTGCGAAAGATCAGACAGTTCAAACCTTCTGCGAAGGTTTCCGGTTTTCGAAGAAAACCGGCATCGTTGAATTTTCGCAGAAAATTCGCAGGGTCAATGCTGCGCTTCGCCGCCGTGATCAACGGTGAAGAAGAAATCCGCTGGCAGGTCGCGTTCATGCAGGTCGGGCGGAATCACACCGGGCCCTGCCGAAAACACCGCTGACCCGAAATGATGCTGCAACCGGCACAGTTTCTGCATCCGCGGCTCGGTCAGCTCGGCATAAAAGGCGCGATAGGTCTCTGTCTGCATCAATTCCGTGATCCTCGCCCGGTGGCAGGCCACCGAATGGTCATGCGCCGCCCGGATTTCCGGATCGGCCAGCAGCCGGTCAACCTCGGCCCGAAGCGCTGGAATCATCCGCTGGATCGAGCTGTCCCGTTCGGCATTGTGGTTCATGCGGAACCAGTAGTTCAGCCCCTGATCGCGATCGACATGGTTGACCCGGCCCCGGTCGCGCTTGACCAGAAAGCTCTCGGCCGAGCGCACCGCATAATGGTTCAGCTGCACCCAGTCATAGCCATAGGTCTCCAGTGTCGAGCGCCAGCCGTTGCGGAACAGCTCTTTCGGCATCGGCCGGCCCGATCCGTTCAGCCATCTCACCTGATCCCACAGGTCGGGTTTAAGCCCCTTTGGCCGGTGGACCCCCAGTTTCTTGTAAATGTCGATGTTGCGGAACAGGGTCTTGAAACCCCAGGCCTGATGCGGTTTGCGGATCACCTCGGGGGCGCAATCGGTGAACTGCTCCAGCAGAAAACGGTCCTCATACTCCGCCAGATCCGCATTGCCGAACAACCGCCAGGTCATACTGATCATATTGGCCTCGCCCATCGCTGCATAAAGCGCGCTCAGCGTGCCGTCGCCGATCCGGATATTGATGAACTCATCCACATCCATGCAGATGCCCCAGCCGCAGTCCTGCATCACCGGCTCGGATTCCGCCGCCTGCAAGGCCGCGTGCTGTGGCTTCAGATCGCCTCCCGGCACCCAGGGATTGACGCGGTGCTGGCACAGGCCTTTGGCCTGCAGCAGCTCCAGCATGCTGTCGGTGCCATCGGTGCAGTCATTGGTGTAGATCAGGAAATCATCAACCCCGATCGCGCGGTGATAGGCGATCCATTCCAGGATGAACGGCCCTTCATTCTTCATCGTGGTGACAATCGCCGTGCGCCCGCCGAGCGAGGCCGCCTGCGGTGCCGGGCGCGGGCGGGAGGTGGGCGCGCGTACCGGCTTGTGCGCAAAGATCTCTTCCGACATCGCGATCAGCGCCGGGTCTTCGATCAGCGAGGTTTTGGGGGCAAGTTCGCCCGTCTGCCGCCCCGGCACCCGGATCGCCATTGCGCGCAGGAACGGCACCGCCATGGCCGGGTCGGGCTTGGCATAGGCCACCCGCACCATACGCCAGGTGTTTTCCAGCCCCGCAACAGTCGGGGCCACGCCCCAGCGCGCAATGCCGCGGCGGGCGTCGAACTGGCGGCAGATATGGTCGCCAAAGCGCGGCTGGTCCTTCGGACGCACCCGCCAGGGGTAAATCCTGCGCCCAGCCAGCAAAATCACTCCATTCCGGGCCGAGAGGCAAAGATCAAAGGCGTTGGGCGCGTCGGGGGCCAGAAGATCGGCCACATCCAGCGTCAGCACCGCACGCGCCTGCGACAGGAACCGCCATTTCAGAGCCTCGAACAGAATCTGTTCCGACAGGCCCGACCGCCAGGGGTCGGGGGCGGGTGGCTCCATCCGGTCCTTGCCGGGGGCGTCAGGGGCGAACCAGGGGTGGTTGGCCGGGCCTTCGTTCGGCTTGCCCAGGGGCAGCGGGCTGCCCAGCACAACGACGGTCAGCGCAATATCGCCAAGCGCTTCGCGCAAAGCATCTGCAAAACCCGCCCCACCGTCTGTCCGGCACACGATCAGCGCCGCAAGCAACCCGTGGTGCAGACCGTGATAGATCAGCCCTTCGGCCACCTGCGCAGGGGTTTCGTCGATTCGGAACCCAAAGATCGTGTTCAGCCCGGCGAAGATCTCCGGCTCGGCGGGCACCGGCGTCAGCGCAAGTGTGGCGCCGCTTGACAGAGCCAGCGGCCCAGCCGCCCCGGTCACGACCAGCGTTCCGCCGGAAATCCCGCGCAGGTCCAGCGGCGTGGCGCAACCCTGTGCCCCATCGGGCAAAAACGCCGCAGGGCCGGTGCCTGTGCCAAAGCTGGTGAACACCCGGCCATCGGGAAGTTGTACACAGTCGAGCAGCCGCGTCAGACCGTCATGTTCCAGCTCGCGCGCCGACAGGCTGCGAAAAACGACGTTTGAACCTGATTGCTTTGGGCGGCCTGCCATGCCCTGATCACCTTGTCCCGCTGCGGTCTGCTGCCGCCCTTGGCGGATGCCATAGCATGACGGCAGGATCACGGCAAAGCCAAGGCCAAGCGATTCAGGCCATTCCCTTGGCAAAGCGCCGTAATTTCGTCAGACTGTTTCTTTAGGGCCAACAATGATGGGTCGGGTGAGGGTGGTTTGCAGGCATGGGCAGGGTCAGGGAAGTCGGCACGTTGTGGATCGGCGGCAGCCTGTCCTGGATGGAGCAGCTGTGCCTCAAGTCCTTTGTCGACCGAGGGCAGCAGATCACCCTGTTCTCATATGAGCCGATCCCCAACGTGCCCGAAGGGGTGATCCGCCGCGACGGGCGTGAGGTGCTGGAGACCGAAAATTTCCTGAAATATGAAAAGAAAGACAGCTTCGCGCTGTTTGCCGACCTGTTCCGCCTGCACATGATCGCGCGCAATCCCGGCATGATCTGGGTGGATACCGATGTCTGTTGCCTGCGCCCGATGGACTATGACGATGACCATGTGATGGGCTTCGAGCTGCCGGGCGGGTCGCGCGTCAACAATGCCGTGTTGGGCCTGCCTGCGGATGGGCCGCTGTTGCGCGCGATGCTGGACTATACCGCAGATGTCTGCGCCATCCCGCCCTTTGTGAAAGCCAAGCTGCAGGATCAGTATCGCACGGCGGCGGCGGCAGGGGCGCCGGTGCATGTCAGCCAGCAGCCGTGGGGAGTCTGGGGGCCGATGATGATCACCCATTTCACCCATGCGCTCGGGCTGGCGGACAAGGCGCAGCCGCTGGAGGCCTTCTATCCGGTCACTTTCCCAGACCGGCTGAAATTCCTGCGCCCGGCGGCGGTGGCGGAAGGCATGATCACCCCGCGCACCACCGCGCTGCACCTTTGGGCGTCGAACAAACGCGAGCTGGGGTTGCGCCACCACGGCGTTCCGCCCGTGGGAAGTTATCTGGACAAGCTGTTGAAGATGCACGATATACGGGCCGATGCCGCGCCGATCAGGGGCCGGGGCAAGCATGTGTTCGATGCCGGTCTGGTCGACCGGCTGGACAGCGAAGACATGCAGAGCTTCGCCGATCTGGGCGGCAATGCGCAGTCGCTGGCCCTGGCCGCTTGGAGCAGGTGGGATTGTGACATCAACCTGATCGACCTTGACCACAAGGGCAACTGGCCAGAGATGCCATCGCCCTGGGTCGCGCCCTATATCGACTTCCTGACCGCGCATGGCGTGCCGCAGACAAAGATCGTCCGCATCTCGCGCCCGGAGGATTTGCGGCCAATGGATGTGATCGTCAATCTGTCTGGCTTTGGAGATCTGAATAAAGTCAAGTATATGGGCGGCGTTCTTAAAGCATCACTTCATGCCGGATCGCGCATGCTAACCGATATCCGCAAAGGTTCGGGCGCATATCCATTGCTCCGGCCCTATGGCAGTTGTGAGACCCTCTCCACGCGCGAGGCGGATGGCGTGACCATCACCCGCGCCCTGTTCCGCGCCGGGCCGCAGGTCGTCGCCAAACCGCCGGAGACTGCGCCCGATGAGGGCAGCTGGGCCGAGATCGCCACAACGCTGGCCGGGCAGGAGGGGTTTTACCGCGAAAGCCCGGACCACTCGTTCCTGTTCATCCAGCGTTCGGATACGCTGGTGGTGACCTTCGACCATCTGGATATCGCCATGGGCAAACGCGAGGACCGGCGGCCCTGGGGGTTTTCCTTCATCGAAAAGCAGGGCTGGTCGATGTTGGGGGTGATGGCGAATGGCTGGACCTGGTATCGCGACCCATGGGTCTGGCAGCAGTTTGATGAGCTGCGCGACTCCGGGTTCTTCGGGCAATTCAAGCGGGTGGTGTTTTATGGCGCCTCGATGGGGGGCTATGCCGCCTGTGCCTTTGTCGCCGCCTGTCCGGCCGCGGATGTGGTGGCGATCTCGCCGCAATCCACACTCGACAAGTCGCTGGTCCCCTGGGAGACCCGCTATCACACCGCCTGGGGGCGGGACTACTCCGGGCCTTACGGTGATGCGGCCGAAAGCAGCCGGGCGGCAGGGCGGGTGTTCCTGCTGTATGATCCTTACGAGCCGCTGGACACCGGCCATGCCGACCGTTTCACCGGGCCAAATGTGGTGAAGCTGCGCACGCCGTTGATGGGGCACCGGCTGGGGTCCAGCCTGCACCAGATGGGCATCCTTGCCCCGATCACGCTGGCCGCGCTGAACGGCACGCTGACCGAGGCGGAGTTCTACCGTACCTTGCGCGCCCGCAAGACTTTTCCCCGCTATCAGCGCGAATTGTTCAAGCGCGCGCTGGACAGGGGGCGACCGGGGTTGGCGCGCAAGCTGGGGCGCTGGGTGCTGACGCGGGGGGATAACCGGTATATCCGGCAGGGGATGCTGGCCTTGTAAGGTTTGCGCTTGTGGGACGCGGCGGAGCCTCCGGCGGGAGTATTTCGAAAGCAGCAATGCAAAGGACCAGTGCCTTGGTCGTAGCCGGGCGCTTGTCGGCTTGACCCTGCCGGAGCTTGTGACCAGCATGGCCGGGTTCAGGGGAGGATGCCGTGTGAGTGCTGTTCCGGCGACGATCGAGGCGACAGAGGAGATGCTTTCGGGGCAGGGCTATGTGGCCAGCCGCGCGCTGGCGACGGTGGTGTTCCTGTCGCTGAAACTGGGCCGGCCCTTGTTTCTGGAAGGCGAGGCCGGGGTGGGCAAGACCCAGATTGCCAAGACGCTTGCCAGTGCGCTGGGGCGGCGGTTGATCAGGTTGCAATGCTATGAGGGGCTGGATGCGGCTTCGGCGGTGGCGGAGTGGAACTTTGCTGCGCAGATGGTGGCAATCCGGGCGGCGGAGGCCAGTGGCGGCGGCACGGCCAAGGGGGATCTGTTCACGGAAGACTTCCTGATCGAACGCCCACTGCTGGCCGCGATGCGCCCGCAACCGGGGGGGGCGCCGGTTTTGCTGATCGACGAGATCGACCGCACCGATGCGCCGTTCGAGGCCTTCCTGCTGGAGGCCTTGTCCGAAGCGCAGGTGACGATCCCAGAGCTTGGCACCATCCGCGCGCCGGAGCCGCCGATCGTGATCCTGACCTCGAACCGCACGCGCGAGGTGCATGATGCGCTGAAACGCCGCTGTCTGTATCATTGGGTGGATTACCCGAACTTCACCCGCGAGATGGAGATTTTGCACGCCCGCGCGCCGGAGGCGCAGTCGCAGTTGAGCCGGGAGATTGTCGGCTTTGTGCAGCGGTTGCGCCGCGAGGACCTGTTCAAGAAACCGGGGGTGGCCGAAACCATCGACTGGGCCAAATGCCTGCTGGCGCTGGATGTGATCGCGCTGTCGCCCGAGGTGATCGCCGATACGCTGGGCGCGATCCTGAAGTATCAGGATGATATCCAGAAGATCGAGGGGGCGGAGGCCAGGCGCCTGCTCGAGCAGGTGCGCCAGGAGTTGGCCCCGGCATGAGGGGCTGAAGATGGCGACCTACGCCCCGCTGGCGATTCCGGATGATGGCAAACTGGGGCAGAACATCACCCATTTTGCCCGCGCCCTGCGCAAGGCCGGGCTGCCGATCGGGACGGGGCGGGTGCTGGATGCGATCCGGGCGGTGGAGGTGGCGGGGTTTTCGGAGCGGGTGGATTTCTACTGGACGCTGCATGCCTGTTTCGTCAGCCGCCCGGAGGAGCGGGTGGTCTATGAGCAGGTGTTCCGGCTGTTCTGGCGCGATCCGAAGTATCTGGACCATATGATGAGCTTGTTGCTGCCCTCGGTCCGGGGGGTGCAGGAGGACCGGGCGGCGCTTGCGGCGGAAAAGCGGGCGGCTCAGGCGCTGCTGGACGGGGTGGAGCGCGATCTGCCCGGGCGGGAAGAGGCGGATGAGGACGCGGAGATCGAAATCGACGCCTCGGCCACCATGAGCCATGAGGAACGGCTGAAGACGCTGGATTTCGAGCAGATGTCGGTGGAGGAGGTGGCGCAGGCAAAGCGCATGCTGGCGCGGCTGTCGCTGCCGGTGAAACCCCTGATCACCCGGCGCTATCGCGCGGCGATGGCGGGGGCGCAGGTGGATATGCGCCGCACCTTGAGCGCCAGTCTGCGGCAGGGGGGAGAGATAACCCGGCTGGCCATGAAGGCCCCGCGCCTGCGCTGGCCCAACCTTGTGGTGCTGTGCGATATCTCTGGCAGCATGAGCCAGTATTCGCGGATGGCGCTGCACTTTGTGCATGCGGTCGCAAACCGGCAGGGGCAGGGTTGGGCGCAGGTGCATGCCTTCACCTTCGGCACGCGGCTGACCAATATCACCCGGCATCTGAAGACCCGCGATGTCGATGCCGCCTTGCGCGCTGCGGGGGCCGAGGCGCAAGACTGGTCGGGCGGCACCCGGATCGGTGCTTGCCTTGCCGGTTTCAACCGCGACTGGTCGCGGCGGGTGCTTGGGCAGGGGGCGGTGGTCCTGCTGATCACCGACGGGCTCGACCGCGACGATTCGGGCCAGTTGTCACGCCAGATGGAGCGGCTGCATCTGTCGTGTCGCCGGTTGATCTGGCTGAACCCGCTTCTGCGCTGGGACGGCTTTGCGCCGAAGGCGCAGGGTATCCGCGCGATGCTGCCGCATTGCGATGCCTTTCGCGCCGGTCATTCGGTGGCCTCGCTGGAGGCTTTGGGCGCGGTGATCTCTGATCCAGGCGACGGCGGCGAGAAACAGCGCCTGTTGCGGATGATGTCGGGAACCTGACGGCGGGTTTGCGCGTTGGAGGGCACAAGTTGGTGTGGTTCCCGCCTGATCCGGGGCTTGTTATCGCTTAACAATGCCCTGCACCCTAGCGTCCGGCCATGCTCAACGGCAATGCGAGTCGCCCTGCGGCTCTGGCTTGTCCCATGCGAAAGGAAGATCATGAAACGCTTGCTCTCTACCACGACGGTTCTGTCGCTTGCCCTGACCCCGGTAGCGCCCTGGCCGCTGATGGCGCAGGACGTCGCCGCCAACCTGACGGTTTCCGACGATGGATCCGTCTTTGCCGCCGATGGTGTGGTGCTGTGCTCGGTTCTGGCCGGGCAGGAGTGCGATCCCGAAGCGATTGCCCTGCAGGTACAGGAGGGCAAGGAAGAGCAGCTGAAGGCTGAAGCCGCAGAGGCGGAGGCGGTCGCGCGGGCGCAGGCAGAGGCAGCGGTGGCGGCGGATGTGGCCCGCCAAGCGGCCCTTGCGGCTGAGGCCGCAGCCACGGCGGAAGCCGAGGCGGCCGCCGTGGCGGCGGCAGAGCAAACCGCGGCGGCAGAGGCCGCAGCGGTGGACGCCACCCGTGTAGCGGAAGAAGCGGCGGCGGCAGAAGCGGCGGCAGTTGCTGACGCAGCAGCGGCGGAGCAAGCAGCGGCGGATGAAATCGCAGCAGCAGCCGCAGCGGAAGAAGCCCGTGCTGCGGAGGAAGCTTCGGCTGCCGATGCAGCAGCGGCTGAACAGGCGGCATCGGACGAAGCCTTGGCGGCAGAAGCGGCAGCCGCTGCCGACGCGGCAGCGGCAGAGCAGGCGATGGCGGATGAAGCGGCGGCCGCTGACGCAGCGGCGGCCGAACAGGTCGCAGCCGAAGAAGCAGCAGCAGCAGCCGAGGCTGAGGCCGGTGCTGCAACAGCAGACGTGGTAACCGAGCCTGCGACACCGGAGGCTGCGGCGGAAGCCGAAGCTGCGCCGGAACCGGCACCCGAAACTTTGGCCGAGGCCGCCCCCGAAGCCGCCCCCGAAGCCGCCCCCGAAGCCCCCGTCGATGCGCCGATCGTGACCGAGCAGGAAAACCAGTCCTTGCTGGACCTGCTGACCGCGCCGACCGCCACCGATGGCGGTGATGAAGCCAGTGACAGCCTTGGCGGTCTTGCTGCGGCTGCCGCGGCCCTTGGGCTGGTCGCCGGCACTGCCGCCCCTGCCGAGGGGACCGCAGCGCCTGCGGCGCAGCCCGAACCGGAGAATGTCACCGTCACCACGGTGACCGAAGACACCACCCGCTCTTCGGCCGAGGAATTTACCGCCGCTCCGACTGCTGTGGCGGGGAACAAGAAATCCGGCCTGTCCAATCTGGAAAAGGTCGGCCTGCTGGCGCTTGGTGCGCTTGTGGTCGGCAAGGTGCTGAGCGATGGGCGCGAAGTGGTGGAAAACACCGGCGACCGGGTGGTGGTGCGTGACCCGCAGGGCAATTTCGCGGTTTACAAGGATGACGACACCCTGCTGCGTCGCCCCGGTGCCACCGTGCGCACCGAGACCTATAGCGATGGCTCCACCCGGTCCACCGTGGACCGCGTGGATGGCGTTCAGGTGGTGACGATCCGCGATGCCTCGGGGCGGGTGTTGCGGCGCGCGACATATGACGAGCGCGGCAACGAAGTCGTGCTGATCGACGATCTGGTGCGTGAGGAGCGGATCGACGTATCCACCCTGCCGCGCCCGCGCCCCGACCGGGTGACGATCTCGACCAATGACAGCAATGCCGCGATGAAGGCCGCGCTGGCCCGCGAAGAGGCGCGCGCCATTGGCCGCAGCTTCAGCCTGCGACAGATCCGCGAAATCCCGCAGGTGCGCGATCTGGCGGCGACGATCGACGTCGACAACATCACCTTTGACTCGGCGTCCGCCGTCATCCGCCCGACCGAGGCGCGCAAGCTGGCCTCGATCGGCCGGATCATGGATGACATCCTGCAGGACAATCCCGGTGAGGTGTTCCTGATCGAAGGCCATACCGATGCTGTGGGGGCGGCGTCCTACAACCTCACGCTGTCGGACCGGCGTGCGGAATCGGTGGCTCTGGCATTGACCGAATATTACGGTATCCCACCGGAAAACATGGTGGTGCAGGGCTATGGCGAGTCGGAACTGCGCATTGACACGCAGGCCGACGAGCGGCGCAACCGCCGCGCGGTGGTGCGGGTGATTACGCCGCTGATGCGGACTGCCATTCTGCGCTGAGAACATCTGTTTGCAGATCAGCGAGCGCCGCAGGGTCACCCCTGCGGCGCTTTTCTGTTGCCCGGCGCATGGCACCATTTGACAGTGGCACCCCGATGCGGGCTGGCCCATACTCGGGCAGAGCCCGGCCAGCCCGAGTAACGAGGATGACCATGACCGCAGCAGACCACGACCGTATCCCCGAAATCGCGCTTGACTGGTATCGCGTCGGCCGTGGTGCGGCGCTTGCCACGGTGGTGGAAACATGGGGCAGCGCGCCACGTCAGGCGGGCAGCCAGCTGGCGATATCCGGCACCGGACAGATCATGGGGTCGGTCTCGGGTGGTTGTGTCGAGGGCGCTGTGGTGGCCGAGGCGCTGGAGGCGATGGCCGATGGCGTGCCGCGCCTGCTGACATATGGGGTCAGCGATGACAGCGCCTTTGCCGTGGGTCTGGCCTGTGGCGGCACGATCCGGGTGCTGGTGGAGCCGCTGGGCGAGATGGAGCATGCTCTGCCCCCCGCCTTGCTGGCGGAATTGGTCGCGGCGCGGGCGGCGGGGCTGGCGCGGGGCTATGTGATCCGCCCCGATGACTGGACGCGCGCTCTGGTCGCACCGGGGCAGGACCAGGCCGTGGACGCAAGGCTGCGCTCCGACAGATCGGGGATGGAAGACGACGGGCGCTTCATTGCGGTGCAGAACCCGGCCCTGCGGCTGATCGTGGTGGGGGCGGTGCATATCGCGCAGCCGCTGCTGGGCATGGCGCGGGCCTGCGGCTATGCGCCGACCTTGATCGACCCGCGCGGGGCTTTTGGCAGCGCCGAGCGGTTTCCCGGTGAGGTGATCGTGGAGGACTGGCCGGATGCGGCGATGGCGGCACTGGCGCCGGATGAGCGGACGGCGGTGGTGACGCTGACCCATGATGCCAAGCTTGATGACCCGGCGATAATGGCGGCGCTGGAGTCCCCGTGCTTTTACCTCGGCTGCCTTGGCTCCACCCGCACCCATGCCAAACGGCTGGAACGGTTGCGTGCGGCGAAGGTTTCCGAGGCGGCGATCGCGCGCATCCATGCGCCGGTGGGTCTGGACATCGGGGCAAAGACTCCGGCTGAGATCGCGGTCTCGGTGCTGGCGCAGATCACTTCGGTCCTGCGGAGGGACGGATGATCTTTGCCGAACTGCCGCTGGATCAGGCGGAAGGCGCTGTGCTGGCCCATTCGGTGATGGGGGCCGAGGCGCGGCTGCGCAAGGGCGTGGTGCTGGGGGCAGGCGAGCTGGCGCAGCTGCGCGCGGCGGGGGTGTCGCGGGTGATGGTGGCGCGGCTGGAACCCGGCGATGTGGATGAGGACAGCGCCGCCACCCGGCTGGCACAGGCGCTGGTGCCCGACCCGGTGACGGTGGGGCTCGGCCTGACCACCGCCTTTACCGGGCGGGTCAATCTGAACGCGACCGGGCCGGGGGTGGTGGAACTGGACGCGGCGGCGATCCATGCACTGAACGCGGTCGATCCGTCGATCACGCTTGCCACGCTCGCCCCGTTTACGCGGGTGGAGGCAGGCACGCTGGCCGGTACGGTCAAGATCATCAGCTATGGGGTGCGCGAGGCGGATCTGGCGCGCGCCTGTGCTCTGGCGCGCAAGGCCATAAGGGTGCGCCCGGTGGTGCTGGCCGATGCCAGCCTGATCCTGACCGAGGTGCCGGGCCTGCCGGAAAAGCTGGCGGTAAAGGGGCGCGAGGCGGTGGAAGCGCGCCTGCGCGCGCTGGGGATGCGGCTGGCGGATTGTGTGACGGTGGGGCATGACGAAGCGGCGATCGTGGCCGCGCTTGGCGCGGCTACGGGGGCGATGGTGCTGATCCTGACCGGATCGGCCACCTCGGACCTTTATGACACTGCCCCCCAAGCGCTTCGCCGTGCCGGCGGACAGGTGGCCCGGTTCGGGATGCCGGTGGACCCCGGCAATCTGCTGTTTCACGGCCGGATTGGCACGCGCCCGGTGATCGGCCTGCCGGGATGCGCGCGCAGCCCGGCGCTGAACGGGGCCGACTGGGTGCTGGAACGGCTGGCCTGCGGGCTGGTCTTGCACGACGCGGATGTTGCGGCGATGGGGGTGGGCGGCTTGCTCAAGGAGATCCCGATCCGCCCGCAACCGCGCGAAGCGCGCAGCCAGACATGAAAACGGGGGCTGCATCGGCCCCCGCGATCATCTGCGAATTTTCTGCGAAAATTCCAGCCCTTACTTCGGGCCGATCATCATCACCATCTGCCGGCCTTCGAGCCGGGGGAAGGATTCGACCTTGCCCGCCTCGGCCTCGGCCACATCGGCGGCGACGCGGTTCAGCAGTTCCAGCCCCAGATCCTGGTGCGCCATTTCGCGGCCACGGAAGCGCAGGGTCACCTTGACCTTGTCGCCCTCGCTCAGGAACTTGAGCACAGAGCGCATCTTGACGTCGTAGTCATGCGTATCGGTGCCGGGACGGAACTTGATTTCCTTGATCTCGATGATGTGCTGTTTCTTGCGCGCTTCGGCTTCGCGCTTTTGCGTCTCATACTTGAACTTGCCGAAATCCATGATCTTGCAGACCGGCGGTTCGGCATTGGGGCTGATCTCGACCAGATCGAGGCCGGCCTCTTCCGCCATGGCCATGGCGCGGGCAGGCGTCACGACGCCGACGTTTTCGCCATCCGCACCGATCAGACGGATTTCCGGGCTGCGGATCCTGTCGTTGATGCGCGGGCCGGTGTCACGTTGCGGCGGGGCGTTGTGGGGTCTGCGGGCTATGGTGTGCGTCCTTTTGTGGTTTGATCAAGCGCATGCAAGATAGTCTTCCCGCGCTTTGGGTTCAATGCGATTTATTGCCGGGCTGCCCATGAAGGGCATTGAATTTCCGCCAAATCGGCCGGGCGAGCGACGGAATCCATGCTGCGTCGCGGCAACGGGTCTTTTAAACGGGGATGTCGGATGCCATATGGGCGGCAGAACCGGGCGGGACACCCGGGGATGGGAGTATTGGACATGAACAAGACTGTAATCATCGGCGCGGTCGTCGTCTTGCTGGCGGCGGGCGGGTATTATCAATTCAGCTACGTTCCGGCCCAGCAAGCCGCCGAACAGGCCGCTGCCAGCGCCGCTGCCGAAGCGAAAGCCGCAGAAGAAGCCGCCGCCGCTGCCGCCGCACAGGCCGAAGCCGCCGCTGCTGCCGCTGCCGAAGAGGCTGCCGCCGCCACCGCCGCTGCCGAGGCAGAGGCCGCTGCTGCTGCCGCGCAGGCCGAAGCGGCTGTCACCCAGGCCGCTGAAGACGCCGCAGCCGCCGCCGAAGCGGCTGCCGCCACGGCCGCCCAAGCTGCCGCTGCTGCCGCCACTGCTACAAATCAGGCAGTGACCAGTGCCGCCACCGCAGGGGCGGCGGCACTCGACCCGGCGAACTTCAACGCAGATGCGGTCAAGGGCCTGATCGACGGCTCGTCGCTGGACATCGCGACCAAGACCACGCTGAAATCTGCCGTGGATGCTGCGGGCTCGAACCCGGCGTTGCTTGAGGGTGTGATCACCCAGGTCAAAACGGCCCTCGGCCTCTGATCTGACACCAGGACATGAAAAAGGCCGCGCAACCTGCGCGGCCTTTTTCATTGCAATGCGGCAGGGTCAGATCCCGTCGCCGACAAAGGCCTTTTCCACCACATATTCCTGCGGGTCGGAATTGGCCCCTTCGCGCAGGCCGAAGCCTTCGAGGATCGCCTTTACATCGACGTTGAACGCCAGCGAGCCGCAGACCATGGCACGATCGGTGTCCGGGTCCATCGGCGGCAGGCCAAGGTCGGCAAAGACCTTGCCCGAGGACAGGTTGTCGGTGACCCGGCCCATGCGCGGGAAGGGTTCGCGCGTGGTGGTGGGGTAATAGAGCAGCTTGTCGCCGACCATTTCACCGATCAGCGGGTCATCCTTGAGGCTTTCCACCAGTTGGCGGCCGTATTCCAGTTCCGCCACCTCGCGGCAGGTGTGCATCATGATGATCTGGTCGTATTTCTCGTAGGTGTCGGGCTCGCGCATCAGGCTGGCAAAGGGCGCGATGCCGGTGCCGGTGGCCAGAAACCACAACCGTTTGCCGGGCAGCAGCGCATCGTGCACCAGCGTGCCCACAGGCTTGGGGCGCAGGATGATTTCATCGCCAACCTTGATATGCTGCAACCGGCTGGTCAGCGGGCCATCGGGCACCTTGATCGAATAGAACTCCAGCTCCTCATCCCAGGCGGGCGAGGCGATGGAATAGGCGCGCAGCAGCGGTTTACCATTGTCGCCCAACAAGCCGATCATCACGAACTCGCCTGAACGGAAGCGCAAGCTGCGCGGGCGTTCGACCCGGAAGGAGAACAGCCGGTCGGTCCAATGGGTCACCGATGTGACTTTTGCCGCATCGGGCAGATGCGGTTTGACGGGGGATACGGCGGGGCTTGCGTCGGTCATCAGGGTCACTTCGGTCATGGGATTTGTGTCCGGCGATACACCGGCATCTTCCTTTTAGCTTTGATCCACATCAGAGAAAAGCGGCGGGGTGTCTCAGGGCGTTTCAGGCGCGCAGGCGGGCCTGGTAATGATGCGCCCGCCAGTCTGCGCGGAAAACCCACTGTGCGGCGGGCTGGCGTTCGGCAAGGTCATCGGGGATTTCCACCGAGTCAAAGCCGACACGTCTGGCCATCGCGTATTGGTCGGCGATCACCGGGCCGGTGGCGCGCAATTCGCCGGTGTAGCCAAGCATCCGC
Organism: Paracoccaceae bacterium; assembly: GCA_046296515.1. GTDB lineage: Bacteria > Pseudomonadota > Alphaproteobacteria > Rhodobacterales > Rhodobacteraceae > Pseudotabrizicola. The sequence continues at coordinate 623,811 of JBKBKR010000001.1, read as the reverse complement.
AAGCGGCGGGCAACGGTAAAGGCGCGGCCATCGCTGAAGGCTGGGAAAGAGATGCGGATCAGCGACAGGCCGGAGAGGTGGGCTTCAACCGCCACAGGGTCATCGGTATGGGTCAGGTCCAGTGCGCCCTGATGGGCGGCAATATCGGCCAGTGTGACCGATGCAACTGGGGCGGCGGGCGAAAAGCCCGCGTCGGTGACGATCACGCTCATGCTGCGGTATCCTTTGTGATGCGAACCGGCTTGCCATCGATGAAATGGATGCCACATTCGGTTTTCTGGCTTCCGCGCCAGCGGCCTGCGCGCGGATCTTCACCTGGCTTAACCGGGCTGGTGCAGGGCGCGCAGCCGATGCTCGGATAACCCTTGGCCACCAGTGGATGGCGCGGCAGGCGGTTGTTGACGATGTATTCCTCAAGATCCTCACGCCCCCAATGTGCAAGGGGGTTGACCTTGATGCGGGTGTCACCCTCGGCCTCGAAGAAATCGACCGTCGTGCGGGTGTCGGCCTGATAGCGCTTGCGCCCGGTGATCCAGCCGTCGAATTTCGACAGTGCCCGCTCCAGCGGTTCCACCTTGCGCACGGCGCAGCAGGCGTCGGTGTTGAACTGGTGCAGCGTGCCGTCGGGGTCTTCAAAACCCACCCGGACCGGATTGGCGCGGATGGTGCGCACATCGCATAGATGCAGCTTTTCCGCCAGCTCGCGCTGATACTCCAGCGTCTCGGCGAACAACATGCGGGTGTCGATGAACAGCACCGGGGTTTCCGGCGCGATCACAGAAACCAGATGCAGCAGCACCACCGATTCCGCGCCAAAGGACGAGACCAGAGCGACCTGGCCCAGATCATCGTCACGCAAGGAATGTTCCAGCACGGCCGTGGCGGAATGGTGCTTGTAGCGCGCGTTCAGCGCCTGAACCCGCTCTGCCACCGGGCCGGAGTGCAGGTCACGCGGCATCCCGGGCGCTTTCCTGATCGTAGAGCGCAGCTTTGAACGGGTCCATTCCCACGCGGCGGAAGGCTTCGAGAAAGCTCTCCTCCGGGGCTTCGCGCAGCGACAGATAGGCGCGCACGATACGTTCCACCGCTGGCACGATCTCGTCATAGGCAAAGCCCGGCCCGGTCTTGTCGCCGATCGTAGCGGATTCGGTGCCATCGCCGCCAAGGGTGATCTGGTAATTCTCCACCCCCGCGCGGTCCAGCCCCAGAATACCGATATGGCCGACATGGTGGTGACCGCAGGCGTTGATGCAGCCCGAGATCTTGATCTTCAGCGGCCCGATCTCATGCTCCAGATCCAGCGCCTTGAACCGTTCGGCGATCTGGGTGGCGATCGGGATCGACCGCGCGGTGGCAAGGGCGCAATAGTCCATGCCAGGGCAGGCGATGATGTCGGAAATCAACCCGACATTGGCCGTCGCCAAACCCACCTGCATCAGCGCCGCATGCACGGCAGGCAGATCGGATTTGTGGACATGCGGCAGGATCACGTTCTGCTCGTGGCTGATGCGCAGATCGCCATGGCCATACCGCTCGGCCAGATCGGCCATCAGGCGCATCTGCTCGCTGCTGGCATCACCGGGTGTCTGACCATGCGCCTTCACGCTGATGGTGACGATGGCATATTGGTCATTGCGATGTGCGCCGAGGTTGGTATCGGCCCAGGACCGGAACACGGGGTCGGCCTTGTAAAAGGCGTCATAGCCATCGGTGGGCGCATTGAGGAACACGGGTGGCGCGAAGGCGGCGCGGATGTCGTCCAGCAGCGCCTGATCGGCACCGCCGAACAGCGGGCGCAGCTCGGCGAACCGCTCTTCGATCATCCGGGAAATCTCTTCTTTCCCAGTCTCATGAACAGTGATCTTGATGCGCGCCTTGTACTTGTTGTCGCGCCGCCCCAGCGTGTTGTAGACTGACAGGACCGCCTCGACATAAGGCAGCAGATCGGCCACGGGCAGGAAATCGCGCACGGTGTGGGCGATCATCGGGGTGCGGCCAAGGCCACCACCCACCATCACCTCGAACCCGGATTCGCCGGCGGCGTTCTTGACCATCCGCAAGCCGATGTCATGGGCGCGCGTTACCGCACGGTCATTCGGGCTTCCGGTGATGGCGATCTTGAACTTGCGCGGCAGGAACTGGAACTCCGGGTGGTCGGTGGACCATTGCCGCAGCAGTTCGGCATAGGGGCGGGGGTCTTCGATCTCATCTGCCGCAGCCCCGGCGAAATGGTCGGCGGTAACGTTGCGCACACAGTTGCCAGAGGTCTGGATGGCGTGCATTTCCACATCAGCCAAGGCTGAAAGGATCGCGGGCACATCCGGCAGCTTGGGCCAGTTGAACTGGATGTTCTGCCGCGTGGTGAAATGGCCATAGCCCTTGTCCCAGGTGTCGGCGATCATCGCCAGCTGCCGCATCTGATGCGGGCTGATGGTGCCGTAAGGGATCGCCACCCGCAGCATATAGGCATGCAGTTGCAGATAAAGCCCGTTCATCAGGCGCAAGGGCCGGAATTCTTCCTCGGTCAGCGAGCCATCGAGCCTGCGCTCCACCTGCCCGGTGAATTGGGCCACGCGGGCGCGGACGAAGGATTCGTCGAAATCAGAGTAGGAATACATCTTATGCCCCCAGATCTGCAGGGAAATCGGCTTGTTTGCCGTGATCATAGTTCGACGGGCCACGGGTGCGGAACGCCTCGCGGAAATGCACCGGCTCGGGGCCTTTCGGGCCGGGTTTGGCGTCGGCCAGATAAGGGCCGACGACCAGAAGTTTCTGGCTGGATGCGTGCAGCAGGCGCAGCTGCGCATGCGCCTCGTCCTCGATCAGCTCCGCCTCGTGGTGGAACGGCGACCATTGGTCATCGACGGTCAGGTAGACCACATCGCCTTCGCGCAGGCGGTTGGCGGTGACGACTTTCGGGATGAAACGGCGGCTCATGCTTTGGCTTCTTTCAGCTGGGCAAGGGAGGTGCTGGCCGCGCGGGGGGCGAGGCCGAAGAGAATGACGGCGGGCCCGGCGCAGGCGGCAATCGCCTCGGGCAGCTGCGCGAGGGTGGTGCCGATGATACGCTGATCGGGGCGGCTGACGTTTTCGGCGATGGTAATGGCGGTTGCAGGCGATGCGCCATGCATCATCAGCCTGCCCTGGATGAAGCGGGCCGATTTCTTGCCCATATAGATCGCCGCCACCTCGCCCGCGCGGGCCAGCCCGCGCCAGTCCTGTTCGGCAAAACCGGCCATGTCATGCCCGGTCAGGATACGCAGGCTGGCATTGCGGCGGCGCCGGGTCAGGCTCTGGCCGATGCTGGCGGCGGCAACGGTGGCCGTGGTCAGGCCCGGCAGGATGCCGAACGACAGGCCGGCAGCTTCCAGCGCTTCCATCTCCTCATCCAGCCGCCCGAAAATCCCGCAATCGCCACCTTTGAGCCGCACCACCCGCGCGCCGGTCATCGCTTGGGCGACCAGCGTGGCGTTGATGCTGGCCTGAGGCGTCGATGCGCCAAAGCCATGCTTGCCGACATCAATCCGGGTCACATGCGCCGGGATCAGCGCCAGAACCTCATCGCCGACCAGACGGTCATGGATCACCACCTCCGCCTCTTGCAGCGCGCGCAAGGCCCCCAGTGTCAGATGCGCGGCCGCACCCGGGCCGGCACCGACAAAGGTGACAGCGGGCAGCGGGGGCTGGTGCAACTGGGGCATGGCGGAATCCTGTATGCTATCAGCGCTCAATATAGGATATTTTCCCGGTGCAGGGCCATGCCCCCTTGCAGATAAGGAAACCTGTTCCGATACTGCGCCAAAGTGGGGCAGGGGTTCCGCGAAACGGGGGAAATGGCGAATGGCGGCCCAACTGGACGAACTGGACAGGAAAATCCTTGGTGAGTTGCAGCTGGATGCCAGCCAGTCACTGGATGAGATCGCGCGCAAGGTGGGGTCATCGAAAACCCCGGTCTGGAACCGCATCCGCCGCATGCGCGAACAGGGCGTGATAACCCGGCAGACCGCGATTCTGGATGCCGAGGCCTTGGGGCTGGAGGCCTGTTTCTTCGTGCTGATCCGCACCTCGGAGCATGAGGCCGAGTGGCAGCGCAAGTTCCTGAAAACCCTGCGCGACCGGCCCGAGGTGCTGGAGGCGCACCGGCTGGCAGGCGATATCGACTATATCCTGAAAGTGCGGGTGAAAAACGCCCGCGCCTATGACCAGTTCTATCAGGCGCTGATTTCTGAGGTGAAGATCTACAACGTCACGGCACTGCTGAGCATGGAGGAGATCAAATCCACCACCGTCCTGCCGCTTTGATCTCCACCGGGCCCCTTGAGCCTTTTGCATTGCTGCTTTCCAAATACTCCCGCCGGAGGCACCAACAGCCACGCCAGGCGCTCCGCCTGCCGAATGTGCCTGCCTCCCGGTGCCGAGGTGGAACGTCCCGCTCCGCATGATGGGGGGCCGCAAGAGTCAGCGGAAGATGCGGGCCACGATCGGGGCCAGCATGATCACCAGGATGATGCGCAGCAGGTGGTGGCTGACAACGTAGGCCAGATCGGCCCCGGCGATGATGGCGATCACCACCATTTCCGCCTGCCCGCCCGGCAGGAAGGCGAGGAAGGCATCCAGCGCGGGGGCGAGGCCCGCCAGATAGATCACCTCGAAAAACGCCAGCGAGATCGCGGCGAGCATCAGGGCATAGACCACGCCCGCGCCGACATCGACGCGCAGTTCCTTCCAGGTGATGCCGGAGTATTTCACCCCGACCGCGATTCCGATGAAGAATTGCGCGGCCCAGATGATCTCTGCCGGCGGCCTTGTGGTGATGATGCCGGTCAGCGACATCGCCCCGGTCAGGATCATCGGGCCAAGGATCGACGCGCCGAACAGGCCGACGCGTTCGGCGATCTTCCAGCCCGCGAAACAGGCGAATATCATCAGCGCGATTTGCACCGGGTCACTGTCCAGCGCCGGTTTGCCGGGCGGCTGGCTCAGGTCGATGCCCCAGTAGAGTGTCATGATCAGGGGCGCGGCGGTGACGATCACCAGAACGCGCGTGGCGTGGATCAGAGACAGCGCGCGCACGTCGCCGCCCGCTTCCTCGCCAAACACCAGCATGTCCTGCAAGCCCCCTGGCATGGCGGCATACCAGGCTGTGGGGTGGTTGAAGCCGAAGGCGTAGCGGAACAGCGGGTAGCCGACCAGCCCGATCACCCCGATGAACAGTGGCACGAACAGCAGCGACAGTGCGAAATCAGGCAGGTGGCCGACCGTCTCCGGTGTGATGGAGGAGCCGACCGCCACACCCAGAAAGGTGCGCATGAAGGTGCCCAGCGTGCCCGCATCCTGCATCTTCGCGCCCAGCAGGGCGGCGACAAGGCAGGCCGCCATCGGGCCGAGCAGCAGGGCGAGCGGCAGTTGGAGCAGCAGGAACAAAGCCGCCCCTGCGATGGCGATGGCGAAGGTCAGCAGGCGCGGCTTGGTGAAGAAGGTCACAGCAACATCTCATCCAGCAGATGTGCCCATTGCGCGCCGTGCATGTCGCGGTCTTGCGCCGAGCCCTGCACGACGGGTCGGGGGATCGAGAATTTGATGACATGCAGATCGGCGATGTCGAAGCGTTTGACCAGTTGCACGGGCGTGCCGTAAAGGCGGGCCACGTCTGCAGTGTTCAGCCGTGGCAGGATCGCCGCATAAGCCTCGGCACTGCCGCAGAAAATGTCGATGGTGACCCAGAACGGACCGGCGTTTTTGGAGCGGACTTTCAGGACTTGTTCACCGAGAGTTTTCATGCGCCAACCTCCGTGACCGTCAGGCGGAAGGCCGACATCGGGTCTGTCAGCTCCATCACGTGGTTCAGAGCGAATTCATATAGCGCGCCACGGTCGGTGGTGGCGGGGGAATAGGGGAAGGCGAAGGTGGGCAATTCCTCATCTTCGGTCAGCGGGTAGTGCAGCACGAAGGGGTTGATCAGCTTGCCGATCTCGGCGGCAAGCGCCTGCGTGGGGGCGGTGACGATGCCCAGTACGCCGACCTCCACCGGGTTTCCCTGCCGGTTTTCCAAAGCGCCCAAAGCGCCGTCAACGCCGATCAGGCGGAAGTCGAGGCTGTAGCTGTCGGGCGCGAGGGCCATGCGGCGGGTGATGGTGTCGGTCAGGAAGGTGGTGAGCTTGGCGACCCATGCGCGGGCGTGGGCCGCGTAATGCGCCCCGCGCAGGATGGCGAGGATGGTGGTCTGGTAGCCCGCGATGCGCGCGCCCTCCAGTTTGACGGTGTAGCGGCCCGGCACCCATTCAGAGCCTTCAACGCGCACCCGGCGGGCGTCGAGTGCTGTGTAGCGGGCAGCGGTCACGTCGAGATGGCCGCCGGGCTCGTAGAGAATGAAGGGGTCGGTGTTCTCATAGAGCATATGGGCGGAGACGGAGTGGGGGGTGCACAACGCGGTCTCGTGCATGGCTTCCACTGTGAAGCCGGTCTGGTCGAAATCGACCACGATCACGCCGGAGGTGGGGTTGGTGGAGCACAAAGCACCACATTCGGCGATCTTGGCGCCGTGCCAGGCACCGCCCGCGTGGTCGCCGCGCATCAGTGGCAATGCTGCGATGGTGGCGGTGTCGGTGGTGCGTCCGGCGATGATGATGTTGGCCCCGGTTTTGAGCGCGGCCTGCATCTGTTCGGCCCCTGCCAGCGCCACGATGTTGGTCATGGTCGCGAGGGTTTCGGCGGAGAGGTCGGGAGCGGGGGTGAGGGGGGTGATGCGGCCTTCGGTGAGGGCTGCGGAAACCGAGTCGGGGGTCTGGCTGGAGTAGAGGCGGGCGACGCGCAGGTGTTGGCCCAACTCGGCGGCGATCTCGACGGTGATGTCGAACATCCAGTCTACCGTGGCATCGGCCCCGCAGGTGCCTGCGGTGCCGATGACCAGTGGCACCCCGGCCTGCGCGCGGGCCAGCATGAGGTCGCGCCATTCGGATTTGGTCGCGGCGCGTGCGTATTTGGACTGGCCCGCGCCAAGGCTGAAGGGCCCACTGTCAGTGGACCCCCCGTCGATTGCGATGATGTCGGGACGGGATGCCACCCCGCGCGCCAGTGCCTGCCGGTCGAAGCCGAGGCCGAGGACGCCCGAGGGCACGAGAACGCGGGTGGGCATGGGTCTTGTCCTCAATCCGGGATGCCTGTGTCTGTGGACGGCTGCGGCGGTTTCTTCAAGACCCCGCGCAGGAACATCGGGGCGACAAAGCCGACAACAGCGGCGATCCACAGCCCGATCGCGATGGGCGAGGAGAACAGATAGGTCCAGTCCCCATCCGACAGCACCATGGCGCGGCGCATGTTGTCTTCCATCGCGTTGCCCAGCAGGATGCCGAGGATCACCGGAACGGTAGGGATATCCAGCTTGCGGAACAGCCAGCCCATCACGCCAAAGGCCACCATCAGCATCATGTCGAAGGATGACCCGGTCAGCGAGTAGATGCCGACAAAGGCGATCATCGTCACACCCGGAAGCAAAATCCAGCTTGGCACCTGCAGGATCTTCACGAACACCTTCACCATCGGCACGTTGAGCACCAGGAGCATGAAGTTGGCGATCAGCAAGGAGGCGATCAGCGACCACACCACCTCGGGCCGTTCGGTGAACAGCAGCGGGCCGGGCGTGATGTTGAGCGTGAGCAGGAGTGCGAGCAGAACGGCGGTGGTGCCCGAACCGGGGACGCCGAGGGTGAGCATCGGGATCAGAGCGCCACCGGCAGCGGCGTTGTTGCCCGCCTCGGGTGCGGCGACGCCATTGGGGTTGCCCTTGCCAAAGGTGGATTTGTCCTTGGCCGATGATTTCTCGGTCATATAGGCGAGGAAAGAGCCGAGCGAGGCACCAGCCCCCGGCAGGATGCCGGCAACAAAGCCGATGCCCGATCCGCGCAGCATGGCCCAGCGGGTGCCCCAGAGCTTGCGCCAGTTGATGGTGATCTTGTCCAGCTTGACCCCGATGGCGCTGTCCTTGCCATGGGTTTCGATGAAGTGGAACACTTCGGCCACCGCAAACAGCCCGACGATGGCGACAAGGAAATCCACCCCGTCCATCAGGTGCATCTCGCCGAAGGTGAATCGTGGCATGCCGGTGGTTTTGTCCAGCCCGATCATCGAGATGCCCAGACCGATGGCGGCGGCAAGGGCTGCCTTGGCCTGATTGTTCGATCCGATGCCGCCAAGGGTGCAGAACGCGAGCATGTAAAGCGCGAAATACTCAGCCGGGCCGAACTTGAACGCCACCTGCGCCAGCATCGGCGACAGGAACATCAGGCCGATGGTGGCAAGGAAGGCACCAACGAAGGAGGCGACACCCGAGATCACCAGCGCATCCGACGCAAAGCCCTGCTTGGCCATCGGATAGCCATCCAGCGTGGTCATCATCGCGGGCTCGTCCCCCGGAATGTTCAGCAGGATCGAACTGATCCGCCCGCCATACATCGCGCCATAGTAAACCGAGGTCAGAAGCACCAGCGCCGGGATCGCCGACAGGCCCATCGAGAACGAGATCGGGATCAGCAGGGCCACGCCGTTTGACGGACCAAGGCCGGGCAAAGCGCCGATGATGGTGCCGACAAAGCAGCCGATCAGCGCCAGCATCAGGGTATAGGGGGTCAGGGCGATGCCGAAGCCCATCGCCAGATTTGCGAGAATATCCATTGGGTGTGGTCCTCTGGGTCAGCCCATCAGGGCGCGGGGCAGGCCTTGCAGACCCAGCCCGAGGATGAATTTGAACAGCACGAACAGGCCGATGCCAAGGCCAAGGCCGGACAAAGCCGCCGGAACCGGGCGGGGATTGATCTGCCAGGACAGGATGCCTGCGGCAATCACGGTAGGGATGATGAAGCCCAGAGGCTGGATCAGCATCGCGTAGCCAAACAGCACCACCAGAGCCAGCAGCATTTGCAGCAGCATGCCGCCGACGGGCCACTGCACCTCGGGGTCGGGGCGCAGGATCATGACCAGACACGAGATCATCACGACGCCCGCGACCATATAGGGGAACACGCGCGGCCCCACCGGATCGGAGAGGAACGAGGTCTGGATGGTCATGGCGCTGAGGATATACCCCAGCGCCACGATCATCATGACCACACCAAAGATGCGGTCGGCGCGGATCATTGGATCAGCCCGATTTCGCGTGAGATTTCGGTGATTTCGGCGATATTGTCATCGACGAATTTCTGGAAATCGGCGCCGATCAGGGTATAGGGGGCCAGACCGTTTTCGGTCATAACCTTCTGCCACTGGTCGGAGTCCGCCACCTTTTGCAGGATGTCGGTCCACTTGGCGTAATCCTCATCGGAAATGCCCTTTGGCACATAGATGCCGCGCCAGTTCATCGCGACCATGTCGATGCCCTGTTCCTTCGCGGTTGGGATATCGTCAAAGCCTGCCACACGCTCTTCCGACAGCACCGCCAGCGGGCGCACGTCGCCCGAGCGGATGAAGCCCTGGATTTCCGACAGATCGCCGGTCATGGCTTGCGTGAAGCCGCCCACGGTTTGGGTGATGGCATCTGCTCCGCCGTCAAGACCGATGTATTTCACCGCACGCGCTTCGCCAAAGCCGGCGCGGTCCAGCAGCATCAGCACCTTGAGGTGGTCAAAGCCGCCAACGGCGGACCCGCCGGCAAAGGCGACCTTGGACGGATCGGCCTTCACCGCCGCGACCAGATCGTTGATGGTCTGGAACGGGCTGTCCTTGGCCACAACGATCACGCCCGGATCACCGCCGATGGTGCCGACCCAGCGGACCTGATCCGCCGTCATGCCGCCAAAGGCGTTTTGCGCCAGACGGGTGGTGGTGGCCGACGAGGCGGCCACAAAGGTGTTGGGATCGGTGTTGCGCTGACCGACGACATGGGTATAGGCGACGCCGCCACCGGCACCAGCCATGTTGGTGACCTGCACCATGTTGGGCGACAGGCCGGTTTCCTGCATGATGTTCGCGATCTGGCGGCAGGTGAAATCCCAGCCGCCACCGGGGTTGGCGGGGGCGATGCATTCGGCGGCCATGGCCGAGGTGGTCAGCCCCATGAGGGCGGTTGCGCTGAAGGCCAGCGCCGTGACGGTGAGTCGCATGTAAGTCCTCCCAGACTTTTGATGTCAGGCAGCCCGTGTTCTCCTCGTGACGCACGGGTCTTGCAGGTGTCACTCAAAGCTGGAAAGCTGACACGAACCTGTCATCGGCGCATTTTTTGTGCAGGCTGGAAACGGGGAACGGGGGTGGCGTGCGGTTTCTGCTGGTCGAAGACAATGCCGAACTGTCGGCGAGCGTGGCCGCAAGGCTGGGGCTGGAAGGCCATGGCGTGGACCGGGCGCGCACGCTGGCCGAGGCGGAAGAATTTTTGCTGGCGGCAGGCTATGACCTGATATTGCTGGATATCATGCTGCCCGATGGCGACGGACGCGATTTTCTGGCCCGTCATCGCCGCGCCGAACGCCAGACCCCGGTGATCGTGATGACTGCGCGTTCCGCCGTCAGTGACCGGGTAGATGCGCTGGATACCGGGGCGGATGACTATATCACCAAGCCTTTCGATTTTGCCGAGCTGGAGGCGCGTTGCCGCGCCGTGCTGCGCCGCAAGGGCGGGCTGGTGCAGACCCTGCGCAGCTTTGCCGATCTGAGTTTCGACCCATTGTCGGCCACGGTGACCATTGCCGGCGAATCGCGCGACCTGCGCTCGCGCGAGGTGCGGCTGCTGGAATTGTTCATGAACGCGCCGGGGCGCATTTTGTCGAAAGAGCATTTGTGCGACCGGCTGTTCTCATTCTCGGAACCCGTGACCGACAATGCAATCGAGGTCTATGTCGGCCGACTGCGCAAGAAACTGGCGGGCAGCCGGGCGCGGATCGAAACCGTGCGGGGCCTTGGCTACCGCCTGACGGACGGCTGAACCGTGGCCGCGCATGGGGCCTTTTCGCTGCGGCGCAGGCTGGTGGGGCAGCTTCTGGTGTTGGCGGCGGTGCTGGCGCTGGTCCTGTCGCTGGCGGTGCGGATCGGGGCCGGGCGCGCATCCGAGGCGACGCTGGATGCCGTGCTGGGATCGGCGGCGCAGGCGCTGGCCGAAGAGATGCGCGCCGAGGAGGGGGGGGTGGTGATCGACATGCAACCTGCCACCTTCTCGATGCTGGCGGCAATGGGCGAAGAGCGGATTTTCTACCGGGTGGATGTGGGGGGGCTGACGGTGACGGGCTATGGCGATCTGCCCTTGCCGGGGACCTTGCCAGGCGCTTTGGCCCCGGTGTTCTACACTGTGCCGTTCCGGGAGGCGCAGATCCGGGTGGCGGCGGTGACGCGGTCGCTGCGCGTTGATGGACGGGCCTCGCCGGTGCTGGTGCTGCTGGGGCAAACGCGCGAGGGGCAGCAGGCCATCGCGGCCCGGTTGGGTTGGCAGGCGGCGGCGCTGGGGCTCGCGGTGTTTCTCGCGGCGATCCCGCTGGCGCTGCTGGTGGCGCGCAGTCTGACCCGCCCGATCGACCTGCTGGCCGAGGCGGTGGGGCGTCGGGGCCCGCGCGATCTGCGCCCGGTGCGCCACCCGGCCCCGCGTGAGCTGCTGCCCTTTGTCACCGCGCTGAACAGTTTCATCGGGCGGCTGCGCGGCACCCTGAGCCAGACCGAGACCTTTATCGCCGAAGCCGCGCACCACATCCGCACGCCGCTTGCCGTGATGCGCAACGAGGCCGAAATGGCGCTGCGCCAGTCGGATGAGGAGGGCACCCGCGCCCGTCTGCGCGGGCTGATCCGCTCTGCCGATGATGCGGCGCGTTCTGCCGGGCAGCTCCTTGACCATGCCACCGTGCTCTACCGCGCCGATCAGGCGGATTGGGCGCGGCTCGATCTGGCGGCCATGGTGCGGGCAGTGGCGGCCCGACTGTCACCGGCGGCCGGGATGAAGGACATGGATCTGGTGCTCGATATTCACGCCGCGCTGACCTGCGAGGGCGATGCGGTGCTGATCGAGGCGGCTTTGCGCAACATTCTGGATAATGCGATCAAGTATTCGCCGCCGGATTCTGTGGTGGAGGTCTCGGCGCTGGCCCGGGACGGGAGGGCGGTGGTCACGGTCGCCGACCGGGGCAGGGGTCTTGGCACGGCAGATCCGGAGCGGTTGTTGCGCCGGTTCCGGCGTGGCGACAATGTGGGCGATGTCACCGGGTCGGGACTTGGCCTGACCATCGTGGAACAGGCGGCAAGCGCGATGGGCGGCACATTCCGCCTGCGCGCAAGGATGGGAGGCGGCACATGCGCGGAATTCTGTTTGCCCTTGGTCTGATGCTTTCGGCCACTCAGGGGGCGGCGTTCGAGGTGGAAGCGACGCGTGACTTTGGCCCCGAAGCCCCCGCGCGGCTGCTGTCGGTGCTCTCCACCACCGATACCGCGATCCTGGAGCCGGTGATCATGGGCTGGCTGGCGCAAAACCCCGGCCTCGGCCTGCGATATGTGATGGCCAGCAGCCAGGAGCTGCAGCGCGCCATAGCCGACGAGGGCGCGGCGTTTGATCTGGTGATCTCCTCCGCGATGGACCTGCAGATGAAGCTGGCCAATGACGGCTTTGCCTTGCCGCTTCCGCCCGATCTGATCGCCTATCAGCCGGTCTGGTCGCGCTGGCGCAACCTGCTCGTCTCGGTGGCACAAGAGCCGGTCGTGCTGATCCTGTCTGATCAGGCCCTGCGCCCGGGCGAGGAGGTGCCGCGCACAAGGCGCGACCTGATCGCGCTCCTGCGCGACAACCCCGACCGCTTCCGTGGCCGGGTTGGCACCTATGACCCGGCGGCCTCCGGTGCGGGCTATCTGTTCGCCGCGCAGGATGCCCGGCTGTCCGATACGTTCTGGCGGCTGGCCGAGGTGATGGGGCGGCTCGATGCGCGGCTGTTCTGCTGTTCGGTCGACATGATCGACGAGGTGCGCTCGGGCCGCCTGCTGGTGGGCTACAACGTGCTGGGCCTTTATGCGCTGGCAGGGGGGGCTGCAGGCATCACCGTGGTCGAGCTGGAGGATTTCACCCTGACCCTGCTGCGCACCGCGCTGGTGCCGCGCACCTCCCCCGAGCCGGAGGCGGCAGTGGCCTTCCTGCGCTATCTGCTCTCGCCCGAAGGTCAAGCGCTGATCGCCAGCGGCGACGGGCTTGCGGCGGTCGAAGAGGCCGCCTTTGACCGCCACCCGCACCTGCGCCCGATCCGTCTGGACCCGGGCCTTCTGGCCAATCTGGACGCCGTTTCGCGCAACCGCTTCCTGGCGGAATGGCGCGCCGCGATGGAACAGCCCTGATAGCAGGAGTTCTGGAGAGCGTTGGTGCAAGATATTTCCACCCAAGCCCCTTGCCCCCGCCCGCGCGCGTCTTTAAACGGATCACCGGAGTGGTGGCCGAGTGGTCGAAGGCACACCCCTGCTAAGGGTGCAGACGGCAACGTCTCGAGGGTTCGAATCCCTTCCGCTCCGCCAGATCCCCAGGGCCGTCATATCTCACTGGCACAGCCGCTGCTTTAGGCGCTTGGCGAAGATCCATCGTACGAGTGCCAACTCGCCAGACACCGGCGGGGAATCGTCTTTGGTGCACATACTGGTGGCCGGGTGGGGGTCATTACCGATCTGGGATTGCGTGCCAAACCCGCTCCGGCAAAGCCGATTGCCGTTGCCCCGCCGGTCCGAACCTTGCTGCCAGCGTGATTGCGACAGAACAGGTCACATTTGGCCCTCGGTATATTCCGGCACTTTTCGGAAACAATCCGGAATTTTACACCTTAACCTCGATTTGTTGAGTTTCTATCGACCTGCAAAACCTTGGGGCCGGATTGACGACATTTCACGACGGACGGGCGTCCCGCCTTTCGCTGAAAGGGTTCATCGCAACAGCCCCCGGTTCGCAGGCCGTTCTGCGCCATCCGGTCTTGCCAGCGCATTGTGTGATGCGTTCGGAGCGGGGTGCCTCGCTGTTGCCCAGGCCATCCGCAGTTCAGTATGAGTATCGAGAGAGTAGCATGCCCAGGATCAGCCCATCGCATTGCTATATCCGGCTGCTTGCCCAAGCCCTGGAAGGCAATCGTCTGATCCGGAAGACGAGCTTTTCACTGCGCGCCAAGAGCCATTCGGCGGGGCTCCAGGATCTGTTCCGGACAGACCTCGACCTCGCGCTGCAATCGCTTGAACCGATCAATCGCCTCCGGGCCTTGCCGCAACGAAAAGTGCCAGAGCAACGAAACGGCTAGGGGCGGCGACGCAGGCATTTGCCGGCCGTAGCGGGGAGGCCTGCCGGCCACCGCATAAGTGCCTGGCTTTGCGTGCCCCGATCGCAACATCTTGTAATATTGGTTCCGGTGGGACACAACATGACTGTGGTCCGGTGGACTTGCGCTGCCAAAGACCGGAGTGTGGGGTCTGTGCCAGGGACCGCGACCGGCGGCATGGTGCCGGATGGGCCTTGTTTGCGGAGTTTGCCGTTGAAGATTCTCGCCTTCACCTGTGTCCGGAATGAGGGCCCGTTCCTTCTGGAATGGATCGCCTATAGCCGGTTGATTGGTGTCACGGATTTTCTGTTCTTCTCGAATGACTGTGAAGATGGCAGCGACCTTCTGCTCACCCGGCTGGCGGAGCATGGCGTGCTGCGCCATATCGCGCACCGCGCCGCGCCGGGGAAAAGCGTGCAGTGGCAGGCGCTGCAGAAGGTGGCCCGCGACCGGATGACCGACGGGTTCGATTGGGCGATGTTTGCGGATGTGGACGAATTTCCCCTGATCCACGTGGGCCAGCACCGGCTGGCCGACGCCATCGCTGCGATGCCAGCAGACGCCGATGCCATCGCGATGCCCTGGCGTCTGTTCGGGGTCAGCGGGCATGTCCGGTTTGACGACCTTCCCGTCACGGCGCAGTTCCTGCACTCGGCCCCGGCCGAGCTGTATCACCCGATCGCCGGGCGCTATATCAAGACCCTGTTCCGCCCGGCGCGGTTCCACAAACCCGGCGTGCACCGGCCAAAGCACAAGGCCGGCGGCTCGCCGCCGGTCTGGTATGACGGGGGGGGACAGCGCCTGCCCGAAGCCTTTGCCACGCGCGAAAGCCAGATTGCGCTGCCGACGCTGACCGTCGGGCGGGAGATTGTCGAGTTGAACCATTACTCGCTGCGCTCGGTTGAAAGCTTCATTGTCAAGGCCGACCGCGGTCTGGCGAACCGCCGGGTCAAGCGCATTGATCTGAGCTATTGGGTGGAGCGCAATTTCAACGCCATCGAGAACAGCGCGATCACGCTGTGGTCGGCGGCCCTGGCCGGTGAAATGGCGGCGCTGCGCAGCCTGCCGGGGGTTGGGGCGCTGCATCAGCAGGGCTGCGACTGGCACCGGCGGCGCTGCGCCGACCTGATCCGGACCGAGGAGGGTTACCGGCTGTATTGCGACTGTCTGCATGCGGCGGAGTCAGCCCCTTTGCCACGCCGCTTGGCGCTGCATCTCTACTCGGTCTTCGCCGATCTGCGCGCGCAGGGGGCCTAGCGGATGATCGCGCTGCATATCGGCCTCAATGCCCGCCGCGCCAATGCCGAAAGCTGGGGCGATCTGCAATTCGCGCGCTGTCTTGCCGATGCCTTCGGGCAGCTCGGGCACCGGACCAGCCTGTTCTTTCGCGACGAGCAGCCCACACTGTCGGGGCAGGCCGATGTGGTGCTGCGCATCATCGGGCCGCATCTGGACGAGCCGGTGCCGGGGGTTCCCAACCTTTTGTGGATCATCAGCCCGCCCAATCAGGCCTCGCTCGCCGGTCTGGCGCGCTATCAGGCGGTGTTCATCGCATCGGACAGCCTTGCCGCGCGCTGTTCCGTGCTTGGCCTGAACGCCAGCTATCTGGCACAGGCCACCGACATCACGCTGTTCAACCCGGCAGCGGGTGGCGGTCAGCCGGTAGAGCATGATGTGAGTTTTGTCGGCAATCTGGCCCCGCGTGCGCCGCGTGGCAATGTGCGTGAGGCGATCGCCCGGGGCTTTGATGTGAAGATCTGGGGGCAGGGGTGGGACGGGGCGGTGCCGGCCCGCTATATCTGCGGCACAAGGCTGGGGATCGACGAACTGGCCGGGGTTTATGCCC
Organism: Paracoccaceae bacterium; assembly: GCA_046296515.1. Lineage (GTDB taxonomy): Bacteria > Pseudomonadota > Alphaproteobacteria > Rhodobacterales > Rhodobacteraceae > Pseudotabrizicola. Next base: position 607,725 of record JBKBKR010000001.1, on the reverse strand, counting down.
GGTCGCGCGTGGTGCTCAACAGCCACATGCCGCAGATGGCGGATCTGGGGTTCATGAGCAACCGCAGTTTTGATGCCTTGGGCTGCGGTGCGCAGGTGGTGTCGGATCCGGTGCAGGGATTTTCAGACCCAGCCTTGCCCGCGCTGACGCAGATCGGGGCCGATCAGGGGCTTGGCGAGACGCTGGCCCGGCTGCTTGGGCTGGCAGGGCCGGGTCCGGACCGCGAGGCGATCGCCGCCACGATACGCACGCGCTACAGTTTTTCCGCCCGTGCCCGGACCCTGGCCGACGAGGCGGCACGTCAACTCGAACTGGGCCATTGCGCCGCCCCGGCTTTTGCGCTGTTGCCCGCGCGGCCCCGGCAGGGCGGGGTGCTGGGCGTCAGCCTGTCCGATTGTCCTGATGACGGCGAAGACGCCACGCTGCTGGCCAACCGGCTTGACGCGTTGATCGCGGCGCACCGGCCCGATGTCACGCTGACGCTGACCGACCCGACGACAACGCCAGAGGGACTGGACGTCGCGCAGGCGATGCACCGGGCAGCGATGGCGGTGTCGCGGATCGGGGTCGTGCTTGCGCGCGAGGCTTCTTTCGCGCGGTTGCGCGTGTTGGTCCCGCCGCAGCAGGCCTGTCGCGGGGTCATTCATGCGCTGATGCCGGATCACAGGGCGGCGCAGGCGGCAGCGCGTGACCGGGCGGACCTGCAGGCGATGGCGGCGCTCGCGCAGGCCTGCACCCGGGCGCGGCGCTTGCTGGAATGTCCGGCGCAGGAGGTGCTGATGCTGGCCGAAGGCCCCGGCTGGATCGACCCGGATCAGCTCCGGGTCCGTCTGTTGGGCAACAGGCCGCTTTATGCCCACAGCCCGGCGGGGTTTTCGCGCGACCGGCAAAAGCGGCATCTGCGGCTGTGGCCGCGCAACACGCCGGTCAGCACGGATCGTTCGATCGGTGTCTTTGTCCATCTGTATTACGCGGAACTTGCGGCGGCGTTCCGCGATCGGCTTGCCCTGCTGGATCTGCCGCATCGACTGTATGTCTCGACCGACACCGGGGCCAAGGCGGCGCAGATCACGGCGCAGTTGCCGATGGCGGTGGTGCGCGTTCTGCCCAACCGGGGGCGCGACGTCTATGGCAAGCTTTACGGGTTCGCCGATGCGCATGCTGACCATGACATCATCCTGCATCTGCACGGCAAGAAATCGCCCCATGCCAAAGGTCTGGATCAATGGCTGGACCATTGCCTGACCTGCCTGCTGCCCAGCCGTGAAGAGATATTCCGGATCGTCTCGCTGTTCCGGTCTGTGCCCGATCTGGGGATCGTGGCACCGCTGACTTTCCGATCGGTGTTGGCGGCGGCGCATTGGGGTGACAATCTGGATTTCGCGCGGGAACTGGCGGCGCGGATACAACCCCCTTGCGCGCTTCCCCCGGACGGCGCGCTTGATTTTCCGGTCGGCTCGATGTTCTGGGCGCGCCGGATCGCGTTGCAGCCCTTGCTGGACCTCAGCCTGGGGCCAGAGCATTTCCCGCCCGAATCCGGGCAGGTTGACGCGACCCCGGCGCATGCGATCGAGCGCTTGTTCGGTGTGGTCTGCCGGGCGGGCGGCTACCGTCTTGTCCGGGTGGCCCCGGCGGGCAGCCACCAGCACAAGGCACAGCAGATCGTGGCCGGAAAGAACGCCGATGTGCGCAGCGCGCTGCAGGCCGGGGTGTTCGACGCATGACAACCGCCGCGTCCTGCGAGGGATTTTTTGATGCGGAGCATTATCAGGCCCGGCTTTCCGCCCGGGTTCCCGATCCGCTGGACCATTTCCGTGCGAAAGGCGACCGGCAGGGCCTTGATCCGTCGCCCTATTTTTCGACCCGTCATTACAAGGCCCTTTACCCCGACTGGGCCGCAAGCGGCCAGCCGACCGCGCTGGATGATTTTCTGGCGCATGAGGCGCAGGGCAACTGGCGCAGCCCGCATCCGTTGATCGACCCTGCCGGATATCTGCGGCGCTACCCCGATGTTGCGGCGGCGGGCCTTTCGCCTGCAGGCCATTTCGCCCGCCATGGCGATGCCGAGGGGCGCAGCCCGTCAGACGCCTTTGATGCCGCCTTCTACCGGCGCTGCTATCTCCGGCTGGGCGAGGGCCTTGCCTTTGCGCATTACATCCGCATCGGGCAAAGGGCGGGCCATCTGCCCAAACCCGTGCCGCGCACCCTCGCGCAATCGCGCGCGGCGGCGGCGCAGGTCATGGCGGGGCGGCATCGCCCGATCCTGCTGGGCGTTCATGATGCGCAGGAGGCGGGCACGCCCATTCTGGTGCGCGATATCGCAGGGCAGTTTGCGGCGCGCGGCCTGTCGCCGGTGTTTGTCCTGCGCGACGGCGGGCCGCTGGTGGCGCAGTTTCAGCGGCTGGGACCGGTCTTTGTGCTGGCCGAGGGCTGGGATGCGGCCGGGCTTCTTGCCGGGGTCAGCCGCGATGTGCCGGTCCTTGTGAACAGCGGGGCGGCGGGCGATCTGGCGCTTGGCGCGGCGCAGGCCGGGCGGCGCACGGTGCTTTTGATCCATGAAATGCGGGGTTATCTTGCCGCACACAGCCTGCTGCCGGTTTTGCAGCGCGCGAAAGGCGCGGGCGCGCGGGTGATTGCGTCCTGCCCCCGCATGGCCGATGCCCTGCGCCCTGATCTGGGAGCGTTGGAGATCCTGCGCCCCGGTGCGGTTCTGCCCCCCGCGCAGCTGGCGGATTTCCGGGCGCGGCGGGGGGCTTGGCGGGGGCGGACGGTGTTCATCGGGGCAGGGCATGCCGACCGGCGCAAGGGGTTTGATCTGTTCCTCGATGCCGCGCGCGATATCCATGCGCAGATGCCGGAGGCCGGGTTTGTCTGGCTTGGGGCGCTGGACCCTTGGGCGCAGGGCCTTGCGGTGGCGGCGCGGGCGGCCGGCTTGCCGCTGACCCTGCCGGGATTTGTCGCGGATTCTCTGGCCTGCTATTCTGCGGCGAGGGTCTATCTGCTGACCTCGCGCGAAGATCCGGGGCCGACCACGCTGATCCATGCCGCGGCCACCGGCGCGCCCTTTGTCGGCTATGCCGCCGATATCGGCCTGCACGGAACCGTTGATCCGCTGGGGCAGTTCGTGGCCTGCGACGACAGGGCGGCTTTCGTCGCCGCAGCACTGGCCTTTGCCCGCAGAGAAACCCCCGACAGCCGCCACGCGCGCCGCGCCATGCTGCGGCCCTATCTCGGGCTGGGGGCCTATTGCGACAGCCTCCTCAGTGCTTTTTCCTGACCAGAGCCTGCAGCCGCATCCAGTCGCGCAGGGGCATCGCCGGGTTGCCCATCATCCGCGCGCCCGCTGGCACATCGCGCATGACCACGGCCCCGACGCCGATGACCGCCCCATCACCCACCTTGAGTGGGCGGCCCGGCCGCCCGTTGCAGATGATCGCGCCCGAACCGATGCTGACATGGTGGCCGATCTCGACATGGCCGTTGATGATCGAGCCATAGGCCAGGGTGCCAAAATCGCCGACGCTGACATCATGCGCAATCACCGATGCCAGCACCTGCACCCCGATGCCAAGCACGACATTGGGGCTGATCAGGGTGGTGGGATTGACAAGACAGCCCGCCCCGACCCTTGCATCCGGTGCCACCGTTTCCGGCTGGCGCCGGATCAGGGTGGCAAGCGTCGCCCCCTCGCCGGCCAACCGCGCGGTGATCCGGGCGCGCACTGCGCCATCCCCCATCGAGAGCAGCACCGGAACCGCCGGAAACCGTGCCAGCCGTTCGGCCCCGGAGATCACCGCAACCCCCAGCGCAGGGTGGATAAATCCGTGGTCCAGATCATCTATCACGGCCCGCAGCCGGACCCGGCCCTGCCACATGCCCTCCAGCACCCGCAAAAGCATCTGACTGTGGCCCCGGCTGCCATAAAGCACGATCTCGTCAAACGTCTCGACACCCCGGATCGGCTCCGGCATCGGCCTCTCCCTCACCGCAAAACGCTCCGCACCGCCTGCGAAACGCGCTCTACCCCTGCGCGGCCCATGTCGCTGTGCAATGGCAAGGACAGATAGCGGCCCGCAAGGCCCTCGGCAATCGTCGGGTTCCGGATGGGCCGAAGTTCCCCATCGTTTCCGGGGATGCCGAGCAGGGGAAAGGGCTGGCGCGGCAACACATCAACCGCCCGCAACGCGGCGATGACGGCGGGGCGCAGATCGGGGGGCAGGACAAGGGTGTAGTAAAGATGGCTTTCCGTCGTGCCGGGCCGGGGCCGCAGCAGGCCCAGGTCCGGCACCCCGGCAAGGGCCGCATCATACCAGCGCCGCAACTGCGCCCGCGCCTCCGTCTCTGCCGCCACCCGGGGCAACACCGCCAGCCCGAAGGCGGCGTGCAGCTCTGACATCTTGCCGTTGATACCGGGGCCGGTCATCCGGCCCTGCTCCAGCCCGAAGTTGCGCATGCGGGCCAAGGCCACAGCCTGCGCCGGATCGCGCAGCACCACCGCGCCACCCTCGCTTGTGTTCAGCAGTTTTGTGGCATGCAGCGATATCGTACTGGCATCGCCCCACAGGCAGATGCTCTTGCCCGCCACCTGAATATCCGGGGCCTGCGCTGCATCAAAGACCAGCCACAGCCCATGACGCCGCGCCACATCGGCCAGTGCTGCGACATCGCATGCGATCCCCTGGAAATGCACCGCCAGAATCGCCACCGTCTGCGGGGTGATCGCCTGTTCCACCGCCTGTGCGCAAAGTGTGGCGTAAGCGGGTTCGACATCGGCAAAAACCGGGCGCAACCCGCACCAGGCAATGGCCTGAACCGAGGCGGCAAAACTCAGCGGCGAGGTGATCACCTCGCCGCCCATGCGCAGGCCCCCCAGCCGCAGCGCCATCATCACCGCCATGGTGCCTGAGGATACCAGACAGACCGTCGCGCCGAAGTCGCGGCTCAGCTCCGCCTCCAGCCGGTTGTGCAGGGTGCCGCCATTGGTCAGCCGGGACGAGCGGAACACCGGGTCGAGCAGGCGTGCGAAATCTTCCGGGTGCGGCATCAGCGGCTGACCAAAGACGAGCTGGTCGGGGCGGTCTGACGGACCGGGGCGCTCGGACATGCACAATCTCTTTCTTGCGGGCGGTCTGCTTGGCGCGGTCACACACAGAAGGCGGCCCCATCGCCGCGGATGGTTCATCCCGCCAGTTGACCCGGTTTTCCGCAAAGCTTCAACGGTGAACCGTCCGCAAGGTGCGGGGCCGCTTGACCCCTCAGCCCTGTAGCCGTGCGGCGCGACCACCCCGGCGCTTTGCGATCAGCGGCGCGCGGGCAGGCAGGGCCTCTATCACCGCGCTGCGGTCCTGCGGCGACATGCGCGACCACAGGGTGATCTCGTCGATGCTGCGCAGGCAGCCGATGCACAACCGCGACTCGGGGTGGACCACGCAGAGCTTTACACAGGGCGACTCGATCTCGTCACGCTTCCAGTTTTCGGTGTTCACTGCTCGTCCAGCCTTGCTGTCATATACGTCATCCGGTCCAGCGCCCCTTGCAGGATATAACCGGCTGCCACCTTGTCGATCACCTCTTTGCGACCCTTTCGCGACGTATCCGCCTCCAGCAACGCCCGTTCGGCGGCCACTGTCGACAGGCGCTCATCCCAGAAGGTGATGGGCAGGGGGGTGAGCTTTTCCAGATTGCGGGCAAAGGCGCGGGTGGATTGCACGCGCGGCCCCTCCGATCCGTCCATGTTGAGCGGCAGACCGAGGATGATGCCTGTCGCCCCGCGCGCGGTGAGCAGGGTGAGAAGGCGGGTGGCATCCAGCGTGAACTTCTCGCGCCGGATCACCTCGACCGGGGTCGCGACCGAGCGGCGCAGGTCGGACAGCGCCACGCCGATGGTCTTGTCGCCCAGATCAAGGCCCGCGATTCCGCCCACGCGGGGCAGGGTGGTGACGAATTCGGCAATGTCAGCCAAGATCATACTGTCACCATCATTCGCCCACCCCGGCCTCGACCGCTGCCTGACGCAGGCCCGACAGTTCCACCGTGCGCCCGGCAAAACGGGTCTGCGCCTCGGCATAGATCTCGCGCGCCTGATCCATGCGCCCGAGCTGGGCCAGCGAAGTGATCAGCCGCGCCCAGTCTTCCGCCGGGCCGCCTTCCTGCGCGAGGCGGGCGCCAAGCTGGTCCACCATGCCCTCGATCATCGCCTGACGGTCTTCGGCGCTCATCTGTCCGGCGGCGGCGATATCGCCAGCGGTGGGGCCGGGGGCCGATCTGGCGGGGGGCAGGCTGTATTTGACGCCCGCGCGCGCGGCGATCTCGGTGATCTGGGCACGGATCGGGGGGACCCATGGCGCATCGGGCAGGCTTTCCTCCAGCAAACGGTTCCACAGGGTGAAGGTGCGGTCAAAGCGGCCGATCTGGGCGAACATCATGCCGGTGTAATAGCGCGCAGTGCCGTTGCGCGGGTCTTTTTCCAGCGCACGCACCAGCGCCTGTTCAGCCTCGGGCGAGACATAGCCCCCGGCGGAGATGATCATAAGCTCGGCATGGGCGGCGTGGTCTTCGGCGGTGGCGGCAGGGCCTTTGACGGTGAGAATGGCGGCTTGTGCGTCTTTGGCCGCCACCAGATTGCCCATTGCCGCCTCGTTGCGGGCCAGCAGTTCCAGCCCACGCAGATCATCGGGCCGGTCCTGCACCGCCTGACGCAATTTCTGCATCAGATCAAGGAAGGCGGGGTCAACCTCACGCGCAGGGGCAGGTGCGGTCTGCGCCTCGGCCTCGGCCTGCGAGGGGCGGTTGGCGCGGATCTCTTCCGATACGGCAAAGCGCGCGGCAAGTGGCAGATCGGGGTAGCCCGGCGCGCCCAGATGCCAGTAGCCCGCGACACCCGCCCCCATGGCTGCGATGATCAGCGCGCCTACGCCCCATCCTGCACGGCTTTCGCCCGCAGGGGAGGCGGCGCGGGCGGTGCGGTCGGCATCGAGAAGACGGCGCTGGATCTCGGTGCGCAGGCGCACGCCCTCATCGGCGGGGATGGTGCCACGGGCGATGTCGCGTTCGATCTCGGTCAGCTGGTCGCGGTAAACGGCAAGGTCAAAGCTGCCCGGCGCACGCGCATCACTGCGGGCGTGCGTCATGGCGCGCAATAGCGTTGCCACGATGCCCGCGACCAGCACCACCGCCGCCGCCCAGAATCCCCATACCGCCATCATCGCACCCCCGGTTCATGCTGTTTCCCATGTAAGGCCTGCGCGCCGCCGACAAAAGGCGGGAATTGGCCGCAGGCCGGCCTGATCCGTCACAGCCCCGTCATACCCCTGCGACAGCAGGGCGCGGCGCAATCTGTGGCCATGTCGCAATTTTCCCTGTTGTGCCGCTTGGGGCTGCGGCGCAGGCGCGCTATGGGTTCAGTAAGGACGACAAACAGACGCGGCTGCCCGGAGACAGATCTGATGAAACGCTATTCGGTCTTTGCCATCGCGCGTGAGGCGCTGAACCACCATCAGGGGTGGGAGCGGGCGTGGAAATCGCCGGTGCCGAAGGCGGCTTATGATGCGGTGATCATCGGGGCGGGCGGGCATGGGCTGGCCACGGCCTATTATCTGGGCAAGAACCATGGCATCCGCAACGTGGCGATCATTGAAAAGGGCTGGCTCGGCGGCGGGAACACCGGGCGCAACACCACGATCATCCGGTCGAACTACCTGCAAGACCCGTCCGCCGCGATCTATGAAAAGGCGCGCTCGCTTTATGAGACGCTTTCGCAGGAGCTGAACTACAACATCATGTTTTCCCCACGCGGGCTTTTGATGCTGGCGCAAACCCATCACGAGGTGCGCGGCTATCTGCGCACGGTGCACGCCAACACCTTGCAGGGCGTCAGCACCGAATGGATCACGCCGGAGCGTGTGAAAGATCTGGTGCCGATCATCAACATCGACGGACCGCGCTACCCGATCCTTGGGGCGCTGTATCAGGCACGGGGCGGTACGGCGCGGCATGATGCGGTGGCCTGGGGCTATGCGCGGGCCTGTTCCGGGATGGGGATGGACATCATCCAGCAATGCGAGGTCACCGGGGTGCGCTTTGAGCACGGTCAGGTGACGGGGGTGGAGACGACCAAAGGGTATATCGGCACCAAAAAGCTGGGCATCGTGGTGGCGGGCCATTCGGGGCAGGTGGCCGATATGGCGGGTTTCCGCCTGCCGGTGGAATCGCTTGCGCTGCAGGCGCTGGTCAGTGAGCCGATCAAGCCATGCATGGATGTGGTGGTGATGGCCAATACCGTGCATGGCTACATGAGCCAGTCCGACAAGGGCGAGATGGTGATCGGCGGCGGCACCGACGGCTTCAACAACTACACCCAGCGCGGGTCTTTCCACCACATCGAGGAAACCCTGCGCGCGCTTGTCGAGACTTTCCCCATGATTTCAAGGCTCAAGATGCTGCGGCAATGGGGCGGCATCGTGGATATGACCGGCGACCGCTCGCCCATCATCAGCAAGACACCGCTGGGCAATTGCTTCATCAACTGCGGCTGGGGCACCGGCGGGTTCAAGGCCATTCCCGGTTCCGGCTGGGCGATGGCCGACCTGATGGCGCGGGGCGAGCCGGGGCCATTGGCGGCGGAATTCGACCTGTGGCGCTTCCGCGAGGGGCGGTTCATCGACGAGTCGGTGGCCGCCGGGGTGGCGCATTGATCCCGGGCGGGAACCAAACCGGCGCCGCCGGCGTTCATCTGGCAATAACCCATTGCCAGGAGATTTCATCATGGCCGATCCATACACCACGACGACCAACAGCACCACAACGGCGCCGGTCCATCCGACCAGCACCACCACCACCCATATCCGCGATAGCGGCTCCCCGACCAACTGGTTCGCATATCTCTTGGGCGGCGCGGTCATTGCTGTCGGTGTGGGCGCTCTGGTGCTCAGCAACAGCGATTCGACGCCAACCACAACGCCCGCCGGTAGCACCAACAACGTCACCATCGAGTCTCCCGCAGCGCCCGCTCCCGCAGTCGAGGCCCCGGCAGCCACAGCACCGGCTCCCGTTGAACCGGCCCCGACAGCGCCTGCGCCTGAAACGACTCCTGATGCTGGAACCGTCGCTCCGGCACCGGCCAACTAAAACCTTTTCCCCTCTCTCTCTGTCCCTGCAAGGCGGGCGCTTCACGGCGCCCGCCTTTTTCATGCCCACAGGTGCGCCATGTTGATCCTTGAATGTCCCTACTGCGGCGTGCACGCCGAGGAAACCGAACTCACCCCCGGTGGCGAGGCGCATCTGAAACGGTTCGGGCCGGGCGCATCGGATGAAGACTTCGAGGCCTATATGTTTGCGCGCAAGAACCCCAAGGGCGTGCATTTCGAACGCTGGCGGCATGCCTATGGCTGCGGCAAATGGTTTCTTGCCGCGCGCTGCACTGCCACGCTGGAGGTGTTCGGCACCTATCCGGCGCAGACCTCCGAGCCGCCCGCCGACATCATTGACAAAATCAAGGCCAAGCGCCCCGAGTGGAAGGGCTATTCATGAGCACCCGCCTGAAATCCGGCGGTCGTCTGATCGACCGCGCCGCCGCTGTCGAGTTCACCTTCAACGGCAAGAGGTTGCGCGGCTGTGCGGGTGATACGCTCGCCTCGGCGCTGCTGGCCAATGACCAGATGCTGGTGGGCCGCAGCTTTAAATATCACCGCCCGCGCGGCATTTTGGCAAGCGGGGCCGAAGAACCCAACGCACTGGTCAATCTGGGGCAGGGTGCGCGGCTGGAGCCGAACCAGCGCACCACCACGACCGAGCTGTTCGACGGGCTGGAGGCGCGCAGCCAGAACCACTGGCCCTCGTTGGAATACGATGTGGGCGTGCTGAACAACTACGCCGCGCGCTTCCTGCCGGGCGGTTTCTATTACAAGACCTTCATCCACCCTCGTGCCGCCTGGAAACACGTTTTTGAACCCATCATCCGCCAGTCGGCCGGGCTTGGTTCCGCGCCAAAGGATCGCGATGCGGATCGCTATGAACAGGCCTATGGGTTTTGCGATCTCTTGATCGTTGGCGGCGGGGTGGCTGGCTTGCGGGCCGCACTGGTGGCGGGCCGTGCGGGTGCGCGGGTCTGGCTGATCGAGCAGACCGCCCATTGGGGCGGGCGCGCGCCGGTGGATGGCGATGTGATCGACGGCATGGCGGCGGGCGATTGGGTGGATGCGGCGGTGCTGGAACTCTCCGCGCTTGACACTGTGACGCTTCGCCTGCGCTGCATGGCCGCGGGGTCTTATGACCACGGCTATGTGCTGCTTGATGAAAAACTCGCCGACCATACCCCCGGCGACGGGCGGCCAAAGCACCGGCTTTGGCGGATGCGCGTGGGCAAGATCGTTGCCGCCACCGGCGCGATCGAGCGGCCCTTGTCCTTTGCCGGCAATGATATTCCCGGTGTGATGCTGGCGGGGGCCATGCGCGACTATCTGGTGAACTGGGCGGTCTCGCCCGGCGACCGCACGGTGGTGGTGACCAACAATGATGACGCTTACCGCACCGCGATTGCGTTGAAGCAGGCGGGTCTGGATGTGGTCGCGGTGATCGACGCCCGCAGCATCGCCACGGGCCCCTTGCCCGAGCGCGCCCGCGCGCTTGGCATCCGGGTGGAAACCGGGCGTGCCATCGCCCGCGTCAAGGGTGGCAAGCGGGTCGAGGCGGTGGAGATCTGCCTGCAGGCCGGTGAGGGTGCCGCCAGCACCACGCTGCCTTGCGATGCGGTGGCGATGTCCGGCGGCTGGTCGCCGGTGGTGCATCTGTGGAGCCATTGCGGCGGCAAGTTGATCTGGGACGATGCAGGCGCGATGTTCCGCCCGGATGGCGCACGCCCGCCCGTCACGCATGACGGTTCGGCCATGGTGCTTGCCGCGGGGGCCGCCAATGGCGCGTTGCGAGGGGCGGTGGCGGATGCGGATTCTCAGGTGAGGATCGCATTGCAAGGGTTTGGTCTCAAGCCGAAAAAGGCAAAGGTTCCGGCTCATGAGGTGCCAGAAGAAGCAGCGTTGGAGCCGGTATGGATTATGCCGCAAGGTGCCTCCATCGCGCTGCGGTCCAAAATGTGGCTGGATTTCCAGAATGACGTGAAAGTCTCTGACGTGCAGCTTGCGGCACGTGAGGGCTATGAGAGCGTGGAACACACCAAGCGATATACCACGCTGGGCATGGCGACAGATCAGGGCAAGCTGAGCAATATCAACGGCCTGGCGGTTCTTGCTGACAGTCTGAACGAAGCGATCCCGCAGGTCGGGACCACCACCTTCCGCCCGCCCTATACGCCGGTGCCCCTGGGCGCATTGGCAGGCGAAGCGCGGGGCGAGATTTTCCAGCCCCTGCGCACGACGTCGATGCACGACTGGCACGCGCGGAACGGCGCGTATTTCGAACCCGTCGGCCATTGGCGCAGGCCCTACTGCTTCCAGCGCCCCGGAGAGACGCCCGAACAGGCGGTGCACCGCGAGGTGAAGAACACACGCCAAGCCCTTGGTTTGCTTGACGCATCCACCCTTGGAAAAATTATCGTCAAGGGGCCGGATGCCGGGCGCTTCCTCGACATGCTCTACACCAATGTCATGAGCAGCCTGCCCATCGGCAAATGCCGCTATGGGTTGATGTGCAACGAACAGGGTTTTCTGTCCGATGACGGCGTGGTGGCGCGGATAGATGCCGATACCTGGCTGTGCCACACCACCAGCGGCGGTGCGGACCGTATCCATGCCTGGATGGAAGACTGGCTGCAATGCGAATGGTGGGACTGGCAGGTGTTCACCGCCAATGTGACCGAACAATATGCGCAGGTGGCGGTGGTTGGTCCGAACGCCCGGGATTTGCTGGAAAAAATCGGCGGAATGGATGTTTCGCGCGAGGCGCTGCCGTTCATGGCCTGGCGCGACGGCACCCTGGGCGGGTTCGTTTGCCGTGCCTACCGGATCAGCTTCTCGGGTGAACTCTCCTATGAAATCGCGTTGCCCGCCAGCCGTGGTGCGGCGTTCTGGGCGATGCTGCATGAGGCGGGCGCAGAATTCGGCGCGATGCCCTATGGCACCGAGGCTTTGCATGTGTTGCGGGCCGAAAAGGGCTTCATCATGATCGGTGACGAGACCGACGGCACCATCATCCCGCAGGATCTGGGGCTGGATTGGGCGATTTCGAAGAAAAAGGCCGACTATCTGGGCAAACGCGGGCAGGAGCGCAGCTTCCTTGCCAACCCCGACCGCTGGAAACTGGTCGGCTTCGAGACGCTGGACGGCTCGGTGATCGAGGACGGCGCCTATATCCCCGAACATGGGGTCAATCCGAACAACCAGCGCAAGGTGCAGGGACGGGTGACCTCCACCTACCATTCGCCGACGCTGGAGCGCGGCATCGCAATGGGTCTGCTTCGGCACGGACCGCAGCGGATGGGGGAAGTGGTGGAGTTCACAAAGATCGACGGCGGCGTGACGCCGGCCCGGGTGGTCAGCCCGGTATTCTATGACAAGGACGGGGAGAAGCAGGATGTCTGATCCGGTCAGCGCGCTTTCGGGCGCAAGCTATGATGGTTTTGCTGCAGTGCGCGAAATCGGCCCGCTTGGCATGATCACCCTGCGTGCCAAGGCTGGTACACCGGGGCTGGAGGCGGCGGTTCTGGCTGCCACCGGCTGCGCCATGCCCGCGATGCGCAGGATCGTGCGGCAGGGAGAGTGCGCGGCGGGCTGGATGAGCCCGGATGAGCTGTTGCTGGTGCTGCATTATGAGGATGTGACGGCGGCTCTGGCAGCGATCGCCGAGGCCTTGCACGCCCAGCACCATCTGGCGGTGGATGTCTCGGACGCCCGCGCCGTGTTCCGGATCGACGGGGCAAAGGCCGATCAGGTGCTGCGCAAGCTGTCGCCGGTGGATTTTGACCGGCTGGAGCCGGACGAGTTGCGCCGCAGCCGCGCCGCACAGGTGGCGGCGGCGTTCTGGTCTGATGAGACCGGGTTCACGCTGGTCTGTTTCCGCTCGGTGGCGGGGTATTTGATGGGGCTGCTCTGCACATCGGCCCGGCCGGGCTCGGAGTTGTAGGAGTTTCACCGGGGGGCTGTCTGCCCCCCAAGCCAACTGGTTTCTCGGGCCGATGGTGAAACCAATTGGCCAACCCCGAGAGTATTTGAGCCAAGATGAAGTTAGAGACCGACCATGCGGCGGATGTCTTGTGGTGTGGCCCCTTCGGCGCGGTATTTCGACAGGGCGCGGGCATCGTCACGTTTGGCGAGGCGCTTGCCCTGATCATCGCGGATCAGGCGGTGGTGGTGATAGGTCGGGGTGGGCAGGCCGAGGAGATGTTGGAGGATGACCTGAACCGGGGTGAAGTCGAACAGATCCATCCCCCGGATCACATGGGTGATGCCATGGTCGGCATCGTCCAGCGCCGAGGCAAGAAAATAGGCAACGATATCCTCGCCCTTTCGCGACAGGACCACATCGCCGATGCGGGAGAGGGCGTCGGCAGGGTTGATCCGGTGCATGCCGGCATGGGCCGCGCCGGTTTCTGTGAAGCCTGCGTCGGGGGGAAGCTGCGAAAGGGCGGCGGCAAGATCGAGTCGCAGCGCATCCCCTGGTTGGCGCGATTCCATGGGGCGGCCCCGGCAGGTGCCGGGATAGTGCGGGTGGATGATGCCCTCTTGCGGGGCGGCAAGCGCTGCGCGGATGTCGGACCTTGTGCAGGAGCAGGGGTAGAGCAGGCCGCGCCCGGCCAAAGGTTCCAGCCGTGCGGTGTAACGGGCGATATGGTCTGATTGACGGTGAACCGGACCGTCCCAGTTGAGGCCAAGCCACGCGAGGTCCTCGATGATCTGCACCTCATGGGCGTATTTGCTGCGCTCGGTGTCGGTGTCTTCCATGCGGAGCAGGACGCGGCCGCGGTCGGCGCGAGCCATGTCATGCGCGAGGATTGCAGAATAGGCATGGCCCAGATGCAGCGGGCCGGTCGGCGAAGGGGCAAAGCGGGTTACGAAAGCCATGCCTGAAACGCGTCTTTGGCGCGGTCGGTGTAGGCCTTGTAGCGGTCTTTCCGACCCCTCCGGCCGCCGCGTGCATCAATCGGGGGGAACAGGCCGAAGTTGACGTTCATCGGCTGGAAAGTCTTGGCCTCGGCCCCGCCGGTGATATGGGTGATCAGCGCGCCGGTGGCGGTTTCCGGTGGGGGCGGCGGCAGGTGCTCGCCCTTGATTTCGGCGGCGGCCATGCGGCCTGCGAGCAGGCCCATGGCGGCGCTTTCGACATAGCCCTCCACCCCGGTGATCTGTCCGGCAAAGCGGATATGCGGGTGCGATTTCAGCCGCATCTGATCATCCAGCAGGGTGGGAGAGTTGATGAACGTGTTGCGGTGGATGCCGCCAAGCCGGGCAAAGCTGGCGTTGGTCAACCCGGGGATCCGTTTGAAAACATCCGTTTGCGCGCCGTATTTCATCTTGGTCTGGAAACCGACCATATTGAACAGCGTGCCCAGTTTGTTGTCGCGGCGCAGCTGCACCACGGCATAGGCCTTGATGTCTGGCTGGTGGGGATTGGTCAGGCCCACCGGCTTCATCGGGCCAAAGCGCAGGGTCTCGCGGCCGCGCTCGGCCATCACCTCGATCGGCAGGCAGCCGTCGAAATAGCCGGCGGTCTCGCCCTCGTGGAACTCGGTCTTTTCCGCCGCGAGCAGGGCGTCGATGAAACCCTCATATTCGTCGCGGGTCAGCGGGCAGTTGATATAGGCGGTCTGCTCCTCATGTGTTTCGCCCTTGTCATAGCGCGATTGCATCCAGGCCACCGACATATCGACCGAGTCGGCATAGACGATCGGGGCGATGGCATCGAAGAAGGCCAAAGCCTCGGCCCCGGTCGCATTGCGGATGCTTTGCGCCAAAGCTCCAGAGGTCAGCGGGCCGGTAGCGATGATCCAATGGCCATCGCTCGGCAGTTCGGTGATTTCCTCGTAAGATACGGAAATCAGCGGATGCGCCTTGATCCTTGCGGTGACGCTTTCGGCAAAGGGATCTCGATCCACCGCCAGGGCACCGCCTGCGGGCAGGCGATGGGCGGCGGCCTGTTCCATGATCAAGCCACCGGCGGCGCGCATTTCCCAATGCAAGAGGCCGACCGCATTGCTTTCATGGTCATCGGAGCGGAACGAATTGGAGCAGACCATTTCCGCCAGATGCCCGGTGCGATGGGCGAAGGTGCCGACCTGCGGGCGCATCTCATGGATGATGACATGCACGCCCTGATCCGCGGCCTGCCATGCCGCCTCTGACCCGGCCATGCCGCCGCCGATGATATGGAGAGTTTTGTTCATGTGCGGGAGATATCCCGCCACCCGCGCGCTTTCAAGCCGTGGCTTGCACCCGGGTCAGACCAGCGCGATGCGTTCGCGCTGCGTGGCATCGGGATAGGGGCGATACAACCCGACATCGACATGGGCAATCATCTGGTGCATCAGGTCATAGCGGCGGCTTGCCTCGTCATCGGCGGCGGCGAGGGCTGCGAAGGCATCGTCCAGGGCTGCAAGGCCCGGAACCTCGACTTCCAGAAGGAAGTCGGGGTGCACGCCGGAGGCGAGGCCGAACTTGCGCCGCATCAGCCGCCAGCCGGTGATCAACCCGTGGCTTTGCAGATGGGTCATCCAGCCGTCGACCGCCTTGGCAAAGGCCAGCGCACGGCTGTCTTGCCGTAATTCTATCATGCAATGATACAGGTTCATCTGTGCCTTCTCCCTTTGGCACAGGGTAGGGCGGGGATCGTTTCAAAGATCTTAATGCGACCGGGAAAGTTTGTGCCGCTGCAAGGCCGCGAAAGCAGCAGGGTTGGAGACATCAAACCCCAACTCTGCCGCCTTTTCGAAAAACCCCCGCGCAGGCAGGCCGCCCGACAGCCGCCCCTCACAGACCGACGCGCGCAGGGGGTGCCCTGCGCGCCTATCGGCTTCCATCAGCACCTCAAGTGCTGTGATCAATTCGGCCATCCGCCAGCCCAGATCGCGTGCCAAGGCACCGTAAGTGATGGTCTGACCGCTGGCGGCAAGCGCTGCCAGCCGATCCTCCAGTTCACTCATCGCCCTGTTCGGCGACGCGGGCGACCGAGACCACCACCTCATCGCGGCCCACGTTGAACACCCGGACCCCGCCTGCAGAGCGCGAGCGGAAGCTGATCTGCTCGACCGGCACCCGGATCGACTGGCCGGTGGAGGTGGCCAGCATGATCTGATCCGACGGGTCGACCGGGAACGAGGCCACCAGCCGGCCACCGCGCATCGCCTTGTCCATTGCCATCACGCCCATGCCACCGCGGCCGCGCACCGGATAGCCGTGGCTGGAGGAAAGCTTGCCGGCGCCGCCTGCGGTGATGGTCAGGATCAGGTCTTCGATGGCTGACATTTCACTGTAACGTTCCGGGCTAAGCTGGCCTGCTGCCACGGTTTCTTCGTCTTCATCGGCCTCGGCCTCGGCGTCATCCTCGATGGCACCCGCCATCAGGCGGCGTTGCTTGAGGTAGGCCTCGCGTTCTTCTGGCGTGGCCTCGAAGTGGCGGATGATGGCCATCGACACCACCTTGTCGCCTTCCGCCAGCCTGATGCCGCGCACGCCCGTCGATCCGCGCGACTTGAACACGCGGATGTCGGTGGTGGAGAAGCGGATCGCGCGGCCAAGAGCGGTGACCAGCATCACATCGTCATTTTCATCGGCAATGGCGGCGTTCACCAGCAACACGCCTTCGGGCAGGTTCATCGCGATCTTGCCGTTGCGTTTCACGTTGGTGAAATCCGACAGATCATTCTGGCGCACATCGCCATCGCTGGTGGCAAAGACGATCTGCAGGGTTTCCCATTCATCCTCGGGCACATCGACCGGCATCAGGGCGGCGATCGACACACCGGGCTGGATCGGCAGGATGTTGACAATGGCCTTTCCCTTGGCGGTGCGACCTGCCAGCGGCAGGCGCCAGGTTTTCAGCTTGTAGACCATGCCATCGGTTGTGAAAAACAGCAGCCAAGTGTGCGTATTGGCGACGAAAAGCGTCGTCACCACATCGTCTTCCTTGGTCGCCATCGACGACAGCCCCTTGCCGCCGCGGTTCTGTTGGCGGAATTCGGCCAGAGGCGTGCGCTTGATGTAGCCGCCAGAGGTGATGGTCACGACCATATCCTCACGCTCGATCAGGTCTTCGTCTTCCATATCGCCGGCCCAGTCGACGATTTCGGTGCGTCGCGGCACGGCAAACAGGGCGCGCACTTCGCGCAACTCTTCCGAGATGATGGCCATGATCTTTTCGCGTGATCCCAGAATTTCAAGGTATTCCTTGATCTTGCGGGCCAGTTCTTCCAGCTCGTCCGTCACTTCCTTGACGCCCAATGCGGTCAGGCGTTGCAGGCGCAGTTCCAAAATGGCGCGGGCCTGCACTTCGGACAGGTTATAGGTGCCGTCGTCGTTCATCGTGTGGCTTGGGTCGTCGATCAGCAGGATATAGGGCGCGATATCGGCGGCGGGCCAGCGCCGCGTCATCAGCTTTTCGCGCGCTTCGGCCGCATCGGCAGAGGCGCGGATGGTGCGCACCACCTCATCCACATTCGACACGGCGACGGCCAGACCACACAGGATATGGCTACGCTCACGTGCTTTGCGCAATTCAAACGCGGTGCGGCGCGCCACAACTTCCTCGCGGAAGGTGATGAAATGGGTGAGGAAATCGCGCAAGGTCAGTTGTTCAGGGCGCCCGCCGTTCAGCGCCAGCATGTTGCAGCCGAAGCTGGTCTGCATCGGCGTGAAGCGGAACAGTTGGTTCAGCACGACATCCGGCGTTGCGTCGCGCTTGAGTTCAATCACCACGCGGATGCCGATGCGGTCGGATTCGTCGGCCACGGCAGAGATGCCCTCGATCCGCTTTTCGCGCACCAGTTCGGCGATTTTCTCGATCATCGCGGCCTTGTTCACCTGATACGGCACCTCGTCGATGATGATGGCGTAGCGGTCCTTGCGGATTTCCTCGATATGGGTTTTCGAGCGGATGATGACCGAGCCGCGCCCCTCCAGATACGCCTTGCGCGCGCCGGAACGACCGAGGATCGTGGCACCCGTTGGAAAGTCTGGGGCTGGGATGATCTCCATCAGCGCTTCGGAAGACAGGTCCGGGTTGTCGATCAGGGCCAGCGTGCCGTCGATCACCTCTCCCAGATTGTGCGGCGGGATGTTGGTGGCCATGCCGACGGCAATGCCGCCCGCGCCGTTGACCAGCATATTGGGGAACCGGGCGGGAAGGACGGTGGGTTCACGGTCCTTGCCATCGTAATTGTCCTGGAAATCAACGGTTTCCTTGTCGATATCGGCCAGCAGGAAGGCAGCGGGCTTGTCCATCCGAACTTCGGTATAGCGCATCGCGGCGGCGGAGTCGCCGTCCATCGAGCCAAAGTTGCCCTGACCGTCGAGCAGTTTCAAAGACATCGAGAACGGCTGTGCCATCCGCACCAGCGCATCATAGATCGCCGAGTCACCATGGGGGTGATACTTCCCCATGGTGTCGCCGACGGGCCGCGCGGATTTTCGGTAAGGCTTGTCGTGGCTGTTGCCCGATTCACTCATCGCGAACAGGATGCGGCGGTGCACGGGTTTGAGCCCGTCGCGCAGATCGGGGATCGCGCGGCTGACGATCACGCTCATCGCATAATCCAGATAGGCGGTCTTCATCTCGGCGGCGATGTCGATCTGCGGGCCGGTGTGAACCGGCTTTTCGCCTTTGATGTCAGTGTCTTCGGGAGTGTCGCTCATGTGCTCGGTGCCTTCCTTGCGGGGGGGCTATATCTTGTTGGCGGAACCTTACACCAAGCAAGGGATGGGGTGCAATGGTGCCCCGTCGCTGGTTTTGGCAGCCAGCGCAGGGCAGTGACAACAGATTGAAATCATTGATTTTTAGGAAGTCTCTGGCATGATTCGATCCGGGGGAGGCTGAACGGGAGATTCTTATGGAAAGAACCGAGACAGAGTTGATGCTGAAAGGCTATGGGCTGACCACGGCGGAAATGTTCTACCGCCTGCCGGATTATCGTAATGTTCTCAACACTTTCGTCTGGCAGGATTATGATCTGGCGCCCGATTATCCGCGGTTGTTCAAGTTCATCGAATACTGGCAGGAAAAGATCGAGGGGCCGCTCCATTCTGTGCGCTTCAGCCACAAGCGGCTGATCGGCCCGAATGAATGGCGCAATGTGGTCGGGGAATTCCGGCTGCATTAGGCGGCTTGCTCTGGCCCTGTCTTGCTTCGCTCGTTAGGCTTCCCCGGCACTTAGGGGGAGAAACATGTCATGCAACGCAACATTCTGATCACCGGGGCAGGGTCCGGCATCGGACGGGCAACAGCGCGCGCCTTTATTGCAGCGGGCTGGCGGGTGGCGATGGTCGGACGGCGCGAGAGCGCCTTGCGCGAGGCTGCGGGCACGCATGACGCGCTGATCCTGCCGACGGATGTGACCGATCCGGGGCAGGTCGATGCGGCTTTCGCGCGAGTGGAGGCGGAGTGGGGGCGGCTGGACGTGCTGTTCAACAACGCAGGCATGTCCTTGCCCGGCAAGCCGATTGATGAGATTGCGGTGGCGGACTGGCTGCAACTGTCAGGCGTGAACATCACCGGCATGTTTCTGTGTGCCCGTGCCGCCTTTGGCCTTATGCGGCGGCAAAGCCCGCAAGGTGGGCGGATCATCAACAATGGCTCGATCAGCGCCGATCGTCCGCGCCCCGGATCGGTGCCCTATACCATGTCGAAACATGCGGTCAGCGGGTTGACCAAGACGCTGGCCGTTGACGGGCGGCGGTTTGACATTGCCTGCGGCCAGATCGACATCGGCAATGCCGCCAGCGAGATGACGGCCGGTTTCTCCTCGGGCATGCCGCAGGCCAGCGGCGAGATCCGGCCCGAACCGCTGATGCCGGTGGTCCATGTGGCCGAGGCGGTGCTGCATATGGCAAACCTGCCGCCGGATGTGAACGTGCCCTTTATGACCATCATGGCGCGCGACATGCCCTGGCTGGGCCGGGGCTGATCGGGACTAACCCGGACCAGTTTTGCAGAACAGATCATACATCAACGCGATGGTTCGGCTGACCTTGGGATCATGGATTGCGTAATGGATTGCCTTGCCCTCGCGGCGGCACGATACCAGCCCGTCGAGCCGCAGGCGCGACAGTTGCTGGCTGACCGCGGCCTGGCGCGAGTCGAGCAGGCGCTCAAGTTCCGTCACGGTCTTTTCGCCCGAGGACAGGTGGCACAGGATCATCAGCCGGCCTTCGTGGCTGAGCGCCTTGAGGAAGTTGGCTGCCATGGCGGCCTGCACCTCCATCGCGGCGGGCGGCAGGGCTTCGCAGCCCGCATCAGCGTGCTGGGCAAGGGGGGTGTCGCCCTGATCGGTCATCCTGTCCAAAGACATGGTCGCATCCTGCGGTGCCTGCGTTTCATGACATCCATGTAATGCAGATAGGCCCCTGCAAACAAGGGTCTCCCGGCGGACAGGCGTTTTGCCGCGTCAGCGCCCCCGGATACGCGGATCGAGAGCATCGCGCAACCCGTCGCCGATGTAGTTCACCGACAGCACCGTGAGCGAGATGGCAACACCCGGCCAGATCACCCGTTCGGGGTATTGCTGGATGTAATCGACGCCATCAAACAGCAGCCGGCCCCAGGTCGGGAAGTCGGGCGGAAAGCCAAGGCCGAGGAAGGACAGCGCACTTTCGGTGATGATGGCGCTTGCGATGCCAAGGGTGGCCGAGACCATGATCGGGCTGACCACATTGGGCAGGATATGGCGCAGGATCATTCGGCGCGACGGCGTGCCGATCGAGCGGGCGGCAAGCACGAATTCGCGCTCCTTGAGCGCCAGCACATCGCCGCGCACGATGCGCGCGGCCTGCATCCAGCTGGTGACGCCGATGGCCATGACGATCAACAGAAAGGTGCCGCTTTCCGGCCCCATGGCGCGTGCGAGTGGGTCGCGGAACAGCATGACCATGACCAGCAGCAAGGGCAGCAGGGGCAGGGCGAGGAACAGATCGGTCAGTCGCATCAGCGGACCATCAAGACGTTTGAAATACCCCGCCAGCACGCCAACCAGCGTGCCGAGCAGGATCGAGATCGCCATGGCGACCAGACCGACCGCGATAGAGACCTGCCCGCCCTTCATCATCCGGGCCAGCATGTCGCGGCCCAGCTGATCAGTGCCCAGTGGGAACTGCCAGCTTGGCGGCTTGTTGCGGGTGCGGATCATCTCGGCCCCGTTGGGGTTGATATAGGTCGGGTCCACGGTCCAGATGAACGGCCCGATGGTCACGAACAGGATCAGCGCCACGAATACCGTGAGGCCGGCCACAGCGCCCTTGTGGGTCTTGAACTGCGCCCAGACATCCGCCCATTGGTTGCGCGGTTTTTCGATGAAGCTGGTGTCAGTCATAGCGGATCCTCGGGTCGAGCATGCCGTAGAGCACATCGGCAATCAGGTTGAACAGCACGATCAGCACGGCAAAGATGAAGGTCAGGGTCTGCACCATCGGCAGATCGGAGCCGTGGATGGCATTGATCAACAGGGCACCCAGCCCGTTCACCTTGAACACCTGTTCAGTGATGATCGCGCCGCCGAAAATGGTGGGGATGCCAAGCGCGATCACCGTGACCACCGGGATCAGCGAATTGCGCAGCACGTGTTTCAGGACCACCACCCGTTCCGACATGCCCTTTGCGCGGGCGGTGCGGACATAGTCCTGCGCCAGATTGTCCAGCATGGAGGAGCGCATGTAGCGGCTGATCTGCGCGGCGTTGTAAAGTGCCAGCACCGCAACGGGCATGGCCATCTGCTTGACCTGCAACAGGAATGTATTCCAGTCGGTCACCTTGAGCGAGGTGTTGTAGATCGAGGGGAACCAGCCGAGGTTGACCGAGAAAACCAAGATCAGCACCACACCGGTGAAGAAGGTCGGCACCGAAAAGCCGATCATCGCGATGAAGGTGCCGACCTGGTCGAACCAGGAATACTGGCGGTAGGCCGAATAGATGCCGATCGGCACCGCGATGATCACGCCGATCAGATAGGCGGAACCGACCACGGTCAGGGTCTGCGGCATCCGTTCGATGATGATGTCCATCACCGGGCTGCGCGACTGCCAGCTGACGATGCGCTGCATGCCTTGGGCATGGCTGGTGCCGAAGAGACTGTCGAACATCACCAGCGGTTCGACCCAGAAGAACTGCTTGAGCCACAACAGATAGCGCACAAGGATCGGCTCGTTGGCGCCCATGGCCTCGATGATCTTCATCCGGACCTCGGGGGGGACGGTCAGGGGGATCTGGCTCATGGGGGAGCCGGGGGCGAAATCGACCAGAAGGAAGATCACCAGACTGATGAACAAAAGCGTCGGGATCGCCAGCAGCAACCGACGGATCGTGAAGGTGAGCATGGGCAACGCCTCGGGTCAGCAGTCGGGCGGGCACGAATTTTCTGCGAAAATTCAGGCCGGCGCGATGGGGAGCCAAAAAATGGAGAATGGGGCGCGGCCCAGGCACTTCGTGCCTGCCGCGCCCCGCTGTCAGATCACTTGATGCGGAACCAGTCGCTGGCGTTCCACAGCTCGGAATCCCAGGTGTTCAGCACGACACCGCCCAGCGTGGTCGAATGTGCCGACAACCGGCCCCTATCGACCAGCGGCACGATCACATAGCTGTCCTTGGTTAGCATTTCGTTCAGACGGATGGCGATCTCGCCACGCTTGTCCATCTCGCGCGTCTGCGCCAGTTCGGCGACCAGCGCGTCATAGGCCGGGTCGCAGAAGCGGTTGACGTTTTCACCCTGCCAGCCGTTTGCCGGGCTTGGGGCCTTGTCGCACAGGTATTGCGCCAGATAGGGTTCCGGATCGGTGCCGTCGAAGTTGTTGGCATACATTTCCACATCGGCATAGAACTTCTGGAAGGTGTCGGGCGAGCCGGGGTCACCGCCAAAGAACACGCCGCCGTCAATCGACTTCAGTTCCACATCGACGCCGAGTTCATTCCACCAGCCCTTGATCAGCGCCTGAAAGTCCTGGCGCACCGGATTGACCGAGGTCTGGTACAGGATTTTCAGTGGTTTGCCGTCTTTTTCGCGGATGCCGCCTGCTCCCACGGTCCAGCCTGCCTCATCCAGCAAGGCCTTTGCACCTTCCATGTCCTGCGCGATGCAGTCGGTGTTGGGCGAGGCATAGAGTGCGGGTGCAGGCACCAGATTGCAGGTGGCGCGGCCGGCGTTGCCGTAGCCGACCTCGACCAGCAATTCGCGGTCGATCGCTTTCGACAGCGCTTGCCGGACGCGGATATCCGACAGGAACGGGTGCGGATGCATGGCGGTGGAGCGTTCGCCTTCGGGCAGATCCGCCGAAGGGTTGGTCATGTTCATCTCGATCCGTTCGACCAGCGTACCGAAGGCGGAAACAAAGGTGCCCCTGCCACCCTTTTCCATCTGGGCCTGCAGTTCGGGGTTGATCTGGGTGTTCCAGGCGTAATCGAATTCGCCGGTTTCCATCACGGCGCGGGCTGCACCGGCGGCGTCGCCGCCACCCTTGACGGTCATGGTCGCAAAGCGGGGTTTGGCCGCATCGCGGTAGTTCGGGTTGGCGGCCAGTTCGACAACGTCATTCACCTTGAAATCGGTGACCATGAACGGGCCGGTGCCGACCGGCTTGAAGTTCTGCTCGGTGCAGGTGGGTGCTGCGGTGCCAAGGCAGTTGGCGAATTGCGCCGCCTGCAGGATCGGCGAGGTGGCGCCGACAAAGGCGGTGAACGGGTTCGGTTTCGGCGCGGTCCAGGTGATCTTGACGGTCAGATCGTCAATGGCTTCAACCGACTGGATGCCTTCATAGCGTGCGGCCTGGGCGCAGCCACCGGCCGGGTCGGTGCAGTATTTGTACGAGAACACCGCATCGGCCGCAGTGACCGGGGTGCCATCCGACCACAGCAGGCCGGGGGTGATTTTCCAGGTGATGGTGGTCAGGTCTTCGGAAATCCCGCCGTTTTCCACGGAGGGGATTTCGGTGACCAGACGCGGGATCACATTGCCTTCGTTGTCGAAACCGGCCAGCGGTTCCAGCACGAGGGAGCCGACCTCGACATCCTTGGTGCCCGACGACAGATACGCATTCATGATCGAGACGGCCTGCGAATACAGGACCTTGACGTTGCCGTCGGCCCCGCGTTCCGCGAAAGCGGCGGGCGCGAAAGCCAGAGTGGCGGCAGCGCCCATAAGGGCGGTTTTCAGTTTCATTGAGTGACTCCTTGTTGGTTGTGCTCTTTGGCCTCGGTCGCGCCGGTTGATCCGGCGGCAGCAGTATCGGAATAGAGGTGACAGGCGACCAAGCGGCCCGGTTCAACCTCGAACAGTTCGGGTTTGATCTGGCGGCACAGATCAAACGCCTTTGGGCAACGGGTGCAAAAGTTGCAGCCGCGTGGCGGATTGGCGGGGGAGGGCACATCGCCCTGCAGGATGATGCGCTGGCGCGAGCGGGCGAGGGTCGGGTCCGGTTCGGGCACAGCCGACAGCAGCGCCTCGGCATAAGGGTGCAGCGGGCGGGCGTAAAGCGCATCGCGCGGGGACAATTCGGCAATCCGGCCCAGATACATCACCGCCACCCGGTCCGCGATATGGCGCACCATCGACAGATCGTGGCTGATGAACAGATAGGTCAGGCCGAGCTTTTCCTGCAGATCCTCCAGCAGGTTGACCACCTGCGCCTGGATCGACACATCCAGCGCCGCGATCGGCTCGTCGCAGACGATGAAACGCGGGTTAAGCGCAAGGGCGCGCGCAATGCCGATGCGCTGCCGCTGGCCGCCAGAGAATTCATGCGGGAAGCGGTTGGCAAAGCGGCGGTTCAGACCGACGGCATCCATCAGCTCGTAGATCCGGGCAAGCTTTTTGGCCGTGTCCCAGTCGGTATGTTCGTCCAGCGGCTCGCCGATGATAGCGGCCAGCGTCATGCGCGGGTTGAGGCTGGCCTGCGGGTCCTGGAACACCATCTGCATCTGCGGGCGGGCCTTTCGCAGCGCCTCGGGGGCCAGGGTCGCCACATCGGTGCCGTTGATCACGACCGTGCCATCGGTGATCTCATAAAGCCGCAACAAGGCGCGGCCCACGGTGGATTTGCCGCAACCTGATTCGCCGACCAGCCCGAGGGTTTCGCCCGGCATGATGTCAAAGCTGACGCCATCCACCGCCTTCACATCGCCGGTATGGCGGCGCAGCAGGCCGGTGTGAACCGGGAAATACATCTTCAGCCCGCGCACCCGCACCAGCGGGGCGATCGGTTTGGGGGCGTCAAGCATTGCGGCCTCCTCGCTCGCTTGCGGGCGCTTGTCGGTGGGGGGCGGGCAGCGATGACGCCTGCAAAGACGGAAGACTGCGCGGGTCAGGCATGGGCCACCTCCGCCGTCCAGTGGCAGGCCACATCGTGGCCGTGCCCTACGGCACGACGATCAATCGCACGGCGTTCGGGGTTTTCCACCTCACACCGCGCGAAAGCTTGGGCGCAGCGGGCGCGGAACGGGCAGGCGGTAGGTGCGCCGGCCAGGATCGGCGGCTGGCCTTCGATCACCTGCAGACGCGCCTCGCGCTCGCCGGTCAGCGAGGGGATGGTTTTCAGCAGGGCGCGGGTATATGGGTGCTGCGGGTTGGCGAACAGTTCCCCGACCGGGGCCTGCTCGACCACCTGACCGCCATACATCACCATCACCCGGTCGGCGATCCCGGCGATCACGCCCAGATCATGGGTGATCCAGACAATCGCCATCCCCAGTTTCTGCCGCAGGTCTTTCACCAGTTCCAGGATCTGTGCCTGGATGGTCACATCAAGCGCCGTGGTCGGCTCATCGGCGATCAGCACATCCGGGTCACAGGCCAGTGCAATGGCGATCATCACCCGCTGGCGCATCCCGCCGGAAAACTGGTGCGGATAGTCTTTCAGCCGCGCTGCCGGATCGGGGATACCGACCAGCGCCAGCAACTCGGCCGCGCGCACCTGGGCCTGCTTCTTGTTCAGGCCCATGTGCCGGATCAGCGGTTCCATGATCTGGTTGCCGACGGTGAATACCGGGTTGAGGCTGGTCATCGGGTCCTGGAACACGAAACCAACCTTGGCCCCACGCACATCGCGCAGGTCATCCGCACTCATCTTCAGCAGGTCGCGGTCGCCTAGCATCACCGTTCCCGCCCGCACATCGGCGGGGGGTGAGGGCAGAAGGCCGATGAGCGACATCATCGTTACAGATTTGCCCGACCCGCTTTCCCCGACAACGCCCAAAAGTTCACCGGGGTTCAGATGGAAGCTTACGGAATTGACTGCATGCACTTCGCCCCCGCGGGTGCGGAACACGGTCCTCAACCCCCGGACATCAAGGACGGGCGCGGCCCCATCGGCCATGTGTAACCCCCAAGTGGTTCTTTTTATTTGTTATTCCGGTGTCATGGCCTTGGCCTGCCCGTGATTTGACCAAGTGTTAGATATTTTTCCGCAACCCGCAAGCGGCTTGTTTGTGCTTCCCTTGCGTCAGGCGCTGCGGGCTTGACCTTGCCTGTTTTCGCGGCGCACCTTTGCCCTGAACGCATCAAGGACAACCCGATGGCAAAGCGACTTTCTCCCCGACAGATTCTGGATCAACTGGTGGCTTTCCCGACCGTCAGCCGCGAGACGAATCTGCCTCTGGTTGATTGGGTGGAGGCGTATCTGGCAGGCCACGGGATCACGGCGCAGCGGCACTGGAACGAAGACCGCAGCAAAGCCGCGCTGTTTGCGCATGCCGGTCCGATGGTGCCGGGCGGGGTGGTTCTGTCCGGCCATACCGATGTGGTGCCGGTGGACGGTCAGGCGTGGACCTCGGACCCCTGGACGGTAACCGAACGCGATGGCCGGCTTTACGGGCGCGGCACCTGTGACATGAAGGGCTTTGACGCTCTGGCGATCTGGGCGTTGGTCGAGGCGCAAGGGCGCGCACAGTCCGGGGGCCTGCGCCGTCCGCTGCAGATCGCCCTCTCCTATGACGAGGAAACCGGCTGCATGGGTGCGCCGCCGCTGATTGCCGCGATGCAGGCGGTATTCCCCAAGGCCGAGCTTGCCATCATCGGCGAGCCGAGCCGGATGAAAGCGGTCAACGGCCACAAGGGTGGCGCGGGCTACCGGGTGCATGTGCGCGGCTATGAAGTTCATTCCTCTTTGCTGCCGCAAGGCGTCAGCGCCATCATGGAGGCGGCGCGGCTGATCATGTGGGCCAATGCGCGCAATGCCGAAAACGCGGCAAAGCCTGCGACGGCGGTGGCCGCGCTGTTCGACCCGCCCTTCACCACGCTTCACACTGGCATGATCTCGGGCGGCACCGCGCATAACATCACCGCCGCCGATTGCCGCTATGTGATGGAGTTCCGCGTGGTGCCGGGTGAAGAGCCCGAAGGTTGGTGTCTGGCTTTCGAGATCGAGGTCGCGGCCTTGCGGGCGGCGATGCAATCGGTCCGCCCCGAGGCGGATGTTTTGCTGGAGCGGTTCTTTGACGTGCCGCCACTGGTGCCTGAGGATCAGGGTGCGGCAGAGACGCTGGTGCGCCGTCTGACCGGCGACAATGCCACCCATGTCGTCAGCTACGGCACCGAGGCCGGGCATTTTCAGGCCGGCGGCTATTCGGCGGTGGTCTGCGGGCCGGGCGATATCGCACAGGCGCATCAGGCCGATGAATACCTGGAGCTGAGTGAATTCCACGCCGGTCAGGCTTTCATGGAAAAACTGCTGGCCGATCTGGCATGACCTTCCCGATCACGCTCGAAACGCCGATCCGCTTTCCCGGCCCCTTGCCGGGGGCGGCTGATGTGGTGGTGCTGGGCGGCGGCATTATCGGGGTAATGACGGCCCATTATCTGGCGCAGGCAGGGCAAAAGGTGGTGCTGTGCGAAAAGGGCCGGATCGCGGGCGAACAAAGCAGCCGCAACTGGGGCTGGATCAGGCAACAGGGTCGCGACAAGGACGAATTGCCGATCGTGGTGGAGTCCTTGCGCCTGTGGCAGGGCTTTGCGCAAACCTTTGGCGATGCGCTTGGTTTTCGCCAGAACGGGGTGGTCTATCTGGCCAATAGCGACAAGGCGCTGGAGCAATATGAGGCGTTTTTGCCCCATGCGCAGGCCCATGGCGTTGACACCCGGATGATGGCGCGCTGCGAGGTTGCGGCATTGCTTGGCACCTCGGCCAATTGGAAAGGCGCGATGATCACCCCCTCGGACGCGCGGGCGGAACCCTTTGTCGCGGTCCCGCTGCTGGCCGGGCTGGCCGCAGAGGCGGGGGTGTGCATCGTAGAGAATTGTGCGGTGCGCAGCCTGGATGTGCAGGCGGGAGCAGTGACCGGGGTGGTGACCGAACAGGGCAGGGTGCGTGCGGCCCGCGTGGTGGTGGCGGGCGGCGCATGGTCGCGGCTGTTTCTGGCGGCGCAGGGCGTCGCGATCCCGCAACTGTCGGTGCTGGCTTCTGTGGCGCAGACCGAAACCATGCCCGAGATATTCGCCGGCGCCGCCGCCGACGACCATTTCGCCTTTCGACGCCGCATGGACGGCGGCTATACGCTCGCCCCCGGGGCCGAGCATGATTTCTTCCTCGGCCCCGACGCCATTCGCAGCTTCGGCCTGTATCTGACTGTCCTGAAAAAGGATTTCCGCTCTACTCACTTGCGGCCCGCCGC
This sequence comes from Paracoccaceae bacterium, assembly GCA_046296515.1. Taxonomy (GTDB): domain Bacteria; phylum Pseudomonadota; class Alphaproteobacteria; order Rhodobacterales; family Rhodobacteraceae; genus Pseudotabrizicola. The sequence continues at coordinate 578,985 of JBKBKR010000001.1, read as the reverse complement.
CCCTGCGGGCTATCCGGACGGATGGCGCACAAAGCGCCACTGGGGCAATGGCCCCAGCCCGTTCGAGACGATGCGCATCCTGAATCCCGCGCCCAACCGGGCCAGTCTGTCCCGTGTCCAGGACCGTTTTGCCACTGCATTCCCCGCCTTGGGCCGCCCGCAAATCAAACGCGCATGGGCCGGGATGATCGACACCATGCCCGATGTGGTACCGGTGGTCGATCACGGCCCCATCCCCGGTCTGACCATCGCCACGGGGATGAGCGGCCATGGCTTTGGCATCGGCCCCGGCATGGGTCGGGTGGTGGCCGATCTGGTGATGGGGCGGGCGACGGGGCATGACCTGTCGCGCTTTCGTCTGTCGCGCTTCCGTGATGGCACCACGCCTCAACCCGGCCCGGCCCTCGCCTGACGCCTAATTTTTGATCAAAAGGTCAGGTTGACACCGAGCGCCCCTTGAAGCCGCGCAGATTCCGGCCCACCATCCCTGCAACCGACAGTCAGGAGGCCGATTATGCCCGTCAAGAACCGCTTTGCTGAAATGCTGCCCGAAATCACCGGATGGCGGCACGATTTCCACGCCCATCCGGAACTGTTGTTCGAGGTTCACCGCACCGCCGCCAAGGTCGCCGAACTGCTGCGCGGTTTCGGCTGTGACGAGGTGGTGACCGGCATCGGTCGCACCGGAGTGGTCGGCGTGATCCATGGCAGGACCGATACGGCGGGCCGGGTGATCGGGTTGCGCGCCGATATGGACGCGCTGCCGATCCATGAGCAGACCGGGGTGGATTATGCCTCGACCACGCCCGGCGTGATGCATGCCTGCGGCCATGACGGCCATACCGCGATGCTGCTGGGGGCGGCGAAGTATCTGGCCGAGACGCGCAATTTTGACGGCAAGGCCGTGGTGATCTTTCAACCCGCCGAAGAGGGCGGCGGAGGCGGGCGTGAAATGGTCGATGACGGAATGATGGACCGTTTCGGCGTGCAGGAGGTCTACGGCATGCACAACATGCCCGGCATCCCCTTGGGCACCTTCGCCATCCGCCCGGGCGCGATCATGGCGGCGGCAGACCAGTTCGAGATCACGGTGACCGGCAAGGGCGGCCATGCAGCCAAACCGCATGATTGCATTGATACGACCGTCGTCGCGGCCCATATCATCGTGGCACTGCAGACCATCGCCAGCCGTGGGGTCGATCCGATGAAACAGGTCGTGGTCAGCGTCTGCACCGTGCAGACCGACTCCACCGCGCACAACGTCATCCCGCAGGTGGTCAAGCTCAAGGGCACCGTCCGTACGATGGACCCCGCCGTGCAGGACTATGTGGAGCGCCGGATCTCCGAGATCGCCACCGGCACCTCCATGACGCTGGGGGCAAAGGCCGAGGTCAATTACCAGCGCGGCTATCCGGTCACCGTCAATGCCGAGGATAACACCCGCCACGCCGTGGCGGTGGCGAAAGCCGTCTCGGGTCAGGTCGATGACAATACCGCCCCCCTGATGGGGGCCGAGGATTTCAGCTTCATGCTCAACGCCCGGCCCGGAGCCTATATCTTCCTCGGCAATGGCGACACGGCGATGGTGCACCATCCGGCCTACAACTTCGACGACAATGCCATCCCCTTCGGCGCCAGCTGGTATGCCGGGATGGCAGAAAGCCGGATGCCCCCAGCCTGAAGCAAAACCTGCCCTCGGGGATTTCATCCTGGCGAAAATACTCGCGAGGGAGGAGCGGGGCGACGGGGGGCAGGCAGCCCCCCAGCTACGGCTCAGCCATCACAGCGCCCGCAAGCCGCGCCCGGTTAAGGGGTCTGCGGCTGTACCACCCCGGCCATCGCGGCGGCTTCGGCGGCGGCCTCGATGGCCAGCAGGATCGAGGCATGGCGGTTCTTGTAATCGCGCGCCGGGGTCAGCACGACAAAGCCGTCGAATGGGGCGGCAGGTGCGGGGCCCGTCTCTTTCAGCATGGCGCGCAGGCCGTCGCGACCCTGCGCCAGTTCCGCCGCCGTGCGCCCGATCACCGCATGGCCCAGCACGGCGGCGGCGGCCTGACCCAGCGCGCAGGCCTTGACGTCTTGCGCAAACTGCACCACCCGGCCCCCCTCCATCACCAGATCGACCGTCACCGTCGATCCGCACAAGGGCGAGCGTTTGCGCACCGATGCCTGCGGCGCGGGCAGGCGGCCATGGTGGGGAATATCCGCCGCCAGCTCGAGAATCCGGCCGGAATAGAGGGTGATCAGGTCACTGTCGCTCATCGCGCTTTTCCTTTTGCCAATCTTTAGATAGACCTTCCTCCCGCGCCCGCCAAGGAGAACCGTCATGGATTTTGACCCCGCCAGCCTGAAATACGATGCCAAGGGGCTGATCCCGTGCATCGCGCAGGACCATGAAAACGGTGATGTGCTGATGATGGCCTGGATGAACGCGGATGCGGTGGCGCAGACACTGGCCACGGGCCGGGTGACCTATTGGTCGCGGTCGCGCGCGGCGTTCTGGGTCAAGGGTGACACCTCGGGGCATGTGCAGCATCTGGTAGAGTTGCGGGTGGATTGTGACCGCGATTGCCTTCTGGTGCGGGTGCGCCAGCATGGGCCTGCCTGCCACACCAACCGCCGGTCGTGCTTTTACACGGTGGTGCGCGACGGGGCCGAGGTGATTGTCATGGAACCGATGGCGGGGTCTGATAGTTGAGCTAAAGAATCGCCTTTTCCGGGCGCAGGTCTTGACCTTTGGCCCGGAAAGGCGGCTATTTGCGCCAACGACAATCGACAAAAGGATGAAACCCATGGCTTTCACACTTCCCGATCTTCCCTATGCCCATGACGCGCTTGCCGGTCTTGGCATGTCGAAAGAGACGCTGGAATATCATCACGACATCCACCACAAGGCCTATGTAGACAACGGCAACAAGCTGATTGCCGGCACCGAGTGGGAAGGCAAAACGGTCGAAGAGATCGTCGTGGGCACCTACAACAAGACCGCTGTGGCGCAGAACGGCATCTTCAACAATGCCAGCCAGCACTGGAACCATGCCCTGTTCTGGGAAATCATGGGGCCGGGCGAGTCGAAGATCCCGGGTGCTTTGGAAAAGGCGCTGACCGAGGCGTTCGGGTCGGTCGACAAGTTCAAGGAAGAGTTTTCCGCCGCTGGCGCCGGCCAGTTCGGCTCGGGCTGGGCCTGGCTGGTCAAGGATGCGGATGGCGCGCTCAAGGTCACCAAGACCGAAAACGGCGTCAACCCGCTGTGTTTTGGTCAGACGGCCCTTCTGGGCTGCGATGTGTGGGAACATTCCTATTACATCGACTTCCGCAACAAGCGCCCGGCCTATTTGTCAAATTTTCTTGACAAACTGGTGAACTGGGAAGCGGTCGCCGCGAGGATGTAAGGGTAATCCCCTGATCTGACACCGGATTTTTTGTTCAAAGATTTGCCCGCGCAGGTTGTCTGCGCGGGTATTTTTGTTGTGGTCACTGTGTCACACTACCGGCGCATCATGCAGTTCCCATCTGGGGGGGATCGACCAAGAAACGACGGGAGGGAGATATGACAATGATCACACAGGGTTGCTGGATTGTGGTGGTGGACGGGGCGGGGGCGGTGATTCTGGAGAATGCCGGCACGGTTGCCGCGCCTGACCTGAGGATGATTGACCGGATCGAAACGCCCAAAAGCGATCAGACACCGCAACTTGCAGAAAGCGCGCGCCCGGTCGAGACAAGCGATCGCGCGCGTCTGGCCGAAACCGCAATGGTGGCGATGCTGATGACGCGGCTGTCGTTTGCGGTGCGTCAGTCGCGCACCTCGCGGCTGGCAATTGCCGCGCCGCCGCATCTGCTGGAGGCGATCCGCACCCGGCTGGATGACAATCTGCGTGGCAGGGTGGTGATCATGCTGCCCAAGACGCTGAGCAATCAGCCGCTGGAAAAAATCGTGAGCGTGATGAACGAGGCGATGACCCGCGCCGCCTGAGCTTTGTGCCCTAAGGCACGGGACCGGCTCAGGAAAGTTCGTCCTTGATCCGGGCCAGAAGGCCCGGCACGTCCGGTACGGCGGTAAAGCTGTTGCGCAGGTGCGGCTCTGCGAAGCCATGGGCGATGACGTGATCCATCAGATGGATCAGGGGTTGCCAGTAACCTTCGGTATCCAGAAGGAAAATCGGTTTGGTGTGCAGGCCGATCTGCCGCCAGGTCAGCACCTCGAAAAACTCGTCCAGACTGCCCGCGCCCCCGGGCAGCACCACGATGGCGTCAGAGTTCATGAACATCACCTTCTTGCGTTCGTGCATGTCTTCGGTGATGACCAACTGGCCCAGATCGCGCTTGCCCTTTTCCGTGCCCATCAGATGGGTCGGGATTACCCCCATGGTGCGTGCGCCTGCCGCCATGGCGGCGCGCGCCACCTCGCCCATCAGGCCCACATCGCCCGCGCCGTAAACCAGCCGCCAGCCATGCTCCGCGATTCCGTGGCCAAGCGTGCGGGCGGCATCGGCATAGGCGGGCAGGAGGCCGGGACGTGATCCACAAAAGACACAGACAGAACGAAGCGGGGTCATGAGCGCATCCTGATGGAATTTTCGTTGCAACCCCGTTGTTAACGGGGTTCCTATGCAAAGGAAAGCAGGGGCAGGCAACAGGCCCCGCTGGCCGGGTCACGCCCCGGCAGGGGAAGCGACGGGGAAACGCGATGGCGGTCTGGACGGGGAAAAGCAGTGGCGCGCGCGTGGCAGGAATTGCGGCGGGTGCGGCTGTGGGCGTTGCGGTGGTGGTGGCGGTGGCGTGGCTGTTCGGGCCAGGGCAAGCGCCCGAAGTGTCGGCCCCGGAAACCGCGCCCGCGGCGGTGGCAGCCGTGCCGCAGACCGCGCCTCTGGCTGAGGCTGAACCGGCGGGTGTCGTCGAACCTGTTCCGGAACCTGTTGCCGAGAGGCCGGCAGAACCGATCGCAGAACCTGTACCGGATCCGGTGACACAAGCGGTAGACACGCCAGTGACAGGAGCTGATCCTGCGCCGCTTGAGCAGCCTCAGCCGGAAGCTGTGGCGGTGCCGGAACCCCAACCCGAACCCCAACCCGAACCCGAAGCTGAGGCGATCCCTCTGGCCCCGGCCCCGGTTCTGCCCGGCTTTGACAGCTACCGGGTCGAGGCGGATGGCTTTGCCGTGGTCTCGGGCCGGGCGGAGCCTTTGGCGACCGTCTCGGTATTGGTCGACGGGGTTGCTGTGGCCCAGGCCCGCGCGGGTGGCGATGGCAGCTTTGCCGCGCTGTTCACCCTTGCGCCCAATACCAACGCCAGTCTGATGACGCTGGAGGCGCTGCTTGCCGATGGCCGCAATCTGGCATCGGCCCAATCCGTGGCACTGGGGCCGATTGCCGGGCCGGTTGTGGTGACAGAGGTGGAGCCAGTGGCAGTGGCGGAGCCTTTGGCCGGATCTGTGCCGGAGGTGGTTGCCGAGCCGGAGGCAGCGTCTGTTGCAGACACTGTGGCAGATCCCGTGGCAGAGATTGCGGCCGACGTCGCGACGCAGGCTGAAGCGATCGTTTCGGCAGAGCCTGCGCCCGAACCGGAAGCTCAACCAGAACGTCAGCCACAACCACGACCAGAACCCTCGCCGCCGCCTGTGGCAGAGCCAGCGCCTCCGGTGGCGCTTTTGCTGACCGGGGAGGGGGCAACCGTGATGCAGTCCCCTGCCGCGGCTGCCCCGGCAGCGGATTCGTCCGAAGTGGCAGCGGTGCTCCTGGAGGCGATTTCCTATTCGCCAGCGGGTGCGGTGCAGCTTTCGGGCCGGGGGCAGGCCGGGCAGGTGGTGCGGATCTATCTGAACAATGCGCCGGTCGCCGATGCGGCGATTGCGGCGACGGGTCTGTGGCAGCTGACCCTTGGCGATACGGCTCCGGCAATCTATATGCTGCGGGTCGACCAGATTGACGCGACGGGCAAAGTGACCGCCCGTTTCGAGACGCCGTTCAAGCGCGAGACGCTGGAAGCCCTTGCCGCCCTGTCGCAGCCCGCGCCGTCAGAGGGGGCAGCGGGCCAGAGCGCCCCGACAGTGCCGGCGGTTGCCGGTGCGCCTTTGGCGCCATCCGCACCTGCGGCCCCGGCTGTTTCCGCCGCACCGGAGGCTGCGCCGACCTTGCCGGACCCGACCCTTGCGCCTGCGCCCGTGATGGCCGATGCGCCCGCCGTGTCCCCTTCGCCGCCGCCGCCGGTCACGGTAACGGTCCAGCCCGGCTTTACCCTGTGGGGCATCGCGCGTGAGACCTTCGGCGAAGGCGTGATGTATGTGCAGGTCTATGAGGCCAACCGCGACAAGATCCGCGACCCGGATCTGATCTATCCGGGGCAGGTCTTTACTATTCCGGCAAAACCGTAAGGCGGCTCTGGCCTTTCCCGGCCATGCCGCCTAAATATCAGGGCCGAAAAGAGGCCCCTCATGTTTGAACCGACCCCAAAAGACGCCCCGGCCAGTGGCTTTCAGACCATGGCGCGCGTGATCCCTTATCTGTGGCCTGAGGGTCAGAACTGGGTGAAACGGCGGGTGGTGGCCTCGCTCTTGTTGCTGGTGATGGCCAAGGTCATCTCGGTGTCCACTCCGGCGATCTACAAGCAGGCGGTGGATGCACTGGCGGGCGATGCCCCCGACACGGCCACGCTGCTGGGGCTGGCGGCGGTGGGGCTGACCATTGCCTATGGCCTCGCGCGGCTGATGACGGTGGCGTTTCAGGAAATGCGCGACGCGGTCTTTGTGCGGGTGGGCCAGCGGGCGCTGCGCCAGCTGGCGCTGGAGACATTCACCCATATCCACCGCCTGAGTCTGCGCTATCACATCACCCGCAAGACCGGAGGCTTGAGCCGGATCATCGAGCGCGGGGTGAAGGGGGTCGATTTCCTGCTGCGCTTCATGCTGCTGTCGATCGGGCCGCTGATTCTGGAACTGTCGATGGTGACCATCATTTTCGCGGTGGTATTCGGCTGGCAATATGCGGTGGTGGTGGTGGTGGTGATCAGCATCTACGTTGCCTTTACCTTCAAGGTTACCGAATGGCGGGTGGCGATCAGGCGCGAGATGAACGCGCAGGATACCGATGCCAACCAGAAGGCGATCGACTCTTTGCTGAACTACGAGACGGTGAAGTATTTCAACGCCGAAGGTATGGAAGCGCAGCGCTATGACAATGCGATGCGGCAATATGAGGTGGCGGCGGTCAAGACCGGGTTGTCATTGGCCTTTCTGAACCTCGGTCAATCGTTCCTGATCACCACCGGGCTGGTGATCGTGATGGTGATGGCGGCGCGCGGCGTGCAGGCGGGCACGCTCACGGTGGGCGATTTCGTGATGGTCAACGCCTATATGATCCAGATCACCATGCCGCTGAACTTCCTTGGCACCGTCTACCGCGAGATCCGGCAGGCGTTGGTCGATATGGGCGAGATGTTTGGTCTGTTGGGGCAACCTGCCGAGGTGGTGGACAAGCCCGGCGCGCCGGATCTGAAGGTGACGAAGGGTGAGGTCAGCTTTGACAATGTGCGGTTCGACTATGACCCGACCCGGCCGATCCTGAAGGGCGTGAGCTTTACCGTCGCCCCGGGGCAGCGGATTGCGCTGGTCGGGCCGTCCGGGTCTGGCAAATCGACAATCGGCCGGCTGTTGTTCCGGTTCTATGACGTGACCAGCGGGGCGATCCGGATTGACGGGCAGGATCTGCGCGACGTGACGCAGCCCAGCATCCACGGCCAGATCGGGGTGGTGCCGCAGGATACGGTACTGTTCAACGATACGGTCTATTACAACATCGCCTATGGCCGTCAGGGGGCATCGCGCGAAGAGGTGGAGGCGGCGGCGCGTGCGGCGCGGATCCATGATTTCATTGTGTCGCTGCCCGAAGGCTATGAGACCACGGTGGGGGAACGCGGGCTGAAACTTTCGGGTGGTGAGAAGCAGCGGGTGGGGATTGCGCGGACCCTGCTGAAGAATCCGCCGATCCTGATTCTGGACGAGGCGACATCGGCCCTGGATACCCAGACCGAGCGCGACATTCAGGACAGCCTGCTGCTGATGGGGCAGGGGCGTTCTGTGATCACCATCGCGCACCGGTTGTCGACCATTGCCGATGCCGACCGGATCATCGTGCTGGAGGCGGGCGAGATTGTGGAGCAGGGCACGCATGACGTGCTGCTGGGCAATGGCGGACGCTATGCGGCGATGTGGGCACGGCAATCTGCGGAAGAGGAAGAGGCGGCATAAGGGCCGCTCCTCCCTCGCTGGCGCGCGGTCCTCGCTAGGCGCTATTCTGCCGCGTCGCGCAGGGGGAAGGGCGCGGTGGGTGCTGGCGCATCCTCCCACAGGATCAGCGGGCCCTGCACCGCGCGGGCGGCGCGGGTGAGGGCCAGATCGCGGGCTTCCATGCTGCCCTTGCCATGGGTGAGGGCGGAAAGCTGCGCCCAACCGCGATATGCCCCGGCCCAGAACCAGACGCGAAGCGCCAGCAGCGAGGGCGTCAGCACAAGTGTCAGCACGGTGGCGATTCCAAGGCCGAAGACCACTGCCGTTGCCAGTTGCGTCCACCACAGCGCCGAGGGGCTGTTGAGTGTGTAGCCCCCGGCGATGAAATCGACCGAGAGGCCGAACATCATCGGTGCAAGCCCCGCCATGGTGGTGATGGTGGTCAAGAGCACCGGGCGGATGCGCTGTTCGGCGGTGCGGGTGATCGCCTCCAGCTTCGGCATGTAGCGGCTCAGCTCCTGATAGGTGTCGATCAGGATGATGTTGTTGTTCACGACGATCCCCGCCAAGGCCACGATGCCGGTGCCGGTCATGATGATGGAAAAGGTCTGGCCCATCACCATCATCCCCACCAGAACCCCGGTGGTGGAGAGGACCACGGCCAGTAGCACCAGCACCGCGTTGTAGACAGAGTTGAACTGTGCCAGCAGGATGATGAACATCAGCCCCAACGCCCCGGCAAAGGCCTTGCCCAGAAACGCCCCGGCTTCGGCCTGATCTTCCTGATCGCCGGTCCAGACCCAGCTGATGCCCTGCGGCAGCGGGTTGGTGGCAAGCCATTGGTTCAGCGACTCGATCCGTTCATTGGCATTGATCGGCACGCCATCGGCGCGGGTCAGGCCGGGGGCGACATCGGCCTTGATGTCATAGACGCGGGATTCGTCCACCCGGTCGATACGGCCCAGCTTGGCCACCGGCTTGCGGCTGATGAAGTTCGACAGCGGCACCAGCCCGTCCGCCGTGCGGACTTTCAGCGAATCGAGAGTGGACAGCACGCGGTCAGCCTCTGGCAGGCGGACGCGGATTTCGATCTCCTCATCCGAACTTTCCACCCGCATGGTGTCGAGCATCACCCCGCGCGTGACCAGCTGCACCATGCCGCCGACGGTGGCGACATCGGCCCCGAAACGCCCGGCGCGGGCGACATCAACGGTGATTTCCCAGTCGATGCCGGGCAGGGGGCGGGTATCCTCGATGCCGATGATCCCCTCCATCCCGGCCATTCGGGCGCGGACGGTTTCCACCGCCTGAGCAAGTGCTGTGAAGTCATCGCCCGACAGCCGCATGTGCAGGGGTTTGCCCGATGCGGGGCCGGAAGCCCCGGCCAGCACCTCGATACGGATGCCGGGAAGGGCGTTCAGCCGTTCGGTCAGGCCCGCGATGATGCGCTCGCCCCCCAGGGCCGGGTCATCGCTGCGCTCTTCCCAGGGGTCCAGTTCCAGCTGGATCTGGCCGACGCTGTCGAGCGGCGATTGCGCCCCCCCGGTATTGGCGTTGAGTCCGCCCGAACCGGCAAAGGAGAAGGTGGATTTCACCCCCGGCGTGCCGACGACCAGCGTCTCGGCCTGACGCAGCAGCGCGTCCTTTTCGGTGAGCGACAGGTTGCCGCGCGCCTGCACATAGACGATGGCCTGTTCGGGTTCGGTCGCGACAAAGAACTCCACCCCTTTGCCATGCTGGGCATAAAGGCCGAAGATCAGCATGACAAAGCCGATCACGGCGGCAATCGAGACCAGGGGCATGATCGGGTTGCCGGTCAGAAAGCGGATGAGCTGGCCAAAGGGGCTGCGGCGGTAGCCGGCAACGATCCTGGCGCGGCGGGTGGGTTTTGCGGCCTCCAGCGTGATGGAGGCGGCAAAACCGCCCAGCATCGCCAGAACCGCACCGGGCAGCATCGAACTGGCCCCGGTGCTGCGCGGGGCCAGCAGCATGGCCACGCCCGTGAACAGCACGGCCAGCGACAGCGTGACCAGCAGCAACCGCAGCCAGATCGGGCGCGGGCGCAGCAGTGCCGCGATGGTTTCCAGATGGCGGGTAACACGCCCCGCCACGCCACCGACCACCGGCACATAGATCAGCGCCACCAGCAGCGAGGCCGACAGCACAAAGATCAGCGTGACCGGCAGCATGCCCATGAATTCCCCCGCTACACCGGGCCAGAACAGCATCGGAAGAAAGGCGCAAAGCGTGGTGGCGGTGGAGCTGACGATCGGCCAGAACATGCGCTTTGCCGCCTCGGTATAGGCGGCCATCGGGCCGGAGCCTTCCTGAATACGTTTGTCGGCGTATTCTACCACCACGATACCGCTGTCGACCAGCATGCCGACGGCGAGGATCAGGCCGAACATCACGATATTGGAGACGGAAATGCCCATCACCGCGAAAAAGGCAAAGGTCAGCAGGAAACTGGTGGGCACCGAAAAGCCGACCAGCAGGGCCGACCGGGTGCCAAGTGTCGCCAGAACCACCACCATCACCAGTGCGATCGCGGTCAGCACCGAGCCCTCTAGCTGGCGCACCATGCCTTGAACATTGGTGGACTGGTCCAGCGAGGCCGCGACCGAGACCGAGCGGCGCAGCGGTTCGGGCCAGTTTGCCACCTCTGCCGCGACCACATCCTGCACCAGACGTGAGGTGTCGATCAGGTTGAAGCCCTTGCGCTTGACCACCTGAATCGCCACGGTCGGCTCGCCATTGTAGCGGGCGGTGCCGGTGGGGTCCTTGAAGGTCAGGTTGATTTGCGCAAGATCGCCCAGCGTGATGGTCCGGTCGCCGTTGACCTTGACCGGCAGGCCGTAAACCTGCGCCGGCGTGTTGAAGCTGGAGGGGATTTTCACCGCAAAGGCCCCGGTGGCGGTTTCCACCTCGCCCGCCGCGATCAGCTGGTTGTTGCGGGTCACGACCGTGATCAGCTCGGCGGCGGTGATGTTATAGGCCTCCAGTTTTAGCGGGTCGATCAGCACCTCCAGCATCTCGTCGCGATGGCCGGCCAGTTCGGCCTTGAGCACGGGTTCAAGCGCGGCGATCTTGCTTTGCAGATCCTTGGCGGCGCGCAGCAGCGTGCGTTCGGGAACGTCGCCAGACAGGGCGATCACCAGAATCGGGAATTCGCTGAAATTGATCTCGTTGACCGAGTATTTGTCGGCTCCCGCCGGGAATTTCGTCTCGGCCGTGTTCATCCGGTCGCGGACATCGGCGATGATCTTGGTCTTGTCCCAGCCGAATTCGAATTCCAGTGCAACCCCGCCATAGTTTTCCGCAGCGGTGCCAGAGATTGTCTTCAACCCGTCCAGACCGGAAAGCTCCTGCTCCATCACCTTGACCAGCAAGGTCTCGGAGTCGGCGGCGGAAATGCCGGGGAAGGGGACCGAGACAAACAGGGCGGGGATGTCGATATCGGGCTCGCCCTCCTTGGGCAGGCTGACATAGGCCAGCACCCCGGCGGCCACCGACAGGATGATGAAGGCCACCACCATGCGGGCGCGGGCGGCAGCCCAGTCGATGAGGCCGGTCACGGTGTGGCCTGTTGCAAGGTGACGGTGATGGCGGTGCCGTCGGTCACGAATTCCTGGCCCACGGTGATCACGGTCGCCTCATCCGGCAGGCCGGTGACCAGCATGCCGTCCACCGTGTCGCGCAGCACGGTCACGGGGGCAAAACTGGCCTGATTGTCGATCGCCAGCCGCACGCCCAGCACGCCCGCATTGTCGAGTGTCAGGCTGGAGGCGGGCAGCAGATGCGCCATCACCCCATCTGCGGCGACCAGCATTTCCGCCGTCTGGCCGTCGCGGATCGAAAGGTCGGTATTGGGCACCGTCACCTCTACCCGGAATGTGCGGGTGGCGGGATCGGCCGAGCGGGACAGGAAGGTGACACGGCCCTGCACCTCGCGCCCCGAGATCAGGCGGGCCCCCGCCATGGCGCCGACGCTGATCCGGTCCACATCGGCCTCGGGGACAAAGCCCACCAGTTTGATCGGGTCCAGCTGGATCACCGTTGCACAGGCCCCGCCCGGTTGCACAAGACTGCCCAATTCGGCGGTGTCGGTTTCCAGAAGCCCCTCGAACGGAGCGGTGACGGTCAGGCGCGAGATGTCGATGCGGATGGCATCCAGCGCCGAACGCGCCGATTGCACCCCGGCGCGGGCCGATTCCAGCGCAGCCTCGGTGCCGATGCGGCGGGTTTCCGTGGCAAAACCGCCCTCGTTCAGCCGGTTGGCGGCATCGGCATTGACCTCGGCCTCGCGCAGCCGGGCCTGCGCCTCGGTGACGCGGGCATCAGCCTCGGCTTCCTGCTGCGGCCTTGTGCCGGGGTCCAACTCGCACAGGGTTTGTCCCTTGGTCACAAAAGTCCCGCGCCGCAGCGGTTCGGACCGCACCAGCCCGCCGGTTTCGGCCCGCACCTCGACCTGACGCGCGGCCTCGGTCCGGCCCCGGGCGATCACTGCGTTCTGCACAAGGCTGGCGCGCGAGGCCATTGCCACTACAGAAATCGCGCCATCGGCGGTGACGGCGGCTTGTGGCCGATCGGCGGCGGAAGGCGCGGGTTCGGCAGCGGTGGTGGCCATCAGCCGGTCACGTTCGAACACGGCAACGTAAAGCGTTGCCGCGACCGCAAGGGCGGTGAGGGGGGGCAGGATACGCATGGACACCTTTTCAAACCGCTTTAGCCTGAGCGTAATCTAGGCTTTATGCCGCGTTGCGGCAAGTGATCTGCGCGCGCCATGCGGCTGCGGGGTGGGTGCGGGGCTTGGCAAGCGCTTGTGCTTGCGTGTAAGACAGGGGCCGAAGGATGTGGTCTGAGCGGTTCCAGGCCATCTCCCGCCCGAAGTCCGGTTCCGAAGCGCCCTTTTGAAAGCCAAAGCGACGTGAGCAATCCCGATAGTTTCATCCAGGAAGTCACGGAAGAGGTGCGCCGCGACCGGCTGTATTCCTATTTCCGCAAATATGGCTGGATTCCCGCGCTGATCGTTGTGGCTGTCGTGGCAGGCACCGGCTGGACCGAATGGTCAAAGGCCCGCAATGCGGCGCAGGCGCAGGCCTTTGGCGATGCCATTCTGGATGCGCTGGATCTGGGCGGCGCGGCAGAGCGGCGCGCGGCCTTGGCTGCGGCTCCGGCGGATGGCGCGCAAAGGGCGGTTCTGGCACTGTTGCTGGCATCGGACCCGACCGAAGACCGGGCTGGCAGTCTGGCCGCACTGGAGTCGCTGGCCGCCGATACATCGCAGCCGCAAAGCTACCGCGATCTGGCGGTGTTGCGCCGCGTGATCCTGGCCGGGGCCGATCTGCCTTTGGCGGAACGCCGCGCGCTTCTGGACCCGGTGGCGGCTCCGGGGCGGCCGTTCCGGCCGCTGGCGCTGGAGCAGTTGGCCTATCTGCTGGTCGAAGAGGGCCGGACCGATGACGCGATTACCGCGCTGCGCGCCCTGACGCAGGACCAGCAGGCCCCTGCGGGCTTGCGCGGTCGGGCCGGACAGATGATTGTGGCGCTTGGGGGCGAGACCGCCCCCACAGGTGACGCCGGGTGATCCGGCACGGCGGGCATGATGCCGGGGGAGTGGAGCTGGTGGTGAAACAGAAGCGCAATCTGGGACTGTCGGCCATTGCCGCTGTCATGCTGCTGTCTGCGTGCGAGCGCGAACTGATCCTGTCGGGCGAGCGTTTTCCCGTGCGCGCGGATCTGGCGGCTTCGGTTCCCACCGAAGCAAACCCTGCCCCGGTCGCCCCCTTATCGCGCCCGGAAAACCAAAGCGTGCCGATCTCATTGCCCGCCGCTGTCGCCAATGCCGACTGGAGCCATCGCGGCGGCTCTGCCCGCCATGCCTCGCCCCACGGTCGGTTGTCGGCGGCCCCTGCACGGGTGTGGAGCGCCAATATCGGCACCGGATCAAGCCGGATGAACCGGATTTCCGCCGCGCCGGTGGTGGCCGACGGTCGCATCGTCACGATGGACAGCCGCGCGCGCGTTGTCGCAACCGGGACCAATGGTGCCACGCTGTGGCAGACAGAGCTGACCCCGCAATTCGACCGGGGCGGCGATATTTCGGGCGGCGGTGTGGCGCTGGGTGGCGGAATGGTCTTCGTGGCGACCGGCTATGGCGAGCTGATCGCCCTGTCGGCCGGCACTGGTGCTGTGGTCTGGCGGCAACGGCTGGCGAGCCCGGTTTCGGGCGCACCGGCCTATGATGGCGGCACCGTTTATGTGGCCACCCGTGATGGCGCGGGCTGGGCGGTGGATGCGCGCAACGGCAAGGTGCAATGGACCGTGCCGGGCCTGCCCAACACTCTGGCCGTGACCGGGTCTTCGGCCCCCGCGGTGACCGACCGCAATGTGATCTTCCCGTTCCCCAGTGGTGAGGTGGTCTCGGCGCTGCGACTGAACGGCGTGCGGGTCTGGGGCGCGCCGGTGACCGGGCAGCGCCCGGGGCGCGGATATCAGGGGCTGGTCGATGTGACCGGCGATCCAGTGATTGTGGGCAGCACGATCTATGCCGGCACCGCAGCTGGGCGGACGGCAGCGATCAATGCGGGGACGGGGGAGCGGATATGGACGGCGGTCGAGGGGGCGATGAACCCGCCGCTGGTGGTCGGCGGATCGGTGTTTGTCGTCAATGACGAGGCGCGTCTGGTGCGGCTGGATGCGGCCACCGGGGCGGTGATCTGGTCAGCCGAAATGCCCTATTTCGAAAACGAGCGGCCAAAGCGGCAAAAGGCGATCACCGCACATTACGGGCCGGTTCTGGCCGGTGGGCGCGTGGTTGTGGTCTCGGGCGACGGGCTGTTGCGCCAGTTCAGCGCCACTGATGGAACGCTTGTGGGCACTGCACAGATCCCCGGTGGGGCGGCGGCAGCACCCGCACTTTCTGGTGGCGCGCTTTATGTTGTCAGCACCAACGGGCAACTTCACGCTTTCCGTTGATGTCAAAGCCCTGTATGGGGTGCGGCTTGAATGAACCCGGACCGTATAAGACATGAGCTTTACCCTCGCCATCGTGGGCCGCCCCAATGTGGGCAAATCCACGCTTTTCAACCGCCTTGTCGGGCGCAAGCTGGCCTTGGTCGATGACCAGCCGGGGGTGACCCGTGACTTGCGCGAGGGCGACGCCAGGCTGTTCGATCTGCGTTTCACCGTGATCGACACCGCGGGGCTGGAGGAGGTCACCGACGACTCCCTGCAAGGCCGGATGCGGCGGCTGACCGAACGCGCGGTGGATATGGCTGATATTTGCCTGTTCCTGATTGATGGCCGTGTCGGCGTGAACCCCTCGGATGAGGTGTTCGCCGAGATCCTGCGCAAGAAAGCCGCGCGGGTTATTCTGGGTGTGAACAAGGCCGAGGGACGTGCCGGGGAAGAGGGCGCTTTGGAGGCTTGGTCTCTGGGTCTGGGCGAGCCGCTGCGGATTTCTGCCGAACATGGTGAGGGGATGGACGATTTGTATCGCCTTCTCAAGCCGTTGGAGGGCGAATTTGCCGAGCGGGAGGCCGAGAATACGCCCCTGACCGATGTGGATATTTCCGAAGACGAAGCCGAGGTCGAGGCGGATGAATTCGCGCACCGGCCCACGGTGAAAAAGCCGTTGCAGATTGCGGTGATCGGGCGGCCCAATGCAGGAAAATCCACGCTGATCAACAAGATCATCGGTGAAGATCGCCTCCTGACCGGGCCCGAGGCCGGGATCACCCGCGATGCGATTTCGGTCAAGGCCGACTGGATGGGCACGCCGATAAGGATCTTCGACACGGCGGGCATGAGAAAACGCGCGAAAGTCGTTGAGAAACTTGAGAAATTGTCGGTTGCCGATGGCTTGCGCGCTGTGCGCTTTGCCGAGGTGGTCGTGGTGCTGCTGGATGTCGATATTCCCTTTGAATCCCAAGACTTGCGGATCGCAGATTATGCAGAATCCGAAGGCCGCGCCGTGGTGCTGGCGGTCAACAAATGGGATCTGGAGGATGAAAAGCAGGACAAGTTGGCCGAGCTGAAGGAAATGTTCGACTGCTTGCTGCCGCAGCTGCGTGGCGCGCCGCTGGTCACAGTGTCGGCCAAGACCGGGCGGGGCTTGGACCGTCTGCACGACGCCATCCGCCGCGCGCATGACACCTGGAACCGCCGGATCACCACCAACCGGCTGAACACCTGGCTGGGGGCGATGACCGAGGCGCACCCGCCACCGGCTCCGGGCGGGCACCGGATCAAGCTGCGCTATATCACTCAGGTCAAGACCCGGCCGCCGGGGTTTGTCATCAAATGCTCGCGGCCCGAGGAATTGGCAGAAAGCTATAAACGCTATCTTGTCAATGGGTTGCGAGAGCATTTTGAGATGCCGGGCACGCCGATCCGGCTGTTTTTCCGGTCACAGGCGAATGACAACCCGTTCAAGGACCGCAAATTCCACACTCCCAGCCGTCTGCGCAAGCATATGGACAAAAAGTAACCCAAGCTTCGCGGGCTTTTCATCATTCGCGCCCCATGTTAGGGACGCGCCGCAAATCACGGGCGCAAGGCATCAGCCTTGACCCAACACAGGAGACGCCAATATGGCAACCGAACGTACGCTTTCCATCATCAAACCCGACGCGACCAAGCGCAATCTGACCGGCAAGATCGTTGCCAAGTTCGAAGAGGCTGGCCTGCGTGTTGTCGCCTCCAAGCGCATCCATTTGTCGGCAGCACAGGCCGGTGAGTTCTATGCCGAGCACAAAGAGCGCGGGTTCTACGGCGAGTTGTGCGACTTCATGGCCTCTGAGCCAGTGGTTGTGCAGGTTCTGGAAGGTGAAGGCGCCATTGCCAAGAATCGCGAAGTGATGGGCGCGACCGATCCGGCTCAGGCCGCTGACGGCACCATCCGCAAGGATTTCGCGCTGTCCAAGGGCGAAAACTCGGTTCATGGCTCGGACAGCGCTGAGTCGGCCGCGCGCGAGATCGCGTTCTTCTTTTCGGGTCTTGAGCTGGTCGGCTAAAGATCGGCGGGTGGCTGAGACCGCTCGACCACCCCGAAGAACTGAAGGGCCGTCTCCAGATCGGAGCGGCCCTTTTCCTTTGTGCCTGTGATGCTGGATTTGATCGCATCAAAACGCTTGCGCAGGGCGGCTTTTTCATCACCCTTGCAGTCGTTCCACGGGCGGCCCTGCAACGCCATCACCAGCACATAGTAGCCGATGAAATGCGGAGCGCTGCCGGATAGAAGCAAACGGCGATAGCCTTCATCCGCGCCGATGGCCCGCAAATCGGCAGCCGTGTGGATGCCTGCGCGGGCGAAGGCCGCTTCGGACGCAGGACCGAGGTTGGGGATCGAGGATACCGGATCAGACATTTCACCCCCGCAAAATCGACCTTCGGAATCAGAACGGGGCCAGCGTGACCGCTGACCCCGTCCTGTTCAAGCCTGTTCTTTATATGTTCTTCAGATCGACGCCCAATCCTTGAAAACCTGCGCGCCACCCTGCTGCTGCGGTGCGGGTTTGCCGCCCTGCTGCTGCTGTTGGCCGCCTTGCTGGGGCGTGGAATTCTGCTGCGGGGTCATTTTCTGCTCCATCTGACCATGTGCTGCCGTGTAATCAGCATTGACACGGCGGATGGCCGTATCAAGACAAAAACATGACATTGCCGCGAGGCTTTATTCTGGCTGTGGAAAAGCCGCAACAGGCGAGTCGATCACATTGTCGAATTCTGTGGGCTGTGGCGGAAGCGCGCCGACGCTCAGGCCGGAATGACCTGTGCCGGGAAGCCGATGGCATCAAGTGCCGCTATCAGCTGCGGTGGATCGCCACCCTCGACGCTGATGCGGCGGGTGATCAGATCGACGGTCACCGAACGGGCGAGGGGGGCAAGTGCCGCCTCGACCGAGGCTTGGCAATGGGTGCAGGACATGTCTGGCACGGAAAGCAGGATCATCATCATCTCCGGATTTGGCGCAATATGGGGCTTTCCGTAGCAGGAAGGTCAAGGGGGAAATGAAATCAGCGCCGGTCTTGACCTTCCCGTGACTGGAAGCACTATATCGGAGACAAAGGAAACCCCATGACCGCAACCTTGCCTGTATCTGATACCCGGACCATCGACCTGTCCGTGGAGGGGATGACATGTGCCGCCTGCACCGGGCGGGTGGAGCGTGTGCTGCGCGCCCAGCCCGGCGTGATCGAGGCGAGCGCCAATCTGGCGCTGCGCCGGGCGCAGGTGCGGGTGGTCGGGGTGGGTGGCGCGGGCGCGCTGGCCGCAGCCGTGACGCAGGCAGGGTTTGCGGCGCAACCATTGGCCGAGGCGCATCCTGTAACGCCCGAGGAGGAAACCCGGGCGCTGTGGCGCGGTGCGGGCGTGGCGGCGGTGCTGACCCTGCCGGTGTTCGTGACCGAAATGGGGGGGCATCTGTTCCCCGCCTTTCACCACTGGCTGCATGTCGCGGTCGGGATGGGGCCACTTTGGGTGATGCAGTTTGTGCTGGTGTCGCTGGTGCTTGGCTTTCCGGGGCGGCGTTTTCTGGCCAAGGGGATTCCTGCGCTGCTGCGCGGCAGCCCGGATATGAACAGTCTGGTCGCGGTGGGCACCCTGGCTGCCTGGGGCTGGTCAACGGTTGTGCTGTTTGCGCCGGGGCTGGTGCCTGCCGCATCGCGCGCGGTGTATTTCGAGGCGGCGGCGGTGATCGTCACGCTGATCCTGCTGGGCCGAGCTTTGGAGGCGCGGGCGCGCGGGCAGGCAGGTGCGGCGATTGCGCGGCTGGTGGGGATGCAGCCGAAAACCGCTTTTGTGGAGGAGGATGGCACGGTGGTGTCTCGCCCGGTGGCGGAGCTGATCCCCGGTATGGTGGTGCAGATCCGGCCCGGCGCGCGGGTGGCGGTGGATGGTGTGGTGCTGGAGGGTGCGTCCTCTGTGGACGAGGCGATGCTGACCGGCGAGCCCTTGCCGGTGGCTAAGGGGCCGGGTGATACGGTGACCGGCGGCACTGTCAACGGCACGGGCGCGCTGCGGGTGCGGGTGGCCCAGGTCGGCGCGGGCACGGTGCTGGCTCGGATCACGGCGATGGTAGCCGAGGCGCAGGGTGGCAAGCTGCCGGTGCAGGCGCTGGTGGACCGGGTGGTGCGATGGTTCGTGCCGGTGGTGATGGTGGTATCGGCGATCACCTTTGCGCTGTGGCTGGCCTTTGGCCCGGGGCTTGCGCAGGCGGTAGCGGCGGCGGTGGCGGTGTTGATCATCGCCTGTCCCTGCGCGATGGGGCTGGCGACTCCGGTCTCGATCCTTGTCGGCACAGGGCGGGCGGCGGAACTGGGCGTGCTGTTCCGGCGCGGTGAGGCGATGCAGCGTTTGGCATCGGTGACCGGGGTGGCGTTTGACAAGACCGGCACGCTGACAGAGGGCCGGCCGGAGGTGGTGAAGGTGCTGGGCGCTGCTGACACGCTGGCGCTGGCGGCGGCGGTGGAGGCCGCTTCGGAGCACCCGCTGGCCCAGGCGGTTCTCGCCGAGGCCGCGCGGTCGGGGGTCGCTGTGCAGGGGGCCAGCGGCTTTGCCGCGCGACCCGGGTTCGGGGCCGAGGCTCGGGTCGCGGGCCAGCGCGTGGCGGTGGGTGCGGCGAGGATGTTTGACGCGGTGCCGGAGGCGCTGGCGGCGGCGGCGGACACCGCGGCGGGGCAGGGCCAGTCGGTGTTGTTCGTCGCTGTCGAGGGCGATGTGACCGGCCTGATCACCGTGGCCGATACGGCCAAACCCCATGCCGCGCAGGCCGTGGCGGCGTTGCGGGCCCTGGGCCTGCGGGTGCGGATGATCTCGGGTGACACCCAGTCGGCGGCGCAGGCGGTCGGGGCCTCGCTGGGGATTGCCGAAGTCGAGGCCGGGGTCTTGCCGGATGGCAAGATGGCCGCGATCAGGGCGGCGGGCGAGGATCTGGCCTTTGTCGGCGATGGGATCAATGATGCACCCGCGCTGGCAGCGGCGGGGGTGGGGATCGCGATGGGCACCGGCACCGATATTGCCATCGAGGCGGGCGATGTGGTGCTGATGACCGGCGATCCGCTGGCGGTGGTGGATGCCATTGGCATCGGGCGGGCGACCATGCGCAACATCCGGCAGAATCTGGTCTGGGCCTTTGGCTATAACGTGGCGCTGATCCCGGTGGCGGCGGGGGTGCTGGTGCCCTTTGGCGGACCAGGGCTGTCGCCGATGCTGGCGGCGGGGGCGATGGCGCTGTCATCGGTGTTTGTGGTCTCCAACGCTTTGAGATTGCGCGGTTTCCGGGGGGTAAGGTCATGAACATCAAGGATGTGGCTGTGCGGTCGGGCCTGCCCGCCAAGACCATCCGCTACTATGAGGAGATCGGGCTGATCCGGCCCCTGCGCGCCACGAACGGCTATCGTGCCTTCCGTGAGAGCGATCTGCACAAGCTGACCTTTCTGTCACGTGCCCGCTCGCTTGGCTTTTCGATCGAGGATTGCCGGACCTTGCTGGCGCTGTACGAAGACCATAGCCGTGCCTCGGCGGATGTGAAATCGGTGGCCCGCGCCCATCTGGCGCGGATTGCCGAAAAGATTGCGGAACTGCGCGCGATGGAGGCAGCGCTGACCCATCTGGTCGGGGCCTGCGCCGGGGATGCGCGCCCCGATTGCCCTATTCTGGCCGGGCTGGAAGCGGGGCTTCCTGCAAGCACGGGCTGACGCTACGGAATGTTCCCTGTCCTGCCCCCAGCCACGCAAAAAGGCCCGCGCAACCGCACGGGCCTTTTGCGACAGATCTCCCGATCCTTACAGCAGCGCCTTGGCCTTTGCGACCGCAGCTTCGGCGGTGATGCCGAATTCGGCATAAAGCCGGTCTGCCGGGGCAGAGGCCCCAAAGCCCGCCATGCCGACAAAATCGGCCTTGTCACGTTTGCCGCCTTCGCCGAACAGCCAGCGGTCCCAGCCGAAGCGCACCCCGGCCTCGATCGCCACGCGCACCGCTCCGGGCGGCAGCACCTTGCGGCGATACGCATCGTCCTGTTCTTCGAACAGCTCCCAGCAGGGCATTGACACAACGCGGGTGCCGATGCCTTCGGCCTCCAGCAGATCACGCGCTTTCAGGGCGATTTCGACCTCTGACCCGGTGGCCATCAGGATGACCTGACGCTTGGCGGCCGCGTCCTCCAGCACATAGGCCCCCTTTGCCACCAGGTTCTGGTTGCTGTGGGTCTTGCGCACCGCTGGCAGGTTCTGCCGTGACAGGGCCATGACGGTGGGCGTGGTCTTGGTGGACAACGCAACCTCCCATGCTTCCGCCGTCTCCACCAGATCGGCGGGGCGGATGACATAGGTGTTGGGCGTGGCGCGGCTGATCGCCAGATGCTCCACCGGCTGGTGGGTCGGGCCATCCTCGCCCAGACCAATGCTGTCGTGGGTCATGACATAGACCACCGGAACACCCATCAGCGCCGACAGGCGCATCGAGGGGCGGGCGTAGTCAGTGAAGCACATGAAGGTGCCGCCATAGGCGCGAACGCCGCCATGCAGGGCCATGCCGTTCATCGCCGCCGCCATGCCATGTTCGCGGATGCCGTAATAGACGTAGCGGCCCTTGCGATTCTCGGGGGTGAACACGCCCATATCGGCGGTCTTGGTGTTGTTCGAGCCGGTCAGGTCGGCCGAGCCGCCGATGGTTTCCTGCATCACCGGGTTGACCGCCGCCAGAACCTTTTCCGATGCGGCGCGGGTGGCGAGTTTGGGCAGATCCTCCACCGCCTGCTTTTTCACAGCGCGGATGGTTGCGGAAAGCTTGTTCGGCGCGTCACCGGCGAAGACGCGGGCGAATTCGGTCTGTTTGGCAAGCGACAGGCTGGCCAGACGCGACTCCCATTCGGCGCGGTCAACGGCCCCTTTGGCGCCGACTGCTTCCCACCATGTTTTCACCTCGGCAGGCACCTCGAACGGGCCTCCGGGCCAGCCGTAGGCGTCTTTCGCCGCCTGCAACTGCGCCTTGTCGGTCAGCGCGCCATGGCCTTTGGAGGTGCCTTGTGCGGCATGGCCGATGGCGATGTGGGTCTTGCAGGCGATCATTGCCGGGCCTGAGGAGGCTTTGGCAGCGGTGATGGCGCGGTCGATGTCTTCGGGATCATGGCCATCGCAGGAGAACACGTCCCAGCCGGAGGCGGCAAAGCGCGCGCCCTGGTCGGTGATGTCGGAGATCGACACCTTGCCGTCGATGGTGATGCCATTGTCATCCCACAGCACGATGAGGCGTGACAGCTTGTGCTTGCCGGCAAGGCCGATGGCCTCCTGGCTCACGCCTTCCATCAGGCAGCCGTCCCCTGCGATGACATAGGTGTAGTGGTTCTGCACGTGTGATCCCCAACGCGCGCGCAGGGATTCTTCGGCCATGGCAAAGCCGACCGCGTTGGAAATGCCCTGACCCAGCGGGCCGGTGGTGGTTTCCGCCGCCGAGACATGGCCGTATTCAGGATGGCCCGCAGTGATCGCGCCCCATTGGCGGAAGTTCTTGACCTGATCCAGTGTCATGTCGGGATAGCCGGTCAGATACATCAGCGAGTAGAGCAGCATGGAGCCATGGCCCGCCGAGAGGATGAAACGGTCGCGGTCGGGCCAGCGCGGGGCTGATGCGTCGAATTTCAGATGATTGGCGAACAGCACCGTGGCCACATCGGCCATGCCCATCGGCATGCCGGAATGGCCGGAATTGGCGGCGGCGACAGCGTCCAGCGTCAGGGCGCGGATGGCGGTGGCGCGCATCCAGTGATCGGGGTGGCGGTCGCGCAGGGTCTGGATGTCCAAGGCCGGGCTCCTCATACTTGGATCGGTGCGGGTTCAGGGTTCCTTACCACCCCGGACGGCAAGTTCAAGCACAGCGGCCAAGCTGTTGACGATATGGGGCGTTCCTTGCCCGCGCTTTGCGTTAAGATCGGGCTTGACCTGCCGTTATGCGATTCGCACTTATAAGCAGACCAAAGCAATAAGAACCGGAGTATCCGGGAAAGAGGGGGCATGGACAACATTGCCGAACTGGAGCGTCGGATCACCGCGGCGCTGATGCGCATCGGCGACGGGGTTGAAGCCCTGTCTGCCGCGCAAGCCGAGGCTGAACCGGCCCAGACCGATCAGGGGCCGGTTGCCACATTGGCCGATGGCGTGGCCGAGGCCGAGATCGCGCGTCTGAACGAAGCGCTGGATGAAGAGCGGATGCTGGTGGCGCAGCTGAATGAGCGGCTGCGGGCGCTGCGCGATCAGGGGACCGGCACGCAGGCGCTGGAGGCCGAGGTCGGGCGGCTGATGAAACTGCTGGATGTGCAGGGGCTGGAGATGCAGCGGTTGAAGAAAACCGTGGTCGGCTTGCGCGAACAGATCCGGCTGATGACCGAGGCGCAGGCCGAGGGCCGGGTGGAGCCGCATCTGATCAACAAGGCGATGCTGACCGAGTTGGAGGCGCTGCGCGCGCTGCGTGCGGCCGAAGCGGCGGAACTGGACGAGCTGATCGCGGCGCTTGATCCGTTGGCCGGACCGAAAAGGGAGGTGGCACAGGATGCCTGATGTAACAGTCTCGATCGGCGGGCGCGATTTTCAGGTGGCCTGCCAGCCCGGCGAGGAACATTTCCTGCGCGCCGCCGCCGCCTTGCTGAACGCCGAAGCCGACCCGCTGGTGCAGCAGATGGGGCGGTTGCCCGAAGCGCGGATGCTGCTGATGTCCGGGCTGATGCTGGCCGACAAGACCGCCGCGCTGGAGGATGAGAACCGCCTGCTGAAGGAACGGTTGATCGGGTTGGAAGCCCAGCCTGCTGCACCGCCGGAAAAGGTCGAAGTGCCGGTCATCCCGCCGCAGGTGTTCGAAACCATGGCGGAAATCGCCGCGCGGGCCGAGGCTCTGGCCGACCGTGTCGAGGAGAGGGCACAGGCATGAAATGGTGTGCTGCAGCGGCCCTGATCGCCTTGGCCGGGCAGGCCGGGGCGGATGTGCTGGCGGTGCAGAACCTGCGCTACAGCTGCGATCGGGGGGTGGAGGTGCCCGCCACCTTTGTCACCGGGCCCGAGGATGCCATCGTGGTGATCCATATCGAGGGAGCGCAGATATTGCTGTATCAGGAAGTCGCGGCCTCGGGTGCGAAGTATTCCTGGCCTTCGGACGGGGCGAGCTATGTGCTCTGGTCCAAGGGTGACGCGGCGACGATCTATTGGCGCGCGGACGGTGCCGAGGTGCCGTTGTTGGAGTGCAAGGCCCAGACGTGATTAAGGCCCGCAGATTGTGCGGGCCTTTTCAATACGATGGGCTGTGTTGTTCGCGTGATGCCTCAAGAAGCGTTTGCTTCACGGATCTTGTTGGCGGCGTCCTTGTCATAGGTGACGCCCTTGGCCTCGAACAGCGCGTCAAGTTCGCCCGACAGGGTCATTTCGGTGACGATGTCGCAGCCGCCGACGAATTCACCCTTCACATAAAGCTGCGGGATGGTGGGCCAGTCGGAGAAATCCTTGATGCCCTGCCGGATCTCGGCATCGGCCAGCACGTTCACATCGGCGAAATCAACGCCCATGTAGTTGAGAACCCCCGCCACACGGCTGGAGAACCCGCACTGCGGCATCATCTTGGTGCCCTTCATGAACAGCACCACGTCATTGGCTTCGACGGTAGATCTGATCTGGTCTTGAGCGCTCATCTGCGTGTTCCTTTGGTTATTCCGGGGCGCGGGTGGTCAGCGCCAATGCGTGCAGGTCGCCGTTCGATCCGTCCATCTTGCCCTTGAGCGCGGCATAGACCGCGCGCTGTTGCTGCACACGGTTCAGGCCACGAAACGACTCGTCAACCACTTCGGCGGCGAAATGCTGGCCGTCATCACCCTGGACGGTGATTTTGGCCTGCGGAAAGCTGGCGCGGATCAGGGTTTCGATTTCGCGTGCGTCAATGGGCATGGGCGGCTCCTGTCCTGTCCTTAAACCAAATCTAGGGTGCGGCGATGCTGGCTGCAAGAATGCTTTGGCTTTTGTCTTGCAGCCTAGAGGCCGAGTGCTGTTTCAAAGGCCGTTCTGTAAGTCTGGCTAAGGGCTTTGAGCGGGGAGGATTGGCCGCCAAGGGTAACGGCGTCGCCGCCAAAGCGGCCAACCACCTGGGCCGGCACACCGGCCCGATGGGCCGCGCCGGTCAACCCATGCAGCGCTTTGGGGTTGATCGCCACCAGATAGCGCGCCTGATCTTCACCAAACAGCGTGCCGATATCGGCGGATTCGAGATCAATACCGATCCCTGCCGCCTCGGCCATCTCGAAGGCGGCCAGTGCCAGACCGCCGTCGGAAAGGTCGGTGCAGCATCGCAGAACCTTGCCTTGCACACGGATGAATTCGCCATTGCGCTTTTCCGCCGCCAGATCGACGGGGGGGGCATCGCCCGCCTCGATGCCGAAGGCTTCGGCCAACAGCGCCGATTGGCCCAGATGGGTGCCTGGGCCGCCGATCAGAACCGCCAGATCGCCGGTTTGCGGTGCGCCATGGATCAGATGATCCAGTGTCGGCAGAAGACCGACCGCGCCGATGGTCGGCGTGGGCAGGATGCCGGAGCCATCGGTTTCGTTGTAAAGCGAGACGTTGCCCGAGACGATCGGCATATCCAGCGCAGCGACTGCCGCGCCGATGCCCTTGATCGCGCCGACGAGCTGACCCATGATTTCCGGCTTTTCGGGGTTGCCGAAGTTCAGGTTGTCAGTGGTCGCCAGCGGGATGGCACCCATCGCGGTCAGGTTGCGATACGCCTCGGCCACGGCCTGTTTGCCACCCTCGAACGGGTTGGCCTTGACGTAGCGCGGCGTCACATCCGAGGTGAAGGCAAGCGCCTTGGTGGTGCCATGCACCCGCACCACGCCTGCGGGCAGGCCGGGGGTGATCAGCGTGTCGGCCCCGACCTGGGAATCGTATTGCTCCCAGACCCAGGCCTTGTGGGCATAGGAGGGCGAGGCGATCAGGGCGCGCAGGGCATCCAGCGGGGTGATGGCGGGAATCTCGCCGAGCGGGGTGGCGGCCGGGGTTTCCACCCATGGCCGGTCATATTCCGGGGCGGTGGAGGAGAGTTTCGACAGCGGCAAGTCGGCCTTTACGTCATTGCCGTGCAGGATCAGGAAGCGGTCTTCCGGGATGGTCTCGCCCACGATGGCAAAATCGAGATCCCATTTGACGAAAATCGCGCGGGCCACATCCTCAAGTTCCGGTTTCAGAACCATCAGCATGCGTTCCTGGCTTTCCGACAGCATCATCTCGTAGGCGGTCATCTGGGTTTCGCGCTGCGGCACATCGGCCAGTTGCAGCTTGATGCCAAGGCCGCCCTTGTCGCCCATTTCCACCGCCGAGCAGGTCAGGCCGGCAGCGCCCATATCCTGAATTGAAATCACGGCGCCCGATTGCATCAGCTCCAGACAAGCCTCCAGCAGGCGCTTTTCGGTGAAGGGGTCGCCGACCTGCACCGTGGGGCGCTTTTCCTCGATGGTGTCATCGAATTCGGCCGATGCCATGGTCGCGCCGCCGACGCCGTCGCGCCCGGTTTTCGCACCAAGGTAGACCACGGGCATGCCGACGCCGGAGGCGACGGAGTAGAAGATCTTGTCGGCATCGGCGAGGCCTGCGGCAAAGGCGTTGACCAGACAGTTGCCGTTGTAGCTGCGGTGGAAGCGCACTTCGCCGCCGACCGTCGGCACACCGAAGGCATTGCCATAGCTGCCGACACCTTCGACCACGCCCTTGACCAGATGCGCCGTTTTCGGGTGCGAGGGCAGGCCGAAGGACAGCGCGTTCATCGCCGCAATGGGCCGCGCGCCCATGGTAAACACATCGCGCAGGATGCCGCCGACGCCGGTAGCGGCACCCTGATGCGGCTCGATATACGAAGGGTGGTTGTGGCTTTCCATCTTGAAGATGACCGCCTGGCCGTCACCGATATCAACCACCCCCGCATTTTCACCCGGGCCGCAAATGACCTGCGGGCCGGTGGTGGGCAGGGTGCGCAGCCATTTCTTGGAGGACTTGTAGGAACAATGCTCGTTCCACATCGCCGAGAAGATGCCCAACTCGGTGAAATTCGGCTCACGCCCGATGATGTCAAGGATCCGCGCGTATTCGTCGGGCTTGATCCCGTGCTTTGAGACCAGCTCGGGGGTGATCGCGGGTTCGGTCATGTCAGCTTCCTCACAGCAACTGCGCCGCGTCATAGGGCATGACCGGAAGGATAGAAAGGGGAGAGCGTGGCACTCAGCCGTTTTGCCCGCAGAAACTGTGCTTATGCGGGGGGGCAGGCGGGTCTGCGCGCCGTCGGAGTGCCCATTGCGCACCGGGACCGGCGGCCACGATATCCCAGCCGCTGTTGCGGGTGAAGTCCTGCACCGCAAGGAACACGCCGTGATGCTGATTTTGTGGGTCTGGTGCCCAGTCATCGCCCAGGATCAATCCGCCCGGTGCCATCATATCCTTGAGGTGCATCAACTCGTTCAGCGTCGGCCCGTATTTGTGGCTGGCATCCAGGTAGGCAAAATCCAGCGGTCCCGTGATCTGCGCGGCGCAGGCGGGAAAGGTGTCTTCGATGAAAACGGCATCGACTGCGGGGAATCGGGAGACCCGCGCGATCGCTTCGGTTTTTGCAGCTTCGGTCGTCAGCGTGTCAAAATTGGTATAGGCCTTGCCCCAGCCGAAAGTTTCGCCAAGCTTTGTCCAGGGATCGACCAGATAGAGTTTGCGCGGGCGCGCGACCTCGCAGATCAGCCCGCTGAAATGGCCCCGGAACACGCCGATCTCGATGCCGGTGCTGCCGGGCGCAACCATGTTGAGAATCCAGCGCCGCGCCTCAAGCCGGCCCATCTCCCCCGGGGGCATCGGAAAGCGGGTCTCGCTGGCGCGGATGAGGGCGTCAGGCGTAGGGGGCGCAGAGAATTTTTCTGGCGTCTTTCGGGCCCATTTGAACATCTGACGTCTCCCATCCCTCTGCCAATGGCCCACAGGCAATGTGCCATCCAATATCCGGGCGGCACAGGTGAAACAAGCTGGGCTGCAGCGCGCCACCACCTGCCGGGTGCATGTCGTTTGCATGATGCCCTGAAACGGGCAAAACCGCTGACGTTCTGCTGCGGGACCGGGCAACGCCGTTGAAAACGCGGAAAACAAAAAAAAGGCCGAGCATAAAGCTCGGCCTAAGTCCAACAGGGAGGTATGAAGCGAACAAGAGCAACCGCTCAACCGCCCGCTTCATGGCGTGATGTAGGCATGCGTTCGATTCGGGGCAAGGCTGAACATGCTGCTGATGCAGCATGTCTGCTATGTGCTGTGCGCATGGCTGCGATTGCGGTCAGTCCCCCAGCCCATCCATCTGCTGGCGTTTGCGATAGGCGAAGATTTCTTCGGTCACGAATTCGCGGAAGGCGGCGACCCGCTTGGAGTGACGCAGCTCTTCTGGATAGGCGAGGAAGACCGGCACTTCGGCGCTTTCGGTTTCGGGCAGCACCCGCACCAGATGCGGGAAATCCGCCGTGATGTAATGCGGCAGAACGCCGATCCCCAGATGGTTGAGCACGCCTTGCAATACGCCGAAGTAATTGTTCACCGTCAGGGTGGAGGGGATGTCATGCGCCATCAGCTCCTGCACCAGCGAGGCCCCTGCCGCCACCTGCGGCACACCCGCGTGCTGGGCGATCAGGCGGTGTTGGGTGAAATCCTCCATCGAGGCGGGGGTGCCCTGTTCGGCCAGGTATTCCGGGGACGCATAGAGCCGCATCCTGATGTTCATCAGCCGCTTGCGGATTAGGTCGGCCTGCGACGGTTCCTTCATGCGTATGGCCACATCCGCCTCGCGCATCGGCAGGTCAAGTACCCGCTCTTCCAGCATCAGGTCGATTTTCAGGCTGGGGTATTTCTTGTAGAGGTTGGCCAGACGCGGGGCGAGCCAGAGCGTGCCGAAGCCGGTGGTGGTGGTGACGCGCAATTCGCCAAACACCTCATCCTCGGAATCGCGGATGCGGGCGGCGGTTGCCTCCAGCCGTTTGACCATGGCTTGTGTGGCGTCGAACAACAGCTCACCCTGTTCGGTCAGGATCAGCCCGCGCGCGTGGCGGTGGAACAGGGTGACCGACAGGCTTTCCTCCAGCGCGCGGATCTGGCGGCTGACGGCAGATTGCGACAGGTGCAGCACGTCGCCGGCATGCGTCAGGCTGCCCTTGTCGGCCACCGCATGGAAAATGCGCAGTTTGTCCCAATCCATTTTTCAACCCTTTACGAAAGCCGTGATTCTATCACGGCCCGCCTCATGTGGGGAGAATCAATCGCATGTAAATGCTTTCCGGTCTGATAATGGGGGGCAGGCGTGGCCTTTTGGCCGTGCAGGTCGAGCCGGGGAAAATTGTCATTTGCCTGTTACGAAGACTGGCGAAACGGAAAGATCAGATGGAATCGCCCCTTTGGCGCGATCGGTGGAGTGGACATGCAGCAGGATGTGGCGCGCGAGATTTCCTATGCTTCGTCGGCATCCAGCCGGGCCGGGGCGACGCTGATCCGGGTGTTGGAAAATGCCACCGGGCGGCTGTCGCTGATCCGCCGGGCGGCGGGCTATGAGGATGAGGTGGCGCGTGGCCGCAGTTTCTGGGATGTGGTGCCGGAGCGCTATGGCTTGAGCCTTGATGTGGTGGGCGGGGCGGTGTCCAACATTCCGGCGACCGGGCCGCTGGTGCTGATCGCGAACCACCCCTACGGGATTCTGGACGGGCTGATGATGGGGCATCTTCTGGACCGGGTGCGCGGCGATTTCCGAATTCTGGCCAATTCGGTGTTCCGGCGGGCCGAGGCGCTGAACCGGGTGGTGCTGCCGATTTCCTTTGACGAGACCAAGGAGGCGGTGAAGCTGAACCTGCAGACCCGGGCCGAGGCATTGCGCTATCTGGGGCAGGGCGGGGCTATCGGTGTGTTTCCGGGCGGCACGGTTTCGACTGCGGCCCGGCCCTTCACCTCGCGTCCGATGGACCCGGGCTGGCGCAACTTCACCGCCAAGATGATTGCGAAATCGGATGCCACCGTGGTGCCCGTATATTTCGACGGCCACAATTCGAGGCTGTTCCAGATTGCCAGCCATGTGCATTACACCCTGCGCCTTGGCCTGTTGATCAAGGAGTTCCGGGCGCGGATGGACGAGCCGGTGCGGGTGGTGATCGGCCAGCCGGTTTCCGCCGCCGATCTGGCCCCGCTCAAGGCCGATCCGACCCGGATGATGGAATTTCTGCGCCGCGCCACATACGATCTTTCACCGCGCCCGCTGCGGTCGTATGCTCCGGGCTACGAATTCGAGGCGAAATACAAAACGCGCTGACCGGGGATTGCCCCGCAACAGGCGCAAATTGGGGGCAGGCATGGCGGTTGGGGTTTTTGACAGCGGCATCGGCGGGCTGACAGTGCTGGATGCGATCACGCGCAGGATGCCGGATCTACCGCTGGTGTATCTGGGCGACAATGCCCATGCGCCTTATGGTGTGCGCACGCATGATGACATCTTCAACTTGACCTGTGCCGCGGTGGAGCGGCTTTGGGCCGAGGGGTGTGATCTGGTCATTCTGGCCTGCAACACGGCTTCCGCCGCCGCGTTGAAGCGGATGCAGGAGACATGGGTGCCGAAGGACAAGCGGGTGCTGGGCGTCTTCGTGCCGATGATCGAGGCGCTGACCGAACGGCAGTGGGGCGACAATTCGCCGCCGCGTGAGGTGGCGGTGAAGCATGTGGCGCTGTTTGCCACGCCCGCCACGGTGGCCAGCCGCGCCTTTCAACGCGAGCTGGCGTTCCGCGCCATTGGTGTCGATGTGGAGGCGCAGCCCTGCGGCGGTGTGGTCGATGCGATCGAGCAGGGCGACGAGATATTGGCCGAGGCGCTGGTGCGGTCCCATGTCGAGGCGTTGAAACGCCGGATGCCGCATCCGGAGGCAGCGGTGCTGGGCTGTACGCATTATCCGTTGATGGAGGTAACCTTTCAGGATGCGCTGGGGGATGGGGTAAAGGTCTATTCGCAGGCCAGACTGGTGGCGGAATCGCTGGCCGATTACCTGACCCGGCGGCCCGAGATGCTGGGCTCGGGGACGGAGTCGAAGTTCCTGACCACGGGCGACCCAAAGGCGGTGTCTTCTAAGTCCACCCAGTTCCTGCGGCGGCGGATCGAATTTCAGGCGGCTTGACCCTGATCAATCACATCTGCGGGTTGCGGCGTTAGAACACTCGACAAGGGTTGGGTTTCGCCCCACATCAGAGTCGAATAATGGCGGAGGAGTAACCATGGCGGGGATGAAGGGGCTGAAAAAGCAGCGGCGGGTGCAGATCGTTGTGCTGGCCTTTGTGGCGCTGACCTTGTCCACCGCGCTGATCGGCTATGCCATGAAGGACGGGATCAACTTTTTCCGCAGCCCGACCCAGGTGGTCGAAGACCCGCCGCGCCCCGGTGAGGTGTTCCGCATCGGCGGGCTGGTGGAAGAGGGCAGCATCCTGCGCGGGCAAAGCGAGACGGTGAGCTTCCGGGTGACCGATACAAACCAGACCATTCCGGTGCGCTTTACCGGGATTTTGCCCGATCTGTTTTCCGAAGGGCAGGGCATGGTCGGCACCGGGTCGATGGAGGGCGAGATCTTTGTCGCCACCGAGATCCTGGCCAAGCATGACGAGACCTATATGCCGAAAGAGGTCATCGACGCGCTAAAAGCGCAGGGCGTCTATCAGGACTCCGGCACCTGAGCGCGCAGGCTTTTCGGGCCGTTAATCCAACTTCGTCAGGTTTGTCCGCGGGGGGAGTGTCAGAACTCCGGGGATAGCCCATGACAAGTGTAAGACAACTGGCAGAAGACATCGTCGCCCGCGAGGGCGGCTTTGTGAATGACCCCGACGATCCGGGCGGGGCAACCAACCATGGCGTGACCATCGGCACCCTGCGCAGGCTGGGGCTGGATGTGAACCGTGACGGGCGGATCAATGTGGCCGATGTGCGGGCACTCAGCCGCGCGCAGGCGGTGGAAATCTATCTGGAACATTACCACAAGCGCCCGGGCATCGCGGCGCTGCCCGAGGCGGTGCAGGCCGCGGTCTTCGACATGTATGTCAATGCGGGGTCCAATGCGGTGAAGATCCTGCAGCGGCTGATCACCGATATGGGCTTTCCCTGCACGCCGGACGGGGTGATCGGGCCGCAGACCATCCGCGCGGCGCAACTGGCCCATGAGGCGGCACCGAACCACTTCGCCGATGCCTATGGCATTGCGCGGCGCAACTATTACTACGCTTTGGCCGATGCCCGGCCCCAAAGCCGCAAGTTTGCCCGCAGGCAGGATGGCGGCAAAGGCGGCTGGATCACCCGCGCCGAGGAGTTCATCGCAAAGCGCTATCACCTGACAGCGGTACAGCACAGGGAAAGGGTCGCAAAATGGGGCTGATCCGTGGGTTTGGTCTGGGCCGGGGCGCGATCCCGGCCCTGGGCGGTGTCAGCCGCGAGATCGCGCGCAGCATCGCGCCGGATCTGGCGCGGGGTCTGGCCGAGGCGGTGAACCGCCTGCCGGTCCCGGGGCCGGGCGCGCTGCCGCCCGCCCGGCCCGGGTCGGGCTATGACAAGCTGATTGACGCGCTCAACCGGCTGCCGCGCCCGTTCATGGCTTTTGGCTCGCAGGCGCTGGTGCTTTATGCACTGGTCGATCCGGCGGGCTTTGCGGCACGTATGGCGGGTCTCGACGCGATGCCCGAGGCGCTGTGGTGGCTGCTGGGTGCGGTGATTACCGCCTATTTTGGCGCGCGCGAGGCGCATCACCTGCGCAACCGCGCCGCGCCGGTTGCGCCGCCGGTGGTGGCCGATCCGGCCCCGAAGCTGCCGGGTGACCTGTCAGACGCCGCCAATCCGGCGTTGGAGGACTGGCGCAGCAACGGCTGAACTTGACCTGACTTGTGCCCTCTGGCATGCCCTTGGGCACAAGACAGGATTTGATCAGATGAACCTCTTCGCCGATATCCGCGCCACCGTTCTGGATGCCTTGACCCAAATGCAGGCCGAGGGCACCTTGCCCGACGGTCTCGATTTTGGGTCCGTTGCGGTGGAGCCTCCGCGCGATGCGGCGCATGGCGATATGGCGACCAATGCCGCCATGGTGCTGGCCAAGCCCGCGGGCAAGCAACCGCGCGCCATTGCTGAGGCACTGGCGGCAAAGCTCTTGGCCGACCCGCGCATCACCGCCGCCGATGTGGCAGGGCCGGGGTTTCTGAACCTGAGACTTGCGCCTGAGGTCTGGCAGCGGATCGTTCACGCCGCGCTGACCCAGGGCACCGATTTCGGCCGCGCCGATATTGGCAAGGGCCAGACTGTCAACATCGAATTCGTTTCCGCCAACCCGACCGGGCCGATGCATGTGGGCCATGTGCGCGGTGCCGTTGTGGGCGATGCGCTGGCCAATCTGCTGGCGTTTTCCGGCTGGGAGGTCACCCGCGAATATTACATCAACGACGGCGGCGCGCAGGTCGATGTGCTGGCGCGCAGCGCTTACGAGCGTTACCGC
This sequence comes from Paracoccaceae bacterium, assembly GCA_046296515.1. Classification (GTDB taxonomy): domain Bacteria; phylum Pseudomonadota; class Alphaproteobacteria; order Rhodobacterales; family Rhodobacteraceae; genus Pseudotabrizicola. The sequence goes on along the minus strand of JBKBKR010000001.1, from coordinate 545,221 downwards.
GAGGCGCATGGGCTGGAGCCGGAAATCCGCGAGGGGCTGTATCCCGGGGATTATCTGGTGCCGGTGGGTGAGGCGCTGAAGGAAAAATACGGCGACACGCTGCTCGACAAGGGCGAGCAATACTGGCTGTCGGATGTGCGCGAATTCGCCACGCAGATGATGATGGACCGCATCCGCGAGGATCTGGCGGCGCTGGGGGTGGAGATGGATCTCTATTCCTCGGAAAAGGCGCTGTATGGCACCGGCAAGATCGAGGCCGCGATCCAGACCCTGAAAGACATGGACCTGATCTATGAGGGGGCGCTGGAGGCGCCCAAGGGCAAGGAGCTGGAAGACTGGGAGCCGCGCATCCAGACCCTGTTCCGCAGCACCGCGCATGGCGATGACGTGGATCGCCCGGTGCAGAAGTCCGATGGCGGCTGGACCTATTTCGCGCCCGATATCGCCTATCACTATGACAAGGTGCAACGTGGCTATGACCAGCTGATCGACATTTTCGGCGCCGATCATGGCGGCTATGTCAAGCGGATGAAAGCCGCCGTTTCCGCCTTGTCGGGCGGGCGGGTGCCCTTGGACATCAAGCTGATCCAGCTGGTCAAGCTGTGGAAGAACGGCGAGCCGTTCAAGATGAGCAAACGGGCAGGCACCTTCGTGACCTTGCGCGATGTGGTGGAACTGGCGGGTGCCGATGTGACCCGCTTCATCATGCTGACCCGCAAGAATGACGTGGCGCTTGATTTTGATTTCGACAAGGTGCTGGAACAGTCGAAAGACAATCCGGTGTTCTATGTGCAATACGCCAATGCCCGGGTGAATTCGATCCTGCGCAAGGCGCGCGAGGCCGGGATGGATGTGTCGGATGCCACTTTGGCGGTGGCGGATCTGTCCAGACTGGACCATGCCGCCGAGATTGCGGTCGCGAAAAAGCTCGCCGAATGGCCGCGTCTGGTGGAAATCGCCGCGCGCGGGAATGAGCCGCACCGGGTGGCGTTCTATCTCTATGAGCTGGCGTCAGACCTGCACGGGCTGTGGAACCGGGGCAATGATGATGTGTCCTTGCGCTTCATTCAGGACGATACCGCCACATCACAGGCGAAAATCGCCCTTGTGCGGGCTGTGGGCGTTGTCATTTGCTCAGGTCTTGGTATCCTTGGGGTTACGCCGGTCGAGGAAATGCGCTGATCAACAGTGCCCCGCCGGGGTGCAGGCAAACAAGGCGGGGCAAACCCGTCTGATCGGGGCAGAGCATGGCGGATATCGACTATGATGACTACGGGGCACCGCCCCGTATGACGGGCGGGCAGGCACAACGGCTGATCCATATCACGGGCGCGGTATGCTCTTTGGCGCTGGTCGTTGGGATGGGGCTTTGGGGCTACCGGCTTGCGGTGCGCGATGTCTCCGGTATTCCGGTCGTGCGCGCGATCGAAGGGCCGATGCGGGTGGCCCCGGCCAACCCCGGAGGCAGTATCGCCGACCATCAGGGCATGGCGGTGAACGCGATCGCCGCAGCCGGTGGCGCGACCCCCTTGCCCGAGGAAATAACTCTGGCCCCCGCACCGCTGGATCTGACCGCAGACGATGCTCCGGGCCTGTCTGCGGTGGATGCGGAGGTGACAGAGGCCGCGGCCGTGCCGACCACAACCGATGCGCCGACGCTGGAGGCTTCGGTCGCATCGGCGCTGGCGATCGCCGGGTTTGACCCGGTGCCAACTGCGACGGAGGCAACCGCCGACACCGCAGAAACCCCGGTCACAACCGAAGACGCGGTCGCGATGGCGCTGGCCGAAGCGCTTGGCGACGCCATGCCGCTGGCCCCCCTGCACGAGGCGGAGAGCGCCGCGGGCGCGGGCTGGACAGTGCGGCCAAAGCAGCGCCCGCAAACCGCTTTGCACACAGTGGCGGCGGTGGAGCAGGTCAGCGCCTCGGCCGCGGTCGGGCCGGAGATTGATCCAGCCACCCTGTCGGCGGGCACAAGGCTGGTGCAGCTTGGCGCGTTCGACAGCGCCGAGATTGCGCGGGCCGAATGGGTCCGGCTGCGTGCGCTGTTCGGCGATCTGATGACCGGAAAATCTCTGGTGGTGCAATCGGCGCAATCGGGCGGGCGCACCTTTTACCGGCTGCGCGCGCATGGTTTTGGCGGTGAGGATGACGCGCGCCGGTTCTGCGCGGCTCTTCTGGCCGAGGATGCCGGCTGTATTCCGGTCGCCCATAGATGACCGGCAGGCTTGCCGCGATTTTCGGCTGCTCCGGGCCGGAACTGACCGCCCATGAGGTGGGTTTTTTCCGTGATGCCGACCCGTTCGGTTTCATCCTGTTTGCCCGCAATGTCGAAGACCCGGTGCAGCTGCGCCGACTGACGTCCGCGCTGCGAGATACCGTCGGGCGCGATGCGCCGGTGCTCATAGATCAGGAGGGCGGGCGGGTGCAACGGCTGCGCGCGCCCCATTGGCGGGAATGGGCCCCGCCGCTGGACACGGTGGCGCAGGCGCGAGATCCGCTACGCGCCATGTGGGTGCGGTCGCGCATCATCGCCTATGAGCTGCGCGGGGTCGGGGTGGATGCCAATTGCGCGCCCTGTGCCGATGTGGCCGGGCAAGGCACGCATCCGTTTCTGAAGAACCGCTGCTATGGCACTGATCCTGTGGTGGTTTCCGGAATTTCGGCGGCGGTGGCAGAGGGCCATATGGCCGGGGGCGTGTTGCCGGTCATCAAGCATCTGCCCGGTCATGGCCGCGCAAGTGCCGACACCCATCATGACCTGCCCACCGTCACCGCCTCACGCGCGGACCTTTCGGCGACGGATTTCGAACCGTTCAAGGCGCTGAACCATCTGCCGATGGCGATGACCGCGCATATCATCTATTCCGCCTATGACGACAAGCCCGCCACCCAAAGCGAAGCGATGATCCGGGTGATCCGCGACGAGATCGGGTTTCAGGGCCTGCTGATGACTGATGATCTGAACATGCAGGCGCTGCGTGGCAGCCTCGCGGCGCGCACGGTGGCGTCGATGGCGGCGGGCTGCGATATCGCGCTCCATTGCAAGGGCGATATGGATGAGATGCTGGCGGTGGCCGGGGCCTGCGGCGATCAGACCCCGGCGATCCGAGCCCGTGCGACGCGTGCATTGGCGGCCCGCCATGCGCCCGACCCCGTTGACATTTTGGCCCTTGAGGCCGAATTTCGGGGCCTGATGTCGGGGGAGGCGCATGTCTGACACCATTGCCGACGATTGGGGCGATGATCGCCTCGCCCCCGCCGACCGCATGTCCGCCGAGGCGCTGATCGTTGATGTCGACGGGTTCGAGGGGCCGCTGGACCTGCTCTTGACGCTCAGCCGCACGCAAAAGGTGGATCTGCGCCGTATTTCGGTGCTGGAACTGGCCGAGCAATACCTTGGTTTCGTCCAAAAGGCGCAATCACTGCGGATCGAGTTGGCGGCGGATTATCTGGTGATGGCGGCCTGGCTGGCGTTTCTGAAGTCACGCCTGCTGCTGCCGCCCGAACCGGGCGAGGATGGCCCCAGCGCCGAGGATCTTGCCGCCCACCTGGCCTATCAGCTGGAGCGGTTGCAGGCGATGCGCGAGGCGGCGGCACGGCTGATGGCCCGCGACCAGTTGGGCCGCGATTTCTTTGCGCGCGGGGTGCCGGAAACGATCAGCCACACCCGCGCGGTGACCTATGAGGCCACGCTGCTGGACCTGATGCGCGCCTATGCCCGCATCCGCACCAAGGATGAATTCCGCCCTTTTGTCATGGATCGTGACCATGTGTTCACAATGGAACAGGCGCTGGAGAGGATGCGTGGGTTGATCGGCTATGTCGGCGACTGGGCCGACCTCACCACCTTTCTGCCAGAGGGCTGGGGGGCGACGCCGATGCGCCGCCGTTCCTCGACCGCCGCGCATTTCGCCGCGATTCTGGAAATGGCCAAACGCGGTCAGGTCGAGGTGCGGCAGGGCGAGATGTTTGCGCCCATCCAGATCCGGCGCGGCAAGTCATGACCGAGCCGATCGAGAAAAGCCTGTTCGAGGCGCCGCCGATGGGCGAGCAGGAGCGCATGGTCGAGGCGATCCTGTTTGCCAGTGCCGACCCGGTGACCGTGGCCGAACTCGCCTCGCGCCTGCCGCATGGCTGCGACCCAGCCGAGGCATTGGCGCATTTGCGCAAACGCTATGACGGGCGCGGGGTGCATCTGGTGCGGGTAGGGGACGCTTACGCGATGCGCACGGCCGGCGATCTGGGGCACCTGATGCGCAAGGAAACGGTGGAAAACCGCAAACTGTCGCGCGCGGCCATCGAAACTTTGGCGATTGTGGCGTATCATCAGCCGGTGACACGGGCCGAGATCGAGGAAATCCGTGGCGTGGCAGTGTCACGCGGCACGGTGGATCAGCTGATGGAACTGGACTGGATTCGCCTTGGCCGTAGAAGGATGACACCGGGCCGCCCGGTGACTTTTGTGGTGACCGAGCATTTTCTGGACCATTTCGGTCTGGAATCGGCGCGCGATCTGCCGGGGATCAAGGAATTGCGGGCGGCGGGCCTGCTGGACAACCGGCCCCTGCCGGGGTCGATGCAGAAACCCGACGACGACGAGGACGCAAATGAATACGGGGCCACTTCCGGCCAGAGCGAACTGTTCGAGGATTGAGATGAACGTCAACCAGATCATCAACATGGTGATGCGGATTTTCCTGCGCAAAGGCGTGAACTGGGGCATCAACAAGGGCACGCAGATGGTGACCAAACGCGGCAAGCCGGGACCGGCACCGACACAAGCCGATGCCCAGCACTCCACTCAGGCGCGTGAGGCGGCAAAACGCGCCCGCAAGGCCGCCGCTGTCACCCGCCGGATCGGTCGCTAGGGTTCACTGATCTGTCACTTTGTTGTGCGATCTCTGTCTCGTCGGAACATGGGGTGCGCTACTTTGCCTAGGGGGCTTGCAAGCCACGTTCCGCCAGATATAGTTCGGGCTATCGGGGCAGGGTTCCCTGCGCCAAGGCCATGATGGCAACCGAGATGGGTGGGGTCACTCGACGGATGGACGGCGATTTCAGAACTCAGTTTGTGCGCGACCCGGCGTCGCTGAAACATTACCCGGCGCTGGTGCTGAATGCGGATTACCGCCCGCTCAGCTATTACCCGCTCAGCCTCTGGCCCTGGCAGGAGGCGATCAAGGCCGCGTTTCTGGACCGGGTGCAGATCGTCGCTGAATACGATCATGTGGTCCGAAGCCAGAGGGCCGAGTTCAAGATACCCTCGGTCGTGGTGCTGAAAGATTATGTAAAACCCCAAAAGCGCGTGGCCTTCACGCGCTTTAATCTTTTTCTGCGCGATGAATTCTGCTGCCAGTATTGCGGGGCTAAGGGCGATCTGACTTTTGACCACGTGATCCCGCGCGCGCGGGGCGGTGTGACCAGCTGGGAAAACGTGGTGGCTGCCTGCAGCCCGTGCAACCTGCGCAAAGGGTCCAAAACCCTGCGCCAGTCCGGCCTGCAGCTGAACCGCACCCCACGCGCCCCTAATGCCGAGGAAATGCAGGCCCATGGCCGCCGCTTTCCTCCCAACTACCTGCACGACAGCTGGATGGATTACCTGTATTGGGATGCCGAGCTGGACGCCTGAGGCATGGCGCCACGCGCAGGTGTAAAACGCACCATAAAAGTCACCATAGCGCGGGTTCTGATGTCAAAAATGATGCATCGGATTCACAGACCAACAAATTTAAGGGCTTTGAACGGGAACACGGGTAACTGCTTTTCGATGACGGCGGTTGAACGCTGAAAAGAAGGGAGCCTGGATTGTCAGAACGGCGGCAAGCAATTCGGCGCTTCTGGTTCAAAGTTTTTCCGGGCCTGCAGCCTTTGGTGAGCGACACTGAAGGGCGGTGACCTGCCCTTCGCCGCACAAGGCCCGAACGGCAGAAACGCGCAGAAAGCGCCATTTGCAAATCCGGGCTTGCCACACCCGATCGAAGGTCAAGTCCGCTGTTCATCTGGGGCGGCATGCCGCCAAGCGACTGCTCCGGATCGGCCTTTGCAGTCGGTCGCAGACTTTCCAGCGGGGCTTCGCAAAATTAGAACCATCGAAAAGCACTGGAGCTGCCGTAGCGTGTCGCAGCGACCGCGCGGCGCTGCAGAAGCGATCGACGCGCCACGCCGCCGTTAACGTTTTCATGACACGAAAACGCATGTCCTGCAGTAGACTGCCCATGCTGAACTGACCCGCCAAGGCCCATGGACATCCTACGTTTCGCTGATTTCATGCTGCACTGTCGCACCCGGCAGTTGACGAGGGCGGCCGCTGCCGTGCCGATTGGCGCGCGCGCCTTCGATCTGCTGGAGCTGTTGATCCACCATCGTAACCGCGTGGTGGACCGGGACGAAATTATGGCAGCGGTCTGGCCGGGTATTGTGGTGGGCGAGAACAACCTAAACGTGCAGGTTGCCAATCTCCGACGGCTGATGGGGGCCGACGCCATCATCACGGTGCCGGGTCGCGGCCTGCGGTTCGGGCTGACGGTCGACCCGGACACCCCGCCGCTGGCCCTGCCGGACCGGCCATCGGTGGTTGTCCTGCCGTTCGCGAACCTCGGCAGCGATCCGGGTTTGGCCTGGCTCGTGGACGGGTTCGTAGAGGATATCACGACCGAACTGTCCCGCTTCCGGGATCTTTTCGTGGTCGCCCGCAATTCAGCCTTTGTCTATCAGCAGATGCCGCGCGACCTGCGCATCGTGTCGCGTGATCTGGGCGTGCGCTATGTTGTAGAGGGCAGCGTCCGTGCGGGGCCGGACCGAGTCCGCGTGACTGCGCAGCTGATCGATGCGGTCACCGGCGGGCATGTCTGGGCCGAGAATTTCGACCGCGCCATGGCGGACCATTTCGAGACGCAGGCCCGGGTCGCCCGGGCCATCGTCGCCTGCCTGTCGCCGCAGATCGACCGGGTCGAAGCCGACCGGATCAGGACGCTTAAGCCCGACGACCTGACCGCCCATGGCCTGGCGCAGCGCGCGTGGTCCGTCATCTCGTCCGGCGAGATGGCCTATGACCCCGCACCACGGGAGCAGGCCGAAACGCTGGCGCGGAAGGCGCTGGACCGCGACCCTCGCTCGGGGCTTGCGTGGCGGGTGCTGGCATGGGTCGCGTGGTGGCACGTCTATCACGGCACCACCGTCTCGGTGCCGGATACGCTGGCACAGGGGATCGACGCGGCGACCCGGCCATCGCCATCGATGCCACCGACCACCACGCGCGTCGGCTGCGGGCGCAACTTTACTTCATGAACCAGAACCCGGCAGCGGGCCTGCCCGAATTGCGCCAGGCGCACGAGATAAACCCGAACTGTGCGCTGACATTGTGCTGGCTGGGGTTGTATGAGGCGATCAACGGCGACGCGCAAAGCGGCGTGCCGCTGGCCGAGGTCGGTCTGCGGCGTAGCCCGCGCGACCCCGCGCGTGGCTCGATGCTTTGCGCGGTGGGCTTCGCGCAATTCGCCGCGCGCAATTACGCCGCCACAGCCGAGGCCGCCGAAGCCGCACTGGCGGAAGCCGCCCACGGTGCAACACCCCTGATCCTCGGCACGATCGCCTATGTCGGCATCGGTCGCATCGACAAGGCGACCGAGACGTTTCGGCAGGTCGAACAGATCGCGCCCAAGATGGTCGAGGCCCGTCTGGCGGGCCGCTGGCTCGGTTCCGACCCCGACTATCTGTCCCGCGCGCACATGTTCTTCCGCATCGCCGCCGGTCTGGCACCGCCCGAAGCCGCCGTCGCCCTGCGCTAGGTCGCACGGGCTGCCTTTGATCGCTTTAGAAGATTTTAGCGCGGACTGTAGCGGCGTCTCCAGAATCTTGCACATCCTGTGCAAGGTTAACGGATCGTGGACCCTGCCCGATTCCGGGGGGAGGAGACAATCATGATCAGACAGTTGGCCCTTATGGCAGTGGCAGCACTACCCATGGCTGCGTGGCATGGCGTAGCAGCCCAGACGGTGGCCCACGAACTGCTCGCGGCGGAAAACGAATGGGCCGAACTCCGGGCCACGAAGGACGCGCAGGGGTTTGCGGCGCCTTATGCGGAAGACGGCATGCGCCTGCCACCGCCTCCCCCCGGTGCGCCCGGTCTCTTCGCGTTGTCCGACGAGGCTGCCTTGCGCGCCTTCGCCGAAGCCGGAGGCTTGGCCCCGGGCGAGATTTTCGACGTGGACACGCCTTGGCACTACCCTGACGAGGCGACATACTGGCGGGGCATCGGGTCGTCGGGCGTAGCGGTCAAGGCCATCGAACATTCGGGCGAAGCGGCGTTCAAAGCTGCGATGACCGAGTTCATCGCGCCATTCCGCAAGGCTGACGGAAGCATCGGCTTTGGCGCCTCCGCTCGTTATCTCGTCGCTACGCCGACTCAGACTCGAGGGCAATGACGGGAATCGACGGCGATGCAATGGCTGTCCTTCGTCTGACCGAGGATTCCGCCGGGATTTCCGACTTTTCCGACCTCGCCATGCCGCTGAACGCTGGCACCTTCGCCCTGCCCGCACCCGCAATGCCGATTTCGGCCACCGAATCGGCGACCGGCTTGCTCTACCTCATCCTGCCCGCCGGGTGGGATGGGGCGCAGCACCCGTCACCGCGTCGGCAAGTGGCGTTTTGCCTCTCGGGCCGGTTGCGGGTCGAGGCGGGTGACGGCGAGGTGCGCGAATCTGGTCCGGGCGCAATCTCGCGGATGGAGGACTTCACCGGCATGGGCCACACGACCACTGTGATCGGGCGGGAGGACATGCGCCGTGCCATCGTGCAACTGCCGCCGCTGCCCGGTGACACCACCCTGAAGGAGATCCCATGAACATCATCGAGAAGACAGTCCGGCAGTTCCACGAATCCTGGGATCTGCGCGACCCTGAACGCGGCGCTGCCGTCATCGCCCCGGATTGCCGGTTCGAGGATCTGGCGCGGGGCGAGGCGCAAATCGGCCCCGAAGGCTATCTGGCCGATTATCACCGCTGGCGCGCGACTTTCCCCGATGGCGAGGTCAAAGTCGTTAATGTCATCACCGGAGGCGACCGACCCGATGGTTGGGCGGTTGTCGAGTTCCTCAATCGCGGCACCCAGACGGGCACGCTGCACTCCAGTATCGGGGAATTCCCGCCCTCGGGTCGCCGGATGGAAGTGCGTTACTGCTCGGTCATGCGGGTGCAGGACGGCAAGGTGGTCGAGGGCCGCGACTACTATGACAGCGCCAGCATCGCGCGCCAGTTGGGTCTCGTGGCATGAACCACGCCGCCCACGCCGCCGCGTTTGCCGTCGCACTTCTGGGGACGGGGGCGACCTCGGTGGCGGTTAGGGATTTCGTCGGGAGACCTGGGTTTGGCACATCTTTCAGCAATATCTCGCCCGATCCTGTTGCACCGGAAGTTATCAATCAATCCTTCAAATGCTGTAACAGAATACTGCAGGCTCGGGCGCAAATTACTGCAGCCGACCGATACTCGATGCCCGGGCATGGGCGCACCCTGATGCCATTATCAATAGGGATAAGGACCAATGACACATGAACAGAGGGCACGCGATTTCTTCGAATCCTGCGAGACTGGCGGCGGCTGGGAGGCCTGCAAGGGCTTTTGCCATGACAGTGCCAGCTTCGCCTGCCAGGCCGATGCGCTTGCCGAGGTCACCACGCTGCAAGGCTACGCCGAATGGATGAAGGGCCTGTTGGGGCCGATCCCGGACGGGCGCTATGAGCTGACGGCTTTCGCAGCGGATGCGGATCGCGGCACGGTGGTCGCCTCGGCGGTGTTTCACGGCACCCAGACCGGCGCGGGTGGGCCGGGCGCGCCGACCGGCAAGCCTGTCGCATCCGACTACGCCTACGTCATGCGGTTCGACGGAGACCGCATCGCACACATGACCAAGATCTGGAACGACGCGCAGGCACTGCGTCAACTGGGCTGGGCGTGATGCGCTGGCGCATCCTGGCGTTGCTGTTCGCCGCCCGTGTCGGCCTGGGGTTTCAGTTCCAGACCATGGGCGCGGTCGGCGGAAACCTGACGGATGCGTTCGGCCTCGACAATACACAGATCGGGCTCATGATCGGTCTGTTCATGGCGCCGGGCCTTTTTCTGGCTCTGCCTGCTGGGTTTTCCGGCCGGTTCGCGTCGGATCGCATGCTGGCCGGGCTAGGGCTCGGGGCGCTGGCGCTCGGTGGTGCGCTGTCGGCGATGGCGTCCGATCCCGCAGGCATCGAGTTTGGGCGTGTCGTCTCCGGCGCCGGGTTCCTGTTTGCCACGCTTTATTTCACCAAGATGGTGGCAGACTGGTTCGAGGGGCGCGAAATCGCCACGGCAATGAGCATCCTGGTGATGAGCTGGCCCTTCGGTATCGCCATGGGACAGGTCGGACACACCTGGCTGGCCGAGGTTTTTGGCTGGCGCTTACCCTTTGCCGTCGCCTCGGTCTGGTGCGCGGTTGCGGCCATTGCCGTTCTGACCCTTTACCGTCCCCCCCCATGATCTTCCCGCTCGCATCACAAGCCGAATCAAGGGACTTTTGCCACGGGAATGGGGGCTGATCGTCCTGGCGGGTATCGCCTGGGGCGCTTTCAACGCGGGCTATGTCGTCTACCTCAGCTTCGGCCCCAGCATGCTCGCGGCGCAAGGAATGGGCACGCTTGCAGCGGCCTGGGTGATCAGCGTCGGCAGCTGGCTGATGATCCTGTCGGGAACCGTCTGCGGTCAGATCGCAGACCGGTTCGGGCAGCGCGAGACGATCCTTGCGGTTTGCATGACAGGCGCGGTTCTGGCCCTGATGCTTCTGAGCCTGCCCGGCGCAGGGCTGGCGGCAAGCCTGTTCTTCGGCCTGGTCGGCATGGCCCCTGCCGGTGTGATCATGGCGCTGGCCGGTCAGGCCGTCGCGCCCGAACGACGGGCTTTTGGCATGGGGGTCTTCTTTACCGTCTATTATGCCATCATGACGGCAAGCCCGCCGGTCGCAGGCTGGCTCCTCGACCGGACCGGGGCACCTGACAGCGCCATTCTCTTCGCTGCCGCGCTCTTTGCGCTTGTCTTACCCGCGGCCGTTCTGTTCCGGATGCTCAAGACCGGAGCAGCCCCCGAACCAATAAAGGAGACCGCCTGATGCTGATCCGAAAGACAATGCTGATCCGGGACCGGACCGAGACCGACGAGATGGGCGCCCCCTGCGCCCCGCTCACCCGGGTGGCGGCGCTGGCCGTACTGCGCAATCCCTTCGCCAGGATCGACCAGGACGACCTGACGGACCTGTTCGAATACGGCGCCACGCTGGGCGCGCAACTGGCCGCAGAGGCCATGGCCGCCCTCGGCGCGCCGCCCGTCAGCTACGGCAAGGCCGCCATCGTCGGTGCCCTTGGCGCGGCCGAGCACGGGGCAGCACTCTTGCATCCGCGACTGGGAAGACCCGTGCGCGCGGCGATCGGCGGCGGTCAGGCGCTGATGCCCTCGATCGTCAAGCTGGGTGGTCTTGGCTGCTTCATCGACCTGCCGCTCGGACACAAGGACGAGGCATGGTCCTTCGATCACATCGACACCCTGAGCATCGCTGTTCCGGACGCGCCGTGTCCGAACGAGATCGTCATTTGTGTCGGCATGTCAGATGGCGCGCGGATCCGGGCGCGTGCTGGAAAGGGACCAAGCTGATGACAGCTTAGTCCAGAGTTGCCAGTCAGGCGGTCTGCCTAATCGAAGCAGACATTCGCTGCAACACCAAGCCTACGGCCGGTATGGGCCGACTTAGCCGTCGATAGCGAATAAGGCGAAGCGTTTAGCTCATCTCGCGCGCCATGGCCTCGGCCTGTAGCACAACATGTTTGATCGCTTCGGCCTGCAGATCTGGTGGGAAGCCATGTTTCTTCAAGATCCGCCGCACCGCGACCCGCATCTTGGTGCGCACGTTGTCTTTCCGCCACCAGTCGACCGAAGCACTACCGCGCACGGCGTTGACGAGCTCGGCGGCGATGACGCGCAGTTCCTCGTTGCCCATAAGTTCCAGCGCGCTTTCGCTGCGCGCCAGGGCGTCGTAAAAAGCGGCCTCCTCTTGGGACAGCCCATCCTCGGGCTGGTCGCGCAATTCCTTGGCCAGCCGCAACAGCTCCTGGATTACCTGCAGCGCATCGATGCTGCGGTTGTGGTAGCGGGCAATTGCCTCATTCAGCTGTTTTGAAAAGGCGTCTTTCTGGGCCAGGTTCGTCCGGGTCCTGGCGGATATCTCATCATTCAGGAGCCGCCGCAGGGCCTCGACGGCCAGGTTCTTCTGCTTGATCCCCTGGATGCCGAGCAGGAAAGCCTCGTCCAGAACGCCGATGTTCGGGCTTTTCACGCCGCAGGCTTTCAGGATGTCGATGACTTCGGTCGAGCCGACCGCGCGGTTGATCAACTGGGAGATGGCGAATTCGGTGTCCTCGGCTGCGCGGCCAGCACTTGAGGCTCCGTCCATCTTCCTTATCGCAGCCTGAACGGCGGCGAAAAAGCTTACCTCCTCTTTCACCACTTCCGCCTCCGAGGCACCCGAGGCGATGCGGAACGACGTGACCAGGCGGGCCACCGCTGTCATGAAGCGCTTCTTGCTGAGCTTGCGGTCGCCGCCATCGATCGGCCTTCCGTCCTTGTCGAAAACCGGCAGCGTTAGGGCATGTTCGATGGCCAGCGGCAGAATGCCAATCCGGTCTTCGGGCGCCCCGTCGAGCGCCGCCATATAGTCGATGTCGTAGAACATGCCCCGTAGGACATCCAGCGTGGTCAGGAGGGCATCCACCGCTACCCGCTGGTCCACGCCCGTGCGGCTCTGGTCAGACTCCGAATAGTGCGCCAGAGCTTTCTTCAGATCGGCGGCAAGCCCGATGTAATCGACCACAAGACCTGAGGGCTTGTCGCGGAACACCCGGTTGACCCGGGCAATGGCTTGCATCAACCCGTGCCCCTTCATCGGCTTGTCGACATAGAGCGTATGCATGCAGGGCGCGTCAAACCCTGTGAGCCACATGTCGCGCACAATCACCAGCTTCAGCGGGTCGGCCGGATTACGGTAGCGGTTGCGCAGCACCTCCTGCCGGGCCTTGGGTCGGATGTGAGGTTGATAGCCCGCCGGATCTTGCGCTGAGCCGGTCATAATTACCTTCACCTGACCCTCGACATCGTCATCCGAATGCCAGTCCGGATGCGCCGCGACGATACGATCATACACTTCCGTGCAGATGCGACGGGACATGCAGACAATCATCGCCTTGCCGCCATCCATTGCCTCCAGCCGTGCATCGAAGTGGTGCAGGATATCCTCGACCACCTTGTCCAGCCGGTTCTCGGCCCCGACCAAAGCCTCGACCCGGCTCCAGCGCGATTTCAGGGCGGCAACAGAGCGGTCGTCCATTTCGACGTCGGCCTCTTCGGCATCTTCCAGAATTTCCGCGAACTCTTCATCCACATCTTCCATGAAGCCCTTAGCCGTCTCGATCCGGGCAACACGGCCTTCATAGTAGATCGGCACCGTTGCGCCGTCCTCGACGGCGCGGGTCACGTCATAGACGTCGATGTAGTCGCCGAAAACCGCCTGGGTGTCGGCCCCCACCAGAGATATCGGCGTGCCGGTAAACCCGACATGAACCGCATTCGGCAGGGCCTGGCGCAGGTGATGCGCGAAACCATAGCGGGTCTCTCCGGTTTCAGCGTCGATCTTCGCCTCGAACCCGTATTGCGAACGGTGCGCCTCGTCGGCGAAGACAATGACATTGTCGCGGTCGGTCAGCAGGCCGAAATCCTCTTCGCCCTTCTTCGGCCTGAACTTCTGGATCGTGGCGAAGATCACGCCCCCCACCTTGCGGTCGAGCTTGCGGCGCAGGTCGTCGATGTCCTCGGCCTGCTCCGGCTTTTCGCCGAACAGGGCAGCGCAGCGGGAAAAGGTAGCGAAGAGCTGGTTGTCCAGATCGTTGCGGTCGGTGATGATAACCAGCGTCGGGTTGGCGAGGCGTGGGTCACGCATCAGCCGCCCGCCGAGGAACGTCATCAGCAGTGATTTGCCCGAGCCTTGGGTGTGCCACATCACGCCGCCGCGCCCGTCACGCCCACGCGCGGCCAGAACCGCCGCCACACCTTTGCGCACCGCGTGGAACTGGTGGTAGCCCGCGATCTTTTTGATCGGGCCCTTGCCTTCATCCTCATAGACAGCGAACCAGCGCAGCATCTCCAAGATGGTCTCCGGGGCCAGCAGCCCCCGGATCAGTGTCTGCAAGGCCAGCGCCGAAGTGTCGTCGATGATCATCTCACCATCCACAGTCCGCCAGCGCATGAAACGGTCGAAGTCGGCCGACACCGAGCCGTAGCGCGCCGTCACCCCTTCGGAGATCACCGAGAAAGCATTGGTGCGGAACAGGTCCGGGATTTGCGCCTTGTAGGTCTCGATCTGGTTGCAGGCCCCGTTCAGGGTGCCGTTCTCGGTGCCCTTCAGCCTTCAGCTCGACCACGACGATCGGCAGGCCGTTGAGGAAAATGACGATATCCGGGCGACGCACCGATTTACCGGCCACCTCCAGCTGGCTGATCACCAGCCACTCGTTCTTGCAGTTCTCCCAATCGACCAACCGGGCCAGGTCGCTTCGTTCCTCGCCCCGATCCAGCCAGGTCACTTTCACCCCGCCGACCAGCGCCTCATGGATGCGGCGGTTTTCCTGGATTAAGTCGCCCGCGAACACAGTATCACGCAACGCGTTGGCGACGGACCGAACCGCCTCGTCCGGCAGGGCCGGGTTCAGCCGCCGGATCGCGGCAGTGAGGTTTGGCAGCAAGATCGTGTCGCGGTAGCTTTGCCGCAGGGGGGCAGCGCTTTCAGGATCGGCCGCGGCCCCCGGCATGAACACATGGCCAAGGGCGCGCAACTCGCCAAGCGCCCAAGCCTCCAGGTCTGCCCCGGATGCAAAGGCCATCAGATCCCTTCCTCGTCATGGGTGCGGATCTGGCGGTTCAGCCGCGACAAGGGCTCGCGCAACGCGGCCTCTAGCTTGCGGATATGTTCCGAAATCCAGCCGATCATCTGCGGCCAGCTTGTCCGATCATAGCCATCGAAATCTTGGGCAAAAAGGATCTTGCAGGCTTTCTTGTCCTCCATCCGCCGCCAGTCGAGCGGGTGGCCGAAGGCGGCCTCGATCGCGGCCTTTTCGGCGTGCAGGCGGTCGAAAAGCCATTTGTTGGCTGCAGCATCCGCGCGCCGCATTTCCAGTTCGACCCGTGCCTCGTCCCGGGAGAAGATCAGGTTGTAGGGGCAGGACGACACGCCCGACCCGGCGCTGAGCCAGTGATCCTTGCCGGGGCTGATGTTCTGATACAGCGTCACGCCGTCGGCCCGCAATTGCTCCAGCGCCTGTTCCCAGAAGGCCAGCCGAAGCTTGTGGCGGTGCTTTTGCGTGTCTTGCGTCGCCTTGTCCTCGCCGTCTTTGTTGGACATGCTGATCATGAAATCAGCCGCCTCCGGGGTGGGGATGATCTGCTGGATGTCGATGATCAACTCGTCCCCCAGCATGAAAGGCGTGACCTTGAAGCATTGCGCCTGGATTCCCCGGCTGAGAAGCCAGAGCACCGTGGCTGTCACCTCGCGCCGGAAAGTGGCGGCGATGAACACGATCCGCTGATCAGTGCCGGGGTTCAGGATGATCTCGCCCAGATCCTCCACCCCCAAAAACTCGCACAGACGCGCCACCGCATTGCCGCCACCACAGAACCGGTCGAGGTATTGCTGGTAGATATCGACGATCTGCGTCTTGGTCAGGCTGGAGACATAGGCGGTATACTTCAGCGCCTGCCAGGTCACATCGCGGCCCGAGTCGTCCAGCTTGTTCTCGATCACTACCAGATTGCCGTCCTTGTCCAGGGCCAGCAGGTCCAGCCGTTCCCGCGTCTCATCAAAGCCGTCGAACTCCTTCTGGATCACCAGAAGATCCTCGCCGAGGGCGTCGGGCTGATTGGCCAGCCATTCCTGCAGATGATCCCGCTCGCGCAAGTTCAGGTCTGAGAACCGTTTCTGGACAAGGCGGGACAGGCGGTTGTGGGTGCGGTCAACGCGGAACATCAATCAGCCTCTGAAATCAGTGAAATTGATAACGGCAACGCCGGAAAGATCGTGTTGTTTAAGGTAGGTCAGCATAAAATCACGGTCCTCTAATCGCTCAACAACTTCACGCCGTGTGGCAGGCATTGAGTCTCGAACCGCTGCAGGAGTGAGGCCAAGGGAACTATGAATATCGCAGACCCCAGTCTCGGAAAGCATCCGGTGCAACGGCTTCATGCACTTGCGCAACTTCATGAGGCTATTGCTGTTCGCCGCCTTCACGGCATAAGCGCTTGCGACGGCACATCCCCAGAAACTTTGCCCGCGATAGGGCTTTTCACCACCGCCATTTAGCAACTTGGAGTTTACGCCATGGGGGTGATTGAAAAAAACATAGATCGGGATGCTCGTTCTGGCCTGCGCGATAAGCTTGTCCACCTGTGTGGGCTTCAGGCTCAGGCCGCCATAATCCTTTCCGGTGCTTTTGTGATACAGCCGCTTGGCCTGAATGCGCAGGCAGATGTCACATGTCGGCGTTCGGATGATCCTTCCCAATCCGCGCCGTTGATGGCCTCTTCCGGTTTGCTGAACATCTTGACCGTTAAACCGTTGGTCTCATGGTCTCGGGCCATGCGGAGCAAGAGCATTTCTGTCAGCGTCTCTTCCTGTAGGGAAAGCCCATGATCGAAAGCATGGGATTGCTCGTTCCAGACCCACGCGGCGCGTCGGCGCAGGTAGTCCCGCATTGCGACCGATGCTGCCATCACGCGACCTCTTCGATCAGTTCATGGGCAGCACCTACACGCAGTTCGCCAGACATCAGTTGCGGCAGCAGGCTATTGCGCAGGGTGGCGAGGGTCTTTGCCTCATGGATACCGGATACGATCCGTTCGCGCCAAGGGCTTGTGATCGCTTCAAAGGCGGCGGCGACAACGGGGGGCGGCAGGGTGACAGCATAGGCCCCCATATCGGTCCAGTTGGTCCGCGGCATTCGCGTGCCAGACGATCCGGCGTTTGTGTGCTCGACAAATTCGTCACTTGAAATCACGGTCAGCACAAACCCCGACCATTCCGGTGATTTCGGGCGAACCACGATGATGTCAGTTGAACAAATCCCATCAACAGGCGAAACGCCAACCTTGTGGAAATACGGTCGGAGCTTTCCGAACAGGAAATCGCCCGCACGCATCTCGGATTTCTGACTTCCAACATCAGCGGCGGAACCCCAGTCGGCAAGAGTGATTGACCGCCGCGGCATGTGCTCCAGCCCGATATAGGGTGTTTCAGGGTGGATCTGTTCCGGTTTGATGCCATTGCGCGGATTCGTCGCGACATCAGACAGGTTTCCGATTTTCCACCCCAACGGCAATCCATCATCGTCGAAGCTGTTGGGGAAGAGGGTGGCGGTTTTGGGGGACATGTGGGCGGGGGGGCGGCCTTCGAGTTTTGCCCAGACCGGATCGAAATCCACAATCCATGAACGATACAGCGCCCGCGCCATCGCCTCCAGCGTGGCCGAGGCCTTGCGGTTCACCTCGATCTTGTCATCCAACGCCCCAAGGAGCGCCGCGATTTCGCGTTGTTCGGGGAGGGAGGGGAGCGGTATAATCTGCTCTGATGCAAACAAAGTATATTGAAAACGTGCTACTCCGGTATGCTGTATGTGGTAATCGTAAATCAGCCTTTCGCGCCAAAGATACTGCCAATACCAAAACAAGTATGGCGCACTAACTTCATCGGAGCCGATCCGAAGGAAGCGACTGAAACTCGCGCAGATGCGCGGATCTGGATATTTTTCAAGACCTTTTTCTGACAGAAAAACAGTTCGATCTGTTGGTTGATTTACTGTGCCGCCTGCAGTTTCAATCAGTATATCATTTGCCCGAAGGACCTTTCTTTCAGCGATTGCTTTCGGAATGTATCTGCTCGGGACAGTTGAAAAATCACCGTATCGGACTTTATCAAAATCCGTTCCTCGAATAACTCCCATTTTTACTAAATCAGAGCCCGGCTCACCTTTTCCCCACTCGCCATCACGCGTGTATTCCAACAAGGATTCGAATAGCGCTTCCCTCATTCCAAAGCCCCCAGCCGGGCCTCGATCTCGGCCTCCAGCCGCCGCCCCTCGGCAAAATGCGCGCGCAGCTCGCCCATCAGGCGGGTAAACTTCTCCTCGAACACCTCACCGTCATCCTCTACCGCGCCCGCGCCGACATAGCGGCCGGGGGTGAGGACGAAATTGTGTTTCTCGATCTCGGCCACCGGCACGGCGGCGCAAAAGCCGGCCTGATCGGCATAGGCCGCGTCGCCCAACTCCCCGCGCCAGGCATGGTAGGTTCCGGCGATCCTGGCGATCTCGTCGCCCGAAAATTCCTTTTGCTTGCGGGACCCCAACACCAGCGCGCCCATCTTGCGGGCGTCGATGAACAGCACCTCCCCCCGGCGGTCGCGCAGCTTGCGGCCTGCGGCATGGCCGTTCGACTTGTCCTTGGCCAAAATCCACAGACAGGCCGGAATCTGTGTGCCGAAGAACAGCTGCGTCGGCAGCGCCACCATCGCATCGACCGCAGCGCCCTTGATCATCGCGCGGCGGATGTCGCCTTCGCCTGATTGCATCGACGACATGGAGCCATTGGCCAGAACGACGCCCGCAATCCCGTTGGCCGACAGGTGGTGGTGGATATGCGACAGCCAGGCAAAGTTGGCATTGCCAACCGGTGGCGTGCCAAAGTGCCAGCGGTTGTCTTCGCGCAGCCGCTCGCCCTCCCATTCCGAGACGTTGAAGGGGGGATTGGCCAGGATGAACTCGAACCGCTCATCCGGGAAGGCGTCGCGCACCAGCGTGCCTTCGTGGTTCCAGGCGATATTGCCGAAGATCCGCCGCATGGCCAGGTTGATGCGGGCCAGTTTGTAGGTGGTCGGATTGGATTCCTGGCCGTAAACCGCGATGTCATCGACCCGTCCCTGGTGGGCGTGGATGAACTTCTCCGACTGGACGAAAAAGCCGCCGGTGCCGCAGCAGGGGTCATAGACCCGGCCCGAGGTCGGCTCCAGCATTTCGACCAGGACCGAGACGATGGATTTCGGGGTGTATAATTCACCGCCGCGCTTGCCTTCGTTGCTGGCAAACTCACCGATGAAGTATTCATAGACCCGGCCGATCAGGTCGAAGTCGTGGTTGCTGCCATCGAGCTTCAGGTCGTTGGTGAACAGCTCGACCAACCCTGCGACGATGTCACGGCTGAGTTCGGCCCGACCGTAAACCTTGGGCAGCGCGTCCTTCAGCGTCTCGTTGCTCCGCTCGATCTCGCGCATGGCGTTGTCGACCTGCACGCCGATGTCTGCGGCCTTGGCATGCGCGGAGAGATGGTCCCACCTGACGTTGCCCCCAACTTTTATCCAGCGTGAGCGAGACTCCGGGTCTGAGTTTTGCCCATTTGGGCGGTTTGGGCAACGGGGCTGGCGCGGAGCTTTGCAGGTTGCGCAGCGTCAGGCCCCGTTGCGGGGTGAAGGTTTGGGCGAAGGCGGCGGGCGTCTGCCAGCCGAGGCGGGAGTGTGGGCGTTCGGTGTTGTAGTCCGTGCGCCAGGCGGCCAGCGTGGCGCGGGCGTGGTGCAAAGATGGGAACAGGGTTTCGTTCAACAGTTCGTCCCGCAGGCGACCGTTGAAGCTTTCGATGAAGGCATTCTGGGTCGGCTTGCCGGGCGCGATGTAATGCCAGTCAAATTTGCGATCATCCACGAACTTCAGGATCGCGTTCGAGGTGAATTCGGTCCCGTAGCATGTTGGGAATGATGCGGTGTTGAAGGTTATGGCCGCCTGCGCAGCCTCCAAAATTGCGCAGCAGGCGGCCATAACCGGGTCTCGGGTATCTATGGTGGTTTTGCGAACCACACCACAGAGGAGACCGGCCATGGCCAAGGTTGAGCATACTTCGGATACCCGTGTTCTGGTAGGCATCGACATTTCCAAGCATCGGCACGAGGTGCTGATTGCCGTTCCCGGCAAGACGCGCCGGCGGCGTTTTACGATCACCAACAGCACCGACGACTTCATGCGGCTCATCGCGATCTTGCGAGAATACGGCCAGCCCGTCCGGATCGGCTTTGAGGCCACAGGCAACTACCACCGTGTGCTGATGTATCACCTCGGCGTAGCCGGGTTCGACCTGAAGCTGGTGTCTTCGGTCGCCCTCGCCCGCACGCGGGAGGCCCTGCACAACAGCTGGGACAAGAACGATCCGAAGGAAGCGCAGGTCATTTTGCACATGCTGCTAATCGGCGCAGTGCAGATCTTCCATGACCCGATGATGGCCGGCACGAACGACATTCAGGAATTGTCCAAGACCCATGATGCCGTTTCGCGGTCCAAGACCGAGCTGTGGCATCGCATCCTGACCCATTACCTGCCGCTCTATTTTCCGGAAGCCGATCGTTTCCATCGCAGTTCGCGGACGGATTGGTTTTTGGCGTTCCTGGAGATGTTTCCCTCTCCGCACATGATCTCGGCCATGACCAAGGAGGAATTCACCACGGCCGCTTGGGAGGTGGTCGGGCGCAAGGCCGAGAAGTCTCTCCTGTTGTCAGATATTTACGATACAGCAATAGTGTCGGCAGGATTGCCCGTGTCGCCGGATTCAGACGCCATCCGCATGTTCCGCCTGATGCTGGCCGAAGGCAGAAGCCTGATCCGGCAGCGCAATGCCATCGAGGATCGCGCCGTCGAGCTGCTGGGGGATCGGCTGGATTATCAGTTGCTGCGCACCATCCCCGGCATAGGACCAATCAATGCGCTGACCATCCTGGCCGAGACGGGCGACCTGCGGCGGTTCCATCATCACCGGCAGTTTCTGAAGTTCTGCGGCATGGATCTGGCCACCGTCCAGTCTGGAATGTTCCGCGGCCGAAGCAAGATCTCCAAATATGGCAATGCTCGACTGCGCCGCACTTTATGGCTGGCAGGGCAGACGGCGGTCCTGAAGAAGGCCAACAGCTTCCGTGACAAGTTCGAGCGTTACATCGCGCAAGACCGCCATAACCCTGATCTGCGCCGCAAGGCCTACACCGCCATCGCCGCAAAGATGGCACGCACCATTCACGCCGTGATCAAATCCGGCGAACCCTATCGTCCCTTCTTCGAGGGGACGAGCCCAGGCGGAAGGACCTCTCTCTCAAAGGGCCGTGGAGGCGCATGACGCGACCTCGTAGATAATGTTCGGGCCTTCCGCTTGGGATTCGGGATCTCGTCTTAAGGACGGTGAGGGCGGCAAACAGGCCGACCCTGTATTTGCTATGGAAGAGACCACTTCTTGACGGCGGAGCCCGCCTGGGCAATTCTTCCAAAGGCATCCGGTCGCTCGGATGCCCCGCGATCTGATGCCCAAAACCGCGTTTTATTCCCGAGCTAGGACGTTATCGCTGACCACCGTCTGGGGCTTGCCGCGGGTGTCGAACAGTGTCGCGAGTTCCCGCGCCACCCGTGCGCCTGACAGCGAAGTGTCGGCGATCAGGGCTAGGCATTCGCGTGTGCAATCATCGACCACGGTCATGATCCGGAACCGACGACCATCCGTCAGTTGGTCCGAGACGAAGTCCAGCGACCAGCGCTGGTTCGTCAGCAGCGGCAGCATCATCGGAGCCCGTGTGCCCATCGCGCGCTTGCGCCCACCGCGACGGCGCACATGCAACTGTTCTTCGCGGCAGATGCGGAACAGGCGCTTGTGATTGACCTCATGGCCCTCGCGCCGCAGGAAGACATGCAGCCGACGGTAGCCGAACCGACGCCGCGCTTTGGCCAGTTCTTTCAGCCGCTCGCGCAGCACAGGGTCATCCTGGCGGGCAATTTCATAGTGCATGGTCATCCGGCAACAGCCGATCACCCGACACGCCCGCCGTTCGCTCATCTCGTGATTTGCCACCAGATGCGCGACCGCTTGCCGCTTGCCAGCGGGCGTCACCACTTTTTTCCCAGGAGATCCTTCAACGCTGCATTGTCCAGCATCGCATCCGCCAGCAGACGCTTCAGCCGGGCATTTTCGTCTTCGAGCCCCTTCAGCCGCTTCGCCTCGCTGACGTCCATGCCGCCATACTTGGCCTTCCATTTGTAGACCGTCGCATCGCTGACGCCGTGCTTGCGGCACAGATCGGCGACAGAAACCCCGGCCTCGTGCTCTTTCAGAATGCCGATAGTCTGGTCTTCGGTGAACCTGCTGCGCTTCATCTCTGGTCCTTTCGGTTAGGCCAGAGTCTATCTCAAACTAGATTAGGTGGAGGGGGCAACGTAGCGTGCCATGAAAGAAATCCCGAGGTCTTCACACGGACACTTCGTTGTGCAGATGGTCATCTGCGACAGCGATGAGGACCCCGGCCAGATCTCACGGTGCGGCAGCATTGCAGAATACCGCACCCGAATGTTGGTATCGGCGGAACCGGATACGGTGGACGTCGTGGAACAGGTCGGGCCGCTCCGCTGGACCGACAAGAAAAACGAGGGGCACAGCCACTACCTTGATCACGTTGTTCATAAGGCAGACGGGCGCCGTCTGGGGCTGACCGACAAGCCCTATTCGCGGGTTTCCGACGAATTCGGCGATGAGATTGCCCAGGTCACCCGGGATGGACGCGAGAAAGGTGTGATCGACGAGGTCTTCCTCGTCACCGGATATGCGCGCGATCCGGTTAAGCTTTTCAATGCAGAACTGATGCGTGGTTGTCGCGATGCCGATGCGCCCGCAGACGCCGAGGCGTGTGCGGTCATCGAACCATTGGAGGGGGCTGCGACCCTTAGGGCCCTCACCGAATTGGTCGGCATGGGGCCGAGGGGCTTCCGCGCACTCGTGCGGAAGATCAGCTCCGGTGAGCTGGTCCTCCTGCACGACGAGAAGATTTTCCACGACAGTTGGGTTCGTCGGGGAGGTGCTCAACATGACTGATCCCGCGTTCCCCGCTCCGATTTTCCGCTTTGAAGTGAACACCACCGGCAAATTCCACAATCGCAAGATCCGCTTCATCCGGCGGGCAACCACCAGCTAGCTGATCGAGTTCATGCCGTGTGAAGAGGCTGCGCTCATTCCCGTTATCATGCGCGGTACCAGGCCGGACGTGGAGTTCGTCGGTCGAAAGATCGTTCCCCATGAAGAACTCACCGCCGCGCTTCTTGATGGGACGCTTGATATTGATGAAGGCGATTTCGTTTTCATCGATCACAGCCAGACCTTCAAGCCAGAGTTCGTGGCCACTCTGGATTCTGGCCCGGCACAGCGCCTGATCCTGCGCTACGCGACGGTCATGCTCATGCGCGAGATCTGTGCGAAGAATTCGGTCGAGAAAATAACCCGTGCTGCGGTGACGGCAATCGAGGACGAGATCCTCGAAAAGCTTCAGGATCGCATCGACACTTTGAATTTCAAGGTCGACTCGCTGCGGCGGCATCCCATGCGCCGCAAGATCTCTCCTGAAAATGTCGCCACTGGTCAACGCATCCTCGAATGGGATCAGCGTCTTCGCGAAAAAGGCTTCTGCGGTCTGGTCGACGGGTGGCATGCGTCAGGCAACACGCAGCCTCGTCTTCATCCGGCGGTAGCCGCGATCTTGGGTCAGATCCTGAAACAAAAGGTCACGTTTGAGGATATCTCGATTCGCCGCCTCCACGGCTTGGTTAAAAAGGGCGTCGAGAACAAGCGCGCCGAAATCGAGCAAGATTTCCGGAGGCGGGAGCAGGACGGCGAGATTGTAGCTGAAGAAGAGTGGGCGGATCTGGACAAGATCGTCCCTCCTTGCATCCGCACGGTGAAAAGCTGGAAGAACCTGATCTCGCCTCTGGTGCAGGTTTTCAATGCCAAAGGTCCGGACTGGCTGCTTCGCATCCAATTGATTACCGGAATGGGCCTGCATGTGGAACGCGTGGGGCAGGTCGTCATCATCGACGAGTATGATGCCGACCTGATGTCGATCATCCCTTGGGAGTTTCTCCTGCACTGGCTTGGCGCTGCCAAGCTCGAACAACTCGGAATCTCGGAAGAAATGCCTTTGCGGGTGGTCCTGTCCGTGATGCTGGACGCATTTACCGGCTGTATTGTCAGTCTCCAGCTAGGCCTGACCGCAACGCCAGAGTTGGCCAAGCGGACCATCATGATGTCGATGATGGACAAGACAAAAATCGCCACTGCCTGCGGGGCCGAAGGGGTGTGGAACCAGTTTCTTCGCCCCGAGAAGATCGTTCATGATTCAGGCAATTCCTATCTGGCATATGCCACCGATGAGCTTTGCGCGGCGCTGCGCATTGACAAGGTGGCAGCACCGAAGGCCAAAGCTTTTCTTCGCGGGCTTCTGGAGCGGATCTTCCGCACCATTCATGAGAACCTGTTTGCCGCCATACCCGGCAAGACCTTCACGAATACGGTCCGGCGGGGCGAATATGACTCACAAGCCGAAGCTGTCCTTACGCTTGATGATCTGATCAAGGTGCTGGTCGTCTGGATCGTCGACATCTACCACAACAGCCCGAACCTCGGCCGGGATGGCCTGACGCCTGCCGATCTCTGGCATCATGAAATGAACGAGGGGATGGGCTGCCGGCCGGTGCCCGCACTGAAAACCATGACCCATGTTTTCGGGACGACGGTTCACCGCACGGCCCAAGCAACGGGCATTCGGATCATGCATGCGAACTACTCGTCAAAGCAATTTGCGCTTGAACTGCTGCGCAATCCTACGCGGCGATTTCGGGTGCGTTGGTGGGAAGAAAACATGAGTGAGGCACAGGTGGAAATCCGCCCCATGGTCTGGATTCCCCTAGAGGTCATGGATCCGAGGGCGCGGGGCCTTTGTGTGGATGATTGGCTTCTTGTTCTTGAGCGCCGACACATCGCTCGCAACCCGGATGCCGCGGAAACCAAGCGCCGGGCGCAAAACCGGATCGACGACCTCGTCAATGACCGGATTTCGACCCGTCGCAAGGTCGCACGCAAGACCTTGGGCACCGAAGCAGATATTCTCAGGCTTGAGGAACGGACGCTCCGTTATTTCAATACCCCTACAACGGCCATTTCCAGCGAACAGACCCATGGTCTTTACGGAGTGCCGGTTGGTGATTTGCCCGCCGACAGCGAAGAGGCGGAGACCGGTGATGAGGCAATGAAGAACCTCCCTGCGGGCTCGGATGGCGCTCCGGACCCTGACTTCAACACGGAACCTGCCCAGCTGAGGCGCCCCTCGCTGGGCGGTCGGCGCAAAGCGACCACCTGGAAACCCGGAACGATGGAGTGACAAGAATGGATGACCTGAAACCTCACGGTGAACTCCGGGCTGCCACGGCGGTTGGGGTGTGGCCGCTGCCAGTTGACGACCCGCGTCCTGACGCTGGCAATCTGGTGGCACTCGTTGAGTGGCTGCTGCGTCGTTATTCCGTCAGCGGGTGGGACAACGATTTTGTTGAGCGCCTCGAAATGGTTCTGAGGCGTGACAACGATGGAAACCTTCTGCCTGAGGGAAAGGTTTTCCGGATGGAGCGCAAGGGGGTTGCCGTGACCGCGCAATCCCAGGACGGCAAAAGCACCATGGTGGTTCAGGTCCTCAAGCGGCTTTTCAAAGACTGCTTCACCGACACCAAATGCGGCCAGCATATCGCCTACTGCCGTCTGCGTGGCGATGCGACTGTGAAAAGCGTCTGCATGGATCTGTGCCGGACGACCGGCTATTCGAACTTTCCCGCGAAGCTGACACGCGCGGAAGCCAACGATCTGGCCACCCACCGCCTGAGGCTGAAGGGCATAACGATCGTTGTGATCGACGAGGTGCATAACCTTTTGGGCAAGAATGAACCCGTCAACCTTTTCCTCAAGACCCTGGCCCAGGATGGCGGCGGCTTCTGTGTTGTTCTGATCGGCACGCCGAAGGTGCGGGAATTCATCTACGCGAAGCCCGAAAACATCGAGCTGGCAGAACGCTACTTCGACTTGCCCCTGCTTCCGTTCGCCCGTGGCGCAATGCTGGAGCTCATCAACGGGGCCATCAAAGGTGTTGCCCGCGATGCCGGGATCAACGTGGCCCCGAGCATCCGGAAAGATCCGTATTTTGCAGATAGGGTCTACGAGGGCTGCCGGGGCAGCTATGGACGCTGCATGTTGTTGATCGCTACTGCCGTTGTCCGGGCACTCGAGGAGGGAGGCAGCGCCGTTGACATCGAGGATTTCTGCAAGAGCTTCGCTCTCAAATATCTGCACTTCAACCCTGAGAACCCCTTTGTATTGAGCGATTGGGCTTCGCGCGCGAGCGCTGCCGTGCTGGATGCCCCGGGTTCCGCGGGCATCTATTTCGAGAGTGACCCGGTTGAGAAGCCTGTCAAAAAGCGCGGTCGCCCCCGCAAGAATGCAGCGGTGGCGAAATGACGCCAGACATTCTTGCGCCGCATCTTCCGCTCCATGACGATGAGCTGGGCCAGGGGTATTTCGCCCGGACCGGATACTTCCATGCCGGGGTCAATGCCGTAAAGTTCTGTCGCTATTCCGGGGTCGATCGGTTCGATCTTCGCCATGGCACCGAGACATTCATCAAAGCCATGGCGGCGATGACCGGAAGCCGTGCAGAGGAGATCGCGGCAAACACCCTGAGGGCGCGCTCAGACAATGCGCTGGAGCTGCGTGGCGAACGGCTGGGCCTATCGCACCTTCGTCCGATTCTGCCCCCATTGTCTGCACGACGATGCGGCATTCCATCCGGGAACGGACGATGCTGCTCGGCGCTTCCGCTGGGCCTGGTTGCTGCGCCCGGTCGTGATCTGCCCGGAACACGGCGTGGTCCTTGCCGAACTGCCCGCGCCAGATGCGGTGAGAGCTTTCGATCTTCCCAAGCTTCTTGTCGATCATGATTTCATGCTGCCTGAAGTGCCGACCTCGGGCGAGGAAAAGCCGGGTGCATTGCAGTCCTATGTCATGGACAGGCTCGTCGGCAGGAAAAATGCGGCAGCATGGCTTGACGGCCAGGACGTGGCATCGGGGGTAAAGGCATGCGAAATGCTTGGCGCGCTCATTGATGGTGGACCAGAAGCGCAAATCAGCGGCCACACCGAAGTGGATTGGGCACGGGTTGGGGATATCGGATTCCAGACCTGCGCGCAGGGTCCCGACGCAATTCTGGGTGTTTTGGCAGAGCAACGTATCAGCAGCGGTCGGCGCAGTGGCCGGGCAGGGCCCCAGGCTGCCTATGGCTTTCTGTTCAACTGGTTGAACTACACGCGACGCTCTGACGGTTTCGGACCGTTGCGGCAGATCGTGCATGACGCCATCGTCGAGAATTTCGCGATGGATGCAGGCGAGGTCATTCTCGGACGGGAAGTAACCCAACGCCGGACGCACTCGGTGAACTCGTTGGTCAATGCTACCGGCATCAACCGCTTCCGCCTATACCGGCTCATGCGCAAAGCGGGAATGATCCCGGAAACCGCTGACAAGGCGGCATTCAACCAGTGGGTCTTTCCGGCGGAGAAGGGCGAAAGGCTCATCGCCCGTATCCAGAATTCTGTCCCGTTGAATCAGGTGCAGCGTATCCTCGGCTGCAGCAAGACCCAAGCTGAACAGGTGGCACGTCAGGGCCTGATCAAGTCCGTTGTTCCGATTTCCGAAGGGCAGGTGGGCCTGACCCAGGGGCACTTCAACCGCAATGACCTTGCCTCGTTCATGGATGACGTAATGCGTGCTGCCGTGGTGTGGGACGCGGAAGAGGAAGGCTACGTGAATCTCACGGCGGCAGCACGGCCGCGGTCTTCCACGGTCGAGATCCTCCAGTGGCACATGGACGACAAACTGATCGGGACCCGATTGCTCAACGGTATTCAGCGCCTCGATCATCTTCGGTTCGAGCTTGTGGCGGTCCGGGCCCTTGTGACTGCGCGCCGTGGTCCGGATCTGAATCGCCTCACGTCGGTCGCTGTGATCCTCGGGATCAAGATCGAGGCGGTGAAGGCGCTGATCGCACTGCCACAGGGCGCCCCATCGTTGGTCCAGGCCCCGGCAGAGCTCTGTTCCGGGTTGGATGGCGCTGCCTATGTCGCCACGGCAGAGATCGAACGGTTTCAGGCCAAGTATGCCACCATCGCAATGATCGCCCGGACTGTCGGCCTTCATGCCCGTTCTGTCCAGCGCTTGCTTGAAGGGCAGAACATCCAGCCGGTGTTCGATCCTGTGCGGCTAGGTGCCCGGATCTATCGGCGGGCGGACATTGCACGTTTCGTCGCCGAGCGCGGTGCCACCGATGCCGGTGAGAAACCCGGTGGAAAAGGCGCGGTTTCTGGCCAGAAATCAGCGGTTTATGCGCAAAATGGCGCATTTGGTGAATTCTATGATGTCATTTTGTGAATCTTATGCGTCACTTGCCGACCAGAAGGCGTCGACGCTATAATTAAATCAATGACTTACGTCCAAAATTGTGCTTTTTATGGTGGACTCCACAGCAGGCCAAAGCCTGACGGCTTCCGGCCAGCGTCACGATCCGGACCCGGATCATGACGTTGCAAATGTCATTCCGCAGCCTGTGAAGCGCGTTCCGCCGGGAGGCTGCGTGAGAACGGGCCATGCGGGATCATCGGTGGCGCAAAGGTCTGCGCCGTGGCGCGGTCCCAGCGGTCATGCCATTCCGATAGTTCCGGATGCCGGTTGGACGCAAGCAGGAAGCCTTCGGGCACATAGGCGAACATTTCGTTTCCATCGACGAAACTGCTGGCCTCCTGCCGGAACATGAGGTGGTAGGGCAGAAAATCAATCGGGTGATCCAGCCCGGCCGCGCTGGCCAGCTCCCCCAGCGCATGAAGGGTGTTGCGATGGAAGCGCGCCACGCGCTGGCTTTTGTCGCCGGGATCAAGCGCGCGCTGGCGCAGTTTGTCCTGGGTTGCGATCCCGACCGGGCATTTGTTGGTGTGGCAGGCCTGTGCCTGGATACAGCCGATCGCAAACATGAACCCGCGTGCCGAGTTGCAGAAATCCGCCCCCAGCGCCAGCACTCGGGCGATGTCAAAAGCGCTGACGATCTTGCCCGCCGCCCCGATCCGGACCTGATCGCGCAAGCCCGCGCCGCGCAGCGTGTTGTGCACGAAATGCAGTCCTTCGCGCATCGGCATGCCGACGCGGTTGGCAAATTCCAGCGGGGCCGAGCCGGTGCCGCCCTCCTTGCCATCGACCACGATGAAATCAGGCACGATGCCGGTTTCCAGCATGGCCTTGACGATGCACATGAATTCCCGGCGGTGGCCGATACACAGCTTGATACCGACCGGCTTGCCGCGCGCCAGTTCGCGCAGCCGTCCGATCATCTGCACCAGCCCCAGCGGTGTGGAAAACTCGCTGTGCGCGGCGGGGGAGACGCAATCAACCCCCATTTGAATACCGCGCGCCTGCGCGATTTCCGGTGTGATCTTGGCGGCGGGCAACATGCCGCCATGGCCGGGCTTTGCCCCCTGGCTCAGCTTGATCTCGATCATCTTGACCTGCGGATCGGCGGCTTGCGCGGCAAACGCCTCCGGGTCGAACCGTCCGTCCGGGGTGCGGCAGCCGAAATAGCCGGATGCGATCTGATAGACCAGATCGCCCCCCCCGGCGCGGTGATACTGGCTGATGCCGCCTTCGCCGGTGTCATGCGCGAAACCGCCCAGCTTTGCCCCGGTGTTCAGTGCCGAAATCGCATTGCCCGACAGCGCGCCAAAGCTCATGGCCGAGATGTTGTAAAGCGAGGCGCTGTAGGGCTGGGTGCAGCTGGCATTGCCGATCCGGACCCGGAAATCGGTATCGGTGATCTGACGCGGCACCACCGAATGGGTGATCCAGGCATATCCCGCCTCATATACCTTTTGCGTGGTGCCGAACGGGCGCTTGTCTTCAACCCCCTTGGCGCGCTGATAGACCAGACTGCGCGCTTCACGGCTGAAGGGTTCTTCGTCATGTGTGCCTTCCAGCAGATATTGCCGGATCTCGGGGCGGATGCTTTCCAGCATGTAACGGATATGGCCGACGATCGGGTAATTGCGCAGCACGGCATGCTGGGTCTGGGTGATGTCACGCAGCCCCACAACCCCAAGGCCCGCAAGCACTAGTGCAGGGATGGCGAGCCAGGACGCCACAAGCACGGCAAGGACGGCCAGAACAAGGGCACCGATGATGGCAAGCGCAAGGATGGAGAAGCGCGAGAGGGAAGAAAGCGAAAACATGAGGATCAGTCTTTCTGTCTGGGGCAGGGCCATCATCGGTCCGCGGCTGGCTGCGCGGGACGAATTCATATGCGCTGCAATTACCACGCGACGTCAAATGTGGCGAGACTCTCTGATTGTTTTATGAACAGATCGGGTCAAATCTGCCCAATGCGGATGCAATGCGCTGGCACGGAAAGATTTTTCCGAAATCGTGCGTTCAACGCTGAAAAGGGCCGCTCTGCCGCAGGCTTCGGTCGAAGCGCTTTGATCCGTTGCAACCCGATGCTAGACTTCATGATACGGTTTGGGTAAAAGGTCTGCGTTAGCGCTAACGGGCGCCGCAGCAGCGAGGATTTCCACATGGTTTCGCGAGTCATTCCGGTCGAGGTGTTCGATCTCGTGATATTTGGCGGCACGGGCGACCTTGCCCGCCGCAAGATCCTGCCCGGATTGTATCGCCGCTTTGTGGCGGGCCAGATGACTGCCGACAGCCGCATCATCGGGGCGGCGCGCGGCGAGTTGAGTGACGCCGAATTCCGCCAGATGGTGGAGGAGGCTATTGACGAATTCGTGCCCAAAGACCGCCGGGATGCGGCGATGATCGCGGAATTCCTGTCGCGCCTGCATTATGTGGCAATTGATGCCAAGGGCGAGGGCGGCTGGGCCGCGTTGAAGGGCCTGATGCGCGACGGCGTGGTGCGGGCGTTCTACTTCTCGGTCGCCCCGACGCTGTTTGGCGATATCGCCTTGCGCCTCAAAAGCCATGGCGTGGCCGATGATGCCGCCCGGATCGTGGTGGAAAAGCCGTTTGGCCGCGATCTGAAAACCGCAAAGGCGCTGAACGACACGCTGGCGCAGCATTTCCATGAAACGCAGATTTACCGGATCGACCATTATCTGGGCAAGGAAACTGTCCAGAACCTGATGGCGGTGCGTTTCGCCAATATCCTGTTCGAGCCGCTGTGGAAGGCGGAATATGTCGATCATGTGCAGATCACCGTCGCCGAAACTGTCAGCGTGGACGGGCGCGGGGCGTATTACGACCAATCCGGCGCAATGCGCGATATGGTGCAGAACCATATGATGCAGCTTCTGTGCCTGATCGCGATGGAGCCGCCCTATCACTTCGACCCCGATGCGGTGCGCGATGAAAAGCTCAAGGTGATCCGCGCGCTGGACCCGGTTGTACCGCAGGATATCGTGCGCGGCCAATACCTTGCCGGGGGCGGGCAAGGCAGCTATCTGGAGCATTGCGAAGACCCCGCCAGCACCACCGAAAGCTATATCGCGATCAAGGTGCATGTGTCGAACTGGCGCTGGAAGGGCACGCCGTTCTATCTGCGCACCGGCAAGCGGTTGCGGGCCAGGGCGAGCGAGATTGCCATTACCTTCCGCGAGCCGCCCCATTCGATCTTTGACGACGCCAAGGGCTGGCGCGAAAACGTGCTGGTGATCCGGTTGCAGCCCGATGAGGGCATGAACCTGATGGTGATGATCAAGGAGCCGGGGCCCGGTGGCATGCGGCTGATGCAGGTGCCGCTGGACATGTCCTTTGCCGGTGTGCTGGGCGAGGAGGCCGAGGATATTCCCGACGCCTATGAACGGCTGATCATGGATGTGATCCGCGGCAACCAGACCCTGTTCATGCGCGGAGACGAGGTCGAGGCGGCCTGGGCCTGGACCGACCCGATCATCGAGGGCTGGAATGCGCGCGGCGATCGCCCACAAGACTATGACGCGGGATCTTCCGGGCCGGAAGATGCGTTGATGCTGATGCACCGCGACGGGCGGCGCTGGCGGGAGATACGTTGATGGATTTTGTAACCTACCCTGATGCCGAGATGATGTATCTGGCACTGGCCAAGCAGATCGCCAGCGAGCTGGGCGCGTTTCTGCGCCGCGATGGCCATGCCTCGCTTTGCGTTCCGGGCGGCACGACGCCGGGGCCGGTGTTCGATACCTTGTCGGGCGTCGATCTGGACTGGCCGAATGTGGCGGTGTTCCTGAATGATGAACGCTGGGTGGACGGGTCCAGCCCGCGCTCCAACACCCGGCTGTTGCGCGAACGCCTGTTGCGCGGCCATGCGGCAAAGGCGCATCTGGTGCCGCTCTATGCGCCCGCAGATCAGCCCGAGGAGATGCTCGACGCCCTGTCGGCGGGCATTGCGCCGCATCTGCCGATCTCGGTCCTGCTGCTTGGCATGGGGGCGGATATGCACACTGCCAGCCTGTTCCCCGGCGCCGATCTGCTGGAACAGGCCCTTGCGCCCGATGCGCCGGTCCTGATGGCCCTGCGCGCCGAAGCGGCGGGCGAGCCGCGCATCACCCTTTCGGCGCAGGCGCTGAAAACCGCCTTCCACACCCATATCCTGATCAAGGGGCCGGAAAAGCGCGAGGCGCTGGAGCGGGCGCAGGGCCTTTCGCCCGTCGAAGCGCCGGTCCGCGCGGTTCTGGATGCTGCAACTGTTCACTGGACGGAATGACATGAAGCACTATTGGGACGCCCTGAAAGACCATCACGCCGCGGTTGAGGGGCGTCCGATCCTTGATCTGTTTGCGGATGGCAACCGCGCGGCAGAGTTCAGCGCCGCCGCGGATGGCATGATCTTCGACTATGCCAAGACCAACATCGACGGGCGCGGGCAGGGTCTGCTGTTGGACCTCGCGCAAAATGCCGGGGTGACGGAAAAGCGCGACGCGATGTTCGCGGGCGCAAGGATAAACGAGACCGAGGGGCGGGCGGTTCTGCACACCGCTTTGCGCAATATGGATACGCCCTTGGTCTTTGAGGGGCAGGATGTGACCATTGCCATGCGCGAGACCCATGCGCGTATGCAAGGCTTTGCCGCCGATGTGCGGATGGGTAGGTTCACC
Organism: Paracoccaceae bacterium; assembly: GCA_046296515.1. Classification (GTDB taxonomy): domain Bacteria; phylum Pseudomonadota; class Alphaproteobacteria; order Rhodobacterales; family Rhodobacteraceae; genus Pseudotabrizicola. The sequence goes on along the minus strand of JBKBKR010000001.1, from coordinate 512,106 downwards.
GGGCAGGGCGGCAAGATCACCGATGTGGTGAACATCGGCATCGGCGGGTCCGATCTTGGCCCGGCGATGGCGGTTCTGGCGCTCGCACCGTTCCACGACGGGCCGCGCGTGCATTTCATCTCCAATGTCGATGGCGCGCATGCCGCGGATACGCTGCGCGGGCTGAACCCGGAAACCACGCTGGTGATCGTGGCATCTAAAACCTTCACTACCATCGAGACGATGACCAATGCCGAAACGGTGCGGGTCTGGATGGCGGAAAAGGTGGCCGATCCGGCGGCGCAATTCGCCGCTGTCTCCACCGCGGCCGAGAAAACATCGGCCTTTGGCATTGCCGGTGAACGGGTGTTCGGTTTCGAGGATTGGGTCGGCGGGCGCTATTCTATGTGGGGGCCGATCGGTCTGTCCCTGATGCTGGCGGTGGGGTCGGAAGGGTTTGCAGAGTTCCTGCGCGGCGGGGCGGCGATGGATGCGCATTTCCGCGCTGCACCCTTTGCGGAAAACCTGCCGGTGCTGCTGGCGCTGGTGGGGATCTGGCACAACCAGATCTGTGGCCATGCCACCCGCGCGGTTCTGCCCTATGATCAGCGCCTCAGCCGCTTGCCCGCCTATCTGCAGCAGCTGGAGATGGAATCAAACGGCAAACGTGTGGCGATGGACGGCACCGATCTGCCCTACCACTCCGGCCCCGTGGTCTGGGGTGAGCCCGGCACCAACGGCCAGCACGCGTTCTACCAGCTGATCCATCAAGGCACGCGGATTGTGCCTTGCGAATTTCTGGTGGCAAAGCGCGGCCATGAACCTGACCTCGCGCATCAGCATCTGCTGCTGGTGTCGAACTGCCTCGCGCAATCCGAAGCGCTGCTGCGCGGCCGCTCTCTGGCCGAGGCCACGGATATCATGGCAAAGAAGGGCCTGACCGGGGCCGAGCTGGACCGTCAGGCCCGCCACCGCGTCTTTCCCGGAAACCGCCCCAGCACCACGCTGGCCTATGACCAGCTGACACCCTTTGTCCTTGGCCAGATCATCGCGCTTTATGAGCATCGGGTGTTTGTCGAAGGTGTGATCCTGGGCGTGAACTCTTACGACCAATGGGGGGTGGAACTGGGCAAGGAGCTGGCGCTCGCCCTGCAACCCGTGCTGGAGGGGCGCGCAGGCACCGAAGGCAAGGACGGATCGACGGCGCAACTGGCCGCCTGGTTCCGCGCCTGACACAAAAGCCCCCCGCCGGGCGGATGCCCGGCGGGGGACGGCCTTATTTCAGCGCGGCGGTAACGATCACTTCGACCAGATAGTCCGGCGTGGCCAGCTTCGCCTCTCCGGTCGCGCGGGCGGGGGTATGGCCCTGCGGCACCCAGGCATCCCAGACCGCGTTCATCGCTGCGAAATCTGCCATATCGGCCAGCCATATCTGCGCCGACAGGATGCGGGTCTTGTCGGTGCCGGCGGCGGCCAGAATCCGGTCAACCTCGGCCAAACAGTCGCGGGTCTGCTCCGCAACGGCGGCACCGGGGGTGCCGACCTGACCGGCCAGCCAGATGATGCCGTTGTAGCACACGCCCTCGCTCATGCGCGCGCCGGGGCCGATGCGTTTGATATCGTCGTTCATGGGAACCTCCCTTTGTGAAATCCTTTGCCTGCCTAGCGGCGGGGATGCCCAAAGGAAAGGGGGGTCACTACAGCCGGGTGCAGGTGAAGCTGTCGCCCGACACCGGCGAGAACCAGTAAAGCGTGCCATCTTCGTTCAGCGCGACATAGAATTGATAATTATCCTCGAACGACAGGATAAAACCGTTCCCTTCCGCCGCGATATCGGTGATCGGCATGTCGTCCGCGCCATTGTTGTAGCTTTCGGCGGTAAAGGTGAAGGTCGCCACCTCACAATCCCAACGGCCTTCAAACGCAAGGGGTTTGGCTGAACAGGCCGCCCCGGTGAGAAGCGAAGCCACTACAGACAGGGTCAGAAGGCGCATGACGGTTCCGATATGATAAGGGATGGAGCGGGTGAAGGGAATCGAACCCTCGTCATCAGCTTGGGAAGCTGCTTCTCTACCATTGAGATACACCCGCGACGCGACATCAGGTAAGCCAGTCGCGGGCTGTCGTCAAGCGTCTGCGCACGACAATGCCATGTGATCGCTCCGGCAATTGCTGCTTGCCAAATACTCCCGCGCGGAGCGCTCTTCCCTCCCTGACGGTCGGTCCTCGCGAGAAGCGCCCGTCAGGGAGCGCCGAGCGATTGCCTGCGCTACAAGGTTCGGCTTTCCGGCGCTGCAAAGAATGCCGCGGCGCGCTGCCATGCGGCGTCCTCCACAATCTCGCCGGGAGCATCGGCCACGCCGTGCAGCGCGCCGCCCCAGGTCATGCCGAGCCACCTGGCGGTGCGCTGCAGCATTGCTTCTGACAGTCCGGGCACCACCGGATCGGGGTCGGCGCGGGCGGAGACCAGCCACAGACGCTTTGTCTTGATCCAGTCCGGAAAGCCAAGCCCCGGTTGATCTAGAAAGCCGGACCAGTGGTCGAGCAGCAGCTTTGCCGGCGCTGGCAGGCTGTACCAGTAAACCGGCGCAACAAAGCAGATATCGCTTGCGGACCGCATCATGTCGATGACCAGCGCCAGATCGCCGGACGGTGGTTCGGGCAGCGCAGGCCGGGGGTCGTAGAACGCTGGCAGTGACAGCGTGCACAGGTCAAGCCAGTCGCAGGGGCAGGGCAGGGATTGCGCAGCACGACGGGCCAGTTGTTCGGTGTTCCCGCCGCTGCGGGCGGAAGACAGCAGGAACAGAAATCGACTGGGGTTATCGGCGATCATGGCGCAAGTTTGACCATGATGCCTGCAGAATGGAAAGCCCCCGGATACCGAAAGGCACCGGGGGCAGGCCGTGTCTGCGCCTTGCCGTGTCCGAGGGACATAAAAGACCACGCCAAGACCCGTTCCGGCCTTCAGAGCGCAAAGGGAGTGACACCCTCGCGCCCTGTCCTGTCGCCAGTCTTACATGGCGGGCAGAAGCACGGTGTCGATCACATGGATCACGCCGTTCGACTGTTTGACATCGGCGATGGTGACGGTGGCGACATTGCCCATGCCGTCCTTGATCTTGATGGCATCGCCGTCCTTCATCGCGGTGAATTCACAGCCACCCACGGTGCCAACCGGGTGCATGCCGTTGTCATCCATGATCATCTTGTCGATGTCGGCGGCCAGAGCATTGGCAGCCACCACATGGCAGGTCAGGATCTTGACCAGCTGATCCTTGTTTTCCGGCATCAGCAGGGTTTCGACCGTGCCTGCGGGCAGCTTGGCAAAGGCGTCATTGGTGGGCGCAAACACGGTGAACGGGCCTTCCCCCGACAAGGTTTCGACCAGACCGGCGGCCTGAACGGCGGCGACCAGCGTGGTGTGGTCGGCCGAGTTCACGGCGTTTTCGATGATGTTCTTTTCTTCGAACATTGCGGCACCGCCGACCATCGGATTTTCAGCAAAGGCGGCCACTGTGGACAGCGCAAGGATCGAAGCTGCAAGTGTCAGTTTCATAAGGCATCTCCCGTAAAGCTGAGGCAGGATCATCCTGCCTTCGCCTTGAGTTACGAGAGTGGTTGGCGGCGAGTTTCAGGCGCTGGAAAAAATACTGGCGAGATCACGGGTCTGTGACCGCGTGCGGTCAGAGCTCCGCCGTGAGAATAACCGGCCCGGTGGGCGCACCGGTCGGCGAGCCACCGGCCGGTTCGACCGAGACCGCCAGCACCCAACCCGCAGGCGGGCGCGGATATTCCACATCCAGCGGATCCGCGCCCAATAGGCCCAGCGACACCGGGGCCGCACCGGGGGCGATCACCCACAGCTCATGGGTCTGACCTTCAGGGGCAGGGTTGCCCGCCACGCGGGTCACCAGAAGCTTGTTGCCGTCATGGCGCGCCTCATAGACCAGCGGCGCGCCGGCGGTGCCAAGGCTGGCAATGACCACACCCGGCGCGGTTTGCGGCATCAGCATGAGAACGCCAACGCCCACAACCGCCGCCGTTACCACGCCTGCCAGCCACAGACGCCAGCCACCACGCAGGGCGGCAGCCTTGGGGAACAGGCGGGATTCGATCCTGGTCAGCAGGTCGGGCGGCACCGGCACGCTGGCATAGGCCTCGTTCAGCGGGGCGAAATGCGCCACCCAGACCGAGACCCGCGCGGCGAAATCCGCGTCGCTTTTCAGGCGCTCTTCTACAGCCAGCCGCTCGGGCAGCGCCAGCACCCCCAGCACATATTCTGCCGCGAGCGCGTCATCTTCTTCCAGCGGGGTCAAGGGGGTGTCGGTCATTGCTCAAGACACTCCTTGAGCTTGAGCAGAGAGCGCCGCAGCCAGGTCCGCATGGTGTTCAGGGGGATCTCATGCCGTGCTGCCAAAGCCTCATAGGACAGCCCGTCCAGATAGGCCCCGCGCACCGCAGCGGCGCGCGCCGGTTCCAGCGTGTCAAAGCAGTCCGCCACCCGCCGCGCCTCACCTTTGGCGATCAGCCGGGTTTCGGCGCGTGGTGCGGTGTCGGCGATCAGCGCTGCGGCGTCATCGTCATTCTGTTCGGGTTTGCGGGCGCGGATCCGGTCGATGGCGTGGTTGCGCGACAGGGCCACCAGCCATGTCATGCCTGCGCCGCGTGTCGGATCAAACCGCCCCGCCCGCAACCAGACTCTGGTAAACACCTCTTGCAACGCATCCTCCGCTTCAGACCTTGTGCCAAGGATACGCAGCAGAACGCCCATAAGTTTCGGACCCGCCGAATGATAGAGATCGCGGAACGCGCCGCGATCCTGCCGGGAGATACGCTCCAGCAGCAGGCAGGTTTCGGTTGGGATCGGGGCCGGAGCGTTCATTGCCGTGAAACTATCACGCAGGGGCCGCGTTGCCAGCCCCTAAATCAGGCGCCCCGCCGCCTGCGCCCTTCGCGCCCGCCAGAGGTGTTGAAGGACACATCGGGCAGCGTCACGATCGCGGCCAGCGACGGAAAGGTATCGACGGCATGCGGGATCGCATTTGCATTGACGAAATGCTCCTGAAACCTCGGCTCGATCGCGGTTTCAACCTTGTGGATCTGATGCACCGTTGCCTCGATCTGATCGCGCGCCGCCACATTGCACAGCGCGATCCGCGCGCCGGTGCCGGCGGCATTGCCGGCACTGGTCACCTTGTCCAGCGGCGCATCGGGGATCATGCCCAGCACCATCGCGTGTTTCGGGCTGATATGCGCGCCAAAGGCCCCGGCGAGGGTCACCCGGTCGACGTGATCTATGCCCATCTCATCCATAAGCAGCCGCGCCCCGGCATACAGAGCCGATTTCGCCAGCTGGATGGCGCGGATATCACCCTGCGTCACCATGATGCGCGGCCCGCCATCGGCGGAACCATCATGCAGCAGATAGCTGTGGGTGCGCCCCTCTGGCACACAGCGCGGCGTGCCGGTCTGGTCCGGCCCGCCGATCAATCCGCCGGGATCGACCAGCCCGGCCATGCGCATCTCGGCCACCGCTTCGATGATGCCGGAGCCACAGATACCGGATATGCCGCTGGTGGCGGTCGCCGCTGCAAAGCCGGGGTCATCGGACCACATGTCGGAGCCGATGACGCGGAATCGTGGCTCTTTGGTCACCGGGTCAATTTCCACCCGCTCGATCGCACCCGGCGCGGCGCGTTGGCCCGCGCTGATCTGCGCGCCCTCGAACGCGGGGCCCGTGGGGGATGAGCAGGCCAGCACCCGGGTCTTGTTGCCCAGCAGCAGTTCGGCATTGGTGCCGACATCAACGATCAGCACCATGTCATCCGATTGGCCCGGCTGTTCCGACAAGGCCACCGCCGCCGCATCAGCCCCGACGTGACCCGCGATGCAAGGCAACAGATAGACCCGCGCCGCGCGGTTGATCGCGCCCAGATCCAGCTCGCTCGCATCAAGGGAAAGAGCGCCCGAGGTAGCCAGCGCAAACGGCGCCTGACCCAGCTCCACCGGGTCAATCCCCAGCAGAAGATGGTGCATCACCGGATTGCAGACCACGACCGCCTCATAGATACTGGTAGGGTCAATCCCCGCCTCTGCCGAGATCGAAATCGCCAGCCCATTGAGCGCCTCGCGCACCACACGGGTCATCTCCACATCGCCGCCTGGGTTCATCATCACGTAGGACACCCGGCTCATCAGATCCTCGCCAAAGCGGATCTGCGGATTCATCACCCCACCCGATGCCAGCACCCGCCCGTCGCGCAGGTCGCACAGATGGGCTGCGATGGTGGTGGAGCCAAGGTCGATCGCCAATCCGTGGATCGCGCCGTCGTGGAACCCGGGCCAGATGTCGAGAAGGCGGTTGCGGGCGTCGTGATTGCCCCGGTGCAGCGCCACGGTCACTTTCCACGCGCCCTTGCGCAGGGCCGGTTGCAGACGCCGCAGAATGGCAAGATCGGCCGCTATGTCATTGACTTGCCACTGATCGCGCAGGGCGGTGGCGAGGCGTTCGAAATCGCCGCTGGGGTCTTGCATGTCCGGCTCGGCCACCTCGACATAGAGTAGGCGGGTGGCGGGGTCCATTGCGATGATCCGCTCGGTCGCGGATTTGCGGATCACTTGCTTGTGGACCTGGCTTTCCGGTGGCACGTCGATGACCACATCGCCCATCACCTGCGCCTGACAGCCCAGACGGCGGCCGTCCGGCATGCCACGCTTGGACTTGTAACGCTCTTCCACCGCGTTCCATTCGGTCAACGCGTCCTCGGCGACGGTCAGCCCATGCTTGGGGAATTCGCCATAGCCGGGGCTGATCTGGCATTTGGAACAGATGCCGCGCCCGCCACAGACCGAGTCGAGATCGACCCCCAATCGCCGGGCCGCGGTCAGGACCGGGGTGCCAAGCGGGAAGTGTCCGCGCTTGCCGGAAGGGGTGAAGATTACGAGGGCTTCGTCAGACATGGGCGTTCTCCTGCGCGCAACGTTCTAGTGGTGTGTGGCGTGGCGGCAATAAGGCACAGGTGATGATTTTTCTGCGAAAAATCAGAGCAACGAACTTTCTGCGAAAGTTCAGGATACCGGGCAACCGTCGTGAGTTTTCGCAGAAAACTCGACTGGCAGAATTTTCGCAGAAAACTCGTTAAAACAGAATTTGTACCGGCCTCGAATCGCAGATCACAATGAACTGGTCGCCCGCCCGCAGCAGATGAAAGCCACGCGCTCGCACCTCCTGCACAAAGCGGTCGCGCCCGATCTCGCGCTCCACCCAAGGCACCGCGCGCCGCACGACGCCGCCACGGGCTTGCCGGGCCGCAAAGACCTGATCGACCCAGTAATCCGCATTGCTCTGTCTGATGATCGGTTCCATGCGGCAACCTTAGCCACCACATGGTTAACATCAGGTTATCACGCCCGCCCGCGACGGCCACCGCGCCGCCCTCCAGCGGACTGGCTGGCCGCAGCCGAGGCTTCCGCAAAGCTCAAGCCCCCTTCAACCGCTTCCAGCACCTTGGCAAAGCGGATCCATTCGCCGCCATTGGAATCGTGGTTCATCAGGAAATTGGCGGCGCGGATCGCCTCCATTTCGACCTGACGCACCGGGTTCATGATCGCGCTGGTCATGCCCGCACCAATCGCCATCGGCAGGAAGGCTGCGTTGATACCATGCCGGTGCGGCAGGCCGAACGAGATGTTCGACGCACCACAGGTGGTGTTCACCCCCAGCTCCTCGCGCAAGCGCCGCACCAGTGCAAACACCTGCTGCCCGGCAGACCCCATGGCACCAACCGGCATCACCAGCGGGTCCACCACGATATCATGTGCGGGAATCCCGAAATCGGCGGCGCGCTGAACGATCTTTTTCGCCACCGCAAAACGCACATCCGGGTCAGGAGAGATGCCGGTATCGTCGTTCGAGATCGCCACCACAGGCACGTTGTATTTCTTGACCAGCGGCAGAACCAGCTCCATCCGGTCCTCCTCCCCGGTCACCGAGTTGAGCAGCGGGCGGCCTTCACAGGCGGCGAGGCCCGCCTCCAGGGCTGCCGGCACCGAGGAGTCGATGCACAAGGGCACGTCGACAGTTTGCTGGATGATCTCGATCAAGGCCTTCATCAGCGGCGGCTCGACAAAGTTGTTGTCGGCATAGCGCGGGTCGATCGCCATCTTGTTGGTGAACACAGCGCCCGAGTTCACATCCAGCACAGTGGCACCACAGGCGACCTGCTCCAGCGCGTCGCGGATCACGGTTTCGAAATTTCCCGCCTCCAGCTCGGCGGCCAGTTTCTTGCGCCCGGTGGGGTTGATCCGCTCGCCGATAACACAAAACGGCTCGTCAAAACCGATGATCACTGTTTTTGTTTTGGATTCAAGTACAGTGCGGGTCATTCTTCAACCTTTTTCTCAAGCAGCCTTGGCGGGTTTGCCAGCAGCGCCGCCGTGTTCTGTCACCCATTGGGCATTGGTCCTGATTCCCCCGAGTGGGAAGAAATGCACCTGTTCGATGCCAAAGCCGGGGTTTGCTGCCTTGTGGGCGGCAAGCGCTTTCAGCACATCTGTCGGCTCATAGGGCATCAGAAGCTTGGTCACATCCATCGCGCGCTTTTGCAACACTTTCAATGAGGGGCCAACCCCGCAGGCGATGGCAAATTTGATCAGGGTCTGCAGTTTGGCGGGCCCAGCCACGCCGATATGCACCGGCAGTGCAACACCCTCGGCCTGCAGGCGATTGACCCAGTCGATCACCGGACCTGCATCAAAGCAGAACTGCGTGGCCATCGCCATCTGTGCATCAGTGCGCTCGGCAAAGGCCGATTTCCAGCGTGCGGCCTCCATCACCATGCGGTCAGAGCCATCGGGATCAATGTCGCGGTTCCCCTCGGGATGGCCGGCAACGTGCAGGCGGTCAAAGCCGTCGAACGCGCCTGACTCCAGCAATTGCATCGAGGTGTGGAATTCGCCCAACGGCTGCGCCACACCACCCGCCAGAAGCAGGCCCTGCCGCACGCCGACATCGCGGTATCGTACGACCCAATCGGTCAGCTCCGCCCGGTCCTTGATGATGCGGGCCGGAAAATGCGGCATGGCGGTGAAGCCCTCATCGGCCAGACGCCGCGCGGTCGCCACCATCTCGTCGATCGGGGTGCCGTCGATATGGGCTATGTAGACGCGGGTTCCCGCAGGCAGCAGCGCGCGGAAATCCTCGACCTTTTCGGCGGTGCGCGGCATCACCTCGATGGAATAGCCGTGCAGAAAGGCCTCTAACCGACTCTCGGATGGGGCGGGCGCTTGCGCGGTCTTGCTGCGGAAATTGAACAGTGCCATCAACCTCTCCCATCGGGTCATGCGTGGTGCCTCAGGCTTTTGCCCAGCCATCCGCGGCGATCAGTGCTTTCAGACGTTCGGTGTCATAGGTAGATTCCAGCCGGGCGGCCTCGGCGCGGGCGACATCTTCCTGCTCGCCCTCCACCTCATAGGCGGGGGCTTTGCGCCATTCGGCCAGATAGGCATCGGCATCCTTGGCGCCGATCTTCATCGCGCAGCGGTCGATCGCCTGCTCAAAACGCTCGGTCAGCTGCACCTTGGCCCCGCGCCGACCCTTGCCCACAATCACCTGGGCCGGAATATCGCGCCAATAGACCACCGTCACCTCTGCCATGGCTTGATTCCCCTGATCCGCGTTCACACCGTTCTAATCGTCCATTCGCGACAGAAGGGTGCGTTTTCGACATCGCGCATCGCATCTGCGACCCGTCACCCTGTGACGGGCCGTCTGGAGCACAGCGGCAACAGCCTTGGGTGGAGAATTCCCGCGAGGATCATGCACAACCGCTGTTCGCGGCGGCCGACTCCGCTCAGCGGATGAGTGCTTGCGGCAGGGGGGGATCAGCGCTACGTTCATGACAACCACATATGGAGGGCGGCCATGACGCCCGAGCGTCCCCGGGGGGGGGGCGCGTCGCAAACACCGATAGAGCCTGACAAAGGCTCTCGTGTCGCCGAATCGTCACCCCCTCAAAAGCCGGGGCATGGCACGCTATACGCGGCGCTTGACCTCGGCACCAACAGTTGCCGGATGCTGATTGCCCAGCCAAAGGGCAGCCAGTTCACGATCGTGGACAGCTTTTCCAAGACTGTCCAGTTGGGCATCGGGCTTGAAGCCTCGGGTCGGCTTTCGCGTGCGTCAATGGGACGGACGGTTCAGGCGCTTCGGATCTGCCAGAAGAAGATCGAGCGTCATGGTGTCATTCGCATGCGTCTGGTCGCGACCGAGGCCTGCCGCCGCGCCCGCAACGCGCGCGATTTCATCCGCCAGGTCAAGCGCGAGACCGGGCTGGCGCTGGAAATCATCCCGCCCGAGGAAGAGGCGCGGCTGGCGGTGATTTCCTGCGCGCCGCTGGTCAATGAGCGGACCGAACAGTTGCTGGTGGTGGATATCGGCGGCGGCTCGACCGAGCTGGTCTGGATTGATCTGTCCGGCGTTGTGCCCGAGGATCGCCCGCGCGCGATCATGAGCCTGCACAGCGGCTTCAATGCCCAGCCCGAGGGCGGGGCGCGGGTGGTGGACTGGATTTCGGTGCCGCTCGGGGTGGCGACCTTGCGTGACCAGTTCGGCGATGTCGAGGATGATGCCGCGCGCTTTGCACTGATGAGCTGGTTTTTTGAGGAGCAATTGGCCAGCTTCTCGCCTTATAATGCCCAGCACCCGCGCGAAGGGTTCCAGATCATCGGCACCTCCGGCACGGTGACGACGGTGGCGGCCAGCTATCTTGGGCTGCGCCGTTATGACCGGACCAAGGTGGACGGCTTGCAGATGACCAGCGACCAGATTGATTTCGTGATCCGTGATTACCTCGCTCTGGGGCCGGAGGGGCGGCGCACCGATCCGCGCATCGGGCGTGACCGGCATGCGCTGATCATGTCCGGCGCGGCTATCCTTCAGGCCCTGATGCGGATATGGCCTACCGACCGCCTTTCCGTGGCCGACCGTGGCCTGCGCGAGGGGCTTTTGTATGCCCAGATGACCGCCGATGGCGTGTTGACCGAAGGACCGTTCACATGAGTGAAAAGAACATTTCCGGCCGTGGCCAGCGTGAGCTGCGGGTGCGGGTGAAAACCGCCAAGGGCCGCAAACTGTCGTCCACCCTGTGGCTGGAGCGGCAGTTGAACGACCCTTACGTGATCCGCGCGCGCAAGGAGGGTTTTCGCGGTCGCGCCGCCTACAAGATCTCGGAACTGGATGACCGCTATGGGTTCCTGAAGCCGGGGGCGCGGGTGGTGGATCTGGGCTGCGCGCCCGGCGGGTGGTGTCAGGTGGCGGTCGTGCGGGTAAACGCGCTGTCGCAGAACCCGAAAAAGCCGGTGGGCACCGTGCTGGGCGTCGATTTGCAGGAGGTGGAGCCGATTCCCGGCGCCGAGCTGCACCAGCTGGATTTCCTGTCCGACGGCGCGGATGATCTGGTGAAGGGCTGGCTGGGCGGGCGTGCGGATGTGGTGATGTCGGACATGGCGGCGGCGGCATCGGGGCACAAGGCGACCGACCACCTGCGCATTGTGGCGCTGATCGAGGCGGCGCTGGATTTCGCCTTTGATGTGCTGGAGGACGGCGGCACCTTTGTCGCCAAGGTTCTGGCAGGCGGGGCAGAGAACACCATGCAGGCCATGTTGAAGAAGAACTTCACCAAGGTTGCCAATGTGAAACCTCCGGCAAGTCGGTCGGACAGTTCCGAGAAATTCGTCATCGCCATGGGCTATCGCGGCCGGGCGCTGGCAGCGGCGAAAGCCGCTGCAGAAGACGAGGATTGACGCCGGGGCGAGAACAATCGCGCAAACGAGAAAGGCACCCCGAGGGGTGCCTTTTCACGAAAATTCTGCGAATTTTCCGCTCTGCCTGCTGTCAGCCGCCCCAGGTGCGGACAGGGCCGCAATCCATATGCACGAAGTTCGACCGCGAGTAACGGCCCACCCCGCCAGAGGCACAGGCCGCCGCCGCCTTGGCCATCTGACCGACCGAACGCGACTTGAGCCGCAGATCCGCCGCCTGACCCTTGAGATGGAGCGAGTTTTTGGCGACACCGCCGGATTGTGAACGCAACATCGCATTGGTGCGTGGGCTGCGGTAGCCCGACAACATCATATAGGGTTCTTTCACATCCATCAGACGGTGGGCCGCGGCCATGATATCCACGGTACGTGCGTCGATCTTTGTCACATCATTCGACCGCCAGTCGCGCATGAAGTGATTGATTTCAGTCATGACTTCGGGAATGTACTTCCCTTCGATCCAGTAGATCGTGTCAATGCTTTCCCCGGTTCGACCGGAATACATGCGGATGCGGCGAATGTCGCCGGCCCCGCGCAACAGTCCGAAAGCGTTGGAGTAAGTCGGAGCCGCAATCACCAGAGACGCTGCAAACGCGCCCAGCAGGCCACGCCGCGAAAGTCCCAACTTCGATGTATCTGCCATTCTAGCGCCTGTCCCGTCGCATTATGTGACCACCTAGACGGTGGTTCGTCTGCACTTCATCCCCAAGTGTGCCAGTCTTATGCCACAGCATGTTTTTCAACCCAAGCGCAGATTCTCCGCTGGTTCCCGGATTAACGCCCATCGGCAAATTTTTGCTGAAAGCCGCCCAGGCAATGCGCTGCATTTTTCCTAGTCCACTGTTGCCGGAAAGTAACGAAATCCGGCGCGATCGTGTTCTTCTGGCCGGAACGTGAATGGACAGTGCTGCCAACTTCGCGGAAAGTCGGGGAAATATGCTTTTGATCGACAGGGATAGTGTCACGATGACTCGACTGAATGGTGCTGCGGCGGTGCGCGGGTTTCTTCTGTCTGCCACTTTTCTGGTCTTTGCCGCACAGGCACCCTTGCTGGCGCAGGCATTTCCCAGCCCGTTCATGCAGACCATCGCGGTCGAGGCTGCCGAAGATGAGGCGATCGCCGCATTCTATCGTGACAACGGTTACCGCACATTGTGGACCGGCACGGGGCAGCAGGATGCCGGGCGCCGGGCCGCCTTGCTCTCAGCGCTGTCGCGGGCGGGCGAACACGGTCTGCCGGTCGCGCGCTATGATGCCGCCCGGCTGACGGCACTGCTGGGCAGCGCGCTGACCGAAGGCGACCGTGCAAGGGCCGAGGTTGCGCTGACCCGCGCCTATCTGGCCTATGCGCGCGATGTGAAGACCGGGGCGACCGATCCGAAAGTGGTTGATCCCGGCATCGTGCGCGAGATCGCGCGGCCTGATCCGGCGGTTCTGCTGGCTCAGATGCAGACCCGCAACCCGGCCCAGGTGCTGCAGGGCCTGCTGCCGACCGCGCCGCGCTATGCGCAGCTGATGCGGGCCAAGCTGGCGCTGGAAAGTCGGATCGCCCAAGGCGGATGGGGCCCGGCGGTCAGGGCCGGGGCGCTGGCCCCCGGTGATCGTGGCGATGCGGTGGTGGCATTGCGCGACCGCCTGATCGCGATGGGGTATCTGACCCGTTCGGCCACCGGCAGCTATGATGCGACGCTGCAGAACGCTGTGCAGCGCTTTCAGCTTGACCATGGGCTGACGGCCGATGGCGCCGCCTCTGCAGACACCATCGCCGCGCTGAACATCGCCCCCGAGGAACGGCTGAAATCGGTCATCGTGGCGATGGAGCGGGTGCGCTGGATGCATGACACCCCGCTGGGCGACCGCCATATCTGGGTCAACCTGCCGGATTTCACCTCGAAGATCATCGAGAACGGCAAGGTCGTTTTCGAGACGCGCGCGGTGATCGGCAAGGATGTGATGGATCAGCACACGCCCGAGTTTTCGGATCAGATGGCGCATATCGTGATCAATCCCAGCTGGGGTGTGCCACGCTCCATCATCGTCAAGGAATATCTGCCCTTGTTGCAGAGCAATCCGAATGCGGTCAGCCATCTGCAGGTGATCGACAACCGGGGTCGTGTGGTGCCGCGCGGTGCGGTGAACTTTGCCGGCTATTCCGCGCGGACCTTTCCCTTTGGTCTGCGCCAGCCGCCATCCGATGGCAATGCACTGGGGTTGGTCAAGTTCATGTTCCCGAACAAGTATAACATCTATCTGCATGATACGCCTGCGAAAAACCTATTTTCGCATGATGTGCGCGCCTATAGCCACGGCTGCATCCGTCTGGCAGACCCGTTCGATTTTGCCTATGCGCTGCTGTCGTTGCAGTCCGATGACCCGCAGGCTGAATTTGCGCGGCATCTGAAAACCCGGAACGAAACCACGGTGAAGCTGGAAAAGAAGGTGCCGGTGCATCTGGTGTATTTCACCGCCTGGCCGGGGGCCAAGGGCCAGATGACCTATCGCCGCGATGTCTATGGTCGCGACGCCAAACTGTTTCAGGCGCTTGAGGCGGCCGGGGTGGCCTTGCCGTCGGTTCAGGGCTAAAATCCCTGTCTGCCGCAAGGATGCGGCGACAGGAGTTTTACCATGACCCACCGTATTGCCGACATTGCCGCCGCCCTCGGGGCGGAGTTTGCGGGCGATGGCACGCTGGTGGTGCGCGGCGCGGCAGAGCCGCAGCAGGCCGGGCCCGAGGATCTGGCGCTGGCGGTGAACCCGAAATATGCGGAGGGGATCGCCCAGGGGCAGGCACGGGCGGCGATGCTGTGGCCGGGGGCCGACTGGCAGGCGCTTGGGTTGCAGGCCGCGATCTTTGCGCCGCGCGGGCGGCTGGCAATGGCCGGGCTGACCGAAATGCTCGATCCGGGCCCGGCGATTGCACCGGGTATCCATGCGATGAGCGTGATTGACCCCTCAGCGCAGATTGGCGAGGGCGCGGCCATCGGGCCGTTTGTCACTATCGGGGCAGGGGTGGTCATTGGCCGCGGTGCCCGCATCGCCAGCCATGTCAGCATTGCCGAACACGCACATATCGGCGCGGATGCGCTGATCCTGCAAGGCGCGCGGATCGGCGCGCGGGTGACGATCGGCGCGCGCTTTCTGTGCCAGCCGGGGGCGGTGATCGGGGCGGACGGGTTTTCCTTTGTCACCCCAGAGAAGTCTGGCGTGGAGGAAATCCGCGAAACGCTGGGCCAGCGCGAGGCGATCCGGGCGCAAAGCTGGACGCGCATCCACTCACTTGGCGCTGTCAGCATTGGCGATGATGTGGAGATCGGGGCCAATGTCTGCATCGACCGGGGCACGATCCGCGACACCACGATCGGCAACGGCACGAAACTCGATAACCTGGTTCATATCGGCCACAATGTGCAGGTGGGGGATGATTGCCTGCTGTGCGGGCAGGTTGGCGTGGCCGGCTCGGCGCGGATCGGCAACCGGGTGGTGCTGGCCGGGCAATGCGGGGTGAATGACAATATCTTTGTCGGCGATGATGTGATCTGCGGCGGGGCGACCAAGGTGTTCACCAATGCGCCCGCCGGGCGGGTGCTGCTGGGCTATCCGGCGGTAAAGCTGGAAACCCATGTCGAGATACAGAAAGCACTGCGTCGTCTGCCGCGTCTGGCCGCAAAGGTTGCCGCAATCGAAAAAGTCATCCAGAAGTCATGAAGGCTTTCTATAAGGCGCGTGAACAGGAAGGAACGATCGCATCATGACCCAGACCGCACAGACCATTATCGGGATCATTGCCGAAAAAGCTTTGCTGGAGCCCGGCGATCTGACCATCGACACCAAGCTGGATGCACTGGCACTGGACAGTCTGGCGATGGTGGAACTGGTGTTCGCGCTGGAAGAGACATTCGACATCGCGGTGCCGTTCAACGCCAATGATCCCGGCAAGGACGACTTTGACCTGTCGTCGGTCGGCGCGATCATTCAGGCGGTCGAAGGCCTCGTTTCGCAAAAGGCCGCCTGATCCTTTATGCCCAGAGTTGTGATCACCGGCGCGGGCACCATCAATGCCCTTGGCCATGACGTGCCTTCGACCCTTGATGCCTTCGCCAACGGGCGGGGTGGTATCGGTCCGCTGGATATTCCGGATGTCGACCGTCTGGCGATCCGTGTTGCGGGGCAGGTCCGCGACTGGACCGCGACCGAGCATTTCGATCTGCGCGGCCTCAGCCTTTATGACCGGATGACCCAGTTCGCGCTGTGGTCGGCGCGGCAGGCGGTGGCGCAGTCGGGACTGGTGTTCGATGAGGCGCTCGCCCTGCGCTCCGGGGTCATTCTGGGCACGGCCGGCGGCGGGCTGGGGACCATCGACGACAGCTACCGCGCGGTCTATGCCGAAGGCAAGAACCGGGTGCATCCGCTGACCGTGCCGCGCTTGATGGCCAGCGCCGGGGTCAGCCATATCAGCATGGCCTACGGGCTGCGCGGCCCGGCGTTTTCCGTCTCGACCGCCTGCGCCAGCTCCAATCATGCCATGGGCCTGGCGTTCCAGATGATCCGCTCTGGTGCGGCCCCGGTGATGCTGACCGGCGGGGCCGAGGCGATGCTGACCTTTGGCGGGTTGAAAGCCTGGGAAGGGCTGCGCGTGATGGCGACCGACGCCTGCCGCCCGTTTTCCGCTGACCGCAGCGGCATGGTGCAGGGCGAGGGCGCGGCGGTCTTTGTGTTTGAGGCCTATAAACACGCCCGCTCCCGTGGTGCCACTATCCTGGCCGAGGTGGTCGGGTTTTCGATGTGTTCGGATGCGCATGACATCGTGATGCCGTCTGCCGATGGCGCAGTGCGTGCGATGCGCGGCGCGCTGGAGGATGCGGGGGTGGAGCCGGGGCAGGTCGGCTATATCAACGCCCATGGCACCGGCACCAAAGCCAATGATGCGAACGAGGCCGCGGCGATCCGCACCGTGTTTGACGGCAAGCCTCCGCTCGTCTCATCGACCAAGGCCGCACATGGCCATATCATCGGCGGCACCGGCGCGGTGGAGGCGCTCGCTTGTCTGATGGCATTGCGCGACGGGGTGGTGGCCCCGACGCTGGGCTATCAGCAACCTGATCCCGCCTGCGCCCTGGATGTGGTGCCCAATACCGCGCGGCAGGCCGATGTGAAGGTGGCGATGACCAATGCCTTTGCATTTGGCGGGCTGAACGCGGTGCTGGTGCTGCGGCGGATCTGACTTTCCGGATCTGACCTTCCATTCAAAAGGCCGCGCCCATCGGACGCGGCCTGTGCGTTCGGGGACGCCGGGGCTTATGGGTTGGTGGCGGACACCGCCGCAAAGCCTGCGGTAAAGCCCTTGAGCGAAACATCCACCGACACTTTCTGATCGGGGGCAACCACCGGAACGATGGTGATGGCAGCCTTGGCACCCCGTTTGAACTGTTCAACCTCGGCGGCGGTAAAGCCGATGCGCGCGACGCAACCGATGGTGGAGCAGAAGGTAAAGGGGTAGACCCGGGCCTGCCCGCCATCAACGGCCATCAGCAAGTTTTCGGTCAGCAGCGTCTCCAGCGGCACCACCACGGTTGCCCCGGCAACGGCCTGACCGCCAGCTGGCAGGTTGAACAGGCTGAACTCTGCCACGGCATTGCCTTCGGAGTCTTTCAGCAGTTGATACAGCTGGCAGGGGTCAGAGCCATCTTCGGTGCGGATGCAGCGCTGTTCCCAGGCGTCGAAACTGGCCTCGAGATAAGAGGTGCCGACGCCATCGGTGACCGGCTGACCATCCGCGCCAACTTCCGTCCCCATCGACAAACCGGGATCAACCGCCGCCGGAGCAGCATCGGTGGCTTCGGCGGCGGCGGGGGGTGTCGTCTCTTGCGCCCAGACGCCGGGGGCCACGGATGCCGCCAGCAGAGCGGCGAGTGCAAGGGATTTCGAAAGGGAAGATATCGCTGGAAAGGTCATGTCACGTCCATCTGTCGCTGCTTTGGTTTTCACCGCTGTCGCCGCTCTAGCATGTTGCGCCGAACCTGTCAGGTGCCAAAAGCGTGACCCGTCGCGGCGCGGCCATGGCCTGCGGAACGCTGGAAACCGATTGGAAAAACGATGGATTTCTAATGGGAACATAGAAAAAGGGCCAGTGGTCCGGCCCTTTTCCGAGTTTATTATTTGCTCCCTGTCGGACTGGCCGACTTCATGGCGCTGACGCTACGGTGGAATTTTGCAGGCGTCAACCGGGAATCGGATCACAATTCCGCCTGTAAAACATGAGCAAATGCCGCAGCATTTGCCTGTTGCGACCCCGATGGCGGGCAAAGCTGCGGCCCGGCACTCTGTGTCCCTGCGATGAAGACTGGCGTCAACGGGTTAACATAGTATGTTTGGTCCGCGCATGGCCTGACCTGCGCAGAGCAGGCAAGCAACAGGGAGACGGCTGGTGTCAGAAGAGCCTTCTATTTTTGTCGGTGGCGGGGGGGCTGGCTACGGCGTTCCGCAGGGCTTGCTTCTGGGTTATGGCAACCGCCACGGCCTGATTGCGGGGGCCACCGGCACCGGCAAGACTGTAACGCTGCAGATCCTTGCCGAAGGATTCTCTGCCGCAGGCGTCCCGGTATTCCTGTCCGATGTGAAGGGCGATCTGTCAGGTCTCGCGGTTGCGGGCGACCCGGCGGGCAAGCTGCACGAGCCGTTCCTGAAGCGCGCCGCCACCATCGGACTGGATCTGCAGTACCGCGCCTTTCCGGTGACGTTCTGGGATCTGTTCGGCCAGCAAGGCCACCCGATCCGCGCCACTGTGGCCGAGATGGGGCCATTGTTGCTCGCGCGTCTGCTGGAACTGACCGACGCGCAGGAAGGGGTGCTGAACGTCGCCTTCCGGCTGGCGGATGAGGAAGAACTGCCGCTGCTGGATCTCAAGGATCTGCAGGCGCTGCTGGTCTTCATCGGTGAGAATGCCAGCGCGATCTCCACCCGCTACGGGCTGGTCGCGACCGCATCCATCGGCGCGATCCAGCGCCGCTTGCTGGTGCTGGAGAATGAGGGCGGCGCGGGGTTCTTTGGCGAACCGGCGCTGGATCTGGCCGATCTGATGCTGACCGACCCGGGTGGCATGGGCCGGATCAACATTCTGGCCGCTGACCGGCTGATGAACAGCCCGCGCATGTATGCGACGTTTCTTCTGTGGCTGCTGTCCGAGCTGTTCGAAACCCTGCCCGAGGTGGGCAACCCCGACCAACCCAAGCTGGTGTTCTTTTTCGACGAGGCGCATCTTTTGTTCACCGACGCCCCCCGCGCGCTGGTGCAAAAGGTGGAACAGGTGGCGCGGTTGATCCGGTCGAAAGGGGTGGGGGTGTATTTCATCACCCAGAACCCGGCGGATGTGCCCGACACCATCCTCGGCCAGTTGGGCAACAGGGTGCAGCACGCTTTGCGCGCCTTTACCGCCAAGGATCAGAAAGATCTGCGCCTTGCCGCTCAGACCTATCGCGACAACCCGGAGTTCAAGACCGAAGACGCGATCCGCGAGGTCGGCACCGGCGAGGCGGTGACGTCTTTCCTTGAGAAGAAGGGTATCCCCGGCATCGTGCAGCGCACGCTGATCCGCCCACCGTCCAGCATGCTTGGCCCGATCACGCCGGATGTGCGGGCGCACCTGATGGCGGCCTCGCCGCTCGCGGGCAAATACGACACGGTGATCGACCGCGACAGCGCCTATGAGCGGCTGCGCGCGCGCGAGCAAAAGGCGGCGGCAGAGGCGGCACAAGCAGCCGGGGCCGAGCCGCAGCTGGGCGATACCAATTTGCGCGAAGATTCGGAGGAATTCAGCCGGGGCCGCCGCTATGAGGGTGGCAATACCCGCAGCTCGGCGCCGGCGCCGAAAACCACCCGCCGTAGCAGCGATTCCGTGGGCGAGGCCTTTGCCAAAAGCTTCGCGCGCCAGCTTGGCACAAAGTCGGGTCAGGCTGTCGTGCGCGGCGTGCTGGGGTCGTTGTTCAAGAAGCGGTGACGGCAAAAGCCGGGCAGGGGTGCCTTGCCCGGCGCGCGTTACAGCGCCCGCAGCTTCAGCTTCACTATGCGGTTTTCGCGCTTTTGCACCACTTCAAAGCGGAAGCCGTGAAAGCTGAAGGCCTGCCCTTCGTTCGGGATCATCTGCGCCTCGTGGATCACCAGACCGGCGATGGTATTGGCCTCATCATCCGGCAGGTTCCAGTCCAGCGCCCGGTTCAGATCGCGGATCGTCATCTGGCCTTCGATCAGATAGTCGCCATTTTCGGCCCGTTTCAGCGCAGATTCTTTTTGCACAACGTCGAATTCATCGGTGATCTCGCCAACGATTTCCTCAAGGATATCTTCCAGCGTGATCAGCCCCTGCAAACCGCCGTATTCATCCACCACCAGCGCGAAATGCGTGCGGCGTTTCAGGAACTGCCGCATCTGTTCATCCAGCGCGGTGGTGTCGGGGATGAAATAGGGCTTCATCGCCACCTTGACGATATCCAGATCCTTGAGCGAGCCAAGGGTTCCGTCGGCCGTCCGCAACAGCCGGTCCACCTCGCGCAACAAGTCCTTGGCATGGACGACGCCCAGAATATTCTCCTCGTCGCCGCGAAACAGCGGCAGGCGGGTGTGGGGCGAGGCCAGCACCTTGGTCAGGATGTCATCGGGCGAAAGATCGGCATCCAGCATCTCGATATGGCGGCGGTGGCGCATGATCTCATCCACCGTGCGGCTGCCCAGATCCAGCGCGCCCAGCAGACGGTCGCGGTCTTCCTTTTCCACAGCGCCTTCGGAATGGCCCAGCGCGATCGCGCCCATGATTTCCTCACGCAGGGCAAGGATCTTGCCCTCGGGGTCGGCCTTGACGCCGAAAAGGCGCAAAACACCCCGCACCAGCACCCGGACGACCGAAACGATCGGCGAGAAGATCAGGATCAGCACCCGGATCACCGGGGCGACGCGGGTGGCAAAGGCTTCGGGGAAGGTGATGGCAAGTGTCTTGGGCAGCACCTCGCCGAAGATCAGCACCAGAATGGTCATGCCCAATGTGGCAAAAGCCACTCCGGAATCGCCGAGCATCCGGGTCAGCAGAGCCGTCGCCAGCGAGGCCGACAGAATGTTGACGACGTTGTTGCCCAGCAGGATCGCACCGATCATCCGCTCGTTGTCTTCGGTGATCTTCATCGCCGACTGCGCGCCCAGCGAGCCCTTGTCGGCGCTGGTTTTCAGCTTGGCACGAGAGGCGGCGGTCAGGGCGGTTTCCGACCCGGAGAAAAAGGCAGACAGCACCAGCAGACACATTATTCCCGCGGCCGTCAGCCAGAAGGCGGAGTCGAGGGCAGCATTTTCCATTTGGGTCTTTTTTTCTGTTGAAGGGATGATCGGATTATCGGGCGTGACGCGCGGGGCTTCAAGAACCCTTGGCAGGTTTTGCCAGCGGGTGGTGTTCCAGCACCAGTGACTTCAGATGATCATCCAGCACATGGGTGTAAATCTCGGTGCTCGAAAGGTCGGCATGGCCCAGCAGGGTCTGGATCACCCGCAGATCGGCCCCGCCCGCCAGCAGATGCGTGGCAAAGGCATGGCGCAGGGCGTGGGGCGTGACCCTTGCGGGGGACACCCCGGCGGCAACGGCGATATCCTTCAGCATCAGGTGGAAATGTTGCCGGGTCAGATGCCCCTCTGCCCCCGGGCCGGGGAACAACTGGCGTGACGGGGCATGCCCCGCCATGCGGGTCTTGTCTTCGGCCGTATCGCGATGCTCCAGCCAAGCGGCAAGTGCCTCGCGGGCGGGGCCCGACAGCGGCACCATCCGTTCCTTGTCACCCTTGCCGCGCACAAGGATCATGCGCGGATCGCCGCGCGCGGCGGAAACCGGCAGGCTGACCAACTCGGTCACCCGCATGCCGGTGGCATAGACCAGTTCCAGAAGAGCGGTATTTCGGGCGCGGTCCGCAGCGGTGCGGCCATGGCTGCGGGCGGCGTCCATCAGCCGGATGACATCGGCTTGAGACAGCGCATCGGGCAGGCGCTGCACCGCCCCCGGCCCCTTGATCCGGATCGCCGGATTGTCGGCACGCCAGCCCTCTTCATGGGCAAAGCGATACATCTGCCGGATCGATGACAGGCGACGGGCGCGGGTGGCCTTTGACAGGCCATTTGCATCGCAGGAGACCAGATAGGCCTCCACATCCTCGCGCGTAAGGGTCGCAAAACCGATGCCCCGATGTGCGGCCCATCCGGCAAAATCCTTCAGATCGCGGCCATAACCCAGTTGCGTGTTGCGCGCAGCCCCCAGTTCGGCAGCATGGGCATCGAGAAAGGTCGAGATCCAACCGTCAGATGTGGCGGGACCCACACTCATCCGCGCCGCTCCAGCAGCATAAGCTCCAGCGCGGTCTGGCGCGCGGTATCCTCCAGCCCGATATGGCGCAGAAAGGCCAGACCATCGGTGACGCCCGACAGATCGCCCTGCACCCCGCGCCCGATCTTCTCGATGGCAAGCAGGATCGCCTCTCCCATCCGGCGCTGCTGGGTCAGGGTGGCAAATTCCGGCGCCGCCCCGGTCCGCAGAAACGCCGGAGCAATCGCGCGGCCCAGCGTGTCGGGCGGGATCGCCCCCGAGAGTGACCCGGTGGCCAGCCCGATCAGAAATGTTTCACGCGGGGTTTCTGCCTTGCGGGCCGCTGCGATGCGCTTATAGCGCGGCGAAAGCAGGCCCAGTTCAAAGGCGATGCGCCCGGCCTGACCCGTCAGCGGCAGGCGTGACAGATCGTCGGCAAACAGCGTGGCAAAAGGCACCTCCAGCTCGGCCTCGGCCATCCGCGCCCAGGCGGCGGGCAGGCTTTGCGCCACCGCCCCCGGATCACCGGCGCGCAGGGCCGTGTCGAACCGCTGGAACGCATCCACCCGGTCCCAGACCCCGCCGGAGGCGGCGGGCAACCGCTCGGTATACAGGCCCAGCAGCACGTTCGGCGCGATCACCCCCGCCCTTGCCAGCCGCTCTGCCGATTCGATCTGGCTTTTCCATCCGGCGGTTTCGCGCAATTCGGCATGGGCAAAGGCCAGCGGCAGGGTGGCGGTCGATTGCGGCTCGCCGATCGCCTCGAACATGCGCCAGGAAAGCGGTGTCATCCGGGCGGGAATCGGTGGCAAGGCGTCGCCCTCATACAGGTCGGGGTCAAGAAAGCGCGACAGCAGCGAATCCTCTTCCTCGGTCACATAGCCAAGTGCCTGGGCGGTGCGCAGCGTCAGTGCCGCCGCGTTCCAGTCGCCGGAGCGGGCGACGCAAAAGATGCGGGCGGGAAAGGTCGGGGCCAGATTGGGCGTGGCCTGCATCATTTCGCAGCCGTGCTCCTCATTTCCGGTCAGCAGCGCCACGTCAAAGGCCCGGCGGAATAGCTCCGGGTCGCCGGGTGGGGCGGCATCGAGCAGCGCGGCCGCCTGATCCAGCGCGCCCATGGCCAGCAACCGGTCGATCCGGGCCAGCAGCAGCGCTCCCTTGCCGGAACTGTCGGGCGGCGGGGCGGCTTCGGCCAGCATCATAGTCATCGTCAGCGATTGCAGAGCGGGCAGCAGGTCGCTGCGGTCTTTGGCGATTGCCGCGCGCACCTCTTCTTCCAGCCCCATGCCCCACAGATCGCGCGGCAGGCCGGTGGTTGCAGGCGACAACAGCCCGATTGCATCGGGCGACAGGCCACCCAGCACCGACACCGCCACATCCTGCGGCAAGGCCCCTCCGGTCGTCACCGGGGCCTCTGCCGGCATGGCGGGCGTGCCGATGGCAGACCCGGCCGGTGCGACCACGGAGCTTGACAGCCAGTCAATGGCGGATAGCGGATCATCGGCCCAGACCGGGCCTGCAGCCCAGATCAGCACGCAGCACAGCGCAGGAAGACCTGCCTCAGTCGGCATTCAGCGTCACCGGAACCGTGACTTCGGTCTGATCGGGCGACAGGTCAGCCAGATACGCATAACCCGTCAATGCAGCAAAACCCACGATACCCAATACAATCACCGCCTTGAGGATACGCCCCACCATTGCCATCTGCCCTTTCAGCCCGATTTTTCTGCGCGTCACGGGTTCACCCCGCCGTTTTGTCACAGCCGCTCTGTCGGTACACCGCGCATCCGGCTCCGCAAGGCCCGGTCGTGGCGACATTCCGCGCGATTATATATGGCATTCACGGCGAGTTCACGCCATGAACAAAAAAATGCGCGTGATGCGGGCGAAACATCGCTGTTGCAGGCAATGACGGCCCCGCGCGGCCAGGGATGTGAAGGAGGCAGCGTGGCACGCCTGAAAAAGACGGTCGCCATGGTCGGGATGATGGGGGCGGGCAAGACCGCGGTGGGCACCGCACTGGCCCAGGCGCTGGGGGTTGCCTTTCTTGATTCGGACGAGGAAATCACCCGTGCCGCCAATCGTTCGATTGCCGAGATATTCGAACGCGATGGTGAACCGTTCTTCCGCGCCCGCGAATCCGAGGTGCTGGCCCGCCTGCTGCGCGGCCCGCCTTGCGTGCTGTCGACCGGGGGGGGCGCTTACCTCGCCGAGGGCAACCGCCGCCTGATTTCCGAGGTCGGGGTGGCGGTCTGGCTGCGTGCCGACCTTGATCTGCTGTGGAACCGGGTCCGGCACAAGGCGACCCGTCCGCTGTTGCGCACGTCAAACCCGCGCGACACCCTGCGCGCATTGTATGACTCGCGCGTGCCCTATTACCGTCAGGCCGATGTGACGGTCGATGCCAGCCCCGATCTATCGATCGAGGGCATGGCGGAACGGGTGCTCGACGCGCTGCGCGCGCGCCCTGACGTCCTTGAAGGAGAAACCGAATGACGGTGGAAGTGGTTCGCGTCGATCTGGGCGCGCGCAGCTATGAGGTACGGATCGGCCCCGGGCTGATCGAAGCGGCAGGCGCGCAGATCCTGCCGTTCCTGCGGCGGCGCAAGGTCGCTGTGGTCACCGATGAGACAGTGGCCAGGCTGCACCTTGACCGCTTGCTCGCGTCCTTTGCGGCGCAGGGAATCGCGGCCACTTCCCTCGCCCTGCCTGCGGGGGAGGGCACCAAGGGCTGGCCGGAATTTGCCCGGGCCACCGAATGGCTGCTGGCGCAGAAGATCGAGCGGCGCGATATCGTGGTGGCCTTCGGTGGCGGGGTGATCGGCGATCTGGCGGGCTTTGCGGCGGCGGTGCTGCGGCGCGGGGTGCGCTTCGTGCAGATCCCTACCACGCTTTTGTCACAGGTCGACAGCTCGGTCGGCGGCAAGACTGGGATCAACACCGCGCAGGGAAAGAACCTGGTCGGGGCCTTCCATCAGCCGACACTGGTGCTGGCCGATATCGACGTTCTGGGCTCCTTGCCGGATCGCGACTTTCTGGCCGGCTATGGCGAGGTGGTGAAATACGGGTTGCTTGGGGATGCGGCGTTTTTCGACTGGCTGGAGGTGAACGCCCCCGCAATGGCGGGTGATGCTGCCCTGCGCCAATATGCAGTGCGCCGATCGGTCGAGATGAAGGCGGGCATCGTCAGCCGCGACGAGACCGAGGAGGGCGAGCGCGCGTTGTTGAACCTTGGCCACACCTTCTGTCATGCTCTGGAGAAAGCGACCGGCTACTCTGAAAGGCTGCTGCATGGTGAAGGTGTTGCGATCGGCTGCGCGCTGGCATTCGAGCTGTCGCAGCGCCTTGGCCTGTGTGCGCAAGAGGCTCCCAGCCGGGTGCGCGCCCATCTGCACGCTATGGGAACCAAGGTGGACCTGAAGGATATTCCGGGCGACCTGCCCGGAGCCGAGGCGCTGCTGGCCCTGATGGCGCAGGACAAAAAGGTGGTCGACGGTCAGTTGCACTTTGTGCTGGCGCGCGGCATCGGTGATGCCTTTGTCGCGCCGGATGTGCCGGGGGATGTGGTAAGGGATCTTCTGTCAGAGGCACTGGCGGCGCGAGGTTGAAGGCGCTTGCGCCAAGACCAGCCGCAACCGGCGGGTTTCAGCCCTGCAGGATCGCGCCGCCCTTCAGGCCGCAGGGCCAGAGAAAGCATCAGCCGAAATCCCCAGCTTTTCAAGAGCTTCCGCCGAAGGGCGACGCCCGTTCTGCACAGCATTAGAGGCTTCGACCGCCGCCCTGAACATCACGAAGAACTCCGCCATCGCTCGGAGAATTCCACGATTCTCAGGAAAATCGCGCAAGGCGCTGTTTGCTGAAAGTGCCATCCGAGGCTCCTGACCATTGTCATTGCTGATCGTCCGAGGATAAGTCGAGCGCCGCCATGCTGCAATGCAGCAAGTCGGTCTTCCCGCTATGCGCATTGCGCATGTCTCGGGCAGGATGGCCCCATATTCCAGGCAGGCAATCATATCAGGAGCGGTTGGCTGGGGCGCCAGGATTCGAACCTGGGTATGTCGGTACCAAAAACCGATGCCTTACCGCTTGGCGACGCCCCAACCGTGCGGCGGTGTTTAGCCAAGGGTGTTGGCGGGTGCAAGGGGGTTCATCACAAAAATGCAAAGATGCCCGCGGCACCCTTTGTGCCGCAATGCAAAGATGGACGACGGCCTGCGCGCGCGCTATGGGGCGGGAATGGAAAAGCTGGATGTCATCGTGTTGGGGGCCGGGGCTGCGGGTCTGTTCTGCGGGATCGAGGCCGCAAGGCGCGGGCGGCGGGTGCGGGTGATTGACCATGCGCGCGCGCCGGGGGAAAAGATCCGGATCTCGGGTGGGGGGCGGTGCAATTTCACCAATCTGACCATCACGCCCGACCGTTTCCTGTCGCGCAATCCGCGCTTTGCGCTGTCGGCGCTCAAACGCTTTAGCCAATGGGATTTCATCGCGAGGATGGATGGCTGGGGCATCGCCTGGCATGAGAAAACCCTGGGGCAGCTGTTTTGCGACGGACCTGCGACCCTGGTGGTGGAGGCGCTGACCCGCGATCTGGCGCGCGCCGACGGCGATCTGTGGACGGGTTGTGAGGTTGGCGCGGTGGAGCCCTTGCCAGGGGGCGGGTTCCGAGTGGAGACGGCGCGCGGGACGCTGGACTGCGGCTCGCTGGTGGTGGCAACCGGGGGCAAGTCGATCCCGAAGATGGGGGCCACCGGCTTTGGCTACCGTCTGGCCGAGCAGTTCGGGTTGCTGCTGGTGGAGACCCGGCCCGGGCTGGTGCCGCTAACGTTTGCCGAGCAGGAGCTGGTTTGGATGAAGCCGCTGTCGGGCCTGTCGGTCGAGGGGCGCGTGCGGCACGGGCGCACCGAATTTGCCGAAGGCATGCTGTTCACCCATCGCGGGCTGTCGGGGCCGGCGATCCTGCAGATATCGAGCTACTGGCGCGAGGGCGAGGCGATTGCGCTGGATGTCAGCGTAGGCCGCGATGTGGCGGCTGTCTTGCGCGAGGCCCGGGCACAGGGTCCGAAACTGGCCCTGCGCACGGCTCTGGCCGGGCTGGTTCCGGAACGGCTGGCGCGGCATCTGGAAACGGTGATTGCCCCTGCCGGGCCGTTGGGCACGCTGTCCAACGCGGCCTTGGAGCAAGCGGCGGAGGTGTTGCGCAACTGGCGGCTGATGCCGGTCGGGTCAGAGGGCTATCGCACCGCCGAAGTGACGCTGGGCGGCGTGGATACCGATACGCTGGACGCCCGCACGATGCAGGCCAAGGCGGTGCCGGGGCTGTATTTCGTGGGCGAGGTGGTGGATGTGACCGGCTGGCTTGGGGGCTATAACTTCCAATGGGCGTGGTCATCGGGATGGGCCGCCGGGCAGGTTGTTTGAAATCAAGGTGTTGCGTGATGCAATTCGTGCAACACTCTAGCTTTGAGCTGGGTCTTCATACCGATGCTGGCGACCGCTCGGATCGGTCACTGACCACCCATTGTGGTCTTGCACCACATACTCCGGCCCGATGGGCACCTTGCCGAAACCGCCGGGAATATCCAGCACATAGCTCGGCAACGCCGTGCCCGAGAGACGCCCGCGCAAGGCGGCCATGATCGCCTGACCTTCCGCGATCGTGGTGCGGAAATGGCCTGCGCCGCGGGCAAGGTCGCAGTGGTGCAGGTAATAGGGCTTGACCCGCAGCCGGATCAGGGCGCGGAACAGCGTCTCCAGCACTTCGGCACTGTCATTCACCCCGCGCAGCAGCACCGATTGCGACAAAAGCGGGATGCCCGCATCGGCCAGCCGGGTCAGTGCTGCGCGGGCGTCTGGCGTCAGCTCATCGGCATGGTTGGTGTGGACCACCACCCAGCATGACGGGTGCAGACGCAAGGCCGCGATCAACGCGTCGGTGATCCGGTCGGGGGCCACCACCGGCACCCGTGTGTGCAGGCGCAGCACGCCGACATGTGCAATCGCCGCCAGCCGCGCAACCAGATCTGCAATGCGCCGCGCCGACAACACTAGCGGGTCACCGCCGGTCAGGATCACCTCGTGGATCGCGGGGGTGCGGGCGATATAGTCCAGTGCCGCCTCCAGCTGGTCGGGCGGCAGATGTCCGGTCTCGCCAACGGTTTCGCGGCGGAAGCAAAAGCGGCAATAGACCTCGCAGGTCTTGGTGACATGCACGATCACCCGGTCGGGATAGCGGTGTGTCAGCCCCGGCACCGGGGCGTGGGCGTCATCGCCGATCGGGTCAAGCCTGTCTTCGGGCCGTTCGACGAGTTCAGCCGCCGAAGGCACGAACTGGCGCGCCACACGGTCAGACTGCAACGAGGCGTCGCGCATCTGTGGCGTCAGGCGCAAGCGGAAATCCTGCGCCACACGGGCAAGAACCGGGGCATCCCGGGCCATCACCAGACCATCGGCGACCAGATCGGCGATGGTCCGTGCCGGGCGAAGCGGGGGGGACCCGTCCATGCTCACAAGGTCAGCGGCGCAGGCCGGTGGCTGCCAGCAAGCCGCGCCGCCTCGCCTCGTAGTAATAGCCTTTGGAATACCACATCACCGCACGGTCGTGCGAGCCGTCCGCCACCAGCCACGCGCCGCGCAGGTATTTTACCGCGTAGCGCAGATTCGTCTCGGCATCGAGCAGATCGGCGGGGTCGCCGCGAAACCCCATGGTGCGCGCGGTCTGCGGAAGGATCTGCATCAGCCCCAGGTAGGGCCCGTTGCGGGCACGCGGGTTGTAACCGGATTCACGCTGCACCACCCGGTGGACCAGATCGACCGGCACATCATATTCGGCGGCGTATTTCACGATCAGCGCCCGCAACTCCGGCGTCTCGCCCGGATGCAGCAGCCCGCCACCTGTCACAAGGGTCCGCCTGTGATCGCCGCCGCCACAGGCCGACAGGGCCAAAGCCAGACCAAGCGACAGCGCCGCGCGGCGGGAGATCGGGGGCATGGCCAGTATCCTCTTTGCCTTGACTGAAGCGTGTTTTAGCGCATCCGGGCCCAAGGCTCCAGCCCCCGGCCATGACATCTGCGGGATAGGACTTAAGGCGGGCTATGATGCGGTCGGCCTGTCTGATAGGTTTTGCCAAAGTAGCCTCAGGTGAGCCATGACAGTGCATAGCGTGCCGATGCCCAAGACCGACCAGCCCCGCAGCCTGCAATCGGCGCTGGTGGTGGATGATCACCCGCTGTTTTGCGATGCGCTGTCGATGACGCTCAAGGCGGTGGCGGGGATCACCCGGATCGAGACGGCCGACCGGCTGGATGCGGCCATTGCCCGGCTCGACCGCGCGCCGATGCCGGATGTGGTTGTGCTGGATCTGAACCTGCCGGATGTGGATGGGCTGGACGGGTTGATCCGGCTGAAATCGGTGGTGGGATCGGTGCCGGTGGTAGTGGTGTCATCCCTGGCCGACAACCGGGTGGTCAGTGCGGCCCTGCGTGCCGGGGCCGCGGGCTTTGTGCCGAAACATTCGCACCGCGATGTGTTCCGCGCCGCGTTCGAGGCGATCCGGCAGGGGCGGGCCTATCACCCGGATGGCTATTTCCCGCAGAATGACCCGAAGGCCCCGGCCAGCCAGCGCGAGGAGGCGGTGGCGCGGCTGTCGCTGCTGACCCGGCAGCAGGCGCGCATCCTGCAACTGATCTGCGAGGGCAAGCTGAACAAGCAGATCGCCTGGGAACTGACCATTGCCGAAACCACGGTCAAGGCGCATGTCACCGCGATCATGCGCAAGCTGGGGGTGCAAAGCCGCACCCAAGCCGTGCTGATCGCGCGCGGGGCCAGTTTTGACAGCCTGATGCCCGAGGGCGATTGAACCACTTGTCGAAGCGGTGGACGCAGCCTAGCCTGTCACCATGGGGGAGTGTGGATGGATGACGCTGGTGGCAAGGCCGCCGGGCCGCCGGGCCTGATGTATCGGGGGGAATCGGCGAAGGTTCTGATCACCGCCTCGGTTCCGGCCACCGCATCGGATGCGGCCGGGCTGTTGTGCCGGGCCCTGGGCAACGGGCCGTATTCGCGCGTGGTGCTGTTTGTCTCGCCCGAGGCGGATCTGACGCGGCTTTGCACCGGTCTTGGCGCGTGCTTTCCCGCAAGCCTAGTGATCGGCTGCACCACCGCCGGCGAGATTTCCGACCTTGGCTACACCGAGGGCGAGATTGTCGCTGTCGGCTTCCCCGCCGCGCATTTCAGCACCGAATGTCTGCTGGTGCCCGACCTGACAAGGATCACCCCGCAAGAGCTGATCGGCCAGTTGATCCGCGCCCGCAGCGGGCTGCAACAGGACCGGCCCGGCTGGGATCATGAATTTGCGTTCATGATGGTCGATGGCCTGTCGACGCTGGAGGATGATCTGGCCGCCGCCGTCGCGGCCGGTCTTGGCCCGGTGCCGCTCTTTGGCGGTTCGGCGGCGGATGGGGTGCGGTTCGCGCAGACCCATGTGATATGGCAGGGCAGGGCGCTGAGCAATGCGGCGATCGTGATGCTGGTGCGCAGCGATTGCCGGGCGCGGGTGTTCAACCTTGATCATCTGGTGCCGACCGACCGGCGCATGGTGGTCACCGAAGCCGATCCGGCACGGAGGATCGTGCGGCAGATCAATGCCGAACCGGCGGCGCAGGAATACGCACGGCTTCTGGGCAAGGACCCGGCCCAGCTGACCACCTTCACCTTTGCCGCCCACCCGGTGGTGGTGCGGGTTGGCGGGCGGCACCATGTGCGCGCGATCCAGCGGATGGAGGCGAATGGTGATCTCGTGTTCTTCTCTGCCATTGACGAGGGGCTGGTCCTGACGCTCGCCGAACCGCAGGACATGGTGGCGCATCTGGACCGCGAGCTTGTGCGCCTGTCCGACCATGGCCCGCCCGCCGCCATTCTGGCCTGCGACTGCATCCTGCGCCGGATGGAGGCGCAGGAAAAGCAGATGTCGGGTGCGATTTCGGGGGTGCTGCGCGCCCATCATGTGGTGGGCTTTTCCACCTATGGCGAGCAGTGGAATTCCATGCATGTCAACCAGACCATGACCGGGGTGGCGATCTACCCGCCCGATCCGCCGTGCCATGATTGACACTCTGATCAACCCCGCCGATCCGCCCGAACGGCAGATGGAAAAGCTGATGACCATCGCACAGGTGCTGATGCGCCGGGTGGAAGCCGATACCGATGACAGTGGCGCGGCCTACGCGCAGTTCCAGCGCGCCGCGATGCTGGAGGATCAGGTGCGCGATCGTACCCGCGATCTGGAACGCGCCCTGGACCTGCTCAACGACTCCAACGCCCGGCTGGGCGAGGCGACCCGCAGTGCCGAGGCCGCGCGGCAAAACCTCGCCAATGCGATCGAGACCATTCAGGAAGGCTTTGCGCTGTTTGATGCGGGCGATGTGCTGGTGCTGTGCAACAGCCGCTTTGGCATGCATATGGAGGATATCCGCGCCGATCTGCGCCCCGGTCTGACCTTCGGCGCCTATGTCGACCGGGTCAGCCGCTCGCATTTTCTGGCCCTGCCGGAGCGGGAGACGCCCGAGGAATGGGCGATAAGGCGAAAGCGGCGGCATCAAGACCGGCATGTGATCTTCAACGTGCGGATGATCCGGGACCGCTGGGTGCAGATCTCGGAACACCGGACGGCGGATGGCGGCACGGTGATCCTGCAGACCGATGTGACCGACATCATCCGCGCCGAACGGCAGGAGCGTGGCAAGCTGCTGGATGATCAGGCCCGGATGATCCGCGCCACGCTGGATCATATCAACCAGGGCGTGTCGATCTTTGACACGCAGGCGCGGCTGGTGGGGTGGAATGGGCGACTGGGCCGGCTTTTGGCCATTCCGGTGGCCCGATTCCGGGTGGGGGCGTCGTTTGATTACCTGCTGGACCGTTTCCGCGCCGAAATCACCCTGTCGGACGGGATGACCGATGAACAGCTTGAAGGCTGGGTGAACGGCGGGGCAGGGCGCAGCCCCTTGTCCTTTGAAGTGCGGCGCGGTGATGATCTGATCTTGGCGGTGTTCGCGCAGGAAATGCCCGACGGCGGCTTTGTGATGAGCTTTACCGATGTGACCGCCGAGCGCGCCGCGATCGAGGCGCTGAGCCGGGCCAATGAAACGCTGGAGGCGCGGGTGATGGACCGCACGCTGGAACTGGAGGATGCGCTCGCCCATGCCGAGCGCGCCAATGCCAGCCGGTCACGCTTTGTGGCGGCCGCCAGCCATGACCTGCTGCAACCCTTGTCGGCGGCCAAGCTGTTCATCGCCAGCATCGGCGGTGAAGGCGTGCCATCGGAGGCGGTGGAGGCGCTCGAAAAGGCGCAGAATGCGCTGGTCTCGGTCGAGGGGATTCTGGACGCGCTGCTCGACATCTCCAAACTTGAATCGGGGCGCGCGGCGGTCTCGGTGGGGCAGGTGGCTCTGCTGCCCATTCTGGCGCAGCTGGCCTCGGAATTCACTGCGATTGCAACGGCCAAGGGCTTGCGCCTGACCGTGCGGCTGTCTGACGCCGTGGTGATGACCGACCCGGCCTATCTGCGCCGCATCCTGCAAAACCTGATCGGCAATGCCATCCGCTACACAGCGCAGGGCCGCGTCGTGGTGGCAGCGCGCAAACGTGGCGGCATGATCAGGCTGGAGGTCTGGGATACCGGCCCCGGTATCCCCGAGGAGGAGCAAGACAATATCTTCAAGGAATTCCATCGCCTGAACGCCCGCGCCTCCGCCAGTGAGGGCATGGGGCTGGGCCTTGCGATTGTAGAACGGGCCTGTGCGTTGCTGGGCCACCCGCTGGGCCTGTCATCGCGGCTGGGGCGCGGCACCTGTTTCATGCTGCAGCTGCCATCCGTCACCGAGGCAGAGACCCTGCCACCCCCCGCGCCCGCCGCCGCCCCGCGCCCGCGCATGCGCCTGCAGGGCAAGATCGGTTTTCTGGTGGAGAATGACCCGGACCTTTGCCGCGCCATGGGGCTTTTGCTGGAAAAATGGGGCCTGTCGGTGCTGGATGCCGACAGCGGCGAGACAGCGCTGGCGCTGATCGACGAGCTGGGAATCCTGCCCGATTTCTTTCTGGTCGATCACCAGCTGGGCGATGGCATGACCGGGGTGGATTTCATCAGTGCCCTGCGTCGCGATCATGGCGATGTGCCCGCCCGTCTGGTCACCGCCAACCGCAGCCCCGAGGTGCAGGCGCTGGCGCAGGCGGCGGGAATAGAGGTGATGATGAAACCTATCGACGCCCGCGCGCTGGAGGCGTTCTTGCGCGATCTGGCCTAGGCGGACGCGTGTCCTACGACTTATGTTCCATAGCGCAGGCCATGCCCGTCGCCTAGACTGTGCCCAAGGGGGACCGACCACATGCAGATGAGTGATACGCGCGAGATCAAGGCCGCGCCCGGCGATGTTTGGGCCGCCATCCTGAACCCCGATGTGCTGCGGGAGTGTATCCCCGGCTGCACCGAAGTCACCGGCAACCGCGACGAGGGGTTCGAGGCGGTGGTCACGCAAAAGGTCGGGCCGGTGAAGGCGACCTTCAAGGGCGCGGTCACCCTGTCGGGCATCACCGAAGGTGAGGCTGTGACCATCTCCGGCGAAGGCAAGGGCGGGCCTGCGGGCTTTGCCAAGGGTGGTGCTGTGGTGCGGCTGGAGCCGATCCCGGAGGGCACGCGGCTTTCCTATGAGGTGGAGGCCAATGTTGGCGGCAAGCTGGCGCAGCTGGGCAGCCGGATTATCGACGGCTTTGCCAAGAAGATGGCGGATGAATTCTTCAACCGCTTCCAGATTGCCGTCGAAGGCCCCGCCGAACCCGGGGCGGAGGGGGAGGCCGCTGACGGGGCCGAACCGACAACCAATGACGAAACCAAGAAAAAAGGCTGGTTCAAGCGGCTGATCAGCTGAACCACAAAAGCTTACCCAGGACAGATCCAAGGGAGGAAAACCATGACAAAAGTCACGATGACCGTGAACGGCAAAGCCGTCTCGGCCGAAGCGGAGGGGCGCACCTTGCTGGTGGACTTCCTGCGCGGCGGGCTGGGGCTGACCGGCACCCATGTGGGGTGTGACACCAGCCAATGCGGCGCTTGCGTCGTGCATGTGGATGGCCGTGCGGTGAAAGCCTGCACCGTGTTCGCGATGGATGTGGAAGGGGCCGAGGTGCGCACGATCGAGGGCATGGCCAATGCCGATGGCAGCCTTGGCGTGATCCAGCAGGCGTTTCAGGATCATCACGGGCTGCAATGCGGGTTCTGCACCCCCGGCATGGTGATGACCACCGCAGCGCTTCTGGCCAACAACCCGACGCCGTCGGAGGCCGAGGTGCGCCATGAGCTGGAGGGCAATATCTGCCGCTGCACCGGCTATCACAACATCGTCAGGGCGGTCCTTGCCGCGTCCGGTCAGGACGCAGGCGCGATGGCTGCGGAATAGGGGGGCAAGATGCCAAAAGATACAGGAATAGGCGCCTCAACCAAGCGCCGCGAAGACGTGCGGTTCCTGACGGGGCGCGGGGTCTACACCGATGACCTGAGCCTGTTCGGTCAGGCCCATGCCGTGATGGTCCGCTCCACCGTGGCGCATGGCCGGATCGTGTCGATCGACACCTCGGTGGTGGAAAACATGCCCGGTGTGCTGGCCGTGTTTACGGGCGAGGATTTCAAGGACGTCGGCGGCAACCCGGCGGGCTGGCTGATCAACAGCCGCGACGGCACCCCGATGCGCGAACCCAAACGCCCGGTGCTGGCGCATGGCAAGGTGCGCCACGTGGGCGACGCCTATGCCGCCGTGATCGCCGAGAGCTATGCGCAGGCCAAGGATGCCGCACAGGTGCTGTCCGACGCGACCGAGATCGAGGAACTGCCTGCACTTGTCGACATGAAGGCGGCGGCGGCGGATACCGCCAACCGTGTGCATGACGAGATCCCCGACAACATCTGTTTCGACTGGGGCTGGATAGAAGACAACCGCGCCGCAGTGGATGCCGCGATGAAAGCCGCCCCGCATGTGGTGACGCTTGAGCTGACCAACAACCGACTGGTCCCCAACGCGATGGAACCGCGCGCGAGCATCGGCGAGTATTTCCCCGGCACGGGTGACTACAAGCTGACCACCACCAGTCAGAACCCGCACCTGACCCGGCTCTTGATCTGCGCCTTTGTGATGGGCATCCCTGAAAACAAGCTGCAGGTCGTGGCCCCGGATGTGGGCGGCGGCTTCGGGTCCAAAATCTATCACTACGGCGAGGAGGCCTTGGTTCTGGCCGCCGCCAAGCGCCTCGGCCGCCCGGTGCGCTGGACGGCGGAGCGGACCGAAAGCTTTCTGTCCGATGCGCATGGCCGCGACCATGTGACAAAGATCGAACTGGGCTGCACGTTGCAGGGCGACATCCTGGCGATCCGCACCGAGACCCATGCCAATGTCGGCGCTTACCTGTCGAATTTCTCGACCGCCACGCCGACCTTCCTGCATGGCACGCTGATGGCTGGCCCCTACAAGGTGCCGCATGTCTATGTGAACGTGAAAACCGTGTTCACCAACACCGCCCCCGTAGACGCTTACCGCGGTGCTGGCCGGCCCGAGGCGACCTACAGCATCGAACGCGTCGTGGACAAGATGTGCCGCGAGCTGAACCTTGACCCGTTCGAGGTGCGCAGGCGGAACCTGCTGACGCCGGATCAGTTCCCCTACACCACTCCGGTCGGGCTGGTCTATGACACCGGCAATTATCAGGCCACGCTGGATAAAGCGGTGGAACTGGCCGATGTGGCGGGGTTCGAGGCGCGGCGTGCCGAAAGCGCCAGCCGGGGCAAGCTGCGTGGCATGGGGCTGTCCACCTGGATCGAGGCTTGCGGGATTGCACCGTCGCATCTGGTTGGGGTCTTGGGCGCGCGGGTGGGTCTTTATGATGCCGCCACCGTGCGGGTGAATGCGACCGGGACGATTTCGGTGATGACCGGCGCGCACAGCCACGGGCAGGGGCATGAAACCGTGTTCCCGCAGATCGTGGCGGAAAAGCTGGGCATCCCGGCCTCGTCGGTGGAAATCGTGCATGGCGACACCGCAAAGATCCCGTTCGGGATGGGCTCCTATGGCTCGCGTTCGCTCGCGGTTGCGGGGTCCGCGATGGACCGTGCCATCGACAAGATCATCGCCAAGGGCAAGAAGATCGCCGCCCATATGCTGGAAGCAGCCGAAGGCGACATCACCTTTGCCGATGGCAAGTTCAGCGTGGCAGGCACCGACAAGGCCAAAACCTTCGGCGAGATCGCATTTTCGGCCTATGTCCCGCACAATTACCCTCTGGAAACGCTCGAGCCGGGACTGGAGGAAACCGCCTTCTATGATCCCGCCAACTTCACCTATCCCGCAGGCGCCTATATCTGCGAGGTCGAGGTGGATGAGGGCACCGGCAAGGTGGATGTGGTGGCCTTCACATGCGCCGATGACTTCGGCAATGTGATGAATCCGATGATCGTCGAGGGTCAGGTGCATGGCGGTGTCGGGCAGGGCATTGGTCAGGCGGTGCTGGAAAGCACCACCTATGACGAGACCGGCCAGCTCTTGACCGGGTCCTACATGGATTACGCGATGCCGCGCGCCGATGATGTGCCGTTCTACACGGTGGATCATTCGTGCTCCACCCCCTGCACCCACAACCCGCTGGGGGTAAAGGGCTGCGGCGAGGCCGGGGCGATTGGCTCGCCCCCTGCTGTGGTCAATGCGGTGATCGACGCGCTGCACCGGGGCGGCCACACCCATGTAAGCCATATCGACATGCCCGTCTCGCCCAACCGGGTGTGGCAGGCGATGAACGCGTAACGGGAGGGGACCATCATGCACAACTTCGAATTCATCAAACCCTCCAGCATCGCGGATGCAGTCGCGGCTTTGGCCGCCGAGGGCGCACAGCCGCTGTCGGGCGGCCAGACCCTGCTGCCGACGATGAAACAGCGGCTGGCCGCACCGGAAGTGCTGGTCAGCCTGACCGGCATTGCCGAGATGCAGGGTGTCTGCATGGGCGAGGGCGGGGTGCACATTGGCGCCGCCACCCCGCATGCGGTGGTGGCGCGCGAGGCGCTCGCGCTCTATCCCGCTCTCGCCGCCCTTGCGGGCGGCATCGGCGATCCGGCGGTGCGCAACCGGGGCACCATTGGTGGGTCGGTCGCCAACAACGACCCCGCCGCCTGCTATCCGGCGGCGGTGCTGGCCTCGGGCGCAACCATGGTGACCAACGCGCGCAAGATCGCGGCGGAGGATTACTTTCAGGGCATGTTCACAACTGCGCTGGAGGAGGGGGAGTTCATCACCCAGGTGATCTTTCCGATCCCGCAGAAAGCGGCCTATGTGAAGTTCAACCAGCCCGCCAGCCGCTTTGCGCTGACGGCGGTGTTCGTGGCACGGTTCGCGGACGGCGTGCGGGTGGCGGTGACGGGGGCATCAAACAACGGTGTCTTCCGTTGGCAGGAGGCCGAGGCCGCGCTGTCGGCCGATTTTTCGCCCGGTGCGGTTGCGGGGCTGACCGTATCGGCCGAGGATATGATCAGTGATCTGCACGGATCAGCGGCCTACCGCGCCAATCTGGTGAAGGTGCTGACCGGGCGGGCGGTGACGGCGGCGCGGTAAGCCGCGCGCCAGGCCCTGCAAGCCGCGCGCCAGCCGCCCCCCCCACCCCAGCCCTCCCCCACAAGGGGGGAGGGAGGCGCTGTTCCTGCGTGCGGCATCTTCGGCTACGCACGGGGCAGACCGCACCGATCAAACGACACGCATCAGCCCTGCGCAGCAAGCCCCCTCCCCTCGTGGGAGGGGAGGGGGGAGGGGGCACCCGGTTTCAGAACGGTCGCCGACCCATGCCTCAGGCCGAAACCTGCTCGCGCAGGATCGCGGCCGTCATCGAGATCATCAGATAGATGCCCGCAAAGATCAGCAGCGCCACCATGGTATTCTCAAAGGCGCGCGGATAGGTCGCCTCATCCGGCGGCACCGGGCTGACCGAGACCGACAGATAGCGCACCTGACGGTTGGCATCGGTGCGCGCGGTTTCCATCGACTGCAGCGATTGCGACAGCAAGAGCTGCCGTGTCTGCACATCGGCCTGCGCCACCAGAAGTTCCGACTGCACCTGTGCCAGCGACTTGCCACCCGCGACACCCTGCGTCAGGCGTGACCGCAGCGTGGCGATCTCTGCCTCCAGCGTTCCAATGCGGCGGACCAGCGGCTCCATCCGCGCAGCATTTGGGGTGCTGTTCGATCGCATCTGCGCGAGGCTCAGCCGGTCCTGGCTCAGCTGGGTTTCCAGTTGGCCGATCTGGGTGGTGATCAGGCTGACCTCCACCTCTGATGACAGGATCTTGAACTGCTCCTGCAGGTCCACCACCTTGCGCTGGGCGGTCAGCATCGCCGCCTCGGCCAGCTCATAGGATTCGCGCGCGCCCTGCATCTGATCGGCGCGCAGGCGCTGGGTCAGGTGGTCGACCTGTTCCTCGGCATAGCCGATCAGCGCGCGCGAGAAATCGGCCGAGACCTGTGGATCGGCGGCAATCACCTCCATCTTGATGATGCCTTCGGTCGGGTCATAGGCGATTTTCACGTTGCGCTGAAACACCTTATAGGCCGCTTCGCGGGTGGCATCGGGGGCCAGACGCTGAATCGGGTCAATGTCCGCTTGCGCAAAATGGGTAACGAAGCTCTTGTCATCGTCCAGCCGCATCATCGCATCGCGCGATTGCAGATAGCCCTGAACGGCAATCGAATCTTGCGATGTGGCGAATTGGGTGCCTGACAGCAGCCCGCCCATGCCCTGCGCGCCGGCCGGATCGGCCTGCTGGATCACGAATTCCGCCTTGGTGGCATAAAGCGGTGTTGCAACCATGTAGTAATACCAGCCAGCCAGAAGCGTCGGCAGACCGACGAAAAAGAACAGCCGCGCCATCAGCAGCGCCGATTTGCGCCGGCGGCGGCGGGCCAGATCGCGCTGGATGCGCTGGATCTCTGACAGATGCGCCTCTTCCGCGCGCACCTCGGTCGAGGGCACCTTGATCGGCTTGATGGTCTGCGGCAGTTGCACCCCGTCGCCGCGCGGGCTAACGGTCAGCGCGCGCGAGGCAGGCGCGCCGCCAGCGGGGTCTTCCCCCTCGGCGCTGATCATTTCCATGATCGTGGATTTCTGGAACGGATCGAGGCCCGCCGCACGCAACAGACGCACGGCGTCGAAATCAGAGGTGGCGGGCAGGCCGTATTTCTGCGCCATCCGGCGGGCCATGCGCAACTGACGCCCGGTCAGGCCTTCCTTGCGGATTTGGTCCAGATCAACCGCACCGGAAGGCTCTGACCGGGCAGGGGGTGTCGGCATGGCCTCGTCCCGGGCGGGGCTGGCCTCCATCATCGCGACGACCTGTTCGCGCGCCGTCGGAAACGGGTCGGCGCCAAAGCCGTCATCGGTCACCGGCGCCGCCGGACGGGCCGCCTGGCGCAACGTGGCACGTGCTGCCCCTGCAGCGGGCATGGCCGCCGCAGGGGCCGCACGCGGGCGGGGCGGCACCGGAGTGACCCCGATCACCGGATCGGAACGGCGCAGGTTGTAGCGTTTAACCCTTAGCTTGATAGTCATAAAGCTGCTTCGCCTCTTCCAGAGTGTCGAAAATGTAGAGCTGCCCGTTGCGCAACACGGCGGCCTGCTTGCAGAACTTCTCCAGCGTCTGCGCCTGATGGCTGACGATCACCACCGTCGCCTCCTGCAACCGCTCGCGCAGGATGCGGCCCGCCTTGCGGTTGAACTCCACATCGGTGGTTGCGGGCATGCCCTCGTCGATCAGGTAGATGTCGAACTCCAGCGCCAGCATCAGCGCAAAGGAAAACCGCGCCCGCATGCCCTGGCTGTAGGTGCCCACCGGCATGTCGAAATACTCCTCGATGCCGCAAAGCCAGCGGCAGAAGCTTTCGACATAATCCGGGTCCAGCCCGTAGAGCCGGGCGACATAGCGGGAGTTCTCGGTCGCAGTATGCTTGTTGACCACGCCGCCCATGAAGCCCAACGGAAACGAGATCCGGCTGCTGCGGGTCACCCGCCCCTCATCGGGCTTTTCCAGCCCCGCCATCATGTTGATGATTGTGGTCTTGCCCGCGCCATTGGGCGCAAGGATGCCGAGGGACTGGCCGATATCCACCCGGAATGACGCGCGATCCAGAATGATCTTGCGCTGCCTTCCGGTCCAGAATGACTTTGACACGCCCTCGAACTCGATCACCCGTCGCCCCCTCGCGGGCAAGGCGCCTGCCTTGTCCCGCTCCCTTGCCCCTATCATGGCCCCCACCGGCATATGCGCCAACGGGAAATCCTGTCCAGTCGGAGCTTTGCCTCGGCTTTCTCTTTTTTCTCTTCATAGACGGGCTTTCAGGCAGCATTATGTCCAACCGTCAAGGCCTCTGGCAAGATGGCGCCTAGCGCCGCCGCAGGATACTGGCCAGGGCAAACGCGGCACATCCCGCAAGCAGCGACAGTACCAGACCCTGCCGGGCGGCTTCGGCCACCGCCCCGCCCGGCAGGGCGCTGTCCAGCGCCAGCACCGGCACGGTAAATCCCATGCCGGTTATCAGCGCGATCACCGGCATGTCGCGGCTCTGCACCCCCTGCGGCAGCACAAACCCGAAGAGCCGCGCGGCAAGCAACGCGCCGAGCAGCACCCCAAAAGGCTTGCCGATCCAGAGCGCGGCCAGAACCGTGGCCGTGGTGGGGCCAAGCGCCGGAAAATCCACCCCGCCGCGCGTCAGCCCGAACAGGAACAGAACCACCGCCAGCGGTGCCACCAGCAGATGCGCCAGGCGGTTCAGCGGGTCTTGCAGGAACTCCTCGGCTTCGGAAAACAGGCCAAAGGCCCGGTCGGCATGCGGAATGACCGGCACCAGCGGCAAAAGCCCCAGTGCACCGGGCAATCCTGCCAGCACGATCCCCAGCCAGGACACCAGCCCCGCAAGCGCGTAAGGCCAAAGCGCGAAGGCCCGCCGATGCTCGCGCTCGGAGCCGCCTGGCCGCGCCAGGCGGCCAAAGCCAAACCAGGCCACTGCAACCGCCGCGATTGTCAGCCCAAGCCAGGCCACCCGCAAACCGGTCACCGGATAGGCCAGCCCGACCACCAGCAGCCCGGCGATATCATTGGCAATGGTGATCAGCAGCAACAGATGCAATGCAGGGTGGCCGTTGCCAAAGATCAGCCGCCCGACCAGATAGCACAGCACCATATCCGACCCCAGCGGCACCGGCCAGCCGGCACCTGCCGTGCTGTCAAAAGCTGTCCCGAACAGGGTGCCACTGACCAGCCAGACCAGCACCGCCCCGACCCAGCCGCCCATCATTGCGCCCAGCGGCAACCCGCCGCGCCGCCCCGACAGCGCGCCGCGCTCCAGCCGGACGGCTTCCCAAAGCTCTTTGCCGACAAAGAACAGGAACAAGGCCATCAACCCCTCGGAGACAATGGCCAGCGGCGTCAGCGCCAGTGGAAACGGCACCACCCAGACCGGCAGCGACAACTCGACCAGACGCCACTCGATCGCGTCATAATAGCTTGACGGCGACAGCGTCAGCCAGAGCGTCGCCACCGCAATCCCCGCCAGCAAGGCCTGACCGAAATGCCGCACGAAGGGAGAGACACGATACATGGCACCGACCCGTTCCAAACCGCCTGATGGCGCAGTTCCCTGTCCCTTACCGCCCGCCAGACACGGCTTCAATGCCGACCAGAAGCCAGGACCCGCACTGTTGCCCGATCACCCGCATCCGGTCATTGCTGCTTTTCAATTACTCCCGCACAGATTCTGCCGCGCGCCGCGCATCCGACGCCGGCCCCCGGGGGCGGCATCATGCCGGTTTGGCCCCGTCCGGCGGCAAAAGCCCCAGCCCACGCAGGTATATGCCGATGCCCGCTTCCAGCAGATCCTCGGGGGGGAACGGGCTGCGGGTGCCGCCATTGGCACTGCCGCGCATGTAAAGCTCCACCACCCCGTGGCTCATTGCCCAGATATGGGCCGAAAACATGGATGAGGGCGGGCGCATGCCGGGGGGCAGGTGTTGCGACAGGCTTTCCGCCGCGCGTTCCAGCACCGTCCGCGCCTTGTTCGCCACCAGCGCAAGTTCGGGGTGGTCGTTCAGGCTCAGCCCGGCCTCGAACATCGCCATATAGTGGCCGGGATATTTTCGCGCAAAGGCAAGATAGGCCCGTCCCGTTGCCTCGAACGCCGCCAGCGCGGTCGGGCGGCCGTTGTCAAAGGCGAACTCCATCAGGGCGGCAAAAATCTCATAGCCCTGCCGTGCCACCTCGGCCAGCAGATCCTCGCGCCCGGCAAAATGGCGGTAGACTGCCGCCGGGGTCACATCCGCGGCCTTGGCCGCCTCCGACAGCGTGAACCCGGTCGGCCCCTGATCGGCGATCAGGCCAAGCGCCGCCTCGACCAGCGCCTGGCGCAGGTTGCCGTGATGATAGCCGCGTTTCACTCGCGGCCCTTGCGCAGGTCCGGCCCGCCGCAGATCGCCCTGTCGGGCGTGCCGATCACCGCCATGTCGCGCCCCTTGTAATCGACCGAGCCCAGAATGGTCTGCACCGCCGCGATCCTTGCGCGTTTCTTGTCATCGGACAGGATCACCGTCCAGGGCGCATAGACGAAATGGCTGCGCGCCATGGTCTCGTCGATGGCCTCGCAATAGGCGTCCCATTTCTCCAACCCCTCGATGTCGATCGGCGACAGTTTCCACTGTTTCAGCGGGTCTTGTTCCCGCGCCAGAAAGCGCTTGAGCTGCTCGGCCTGCCCGACCTCCAGCCAGATCTTGCGGAAGATGAAACCTTCATCCACCAGCATCCGTTCAAAATCAGGCAGTTGGGCAAAGAAATGCGCCCTCTGGTCCGGGGTGCAGAAGCCAAAGACATGTTCGATCATCGCCCGGTTGTACCAACTGCGGTCAAACAGCGCGATTTCACCCTTTGGTGGCAACCATTCGATATAGCGCTGGAAATACCATTGCGCCGCCTCGCGGTCCGAGGGTTTTGACAACGCAACGACGGTTGCCACGCGCGGGTTGAGGTTTTGACTGACAGCCCCGATGGTGCCACCCTTGCCGGCGGCATCTCGGCCCTCGAACACCACGATCAGCCGCTTGCCTGTCGCTTTCAGGTCCGACTGCATCTTGACCAACTCGATCTGCAGTGCACCCATCAGCGCGTCATAATCCTTGCCCTTCATCTCTTCGCGGTAGGGATAGGACGGATCGAGGATGTCATCCTTGCCCGCGGTTTCAATCGCCTTGCGCACCGCCTTGGGTGCCTTGCCGTGAAAGAATGTGCTGATTGCGCCGTCGAATGGCAGTTTCATGGCTATGCCCCCTCATCTGTTGCGCCCAAGTATGGCGATTGGCCGGGTCAGCGCAATCCGGCGCGCGTGGCAGCACGGTCGATCGCGGCAATCACCGTTTCCGGGTGGGTGTGGTGCGGCATATGGCCGGTGCCCTCAAGAACCGTCAGATTGCCGTTGGGGATCAGATCCATCAGCGGGGCAGAGTGGATGTGCAGCGGCACGATGGTATCGGCATCGCCGTGCACCAGTTCGACGGGCAGCGAAAGCCGCGGATAATCGTGCTGCATCGCCTCCACCTGCGGCCGCAAGCTGTTGATCTGCATCGCATTCACCGCCATGGTGCCGCGACGCAGGGTCAGGTCCAGCCCCAGATGGTCGGCGTATCCTGCCGGGGCGGGTTGCGGGGCAAACACGCGGTCGATCGCACGGCGCACATAGCTGTGCGCCACAAGGGCCGAGGCCAGCGGCACCAGCGTCGCGCGCCCTAGCGGTGATGCGGTGATGCGATACCAGCGGTCAAGCTCGCCCGGCCAGGGCAACGAGGGCGACGACACCAGCACCAGCGCCGCGGGCGGTGCCTGCAAGGCCCAGGCAAGCGCAACGGTACCGCCATAGCTTTGGCCCAGAACGATCGGATTTTGCACATTAATCTGCGCGACCGCCTGCCGAAGCAGCCGCGCCTGACCTGCCACTGTGGCATCATTTTCCGGCAGGGGGTCAGAATACCCCAAACCGGGTCGATCCACCGCGATCACCCGGTAGCGGTCTGCCAGCCGGTCCATCAGCGCAAAGGTAAACTCGCGCAGGTTGCCGTTCGCCCCGTGTATCAGCACCAGATCCGGGCCGGC
The DNA here is from genome assembly GCA_046296515.1 of Paracoccaceae bacterium. Taxonomy (GTDB): domain Bacteria; phylum Pseudomonadota; class Alphaproteobacteria; order Rhodobacterales; family Rhodobacteraceae; genus Pseudotabrizicola. Next base: position 467,775 of record JBKBKR010000001.1, on the reverse strand, counting down.
GCCTGCAATCTGCAGATGGACCCGCAAACCATCAACGGTAACGAACTGCCCGGTCGGCGGATGCGTGGCCTGCGCCGCCTGTTCGCGTGCAGCCAGCCGGAACTGGGTTGCGGCGATCACGCCAAATCCGATGAGCGCCGCGCTAGCGGCCAATATTCTGGGGGTCATAAGGTGTTGACTGGTAAATCTCGTTGATCCAATTGCCATATAGGAGGTGGGCATGACTTCTCCAGCGATTCAGTGGAGGTTTCGCAGGATTGTCATCAGGATAGTAGTTGAGCGGCACATTGATCGCGGTGCCATTGGCGATATCGCGGTCATATTCCTGTTTAAGTGTATCGCTGTCATATTCAAAATGGTTGAAGATATACAGCGCGCGATGGCCCTGATCCTCAACCAGACAGGGCCCGACCTCATCACTGCCCAGCAAGGTGCGCAGGCCGGTCTTGTGGTCGATCTCGGCCTGCCGCATCTCGGTCCAGCGGCTGACGGGGATCACGCAATCATCGGAAAACCCTCGCAGGAAAGGCGAGGTGGGGTTGAGGTTGCGATGGCGGAAGCAGCCAAATGCCTTGTGATCCAGCATATGCTTCTTCACGCCATGAAAATGGTTGATCATCGCCATGCCACCCCAGCAGACGCCAAAGGTTGACTGCACACTGGTCTGCGTCCATTCAAAGACTTCGGTAAGTTCGTCCCAATATGTCACCTCCTCAAACGGCAAATGTTCGATCGGCGCACCGGTGATGATCAGCCCGTCGAACTTTTCATCCTTCACCTCCTGGAACGGGCGATAGAACGCCTCCATATGCTCGGCGGCGGTGTTCTTGGTCTGGTGTTCCGACATGCGGATCAGTTCGAACTTGATCTGCAGCGGCGTCGCCCCGATCAGCCGCGCGAACTGGTTCTCGGTCTGGATCTTCTTTGGCATCAGGTTGAGCAGGCCGATTTTCAGCGGGCGGATATCCTGCCGCGCCGCGCGTTCGGGCGACATGACCATGACGCCTTCGTTCCGCAGAACGTCAAAGGCGGGCAAGGTCTCGGGCAGGGTAATCGGCATGGGACGCTTTCCTTGGCGCAGGGGATGTAGGGTCGGGGTCAGCGCCGATCAATGGCGCGGGCGATCAGAGCATTGAAATCATAAGGATTGGTGACCGCCGCCACCTCCTCGGCGGTGATGGTCACGCCCCATTCGGCCATGGCTTGATAGCGTGGCTGGCGATGGGCCAAAGCGCGGGCATAGGTCCAGCGGACAAAATGATCGGGGTCGCAGGTTTCTTCGGTTTTCTGGTATGTTGCGCGGTATTCTTCCCACGCGGCATGAAGAAATTCCGGCTGGTAATACATCGGCTTTGGCGCGCGGTCAAAACGGCGGACCAGCTCAGCGGTGTGATCATCAGAGCCCCTGATCCAGACCAGCAAGAGCGTGTCCGAAAGCTTCCGCATCACCGGATCATCGGCATTGTCCGGCTCCACCACTTCGCAGATAGAGCCTGAGGTGTCGCAGACAAAGTTCTGATACCCATAGATATTACCCGCACGCACCACGAAATGCCCAGTATCGAGCATGGCGGCCACTTCGGCCTTGCGGTGCTGTTCCTGCCGGATCATGTATTCGGCAAAGGGCAGACCACCCTTGGCCGGATTGCCGGGCTTGCCCAGATAGGTCGAAAGAGGTGCCAGATTGTCGAACGTGATGTTTGATGCGATGTAGACCGAGTCGGTCATCAAGAGCTCGCGCAGCAGTGGCACTTTCATCGCTTCGCGCTTGAAGTTGTCGGCAATGAACTCATTCATGTACCGGGTGCCGATCCGGTAATCGACCGAATAGTGGAACCAGCCGCCTGCATCCGGGCGGCTGTCGCGCAGCATGGCCGACAGATGGGTCTTGCCCAGACCGGACATGCCAAACAGCAGCACGCGCTTTTTCCCAGCTGCCAGATAGTCCGCCCCGGTTGCGTAGATCATCGCCTGCCCCTCATGACTGCGCCTGACAGTTACCGCCCCCGGCCCCCGGCTTCAACGCAAAACCCGCCCCGGTGAGGGGGCGGGCATGGTTGCAGCGTCGGCCGAAAGATCAGAAGGTAAAGCCGACCTTCATGCCAAAGCCCACGGCCTTGTTGCCGGTAAAGCTGCCATTGCCCGAAAGCGCGGTCGCCTTGCCCACATCGACATAGCGCACGCCTGCGGTGATCTTCATGTTCTGATGTGTGTATGTGCCGCCCAACTGGATGCTTTTCTGCCCGTCGGTCGGACCAAGGTTGCCGACATTGCCGCCATGGTGCTTTTCATAACCGATCGAGATCGCCCCCGAGAAAGCATCGCTGAACCGGCGGCCGACGCCGATATTGTAGGTGATGGTATCGTGGTCATAGCTGACCAGCGGGTTCGCCGATCCGGCGTCCGGCGCATCCAGACGGGTCGCGCTCCAGTCCATCCAGCGGATCGAGCCGAAGACCAGCGTGTCAGCCGCCACGCCGGACTGGAAATCCAGCGTCAGCGATTGCGGGAGCTTGACTGTGGTGGAACCGCTGATGATGCCGCCGGGTGCAAATGCCGAGAAGCCCGTAGCCTCCAGATCGTGCTTGGTCTCGGAGGAGTAGGTCAGCGCAACGCGCAGCGCGATTTCGGGCTTTTCATAGGCTGCACCGATCAGATAGCCGACGTCACGGTCATTGGCAAAATTCGCACGGTAGAAGTTGAAGCCACTGTTGGATAGGCTGACATTGCCACCGATCCCCACCGAGCGCAGTCCACCATGGACCGACATGTTTTCATTGATCTTGTAGCGCCCGATCAGCGCAATCGTCTCGCCACGCAGCTTTGCCATGGATCCGGCGATCGGATAACCCGTTCCGGTCGGATAGGCGACATCTGCGCCAAAGGTCGGGTCAATCGTCACACCAAGCGAGATTTGCGCGTTGATGTCGGATTTGACGGCCAGTCCCAGCGTCGAATAGCGCTTGGTGACATTGCCGGTGGTCACGGATGGCAGCGCGATCAGCGCGCCGGAAACCTTCGGCGAGACCGAGCCGAAGCTGAGTTCCGCATAGTTCCCCTTTTCAAACATGAATCCGAGCGGCGTGGCCGACCGCTCGAAACCGCCAGCTTGCGCGGAACCTGCCGACAGAGCTGCAGCGGCGGCTGCAACCATTACATTTTTCATTTGTTTCCCTCATCCCCAACTGCGGATTTCCCCTGTGCTACAGTTAGATGACGCTTTCCGATCCGGTCAATCAATGACGCAGCGTCATAATCTGATCAATCAGGGCGTGTGTGTCTTTCGCGTCTCGGATCGGATATTGATCCAGTTGGCAAAAAGGATCAGTGCCGCCCCGACAAACAGCAGCGCCTCGAGCCGTTCCTGATACAACATCGCGCCCGCAAGGGCCATCAGCGGCAGGCGGGTGAAGTCGATGGGCATGACAAAGGTGGCAGGCGCAAGGCGCAGGGCCGAGGTCAGGCACAGGTGGGCGACCACTCCGGTCAAGCCGATCAGCGCCAGCCAGGGCGCGGTGGTGGCGGTGGGCCAGGTTATCTGCCCGTCCCAGGCGGCGAGCACCGCACCAAAGGCGAATTGCATCACGGTCAGCCAGAACAGGATCGACAGGATGGTGACATCGCGCGCCAGCCGTTTGGTGGCGATATTGGTCGCGGCAAAGCAGACCGCCGCCCCGGCGGCGGCCAGCACGCCGATGTTGATCGCGTTGAAATCGGGGCGCACCACGATCAGGATGCCGACAAAACCCAGCACTGCGGCGAGGGCCCTCGGGCCGGTGATCCGCTCGCCCAGAAACAGCGGTGACAGCAGAATGACCCAGAGCGGCGAGGTGAACTCGATCGCGATCAACTGCGCGAGGGGAATCAGCGTCAGCGCCCAGAACCACAGGTTTTGCCCGGTGAAATGCACCACGTTGCGCACCGCATGACCGCCAAGGCGGATTGCGCTGATATCGCGCAGTTTTCCCATGGCGGCTGCGGCCGCCAGCACAAGAAAGAAACTGACAAAGGACCGCGCCGCCATGATCTCGAACGTGTCATGCGCGCCCTGAAGCTGTTTGCCGGCAATCGCCATCCCGCTGAAGGAGACGACAGAGCCCAGCATCCACAGGGCAGCGACAAACGGGCGGTAGGGGGCCGGGGTGTTCATGCGCCCTCTTCTGGCGGCTTGCGTGGGGAGTGTCCAGAGCGCTCAGTCGCGCAACTCATCGACCCAAAAGTCGCGCAGGATATGGCGGGTGGCATTGAACCAGTCGCTGTCACGGGTTCGGGTCTGGTGGGCATCGAAATCGGCGCGGGTGCGGAAGGCTTCGCGCACCTCCCAGATCAGCGGGTCATCGGTCTGGCTGACCTCGAAGGACAGGCAGCCGGGCTCGGCCTGCGACAGGCGGATGTGTTCAGGCAGATGGAGTTGCACCGTCAGCGCTTCTTCGGCGGTCATGCAGATCAGATGGCCTTTCAGCCGGATCATCGTGTCACCCGTTCAATCTGCTTTGGCCAGAGAGTGACGCCGGTTGAAAAGGCAGGCAAGGGGGTGGAAAGACGATTTTTCGGCGAAAAATCGTGCTCCTCCCCCGCCCCTGCGCGCTCATTCCAGCTCGATCGTGCCCGGCGGTTTGCTGGTGCAGTCGTAGAACACCCGGTTGATGCCCGGCACCTCATTGATGATTCGCGTCGAGGTCTCGCCCAGAAAGTCATGGGTGAAGGGGTAGTAATCCGCCGTCATGCCATCCACCGAGGTGACCGCCCTCAGCGCCAGCGCAAAATCATAGGTGCGCCCGTCGCCCATCACGCCAACGGTTTTCATAGGTAGGATCGCGGCAAAGGCCTGCCATATCTCGTCATAGAGCCCGTGCTTGCGGATCTGGTCGATATAGACCGCATCGGCCCTGCGCAGGATGTCGAGCTTTTCCGGGGTGATCTCGCCCGGGCAGCGGATGGCGAGGCCGGGGCCGGGGAAGGGGTGGCGGCCGATGAAGCTGGCGGGCAGACCGAGTTCGCGGCCGAGCGCCCGGACCTCGTCCTTAAAGAGCTCGCGCAGCGGTTCGACCAGTTTCAGGCCCATCTTTTCCGGCAATCCGCCGACATTGTGGTGCGATTTGATGGTGACCGAGGGGCCGCCGGAGAACGACACCGATTCGATCACGTCGGGATAAAGTGTGCCTTGCGCGAGGAATTTCGCGCCGCCGACCTCATGCGCGTGTTTCTGGAACACGTCGATGAACAGACGACCGATGGTTTTGCGCTTCACCTCGGGATCGGACACCCCCTCCAAAGCGCCAAGGAACAGCTCGGACTCATCCGCATGGATCAGCGGCATGTTGTAATGGTCGCGGAACATGGTGACGACCTGTTCCGCCTCACCCAGCCGCAACAGCCCGTGATCGACGAAGACGCAGGTGAGCTGATCGCCGATCGCCTCGTGGATCAGCACGGCTGCGACCGAGCTGTCGACCCCGCCCGACAGGCCGCAGATCACCTTGGCGTCGCCGACCTGGTCACGGATCTTGCGGATCGCTTCCTCGCGGTAGGCGCCCATGGTCCAGTCGCCCTTGAAGCCTGCCAGCTTCACGAAATTCTCATACAGTTTCGCGCCCTTGGGGGTGTGGTGCACCTCGGGGTGGAACTGCACGGCGTAGAAATGCCGCGACGGGTCGGCGGTGATGGCAAAGGGCGCATTGGGCGAAGTGCCGAACACCTCGAAGCCGGGGGCGATTTTCGACACATGGTCGCCGTGCGACATCCAGACCTGTTCGCGCCCGCCGGTCGTATTTGGGTCGAACCAGCCGTCAAGCAACGCAAGCCCTGCGCCGCTTGGCGTGACATAGGCGCGGCCGAATTCGGCGGTGCCATGGCCGCGTTCGACCAGACCGCCCAGGCAATGCATCATTACCTGCTGGCCATAGCAGATGCCGAGGACCGGCACACCAGAGGTGAACACCGACGGCGGCGGCATCGGAGCACCGGGCGCGAACACTGAAGACGGCCCGCCGGACAGGATCACGGCCTTGGGCGCAAAGGCGGCCAGAAAGGCATCGTCAACTTTGTTGAACGGGTGGATTTCGCAATAGACGTTGAGTTCGCGCAGGCGGCGCGCGATCAACTGCGTTACCTGGGAACCGAAGTCGATGATCAGAAGGCGGTCATGATGGGTCATGCGCCCGCATACGACGAGGGCGGGCAGACAGGCAAGAGGGGAAAGACGGGTGTGGCCGGATCGTGGGTGGGGGCGGCGAAGATGAGTATTTGGGCCAAGATGAATGTGGGGCGTCGGGAAGGCGGGGCGGGGGCATGTCGTTTTTGGGCCACAAGCGGCGGAAACGGGGTTCGGGTCACCGGGCTTTGACGGCATAAGGGCGGCAAACAGGCTTTGGAGGCACGAGAATGAGCGAAGTTGCGGGTGAGGGACGCCGGGCACGCGGTGGCGGCGGGTCGGCACGGCGCGCGGAGCGCACAGCCGTTTCGCTGGCGAGCGCGAAGTTCATCCAGCGAAACATTCCGAACTTCGAGATCCTGAACGCCGAGGCGCTGGAGATCATCGAATGGAATGCCGATACGGTCCTGGAAGAGATCGGCGTCAATTTCGTCGAGAATCCGGGGGCGCTCGCGCTGTGGAAGGCCGCTGGCGCGGATGTGCAGGGCGAACGGGTGCGGATTCCGCGAGGGCTGGCGCGCAAGTTGTGTGCCACCGCCCCGTCCAGCTTTACCCAACACGCCCGCAATCCGGCGCGCAATGTGGAAATCGGTGGCCGCAATCTGGTGCTGGCCCCGGTCTACGGCCCGCCCTTCGTGCGCGATCTGGAAGGCGGGCGGCGCTATGCGACGATTGCCGATTTCCAGAACTTCGTGAAGCTGGGCTATATGTCGAAATGGCTTCACCATTCCGGCGGCACGGTCTGCGAGCCGACCGATGTGCCGGTGAACAAGCGCCATCTGGATATGCTGCACGCGCATATTGTGCTGTCGGACAAGCCCTATATGGGATCGGTCACCGAGCCATCGCGCGCCGAGGATTCGGTGGAGATGTCGAAGATCCTGTTCGGGTCGGATTTTGTTGACCGACACACGGTGATGACCTCGCTGATCAACATCAACAGCCCACTGACCTTTGACGGCATCATGATGGGGGCGCTCGAGGTGTTTGCGCGCGCCAATCAGGCGGCGATCATCAGCCCGTTCATTGTGGGCGGAGCCATGGCCCCGGTCACCGTGGCAGGCACGCTGACGCAGGTGCTGGCAGAAGTGCTGGCAGGCGTGGCCTATAGCCAGCTGGTGCGGGCAGGGGCTCCGGTGATTTTTGGCGCTTTCGTCACCAGCATCGACATGAACTCCGGCGCGCCGACCTTCGGCACGCCGGAGGCGGCGCATATCACCTATGGCGCAGGCCAGCTGGCGCGGCGGCTGAACCTGCCCTACCGTTCGGGTGGCAGTTTCTGCGGATCGAAGCTGCCCGATGCGCAGGCGGCCTATGAGACCGCCAACAGCCTGAACATGGCGCTGCTGGCCGGGGTGAACTTCATGCTGCATTCCTGTGGCTGGCTGGAGGGCGGGCTGGTCAGCAGCTACGAGAAATTCGTGATGGATGCCGATCAACTGGGCACGCTGCATCATCTGGCGCAGGGCGTGATGATGGACACCAACGGGCAGGCGATGGATGCCTTGCGCGAGGTCGGGCCGGGCGGGCATTTCCTTGGCTGCGAACACACGCAGGCCAATTTCAAATCGGCCTTCTGGCGCTCGGACCTGTTCGACTACAAACCGTTCGAGACCTGGGCCGAGGAAGGCGCGCGCGACACACAGGCCCTGGCGGCGGAGCGGGTGAAAAAGCAGCTTGGCGATTACCAGCAGCCCGCACTGGACGCTGGCATCCGCGAGGCGCTGGACGCCTATGTGGCACAGAAAAAGGCGTCGATGCCCGACGCCTTCATCTGACCGTGTGATCAGCGCCGGCGGCCCCCGAAGGCGGGGCCGCCAGCCTTGCGGTCAGACGCCGCGCATCACCAGCCGGGATTCCGCCAGCAGGGCGATCAGCACCTCGATATGGCGCGAGATCGAATAGGCCGCATCACCGCGCTGACGGTTCTGCTCCAGTTTACCTTCCTGCGATAGCAGCTGGCGGACCGTCGTCTCGGGCGAGGATGGCAGGTCGATCAGCCGTTTCAGATCGCGCTCGCGGCGGTAGTCTGACACCCCGAAACGGGCGGCATGCATCAGCAGGCGCGGACGGCGCAGGTCGGTGAGCAGGGCGCGAAAATCTGACATGGAACAGCTCCTGATTGTTTCCGGATCAGCATAGAATGCGCAACCCTGCGTTGCATTTTATGTGGATAACCGTGCGGTCGGTTCGAAATCGTTTCACTTTCTTCACCAATTATCCACAGAGCCGCCGAGAACGACCCTGCAATGTTAACCAATGCGTAACCGACTCCCTTCAGGTTGTATTAACCATGATTGGGCCAGGAAACCGCAGGGCGGCACCGGAAACGAAGATGACATCGAACCTGTCCGCCGAATTCAACCTGCCCGCGTGGTTGCCCGACGACGTAAGGCTCTACCTCGACCATACCGGGGTCGGGGTGACGTTCCGGGAACTGGCGCGTCGCCAGGGAGGCCATGCATCCACCGTGATGCGCCAGGTCCGCCGCTGCGAAGCACGCCGCGAGGATCCGCTGGTGGATGAGGCCCTTGCCCTTCTGGGCGACAGGTCGATGACCCCAACCCGTGAGGATTGTCCCGCCATGACTGCACATGTCTCTCCCAAATCGCTGCACCTAGACGAAGCCACCCTGTCACGCGAAGGGCGCCGCATCCTGCGGCGGCTGGCAGAACCGGGGGCGGTGCTGGCCGTCGCCCCCGATCTGGAAAAAGCAGTTGTCCTGCGCGAATTTCCCGATGGCCAGCAGGCCCGCACCGGGGTGGTGGACCGCGCGGTGGCGCAGGCCTTTGCAGTGAAGGATTGGATCAGTTGCCGCAAAAAGGGCCGGGTGACGACCTATGAGATCACTTCGGCCGGGCGCGCGGCGCTGAAGCGGATGATCGACGAGGCCGATCTGGCCCGGCAGGCGCATCAGACCGGGCTGGCCGAGGCGCCGATGCCCTTTGCCAGCCAGCACCGGATCTGGGACGACCGCCAGATAGAAGAGGGCGGCAGTTCGCGCAAGATCCGCTATAATCTGGCCGAAAGCCCGCTGGCGATGCTGGGGCGACGGCGCGACAAGGATGGCAAGCCGTTTCTGGAAAACGACCTGATCCGGGCGGCAGAGCGTCTGCGCGAGGATTTCGAGCTGGCCCAGATGGGCCCGCGCGTTGCGCAGAACTGGGAACGCTTCCTGACCGCAGGCGACCGCGGCAGCTTCCGCCCCGATGCCGGGCATGGCGAAGGCCCGGGCCGGGCGCGCGACCGGGTGGCGGCGGCGCTGCGCGACCTTGGCCCCGGTCTGGGCGATGTGGCGCTGCGGGTGTGCTGCTTTCTCGAAGGTATCGAGACGGCGGAAAAACGGATGGGCTGGGCCGCGCGCTCGGGCAAGATCGTTCTGCGCATCGCGCTGCAACGCCTGCGCCGGCATTATGAGGAAAACAACTGCGACCGGCGCAACTTCATCGGCTGACCCCGACCCGCCATGCACCACGCGCAAGGCCCTGCACCCGCAGGGCCGGTTGTGCGCCGCGCCGGTTCGGGCTAATTGTCAGCAGACAGCATGGTTCGGCGGAGGACAAAATGCGCGATCTGACAGTTCCCGATCAGCGGCACCCGGAAAAGGCGCACCGCCCCGACAATGCCCAGCCGAAAAAGCCGGACTGGATCCGGGTGCGTGCCCCCACCTCCGACGGCTACAAACGCACCCGCGATATTTTGAAAGAAAAGAAGCTGGTCACGGTCTGCGAAGAGGCAGGCTGCCCCAATGTCGGCGAATGCTGGAGCCAGGGCCACGCCACCATGATGATCATGGGCGAGATCTGCACCCGTGGCTGTACCTTTTGCAACGTCGCCACCGGTAAACCTCAAACGCTCGACGCGTTCGAGCCGGGCCGGGTGGCCCATGCGGTCGCCGAACTGGGCCTGAACCATGTGGTGATCACCAGCGTGGACCGCGACGATCTGGATGATGGCGGGGCCGAGCATTTCGCTCAAACCATCCGCGCCATCCGCCACCGCGCCCCCGCAACCACGATCGAGATCCTGACCCCCGATTTCCTCAAATGCGCGCCCTCTGCCCTTGAAAAGGTGGTGGAGGCGCGCCCGGATGTGTTCAACCACAACCTCGAAACCGTACCGGGCCTCTATCTGGAGGTCCGCCCCGGCGCGCGCTACTTCCACTCCCTGCGCCTGCTGCAACGGGTCAAGGAGCTGGACCCGACGCTCTTCACCAAATCCGGCATCATGGTCGGCCTGGGCGAAGACCGCGCCGGCGTGCTGCAGGTGATGGATGACATGCGCAGCGCCGATATCGACTTCCTGACCATCGGCCAATACCTGCAACCCACCCCGAAACACCACCGGGTCGACCGCTTCGTCACCCCTGATGAGTTCAAAAGCTATGAGACCGCCGCCTACGGCAAAGGTTTCCTGATGGTCTCTGCCACCCCGCTCACCCGGTCCTCCTACCACGCGGGCGATGATTTCGCACGACTGCGCGCCGCCCGGCTGGAAAAACTGGGCCGAGGCTGATCCCCCCAGGGCGGCAGTGCCCCCGGCATTGCTGCTTTCCAAATACTCCCGCCGGAGGCTCTTCCCGAGGAGACACGCCCTTCGCGTGCGACGAGACATAAGCTCGCGCCGCAGGCGCTCCATCAGATCAACCGTGGCCCCTCAGCGCCGCCCGTACAAGTCTGCCGCCCGGCGTTCAAAGGCACGGACGATCCGCTGCATCGCCTCGTTGAACACCACCCCGATAATGCCCTGCAGGATCGCATTGCGGAATTCGAAATCGACAAAGAAATCAACCTCGCAGCCGCCCGTCGCCTCCCGGAACTTCCAGGTCGATCGCATGTGCCGGAACGGGCCGTCCAGATATTCGGTCTCGATCCGCAGCTCTGCCGGCCACAGCACCACACGACTGCCAAAGCGTTCGCGGAACACCTTGAAGCTGATCACCAGATCGGCTTCCATCACCTCGGACCCGTCGGGCTTGCGCTCGAGCGACCGGATGCGGGCGGCGGAATTCCATGGCAGGAATTGCGGATAAGATCCGACATCGGCCACCAGATCATACATCTGTTGCGCGCTGTAGGGCAGGAATTTGGTCTCAGAGTGGGTTGGCATCAGCAGCATCCGTGACTCGGTCCGTGCTTTTCGGTAGAAAGCGCGCAGAAATCAAGGGGACGCCATGACGCAACGACCTTATGTGATCGACCAGATGATCAGCGCCAAATCCATTGCCGCCCGGGTCGAGGTGCTGGCCCGCGAGATCACCACGCATTTTTCCGGCACCGACAAGCTGGTGGTGGTGGGCCTGCTGCGCGGTTCCTTCGTCTTCATCGCCGATCTGGTGCGCGAGCTTGACTTGCCGGTGGAGGTCGATTTTCTGGAAGCGTCGAGCTATGGCGATGGCATGCACTCCTCGCGTGAGGTGCGCATCCTCAAGGATCTGCGGGGCGAGATTGCCGGGCGCGATGTGCTGCTGGTGGAGGATATCGTCGACACCGGCTTTACCCTCAGCCATGTGATCCACCTGCTGAAAGCCCGTGAACCCGCGCAGTTGAAGGTCTGCGCGCTGCTCGACAAACCCTCGCGCCGCGAAGTGGCGGTCAAGGCCGACTGGACCGGATTCGAGATCCCCGATGAATTTGTGGTGGGCTATGGCATCGACTTTGCCCAACGCAACCGCAACCTGCCGTTCATCGGCAAGGTGCGCTTTACCGATGCTGCGCCATGAACCCGATCTGGTTCCTGCGTATGGCGAAATGGGTGCGGCATCCGCCGTCATGGGCACGGGTCAGGCTGGTGGTGGGGGTGATTCTGGCCTGTTTCGTGATTCTCGGGATCGAATTTGTCTGGGGCTGGCCCGAGGCGCTGACGCCGCAAAGGGTCCGTCCCTGAGGCGACCCGGGCCGGGCCGGGACCGGGTCTGGCAAAAAAGATGATGCCCGGCGCGCCGTAAATCCGCTAGCCTGCACCGAAGCCGCCACAAAGCAAGGGAGTTGCCATGCCCCGCCTGTTCTTTCTTGTGCTTGCCGCAGCGTTGCTGGGCGGCGGGGTGTTCTGGGCCGTGACCCGGCCAAGCCTGATGTCACCGGATCATTTCGCCGGGCTGAGCGGCGATGCGGCCAGGGGGGAGGCGGTGTTCCACGCCACCGGCTGTGCGTCTTGCCACATGGCACCGGGGGCAACGGGCTCTGCGAAACTGGTGCTGGCCGGCGGGCAGGCCTTCCCGTCGGATTTCGGCACCTTCATCGCCCCCAACATCAGCCCCGATCCGCAGCACGGCATCGGCGGCTGGTCGCTGGCGGATTTCGCCAATGCGCTGCAGCGTGGCGTCTCGCCTTCGGGCGCGCATTACTACCCGGCCTTGCCCTATTGGTCCTACGCCCGGATGCAGGCGCAGGATGTGGTTGATCTATATGCCTTTGTGCTGGCCCTCCCGGCCGATGCCACCCCCAGCCAGCCGCATCAGATCGGCTTTCCTTTCAGTTTGCGCAGGCTGGTCGGCGGTTGGAAATTCCTCAACTTTGACGCAGGTTTCGTGGTGCAGGGCGAGTTGTCGGAGGCCGAGGCGCGGGGCCGCTACATCGCCGAGGCGATGGCCCATTGCGGCGAATGTCACACGCCGCGCAACGCGATTGGCGGGCTGGACACCAGCCGTTGGTTTGCTGGCGCGCCCAATCCCTCGGGGCAGGGCAGGATACCCAACATCACCCCGGCAAAGCTGGACTGGAGCGAAGGTGAGATCGTCCAGTATCTGACCAGCGGATTCACCCCCGACTACGACTCTGCAGGCGGCCATATGGTGCCGGTGATCGAGAACTTGGCGCTTTTGCCCGAAAGCGATCGCGCGGCGGTGGCGGCCTATCTGAAAAAGGTGCCTGCTGTCGAGTAGGGCTCCGCGCTCCCTTCGGGCGCGTGTCGCAGCGATGACGCCCGTCAGGGCGCAAGAAGCGCCGGGCTCAGACCTGCCGCAATGCCTGCCCCAGCAGGTCAAGCGCATGGGCGAGCGTGGCCTGCCGCACCTGTGCCCGCCCGATCGGCCCGAACTCCAGCGTTTCCGACCGCAGGTCAGCGGCCCCCAACGCGAGGCCAAAGCACACCCGCCCTTCGGGCTTGAACTCCGATCCGCCCGGCCCGGCAATGCCAGTGACCGAAACCGCCAGCCCGACACCCGCGCGCAGCAGCGCGCCGGTCGCCATTTCCTGCGCCACTGCTTCGCTGACCGCGCCGAAATCGGCCAGCGTCTGCGTCTGCACCCCAAGCATCTCTTGCTTGGCGCGGTTGGAATAGCTTACAAAGCCCCGGTCAAACACATCCGACGCCCCCGCCACTTCGGTCAGGCTGGCGGCGATCAGCCCGCCGGTGCAGCTTTCCGCGGTGGCAATCCGGATGCCCTTGGCCCGCGCCAGGGCCAGAACCTGCTCTGCCGTCATCGCATGATCACCCCATGCGCCACGCCCGCCGCCACCAGCACCGCGATCCCGGCGAACAGCCCGGCCCACAGGTCATCCAGCATCACCCCCGCCGGATCGCCGCGCCGGTCGGCGCGGCCGATCACCCAGGGCTTCCAGATGTCGAACAGTCGGAAAAACAGGAAGGCCGCCATCCAGCCGGGGTAAGCCTCCAGCCACCAACCGTCCATCCCGCGCCACCAGAACGCTGCGGCGGGGAACAGCAGCGCAATCCATTGCCCCGCCACCTCGTCGATCACGATCTCGGACGGGTCATCGCCGGGCCGGTCGCGCAAGGCCTGTTGGCATGCCCAGAAACCCAGTGCGGTGACCGCGACCGTCGCCACCACCAGCGCCGCAAACCCCAACAGATGATCAATCGCCACACCCAGAACCACAGCCGCAGCCGAGCCCCATGTCCCCGGCGCAGGCCGCAGCAGGCCGACATAGCCGAATGTGGTGATCGCCCGGATCGCCTGCGCGTTCATGCCCGCACCAGCGCGCAGGTCGCCAGTGCCGCGATGCCCTCTTCGCGCCCCGTGAAGCCAAGGCGTTCAGACGTGGTGGCCTTGACGCTGATCCTGTCCATGTCGATTCCCATGATTGCGGCCAAAGCCGCCCGCATTGCCGCCTGATGCGGGCCGATCTTGGGCCGCTCGCAGACCAAAGTCACATCACAATTGGCCACTCTATAGCCGCGCGCTGCCATACGGCCTATGGCATGGCGCAGAAAGATATGGCTTTCCGCCCCTTTCCATTGCGGATCGCTGGGTGGAAAATGCACGCCGATGTCGCCTTCGGCCAAAGCCCCATAGATCGCATCGGTCAGCGCATGCATGCCGACATCGGCATCGGAATGGCCCAGCAGCCCCCGCCCGTGCGGAACCAGAACCCCACAGAGCCAGACACCATCACCCGCAGTAAAGGCATGGACGTCATAGCCATTGCCCAGCCGTATATCCATGCTCCGCCCTTTCAGGATACTGGCCGCGCGGGCGAAATCGCCCGGATAGGTCAGTTTCAGGTTGTCCTCATCGCCGGGCACGATCGCGACCGTATGTCCCGCCCGGCGCGCCACCTCCACGTCATCCGCCGCCCCGCCGGGATGGGCGCGATGCGCCTTGAGGATGGCGTCAAAGCGGAATCCCTGCGGCGTCTGTGCGCGCCAGAGGCCATCGCGCGGCGCGGTGCCGTCCACCGTCTTGCCGCCGCGCCATAGCGCATCGGTGACCGGCAGGGCAGGGGCCGCGCCATCGGACTCCTCCAGCGCCTTCAGCACCGCGCCGATCACCCTGGCCGACACCAGCGGGCGCGCGCCGTCATGGATCAGCACCTTGCCAATGCCCTGACCCTCCAGCCAGTTCAGCGCATTGCGAACCGACCCGGCCCGCGTCGCACCACCATCAACCATCGGCAGGCCAAAGCCCGCAGCGCGGGCGCGGTCTTCGGGGTGAACCACCAGAACCAGCCGGTCCACAAGCCCGGCAAAGGCGCGGATGGTATGGGCCAGCACCGGCTCGCCCGCCAGATCCTGCCATTGCTTTGGCGCATCACCCCCGGCGCGGGAGCCCCGGCCTGCGGCGACGATGATGGCGGCTGTGGTCATGGCACCTCTCTTCGCTCCATGCTTAAATCAGGGGGAAGACTTGCGCAACGTGTGCAGAAAACACGCGCATTTGCACAAAAAACGTGCATTGCATGTTTTTCAACCGTTTTATTCGGTGGTCGCCTTTGTTATCCCCGCCAAACAGGATTACCTCAGTCTCAGGCGCATAAGGATTGTGCAATTGGCCCTCTCGCTCGACGATCTTGTCATCGACCCTCCGGTGCTGCTGGCCCCATTGGCCGGCATCACCGATCTGCCGTTCCGCCGGGTTGTCGCCCGGTTCGGGGCCGGTCTGGTCGTGTCGGAGATGATCGCCAGCGAAGACGTGATGCGCGCACAGCCGCTGGCGCGGGCCAAGGCCGAGCTGGGCTTTGGCGAGGCGGCAACGGCGGTGCAGCTGGCGGGTCGCGATCCGTACTGGATGGCCGAGGCCGCGCGCTATGCGCAAGGCCAGGGCGCGCAGGTGATTGATATCAACATGGGCTGCCCGGCCAAACGGGTCACGGCGGCGGGCGGCAATGGCGCATGCGGTTCGGCGCTGATGCGCGAACCCGATCTGGCGGTCGCGCTGATCGCGGCGGTGGTAGGCGCGGTAAATCTGCCGGTGACGCTGAAAACCCGGCTGGGTTGGGATGAGGGCAGCCTGAACGCGCCCGAGATTGCGCGGCGGGCCGAGGCGGCGGGCATCCGCATGATCACCATCCATGGCCGCACCCGGAACCAGTTTTACAAAGGCAGCGCTGACTGGGCCGCGATTCGGGCCGTGAAGCAGGCAGTGAACATTCCGGTGATTGCCAACGGCGATATCATCAATGCGGCCACCGCCTCCCGCGCGCTGGCGCAATCGGGGGCGGATGGCGTGATGGTCGGGCGCGGTGCGCAAGGTGCGCCCTGGCGGCTGGCCGAGATTGCCCATGCGCTGTACGGCACGCCCGCGCCTCAGGTGCCGCAGGCTGCGGCGCGGGCCGATCTGATCGCCGAACACTATGAGGCGCAGCTGTCGTTCTATGGCCGTGCCCTTGGGATCAGAACCGCGCGCAAGCATCTGTCGTGGTATCTGGAGGAAGCGGGCGCGCTGACCCATCGCACCGCCATCGTCACCAGCACTGACCCGGCACAGGTGATCCGCCTGATCCGCGCCAGCTTTGCCGAAGCAGGCCAGACCCATCTGAACGGGGCTGCGGCATGACCCCTTATCGCACGCCATATCCGGTGCCGGGGGTGATCTGGGCCAGCCTGCCGATTCCGGCGCTGCTGGTCGGCAGGGATGGGCACATCACCGAAGTGAACCCGGCGGCGGAGACGTTTTTCAACGCCTCGTCCCGCTCGCTCATGGGCCAGCCGGTGCTGGACCGGCTTTCGATCGACGCCCCGATGGAAGAGGCGTTTGCGCGGGCCCGGATCAACCAGTCCACCATCTTCATCAATGATATCGACGTCACCACCGGCGAGCGCGCGCCGGTGCAGTGCAATGTGCAGGTCGCCCCCATGCACGACAATTCCGATTATCTGATGCTTCTGATCAGCCCGCGCGATATCGCCGACCGGCTGGGCCGGTCGATGAGTGTGAAATCGGCGGCCAAATCCGCCATCGGCATGGCCGAGATGCTGGCGCATGAGATCAAGAACCCGCTTGCAGGCATCTCGGGTGCTGCCCAACTGATCGGCATGAACGCCAATGCCGAA
The DNA here is from genome assembly GCA_046296515.1 of Paracoccaceae bacterium. Lineage (GTDB taxonomy): Bacteria > Pseudomonadota > Alphaproteobacteria > Rhodobacterales > Rhodobacteraceae > Pseudotabrizicola. The sequence continues at coordinate 450,887 of JBKBKR010000001.1, read as the reverse complement.
GACCGTGAGCTGACCGACCTGATCGTCGAGGAGACCCGCCGCATCGTCAAGCTGCTCGAACAGGTGGAGCAATTCGGCAATCTGCGGCCACCGGACCGGCGCGCGGTCAATATCCACGACGCGCTGGACCGCGCCCGCAAATCCGCCATGGTCGGCTTTGCCGCCCATATGCAGATCATCGAGGATTACGACCCCTCGCTTCCCAACACCCTTGCCGACCCCGATCAGCTGATGCAGGTGTTCCTGAACCTGATCAAGAACGCGGCCGAGGCCAGCCGGGGCAAGCCCGGCACCATCCGCCTGCGTACGTTCTATGATCTGTCGCTGCGCCTGCGCCGGAAAACCGGCGCGCCTTCGGTGCTGCCGCTGACGGTCGAAATCATCGACGACGGCCCCGGCATCCCGCCGGAAATCGCAACTGATATCTTTGAACCCTTCGTCTCGGGCCGGGAAAACGGCACCGGCCTGGGCCTTGCGCTGATCTCGAAGATCATTTCCGACCACGAAGGCTGGGTTCAGGTGGATTCGGTGCCGGGCCGCACCGCGTTTCGCGTTTCCCTCCCCGTGGCCCCCAAGAAGCCCGAGGCCCCTAGACAGATGGAGAACACCTGATGGACGGCACTGTTCTGGTCGCAGATGACGACCGCACGATCCGCACCGTGCTGACCCAGGCCCTGACGCGGGCGGGGTGCAAGGTGCACGCCACCTCCAGCCTGATGACGCTGATGCGCTGGGTCGAAGAGGGCAAGGGTGATCTGGTGATTTCCGATGTGATCATGCCAGATGGCAACGGGCTGGATGCGCTGCCCCGCATCGGCAAGATGCGCCCCGGCCTGCCGGTGATCGTGATCTCTGCCCAGAACACCATCATGACCGCGATCCAGGCCGCCGAGGCCGAGGCCTATGATTACCTGCCCAAACCGTTCGACCTGCCCGACTTGATGAAACGCTCCGCCCGCGCGCTGGAGATGAAGCGCCGCGCGCCGAAAGTGCCGGTGCAGCCGCTGCGCGAGGCGGGGGATGATCTGCCGCTGGTCGGACGCACGCCTGCGATGCAGGCGCTGTACCGGCTGGTGGCGCGGGTGATGAACACCGATCTGGCGGTTCTGGTCACCGGCGAGTCGGGCACCGGGAAAAGCCTGATCGCCCGCGCGATCCACGATTTTTCCGACCGTCGCAGCCAGCCCTTTGTGGTGGCGCAGGCCGGCGATCTTCAGGGGGTGGAGGGGCCCTCCACCCTGCTGTCGCGTGCCAAGGGCGGCAGTCTGGTGTTCGACGAGGTGGCCGATTACGACGATGACACGCAAGCCCGTATCGTGCGGATGCTGGACCAGATGGGCGATGGCGCGCCGCGCATCATGGCCACCAGCCAGGTCGATCTGTCGGCCCGGATGGAGGCGGGGGCGTTCCGTCAGGATCTGTATTACCGGCTGTCGGGTGTGACCCTGCATGTGCCGTCCCTGCGCGAACGGGTGGATGACATTCCGCTGCTGGCCGATCACTTCCTTACGCGAGGGGAACGTGACATGGGCGCAATCCGGCGCTTGTCGAACGATGCGCGCGATCTGGTGCGCGGCTATTCCTGGCCCGGCAACGTGCGCCAGTTGGAAAACACCCTGCGCCGGTTGATGGTCACCTCTTCCGAGGCCGAGATCAGCCGCTCGGAAGTCGAATCGGTGCTGGGCAACCAGCCGGTGATGGAGCCGCTGAAGGGCGGCGGCGAGAATGAAAAGCTGTCGGCATCCGTTGCACGGCATTTGAAGCGCTATTTCGATCTGCACGGAGGACATCTGCCACCGGCGGGGGTTTACCAGAGGATTTTGCGCGAAGTGGAGATGCCGCTTATAGAAATCGCGCTGGATGCCACGGCGGGCAATCAGGCAAAATGTGCCGATCTGCTTGGCATCAACCGCAATACCTTGCGCAAGAAGATCACCGACCTCGATATCCGCGTGACACGGAGGCGCAAGCTGATGTAAAACCGCAACATCAAGCGTGTCGTTCCCGCCCTGTGGCGGAAAGGGCACCAGATGTGGCGGAACGGGCACGCAAGCGCCCGCATCGGGGGTCGGGCACGAGTGCAGCGCGCATTGGGATCAGCAGCCTGGGACCGGCTGTCGCGCTTGCGAAGGCAACGCCGGGTGCAGACGGTCACCACATTCGGGCTGGTGTTCCTGGGCCCTGTTCTGGCGGTTCTGACCTTTCTCACGCTGGGCCCGTTCAGCCAAGGTTCGAACAGCCCGGCGCTGCGGCTGATCCTGCTGGCCGATCTGGTCTATATTCTTGTGGTGGCGGCGCTGGTGCTGGCGCGGGTGGCGCGGCTGGTCTCGGACCGGCGCAGCCAGTCGGCCGGGTCACGTCTGCACCTGCGGCTTTCCGGCGTGTTTGCGCTGGTGGCGCTGGTGCCCACTGTGCTTGTTGCGGTGTTTGCTGTGCTGACGGTCAACATCGGGCTTGAGGGCTGGTTTTCCGAACGGGTGCGCTCGGTGGTGGGCAGCTCGCTGGCGGCGGCCCAGGCCTATGACCGGCAAAGCCGCGACGACCTGACCGAAGATGCCACGGCGCTTGCCGCCTATCTGAACGTTGCCAAGCAATCCACATTCTTCCTGCCCGATGACGGATTGCGCCCGCTTTTGTCGCAAGGTCAGGCCTCGGTGCAGCGCGGGCTGAAAGAGGCCTTCCTGATCAACGGTGACGGCACCTTGCTGACCCGGGGCCAGCGGTCATACCTGTTCGATTTCGAGACCCCGCCGCCCGAGGCGCTGATCCGCGCCCGGACAGAAGGTCCGCAACTGATCGAGGACTGGGAGAATGACGAATTCCGCGCGATCGTTGCGCTGGAGGCGTTTGTGGACCGGTATCTGTATGTCAGCCGCACCGTGGATGGCCAGCTTTTGTCACTGCTCGATTCCACCCGCGAAACCGTGCGCCTTTATAACCAGCTGGAGGCGGACCGGGGCAGGGTGCTGCTCAATTTCGGCCTGATCTACCTCGGCTTTGCCATCATCCTCATTCTGGCCGCCACCTGGCTGGGGTTGTGGTTTGCCGAGCGGCTGTCGAAACCCGTGGGCCGTCTGGCCGGGGCGGCGCAGCGGGTGGGGGGTGGTGATCTGGATGTGCAGGTCAAGGAAGAACCCGGCGATGACGAAATCGCCATGCTGGGCCGGTTGTTCAACCAGATGACCCGCCAGCTGAAAGGCCAGCGCGAGGCGCTGATGGATGGCCACCGCCAGACCGAACGGCGGCGGCGGTTGTTCGATTCCGTGCTGTCGAACGTGACGGCCGGGGTGATCGGGCTGGATTCCGATGGCAAGATCGACTTTGTGAACCGTGCCAGCGAACGCCTGCTGGATATGGTCAATGGTGTCGAGGATCTGGCCCTTGCCGATGCGGTGCCGGAGTTCGCGCCGCTGTTCGACCGTCTGCGCGAAAGCAACAGCGGCGGTGTGCAGGAAGAGGTGCGGCTGACCCGCAAGGGCAAGCTGGAAAGCCTTCTGGTGCGGATGAGCGTGCGGCGCAGCGACACCGGGCGGCTGGAGGGGTATGTGGTGGCCTTTGACGATGTGACCGAACTGGTCAGCGCGCAGCGTCTGGCGGCCTGGGGCGATGTGGCGCGCCGCATCGCGCATGAAATCAAGAACCCGCTGACCCCGATCGCGCTGTCGGCCGAACGCATCAAGCGCAAGTTTCGCGATCAGGTGCGCGAACCGGCGGACCTGGAGCAGTATACCGATGTTATCGTCAGGCAAACCAATGACTTGCGGCGCATTGTTGATGAGTTTTCAAAATTCGCCCGTATGCCCGAACCCGACCGGCGCGAGACAGACCTGACCCGGCTCTTGCGCGATGCCGTGACCCTGCAGGAAAGCGGCCAGCCGACGGTGCGTTTTGTCTCTGACATCCCGGAGCCTGCGCTGATCATGGAAATCGACGCCACCATGATCACGCAGGCCTTGACCAACCTTATCAAGAACGCCGGAGAAGCGATTGAAACCCTGCACGAAAAGTCTGCGCCTGCCGGTCACGTGCCTGAAATCCGGGTCCGGATGGAACCGGATGACGAAGGCGTCACCATCCGGATTCTGGACAATGGCACCGGCCTGCCGCCCGATCGGGCGCGTTTGTTCGAGCCCTATGTGACGACCCGCGAAAAGGGCACCGGCCTTGGGCTGCCCATCGTCAAGAAGATCATTGAAGAGCACGGTGGGACACTGGCACTGCTGGATGCCCCGGTTTTTGAAGGAAATACCCATGCGGGTGCGATGGCGGAAATCCGTCTGCCACGCCTGACCCGCAAACGGGCGCGCAACAACATGGTCGCACAGGGCCAGGGAGGCTGAGATGAGCATTCTGATCGTCGATGACGAAAAAGACATCCGGGAACTGATCGGGGATATCCTGCGCGACGAAGGCTTTGCCATTCGTCTGGCAGGCAATTCCGATGAGGCCATGGCCGAGATCAACGCCGATCCGCCCAGCCTGATGATCCTGGACATCTGGCTGAAAGACAGCCGGATGGACGGGATCGACATTCTGAAAACCGTGAAGCGCGACAACCCCGATGTGCCGGTGGTGATCATCTCGGGCCATGGCAATATCGAGATTGCGGTCGCGGCGATCAAGCAGGGCGCTTACGACTTCATCGAAAAGCCGTTCAATATCGACCAGCTGATGGTGGTGGTCAGCCGCGCGATGGAAACCAGCCGCTTGCGCCGCGAAAACGCCGATCTGCGCCGGCGTGAGGTCACCAGCGCCGAGATGCTGGGATCAAGCCCCGCATTCCGCGCGCTGAAGGCCCAGCTGGAAAAGGTGACGAAGTCGAATGGCAGGGTGATGCTGACCGGGCCTTCGGGCAGCGGCAAGGAGATGGCGGCGCGCTTCATCCATTCCAACTCCAACCGCGCGAGCGCGCCGTTTGTTTCGGTGTCTTCGGCCACGGTCGAACCCGACCGGATGGAAGAGGTTTTGTTCGGGCGCGAAACCGCGGAACGCGGAATCGAGAAAGGCCTTCTGGAACAGGCGCATGGCGGCGTTGTCTACTTCGACGAAGTGGCCGACATGCCGGTCGGCACCCAGTCGAAAATCCTGCGGGTGCTGACCGAACAGCAGTTCAGCCGCGCCGGTGGCACCGACAAGGTGCGGGTGGATCTGCGGGTGATTTCCTCCACCACCCGCGATCTGCGGGCGGAAATCGCCGCCGGTCGCTTCCGGCAGGAGCTGTATGACCGGCTGAACGTGGTGCCGATCCCGGTGCCCAGTCTGGAGGAGCGGCGCGAGGATATCCCCGAACTGACCCGGCATTTCATCGACCTGTTCCACCGCACGCAAGGGTTGCCGATGCGCCAGCTGACGCAGGAGGCCGAGGCCATGCTGCAAACCACCGCCTGGCCCGGCAACGTGCGCCAGCTGCGCAATGTGATCGAACGGGTGCTGATTCTGGGCGAGGCCTCTGGCCCGATCGAGGCCACTGAGTTGCCGGGGCAGGAGGCGGCGGTGGAGGGCAACGGGCGGCTGGTCCTGGGCGGGGCGATGGCCACCCTGCCGCTGCGCGAGGCCCGCGAGGTGTTCGAGCGCGAATACCTTCTGACCCAGATCAACCGCTTTGGCGGCAATATCAGCCGCACCGCCAATTTCGTCGGCATGGAACGCTCCGCGCTGCACCGCAAGCTCAAATCGCTGGGCGTGGTGACCACTTCGAAATCCGGCGGACGATCTGCGCATTTTGACGATGTGGAGGACGAGGACGAAGGCTGATCCTTGCCTGCATTGACCCCGCCGCCACCTTCTGCGATGCAAAGGCGGTGTGGCGGGCCTTCGGGTTCCGTGCCATCGCATAAGGGGCTGACATGAAGGTCATCATCTGCGGCGCGGGTCAGGTCGGCTGGCAGATCGCGCGTCAGTTGTCGAGCGAGCGCAACGATGTGACGGTGGTCGACGTGAACCCCGATCTGGTACGCCGCGCGACCGATACGCTGGATGTGCAGGGGATCGTGGGCTTTGCCAGCTACCCCGATGTGCTGGAGCGGGCAGGCGCGCGCGATGCCGATCTGATCATCGCGGCCACCTATTCCGACGAGGTGAACATGGTCACCTGTCAGGTGGCCCATTCGGTGTTCTCGGTCCCGCGCAAGATCGCGCGGCTTCGGGCACAGAACTATCTCGATACGTTGTATTCCGACCTCTACCGCCGCGACCACCTTCCGATCGACGTGGTGATCAGCCCCGAACGCGAGGTGGCCGAGGCCGCGTTGCAACGGCTGGCGGCGCCTTCGACCTTTGACACCGAAAGTTTCATGCTGGGCCGGGCGCAACTGCTGGGCATCGCGCTGGATGAAGACTGCCCGGTGCTGAACACGCCGCTGCGGCAATTGAACGACCTGTTCTCCACCCTGCGGGCCATTGTTGTGGGTGTGCGGCGCGAGGGGCGGCTGTTTTCGCCCGATCCGGGCGATCAGTTGTTTGCGGGCGACCAGATCTATGTCTTCACCCATTCCGAAGACGTGAACCGCGCCTTGGAAATTTTCGGCAAAAAGACCAAAAAGCAGGAACGCATTGTCATCATCGGTGGCGGCAACGTGGGTCTTGGCGTCGCCCGCGCGCTGGAGGCGCGCAGTGACCGGGTGCGCGCCAAGATTATCGAGAAATCCCGCCCCACCGCCGAACGCGCGGCCGACCTGCTGGAACGGACCATCGTGCTGCATGGCGACGGGATGGATATGGATATCCTGATGGAAGCCGCGATCGACCGTGCCGATGCGGTGCTGGCGGTGACCGATGACGACAAGACCAATCTGCTGGTGGCGGTGCGCGCCAAACAGGCCGGGTGCCATATGTCGATCGCGCTGGTCAACGATCCGACCCTTGCGCCGCTGATGGGGCCGCTGGACATCGACGCCTATATCAACCCGCGCGCGACCACCGTTTCGTCAATCCTGCGCCACATCCGCCATGGACGGGTGCGCGCTGTCTATTCCATCGGAGATGCCGAGGCCGAGATGATCGAGGCGCAGATCCTGTCCACCAGTTCGCTGGCCGGCAAGATGATCCGCGAGATCGACTTTCCCGAGGGCGTGCTGGTGGGCGGCGTGATGAAGGCCGACAAGGTGGTGAAACCCACCGCCGAATTGCGGCTGGAGGCGGGCGACATCATCGCGCTGTTCGCCATGGCCCCGGATGTGCGGGAGGTGGAGCGGCTGTTGCAGGTCTCCATCGACTTTTTCTGATGCTGCGCGACCGGCTGCTGGCGACACCGCTGCTGGTGACCCTGTCGGCGCTGTCGGGGGTTGCGATGTTCCTGCCCGCCGCACATGCCACGCTGACCGATCTGCACCGGGTGGCGCAGGCCTTCTTTTATTCCGGGGTGCTGGTGCTGATTGTCACCAGTATGGTCTGGCTGGCCACCTCGAACTGGCGGCCACGCAATGTGGCGCGCTCGCAGCTGGCGTCGCTGGTCGGGGCCTATGCGCTGATGCCGGTGATCTTTGCGATTCCGCTCACCCAGGCGCTGCCCGACACCAGTTTCGCCAATGCCTGGTTCGAGATGGTGTCGTGCTTCACCACCACCGGTGCCACGCTTTACGACACGCCGGGGCGGTTGTCGGCCCCCTTGCATCTGTGGCGGGCCACGGTGGGCTGGCTGGGGGGGATGTTCATTCTGATCACCGCAACCGCTATCCTTGCCCCGATGAATCTTGGCGGGGTCGAGGTGATGTCGGGCCGCGCGCCGGGGCGGGGGGCGGATGGCCTGAGCCAGATCACCCGTGTCGCCGATCCGTCGCAGCGGTTTTTGCGCTATACCCTCCTGTTGTTCCCGATCTATGCCGGGCTGACCCTGCTGCTGTGGCTCTTGCTGATGATCGCGGGCGAGGTGAACCTGCTGGCCCTGATCCACGCCATGGGCACGCTGTCGACCTCGGGCATCGGGATGGAGGGGGATCTGAGCGGGCTGCGCACAGGTCTTTGGGGCGAGGCGCTGATCGTGCTGTTCCTGATGCTTGCCGTCACCCGGCGGTTGCTGCCGGGCACCCAGTTTGCGCTGATGCAGGGGCCGCTGCGGCGCGATCCCGAGGTACGGCTGGCCGCTATCCTGATCGCCACTACAACCGCTGTTCTGTTCTTTCGCCATTTCATCGGCGCGATCGAGGTCGAGGCGACCGATGACGCGGTCTCGGCCTTGCGGGCGCTTTGGGGCACCTTCTTCATGGCGGTCAGCTTTCTGACCACCACCGGCTACGAATCCGGCGAATGGACGGCGGCGCGCAGCTGGTCGGGCCTGCCCAGCCCCGGCCTTGTGCTGCTGGGGCTGGCGATCATCGGCGGCGGGGTGGCGACCACGGCGGGCGGGGTAAAGCTGCTCAGGGTCTACGCGCTGTTCCGCCATGGCGAGCGCGAGCTGGAACGGCTGATCCATCCGTCCTCCATCGGCGGGCAGGGCCCGCAGGCGCGGCGGTTGCGGCGCGAAGGGGCGTATTTTGCCTGGCTGTTCTTCATGCTGTTCGCGCTTTCCATCGCGGTCAGCACCGCCGCGCTGTCGCTGATGCACCTGCCGTTCGAGGATGCGCTGGTGCTGACCCTTGCCGCGCTGTCCACCACCGGCCAGCTGGCCGATCTGGCCGGGGCGGCCCCCATCCGCTATGCCGAGCTGGACACGGTAGCCAAGGCCTTTCTCGCCATGGTGATGGTGGTCGGACGGCTGGAGACACTGGCATTGCTGGCGCTGTTTGCGCCTGCAAGTTGGCAACGCTGACCGGCGCATCGGTAACGGGCTGTTTTTTGGGCTGGAATCTCACCGTTTCCCGCCCCATACTGCCCGCCAATGCGCCATCGGCAGCCTGATAAGCCGAGGGACAGGGATAAAACGCGCAACATTAAGGGCACGAAGAGAATGGCCGGTGATAAACAGAACTTGCAGGATGCTTTCCTGAACCATGTCCGCAAGGCGAAGGTTCCGGTAACGATTTTCCTGATCAACGGGGTGAAGCTGCAAGGCGTCATAACCTGGTTTGACAATTTTTGCGTGCTGCTGCGCCGGGATGGTCAATCGCAACTTGTCTACAAACATGCGATTTCCACCATCATGCCGGGCGCGCCGATCAACCTTTATGAAGGTGAAGACTGATTTCCGATCTTCCAGATGATGAGGAGGACGAAGATATCTGGCCCGATGCGGGCACAGGGATCGACGCCTATGAAAGCGAAAGCCCTGCGATGCGGGCTTACGTGTTGCACCCCGATATCAAATCCGCGCCTTCCCGCCGCCTGCCCGAACACGGGTTGGCCGAGGCGGTAAGCCTCGCCGCCGCCCTTCCGGCGATGGAGGTGGTGGGGGCAGAAGTGGTGCGCCTGCCGCGTCTGCACCCCGGCATGCTGTTCGGCTCGGGCAAGGTCGAGGAACTGGCGGCGCGGTTCAGGGCCGAGGATGTGGGGCTGGTGCTGGTCGATGGGCCGGTGTCACCCGTTCAGCAGCGCAATCTGGAAAAGGAATGGGGCGTAAAGCTTCTGGACCGGACCGGGCTGATCCTGGAGATCTTCGCCGACCGCGCCCGCACCCGTGAGGGCGTGTTGCAGGTGGAACTGGCGGCGCTGTCCTATCAGCGCACCCGCCTTGTGCGCGCCTGGACCCACCTTGAACGGCAGCGCGGTGGCTTTGGTTTTGTCGGTGGCCCCGGTGAAACCCAGATCGAGGCCGACCGCCGGGCCATCGACGATCAGGTGATCCGGCTCAAGCGGCAACTGGCCAAGGTGGTCAAGACGCGCGAACTGCACCGCGCTGCGCGCAAAAAAGTGCCGTTTCCGATTGTCGCACTGGTGGGCTACACCAACGCCGGCAAATCGACGCTGTTCAACCGCATCACCGGGGCCGAGGTGCTGGCAAAGGACATGCTGTTCGCCACGCTGGACCCGACCATGCGCGCCATGGTGCTGCCGACGGCGCAAGGCGGGGCGGGGCGCAAGATCATCCTGTCCGACACCGTGGGCTTCATCTCTGATCTGCCTACGCAACTGGTCGCAGCCTTTCGCGCCACGCTGGAAGAGGTGCTGTCGGCCGACCTGATCCTGCATGTCCGCGACATCGCCCACCCGGAATCGGCCGAACAATCGGCCGATGTGACCGATATCCTGACCACGCTTGGCGTGAACAAGGCCACGCCGATGCTGGAGATCTGGAACAAGCTGGATCTGGTGGACGGCTCCGCCCGCGAAGCGCTCGCCACGCAAGCGGCACAGCGCGGGGATGTGCTGGCGGTCTCGGCCCTGACCGGCGAGGGCGTCGCCGACCTGCTCGACCGCGTGTCGCTGGTGTTCGACGAAGAGAAAACCGAACGCACGCTCACATTGCCGTTCAGTGACGGCAAACGCCACGCCTGGCTGCATGCGCAGGGCGTGGTCGAGGATGAGACGCAGAGCGATGACGGCTGGACCCTTTCCTTGCGCTGGACCGCGCGGCAGGAAAAGCAGTACCGCAACCTCTAGCGGCGGCCCGCTGCCCAAGCGTTGCCGGGGGCTTTACGCCCCCCGTCGCGGCCGGCCCTCAAAAGCATCATTTGCCCTTGCATCCCTGCAGCAGAGGTGAAACAGGGAACCGCCAAACGATCACTCCTTTGGAGGCTCCCATGGAGATTCGCGAGGCCCTTACTTTTGACGACGTTCTGCTGGTTCCGGCGGCATCTTCGGTGCTCCCATCCGATGCGGATACGTCGACTTTTGTCACGAAATCCATCCGCATGAACATCCCGCTGCTGTCCAGCGCGATGGACACGGTGACCGAAGGGCGGATGGCGATTGCCATGGCGCAATCGGGCGGGATCGGGGTGATCCACCGCAATCTGGACCTTGAGGCGCAGGCGACCGAAGTGCGCCGGGTCAAGCGGTTTGAATCGGGTGTGGTCTACAAGCCGATCACGCTGCGGCCCGACCAGACCTTGGCGGATGCGAAAATCTTGATGGGGCGCTACAACATCACCGGCTTTCCGGTAGTGGACGCGCAGGGCAGGGTGCTGGGCATCGTGACCAACCGCGACATGCGCTTTGCCAGCGATGACAAGACGCCGGTTTCGGTGATGATGTCTTCGGACAATCTGGCACTGCTCCACGAACCCATCGACCGCGAGCAGGCGATCAGCCTGATGAAGGCGCGGCGGATCGAAAAGCTGCTGGTCACCGATGGCACCGGCAAGCTGACCGGGCTGCTGACGCTGAAGGATACCGAAAAGGCCGTTCTGAACCCCAATGCCTGCAAGGATGAGATGGGCCGGCTGCGGGTGGCCGCCGCCAGCACCGTGGGCGATGCGGGGTTCGAGCGCAGCCAGGCGCTGATTGATGCCGGTGTCGACATGGTGGTGATCGACACCGCGCACGGCCATTCCGAAGGCGTCGCCCGCGCGGTCGAACGGATCAAGCGCCTGTCGAACACCGTGCAGGTCGTGGCGGGCAACGTCGCCACCGCTGAAGCGACGCGCGCGCTGATTGGTTCGGGTGCCGATGCGGTGAAGGTCGGTATCGGGCCTGGGTCGATCTGCACCACGCGGATCGTGGCCGGTGTGGGCGTGCCGCAGCTGACCGCGATCATGGATTCGGCCCTGGCTGCGGGCGATATTCCGATCATCGCCGATGGTGGCATCAAATATTCCGGCGATTTCGCCAAGGCCATCGCGGCGGGGGCCTCTTGCGCCATGGTGGGTTCTGCCATCGCGGGCACCGACGAATCGCCGGGTGAAGTGATCTTGTGGAACGGGCGGTCGTATAAATCCTATCGCGGGATGGGGTCTTTGGGGGCGATGGCGCGCGGCTCGGCCGACCGCTATTTCCAGAAGGATGCCGCCAGCGACAAGCTGGTGCCCGAAGGGATTGAAGGGCAGGTGCCCTACAAGGGATCGGCCGCGCAGGTTATCCACCAGATGGTTGGCGGGTTGCGGGCGGCTATGGGTTATACCGGCTGCGCCACCGTGGCCGAAATGCGCAGCCAGTGCCAGTTTGTCCGCATTACGGGCGCCGGGCTGAAGGAAAGCCATGTGCATGACGTGCAGATCACCCGCGAAAGCCCCAACTACCGGGTTGGTTGAGCCTGCGGGCCAAAGGAGAGCACATGACTCCCGCCGCACGGATATCCGCCGCGATCGAGGTTCTGGACCGTATTGCAGCCGGAACCCCCGCCGAACAGGCGCTTACCAACTGGGGCCGCGCCAGACGTTTTGCCGGGTCGGGCGACCGCAATGCGGTACGCGATCTGGTTTATGACGCGCTGCGATGCCGCCGGTCCTATGCCGCGCTTGGCGGGGCGGAAACCGGGCGCGGGCTGATGCTGGGGGCGCTCAGGGCCGCAGGCACCGATCCTGCCTCCTTGTTCACCGGCGAGGGGCATGCGCCACCGCCGGTTGCTCCCGCAGAGCAGGGCCGCTTGCCCGAAGGGGCCGAGGCGATCGACCTGCCGGACTGGCTGCTGCCGCAGCTAGCGGAGTCGCTGGGGGCGGATTTGGCCGCTATCGCACAGGCCCTGCGCCAGCGCGCACCGGTTTTCCTGCGGGTCAACCTTCGGCGGACGACAGTGGCGCAGGCGATCGCAGCGCTGGAAGCCGAAGGCATCGGCGCCCAGCCGCATGATCTTGCCGATACCGCGCTGGAGGTGACGACGGGCGCGCGCAAGATCCAGACCAGCGCGGCCTATCTCTCCGGTCTGGTGGAATTGCAGGATGCCGCGTCGCAGGCCGTGGTCACGGCCTTGCTGCTGCGTGACGGGATGCGGGTGCTGGACCATTGCGCCGGAGGTGGCGGCAAGACCCTTGCGATGGCCGCACGGGCCAACCTTTCGCTCTTTGCCCATGATGCCTTTCCCGCACGGATGCGCGATCTGACAGCCCGCGCAACCCGCGCCGGGGCAAAGGTTGCGCTGACCGAGGTGCCCGAGGCGCTTGCTCCCTTCGATCTGATCCTCGCCGATGCGCCCTGTTCCGGCTCGGGCAGCTGGCGGCGTGATCCGCAGGGGAAATGGGCGCTGACGCCGGACCGGCTGGCGCAGATCGGTACGGTGCAGGATGCCATTCTGGACCGTCTGGCGTCGATGGTCGCGTCCGGCGGAGTGCTTGCCTATGCCACCTGCTCGCTGCTGCGGGTCGAGAATGAAGACCGGATCGCCGCTTTTCTTGGCCGCATGCCGGGCTGGCGGCTGCTGGAGTCGCGCAGGTTCACGCCGCTGACCGGCGGCGACGGGTTCTTTCTGGCGCAGTTGACGCACTGAACGCTGTGACCTAAACAACTCAGAGTGGTATTCTTGCGCTGGCTGGATGGCAGTTAAGAACACCTTAACGATTGCTGTGCTGTCCTGCGCGGGAAGACAGGACCGGATGGGGATGGGGCGTGCTGGCGGGTATTCAGGGAAGCACGGAAATCATCGCGGCTCTGCGCGGTCTCGCCTCCCGGTCGCGGTTGTTGCTGGCGGGGGCACTTGCGGCGCTGGTGGCTGCGGCTGTGGCGTCGGACCCATCGTTGCGCGTGGCTGCTGCCGTTGTGGCGCTGACACTGGGGGCATTGGTCGGGCTGCTCTGGACGATTGTCCTTCTGGCCGAACGGTCTGAGCGCGGGGCCGAACGCGCGGTAGCGCAGATCGTCGGCCATGATGCCACGCCGTGTTTCACCACCGATGCGCAGGGGCAGATCCTGTATCGCAACACTGCGGCGCAGGCCCGGTTCGGGGCGGCGGCGGCGTCGTTGATGTCTGCCTTGCACGACCATTTCGCCAGCCCCGCCTCGGTGCTTTACCGGCTGCAGTCGCGGGCCGCGACCGCCGGTGCCGCGCGCGAGGATGTGGTGACGCGCCGGGGCCATTCCCGCCTGTCGGTGCATCGTCTGGCCGAGGGGCGGTTCCTGTGGCGGCTGGAGGAGTTTGTGGATCGCGCCGTGACGGGTCGCGGTGCCGAAGGGCTGAGCCTGCCGATGCTGATCGTCAACAAGGCCGGGGTGGTGCTGTTCACCAATGAGGCAATGCGCCGGCTGCTCGGCGGGCGGCCCAAACGGCTGGACCGGGTGTTTTCCACCACCACCCTGCGCAGCGGCGAAGAACTGGAGGTGGCGGGCGTCGATGGTCCGGTCCGCGCCATCCTCGCCGAGATCGCAGGCGCGGGGGAGCGGCGGGAGATTTATCTGCTGCCCGTGGGCAGCCGGCCCGCAGGCGAACAGATCATGGAGGATTTCGAGGATCTGCCGGTGGCGCTCCTGCGTTTTGCAGCGGACGGGCGTTTGCAGGCCGCCAACCGGGCGGCGCGCGATGTTTTGGGTCTCGACAGCGACTCACATCAGATGTTTCACGATATCTATGAAGGGCTTGGCCGCTCGGTGCTGGACTGGCTCGCCGATGTGGTGGCGGAACGGCAGATCGTCGGCGCCGAGGTGCTGCGCGCCCGCATCGGCCATCCCGATGCCTTCCATCAGGTGACCTTGCGCCGCACTGTCGATCATGGCCGCCCCGGTGTTCTGGCGGTGGTGCAGGATGCCACCGCCATGAAACGGCTGGAGGCGCAGTTCGTGCAAAGCCAGAAGATGCAGGCCATCGGTCAGCTTGCTGGCGGAATTGCGCATGATTTCAACAATCTGCTGACCGCGATTTCCGGCCATTGTGATCTGTTGCTTTTGCGCCACTCACGCGAGGACAAGGATTACGCCGATCTGGTGCAGATCAACCAGAACGCCAACCGGGCGGCGGCGCTGGTTGGCCAGCTTCTGGCCTTTTCGCGCAAGCAGACACTGAAGCCGGAACAGATCGACCTGCAGGAGGTGTTGTCAGAAATGGCGCATCTGCTGAACCGGTTGGTCGGCGAAAAGGTGCGGCTGCATCTGGCCCATGCCCCCGATCTCGGCCCGATCCGGGCCGACAAACGGCAGCTGGAACAGGTCTTGATGAATCTTGTCGTCAATGCCCGCGACGCGATGGCAGAGGGCGGCACGATCCGGGTGGAGACCGAGGCGCTGACCCTGCATGACGCGTTGCGCCGCGATCAGGCCATCGTGCCTGTCGGCGATTATGCCACGATCCGGGTCACCGATACCGGCATCGGCATCCCGCCCGAACGGCTGGACAAGATCTTTGAGCCCTTCTTCACGACCAAGCGCGCGGGTGAGGGCACCGGCCTTGGCCTGTCCATGGTTTACGGTATCGTCAAGCAATCCGGCGGCTTCATCTTTGTCGATTCGACACCGGGAGAGGGCACAGTGTTTCACCTCTACTTCCCGATCCACCACGCCACAGAAGACGAGGCCGAGGCGCCAGCCGCCGAACCCGCCCGCAAGATCGTGCTGAAACAGGGCGAGGGGGTGGTACTGCTGGTCGAGGATGAGGCGCCGGTGCGCGCCTTTGCCAGCCGCGCGCTGCGCCTGCGAGGCTATACGGTGCTGGAAGCGGAATCTGCCGAAGACGCGCTGCGCCTGCTGGAAGACCGCACGCTGGAAATTGATGTCTTTGTCACCGATGTGGTGATGCCCGGCATGGATGGCCCGAGCTGGGTCAAGCTCGCGCGTGAGGCGCGGCCCGATGTTCGTGTCGTCTTCATGTCCGGCTATGCCGAGGATTGCCTGTCGGAAGAACAAGGCAGGGTACCCAATTCGGTCTTCCTGGCCAAGCCATTCTCGCTCAACGAGCTTGCCATCACCGTGCAGGGGCAGTTGCACTGAAGGCTGGTCAGCCCAGGCTGTGATAGAGCGTAAAATCCTCGGCAGCGGCGGTCTGCAGCCGGGCCAGGGTTTCCGGCGCAAGATCAAGCGAGCCTTTGGGCGATACGTTCAGTTGCGGCAGGATGATCTGGAAATCCAGCCGGTCCTCCAGAAAATCAATGAAAGTGCTGATGTTCTCATAGCGGAACACCCGGTCCGCCCCGCGCCCTTCGGCGCCCTTCAGAAACCGCGCCTGCGATCCGACATCGGCAAATGCCGGGCGCGGGCTGCTGCACCAGGCCTGCACGAAGGTATCGAAACTCATCCCGCGTGTGCTTTTGGCTTCGTCTGGAATGTCGTCGCGGCTGCGGTAGCGATACCAGCTGCCCAGCCAGTCGCGCGGCTCGCGCATCAGGGCCACCACGGTAAAGGGCTCCCCCGCCGCAGCTGCGAGATAGGGCCCGACAAAACGGTGGAAGCGGGCGACATTGGTGTGCTTCAGCACCGGCGGCCGCTGGATCGCCAGCGCAGCAAGCGGTTCGAGCGCCGCCTCGATCGCAGTCGAGCCGGTTTTCGGCGTCGCAAGGATCGCCAGACGTTGTTCCCAAAAGACCAGCACTGCTTTTTGCCCCATCTGCACCTCTGCCGGATGCGTTTTCATTCCTTGCTTAAACTAACGCTTAACCAATCTGTGAAAAAGCTGATTATGCGAGAATTTGGTTGAAATGTTCCTCATTTGATCTCATAAGCATGAGAACACTTGGCGAACACCGGCAATGATTGCCGCCGTGGCGCGGCTGTGAAATAAGGAGCGTGATTATGGCGGTGGCGAACCTCCTCGATTTGAACGGGAAGCGCGAAATGGACAAGTCGAAGGCGCTGGAAAGCGCTCTGGCACAGATCGAACGGCAGTTCGGCAAGGGCTCGATCATGCGGCTGGGGATGAACAGCCCCGCCATGGATATCGAGGCGACATCGACCGGCTCGCTCGGTCTGGATATCGCGCTTGGCATCGGCGGCCTGCCCAAGGGCCGCATCATCGAGATTTACGGGCCGGAATCTTCGGGCAAAACCACGCTGACCCTGCATGTCGTGGCGGAGGAGCAGAAAAAGGGCGGCGTCTGTGCCTTTGTCGACGCCGAACACGCGCTGGACCCGCAATATGCCAAGAAGCTGGGCGTCAATCTTGATGAGCTGCTGATCAGCCAGCCCGACACCGGCGAACAGGCGCTGGAGATTGTCGACACTTTGGTGCGCTCCGGCGCCGTCAGCCTTGTGGTCGTCGATTCGGTCGCCGCGCTGACGCCGAAATCCGAGATCGAGGGCGATATGGGCGACATGCAGATGGGCGCTCAGGCCCGTCTGATGTCCCAGGCCATGCGCAAACTGACTGCCAGCATCGGCCGCAGCAACTGCATGGTGATCTTTATCAACCAGATCCGCATGAAGATCGGCGTGATGTTCGGCAGCCCCGAGACCACCACGGGCGGCAATGCGCTGAAATTCTACGCAAGTGTGCGGCTTGATATCCGCCGCATCGGCTCGATCAAGGAAAAGGATGAAGTGGTCGGCAACTCCACCCGCGTCAAGGTGGTGAAGAACAAGGTGGCGCCTCCGTTCAAACAGGTGGAATTCGACATCATGTATGGCGAAGGCATCTCGAAGAACGGCGAATTGGTCGATATCGGCGTCAAGGCCGGGGTGGTCGAGAAATCGGGTTCCTGGTATTCCTACGGCGATGAGCGGATCGGGCAGGGGCGTGAGAATGCCAAGCTGTTCCTGAAATCCAACCCGACCATCGCGGCCGAGATCGAAGACCGCATCCGCGCCGCCAACGGGCTGGATTTCCACATGGCCGAGGGTGAGGCGGTGGCGGATGATGATGTGATGGACACCTGATCAACCCATCGAAGCGAAACGGCCGGGATATGGTCCCGGCCTTTTTCCGGTGTGGGCGACCGCCCCCGATGGACAGGCCGCGCGCAGATGGGTAGACGGGGAGCCAAACCCGATGAATCCCTCAGCCGAAGGGCACCAATATGGCGTCGTTGAACGATATCCGCTCGACCTATCTCGATTTCTTTGCCCGCAATGGCCATAAGGTGGTGGAGTCATCCCCGCTGGTGCCGCGCAACGATCCGACGCTGATGTTCGCCAATTCCGGGATGGTACAGTTCAAGAACCTGTTCACCGGGGTGGAAACCCGCGACTACACCCGCGCCACCACTGCGCAGAAATGCGTGCGCGCGGGCGGCAAACACAACGACCTTGACAACGTCGGCTATACCGCACGCCATCATACGTTTTTCGAGATGCTGGGCAATTTCAGCTTTGGCGATTACTTCAAGGATGACGCGATTGCCTTTGCATGGGAATTGCTGACAAAGGACTTCGGCCTGAACCACGACAAGCTGCTGGTCACAGTCTATCACACCGATGACGAGGCCGCCGCGATCTGGAAAAAGGTCGCCGGCTTCAGCGATGACCGGATCATCCGCATCCCGACCGATGACAATTTCTGGCGCATGGGGCCGACCGGGCCCTGCGGCCCCTGCACCGAGATTTTCTATGACCACGGCGATCACATCTGGGGCGGCCCGCCCGGGTCGGCGGAGGAGGATGGCGACCGCTTCATCGAGATCTGGAACAACGTGTTCATGCAGAACGAGCAGTTCGCCGATGGCACGATGCGGCCGTTGGAGATGCAGAGCATCGACACCGGCATGGGTCTGGAGCGGATCGGCGCGCTGTTGCAGGGCAAGCACGACAATTACGACACCGACCTGATGCGCAGCCTGATCGAGGCTTCCGCCCACGCGACCTCCAGTGATCCCGATGGCCCCGGAAAAACCCATCACCGGGTGATCGCCGACCATCTGCGCTCCACCTCTTTCCTGATCGCCGATGGGGTAATGCCGTCGAACGAGGGGCGCGGCTATGTGCTGCGCCGGATCATGCGCCGCGCCATGCGCCACGCGCATATGCTGGGCTCGCAAGACCCGGTGATGTTCAAGCTGGTGCCCGCTCTGGTGCGCCAGATGGGGGCTGCCTATCCGGAGTTGCAGCGGGCCCAAAGCCTGATCGAGGAGACGCTGAAGCTGGAGGAGACCCGGTTCAAGACGACGCTCGACCGTGGGCTCAAGCTGCTGGATGACGAACTGGTGCGCCTGCCCGAGGGTGGCGATCTGCCCGGTACAACGGCGTTCAAGCTATATGATACCTACGGCTTCCCGCTGGACCTGACGCAGGATGCGCTCCGCGAACGTGGCCGTTCGGTGGATGTCGCGGGATTTGACTCGGCGATGGCCGAGCAAAAGGCCAAGGCCCGCGCCGCATGGTCGGGCACGGGCGAGGCGGCGGATGGCAAGATCTGGTTCGAGCTGGCCGAAGAACATGGCGTGACCGAATTCCTCGGCTATGACACCGAAACCGCCGAGGGCGTGGTCAACGCACTGGTGCGTGATGGTGCGTTGATTGACTCAGCCAAGGCCGGGGAGTCGGTTCAGATCGTGGTCAACCAGACCCCGTTTTACGCCGAATCCGGCGGACAGGTCGGCGATACCGGCCTGATCCGCACCGCTACCGGCATGGCCGAGGTGACGGATACCCGCAAGATTGCGGGCGTGTTCCTGCACATCGCATCGGTGATGGAGGGCACGATCAGCAAGGGCCAACCCGCCAAGCTGGAGGTCGGTCACACCCGCCGCCGCCAGATCCGCGCCAACCATTCGGCAACGCACCTGCTGCACGAGGCGCTGCGCCGCGCGCTTGGCGACCATGTGGCGCAAAAGGGCAGCCTCAATGCCGCCGACCGTCTGCGCTTTGATTTCAGCCATTCGGTGG
Source organism: Paracoccaceae bacterium (assembly GCA_046296515.1). Classification (GTDB taxonomy): domain Bacteria; phylum Pseudomonadota; class Alphaproteobacteria; order Rhodobacterales; family Rhodobacteraceae; genus Pseudotabrizicola. The sequence goes on along the minus strand of JBKBKR010000001.1, from coordinate 431,405 downwards.
GGTTGAGCGGGTCGGAGCTGGCGCAGGTCGAAGCGGAGGTGAACGACTATATCCGCCAGAACAGCCCGGTGGAGACCCGGATCATGACGCCCGATGACGCCCGCGCCGTCGGCGCTCAGGCCTTGTTTGGCGAGAAATACGGCGATGAGGTGCGGGTGGTTTCCATGGGGCTGCTCGATGGCAGTGCCAAGGGGGCGGATGGCAACACCTACAGCCTTGAGCTGTGCGGCGGAACCCATGTGGCGCGGACCGGCGATATCGGCGCCTTTGTGCTGCTGGGCGACTCGGCGTCCTCAGCAGGGGTGCGGCGGATCGAGGCGCTGACGGGCCAAGCGGCGCTGGACCATCTGCGCCAGCAGGATGCGCGGTTGGCCGATGTGGCGGCGGTGCTCAAGGCCCCGGCGGCAGAGGTGGTGGAGCGGGTGAAGGCCCTGTTCGACGAGCGCCGCGCGCTTCAGAACGAGGTGGCGCAATTGCGCCGCGAGGTGGCGATGGGCGGTAAATCCGGCGGGCCGGAGGCGAAGGAGATCAACGGAATCAAGTTCCTGGCGCAGGTTCTTCAGGGCGTTTCCGGCAAGGATCTGCCCTCGCTTATCGACGAGATGAAAACCAAGCTTGGGTCGGGCGCTGTGCTGTTGATCGCCGACACCGGTGCCAAGCCTGCAGTCGCCGCAGGCGTCACCGCTGACCTGACCGCCACGGTCTCCGCCGTCGCCCTCGCCCGCGCCGCCGCCGAAGCCATGGGCGGCAAGGGCGGCGGTGGCCGCCCCGATATGGCGCAGGCCGGGGGCGCGGATATTGCGCATGCCGATGCCGCCATCGCCGCCGCTGAAGCTGTCATCAAAGGATAGACCCATGCCCACCGCTCTCTGGATCGCCCATGTCGAAGTGACCGATGCCGACGCCTATGCGCTTTATGCCAAGGGCGCAGGCCCGGCGGTGGCTTTGCATGGCGGGGTCTTCCTTGCCCGTGGCGGTCGCCATGTGCAGTTGGAAGGCAATGACCGCGCCCGCAATGTCGTTGCCCGTTTCCCCAGTCTGGAGGCGGCGGTGGACTGCTACCACAGCCCGGAATATCAGGCCGCATTGGCCCATGCCAAAGGCGCATCTGTGCGCGATCTGGTCGTGGTCGAGGAAATCGGCTGATTTTTCGGCACTTACCTGCCAAACCGAAGCGACGCCGCAAGGAACCTCCTTCCGGCGTCGTTTTGTTTCATGCTACAGTCATGAAAAGATAATCCGAGGCAGAGCCATGTTCATCCAAGAGGCACTCTGATGTGCCGTTGGGCAGCCTATACCGGGGCACCGATCTTCCTTGAGGAGATCGTCAGCCGTCCGGGCCATTCGCTGATCCACCAGTCGCATTGCGCCACGCAATGCCATACCGCGATTAACGCAGACGGGTTCGGCATCGCATGGTATGGCGAACGGGCGGAACCGGGGCTGTATCGCGATGTGATGCCGGCATGGTCCGACCCCAATCTGCGCAGCCTGACCGCGCAGGTGAAATCCCCGCTGTTCCTCGCCCATGTCCGCGCCAGCACCGGCACCGCGACCAGCCGCAACAATTGCCACCCGTTTACCTGGGGCCGCTGGTCTTTCATGCACAACGGCCAGATCGGCGGCTATGACCATTTCCGCCGCGATGCCGATATGATGATCCCAGATGCGCTTTATCCCTGCCGCAAGGGGGCGACGGATTCCGAGGCGCTGTTCCTGATCGCCATCGCCGAAGGGTTGGAAGATGACCCCAAGGGCGCCATGGAACGGGCGGCGGCAAAGCTGATCCGCCTTGCCCGAGAAAAGGGGGCCGCCCCCCATCTGCGGCTGACCGGGGCCTTGTCGGATGGCAAACGGCTGTACGCGATGCGATACGCCACTGATGATCATGCACCCACGCTCTATCACCGCTGGTCGGAAACGCGAGGCGGCACTGCGGTGGTGTCCGAGCCGCTGGAAACCGGCGAGGGTGGCTGGATTGAAGCGCCGCCCTTCAGCTTCTGCACCTTTGAGGGCCGGGATGTGAGGATCGAGGATTTCCATCCCTGCCGCCTTGCCGTCGCCGCCTGAACCACAGTTGCGGCTCGGCCTGCTTTGCCGCTAGGGTCGATCGAGGGGGGGCAGATGCGCAGAACCACACGCACATGGCTGTTTCTGGCCGCCGCTCTGGCGGTTCTGGGCTGTTGTCTGGCGGGCGCACTGACCTGGCGGCAAAGCCTTGCGCAATCGCTGGATGAGACCGCGCGGCGCGGTGACAATGTGCTGCAACTGGCCACCACCGCGTTGTCGGGTGCGCTGGACCGCTTTGAGCGTCTGCCACCGCTGATCGCCGAGCAGACCATCGTCACGCGGTTGGCGGCGGACCCACGCAATCCGGATCTGGTGGTTCAGGCCAATGACTACCTGCGCCGCATACAGCGCCTTCTGGGGGCGACCGATATCTATCTGATGGATACCGACGGGTTGACGATTGCCGCGTCCAATCATGATACCGACACGTCTTTTATCGGCGGAAATTTCGCCTTTCGCCCGTATTTCTACGATGCTCTGGCGGGGGAGTCGGGGCAGTTCTACGCGCTTGGCACCACCAGCGCCAAGCGCGGCTATTACTTCGGCGCGCCGGTAAGGGTCGCGGGGCAGATCGCCGGGGTCATGGTGTTCAAGATCGACCTGGATGCCATTGAAAGCACATGGGCGGGTGGTGATTATGCCGTGCTGGTCACCGACCCCGAAGGTGTCACCTTCCTGTCTTCGCGCCCCGACTGGCGCTTTGCCGCGATGCGCCCGCTGAGCGCTGCCGCACAGGCCAATATCGAAAGCACCCGGCGCTATGCCGGAACCCCGATCGGCCTGTTGCAGATCACCGACGAAGGGCGGCACCGCAACAGCCCGGTGCTGCGGATCGCGGATCAGCAGGGTGCGCGCGAATATCTGCAGCGTGACATGCCGATGGATCGGGCCGGTTGGGTGGTGCATGTGCTGATCGACACCGCCGCCGCGCGGGCCTCCGCCCTGACCCTCGCTTTTGTCGCCATGCTGGCCTTTGGCGTTCTGGGAATGGTGGGGGCGGTGGTCTGGCAACGCCGGTTGCGGCTGGATGAGCGGTTGCAGGTGCAGGCCGAGGCGCGCGCAGATCTGGAACGCCGGGTGGAAGAGCGCACACATGAGCTGCGCCAGGCCCAGGCAGATCTGGTGCAGGCGGGCAAGATGGCCGCATTGGGCCAGATGTCGGCCGCGCTCAGCCATGAGTTCAACCAGCCGCTGGCGGCTGCGCGCACCTATGCCGACAATGCAGGCGTGCTGATGGACCGGGGTCGGATGATCGAGGCGCGCGGCAATATCGACCGTATCCTCAGCCTGATCGACCGCCTGACCAGCATCAGCCGTCACCTGCGCAGCTTTGCCCGCGCGCCGGGGCAGAAACTGAGCCATGTGACTGTCGCCGAGGTGGTGGAGGCGGCGGTGGAAATCGCGGCGCTGCGCATCCGCGCGGCGGATGCGGTGCTGACCGTCGATCTGCCGCCCGACCTGCCACAGGTGGTGGCGGGGCCGGTGCGCCTGCAGCAGGTGCTTGTCAACATCCTGACCAATGCCGCCGATGCGGTGGAGGGGCTGGCGGATCGCCGCATTGATCTGAGCGCCGAAGCCACGGGCGACGGCGTGCTGATCCGCATCGCGGATTCCGGTCCGGGTGTGCCCGAGGGGTTGGCGACCCGCATCTTTGATCCGTTCTTTTCCACCAAGGGCGTGGGCAAGGGGCTTGGCCTTGGCCTTTCGATTTCCTACAATATCATCAAGGACTTCGGCGGCGATCTTTCGGTGACTTCCGGCCCCGGTGCCTGTTTTATGCTTCGCCTTGCCGCCGCCCCCATTGTCCGGCAGGAGGCCGCCGAATGACCCCGCTGCGTATCCTGCTGGTCGATGATGAACCCGACATGCGCGCCTCCACCGCGCAGGCGCTGGATCTGGCCGGCTTTGCGGTGCAGGACTTCGCCACGCCGGAGCGGATCATGGATCTGGTCAGCTTCGGCTTTCCCGGCGTGGTGCTGACCGATATCCGCATGCCCGGCATGGATGGTCTGACGCTGATGAACCGCATCCACGAGATCGACCGTGATATTCCGGTGATCCTGATCACCGGGCATGGCGATGTGCAGCTGGCGGTGCGGGCGATGCGCGAAGGGGCCTATGATTTTGTGGAAAAACCGTTTCCTGCCAGCCAGTTGACCGAGATTGTGGCGCGGGCGTCCGATTACCGGCGGCTGGTGCTGGAAAACCGCGTGCTGAAGGCGGCGGCGGGGCAGGTGGATGATATGGAACAGCGGCTGATCGGCCGGTCGAACGTGATGATCGACCTGCGCCGGCGCATCCGCACCCTTGGCCCGACCGAGGCCGATGTGCTGATCGTGGGGGAAACCGGCGCGGGCAAGGAGGTGGTGGCGCGCGCGCTGCACGACATGTCACCGCGCGCGCGAAAGCCCTTTGTGGCGATAGACTGCGCCGCCATTCCCGCCGCACTGATCGAATCTGAGTTGTTCGGGCATGAAGCTGGGGCTTTTGCGGGGGCACTCAGGGCGCGCTATGGCAAGTTCGAACATGCGCGCGGTGGCACTATCCTTCTGGATGACATCGCCTCCATGCCATTGGACATGCAGGGAAAACTGGTGCGAGTGATCGAAGACCGCACGGTGACGCGGCTTGGCTCCAATGAATCGCTGCCGCTGGATGTGCGCTTCATGGCCACCTCGCGCGTGCCGCTGGAGGCGGAGGTGGAGGCGGGGCGGTTCCGGGGCGATCTGCTGTATCGACTGAACGTCGTCACCTTGCAGGTGCCGCCGCTTTCGGCGCGGCGCGAGGATATTCCGCTGCTGTTCCTGCGCCTTTTGTCCGAGGCCGCCAGCCGCCACCGTTCTGACCCGGCCCCGGTGCCGCCCTCGATGGTGGCGCAGCTGACGGCGCGCGACTGGCCCGGCAATGTGCGCGAACTGCGCAACGCCGCCGACCGCTATGCGTTGGGTCTGGGCGAGGGCACGCAGACCGTGGACGAAGCCCCGTCACGGCTCGCCGAACGGGTGGCCGAGTTCGAGCGGCGCGAGATCGAGGCCGCCCTTGCCGCCCATCGCGGCAACCTAAAGCCGGTTTATGAATCACTCGGCCTGTCGCGCAAAACCCTGTGGGAAAAGATGCAAAAGCACGGGCTGGACAAGGCGCAATTCGGTGCCGGGGGCGAAGTCGAGGTGCAATAGGCCACGAAATCCCCCCATGCTTTGGACCCGATGTTACGAAATCCACCCATCGCGACCATCTGCTCGCCATTTGATTGCGCAAACAGTCATTAACACAGTTGAGTGATCGCGCCACGCGCGCCCTTCTGGGACCAGCACGGCAAACGCAGGAGGCGTTGGCCAGTGTAGAATTTTTGGGAGGACTGCATGTTCATCAAGACACTCGCCGCCGCTTGCGCGGTCGGATTCGTTGCAACCACCGCAATGGCGCAGGACAAGACCGGCTGGCCGTCGGAAATCACCATCGGCACCGCGTCGCAGGGCGGCACCTATTTCGTCTATGGCAACGGCTTTGCCGGCTACATGTCGGAAGCTCTGGGGGTGAACTCCACCGGCGAAGTCACCGGCGGCCCGGTTCAGAACGTGACACTGGTGGAAACCGGCGATCACCTGATGGGTCTCGTGACCATGGGCCCGGCCTATGATGCGTGGATGGGCAAATCGGAACTGGCGCCGGGGCTGGAGCACCGGTCGATCCGCGCGCTGTTCCCGATGTATCAGACGCCGTTCCAGGTGGTTGTGCTGCGCTCGTCGGGCATCACCTCGGTGTCGGATCTTAACGGCAAGCGCGTCTCGGTCGGTCCCGCTGGCGGCACCCCCGGCACCTATTGGCCGCAGTTCATGACCGCGGTTGGCGTCAACGCCAACGTCTCCTATGCAGGCGCTGCCGATGCGGCGGGCCAGCTGCAGGACGGTCTGGTCGATGCCTTTGCCTTTGCGGCGGGCGTGCCGATTTCGGCCTTTGCTGAACTTGCCGCCCAGCAGGATGTGGTGATGTTCGGTCTTAACCCGGAGGAGCAGGCCAAGGTGCTGGAAGCCTTCCCGGCGATGGCCCCGTTCACCATCGGCGCGGGCACCTATGCCGGGCATGACTACGACCAGCCCACGGTAGCGCTGTGGAACTTTGCCATCGCGCATGAAGACATGCCGGAGTCGCTGGCCTATGAGATCACCAAACTGGCGCTCGACAACAATGACCGCATGGTTCAGATCCACGCGACATCGGCGGAAACGCTGATCGAGAACTGGGACAAGAACACGTTCATGCCGTTCCACCCCGGTGCCGTGCGGTATTACGAAGAAAAAGGGATCACCATCCCCGACACCCTGAAATAAGACACGCATTCTGGTGTCTTGCGGGCGTCCGGCCATGATCGGACGCCCTTTTTTCGATAACCGTCATCCGGGGACATGACCATGACCGATCCCAAGACCGACGTGCCAGTGCCAGCGATCGCGGCGGGCGTCGACAACGAGATTTTCTCGGCCAACCAGCGCAAGCCGATCGGGTCGGTGGGCCTTTTGATCGCCGCGATGTGTGTGGCCTATACCGCCTTTCATATCGGGGTGATGAACCTTTATCCGCTGGAGACCTGGACCTACCGGCTGCTGCATGTCGGCGGCGGGCTGGTGATCGGGTTTCTGCTGTTTTCCTCGCTGACCTTCGCGGAATCTGAGGGCGACCCGCGTGCGGGCCGCATGATGATGCTGGCCCCGGCGGCAGTGCTGGTGGGCATTGCCTTTGTGCAGGTGGTGCTGTTCTGGGTCACCGGATCGGGCGTGGATCAGGCGGCGCAAGCCACCGCCGCGCGCTGGACATTCGGTGTGCCGCTGATCGTCGGCACGGTCTGGGCAATGCTGGTGGCATGGTTCATGCCCGACCCGCGCCGGGGGCAGTTGGATGCGGCGGATATCATTCTGGCCGTCGCCGCTGTTGCGGTCACCGCCTATATCATCTTTCACGCACCGCTTCTGCGCCTGCGCGCAGGCACTGGGCTTGCGAAAGAGGCCGATATGTATGCGGCCATGATCGGCGTGATCCTGATCCTGGAGCTGACCCGGCGCATGGCCGGTCTGGCACTTGTGATCATTGCGGGCATCTTCGTGCTTTACAGTTTTGTCGGGCCTTGGCTGCCAGGTATCCTGTATCACCGGGGTTATTCCCTGACCCGGTTCTTTACTTACGTCTTCACCGATCAGGGTATCCTTGGGCCAACGACGGCGATTTCCTCGACCTATATCATCCTGTTCGTGGCCTTTGCCGCCTTTTTGCAAGCCAGCCGCGTGGGCGAGTATTTCGTGAACTTCGCCTTTGCCGCAGCCGGTGACCGGCGCGGGGGGCCTGCCAAGGTGGCGGTGTTCGGATCGGGCCTGATGGGCATGATCAACGGCACCTCGGCGGGCAACGTGGTGGCCACCGGCTCGCTGACGATACCGCTGATGAAAAAGGTCGGCTACAAGCCGCAAACTGCGGCGGCGGTCGAGGCGGCGGCGTCTTCGGGCGGGCAGATCCTGCCGCCGATCATGGGGGCGGGGGCCTTCATCATGTCGGAGATCACCGGCATTGCCTATTCCGACATCGTGGTGGCGGCGATCATCCCGGCGCTTCTCTACTTCGTCAGCGTGTATTTCAACGTCGATCTGGCGGCGCAGAAGTTCAACATGAAGGGCCTGCCGCGCGAAGAACTGCCGCAGTTCCGCAAGCTGGCGAAACAGGCGTTCCTGTTCATCCCGATCTTCATCCTGATCGGCGCGCTGTTCATGGGCTATTCGGTGATCCGTGCGGGCACCCTCGCCATGGCGGCGGCGGCAGTTGTCTCGTGGCTGACGCCCTACAAGATGGGTGTGCGCCAGATCCTGTTCGCACTGGAAATTTCGACCAAGATGACGCTGCAACTGGTCGCGGTCTGTGCGGCGGCAGGCATCATCGTGGGCGTGATCGCACTGACCGGGCTTGGCACGCGGTTCTCGTCTTTGCTGCTGGGTCTGGCGGAGAACAACCAGATGATGGCGCTGTTCTTTGCGATGATCGTGTCGATCGTTTTGGGGATGGGCATGCCCACCACGGCGGCCTATGCGGTGGCGGCATCGGTGATTGCGCCGGGGCTGATCGGCATGGGCATCGACATGCTGACCGCGCACTTCTTCATCTTCTACTTCGCGGTGATGTCGGCGATTACCCCGCCGGTGGCGCTGGCCGCCTATGCAGGGGCCGCGATTGCGCGGTCTGACCCGATGAAGACCTCGGTGGAGAGCTTCAAGATGGGGCTGGCGGCCTTTGTGGTGCCGTTCATGTTCTTCTCCTCGCCCGAGTTGCTGATGCAGGGGGAATGGATCAACATCATCCACGTGGTTGCAGGTGCCTTGCTGGGGGTGTTCTTGTTGTCGTCTTCGGTGCAGGGCTGGTATTTCGGCCATCTGCATATGGTGCTGCGGATCGTGCTTGCGGTGGCAGCGGTGGCGATGATCGACTCCGGTTTCCTGACCGACTTCATCGGCATCGGGACGGCGGTGGTGGTCTGGGCGATCCAGAAGCGGCTGGTCAAACCCGGAACGCTGGTGCGCGGCTCTGACTGAGCCACTGCCCGCGCCCCGGTTGGTCCGGGGGGCGGGGCCTGAATGAGAAAGCCCGCGCAAAGCATTGGCTTTGCGCGGGTTTTTCATTGCGTGTGTCTGCAAATGAAAACGGTCCCCCGCAGGGGCCGCCATCCTCAGGCGCTGCGCGAGTGGCGCTTGCGCTCATGCGGGTCCAGATAGCGTTTGCGCATCCGCACCGATTTCGGCGTCACTTCCACCAGCTCGTCATCGTCGATATAGGCGATGCACTGTTCCAGCGACAGCTTGACCGGGGTGGTCAGGCGAACCGCTTCATCGGTGCCCGACGCGCGCACGTTGGTCAGCTGCTTGCCTTTCAGCGGGTTCACTTCCAGATCATTGTCGCGGCTGTGCTCGCCGATGATCATGCCGGTATAGACCGGCTCCTGCACGCCGATGAAGAAGTGGCCACGGTCTTCCAGCTTCCACATCGCGTAAGCCACCGAGACACCCGATTCCATCGAGATCAGCACGCCCTGACGACGCCCCTCGATCGGGCCCTTGTGCGGGGCCCAGCCGTGGAACACCCGGTTCAGCACGCCGGTGCCGCGTGTATCGGTCATGAACTGGCCGTGATAGCCGATCAACCCGCGCGACGGCACATGGGCGATGATCCGGGTCTTGCCCGCGCCTGCCGGTTTCATCTCCACCAGATCGCCCTTGCGCGGGCCGGTCAGTTTCTCGATCACCGGGCCCGTGTATTCGTCATCCACGTCGATGGTGACTTCCTCGATCGGCTCGTTCTTCACGCCGTCAATCTCTTGCATCAGCACGCGCGGGCGGCTGATGGACAGCTCGAACCCCTCACGGCGCATGTTTTCGATCAGCACGCCCATCTGCAATTCACCGCGACCCGCCACTTCAAAAGCGTCGCCGCCCTCGGTGTCGGTGACCTTGATCGCCACGTTGATCTCGGCTTCTTTCATCAGGCGCTCGCGGATCACGCGGGACTGCACCTTGTTGCCTTCTTTGCCCGCCAACGGCGAGTCGTTGATGCCAAAGGTGATCGAGATGGTCGGCGGGTCGATCGGCTGAGCGGGCAGGGCGGTGTCGATCTCCAGCGCGCAAAGCGTATCGGCCACGGTGGCTTTGGTCATGCCCGCTAACGTCACGATATCGCCGGCCTCGGCCGCATCAATCGGGGTCATTACAAGGCCACGATAGGCCAGCACTTTAGACACGCGGAACTGTTCGATCCGGTCGCCATCACGGCTCAGCGCCTTGATGGTCTCACCCGCGCGCAGGGTGCCCGCTTCAACGCGACCCGTCAGGATACGGCCGATGAACGGGTCAGCGGAAAGCGTGGTTGCCAGCATCTGGAACGGCTCTGCGCGGCGCGCGATCTGTTTCGGCTCCGGCACGTGCTTGATCACCAGCTCATAGAGCGCCGACAGATCCTTGCGCGGCCCGTCAAGCTCCACATCGGCCCAGCCGGACCGGCCCGAGGCGTAAAGCACCGGGAAATCAAGCTGATCGTCGTCGGCACCAAGGTTGGCGAACAGGTCGAACACCTCGTTCAACGCGCGGTCGGGTTCGGCATCGGCCTTGTCGACCTTGTTCAGCACGACAATCGGGCGCAGCCCCAGCGCAAGCGCCTTTGACGTCACGAATTTGGTCTGCGGCATCGGGCCTTCGGCCGCGTCAACCAGCAGCACAACGCCGTCAACCATCGACAGGATACGCTCCACCTCGCCGCCGAAATCGGCGTGGCCGGGGGTGTCAACGATGTTGATCCGCGCACCGCCCCATTCCAGCGAGGTGCATTTCGCCAGAATGGTGATGCCGCGCTCACGCTCGATATCGTTGCTGTCCATGGCGCGTTCGGCCACGGCCTGGTTGTCGCGGAAAGACCCCGACTGTTTCAGAAGCTCGTCAACGAGCGTGGTTTTGCCATGGTCAACGTGGGCGATGATGGCAATGTTGCGAAGCTCCATCGGGAGGGGTCTCTTTCAATAGGGTCTGATGATTGTTGGCCAGCCCTTACAGGGTTTCCCCCGGATTGGCCAGTGAAGATCACGTGGCTATATAGCGGTCGCGGCGATGGTTGATCGCAATGATGATATTGAGCACCACGGCGCCCAGCAGGGACCAGACCACAACCATGACCGGGAACAGGAACAGCGCGAAAGTAAAGATCACCGCATCGGCGCAAAGCTGGACATATCCGGCGCGGAACCCGGTCTTGTCCTGCACGATCAGCGCCACGACGCCAAGCCCGCCGAGCGATCCGTTGTGGCGGAAGATCACCAGCAGCCCCACGCCGGTCAACGCCCCAAAGGTGATGGCGGCCATCGGGGTGGACAGCTGGGCGAAGGAGATCTGATCGGGCAGGATCAGCGTCAGCGCCGACAGCGCGGTGACAGAGATCAGCGATTTGGCGGTGAACTGCGGGCCGAGCCGGACCCATGCCAGAATATAGAACGGCAGGTTGATCACGAAGAACACCACGCCAAAGCTCCACCCCGTCAGGTAGGAGATGATCACCGCGATTCCCGCCGTCTGGCCGGTGATCAGCCCGGCATGGGTCAGGAACTGCAGCGCCGTCGCACAAAGGAACACCCCAAGCGCGAAGCCTTGGGCATCTTCGGCCAGCGTATGTCTTGCAGCATCTTTCATGGCGCGAAACTAGGGCAGTCATTCTGACCTGTCCAGCCCTTTTCCTGCCATAGATTGGCCCCGATGCCGTTGTTTCATTGGAATATGACCGGAGAACCGGAAAACAGGATGGGGCAGATCATGCAGGCAAAACGCGCATTGGAGATTGTTTCGACCTCTTTGGCCGAGGCGGCCCCCGATCAGGTGGCGGCGCTGTCGGCGAAACTGGATCAGATGATCCGGCTGACCGAAGACTCGCTGCATCTGCAACGGGTGGCGTTGCTGGATGCGGGCCATATCCTTCGCTTTCATTCCGGGCTGACCCCCATCGCGCTGTCGCTGCCCGACGCGCAGGAGGACTACGTCCAGCGCGTCGTGCTGCGCAACCGCCAGTTCTATGAGGCAAAGCTGCTGTCCACGGTGCAGGATCTGGGCCTGATAACCCCGGAAACCACGGTCTGCGATATCGGGGCCAATATCGGCAATGCCTCGGTGTTTTTCGGTAAGGTGCTGGGCGCAAAGCGGGTGCTGGCCTTCGAGCCTTTGCCGCAGGCCTATACCACGCTGCGCCGCAATCTGGACCTGAACGGGCTGACCGAGGCGCTTGCCTATGCCTGCATGGTCGGCCCACATTCCGGGCGGGGCGATATCGCCCGCTTCAACCCGCGCAATCTGGGGGCCACGTCTTTCGCCCCGGCCGAAGATGGCCCGATCCCGATGGTGGCGTTGGATGATCTGATCGAGGCCGAGGAGCTGCAGGGCCTTGGCTTTATCAAGATTGACGTCGAAGGCATGCATATGGATGTGCTGAACGGTGCGAAACAGGTGCTGGCGACCTTCCGGCCCACCCTTTGGGTGGCGCTGACCAACCACGGCGCCGATTACACGGCCATGGACTCAATGGTGCAGGGTCTGGGCTATACCGCGCAGCGGATCGGGCCGAATGACCACATCTTCACCCCAGGAAAGTAGCCCCGGGGAAAGAAAATACCGGGGGATGGCATGCCACCCCCCGGACCTGTTCCGCAATACCGCCTGATCTTAGCCCTTGAGGGCCTTGTTCAGATAGGTGTCCACCGTTTCCAGATAGCCCATCGTGGTCAGCCATTTCTGATCGGGGCCGACCAGCAGCGCCAGATCCTTGGTCATGTGGCCATCTTCAACCGCATCCACGGTGACCTTTTCCAGCGTCTGTGCAAAGCGCAGCAGTTGTGCATTGTCATCAAGCTTGGCACGGTGCTTGAGGCCTCCGGTCCAGGCAAAGATCGACGCGATGGAGTTGGTCGATGTCTGCTGGCCCTTCTGGTGCTGGCGGTAGTGGCGCGTGACGGTGCCATGCGCCGCCTCTGCCTCCACGATCTGCCCATCGGGCGTCATCAGCACCGAGGTCATCAGGCCAAGCGAGCCAAAGCCCTGCGCGACGGTGTCGGATTGCACATCGCCGTCATAGTTCTTGCAGGCCCAGACATAGCCGCCCGACCATTTCATCGCGGAAGCAACCATATCGTCGATCAGGCGGTGTTCGTAATGGATGCCCGCCGCCTTGAACTTGTCTTCAAATTCTTCGGCATAGACCTTGGCGAACAGATCCTTGAACCGGCCGTCATAGGCCTTCAGGATGGTGTTCTTGGTGGACAGGTAAACCGGCCAGCCCTTCAGCAGACCATAGTTCATCGAAGACCGGGCAAAGTCGATGATGGAATCATCAAGGTTGTACATGCCCATATAGACGCCGGCCGAAGGCGCTGCGTAGACGTCGCGTTCAATGGTGGTGCCATCGTCGCCGACAAATTTCATCGAGAGCTTGCCCGCGCCGGGGAAGTGGAAATCGGTCGCGCGGTACTGGTCGCCAAAGGCGTGGCGGCCGATCACGATTGGCTGGGTCCAGCCCGGCACCAGACGCGGCACGTTTTTGCAGATGATCGGCTCGCGGAAGATCACGCCGCCAAGGATGTTGCGGATTGTGCCGTTGGGCGATTTCCACATCTGTTTCAGGCCGAATTCCTCGACCCGCTGCTCATCGGGGGTGATGGTCGCGCATTTGACGCCGACACCGTATTTCTTGATGGCTTCGGCGGAATCGATGGTGATCTGGTCGTTGGTGCGGTCACGCTCCTCAATGCCCAGATCATAATATTTCAGATCAATGTCGAGATAGGGCAGGATCAGCTTTTGCTTGATGAAATCCCAGATGATCCGGGTCATCTCGTCGCCGTCGAGCTCGACAACGGGATTCGCCACCTTGATTTTGGTCATGAACGGCCCTTTCGGTGTTGGATTCGGTTGCAAGGGCTATAGCGCAAAGTGCAACGTCTGGCTAGTGCGGTATGCAATCGCATACCGAAATAGAATCTAGGCGAAAAATGCCGCCGACTTTACCTTCACCCAATCCCACAGCGCAGGAGCCCCGCGCGCAACCTTGGCGCCCACCCGGCTTTCCAGCTGTTCCGCGGTGACGTTATAGGTGGTCCATGTCCCGCCACCCGACATCAGGTTGGCCATGACGGGCTGAACCCGGTCCAGACTCTTGGCAAAGACCGCATCGGGGGTTTCCACGGCCTCGAACTCCTCCCACAGCGCGCGCAGATCGCTGCGCAGATCGGGGGGCAGCAGGCCGAAAATCCGGTCAGCCGCCCGTGTCTCGGCGGCCATTGTATCGACCGAGCCATGCGCCAGCCCATTCGCCGAATGGATCGGTACATCGCCCACGTCAATCTCCACCAGATCATGGATCAGCAGCATGCGGATCACCCGGTTGATATCCACCCCCGGCGCGGCCTGATCGGCCAGGACCAGCGCATAAAGTGCCAGATGCCAGGAATGTTCGCCCGAATTCTCGCGCCGCGAGCCATCCACCAGCGTCGTCGCGCGCAGGACAGATTTCAGCCGGTCCGCCTCATTCAGGAACGCAAACTGCGCCTCAAGCCGGGCCGCCGGATTGCCTGCGCCATCCACGTCAATGCCCGCCCTTTTCCGCCTCGCGCGGCGGGTCGGGCAGCTTGGTGCCGGCGCGTTTGGCGGCAAGGGCCTTGTCCAGAAACTCCCGCCCGCGCTTTTCGGCCAGCCGGATGCGGATCGAGGTCATGAACGCCTCTTGCAGGGTGGGTGACGATGCGCCCACCACCTTGGCGACTTTTTCATAGAAATAGGGATCATCCAGATCGACCGAGCCTGCCAGCACATCGCGGGCAAGACCATCGGCCAGATCCTGGATGAAATCGCTCACCGAGACACCTCACCCAACCGGCGACGGACATAATCCGACACCGTGCCGATCATCGGCTTCATGTGGGTTTCCTCATCCTTGAAGAAATGGTCCGCACCTTCCACCTCGGTATGGGTGATGGTGATGCCCTTTTGCTCATGCAGCTTGCCCACCAGCGTTTTCGTGTCCTTCGGCGGGGCCACCTTGTCGGCGGAACCGTTGATGATCAGACCCGAAGAAGGGCAGGGCGCGAGGAACGAGAAATCGTAAAGGTTCGCAGGCGGGGCCACCGAAATAAAGCCGGTGATCTCGGGCCGGCGCATCAGAAGCTGCATCCCGATCCATGCACCGAAGCTGAACCCGGCCACCCAGCAATGCTTGGCATTCTGGTTCATCGACTGCAGGTAATCCAGCGCGCTTGCCGCATCGGACAATTCGCCAATGCCCTGATCATACTCGCCCTGGCTGCGCCCGACGCCGCGGAAGTTGAACCGCAGCACGGTAAAGCCCAGATTGTAAAAGGCGTAGTGCAGGTTATACACCACCTTGTTGTTCATGGTCCCGCCATAGGCGGGGTGCGGATGCAAAACGATGGCGATGGGGGCGTCCCGATCCTTTTGCGGGTGGTATCGGCCTTCAAGTCGGCCTTCCGGGCCTGCGAAGATCACTTCGGGCATGTGTTTCCTGCCTGTCTTTCCCGCCGGCGTTTTCTTGACGATAACGCCCGGCTTATCTAGAACCGTTCTAAGCGTGACGCGTCAGCGATGACGGGGCCAGCCTAAGGGTCAAATGCAGGTAATGGCCCCTGTGTTCCACGTCAATCCATTTGCGGGCGGTATTTGTCGCCATTCAGGGGTCTGAACATGAAACTCTCGACCAAAGGGCGCTATGCGATGGTCGCTCTGGCCGATCTGGCGCTGATGGAGGCAAAGGCCGGGGAACTGGTCTCGCTGGCCGCCATTGCCAAGCGGCAGGATATCTCCTTGCCCTATCTGGAGCAGTTGTTTGTCAAGCTGCGGCGGTCCGGGCTGGTGGAGGCGGTGCGGGGGCCGGGCGGCGGCTACAAACTGGCGCGCGCGCCGTCCGATATCCGGGTGTCCGAGGTGATGGAGGCGGTCGAGGAAACCGTGGATGCCCTGCACACAGGGGCAGGGGCCAGTGGTGGCGTGTCGGGGACGCGGGCGCAAAGCCTGACCAACCGGCTGTGGGAGGGGCTTTCGGCGAATGTCTATGTTTTCCTGCACCAGACCCGGCTGTCGGATGTGATCCGCAACGAAATGCAGCCCTGTCCGGCCGTGCCGGCGCTGTTCCGCGTGGTGGATGAGGAATGACCCGCCTGTATCTGGACTGGAACGCCACCACGCCCCTGCGGGATGAGGCACGCACCGCGATGATCGCGGCGATGGATATCGTCGGCAACCCGTCAAGCGTTCATGCCGAAGGCCGCTCCGCAAAGGCGCTGATCGAGAAATCCCGTGCGCAGCTCGCAGCCGCCCTGGGCGCCGATGGCGCCGATATCGTCTTCACCTCCGGCGCCACCGAAGCTGCGGCGCTGGCGTCGGCGGGCCGTGATCTGGCCTGTTCCGAGGTGGAGCATGATGCGGTGCTGGCCTGGTGCGAACCGCTGTTGCCGGTCGATGCTTCGGGCCGGATTGAGGCCAATGTCCCGCGCGAATCCGCCATGCAACTGGCCAATTCCGAAACCGGCATCCTGCAGACCCTTCCGCAAGGGCTGGCACTGTCCGACCTGACGCAGGCGTTCGGCAAGGTGCCGCTGGCCTTCAATTGGCTCGGGTGCGACATGGGAATGGTGTCAGCGCACAAGCTGGGCGGGCCAAAGGGCGTGGGCGCGCTGGTGTTGCGGCAAGGCATTGAAACTTCGGCGCAGCTGCGCGGCGGCGGGCAGGAAATGGGCCGCAGGGCTGGGACCGAGAACCTTATCGGCATCGCCGGATTTGCCGCAGCGGCCGAGGCGGCGGCGCGCGATCTGGCAAATGGGGTCTGGGACGAGGTGGCAGAAATTAGAAATATTCTAGATTCAGCATTGTCCGCCCTCGCAAACAATACTATTTCAGTCGGGAAAGAGGCGTCACGGCTTCCCAACACGATCTGCCTGATCGCTCCCGGCTGGAAGGGTGAAACACAGGTGATGGCGATGGATCTTGCGGGCTTTGCCGTCTCGGCAGGCTCGGCCTGTTCCAGCGGCAAGGTCCGGGCAAGCCGTGTGCTGCGGGCTATGGGCTATGAGGACGGGTTGGCCGCGCAGGCGATCCGGATCTCGATCGGCCCCGGCATCACGCGTGACGATGTGTTGCGCTTTGCCGATGTCTGGTCTGCGGCCTATGCCCGCGCGCTGTCGCGCGCCGTGTGAACAATGGGTCACAAGACCCTGACAAGAAGGAAAAGTCCGATGGACGGTTATGAGACAGAAGTGCGCGAGGGCGTGGACCGGGAAACGATCGAAACCGTGCAGGCCATGTCGGGCAAATACAAACACGGCTGGGAAACCGACATCGAGATGGACTATGCCCCCAAGGGCTTGTCCGAAGACATCGTGCGGCTGATCAGCTCGAAAAACGGCGAACCGGAGTGGCTGCTTGACTGGCGGCTGGCCGCCTATCGCCGCTGGGTCGGGATGCAGGAGCCGACCTGGGCCATGGTGAGCTACCCCGCGATCGACTATCAGGATCAGTATTATTACGCCAAACCCAAGAGCATGGCGGTCAAACCGAAGTCGCTGGATGAGGTCGATCCAAAGCTGCTGGCAACCTATGCAAAGCTGGGTATTCCGCTGAAAGAACAAGCGCTTCTGGCCGGTGTTGAAGCGCCCGAGGGCGGTGAGCGCAAGGTGGCGGTGGATGCGGTGTTCGATTCCGTCTCGTTGGGCACCACGTTCAAGAAGGAACTGGCAAAGGCCGGCGTGATCTTCTGCTCGATTTCCGAAGCGGTGCGTGAGCATCCCGAATTGGTGCGGAAATATCTGGGCACGGTGGTGCCGCCCTCGGACAATTTCTTTGCCACCTTGAATTCCGCCGTGTTTTCAGACGGTTCTTTCGTCTACATCCCGCCGGGCACCCGCTGCCCGATGGAATTGTCGACCTATTTCCGTATCAATGCCGAAAACACCGGGCAGTTCGAACGCACGCTGATCATCTGCGACAAGGGCGCCTATGTTTCCTATCTGGAAGGCTGCACCGCACCGAAACGCGACATCCCGCAACTGCATGCGGCGGTGGTGGAAATCGTGATTCTGGAGGATGCCGAGGTCAAATACTCGACTGTGCAGAACTGGTATCCCGGCGATGAGAACGGCGTGGGCGGCATTTACAACTTTGTCACCAAGCGCGCCGATTGCCGCGAGGCGCGGGCCAAGGTGATGTGGACGCAAGTGGAAACCGGCTCGGCGATCACCTGGAAATATCCGTCCTGCATCC
The DNA here is from genome assembly GCA_046296515.1 of Paracoccaceae bacterium. Classification (GTDB taxonomy): domain Bacteria; phylum Pseudomonadota; class Alphaproteobacteria; order Rhodobacterales; family Rhodobacteraceae; genus Pseudotabrizicola. Next base: position 413,511 of record JBKBKR010000001.1, on the reverse strand, counting down.
TGCGCGGCGATGATTCCCAGGGCGAGTTCTATTCCATCGCGATCGCCAACAATGCCCAGCAAGCCGACACCGGCACCAAGATGATCCACCTTGGCAAGCGCACCAAATCGCGCATCGTGTCCAAGGGCATCTCGGCCGGCCGGGCGCAGAACACCTATCGCGGCCTTGTATCGATGCACCCGAAAGCCACCGACAGCCGCAATTATACCCAATGCGACAGCCTTCTGATCGGCGACAAATGCGGCGCGCATACCGTGCCCTATATCGAGGTGAAGAACAATTCCAGCCGGGTGGAGCATGAGGCGACCACATCGAAGGTGGACGAGGATCAGCTATTCTACTGCCGCTCGCGCGGGATGGATGAGGAAGAGGCGGTGGCGCTGGTGGTGAACGGATTCTGCAAGGATGTGCTGCAGGCCCTGCCGATGGAGTTTGCGATGGAAGCGCAGGCCCTTGTGGCGATCTCGCTTGAGGGGTCTGTCGGATAAGCTAACATTGCCAGAGGCTTACACTATGATTGTTACAACCACACATACTGTCGAAGGCTATCAGATCGCCGATTACAAAGGCATCGTGACCGGCGAGGCCATCATGGGTGCCAATATCGTGCGCGATTTTTTCGCCGGGATCACCGATATCATCGGTGGCCGCTCCGGGGCCTATGAAACCAAACTTGGCGAGGCCCGCGAAACCGCGCTGCGCGAGATGCAGGAGCGGGCTCTGGCGCTTGGGGCGAATGCGGTTGTCGGGGTCGATCTGGATTACGAGGTGATCGGCCAGATGCTGATGGTCTCGGCCTCCGGCACGGCGGTGCGACTTGGTTAAGCTGACGGAACGCCCGCTCGTGACCCTGCCCGAACAGGAAGCGCAGGCCTTGGCCAACGCGCTGCGAAAGGCGCAGGTGGTGCTGGAATATGGCTCGGGAGGCTCGACCCTGATGGCGGCCGAGATGGGCAAGACGGTGCTTTCGGTAGAAAGCGATGCCGAATGGTTGGAAGGGATGCGCGACTGGTTCCACACCCATCCGCCCAAGGGCGAGGTGGTGCTGCATCATGCCGACATCGGACCGACCGGCAAATGGGGCATGCCGACGGGGCAAAAGGCGTTTCGCAAGTTCCCGCACTATGCCCTTGATATCTGGGATCATCCCCGGTTTCGTCACCCCGATCTGGTGCTGATTGACGGGCGGTTCCGCCCGGCCTGTCTGCTGGCCACCGCCTTTCGCACAACCCGTCCGGTGACGGTGCTGTTTGACGATTACGCCGGACGTGAGCCCTATCACGCGATCGAATCGATGCTCCGCCCGGCCACCCATCATGGCCGCATGGCCGAATTCCATCTGGAACCAAGCGCCATCCCCGCCGAGAAACTGGCCTGGGTGATGGGATGGTTCTTGAAACCGCAATAGCGCGCAATGCGCCAATTCAGAATACCGAGAGGCCCAAAAAATGCTGGATATCAAGAACCTGCACGTCAAGCTTGAAGAAGAGGACAAAGCCATCCTGAACGGGGTCGATCTGAAGATCGGCGCGGGCGAGGTGCATGCCATCATGGGGCCGAACGGGTCGGGCAAATCCACCCTGTCCTATGTTCTGGCCGGGCGTGAGGGCTATGTCGTTACAGAAGGCAGCGCCACGCTGGAAGGTGAGGAACTGTTGGAGATGGAGCCGGAGGCACGTGCGGCGGCAGGGCTGTTTCTGGCGTTCCAATACCCGGTGGAAATTCCAGGCGTCGGCAACATGACTTTCCTGCGGACGGCAGTGAACTCACAGCGCAAGGCGCGCGGCGAGGCCGAGCTTTCGGCCGGGGACTTCCTGAAAACCGTGCGGGCCAAGGCCAAGGCCTTGCAGATCGACGCGGAAATGCTGAAACGCCCGGTCAATGTGGGCTTTTCCGGTGGCGAGAAAAAGCGCAACGAGATCCTGCAAATGGCGATGCTGGAGCCGAAGATGTGCATCCTTGATGAAACCGATTCCGGGCTGGATGTCGATGCGATGAAACTGGTGGCCGAAGGCGTGAACGCCCTGCGCGATGCGGGTCGGTCATTCCTTGTTATTACGCATTATCAACGTCTTCTGGACCATATCAAACCTGATTTCGTGCATATCATGGCCGCTGGCCGCATCATCAAATCCGGCGGGCCGGAGCTGGCGCTGGAAGTCGAGCACAACGGCTACGCCGACCTGCTGGCGGAGGCCGAGTGATGCTGGCTCAGGCAAAAACCGATGCGCTCGGCGCGCGGACAGCGGGGCTGAGCGCTGGCGGCCACGGCTGGCTGGGCGCGGCCCGGCGTGACGCTGCGGCACGGTTGGCGGCCATGGGCCTGCCGACCAAGCGCGATGAATACTGGCGCTATACCGATCCTGCCAGCCTGACCGCCGCCCTGCCGACGCCTGCGGCGCTGTTCGATGCGGGCGATGAGGCCCCGGCCTTTGACGGCATTGACGCGGTTAGGCTGGTGTTTGTTGATGGCATCTTTGATGCCACGCAGTCGGATGATCCTGCGCTTGCAGGGGTGGAGATCACCCATCTGTCGCAGGCCGATGGCGTCGATATCCACTGGGCACGAGACGTTTATGGCGTGCTGGAAACCCGGGGCCAGACCCCGGTGCAGCGCCCCTTGGCGACGCTGAACACTGCTTACGCGGATGAGGGTTTCCTGATCCGCGCGACGGGAAAGGCCGCAAGGCCGGTTTCGGTGATTTATCACCATAAATCAGAGGTTTCCGATGCGATGATCCATCATTGCATCAAGCTGGAAAAGGGCACCGAGCTGACCATTCTGGAAAACGGCCCCGCCGCCGCGCGTGTGACCAAAGTGATGGAGGTGGAGGTCGCCGATGGCGCACGCTTCCATCATATCCGCAGTCAGGGCCGCGACCACGAACGCCGCGCCGCCACGCATGTCTTTGCGCGTGTGGGGGCAGGGGCCTTGTTCAAGTCCTTTACCCTGACCGCCAATGGCTGCCTGACCCGCAACGAGCAGATCGTCGAACTGGTCGGCGATGATGGCGTGGCCCATGTCGCGGCGGCGGCGGTTGGCGATGGCACCTTCCACCATGATGACACCGTGTTCATCACGCATGAAGGCCAGCGCTGTGAAAGCCGTCAGGTGTTCAAAAAGGTGCTGATGAACGGCGCGGTTGGCGTATTTCAAGGCAAGATCCTGGTCAAACAGGGCGCGCAGAAGACCGATGGCTATCAGATCAGCCAAAGCCTTTTGCTGGATGGCGACAGCCAGTTTCTGGCGAAACCGGAGCTGGAGATCTATGCCGACGATGTGAAATGCAGCCATGGCAGCACCTCGGGCGCGATTGATGACACTGCCTTGTTCTACCTGCAATCGCGTGGCGTGCCGAAGCGGATGGCGCAAAGCCTGCTGGTGCTGGCCTTCCTTGCCGAAGCCATCGGCGAGATCGAGGATGAGACCATCGCCGAAGACATCCGCACCCGGTTGGAAGGCTGGCTGCAACGCCATGAACGCTGATGTCGATCACCACCGATATCGTTGAAAGCTGGCGTCGTCCGCGCGCTGTGGTGCGCCGGCATCTGGCGCGCGGGCAGTCGGAACCCTTTGCCTTCAGCCTGCTGGTGGCCTTTCTGGTGCTGGCCTTCGTCGCGCAATGGCCGGGTGCCTCGCGCGCCGCTTTCGAGGCTGGCAACACGCCGGTTGCGCCGCGACTTTTGGCCATAGGGCTGGCGCTGTTGGCGACGGTGCCGCTGTGGTATGGTCTGGCCGCAGTCAGCCGTCTGGTGGCGTGGGCAATCGGGGGCAGGGGCAGCTGGTATGGTGCGCGGATCGCGCTGTTCTGGTCGCTGGTGGCGGTGTCGCCGATCATGCTGCTGCAAGGGCTTGTGGCGGGCATGATCGGCCCCGGTCCCGGGCTGACGGCGGTGGCGGTTATCGCGGGACTGGCCTTTGTGGTTTTCTGGGCGCTGGCCCTGATTGAAGTGGAACACTGAATGGACCTGTCGCTGTCAACCCTGCTGTCACTGGCGCGCTTTACCGTGCAGAACCCGCGCGAAGGCGCGCGGATGGTGATGAAGGCCAACCTGCCGATGATGGCGCGCTGGGTGGCGCTGGCGCTGATGGCGGTAATCTCGGCCATTCTGGCGCATCTGGCCTTTGCGCTGATGCCGGTCGAAGTGCGACAGTCGATGGCGGGGGCGATGTCCAGCCCGCTGACCTCTGCGGTGATGCAGGGCGGGTTGATGCTGGCCTCGGTCTTCGTGATCCATTGGGTCGGGCGCTGGCGCGGCGGCACGGGGCAATTCGAGGATGCGCTGATCCTGATGATCTGGCTGCAATTCATCCTGCTGATCCTGCAGGTGGTGCAGATCGTCACGCAAGTGATCCTGCCGCCCGCGTCGGTGCTGGTCGGCTATGCTTCGGTTGCGATTTTCATGTGGCTTCTCAGTAATTTCGTGGCCGAACTTCATGGATTCAAGTCGGTTCTGATGACCTTGCTCGGTGTGCTGCTGACGCTGGTTGCCGTCGGCTTCGTCCTTGCGATCTTCCTGATCCCGTTCATGGGGCCGATGAATTGATGCCCCTTGATACCGCCAAACTCCGCGCTGATTTCCCGATCCTGTCACGGCAGGTCAACAGCAAGCCGCTGGTCTATCTGGACAACGGGGCTTCTGCCCAGAAGCCGCAATGCGTGATTGATGCCGTGACGACGGCATACTCGATGGAATATGCCAATGTTCACAGAGGCCTGCACTATCTTTCGAACCTTGCCACCGACAAGTACGAAGCCGTGCGCGGCATCATCGCACGGTTTCTGAACGCAGGGGCGGAGGAAGAGATCGTCTTTACCACCGGCACGACTGAGGCGATCAATCTGGTGTCCTATGCCTGGGCCGCGCCGCGGTTCCAGCCGGGGGATGAAATCGTGCTCAGCATCCTGGAGCATCACGCCAATATCGTGCCCTGGCATTTCCTGCGCGAACGCCAGGGGGTGGTGCTGAAATGGGTGGAGTGTGACGCCAATGGCGATCTGGACCCGCAGGCGGTGATAGAGGCGATCGGCCCGCGCACCAGGCTGGTTGCGATCACCCAGATGTCGAATGTGACCGGCACCGTCGTTGACGTGGCCAGCATTTGCCATGCCGCCCGTGCGCTTGGGGTGGCGACGCTTGTCGATGGCTCGCAATCGGCGGTTCATATACCGGTGGATGTGCAGGCAATGGGCTGCGATTTCTTTGCCATCACTGGACATAAGCTATACGGCCCAAGCGGTTCCGGAGCGATCTTCATTCGGCGTGAGAGGATGGCAGAGATGCGGCCTTTCCTTGGCGGCGGCGATATGATCCGCGAAGTCTCACGAGATTTTGTGACCTATAATGATGCGCCGATGAAGTTCGAGGCGGGTACGCCGGGGATTGTGCAACAGACCGGCCTTGGTGTCGCGCTGGAGTATCTGATGGGGCTGGGGATGGAAAACATCGCAGCCCATGAACGCCGCTTGCGCGATTATGCGCAGGCGCGGTTGTCCGGCCTCAACTGGTTGAACATACAGGGCAATTCAGCGACCAAGGGTGCAATCTTCAGCTTCACGCTGAACGGCGCTGCCCATGCGCATGACATTTCCACAATCCTCGACAAGCGCGGTATTGCGGTGCGGGCGGGCACGCATTGCGCCATGCCGCTGATGGCCCATCTGGGCGTGGGCGCGACGTGCCGCGCGTCCTTCGCCATGTACAACACCGAGGCCGAGGTTGATGCGCTGGTGAGTGCGCTGGAGTTCTGTCACGAGATATTCGGCTGAGATTTTTGGCTGAACCGCAGGTCCAGCAAATCCTTTCCCGTTGCAGCCTCGCTTCATCACGGCTATAGAACCCCGCAGGCACCCATAGCTCAGCTGGATAGAGCGTTGCCCTCCGAAGGCAAAGGTCGCACGTTCGAATCGTGCTGGGTGCACCAATTCTCAGATATTCGTTCGTTTTGTGGCCAGTGGGGCGGTTTAATGGCTCCTGGAGCGCCGCATCCATAAAGCCCATAATCAGTATTATGTAATTCAAGTGGACTGACAACCAGACCAATCCCCCTTGTATCCGGCAATCTACACCACACATTCACAACTTGCTATATGTCGCCGTCTTGCTTATAGAGACGCCAGAAGCGGAGTCTGTGATGAAACGTTACTTCCCCATCCTCGACTGGCTGCCGTCCTATGACCGGCCAACCCTTGGCGCCGATCTGATGGCGGCGCTGATCGTCACCATCATGCTGATCCCGCAATCGCTGGCCTACGCGCTGCTTGCCGGTCTACCGGCCGAGGTGGGGCTTTATGCCTCGATCGCACCACTCATCCTTTACGCGGTCTTCGGCACCTCTCGCACGCTGGCGGTTGGCCCGGTCGCTGTGGTCAGCCTTATGACGGCGGCGGCAGTGGGTCAGATCGCGGGACAGGGTTCGGCGGAGTATCTGGGGGCTGCGATTGCGATGGCCGTGCTGTCGGGGCTGATGCTGCTGGGCATGGGTCTGTTACGGTTGGGGTTCATCGCCAACTTCCTCAGCCATCCGGTGATTTCCGGTTTCATCAGCGCCTCGGCGGTGCTGATCGCGATCAGCCAGCTGCCGGGCATCCTTGGCATTGTCGCGCCGGGCCATACGCTGACCGAGGTGGTGATCGGCATCGCCAAAGGTATCCCTGGGCTGAACCCGTTCACTTTGCTGATCGGGGGCTTTGCGCTGGGGTTCCTGTGGTGGGCGCGGACAAGGCTGAAAGGCACGCTGCTGCGCGCAGGCGTCAAGCCGGGCCTTGCCGTGGTGATCGTGCGCGCGGCCCCGGTTCTGGCGGTGGCGCTGACCACGCTGGCGACATGGGGGCTGGCGCTGAAGGATCGTGGCGTAGCCGTGGTCGGCGACATCCCCTCGGGCCTGCCAATGCCGGCGCTGCCGCCGCTGGACCCCGCGCTGTGGCAGGCGATTCTGCTGCCCGCCGCGCTGATCTCCTTGGTGGGCTATGTGGAAACCGTGTCGGTGGCGCAGACGCTGGCGGCGAAACGGCGGCAAAGGATTGATCCCGATCAGGAGTTGGTGGCGCTCGGGGCGGCCAATATCGGCGCCGGGCTGTCGGGTGGGTTTCCGGTGACGGGCGGCTTTGCGCGGTCTGTGGTGAATTTCGATGCGGGCGCGCAAACCCCGGCTGCGGGGGCATTCACCGCCCTTGCCATGGCGGGCGCGACGCTGTTTCTAACCCCCCTGCTCTATCATCTGCCCAAGGCGACTTTGGCCGCCACCATCATCGTGGCGGTGCTGGGGCTTGTCGATACGGCCGCCATCAAACGGGTCTGGCACTCCAACCGCGCCGATTTTGCCGCCATGGCCGTGACGATCCTTCTGACGCTGGGAGTGGGGGTAGAGGCGGGTATTGCCGCCGGTGTCGCCCTGTCGATCCTGTTGCATCTGTACCGCACGTCAAAACCGCATGTGGCGGTGATCGGTCAGGTGCAGGGCACCGAGCATTTCCGCAACGTGCTGCGCCACAATGTGACGACCGTGCCCGATGTGCTGGCGCTGCGCATCGACGAGGCGCTGTATTTTCCCAACGCCCGCTTTCTGGAAGATACGCTGCTGGGCGCGGTGGCAGAAGACAAGCGCATCCGCCACGTTGTGCTCAATTGCGTTGCGGTCAACGACATCGACAGCAGCGCGGTGGAGAGTCTGGAGGCGATCAACGCCCGCCTGCAGGATGCCGGGGTGCGGCTGCACCTGGCCGAGGTCAAGGGCCCGGTGATGGACCGCTTGCAGCGCACCCATGTGGTGCAGGATCTGACCGGCAGCGTCTATCTGACAATGTATGATGCCATGCAGGCTCTCGCGCCGCAGGCCGCGCTGGCGTGCCGCGGCCTGCCCCGCTGTGAAACGGCAAAAGCCTAGACCACTGCAAGCTCGCGGAACGCCCTGCCCTCGATCATCCGGCCCACCGCCAGATCGCTCAGGTCAATCGTCTGCCAGCCGCCGGTCAGGATATGTTCGGCAATGCCGCGTCCGACTGCGGGGGCCTGCTGCAAGCCGTGGCCGGAGAAGCCGTTGCACAGGTGCAGGTTCGGCACTTCCGGGTGCGGTCCCAGAATGGCGTTCTGATCCAGCGTGTTATAGGCGTAGTGCCCGACCCAGTGGCGCACCACCTTCACCGCGTCGAACCCCGGCGCGCGGGCGTAGAGCTGTTCCCAGATCACCTCCTCGAACAGATGCAGGTCCGGCTCGAAATCATCCGCCGCGCAAGCGCTGTCATCCTGCGGCACGGTGGCGGTGATCCAGTGGTTCTGTTCGGGTCGCAGATAGAATCCGGCATCCACCAGCAGGGGGGCATCCGGGTGGCGCGCATTGGGCGCGTCGATCACGAACACGGTGCGTTTGCGCGGCTCCACCGCAAGCGGCAGGCCCGCCATCGCGCATACCTGCGCCGCGCGGGTGCCGGCGGCATTGACCGCATGATCGCAAGCCACCTCGCCCGCGCGATCCAAGACCACACCCGCCACCCGATTGCCCGCCATTCGCAGCCCGGTCACCCGGTCGGTGACAAAGCGCGCGCCCTGTGCCTTTGCTTGTGCGCGAAACCCCGACAGCAGGCCCATGTTGTCAAACCAGCCCTCGCCCGTCGCGCCAAAGCTGCCGGCACTCAGATCACCCACTTCCAGCCAGGGGAACCGCGCCTTGATCTGATCCGGTGTCCAGACTTCCGTCGCCGCCCCGTGTTCGCGCTGCATCTGCGCCACTTCGCGCAGTGTTGCCGCCCCTTCGGGGCTTTGCGCCAGAAACAGATAGCCCTGCTCCTTCAGCCCCAGATCCAGACCCATCCGCGCCTTGAAGTCGCGGATGAAGCCGATGCCAAAACGCGAGATCTCGACATTCACCGCTGTGGTGAACTGCTGACGGATCGAGGCCACCGACAGAGCGGTCGAGGCGTAGGCAAATGTCGGGTCCTGCTCCACCACCAGAACATCAAGCCCCGGTTGCATGAGAGTCAGCCACCAGGCGACCGATGACCCCATGACCGCCCCGCCGATAACGACCACATCTGCCCGCATCACTTGCCCTTTTCAGAATCACGGAAGTTTGACCAAAACGCCATCCGGGGTTAGAACAACACTCAGGGATAAGGACAAGTCGCCTTCACGGGCAAAACGATGGGGAAAGCTATGACGGCAGTTCTGCCGCTGATTTCGCGTATGGCCGAGGCCGTTTCGGTGGATGAGGTCTGGGGAATCGCTTCGGGTTTTTTTGGCTCTCTGGGCTTTGCCCGCGCCAATTACGGCTTCACCCGGTTTTATTACATGCGCAATGTCGGCGACCCGGATGATGCGATCTTTCTGACCACGGGCGACGCCGATTACGCCCGCTTCTATTTCCAGAACGGATTCTATGCCCGAACGCCGGTCTATCGCTGGGCGGTGTCGAATGTCGGTGCCTGCACCTGGAAATGGGTGAAGGATGCTTTCGAATCGGGGCAATTGACGCCCGAAGAAATGGATGCCGTGCGGCAGAACATCGCCATCGGTGTGGTTGCCGGTGTTTCGGTCAGTTTCCCCGAGGCCACGACCCGGTCAAAGGGCGCGCTTGGCCTGATCGCCGATCCCGGTATCGGCCCCGATCAGGTCGAGGCGATCTGGGAGGTGCGGCGCGACGAGATTCTGGCCGTTGCGCATCTGATGCACCTCAAGATCATCACCTTGCCCCAGCCAAAGGCCAAGCGCAGCCTGACCGAACGCCAGCGCCAGGCGCTGGAATGGGTCGCCGATGGCAAGACCACGCAGGATGTGGCCATGCTGATGGAGGTCTCCGCCGCCATGGTCGAAAAGCACCTGCGGCTGGCGCGTGAGGCGCTTCAGGTAGAGACCACCACGCAAGCTGTTGCAAAAGCTTCACTTTTGAACATGATTTTCCAGCGCGTTGTCAAGTCGCCGATGGTAGGGAAATCCTGACTTACCCAGCGTCACCGTTCGGCGCATTGTGCCCTTGTTCCGTGAGTGGTCGCCTTCGGGCAATGGAACGGCAGGTGGCAGACGGTGCATTTTCATCGACCTGTCTCCTGTCCCGGTATTGCCGAAGGGAATCCCCTACCCTTCGGTCTTAAACCTGCGGCTCGGGTCAATTACCGGCGTGATCTGCAGGCTGTTCCGCTTGCGCCCTGTCCTCATCCCCAGAAGGTGTGGTGCTGGCAAGTGACGGTGCGTCCCTTGGGGGCGCACCGTTTTCATTTGCGCCCTGAGCCCTGACGCCGTGCCCCGGACCTTCGGGATGGCCGAAAGAAAAAGGCGGCCCGAAGGCCACCCCGTTCCCGTCCGGTCAGGCTGAAATCAGCCCTGGACCATTTTCGCGACTTCTGCCGCGAAATCTTCTTCTTTCTTCTCGATGCCTTCGCCAACCGCCACACGGGCATAGCCGGTAATTTCAACGCCGGCGTCCTTGGCGGCCTGTTCGACCGTCAGATCGGGGTTGATCACAAAGGCCTGACCCAGCAGGGTGTTTTCGGCTAGGAACTTCTTCATCCGGCCAGGAATGATGTTCTGGGTGATCACGTTTTCCGGCTTCGGCTTGGCCGAGGTCGCGTTCTCTTCCAGCGCCTTGGCGGTCTGCACGGTCAGCTCACGCTCCACCACGATCGGGTCCATCGTGGCCTCGGACAACGACAGCGGCGCGGTGGCGGCGATGTGCATTGCGAACTGCTTGCCGATGGCCTGCGCGGCCTCTGCCGGGCCGTTCAGCGCGACCAGCACGCCGATCTTGCCCATGCCATCCGAAGCCGCGTTGTGGACATAGGACACAACGGTGCTGCCTTCCAGCAGGTGCATGCGGCGGAAGGTCATGTTCTCGCCGATCCGGGCGATCGATTCCTGGATCACGTCATCCACGGTCTTGCCGTTCAGATGCGCGGCCTTCACCACCTCGACCGAGTCGCCAGTGGTCAGGGCCACCGATGCGACATCACGCACCAGCGCCTGGAAATCGGCGTTCTTGGCCACGAAGTCGGTTTCGGAGTTGATCTCGATCGCCACACCACGGCCCGTCGTCACGGCCACACCGACCAGACCTTCGGCAGCCACACGATCGGCCTTCTTGGCGGCTTTCGCCAGGCCTTTGGTGCGCAGCCAGTCAATGGCGGCGTCCATGTCACCGTTGCTTTCGGTCAGGGCCTTTTTCACGTCCATCATGCCTGCGCCGGTGGATTCGCGCAGTTCTTTCACCATTGCAGCGGTGATTGTCATGGTCAGTCTCCCGAATTCCATAAATGGGGTTGGCGGGGGTTATCCCCCCGCCATGTCACAAATTGACGACAGCCAATCAGGCTTCGGCAGCAGCTTCTTCAAGGGCTTCCTCGGCAGGCGCTTCTTCCAGCGCGCCAAGGTCAACGCCAGCGGCCCCCATCTGGGCCGACATGCCGTCGAGTGCTGCACGGGCGATCAACTCGCAATAAAGCGCGATCGCACGGGCCGCGTCGTCATTGCCGGGGATCACATAGTCCACGCCTTTGGGCGAGCAGTTGGTGTCGACCACGGCCACAACCGGGATGCCAAGCTTTTTGGCTTCCAGAATGGCAAGGTCTTCCTTGCCCACGTCGATGATGAAGATCAGGTCGGGCGTGCCGCCCATTTCGCGGATACCACCCAGCGAGGCCTGCAGCTTGGCCTGATCGCGTTCCATTCCAAGACGTTCTTTCTTGGTCAGACCTTCGGCACCGGCAGCCAACTGCTCGTCGATCTGCTTCAGACGCTGGATCGACATGGAAATGGTTTTCCAGTTGGTCAGCGTGCCACCCAGCCAGCGGTGGTTCATGTAGAACTGCGCGCAGCGCTCTGCGGCTTCGGCGATCGGCTTTTGCGCCTGACGCTTGGTGCCGACGAACAGGATGCGGCCGCCCTTGGCAACCGTGTCACGCACGACTTTCAGCGCCTGATCCAGCATCGGAACAGTCTGCGTCAGGTCGAGGATGTGAATCCCGTTGCGGTCACCGTAGATGTATTCGCCCATCTTCGGGTTCCAGCGTTGCGTCTGGTGACCGTAGTGAACGCCAGCTTCAAGCAGCTGACGCATGGTAAATTCTGGGAGCGCCATGTCCATGTATCCTTTTCCGGTTTGCGCCTCGGCAAGTGTTCTCAGGGTTTCCCCCAACCGGTGGACCAGACGGGATTTCTCCCCGCCATGGCCCGCACCTGCCTGTGAAGTGGCGTGTCGTTACCCCTATCGCAGGGGATTGGCAAGCGCGAACCTTGTGCCGCAGCGCAGAAAGACTACCTTGCACCGCAATAAGGAGATTATAATGCCGACCAAGATCAATCTGGCCCTGCAGGGCGGCGGCGCGCATGGCGCGTTCACATGGGGCGTGCTCGACCGCTTGCTGGAGGATGACAGCATCGAGATCGCCGCCATTTCCGGCACCTCGGCTGGCGCGCTGAACGCGGCAGCGCTCAAGGCGGGGATGATCGCGGGCGGGCGCAAGGGCGCGCAGGCCAGCCTTGCAAAGCTGTGGCGCGATGTGGCGCGAGTGTCCGATCTGCGCATCCCTGACTGGGTACAGAACGCGGCACCCGGCCTGAAAGCGATGGGCCAGATCATGATGTCTATGTCGCCGTTTTCGCCGCAGGGCATCGCATCGCAGGTTTATACGCCCTACGCTTGGGGCCCGATGTGGCGCAACCCGCTGGAAAAGATCGTGCGACGGCTGGATTTCAGCCAGGTCTGCGCGTCGGAAGGTCCACAATTGTTCATCGGTGCCACCCGTGTCGATACCGGGCGCATCCGCATCTTTTCCGGCGATGAGATCACGCCCGAGGCGCTGATGGCTTCGGCCTGCCTGCCAACGGTGTTCCAGGCTGTGGAGATCGAGGGCCATGCCTATTGGGACGGCGGCTATGCCGGCAATCCGGCGCTGTTCCCGCTCTACAGGCACGATCTGCCGGATGATGTGCTGATCGTGTCGATCAACCCCCTGCTGCGCGAAGGGGTGCCGATGACCCCGATCGACATCCAGAACCGGGTGAACGAGATCAGCTTCAACTCTGCCCTGCTGGGAGAGTTGCGCGCCGTGCATTTCGTGCGCCGCCTGATCCGCGAAGGGCGGCTGGAGCGTGGCCAGATGAAAGACGTGCACATCCACCTGCTGTCCGATGATGCGCTGATGACGGAAATGACCGGGGCCACGAAAATGTCGCCCTCCCCTGCCCTTTTTGCGCGGTTGCGCTCGGCGGGGCACGTCGCGGCGGATGGCTTTCTGCAAGAGCACGGCACAAAACTGGGCAAGGAGGCCAGCCTCGACCTCGGCACCCTATTTGGCTGACGGGTTCTGCACCGGAACCCCGGCGGCATCCTTGCCGTTGGGGTAGACCAGCCCGGCCGAGATGATCAGCTTGGCCGCGTCTTCCACCTTCATATCCAGAAACACCACGTCCTTTTCCGGCACATACAGCAAGAACCCCGAAGTCGGGTTGGGCGTGGTCGGCAAGAACACCGAGATCACATCCATATACCCCTCCTTGTTCAGCTTGACCTGCACCTCGCCCTTGGCGCGGGTGGAGACAAAGCCGATCGCCCAGATATGTTCTTTCGGGTATTGCACCATGCAGGCGCGCTCGAAGCTGGCCTCGTTCTGGGAAAACACGGTTTCGGCGATCTGCTTCAAGCCGTTGTAGATCGACCGCACGATCGGCATCCGGTCGACCAGCCCCTCGGCCCAGACAAGCAGCTTGCGCCCGAAAAAGCCTTTGCCGATCCAGCCCACCAGAATGGTGAAGACCAGGAACACCACGACACCGACGCCACGCACCGGAATTGTGGCCTCGGGCCCGAACCATTGCTGCACCAGCACCTCGGGCTTCCACGGGCCGGGGATCAGCGGCAGGATCCAGCCGTCGATCCAGCCCACCACGGTCCAGATCAGATAGATCGTCAACCCGATGGGCAGAACCACCACAAGGCCGGTCAGGAACGACGAACGCAGCCCCCCGAACAGGCTGCGACGTTTGGTCGGATGGTGTGGTTCTGACATGATCCCTCGCTGTTGCGGTGATAATTAGGCAACGGTCCGTCAAGGCACAATGGGCTGATGCAGTCAGCCCACTGTCTCCACGTGAAATTTATGCGACAGGCCCGCCATCTGCCGCCATTTCGCGCGCGATCGCTGCCGCCAGCCGTGCGTTGTTCAGAACAAGGGCAATATTGGCGGCCAGTGACCGGCCTTCGGTCATCTCATACATCCGGTCCAGCAGATAGGGCGTCACCGCCTTGGCGCTGATGCCGTCGGCTTCCGCCTGATGCAAGGCGCGTTCGATCACCGGGGTGATCTCATGGCTGGCAATCTCGGCCTCTGCCGGGATAGGGTTTGCCACCAACTGCCCGCCGGGCAGGCCAAGCGCCGTGCGCAACCGCTGGGCGGCGGCAATCTCGGCGGCGCTGTCCATCCGCAAGGGTGCTTTGAGCCCCGAAGACCGCGACCAGAACGCCGGGAAATCATCCTGACCATAGGCGATCACCGGCACGCCATGGGTCTCCAGCACCTCCAGCGTTTTCGGAAGGTCCAAAATCGCCTTGGCCCCCGCCGCCACCACCGTCACCGGGGTTGCCGCCAGTTCCATCAGATCGGCCGAAACATCAAACGTGGTCTCCGCCCCCCGATGCACCCCGCCGATGCCGCCGGTGGCAAACACATGGATGCCCGCCAGATTCGCGCAGATCATCGTTGCCGCCACCGTGGTGGCCCCAATGCCGCCTGTCGCCAGACAAGCCGCCAAATCGGCGCGCGACAGTTTCGCCACATCCTGCGCCTGCCCCAGCCGGTCGAGCTGCCCGGCGGTCAGCCCGATATGGATCCGCCCGTCCATGATGGCGATGGTCGCAGGCACCGCGCCATGCGCCCGGATCTCACCCTCCACCGCCCGTGCGGTTTCCACGTTTTGCGGAAACGGCATGCCATGGGTGATGATGGTCGATTCCAGCGCCACGATGGCAGCGCCTTTGGCGCGCGCCTCGGCCACTTCGGGGGAGTAAACAAGCGGTAGTGTCATGATCCGATATCTCCTGAAACGTAATCGGCAGCCGCGCGCAGCGCCGCCTCCAATGCCTGATCGCGCGCGGCCCCGCGCGCCTCGGCCACGATATGTGCGGCCATGAACGTATCGCCCGCACCCGTGACCCGAGTCACCAGCACCGGCGGCGGCGGCCCGGTGATCACCCCCTGTGCCGCCGTACCCTCTGCCGCATCGCGCCCGCCATCCGTCACCAGCACCCGCGCCGCACCACGCGCCAGCAGCGCCTCTGCCGCCTCTGCCGCCGAATCAAAACGGCCCTTGGCGATCAGCCCGGCCTCTTCCAGATTGACATACAGCGTCGCACGCGGGTGCCCCAGCAGCGGCATCAACCGCTCGGCCTTGCCCGGGCTGGCCGGGGCCACCCGCAGATCGGCCTTTGCGAACAGCGGCGAGCGCGCAATGTCGGAAATCAGCGCCTCGGTCAGATTGCCATCCAGCGCGATCCGTCCGGCATAGGGTGCAGCCTCAGACCCCAAAGACCCGTCACCAAGCGCCCGCAAGATCTTGTCCCCCGCCATTTCCAGCGAATGGGCATCGGCTACGGCGGCAATCAGCCCGTTCGCCCCCTCGATCGCCATATAGCGATCGGTCGGCAGATCGTCGGAGCGATACACATGCGCGCAGTCCAGCCCCATGCGCAGACAGGCCGCGATCAGCTCATCGCCTTCGGGATCACGACCGACGGCGGTCAACAAAGCAGGCCGCAACCCGAACCGCGTCAGGGTCATGGCGATGTTCATCGCAACACCCCCCGGCAATCGTGTGATCCGCCCCGGCACATCCGACCCCAGCCGCAATGATGCGGGCGCGCGGCCGATGATGTCCCACAGAACCGATCCGATACACAGAATGTCGCTCATGCCAGGCCCCCTTCACGGGGGCCTTGATGGCGCGGGCCTACAGCGCCGTCCAGCCCCCATCGACCGAAATCGTGGTGCCGGTGATCTGCGCGGCGGCATCCGAGGCCAGAAACACCGCCGTGCCGCCGATCTGTTCCACAGTGGCGAACTCGCCGCTCGGCTGACGGTCCAGCATCACCTTCTTGATGACGGTTTCCCGGTCCATGTTGTGCTTTTTCATCTGGTCGGGAATCTGGCTCTCCACCATCGGCGTCAGCACATAGCCCGGGCAGATCGCATTGGCGGTGATCCCCTGCCCCGCACATTCCAGCGCCGTCACCTTGGTGAACCCCACCTGCCCGTGCTTGGCCGCCACATACGCGCCCTTGTAGGGGCTGGCGGTCAACCCGTGGGCGGAAGCGATGTTGATCACCCGCCCCCAACCGGCCTTGCGCATCAGAGGCAAAGCCGCTGCAGTGGTGTGAAAGGTGGAATTCAGGTTGATCGCGATGATCCGCTCCCAGCTTTCCACCGGAAACTCCTCGATCGCGGCCACATGCTGGATGCCCGCATTGTTCACCAGAATATCGCAGGCCCCGGCCTTTTCGATCAGCGCGCGGCAGTCGTCACCCTTCGACATGTCGGCCTGGATATAGCGCACCGTCACGCCGTGCTCGGCGGCCATATCTTTGGCTAGGGCGTGATCCTCGTCCTTGTCGGTGAAACTGTTGAGCACGATGTCCGCGCCCGCTTTCGCCAGTTCCACAGCGATCCCAAGACCGATGCCCGATGTTGATCCGGTGATGACGGCGGTCTTGCCCTTCAGGCTCATGGCGTTCCCCTTATTTTGCGTTTGCGGCAGGTTACATGCTGCAAACGCGAAAAACAGGGGGGCTGTTCCCGAAACGCCAAAAAAAACGCCGGCACGAAGCCGGCGTTAAGTTATTGAGGCAGGTTTCATACAGGCAAGAAACCTATCGAGCAGTGAGATCTATATACGCCGCTTGTTGCCGACGGCCAAGTTAAAAGTTTGAAAAGGTTCACAACCCGCCGTAGCGTGAGAGTCAAGAAACCAAGGCCACGGGGGATTGTTGCCGGAATGGGACGAGATTTTTTCCACATCAGACAGGGATTTGCGGTCGCAATTCTGCTCGCGCTCACGTCCGCTCCCGCGCTTTCACAGGTGGGTGATTCTCCGGCGCATGGCATAGCTATGTATGGCGCACCCGCCCTCCCCCCGGATTTTGTGTCCCTGCCGCATGTGAACCCCGATGCACCCAAAGGTGGGCGGATCGTGTTCGGCGAATCCGGCAGCTTTGATTCCATGAACCCCTTCATCCTCAAGGGCCGCGCCCCGGCGGGTCTGTCATCGCTGACGGTCGAGACATTGATGGGCCGGTCCTATGATGAACCCTTCACCATGTACGGCCTTCTGGCCGAATCGATCACCACCGATGAGGCCCGGACCTACGCAGAATTCACCCTGCGTGAAGCGGCCCGATTCTCTGACGGCGCCCCGGTCACGGTCGAGGATGTGCGCTGGTCGTTCGAGACCCTCGGCACCCTTGGCAACCCGCGCTACCACACCGCATGGAACAAGATCGCCAGCGCCGAGGCCACCGGCCCGCGCAGCATAAAGTTCACCTTCAACACGCCCGATCGCGAACTGCCCCTCATCCTCGGCCTGCGCCCGATCCTGCAAAAGGCGCAATGGCAGGGAAAGGCGTTCGAGGAGTCGACCCTTGAGGCCCCGATCGGCTCCGGCCCCTATGTGGTGGGCGGGTTCGAGACCGGCAGATATGTCAGCTACAAAAAGAATCCCGACTGGTGGGGCAAGGATCTGCCCTTCAACCGCGGCCAGCACAACTTTGACGAAGTGCGCTACGATTATTTCGGCGATGGCGGTGTGGTGTTCGAGGCGTTCAAGGGCGGGCTGATCACCTCCTGGCGCGAAACCAACCCGGCGAAATGGGCCAGCAGCTATGACTGGCCGGACGTCAGATCCGGCACGATCGTGAAATCCGAAATCCCGCACCAGCGCCCCTCGGGCATCGAAGGCTTCGTGATGAACACCCGCCGCGCGCTGTTTGCCGACTGGCGCGTGCGCGAGGCAATGATCCTGGCCTTCAACTTCGAGCTGGTGAACCAGACCCTCAACGGCGGTGCCAACCCGCGCATCCCGTCCTATTTCGGCAACTCGCCGCTGGGGTTCACCCCCGGCACCCCGGCGGAAGGCCGCGTGCTGGAACTGCTGGAACCGTTCCGCGCCGACCTGCCCCCCGGCGCGATCGACGGCTACAGCCTGCCCGCAGGCGATGGCACCGAGGCCAACCGCCGCAACATCCGCGCCGCCACAACGCTGCTGGAGGAGGCCGGTTACACCATCGACGCAGGTCAGCTCAAAGACCCGGCAGGCCAACCGGTCAGCTTCGAGATCCTGCTGGTCAACGGCGCGCGCGACATGATCTCGGCCGCCGAGATCTATGTCGAAAGCCTCAGACGTCTCGGCATCAGCGCCCGCGTCACCACAGTCGACAACGCCCAATACATCGAACGCACCAATACCTATGCGTTCGACATGACCCACTACATCCGCTCGCTCTCGCTCTCGCCCGGCAATGAGCAGACGCTCTACTGGGGCTCGGCAGGCGTGACCGAGCCCGGCACCCGCAACTGGATGGGCATGAATTCCCCCGCCGCCGAGGCGATGATCGACACCATGCTGAACGCCCCCGATCCCGAAACCTTCACCGCCGCGACACAGGCGCTTGACCGGGTGCTGACCACGGGTAGATATGTGGTGCCGATGTGGTATTCTGACGTCTCGCGACTGGCGCACAGAAAGGAACTGAAGTTCCCCCCGCGCCCGCCGCTCTATGGCGACTGGATCGGATATCAGCCAGAACTCTGGTGGTATGAGCAGTAAGAACAAGAAACGGGCAAAGACATGCGTAAACTTTCCCTGATCGCGGCCACCGCCGCCCTGATCGCCCTGACGGGCTGCGCCACGGTCGAAGGCATCGGCCGCGACATCTCCGGCGGGGCCAACCGCGTCGCAGGCTGGGTCGGCTGAGGCGAAGGCCCCGCCCCGCCAGCTCGGGCGGGACCGGCGGATTATGAGCATTTTTGCCAAGATGAATGTCAGGGCGCAGTCCTTTTGGCTATCATCTTGGCAAAAATACTCCCGCCGGAGGCATCCGACCGGTCCACCCACACGACTGCGGGCGTCTGGGGGGACGTTTGAGATTGCACCCGCGCAGAGGGCGGAATAGGCAAAGACCCATGCTTTCCCTCATTGAAACCGGCCCCGCCCCCATCATGCCTTCGCCGTTCAACCTGGCGGCCCATGTGCTTGGCACGTCTGCCGCCCGAGATCCGGACAAGACCGCCTTGCAGATCGTCACGCCTTCGGGGGCGGAGGCATGGAGCTATGCGCAGCTCCTTGCGGCGGTGCTGGGCTGTGCCTCGGGCCTGCAGGCACACGGGCTGAAGCCGGGCGACCGCATCCTGATGCGGCTGGCCAGTCAGGTGGAGTTTCCGATCCTGTTTCTGGGCGCACTGGCCGCAGGCATGGTGCCGGTGGCGACGTCCTCGCAGCTGACCGCAGCCGAAATCACCCCGATGGCCGCGCGCATCTCTCCACGCCTGATCGTGGCCAGCCCCGGCGTTGCCTTGCCCGGGGGGCAGGTCTGCCCGGTGCTGTCGGATGCCGACATACGCGCGATGGAAGGCCTGCCGCCTGCGCCGTTCCACATGGGCGATCCCGACCGTCCGGGCTATATCATCTTCACCTCCGGCACCTCCGGCAGTCCCATGGCCGTGGTCCATGCTCACCGCGCCATCATCGCGCGTGGCATGATGCATGGCGGTTGGGAGGGGTTGGGCGCGGCTGACCGGCTGCTGCATGCCGGCGCGTTCAACTGGACCTATACGCTCGGCACCGGCTTGATGGACCCTTGGACCGTGGGCGCGACCGCGCTGATCCCCGGTGCCGGGATGGAGGCGGCGCAGCTTGGCGATCTGCTGCGCCAGTATGAGGCCACGATTTTCGCCGCCGCCCCCGGTGTCTACCGCCAGATGCTGCGCCATCCCCTGCCCGCCCTGCCGCATCTGCGCCACGGGCTTTCGGCAGGTGAAAAGCTGGGGCATGAGACGCGGGCCGCCTGGGCGGACGCCACCGGAACGCCGATCTGCGAGGCGTTGGGGATGTCGGAAATCTCCACCTTCATCTCCGAGTCCCCCGGACAGGCCGCGCCCGAGGGGGCCACCGGCTTTGCGCAATCCGGACGGCGCATTGCGGCACTTGGCCCCGATCTTGCGCCAGTGCCGCGTGGGACGCCCGGCCAGCTTGCGATTGACCGTCGCGATCCGGGGCTGATGCTGGGCTATCTCGACGCGCCCGAGGCGACGGCGACCCGGCTGACCCGCGACTGGTTCCTGACCGGCGACTCCGTCATGATCGACGACCAGGGGGCGGTTAGCTATCTCGGCCGCGACGATGACCAGATCAACGCCGGCGGCTACCGGGTCAGCCCGGTGGAGGTGGAGGCGGCGATGGCCCGCTTCCCCGGCCTGACCGAGGCGGCCGTGACCGAGGTGGAGGTCAAACCCGGTGTAACCATTATCGCCTGTTTCTACACCGCAAACGCACCGCTGGATGAAACCGCGCTCGCCGCCCATGCGATGGCCCATCTGGCGCGCTACAAACAGCCGCGCCTGTTCCGCCACCTGCCCGCCCTGCCGCGCGGGGCCAATGCCAAGCTCAACCGCCGCGCGTTGCGCAGCCTGGGGGTCTCATGATCAAGCTCGACATCTTTTCCGACCCGGTCTGCCCCTGGTGCTATATCGGCAAGGCCAACCTTGACCGCGCGCTGGAAGCCGCCCCCGATCATCCGTTCGACATCGAATGGCACCCGTTCCAGCTCAACCCCGGCATGCCACCCGAAGGCGTGGACCGGGCGGAGTATCTGGAGGCGAAATTCGGCGGCAAGGCCAAGGCGGTCGAGATTTACGCCCGCGTCGAACAGGCCGCCCGCGATGCCGGGCTCACCATCGACTTCTCGACCATCGCAAAGATGCCCAACACCCTGAACGCCCATCGCCTGATCCATTGGGCGGGCCTTGAGGGGCGGCAGACCGCCATCGTCTCGGCACTATTCCGTGCCTATTGGCGCGAGGGGCGCGATATTGGCGATGCCGCCACGCTGACCGACATCGCCGAAGCCGCCGGAATGGACCGCGCCCTGACCCAACGCCTGCTGGCCACCGATGAGGATACCGAGGCGCTGAAAGCCCGCGATATCCACGCGCGCCAACGTGGTGTGACCGGGGTGCCCTGCTTTATCATCGGCAATCAATACGTGGTCTCCGGCGCGCAGCCACCGCAGGTCTGGGCCGAAGTGCTGGCCGAATTGCGCGGACACGCACAGACCACAGGCGGCTAGAGCCATGGTCGCCCGCCCGCGCGCATGCTAGCGAAGCGCGGAAAGGAGACCATCCATGTCTCACGCCCCACCCCAACAGCGCGCGCTTGGCCAGACCGAGTTCATCGCGCTGATTGCCATGCTGTTTGCCACCATCGCGTTTTCCATCGACGCGATGCTGCCCGCTCTGCCCGAAATCGCCGCTGAACTCAGCCCCGATGCGCCCAACAAGGCGCAGTTGATCCTGACCAGTTTTGTGTTCGGCATGGGGGTGGGCACGCTGTTTGCCGGGCCGCTGTCTGACAGCTTTGGCCGAAAGACGGTGATTGTCGGGGGCGCGCTTTTGTATTGCGCGGGTGCGCTGCTGGCCTATATCGCACCCTCGCTGGAAACCATGCTGCTGGCACGGGTGCTGCAAGGGCTTGGCGCGGCAGGCCCGCGAGTGGTGTCGCTGGCGCTGGTGCGCGATGTTCATTCAGGGCCGCGCATGGCCCGGATCGTCAGCTTTGCGATGATGATCTTTACGCTGGTGCCCGCCGTTGCCCCGCTGCTTGGTCAATATATCATGGCTGGCTTTGGCTGGCGCAGTATTTTTCTGGCGTTTCTGTTGTTCTCCGGGGCGTCGGTGCTGTGGCTGACAATCCGCCAGCCCGAGACCCTGGCCCGCGCCGACCGCCGCCCGTTCCGTGCCGCCCCGCTGTGGGCCGCGCTGAAAGAGGTGATGGCCCTGCGCAGCATCCGCCTGTCGATCCTTGCGCAAACCCTTGGGTTTGCGGCGCTGTTCGGCACGCTTTCCTCCACCCAGCAGCTGTTTGACCAGACCTATGGCCGCGCCGAAAGCTTCCCGCTTTACTTCGCCCTGATTGCGGTGATCTCCGGCTCCTCCTCTCTGCTCAACGCCTCGCTGGTGATGCGGCTTGGCATGCGCCTTCTGGTGCGGGTGTCCTTTGCCACGCAGATGCTGGTCTCGGCCGCCTTCGTGATCGCCTTCGCGCTCAACCTCTGGCCCGCGCCGGAGGTGCTGCCGGTGGAGTTCTTTGCCTATCTGATCTGGACCATCGGCGTGTTCTTCATGGTCGGCATGACCATCGGCAACCTCAACGCCATGGCGCTGGAGCCGGTGGGCCATATCGCGGGGATGGCGGCGAGCCTGGTGGGGGCGATTTCCACCGTGTTCTCGGTCCTGCTGGCAATCCCCGTGGGTCTGGCCTTCAACGGCACGCCACTGCCGCTGATGATCGGCGTGACCCTGTTCGCCGGGCTGGCCTGGGCCGTGGTGCGCAGGCTCTGACGCCTATTCGCAGCGTTGCGAGCACAGGTTTTCACACGGGATGCCGTCATTGTCGGCATCCCGTTTGCGATGGCCGCAGACCATCAGCTTGTAACACGCCTCTTCGCAGGACGAGATTTGCTTGCAGGTCTTGTTCGAGCAATCATAGGCCCGCGCCTGCCACAGAGATTGTGGACCAGCCGGCGCAACCGGGGCCGAAAAATCGGCCAAAAGCGTCGAGAGTCCCAGCGAAACGGCGAGGGCAAAAGTCATACATCAACCAGTCAAAGGAAAGCGTTAAGAAATACTAACACGCTATCCCTTTGGTCGCACAATCTTTTCTGCCAGATCGCGGGCGATGGCGAAGGCCCCCTTGATCCGGTCAGCATCTGATTTCCAGTCGCGAAGCAGCACGATCTTGTTGCCCTGCACCTTTGCGCCCACACCTTCGGCCTTGATGAAATCCACCAGCCCCGCCGGGTTGCCGAATTTGTCATTGTGGAACTGGATCGTGGCCCCCTTCGGCCCGGCATCAATGCGCGAAATCCCCGCGCGTTTCGCCATCGCTTTGATCCGCACGATCAGCATCAGCGTGTTGACCTCTTTCGGCAGCGGCCCGAAACGGTCGATCAGTTCGGCGGCGAACCCCTCCAGCTCCACCTTGGTCGCCAGCCCCGACAACCGGCGGTAAAGCCCCAGCCGCACATCCAGATCCACCACATAATCCTCGGGGATCATCACCGGCAGGCCTAGGTTCAGCTGCGGCGACCACGCATCATCAATCGGCGCCAAGCCGTTGATCTCGCCAGATTTGATCTTGGCGATCGTCTCTTCCAGCATCTGCTGATAGAGTTCATATCCCACTTCCTTGATATGCCCCGACTGTTCCTCGCCCAGCAGGTTGCCCGCGCCGCGCAGGTCAAGGTCATGGCTGGCAAGGTTGAACCCTGCGCCCAGATTGTCGAGCGAACCCAGCAGCTTCAGCCGCTTCTGCGCCTGCGGCGTCAGCGGGCTGCGCGGTTTGGTGGTCAGGTAGCAATAGGCGCGGGTCTTCGAGCGCCCCACCCGGCCACGGATCTGATACAGCTGAGACAGGCCGAACATATCGCCGCGATGGATGATCATCGTGTTGGCGGTCGGAATATCCAGCCCTGATTCCACGATCGTGGTCGCCAGCAGCACATCATATTTGCCGTCGTAGAACTGGTTCATCCGGTCATCCAGATCGCCCGCCGCCAGCTGGCCGTGGGCGATCACGTAAGTCACCTCCGGCACATGGGTTTTCAGGAACTCCTCGATCTGCGGCAGGTCCGAGATGCGCGGCACCACATAGAAAGACTGCCCGCCCCGGAACCGCTCGCGCAGCAGCGCCTCGCGGATGGTCACGGAATCGAATTCCGACACATAGGTGCGGATGGCCAGCCGGTCCACGGGGGGCGTGGCAATGATCGACAGATCGCGCACGCCGGTCAGGCTCAGTTGCAAGGTGCGCGGGATCGGCGTGGCAGTCAGGGTCAACACGTGGATTTCCGAGCGCATTTCCTTGAGCCGTTCCTTGTGGCCCACGCCAAAATGCTGTTCCTCATCAATCACCAGCAGGCCGAGGTTCCTGAACTTCACCCCCTTGGCCAGCAGCGCATGGGTGCCCACCACAATATCAACCGTGCCATCACTCATCGCGGCGCGGGTGGCATTGGCCTCCTTCGCACTCACAAAGCGCGACAAGGGTTTGACCGTGATGGGAAATCCACGAAACCGTTCGACAAAGCTGCGGTAATGCTGACGGGCCAGCAAGGTGGTCGGGCAGATCACCGCCACCTGCATCCCCGCCATGGCGGCGACAAAGGCGGCGCGCATTGCCACCTCGGTCTTGCCAAAACCGACGTCACCCACCACCAGCCGGTCCATCGGGCTGCCCTTTTCAAGGTCGGCCACCACATCGGCAATGGCCGAGAGCTGATCATCGGTCTCCTGATAGGGGAATCGCGCGGCAAAGGCCTCCCAGATGCTGTGCGGCGCTTCCAAAATCGGTGCATGGCGCAACGCGCGTTCGGCGGCAATCCGCATCAGCCGTTCGGCGATCTCCTTGATCCGCTCTTTCAGCTTGGCCTTTTTCGCCTGCCAGGCCCCGCCGCCCAGACGGTCGAGCAAGCCCTCCTCATGGCCATAGCGCGACAGCAGTTCGATGTTCTCGACCGGCAGGTATAGCTTGGCGTTGTCGGCATATTCCAGCGCCACGCAGGCATGCGGTGCCCCCAGTGCGGTAATGGTCTCCAGCCCCAGATAGCGGCCGACGCCATGTTCGACATGCACCACCAGATCACCCGGAGTCAGCGTATCGACCTCGCGCAGGAAGTTGTCGGCCTTGCGCTTGCGGCGTGGTTTTCCCACCATCCGGTCGCCCAGCACATCCTGTTCGGAAATCACCGCCAGACCGGGGGCCACGAACCCCGACTCCAGCGCCCAGACGATCAGAAACAAGCCGCCGCGCCCATCCGGCACTTCGCGGAAATCCCTGATGCGTTTCAGACCACTTACACCCTGATCCTGCAGCAACCCCTCCAGCCGCTCGCGCGCGCCCTCGGACCACGAGGCGATGACCACCTGCACATCCTCACGCAAAACACGAAGATGATCTGACAAGGCTCCAAAAAGACTTGTGTTTTCCTGCTGACGTTCTGGCGCGAAACTGCGTCCCTGCCGCCCGCCGGCATCCAGTATCCCCGGTCCGGGGCTTTGCGGAAAGGGCGACAGTTGCACCACCCGGTGCGCGGCAACGACCGCCTCCCAGGCCGCGTCATCCAGATACAGCAATCCCGGCGCCGCAGGTTTGTAGACCGTATCCAGCCGCCCCTTCGCCGTCATCGCCTCGCGCCGGGAATCATACGCATCATCAATGCCTTCCCAGCGCGACAGTCGCATCGGCGTTGCCTGATCATCCAGAATCACGCTTGCGTCCGGCAGATAATCGAACAGCGTCTCCAGCCGGTCATGGAACAGGCCCAGCCAGTGTTCCATGCCCTGATGCTTGCGCCCCGCACTCACCGCCTCATAGAGCGGGTCATCCGAGCCGCCGACGCCGAATTCGATCCGGTAGGCCTGCCGGAACCGTGTGATCGAGGCCTCATCGAGAATCACCTCGGACACCGGCGACAGATCCACCGCGCTCAGCTTTTCCACCGTGCGCTGCGTCACCGGATCAAACCGGCGCAACCCGTCCAGCACATCGCCGAAGAAATCCAGGCGAACCGGGCCGGGATGCCCGGGCGGATAGATATCTATGATGCCGCCGCGCAACGCATAATCCCCGGCCTCGGCCACGGTGGAGACCGGCGAGAACCCCATGCGCGACAAGAACCCCTTCAGATGCGCCTCATCCACCCGCTTGCCCACAGTTGCGGTGAAGCTGCTGGCCGCCACCGTGGCGCGGGCTGGCACCCGCTGGGTCGCCCCGTTCACTGTGGTGAGCAGCACAAACGGCCCCGGCACTCCGGCCACGAGCGCGGCCAAAGTCGCCATCCGCCGCGCGGCGATATCGGGGTTGGGCGACACCCGGTCGTAAGGAAGGCAATCCCAGGCCGGGAAATCCAGCACCACCGTCTGCGGTGCCAGCACCGACAGCGCCACCCGCATCGCCTCCATCCGCTTGTCATCGCGGGCGACATGGATCACCGGCGCACCACGCGCCAGCTCTCGCGCCAGCAGCCGGGCGTCAAAGCCTTCGGGCGCGCCGCCCAGCACGATACGGTCAGGATAGGATGTCTTGCTCATGGCGCCCTTACCTACGCCCCTTTGCCCGCCCGTCAAGGGCGGCCCGGCGGCGATCTCACGTGATGTTGTGATACATGCCGAACAGGGCGGTGATGAAGATCGCGATCATCCCGATCAGCTGCACCATGAAGCGGTGCCGCATCATCAGCCGGACCAGTACATCGCCTTCGGGTTCATCCGTCTCCACCCGCAGTGCAAGGCGCAGTGTGAGATAGCCCACCAGCACCATCGGCGCGAACATCAACAGCACCGCCTGCGCGAACTCCACCCGGTAGAGAACCGAGAGCATCGTCAGGATGGTCAGCACAAAGAACACGATACCGATCAGCCACATGCCGCCGTTGCGCGAGATGTACAGCATCCGCCGTGCATTGATCCGAGCCATCACGGTCATGTCCTGCGCCGCATCGCCCCCCGTGCGGCGGGCGCGGTTGATCAGGTCAACCGGCACGCCCAGCACCCAGTGGCTGACCGAGGACCACAGCACGGCGAGCGAGATCCAGTACCAAAGGCTGGAAAAAGACCGCATGTCGATCAGCAGCAAGACCAGAGTATACCATTCCACGAAGGATCGCACCTTTTGCCTGATGTCGCCTGCAAGGCTTGCAGCGCCGCGCCTTTCCATGGCAGGCAAGAGCAGAAGCTGCAAGCCCCTGACCAGATGCGAGCCCTGCCATGCGCCTGACCGTTGCCCCGACGCCCACCTTGCGGTTCCGCCGCCTGCGCAAATCCGCCGCCCTGCGGGCACTGGCGCAGGAACACACGCTGTCGGTGAACGACCTGATCTGGCCGGTCTTTGTGCGTGACGGCCACAACCTGCGCGAACCCGTGATCTCGATGCCGGGGGTGGAACGGCGCAGTGTGGATCAGGTGGTCCGTGCGGCGGAAGAGGCGGCAGGGCTTGGTATTCCCGCGATCTGCATCTTTCCCTACACCGATCCGGCGAAAAAGACCGAAGATTGTGCCGAGGCGTGGAACCCCGACAACCTGGCCAACCGTGCGATCCGCGCGATCAAGGCAGAGGTGCCGGAGATTGCGGTGATGACCGATGTGGCGCTGGACCCCTACAATGCGCATGGCCATGACGGGCTGGTGCGGGATGGCATCATCCTGAACGATGAAACCATCGAAGCGCTGGTGAAAATGTCGCTGGCGCAGGCCGAGGCGGGGGCCGATATCCTTGGTCCGTCCGACATGATGGATGGCCGGATCGCAGCGATGCGCGCGGCGCTGGAGAGGGCGGGCCACAAGGATGTGGCGATCATGTCCTATGCCGCCAAATATGCCTCGGCCTATTACGGCCCGTTCCGCGATGCGGTGGGGGCGACGGGGGCGCTGAAGGGCGACAAGAAAACCTACCAGATGAACCCGGCCAACAGCGACGAGGCCCTTCGCCTGATCGAACGCGATCTGACCGAAGGCGCCGATATGGTGATGGTGAAGCCCGGCATGCCCTATCTGGACATCATCCACCGGGTGAAGACCACCTTCGGCGCGCCGACCTATGCCTATCAGGTCTCGGGCGAATACGCGATGATCCGGGCGGCGGCGCTGAACGGCTGGATCGACGGTGACCGGGTGATGCTGGAAAGCCTGATGGCGTTCCGGCGGGCGGGATGTGACGGGGTGCTGACCTATTTCGCGCCCGAGGCCGCCCGCGCGATCCGTGACGGGCGCGCCTGAACCCGCGCGCCCTTGCTCGGCAATCTGTCGCCAATGGCGCTATCTGCCGATGACAAGCGCTGACAAACCCGCTATATCTGGTGGTAACGGGCCAACAGAGCCCTAATCCGCCGCAAGGCGGCCATATGAGGCAGAGGGCGACAGCAGATGACCGTTATCAGCGGACTTTCCAGACGAGCATTTCTTGGCGCGACCGGGGCCAGCGGGTTTCTCGCGGCCTGCGGCAACGGGGTGGGCAGCAATGGCTCGGCCCAGATCGACGCGCGGGTAACTTCGACCGAGCAGTATCTCTACAGCAGTTTTCCCGGCACCCGGGATCTGGCAAACCGGGCGGCGGGCGTTCTAATCATGCCGCTGATAACCGAGGCCGGGCTGATCTATGGCGGCGGCTATGGTCGCGGTGCCTTGCGGGTGAACGGGGTAACGGTGGATTACTATTCCGCCACCCGCGCCACATTCGGCTTGCAGATCGGCGCGCAGCAATATGCCCATGCGCTGTTTTTCATGACCGAAGGCGCGCTGGGCCAGTTCCGCCGCAGCCCCGGCTGGGCGGTGGGGGCGGACGTGCGCTATGCGACCCCGGCGCAAGGGGCGTCGCTCGGCAAGGAAACCACCGAGCTGGAGCCGGTGATCGCGCTGGTCTTCGGCCAGCAGGGTTTCATTGCCGGGGCAACCCTGTCGGGCGTCAAATACAACCGCATCATCCCCTAGCGCCGACGATCTTTCTGCGAAAGATCAACAGCACGAAGTCTCTGCGAAACTTCCGGGGAATGTTCGCAGAACATTCGTATCCCCGGATTTTCGCAGAAAATCCGTGCTGTGCAATCAGCGCAACCGCCGGATCAGGCTGCTGGTGTCATTGCGCCCGCCGCCCATCCGCTGAATATCCTTGTAGAACTGATCCACAAGCGCCGTCACTGGCAGGCTTGCGCCGATATCATTGGCCGTCGCCAAACATATCCCAAGATCCTTGCGCATCCAGTCCACCGCAAAGCCATGGTCAAAGCGGTCTTCCAGCATGGTCTTGTGCCGATTCTGCATCTGCCACGAGCCTGCCGCCCCCTGGCTGATCACCTCGATCACCGCCTCGCCATCAAGGCCCGCCTTTTCGCCAAAGGCCAGCGCCTCGGCCAGCCCCTGCACCAGCCCGGCAATGGCGATCTGGTTCATCATCTTGGCAATCTGGCCCGCGCCCGACTCGCCCAGACGGCGGCAGATGCGGGCATAACCCGCGATCACCGGCTCGGCGCGGGCATAATCCGCCTCCGATCCGCCGCACATCACCGACAATGCGCCGTTCTCCGCCCCCGCCTGGCCGCCGGAAACCGGCGCATCGACAAAGCCAATCGCCAGCCCGGTCGCCAGCACCGCCATCTCACGCGTGACCTGCGCCGAAACCGTGGTGTGGTCGACAAAGACCGCACCCTTTTCCATCCCGGCAAAGGCCCCGTCCGACCCGGTGCAGATACCACGCAGGTCATCATCATTGCCCACACAGGCCATCACGAAATCCTGCCCCGCCGCCGCCTCGCGCGGGGTGGCAGCCGACCGTCCGCCATGCCGCGCCACCCAGGCTGCGGCCTTGGCCGTGCTGCGGTTGTAGACCGTCACCTCATGCCCTTTAGCCGCCAGATGGCCCGCCATGGGAAACCCCATCACGCCCAATCCCAAGAATGCCACCTTTGCCATACCGAGCCTCCCTTCGCATTGCCCTTTTGCCTGCAATGTCTTAGGTAACAGGCCCACCCCTGCCGTCAAGAACAGGCCCGATATGCTCAGTGTTTTCCGTTGGCTCTTGCGACTGTTGACCGGGCTTGTCGCCCTGGGCGTGCTGTGCCTCATCGGGGTCTATTACTTTCTGGAACGCTCGATCCCGGACTACCGGGAATCCTTCACCATTTCAGGCATTTCCGCCCCGGTGGAGATCCTGCGCAACAATGACAACGTGCCCCATATCTTTGGCGCGACCGATCCGGATGTCTATTTCGCGCTGGGCTTTGCCCATGCACAAGACCGGCTGTGGCAGATGACCATGCTGCGCCGCACTGCGCAGGGGCGCCTGTCCGAGGTGTTTGGCCGCCGCACGCTGAAAATCGACGAGTTGTTGCGCCGCTACGATCTCTACACCCTGTCGCTGCAATCGGTCGAGGCGCAGGATGCGCCCACCCGTGCCGCGCTGGAGGCCTATTCTGCCGGAGTGAATGCCTGGATCGGCGAGATCAACGCCGGCGCACGCGGGCGCGGCGCGCCGGAGTTCTTCTTTTTCTCCAACGAGATCGCCGCCTGGGCTCCCGCCGATTCCATCGCCATCCTGAAGCTGATGGCGCTGCAGTTGTCGGGCCATATGGAGGCCGAGGTGCTGCGCGCGCGGATGTCGATGCTGCTGCCCGATGACCGCCTGCGCGATATCCTGCCCGATGATCCCGGGCAGGCGGTCACCGCCCTGCCCGACTATGCCAGCCTGATGCCGGGCGTGTCGCCATCAACCGAGCCGTTGCGCATGGCCACGAATGACCCGCTTTCGCCCTTCCCGCGCCTTGATCTGGCGGGCGCGTCCAACGCCTGGGCCGCCGTGCCGGAGCGTTCGGCTGCCGGAGGCACATTGCTGGCCAACGACCCACACCTTGGCTTCACCGCGCCGACGATCTGGTATCTGGCGCGGCTGGAACTGCAGTCGGGCGGCGTGATCGGCGCCACGATCCCCGGCGTGCCCAGCATCCTGGCCGGGCGCTCGGCGGCGGTGGGCTGGGGGCTGACCTCCTCTTATGCCGATGATCAGGATCTGGTCATGGAAAAGCTGAACCCCGCCAATCCCGAGGAATACGCCACGGCAGAGGGGTTCAAGCCTTTCACCACCCGCCGCTCGATCATCCAGGTCAAGGATGACGCCCCCGTCACCATCACTCTGCGCTGGTCCGAGGCCGGGCCGGTGCTGCCCGGCTCGCATTACGATCTGGCCTCTGTCACCCCGTCCGGCCATGTCGCGGCGCTGTCCTGGACCGCGCTTTCGGGCGCCGATACCACGATGACCGCAGCGCTACGGGTCATGCAGGCACGTTCGGTCGCCGATGCGATCGAGGCGGGCCGCCTGTTTGTCGCCCCCGCGCAGAACCTGATGCTGGCAGACGAATCCGGCATCGCCCTGCAGGTGATCGGCCAGGTGCCGATGCGTGACCCTGACCACCCGACGCAAGGCCGTATGCCCGCGCTTGGCACCAATCCCGCCAGCCGCTGGCAGGGTACCATGCCCTACGAGTCCAACCCGCGCGTGGTGAACCCGACCAGCGGCATCCTCGGCAATACCAACAACAAGACCGTGGACCTGCCTTTCCCGAACCATCTATCCTTCCTCTGGGGCGACACGCAACGCATCCAGCGCTGGCTGTCGCTGATGCAGACCCGCGAGGTGCATACCCGCGAAAGCTTCATCGAGGCGCAGCTTGATACCGTTTCCCCCACCGCGCGCGCGATCCTGCCGTTGATCGGAGCCGATCTGTGGTTTACCGGCGAGGCCGCCGCCGATGGCACGCCCGAACGGCTGCGCCAGCGCGCGCTGAGCCTGCTGGCCGAATGGAACGGCGAGATGAACGAACACCTGCCCGAGCCGCTGATCTATATGGCATGGGTCAGGGCGTTGAACGAACGCCTGATCCGCGATGAGCTGGGGCCATTGGCCGACAGCATCACCCACACCGATCCGGTATTCATCGACCGGGTGTTCCGCAACACCAATGGCGCCGGGGTATGGTGCGATGTGATCCAGTCCGCGATGGTGGAAACCTGCGCCGACCTGGCCCGGATCGCGCTGGACGAGGCGCTGATCCAGCTGACCGGGCGCTATGGCCCAAACCCCGAAAGCTGGCGCTGGGGTCAGGCGCACGAGGCAACGCATGACCATCCGGTGATGGGCGAGGTGCCGTTCCTGAAATGGTTCGTCAACATCCGCCAGTCCACCAGCGGTGGCGACCACACCCTGATGCGCGGCCGCACCAAAGGCACCGGACCGAACCCCTACCTCAACGTGCATGGCGCGGGCTATCGCGGGGTTTACGACTTTGCCGACCCGGATTCCTCGGTCTTCGTGATCTCCACCGGCCAGTCCGGCCACCCGCTGTCGCGCCATTACGATGATCTGGGCGAACGCTGGCGACGCGGTGACTATGTGCCGATGAGCCTTGACCCGGCCCTTGCGCGCGCGGCGGCGGTCGGCAGCACCATGCTGACGCCACGCTAGGCAGGCGGTTTCAGGCGGTGGCGGCGTTGGTCTTGCTGGCCAGCGTGCCGGCGGGCCACATCGTCATCACGCGCCAGGCAATCACCGGCACTGCCCCCAGCGCCAGCACGGTGACCAGCACCCCGGCCACGCCCCAGCCGTTGATGATCAGCGCCGAACCGAACACTGCCATCGGAAAAGTGAACGCCCCCCAAAGCGGTGAAAAACCGCCTTGGATGATCCAGCGCCCGGTGATGAGCAACGCAATACCAATCGCACAGGCCAGCCCCAGCATGCCCTGAGCAACCGCGGTCATACCAAGCAGCCCGGCCACTGAAGCAAACAGGCTCGCTGGAGCCAGATGGATCGCCAGCAGCGGGCGCAGCGGTGCGGGCGGAATGCGCCGCACCAACTGCCACAGGCTCATCGCCCAGATCGCCACCGCAACCGGGATCGTTGCCCACAGGATCGCGCGGGCCAGACCCTCCCACCCCAGCGGCACCGCCGCCAAAGCGCCGACGATAACGCCGACAAAGGCCAGATGCCACACCGGAGTCACCACCCGCCCCTCTGCCGGGGCGGTCAGCAGCGCGCGGACCATCAACAGCGCCAGCACCCCCTGCAGCCCCAGCCCAAGCACCAGCACCCCCTTTGCCAGACCCGGCAGGAAAAAACCCAGCACCGCCGCAACCGTGAGGGCCCCTACGGTTGCCGCCGCAAGCCCTGCCCGTCCGGGCAGCACCCGCAACTCCTCCATCACCACGCCAGGACGACGGGCGATCTTGATGCCGTAAGCCACCGCACAGAACAACCACAGCCCCACCGCCAACCCCATCACCAGATCGCCGACGCCCTGCGGCAACTGCGCCTCGATCAAGGCGCGCTTCAGCGTCAGCGACATCCCGAGCAGCCCCAGCACCACCGCAAACACCGCAGGCGGCATCCGCGCGAACAGCGGCAGCTTGCGCGGCGGAAACTCGGGTGGTGGAAACATCTTCGGGCGGGCGCGGGCGGGATCTTGGGGGGAATTGGCGACCATGGAAAAACACTCCTGTTACGCCCAGACAGACCGCATCCGCGTCTGCGATGCAAGCTGTGGCGGTGACGCAGCGCGCATGCAAAAGGCCCCGCTCTGCACCGGGGCCCTTTGTCAGATCATGGCGGATCAGCGATACAGCAGGCTGATGCCATTCGCGAACAGATGCACCTTGGATGGATCGGCCCCCAGCGCCACCGTGGTCCGACGCACATCATTGTGGATGCCCGGCAGCTTTGCCACCACCTGCGCATCCCCCCCGGCCCGCTTGAAATACAAAAGCGTCACCTCGCCCAACGCCTCGGTGATCTCCACCTCGCCCTTGAAAATCGGCGTGCCGGTGGTGGCCAGCAGATCCTCGGGGCGCACCCCGATATTGACCTTGAGGCCCATATCGGCAGCCAGAGTCGGCACATTCGAAACTGCCTCGCCTCCGTTTTCTAGCCGCACCGTGGTCTGCGCGCCGGTCCCGATCACCTCACCCGCCATCAGGTTCATCGCCGGGCTGCCGATGAATTGCGCCACAAATTCGTTCTGTGGCCGCTCATACAGCTCCAAAGGCGTGCCGACCTGCGAAATCCCGCCACCCGCCAGCACCACAATGCGGGTGGCAAGCGTCATCGCCTCCACCTGATCATGGGTCACATAGATCATGGTGGAGTTCGGCATCGACTCTTTCAGCTGCGCAATTTCCAGCCGCGTGGCCACCCGCAGGGCGGCGTCCAGATTCGAGAGTGGCTCGTCAAACAGATAGACCTTGGGATCGCGCACGATGCTGCGCCCGATCGCCACCCGTTGCCGCTGTCCACCCGACAACGCCTTTGGCAGACGGTCGAGGTAGGGTTCCAGCTGCAGGATCTTGGCCGCCTTGGCCACTGCCGCATCAATCTCGGCCTGAGATTTCTTGGCGATTTTCAGCGCAAAGCTCATGTTGTCGCGCACGGTCATATGCGGATACAGCGCGTAGGACTGGAACACCATGGCAATGCCACGCTGTGCCGGCGGCACCTCGTTCATCCGGTCGCCGTCGATGGTGAAATCTCCGCCTGAAATCTTTTCCAGACCCGCGATCATCCGCAAAAGCGTCGATTTCCCGCAGCCCGAGGGGCCGACGAAAACGATCAGCTCCCCGGTTTTGATGTCGAGGTTGATGTTCGACAGAACCGTGACCTCGCCATAGGCTTTTGCCACATTTGTCAGTTTCAGTTCAGCCATGCCGGGCTCCCTCCCCTATTCCTTGCGCATCAGACAAAAACCCCAGGGGCCGAGTGTTACCTCATTCCCCATGGCCGCTGTCGCGCCAAGTTCCCCGCCAATGGCGGCCCAGGTCCCCTTGGGCAGCCCGATATGTGCCTGCTCATCCCCCAGATTGAAGGCGCAGAAAATCTCCTCCTCGCCCATGCGACGGAACGAGGCCAGATCGCCCTGTGCCACCAGAGCGGTCAGATCGCCATAGCGCAAGGCCTCATGCGCCCGGCGGAAGGCCAGCGCGCGGCGATAGTGGTTCAGCATCGACGCCGGGTCCGTTTCCTGCGTGGCGACCGCCCGGTTCAGATGCGGTGCCTTCACCGGCAACCACGGGTTGCCTTCCGAAAACCCGCCATGGTTGTTGTCTGCCACCCAGGCCATTGGCGTGCGCGCACCGTCACGGCCCTTGAACTCGGGCCAGAACTCGATGCCATAGGGGTCTTGCAGTTCCTCGAAGTCGATATCTGCTTCCGGCAGGCCCAGCTCTTCGCCCTGATACAGGCACAAAGACCCGCGCAGGCACATCAATAAAACGGTGTAAGTCCTTGCTGCCGCGTCAGAAAGTTCCCACCGCGTGATGTGTCGCACTGTGTCGTGGTTGGAATAGGCCCAGCAGGGCCAGGCATCCGGGGCCACCGCATTCATCCGCGCAAAGGTATCCGCCAGCAGATCCGCGGTCAGCCGTTTCGGTTGCAGCATCTCGAACGGATAGCACATCTGCACCTTGTCACCGCCCGAAGTATATTCGGCCATGATCTCAAGGCCGCGCTGCGCATCACCCACCTCACCGACCGCCGCCGCGCCGAACGGGTCCATCACCGCGCGCAATTTGCGCAGAAATTCAAGGTTTTCCGGCTGGTTCTTGTCAAACAGGTGGAGCTGGTGGTTATAGGGGTTCACCCCCGGCGCAATAGAGTCATTGCGCAGCGCTTTCGGCAGCGGAGGATTGTCGCGCAAGTATTTGTCTGCAAAATAGAAATTGATGGTGTCGAGGCGGAAGCCATGCACCCCGCGTTCCAGCCAGAACCGCACCACATCCAGCAACGCCTCTTGCACAGGTTCATGGTGCAGGTTCAGATCGGGCTGGCTGGTCAGGAAGTTGTGCAGATAATACTGCTCGCGCCGCGCATCCCATTGCCAGGACGATCCGCCAAAGATCGCCAGCCAGTTGTTCGGCGGCGTGCCATCCGACTTCGGCTCGGCCCAGACATACCAATCGGCGCGCGGGTTGGTGCGGTCGCGGCGGCTTTCCTTGAACCACGGATGCTGATCGCTGGTATGCGACAGCACCAGATCAATCATCACCTTCAGCCCAAGTTCATTGGCCCGTGCCATCAGCGCGTCGAAATCCGACAGGGTGCCGAACATCGGGTCAACGTCGCAATAATCCGAAACGTCGTAGCCGAAGTCCTTCATCGGCGAGGTAAAGAACGGGCTGATCCAGATCGCATCGGCCCCAAGGCCGGCGATATGCTCCAGCCGCGCGGTGATCCCATTCAGATCGCCGATCCCGTCGCCATTGCTGTCCTGATAGCTGCGCGGATAGATCTGATAGATCACCGCCCCGCGCCACCAGTTGGCGTCAACGCCCATCACGATTTGCTCTTGTTTCGCCATAAGTCTCTCACTTCACCGAGCCGGCCAGCAGGCCGCGCACCAGGTATTTCTGCATCGCAAAGAACACCAGCAACGGCACGGCAATACTGATGAACGCCGCCGTCGCCAGAATCTCCCAGTTGCCGCCGCGCGTGCCCAGCAGTTCCACGATCTGCTTGGTCATCACCGTGGTTTCGCCCGAGCTGTCGATCAGGAACACCAGCGACACCAGCAGGTCGTTCCAGGTCCACAGAAACTGGAAGATCGCGAATGACGCCAGCGCCGGGAAAGACAGCGGCAGGATAATCTTGGTAAAGATCTGGAAATCCGACGCGCCATCGACCTTGGCACATTCGATGATGTCACGCGGCAACCCCACCATGTAATTTCGCAACAAATAAATCGCCAGGGGTAGCCCAAACCCGGTATGCGCCAGCCATGTGCCCAGGTAGCCCTTTCCGATCCCGATCTCGTTATGCAGCTTCAACAGCGGGATCAGCGCCAGTTGCAGCGGTACCACCAACAGGCCCACAATCGCCGCGATCAGCAGTGCCCGCCCCGGAAAATCCATCCAGGCGAGGGCATAGGCCGCAAAAGCCGCCACCACGATCGGAATGATCGTCGCCGGAATCGTCACCGTGAGCGTGTTGAAAAACGCCTTTGACATGCCATCGGTGTTGCTCGGCTCGAACAGGATCGCGCGGTAATTCTGCAAGGTGAACTCTGGCGGCGTTGCCGCCGAGCTGAAAATCCGCGGCAGCCGGCTGCCTTGGGTGCTGACCGGGCTGGACAGCACATAAGCGCCATCCTCGGCCACCGTCAGGGTGACCCCATCGCCCAGATCCACCACATCCCCCGGCTCATTCGCCGTCGGCGCGGTCGATGTCGTGCCCCAGGCCGACACTTCGGCATTGGTGGCGGTGAACAGCCGCCCTTCGATCACAAAGCGCCCGTCGACCTCCACCTCGGCCCCGCCGACCCGGATGGCGGGCACCTGCCGCTCTTGCGTCGACAGCGCCGACCACCAGCCGGAGGTGGCGATCTGGTCCGCCGTGCGGAATGACGACACGAACAGCCCCAGCGTCGGAAACAGCCACAGCGCCACCAACACCGCCATCGAGATATGCACGGCCCAGGTCAGGCCGGATTTTGCGCCAACCACATTATCCATCAGCGCATCTCCTTGCGGGCGTTGTAGACGTTCCAGATCAGGATCGGCGTCACCAGCAGCATGATCACCATCGCCGCCGCCGATCCCACACCCCAGTCATTGGCGCGGAACAGCTTGTCATACATGTAATTGGCCAGAACCTGCGTTTCCCACTGCCCGTTCGACATGGCAAACACGATGTCAAAGACCTTGAGCACCACAATGGTGATCGTCGTCCAGACCACCACGATGGTGCCCATGATCTGCGGCACCTTGATCTTGAAGAATATCTGGAACGGGTTCGCCCCATCGACAATCGCCGCCTCGATCGTGTCTTCCGGCACGCCGCGCAGCGCCGCCGACAGGATCACCATGGCAAAGCCGGTCTGGATCCAGACCAGCACGATCATCAGGAAAAAGCTGTTCCAGAACGGAATGGTAAGCCAGGTCTGTGGCACGCCATAAGGCAGATCGGCCCCGATCAGCCCGACCCCGCCGCGCAGTGCGATCCAGACCAGCCAAAGCGCCACCACACCGCCCAGCACCCGCAGCGGCACAAAGCCGCGCCCCGCCCGCGAAGGCGTCACCAGCGGCCGCACGATGATCCAGCCGACGGTGCCCACCGCAAAGGCAAAGCCCAACAGCCCAAGCACCGGCACAATCTTCAGGAACAGCACCGACACCGGCCCGCCTTCAAACGCCAGCCAGACCGCATTCATGATGCCGATCTGCTCCTGATCCGCCGGGCGGGTGTCATAGACCAGCTTCCAGATCACCGCCGCCCCGACAAAGGAAATCGCCATCGGCATGAAGATCAAAGACTTCGCCAGATTGCCCCAGCGGATCCTGTCCGACAATTGCGCCGCCAGCAGGCCAAAGGCGGTGGACATCGCCGGCACCACAATCAGCCAAAGCATGTTGTTGCGCAAGGCTTCCCAGAACTTCGGCTCGCCCGACATCTTGATATAGTTGTCAAACCCCACCCAGACATAACCGCCCCCCGGCACCCTCTGCGTCAGCGACAGCCGCAGCGTCTCCACCACCGGATAGGCAAGGTAGACCGACAGCGCGATCAGCGCGGGGGCAAGAAACAGCCAGGGCCGGATCATGTTGGCACGGTTGATGTTGCGCCCGGCATGTGGACCCCTGGGCGGAAACAGCACCTTGTCCAGAAACAGGTTCGAAAAATAGAAATAGCCGACGCAACCGCCAACCCCGATGATGATGGTGATCAATCCCTGAAGTGCCGGTGACATGGCGCCTCATCCTCCCCCTGAGTGGTTCCCGGTGCCTGGCCGGTATCCCCGGCTCTGGTATCGTTCAGTCTGCCCGCGTTTGCGGAAAAAAAACCCCCGGCGGCATCTGCTGCCGCCGGGGAGGTTTCAGCTTACTTCAGGCCATCCCAGGACTGCTGGATAGCATCCGCCACCTCTTGCGCCGGTTTGCCGCCTGCGTAGTCGACCATTCCGGTCCAGAACGCGCCCGCACCGATGCCGCCCGGCATCAGATCCGACCCGTCAAAGCGGAAGGTATCGGCGCCCAGCAGGATCTCACCCATCTTTTTCAGCGTGGCATCGCCGTAAAGGTCGATGTTCACCCCCTTGTGCGGCGTCAGGAATCCCGATTGCGCCATCCACACCTCATGCGCGGCCGGCACTTTCAGCCAGTCGATGAATGCGCGCGCCGCCGGGCTGTCCTTGGTGATGCCAAACAGCGTGCCCGCCCCCAGAACCGGCTTGCCCAGATCCTTCTCGGCATAGGCCGGGAAATAGAAGAAATCGGCATCCACGCCCATTTCCGTGCCCTCAGGGAAGAAGGACGGGATGAAGGACGCCTGACGGTGCATCATGCATTGCGGCGGTGACGAGAACAGGCCCTTGGGGCTGTCGCGGAAATCGGTGGTGGCTACAGCCCCACGGCCCCCGGCAACGCGGCCCTCTTCGATGAACCAGCCGAATTCCTCGATCGCGGCCACAACTTTCGGATCGTTGAATTTCAGATCATTGCTGACCCAGGCATCATACTCCGCCGGGCTGTTGATGCGCAGCATCATGTCTTCGACCCAGTCGGTCGCGGGCCAGCCGGTCGCCCCACCGGACCCCAGACCGACGCACCAAGGCGTGACCCCATCGGCGACCATCTGATCGGACAGCGCCTTGAGGTCTTCCATGGTTTCAGGCACTTCGTAACCGGCATCCTCGAAATTCTCGGGGCTGAACCAGACCAGCGATTTCAGATCGACCTTGTAGAAAAAGCCGAACAGCGCCGGGTTGCCATCGGGGCCGGAGAACGTCGCCAGATCAACCCAAGACTGACCGGCCGCATAGTTCTCTTGCAAGAACGCCGCATCGGCATCGGTCAGCGGGGCCACCTGTCCCAGACGGGCAAGGTCAGCCGTCAGACCGGGCTGCGGAAACACCGAGATATTGGCAGCCGAACCGGCTTCGGCGTCGATCCGCACCTGGGTCTCAAAGCTGTCGGAGCCAACGTATTTCACATCCACCCCGGTCGCGGCCTCGAAATAGGCCAGCATCGCCTCGACCAGCACCTGGTCAGGGCCAAGCCATGGCCCCGCGATCGTCAACTCCTGCCCGGCCAGATCGCCATGCGCGGCTTTGAATTCTTCGAACGAGGCCCAGTTGAAGGCACCCTCGCCGATCGGAAATTTCAGGTCTTGCGCGACAGCGGTGCCCGCCATCAGCGCCAGCGCGGCCACGCTGGCCGTCAGTTTCGATTTCATATGCAGTCCTCCCGGATGACCCCGCCCATCTTTGCGAGGCGTTGCGCCAATTACGGCCCTCGGGCGACAGAAAAGAATCGCCTTCAAACCGCTTTGGATGGCGCACCTTTGCCGATGACTGTTCACCTGTCAATCCAAAGCGCCTGCAACCATGGCAAACCGCCGCTTTTGCAGGCGCAGCATGATCCTGTAACGATTACGCCATCTGAGATTTATCTTTGACCTCTTGCCCCGCTCTGGCTAAGGTCAGCCCCGATTGAAACCGTTTTGGACGCTCTCGCGCGCTGACAAACCCCAGATGAACCTCAAGGAACTCGCCTCGAAACTGGGCCTGTCGCCCACAACCGTCAGCCGCGCGCTGAACGGCTACCCCGAGGTGAACGAAGCCACGCGCGAACGCGTCATGGCCGCTGCCAAGCGCCACAACTACCACCCCAACACCCGCGCCATCCGTCTGGCCACCGGGCGCGCCATGGCGGTGGGGCATGTGATTCCGATCGCCACACGGCATGAAATCGTCAACCCGGTCTTCGCCGATTTCATCGCAGGCGCAGGCGAGACCTACAGCCGCAACGGCTATGACATGGTGCTGTCGGTGGTCTCCGATGATCAGGAAGCCGCCGCCTACCGCGCGATGAAATCCAAGGGCAATGTCGATGGTGTCATCGTCCATGGCCCGAAAATGCATGATCCACGCATCGCCCTTCTGAACGATATCGGCCTGCCCTTCGTGGTACATGGCCGCGCCACCGGCACCACCCACCCCTATAGCTGGCTGGATGTGAACAACCGCCGCGCCTTCCAGCGCGCCGCCGAATTCCTGCTCGATCTGGGGCATACCCGGATCGCGCTGGTCAATGGGCTGGAGTTCATGGATTTCGCCATTCGCCGCCGCACCGGCTATGTCGATGCCCTTTCATCGCGCGGGATCAGTCCCGAACCTGCGCTGATGTCCTCGGACGAGATGACCGAGATTGCCGGCCACCGCGCTGCCCTGCGCATGCTGGCGTTGCCGAACCGCCCCACCGCCTTTCTGGCCGCCTCGATGATCTCCGGCATGGGCGTGCGCCGCGCGCTGGAGGAACAGGGGCTGCAGATGGGCCGCGATATCTCGGTGATCATCCATGACGACGACCTGAGCTATATGAAGAACGGCGAGGATGTGCCGATCTTCACCGCCACCCGCTCCTCGGTGCGCGATGCCGGGCGGCTGGCGGCGGAAATGCTGCTCGAGATGATCGCCACCCCCACCCCGGTGCCGCAGCAGCGCCTGCTGGAGGCAGAGCTGATCATCGGCCAGTCCACCGGCCCCTGCCCCCGGCCCTGACGCCTGAGACCTCATCTGAAAGACCGCTCCCATGTCCCTGTCCCGCTTTGATTTTCCGCCCAGCTTCGTCTTCGGTGCCGCCACCGCCGCCTATCAGATCGAAGGCACCGCCTTTGGCGGTTGCGGTCCCTGCCACTGGGATACCTTCGCCGCCACCCCCGGCAATGTGGTGCGCGCCGAAGACGGGTCAAAAGCCTGCGACCACTACCATCAATGGCCCGCCGACCTTGATCTGCTCAAGGCCGCCCATATGGATGCTTACCGCTTCTCCACCTCCTGGGCCCGGGTGATGCCCGATGGCGTGACCGTGAACCCCGAGGGGATGGATTTCTACGACCGTCTGGTCGATGGCATGCTGGCGCGCGGTCTCAAACCGTTCCAGACCCTCTACCACTGGGAAATGCCCTCGGCCCTGGCCGACAAGGGTGGCTGGACCAACCGTGACACCTGTGCCCGCTTTGCCGATTTCGCGCAAATCATCACCGAACGGCTCGGCGACCGCGTGGCCAGCATCGCCACCATAAACGAGCCATGGTGCGTGGCATGGCTGTCGCATTTCATCGGCGCCCACGCCCCCGGCCTGCGCGACATCCGCGCAGCCGCCCGCGCCATGCACCACATCCTGCTGGCGCATGGCATGGCGGTGGAACGTCTGCGCGGAATGGGCCAGCAAAACCTCGGCATCGTGCTGAACTTCGACTACGCCCAACCCGCCACCGACAGCGCCGATGACCAACAGGCCGCCGCCCGCTGGGACGGCATCTTCAATCGCTGGTTCATCGAGGGGATCACCAAGCAAGCCTATCCTGACATTGTGATGGAGGGGCTCGCCCCCCACATGCCGCAGCACTGGCAGGATGACAT
This sequence comes from Paracoccaceae bacterium, assembly GCA_046296515.1. GTDB lineage: Bacteria > Pseudomonadota > Alphaproteobacteria > Rhodobacterales > Rhodobacteraceae > Pseudotabrizicola. The sequence continues at coordinate 371,315 of JBKBKR010000001.1, read as the reverse complement.
GCCGCTCATCGGCCAAAAGCTCGACTGGCTCGGCGTCAACTACTACACCCGCCACCTCAACGCCCATGACCCCGCCGCCGCATGGCCGCACCTGCGTGACGCGCAAGGCCCCCTGCCGAAAACCCAGATGGGATGGGAGATCTACCCCGACGGTCTGCACCATTTCCTCACCCGCCTCGCTCATGATTACGTGGGCGACCTGCCGCTCTATGTCACCGAAAACGGCATGGCCAATGCCGATCTGGTTGAAGGTGGCACCGTAACCGACCAGATCCGCGAAGATTTCCTCTTCGCCCACCTCGCTGCCACCAAACGCGCGATCGCAGACGGGGCAAATGTCAAAGGCTTCTTCTACTGGTCCCTGCTCGACAATTACGAATGGGCCGAGGGCTACGAAAAACGCTTCGGCCTTGTCCATGTCGATTTCAACAGCTTGGCAAGGACCCCGAAATCCTCGTATCACGCGCTGGCCCGGGCCCTGGCCCGCAACGACTGAACCCCAAGGACGCCGCCCATGACCCTCGCCCTCCTCGCCGACATCGGCGGCACCAACACCCGCGTGGCCCTTGCCGACGGCCCCCGCGTCCTGCCCGACACCGTCGCCCGCTTCTCCAATGCCGAATACCACGCGCGCGGCCAGGACATCGCCGATATCCTCACCGATTACCTGAAAACCAGCGGCCAGACCGTTTCCGGCACCTGCGTCGCCGCCGCTGGCCCGGTGCAGGACGGCGTGGCCACCATGACCAACCTCGACTGGGTGATAACAGCCGCCAAACTGCGCGCAGCGACAGGTGCCATACACACCGCCATCCTCAACGACCTGCAGGCGCAGGGTCAGGCGCTCGGCCATATCGCCCCCGCCAAACTGCGCAGCGTCACGCCCGGCCCCCAAACCCCCGGCACCATGCTGGTGGTCGGTCTCGGCACCGGCGTCAACGCCGCCCCGGTCCATGGCAGCGGTGCCGGCCGCATCGTGCCGCCCTCCGAATGTGGCCATGTAAACATGCCAATCCGCTGCGACGAAGACTTCCACCTGATGCGCTTTGTCGAATCCGCCCTCGCCGCGCGCGGCGAGACCGCCCATTGCGGCGTCGAAGAGGTTCTGTCGGGTCGCGGCCTCGTCACCCTGCACGCCTTCGCCTCCGCACAGGCGGGCGGACCCGCCGCCACCAGTTCCGCCCAGGTCTTCGCCGATCTCGACAAGGGCCACCCGGTCGCCACCCATGCCGCCAGCCTCTACACCCGCATTCTCGCCCAAACCCTCGCCGACCTCGCGCTGATCCACCTGCCCTACGGCGGTATCTACCTGATCGGCGGCATGGCCCGCGCCATGACCCCGCATTTCAACCGACTGGGCCTGAGCGACCACTTCCGCGAAACCCGCCGGGTTGATCTGCTGGAGCACGACTTCTCCATCACCGTCGTTGAAGACGATTTCGCCGCGCTGACCGGCTGCGCCGCCTATCTGGCCGCACAAACCGCCTGATCCCTTTCATCTTGGCAAAAATACTCCCGGGGGGAGTCGCCAAGGGCGACGGGGGGCGGGTAGCCCCCCCGATTTTTCGCAGAAAAATCGTTCTACCCCGGCAACCGCTCGCGCAGGAATTGCAAGGCCACCCCCAGCCCGTCCGGGGCAATCCCGTGCCCGGTGCCCTGCATCACATGACCGAACACCTCGAACCCGGCCCCCGTCAGCGCCTTTCCGGCCAGGGACATATCGGCAAAGGGCACAACGGGATCTTCATCGCCATGGATCAGCAGCACCGGCGGCTTCACCACCGCCTCCGCCGCCAGCAGATCGGGTGCCAGCAACCGGCCCGAGATCGCAACCACCCCGGCCACCGCCTCCGCCCGGCGCGGGGCGACATGCAGGGCCATCATCGCGCCCTGCGAAAACCCGACCAGCGCCAGCGCTTCCGGCCCCAGGCCCTCCGCCACCAGAACCCCGTCCAGAAACCCGTTCATGTCCTTGGCCGCGCGCATCAGCCCGGCACGGCTGTCGGCCTCGCTCGACCCGTCGAGCCACGGGATGGAAAACCACTGCCGGCCAAAGCCATTGCCCGCACAGGGCTCCGGCGCATCGGGCGCGTAAAACGCGGTGTCCGGCAGATGCGGGGCCAGCGGGTCCGCCAACCCCAAAAGGTCCGCACCATCGGCACCATAGCCATGCACAAACACCACCACGCTTTTCGCACGACCCTGCGCCACCCCGCGCCTTGCCGATTTCAATGCCCGCATCACCGTATTCCTTCGCGTTCCTTTGCGACCCGGTAATAGGCCCAAAGCACCCGTGCCGCAACCGACCGCCACGGGCTCCACGCCTCCGCCATCCCGCGCAGCACCTTTTCCGCAGGGCGCGCCTCCAGCCCGTAAAGCAGCCGTGCCGCTTCCTGCAAAGCCAGATCACCGGGCGCGAACACATCCGCCCGCCCCAGCGCGAACATCGCATAAATCTCCGCCGTCCAGACACCGATCCCCGGCACCGCGACCAGCGTGGCGATCACCCGGTCATCGGGCAAGCCGCGCAAGGCCTCAAAGTCAATCCCCGCCCGCGCCAGCGCCCGAGCGTATCGCGCCTTTTGCCGCGACAGACCCACGGCCCGCAGCGCCGCGTCACTGGCCTGCGCCATCATGGTGGCCTCGGTCAGCCCCGCCGCCTCCAGCCGCCCCCAGATCGCCGCCGCCGAGGCAACCGAGACCTGCTGCGACACGATCGCCGACAAGAGCGCGCCAAACCCGTCCGTCCGCCTGCGCAACGGCAGCGGTCCGCACAGGGCCACAGCGCGCGCCATCCGCGCATCGCGCGCGGCCAGCCAGGCGGCCCCCTCGGCCACGCAAAGGTCTGTCTCGATGATCCGTCCCACCATGGCCGCACCCTGCCCTGCCGCGCCAGCCCCCGCAACCCGGTTCCTGCGCCAAAATGCCCATCGCAATGCCCCCCAGAATACCCTTGCCCACCCCCGCCAAACCCCCTACCGCTTGGCACATCATGACCCAGGATGCCCTCGCCAAACGCAATGTCCTTGTCCTTGTCGCGGCGCAGGCCGTGCTGGGGGCGCAGATGCCGATGATCTTCACCATAGCCGGATTGGCGGGGCAAAGCCTTGCGCCCAATGCCTGCTGGGCGACGCTGCCGATCACCCTCACCGTCATCGGCTCCATGCTCACCGCAACCCCGATTTCCGCCTTCATGCAGCGCTTTGGACGCCGCGCAGGCTTTGTCGCGGGCGCTCTGGGGGGCGCGCTCGGGGCCGCCATCGGCGCATACGGGCTGATGACCGGCAGCTTCCTTCTGTTCTGCATCGGCGGCTTGTTCACCGGCATCTACATGAGCGCGCAAGGGTTTTACCGCTTCGCCGCTACCGACACCGCTTCCGATTCCTTCCGCCCCAAGGCGATTTCATGGGTAATGGCCGGCGGCCTCCTGTCTGCCGTGCTCGGCCCGCAGCTGGTGAAGGCCACCGCCGAGATGTTGGTGGTGCCCTTCCTCGCCACCTATCTGGCGGTGATCGGGCTGAACCTTGTCGGCATGTTCTTGTTCCTCGGCCTGTCGATCCCGAAACCCAAAGCCCCCGCCGCCGGGGCCCCGGTCGGGCGCTCGCGCGGCGAGTTGATCCGCAACCCCACCATCGCCGTGGCGATGATCTGCGCCACCGTGTCTTACGCGCTGATGAACCTGGTGATGACCTCCTCGCCGCTGGCCGTCGTCGGTTGCGGTTTCGAGACCGGCGACGCCGCCGATGTCGTCACCGCCCATGTGCTGGCGATGTATGCCCCCAGCTTCATCACCGGCCATATCATCGCCCGGATCGGGGTCGAACGGGTGATCGCGCTTGGCCTGATCATCCTTGCCGGGTCGGGTGCCGTGGCGATGTCGGGGGTGGAGCTGGAGAACTTCTTCGTCGCGCTGATCCTGCTGGGCATCGGCTGGAATTTCGGCTTCATCGGCGCCACCACCATGCTGACCTCTGCCCAACGCCCCGAAGAGCGCGGGCGGTTGCAGGGGTTGAACGACCTGATCATCTTCGGTGGCGTCTCGATCGCCAGCTTCGCCTCCGGCGGGCTGATGAACTGCTCGGGCGGCTCGGTGCAGGCCGGGTGGCAGTTGGTCAACATGGCGATGCTGCCGTTTCTGGTGGCGGCGGGAGGGGCGCTGATCTGGCTGTGGCTGCGGCCGCGCGAGATGCGGGGCTGACAGCGCTTTTGTTCGGGTGAGGGAGCGCGCCGCGCGGGAGTATTTGGAAAGCAGCAATACGAAGATCGTCAGAACAGTCCGGTTGTCGCCTGCCACAGCAAGCGGCCCCGGCGGGCGAAGTCTGAAAGTTGCACCCGGCCCTCGGCCACCGCCGCCGGATCGCGCGAGGCCTGTTTCAGCAGCCCCTCGGCCTGCCATCCCGCCAGCAGCGCCGGGCGCACCGGGCGCGGCACCGTTGCGGTGGCCTTGCGGGCGGTGTTGAGTCGGATCAGCCCGCGCACCGCCAGCTGCGCCACCGCTTGCGGCCTGCCATCGAGCAAGGGCACCCGCCCGCGCGCCGCCAGCTCCGGGATCGCCCGCAGATACTGCGCCAATGCCGCCGCCCAGCCGTAGGCGCGCACAGCCGCTTCCGCCCCGGGAGGCGCGCCCAGGGCACAGGCCGACAGCCACATCAGCCCGGCCCCGGTATCTTCCAGATAGGCGTCCATCGCCGCCTGATCCTCGAACGGATCGCGGGTGATATCCCAGCGCCGCGCCTCGATCATCCGGTCGAGCACATCCAGCGGCAAAGCCGCCTGCCGGATCAGATCATGCAAAGGCCGCGCCACCTCATGCGCGCGGGGGGCGGGCTCAGTGACCACATCGCGCCACCATTGCAGCCGCATTTCGGCGATCATCGGTTCTTTGCTGACCCAGGGCGCGCGCGCGATTTCGAGGTTCAGCGCATAGAGCGGCAAAAGCCGCGCGCGTGCGGCCTGCGGCGCCGCCATCAGCGCGGCAAAGCGGTCGGGATCGCCACGCTGGACCAAGGCGGCACAGGCATCAAGGCTCATGCCGGGCGCACCACGCTGAGGTAATAGCCATAATCGCCGCCATGGTTGCGCCAAAGCTCGATCTCGGCCTGGGTTGCATCGAGCACTTCGGTCAGTCCGGCATCGGCCCCGGACCGCAATTCCGCCACCCGCTCCGACAGGGGGCCATAATAGGCCTCCCACGCCGCCGCACCCAGCCAGCGCGCGCCAAGGATGCGGTAGCCCGCAGCTTCGATCCGGGCGATATGGCCGGGCAGGCCCATCATGCCCGGATAGTCACGGTCCCAGAACGCCCGCGCCGCCGGGGCCGGGCGCGGCGTGCGCCACAGGCAATCGGAAAACGCCACCGCGCCCCCCGGAGCCAGATGCGATCGCCATGCGGCCAACGCGGCGGTGACACCGGGGCCGTAAGCCGCCCCCGCCGACCAGATCATGTCATAGACCCCGTCCAACGCCAGCATATCGCCGACCCGCGCCACAACCTCCGGCTGCTCGGCCCGGATACGCTCGATGAACGGCGCATGCAGGTCCACCCCTTCCAGCCGCCCCGCCGGGCGCTTGTCGCGCAACAGCGCGAGGTCCGCCCCCGGACCGCACCCGGCGTCAAGGATCCGCGCCCGCACCGGAGTCTTAGCCAGATCCAGCGCCCAGGCCAGCGAGCCCGCATCCCCCGGCGCTTCGCGCGGCAGGCCGGAATGTACGGTGAAAAAGGCGTTGTTCATTCGGCCGCCTCCTGCCCGGGCTGCCCCAGATCGCGGATCAGCTTCCACTGGATCGCATCCAGCAACGCCTCGAAACTGGCATCCACTATGTTCGGGCTGACCCCGACGGTCGACCAGCGCCGCCCCTGCTCATCCTCGGAATCGATGATCACCCGGGTTACCGCCTCGGTGCCGCCCTGCGTGATCCGAACCTTGAAATCGACCAGCTTCATGCTGTCGATGCAGCCCTGATAGGGCCCCAGATCCTTGGCCAGCGCCTTGGCCAGCGCATTGACCGGCCCCCGGTCGGTGCCGGTCTCGTCCATCGATTCCGACACCGACAGCATCTTGCGCGCGCCGATCTTGACCACGACCACTGCTTCGGACAGGCTGATCATCCGGTCATACTTGTTCTTCCGGCGCTCCACCGTCACCCGGTAACGCTTGACCTCGAAGAACTCCGGGCATTGCCCCAAGGCGCGCCGCGCCAGCAGCTCAAAGCTGGCCTGCGCCCCGTCATAGGCATAGCCCTGATCCTCGCGCTCTTTCACAATCTCCAGAATCCGCCCCAGCCGTGCATCCTTCGGGTCCACCACAAGCCCCGCCTGCGCCAGCCGCGCGCGCAGGTTCGACTGCCCGGCCTGATTGCTCATCGGGATCACCCGCTCATTGCCGACTGTCTCCGGCGGCACGTGCTCATAGGTGGCGGGGTCTTTCAGGATGGCGCTGGCATGCAGCCCCGCCTTGTGGGCAAAGGCACTCGCCCCCACATAGGGTGCCGCCCGCAGCGGCACCCGGTTGAGGATGTCGTCCAGCACCCGGCTGGTCTTGAGGATACCCGCCAGCGCCTCAGGGCTCACCCCGGTCTCGAACCGACTGGCATAGGGTTGCTTGAGCAGCAGGGTCGGGATCAGCGAGACCAGATTGGCATTGCCACAACGCTCCCCCAAGCCGTTCAGCGTGCCCTGCACCTGCCGCACGCCCGCATCAATGGCGGCCAGCGAACAGGCCACCGCCGTGCCCGCATCATCATGGCAATGGATGCCCAGCCGGTCGCCCGGAATACCGCGTGCAATCACCTCCGCCACCACCCTGCCCACCTCGGCGGGCAGGGTGCCGCCATTGGTGTCACACAAGACCAGCCAGCGCGCCCCCGCGTCATAAGCCGCGCGCAGACAGTCGAGCGCATAGGCAGGATTGGCCCGGTAGCCGTCAAAGAAATGCTCGGCGTCAAACAGCGCCTCGCGCCCCTGCGCCAGCACATGCGCGACAGACTCGGCGATTCCCGCGCGGTTCTCGGCCAGAGTGCAGCCCAAAGCGGTGGTCACATGAAACTCATGGGTCTTGCCCACCAGACAAACCGCCTTGGTCCCGGCATCCAGCACCAGCGCCAGCACATCATCATTCCCGGCCGAGCGCCCGACCCGCTTGGTCATGCCAAACGCCGTCATCACCGCCCGCGTCTGCGGCACCGCGCTGAAAAACTCCGAATCCGTCGGATTGGCCCCCGGCCAGCCACCCTCGATGTAATCCACGCCCAACTGATCCAGCGCCTGCGCGATCGCAACCTTGTCTGCGGCCGAGAACTGCACCCCCTGCGTCTGCTGCCCGTCACGCAAGGTGGTGTCATACAGATACAACCGCTCACGCATCCCCGGCCCCTTCATCTGTTCTCAAATATCCTCGGGGGGAGTCGCCGCAGGCGACGGGGGGCAGACAGCCCCCCCGAATTTTCGCAGAAAATTCGTTCACTTCAGCGCCTCCAGTTTGGACAGATCAAAGCCAACTCCCGGCACAAGTTCTACTCCATCCTTTAACATGCGCACTTCAACTCCGGCTTCGATCAAATCCTTCTTTAATGCGTCAACCTCACTGAAGTTCTTAGTGGCCATTGCTGCAATGCGCGCCTTGATCAAGCTTATCTTCCAATTCTTTAGTGCCTTCTCAGCAAATGCAGGCAAGGAGGCATCGGCATCTCTGAGTGGAATGCCAAGCAAGTTCAGCGAACCCGCAATCTCTTCATCACTCCGGTAGCTCAGCAAAAGCGCGATCGCCCCCGAAGTGTTTAGGTCATTTGCCACGGCATCGACAAAATCCTCTGGCGGCATGGCCCCGACGTGCAACTCCGGCGTTTTAATCGCTGCACGAAGACGCCTCAACGTGATCTCCGCCTCCCGCGCCTTCTCCGCCGTCCAGTCCATCGGCTTCCTGTAATGCGTGCTCAGCATCACAAACCGGATCACCTCGCCCGGCACCCCCTGCTCCAGCAAGTCCCGCACCGTAAAGAAGTTGCCCAAAGACTTGGACATCTTCTTGCCCTCCACCTGCAACATCTCATTATGCAACCAATACCTCGCAAACGACCCATGCTCATGCGCGCAGGCACTCTGCGCAATCTCGTTCTCATGATGCGGGAACTGCAGATCCAAGCCCCCGCCGTGAATGTCGAAACTCTCGCCCAACAGCTCATAAGCCATCGCCGAGCACTCGATATGCCACCCCGGCCGCCCGACCCCCCAAGGGCTCTCCCACCCCGGAACCCCCTCCGGTGATGGCTTCCACAGCACGAAATCCATCGGGTCTTCCTTGAACGGCGCCACCTCCACCCGTGCGCCCGCGATCATGTCATCCACCGACCGCCCCGACAGCGCGCCATATTCCGCATAGGACCGCACCCGGAACAGCACATGCCCCTCGCGCGCATAGGCGTGCCCCCTGGCCACCAGCCCTTCAATCATCGCGATCATCGCACCGATGAATTCGGTCGCCCGCGGCTCATGCGTGGGCCGCAACGCCCCCAAGGCATCCATATCCGCATGATACCACTGAATCGTCTCATCGGTGATGTCACGGATCGCCCGCCCGGTCTGCGCCGCCTTGGCGTTGATCTTGTCATCCACATCGGTAAAGTTGCGCACATAGGTTACAGCCTGCGCCCCATACACATGCCGCAGCAGCCGGAACAGCACGTCAAACACCACCACCGGCCGCGCATTGCCTAGATGCGCCCGGTCGTAAACCGTCGGCCCGCAGACATACATCCGCACATTGCCCGCATCCAACGGCACAAACGCCTCCTTGCGGTGGGTTTTGGAATTGGTCAGCCTGATCTTCACCATAGCCCGGTCCCTTATGTGCAGCAGCATCCCGGCGCGGGGTCTGGCAACTACTATCCGGTCCGGAAATGTTGACAAGCGCCCGCGCGACCAGAGGTCAGCCGGTAATGCAGCAGCAGATGATGCACAGCGTTGTCATGGCATCGGTGTAGCGCCAGCACCGCGCCTAGCCAAGCCCTTTTTCTGGCGCACCGCGCACAAGACAAAGGCCCGCCGCGCTGCCATACTGCGCCAGCCCCTGCCCAAGGACTATCCCATGCGCCTCCTCCTCCTCGCCCTCGTCGCAGCCGTGCTGCCCCTTGCCGTCAGCGCCCAATCCCTGCCCGACCCGCTGAGCGATAGCATCAGCGACTACGCGCGCCTGCTCCCGCCCGAGGCTGCGGCCCGCGTCACCGACACCCTGACCAGGGGCCGGGCCGAGACCGGCGTCCATGTCACCCTCGTGACCATGAACAGCATCCGCGACCACGGCGGCACGGGCGAACGGATCGAGGACTATGCCAAACGCCTGTTCAACCAATGGGGCGTGGGCGACGCCAGCCGCAACGATGGCATCCTCATCCTGATCGCGCGCAGCGACCGCGAAATGCGCATCGCCCTTGGCGCGGGCTATGAGGTGATCTGGGACAACGCCGCACAACGCGTGATCGACCGCCATTTCCTGCCCGCCTTCCGCAACGACGACTACGCAGGCGGCATCGAAAAAGGCGTGGCCGCGACATTCGATCTGATCGCCCGCCCCTACAGCGCAGGCAATCCGGTGCCGCCCGATCCGCAAAGGGCATGGGAAGATATCCTGCCCCTCGCCGTCTTCGGCGTGATCGCCACGGTCATGATCGGCCTGTTTGCCCGCTCCGGCATCGCCGATGCGCTGGTGCGCCTGCGCGCCTGCCCGACCTGCGGCAGCCGCAGCCTGAGGCGACGGCGCAGCATCATCAGCGCCGCTACCACCGCCCGCACCGGCCATGGCCTGATGCACACCCATTGCAATGCCTGCGGTTATGACAGGTCAGAACCCTACACGGTTGCGAAACGCTCCAGCGGCTCCGGTTCCTCCGGCGGCTTCGGCGGCGGCTCCTCCTCGGGCGGCGGGGCCACCGGACGCTGGTAGCGGGGCCGCTGGCAGGCTTACGCCCGCTCTTCCAGCGCCAGCCATTCGGCCTCGGCGGTCTGCAAGGCGATCTGCCGCTCTGTCAGCGCCTCGGTGCCCTTTTTGAACTTCACAGGGTCCTTGGAATAAAGATCCGGCACCGCCAGAAACTCCTCCAGCTTCACGATCTCGGCTTCCAGCCGCGCGATGATCGGCGGCAACTCATCCAGCCGTTTGCGCTCGGTGAACGACAACCCGGTGTTCTTCGAAGGCTTCGCCTGCTCGCGCGCCGGGGCCGCCTTGCCTGCCGCCTTGGCGGCAGCGGCCAAAGCCTCGGGGCGCTGCGCCGCATAATCCGACCAGCCGCCGGGGTAAGCAGTGGCCCGGCCATTGCCTTCCATCGCCACCGTGGCGGTGGCAATCCGGTCGATGAAATCCCGGTCGTGGCTGACCAACAGCACGGTGCCGTCATACTCTCCCAGCACATCCTGCAACAGATCAAGCGTTTCCACATCCAGATCGTTGGTCGGTTCGTCCAATATCAGCAGGTTGCTGGGCCGCGCCATCAGCTTGGCCAGCAAAAGCCGCGCCTTCTCCCCCCCCGACAGGCTGCGCACCGGGGCCCGCACCTGCCGCTCGTCAAACAGGAAATCCTTGAGATAGGCCACCACATGCTTGGGATTTCCACGCACCATCACCTGATCAGACGCGCCCGACACCGCCATCAGCGGATCGCCGGTCATGTTCTCCCACAGTGTCGCATTGGCATCCAGCTGCGCGCGGGTCTGGTCGAACACCGCAATCTCCAGATTGGTGCCAAGGATGACCGAGCCGTCATCCGGCGCAATCTCCCCGGTCAGCATCTTCAACAGGGTGGTCTTGCCCACCCCGTTCGGCCCGACAAAAGCCACCCGGTCACCGCGCAGCACCCGCAGGTCAAAGCCCTCAAGAATCGTCTTGTCGCCAAACCACTTGCCAATGCCGCGCGCCTCGATCACCCGCTTGCCGCTGGTGGTGCCCGATTCCATCTCCAGCGCCGCCGTGCCCTGACGCCGGATCTGGCTGCCGCGCTCCTCACGAAGTGCTGCCAAAGCCCGCACCCGCCCCTGATTGCGCTTCCTGCGGGCGCTGATCCCCTCAACCGCCCACTTGGCTTCCGCCTTGATCTTGCGGTCCAGCTTGTGGCGCGCGTCGTCCTCCTCGGCCCAGACGGTCTCGCGCCATTCCTCGAACCCGTCAAACCCGCTCTCGCGCCTGCGCACCTCGCCCCGGTCAATCCACAATGTCGCCTTGGTCAAAGCGCGCAAGAACGTCCGGTCGTGCGAAATCAACACAAACGCCGTCCGCGTGGTGCTCAGCTCCGCTTCCAGCCACTCGATCGCCTGAATGTCCAGATGGTTGGTCGGCTCGTCCAGCAGCATCAGCTCCGGCGCCTCCGCCAGCAGCTTGGCCAAAGCCGCCCGTCGCCGCTCGCCACCACTCGCCGTAGCCACCGGCGTCTCGGGGTTGAACTTCAACCCCTCGGCCACCATCGCCACGCGGTATTCCTCGCCCTCGTCCAGCCGGCTCGCCGCAAAATCGCCCAGCGTCTCAAAGCCCGACAGATCCGGGTCCTGCTCCATATAGCCAACACTCACGCCCGGAGACACGACCCGCCCGCCGCGATCCGCCTCGACCAGCCCGGCCATCACCTTCATCAGGGTGGACTTGCCCGAGCCATTGCGGCCCACAAGTGCCACCCGGTCGCCGGGCTGAACCACCAGCGACAGGTCATTGAACACAGGGTTCCCGCCAAAGGTCAGCGAGATATCGGAGAGTTGCAAAAGGGGTGCGCGTGCCATGCGCCGTCAGGTATGCGGCTGCAGCATCTTCGTCAAGCCACCTCATCCCCCTGAGGCTTGCTGCTTTCAAAATACTCCGGGGGGAGGCGAAGCCGGGGGGCTGGCCCCCCTACACCAGCCGGGGCGGGCGCTTCGGGTCCATACCGGGGGCCGATCCCGGAACCGTGCGCGCCTCCGCCTCCGGCAGATCGAACCGCAAAGCCACCCGCGCCATCGCCACCACCGCCGGATCGGCGCTGTGCAGAAACGCCACGTCCAGCTCCCCCGCTTCGATCCCCGAGAACACCAGCGCCTCCGACGCCGCCCGCGCCAGCGCGGGTTCCGCCCCCGGCACCACGTCCAGAAACGCCAGCATATGCCCGCGCCGCCCGCCACGATAGGTCACCGCCGCCAGCAACGCCCCCGAGGCCAACCCCGCCGCCCGCGCCAGCTTTGCGTCCAGACCTGAAACCAGTGCCTCCGGCACGGCGGGCGCATGAAACTGCTCGGGCAGCGCCTCCACCGCCTCCGGCCCTTCGTCCAGCGTTTCCGCCAGCCAATCCATCGCTTCGGGGGGCAGCAGCATCTCGCTTGACCCCACCCCCAGGTTCACGCCCAGCCCGATGCCCTGCCCCTTGAGCAGCCCGGCGATCACCCGACCCGGCAGGGCGGCATAGGGAGCAATCCCGCCGGTGAACCCGGCCAGCCGTTCCTCACGGTCAAACACCAGCACAAACCGCCCGTCTTCCAGATCGAACACCTTGGGGTCCAGCGTATCCCCTTGCGCCTCGCGCTCCAAGAGCAGGAACATCTCGCCATCCGCCAGCCGCTCAAAGAACCGCAGCCGCAGCGCCTCGTTTTCCGGGTCGGCATGCACGGCGGCATGGGCGGCATCCAAAAGGCTTATGATCTGGGTCATCTCAACTCTCCATCACCCTGGCCACCGCCGCCCGCAATGCGGGCACATGCTCGGCGGCAAACCACGGGTTGCGTTTCAGCCACCCGGTATTGCGCCAGGACGGGTGGGGCAAGGGAAAGATGCCGTTTGCGGCATGGGTGCGCCACTCCGCCACCGTGCCGGTGACATCGCGCGCGCCCAGATGCCAGCGCATCGCCGCCCCGCCGACCAGCAGCGTCAGCCGCACGCCGGGCAGCGCAGCCATCACCCGCGCCCGCCATGTCGCAGCACAGACAGCAGGCGGCGGCAGGTCTGCGCCGCGCACATCATAGCCGGGAAAGCAGAACGCCATCGGCACAATCGCCACCCGGGTTTGATCGTAAAACGCCTCCGAAGAAAGCCCGGTCCAGTCGCGCAACCGATCCCCCGAGGGATCGGTAAACGGCTGGCCCGAGGCATGGACCCGCGCACCCGGTGCCTGCCCCGCGATCAGCAGCCGCGCAGTTGCGCGGAACCACACCACCGGCCGCGGCGCATGCGCCGTTGCCGTCGTCGCAAACCGCGCTGCACACAAACGACAGCCCGCAATCTCATCGCCAAGTGTCAGCGGAACAGCACCAGCGCACTCGGGCTCCAGGCCACATCGACCTTGCTGCCGACCTCAAGGATCGGTCGACCCGGCGTGTTGCGCATCGACAAGCGCACCTCCACATCCGTCCCGCCGAGGTAGACATCATAATAGGTCATGTCGCCGAAATAGATCACCTCGTCGATGATCCCGTCCACCGTGCGCTCGGTTGTGGTCTGACCGGGATACATCAGCGTCAGCGTCTCGGGGCGCAGGCCGACCATCGGCGCATCGCCCTGCCCCGTCGGGCATTGCTCGGCATCCAGCATCGCGCGGCCCAGCCCCTTTGCCTCCACCTCGATCTGTCCGCCGGTCTCGGAAATCACCTGCGCCGGGATAAAGTTCATCGTGCCGATGAACTCCGCCACCTGCCGGGTCTGGGGCCTGCGATACAGCGTCTCCGGGTCCGCCAGTTGTGCGATCTGGCCCTCGAACATCACGGCGATCCGGTCCGACATCACCAGCGCTTCTTCCTGATCATGCGTCACCAGCACAAAGGTGATGCCGACCTGTCGTTGCAGTTTGATCAGCTCCACCTGCATATGCTCGCGCATCTTCTTGTCCAGCGCTGACAACGGCTCGTCCAGCAGCAGCACCTTTGGCTTCAGGATCAGCGCCCGCGCCAATGCCACCCGCTGCCGCTGCCCGCCCGACAGCGCATGCGCCGCCCGCCCGCCATAGCCTTTCAGGCCGACCATCTCCAAGGCTTCCTCGACAGCCGCAGCCTTTTCGGCTTTGCTGCGCGGATCACGCCGCAGGCCAAATCCCACATTCTCGCCGACGCTCATATGCGGGAAAATCGCGTAGGACTGGAACACCATATTGGTGGGCCGCTCATTGGCGGGCACCTTTGCCATATCCTTGGCGTCAATCAGCACGGCGCCTTGGTCGATCCCCTCGAACCCCGCGATGGTACGCAAGAGCGTGGTCTTGCCACAGCCCGATGGCCCGAGAAGCGAGAAAAACTCGCCCGCGCGGATGGTGCCGTTGATCCCGCGCAAGGCGTGGTAATCGCCATAATACTTATGCACATCGCGGAATTCGATCATGGTGGGTGTCGTGCTCACAAAAAGCCTCCGGTATCCTTGCCGCCAGTCTTCGCGATGCCGCGACGGCGGAAAAATTCTGCGATGGAAAGAAGCGTGACCGACACCAGCACCAGAATGGTGCCAAGCGCCAGCATGGCGGGAACCTTGGCCGGAAAGCGGAACTGGCCGTAGATATAGGACGACAGCACCGTATCGCGCCCGGCCAGGAAATAGGCGATGATGAACTCGTCAAGGCTGATGGTGAAACAGATCAGCAAGGAAGAGATGATGCCGGGGGCCACCAGCGGCAGGATGATCAGCCGGAAGGTGGAAACCGGCCCCTCACCCAGATCATAGGCAGCTTCCTCCAACGATTTATCAAGGCTCTGGAACGCGGAAGACAGGATCGCCACCGCAAAGGGCGTGGTGATCAGCACATGGCCCAGAATGACGGTGAACAGCGACAAGGGCACCGAAATCGCCAGCAACACCACCAGCAGCGACATCGCCACAATCATCTCGGGCAGCACCAGCGGCAGCATGATCAGCCCGACCAGCCCGCCCTTGCCGGGAAAGGTGTAGCGCGTGCTGGCCCGCGCGCCGAACACGCCCAGAATGGTGGCGATGATCGCGGTCGAAGTGGAGATGATCAGCGAATTGCGCAAGGCCTGCCACAACTGCCGGTCGGCCCACATTTCCGAAAACCAGTTGGTGGTGAACCCGCCCAAGGGAAAGGCGATAATGCGGCTGTCGTTGAAGGCAAACAGCGGCAACAGCGCGATCGGGGCGTAAAGAAAGATCAGATAACCGATGGCATAGGCACGCAGGCCGGGAGATTTCATCACCATACTCCTATTTCTGCGCGCCAAGGAAGCGCCGGTTGGCCAGTACGAAGGCCACCGATATGATCGCCACGATCAGCATCGCCGAAACCGCGATCGCAGATCCCAGCGGCTTGTTGTTGATCTTGAGCATCTGCACTTCCATCATGTTGGCAATCATCGGCAGCTTGCCGCCGCCAATCAGATCAGGCGTCACATAATCGCCGATGGTCGGAATGAACACGATCAGCGTGGCCGCAACCACACCCCCCATCGACAGCGGCAAGGTCACCCGCCAGAAGGTGCGCAGCTTTGATTCCCCCAGATCCTGCCCCGCCTCCAGCAGGCTGCGGTCGATCTTTTCCAGCGCCACAAAGATCGGCAGAATGGCAAACGGCGCATAGGCATGCGCCAGCGTCACCACCAGCGCGCCCACGTTGTAATTGATCCAGGTCAGCGGCTCATCAATGATGCCGATGCCCATCAGGCCGGAGTTGATCACGCCGTTGTAGCCAAGGATCACCTTCCACAGGAACACCCGGATCAGATAGCTGGTCCAGAATGGAATGGTGATCAGGAACAGCCAGAGCGACTTTTTCGCAGGCGCAACATGAAAGCTGACGAAATAGGCGATCGGATAGGCGATCACCACCGTCACCACTGTCACCGACAAAGCCACGATCAGCGATCGCAGCATGATCGCGCGGTAGACCGGACCGGTCCAGACCTCGATGTAATTGGCCAGGGTGAAATCCCAGGTGATCACACCGCGCCCACCGGTCAGCAGCGAATACAACACCACCGTGCCCAAGGGGGCTGCCAGCAACAGCACGGCATAAATCGCGGTAGGGCTGATCATGAACAGACCCGAGCGCGCCTCGGACCGGCCAAGGACGGAATTCGATTTCGCCATTTCACCCCCTGTGGTGCCGACTGTTGTGACAGCCAATTGTCGCTGTGCCGCGACTTTGATCAAATGTTAGTCACAAGCACACAAGGCTGGCAAGACCCCTCGTGCTGCCCATGAAAAAAGCCGGACCAACGGCCCGGCTTTGCACAACTTCAAGGCATTGGGATCAGCCGGCAATCCGCTCGATCGCGATCGCACGTTTTTTCAGCTCGTCATACAGCGAGGGCACCACCCGGACCGACCCCACCGCCGCTCGCAAAGCATCCGACAAACGCGCCTCATTCGCGGTGCTGGAGACCCGCCACACCATCCGCCGGGCAACACCATCGTCATAGACAATCTCGGTCGCACCGGCCCGTTTGCGATATCCCAGAAAA
The DNA here is from genome assembly GCA_046296515.1 of Paracoccaceae bacterium. Classification (GTDB taxonomy): domain Bacteria; phylum Pseudomonadota; class Alphaproteobacteria; order Rhodobacterales; family Rhodobacteraceae; genus Pseudotabrizicola. The sequence continues at coordinate 354,916 of JBKBKR010000001.1, read as the reverse complement.
TCAGCCCCGCCATGCGGGGCATGGAAAGTGGTTTGCTGTCCCATGATAGGATCGTCCTGTCTTATTTTGTGCATGTCGTTGCATGCGTCTGCTCGTTATCCCCCAGAAATGAGGCACGGCTGCGGCAGGCGTCAAGCCACATGCGCGTGTGCGGGATGCGCAAAATCCGATTGCGGAAAAATGGAGTCCTCCGTGCAACAGCCGCCGCAAACCGGCTACCCGCGCGCCACAATCCCGCCACAGTTCCCGCAGGCTCAGACCATCAGCTCCGCCGGCGGCTCTGCCAGCAACCGGGCCAGCCGGGTGATTCCATCCTCGAACCGCGCCATCGACACATTCCCGCTCAGCGCCACCCGCACCGCATTGGGCGCGCGGCCATGGATCAGCGCATATTCATCGGCCGAGCGCACCATCACCCCGGCCGCCTCGGCGTGGGAACAGAAACTGCTGGCCCGCCAGCCCGAGGGCAGGCGCAGGAAAATGAACTGCAACCCCGGCTGCCAGGCCAGATCAAACGCCCCCAGGGCATTGATCGCAAACTGCAACCGCCGGTCCAGTTCGGCCTGCACCAATGCGCGCAACCGCACGCCCTCGCCCGATTGCAGCAGGTGCAGCACAATCGCCTCGATCGGGCGCGACAGCGCAAAGAACTGGTGCTGCGCCGTCAATCTCCCGGTCTGGCCCATGCCGCTCGGGGCCACCAGATAGCCAAAGCGCAACCCCGCCGAGATGGTCTTTGAGAGGCTGCCCACATGCCAGACCCGCTCCGGCGCCAGTGCGCGCATCGCGGGCAAGGTGGTGGTCGCCACCGAATAACAATCATCATCAATGATTTGGAGGTCATAGCGTCGGGCGATCTCCACGATCGCCTGACGCCGCGCCAGGCCCATGCGCGCCGTCGTCGGGTTCTGTGCCTCGGTGGTCAGGCACAGCACCTGCGCGCCATGGCGGCGACAGGCCTGTTCCAGCGCCTCGGGCACAATCCCTTCGGCGTCGATTTCCACCGCCACCACTTCGGCGCGGGACAGCCGGGCTGCGTGGCGGAAACCGGGATAGGCCAGTTCTTCGGTCAGCACCACCGGACGGTCGCCGCGCAGACAACACATGAACACCAGATTGATCGCATTCTGCCCGCCATGTGCCAATACAATATCATCGGCCGATACCGGCCCCAGCACCCGGTCGGACACCCAGTCGCAGATCGCCGCGCGCAGCGGCAGTTCAGCCTGCTGGCTGGGATAGTCGATCCAGTCGGTCTCGCCATCGCCCCCCAGCGCCAGCAGCGCCGCCGCAATCGCCGCACCTTGCCCCACATCAGGCAATATCGGCGCGCGCAGATCCACCTTGCCCTGTACCCGCGCCGGTTCGCGATCGACAAACAGCTCCTGCGTCGGCCCCAAACGCGGCGCACTGGCCGCCACGAAAGTGCCCCGGCCCACGGTCGCTGCCAGCATCCCTTCCTGCGTGGCCAGACTATAGGCCCGCGCCACCGTGCCCGGCGTCACCTTCAACTGCCAGGCCAGTTCCCGCACGGTGGGCAATTGTGCGCCGGTCTGCAATTCGCCCGACCGGATGGACTCGCGCAGCGCGCGGGTCAGGGCCAGATACTTGGGGCCATCTTCGTCGGACAGCTTCGGCAGCCATATTGTATCAGCCACAATGTTCCTCTGGCGATTTGGTTCCGGGCTTTGTATCCGTATCATATGGCGAATATCGTCATTGTATCAATACAAAATTAACGATGAAGGAACCTGTCATGTCTCCCGCTGAAACGCTGGTCTTCCGCCCCGCCTCCCTCCCCCCGCTGTCGCGGCTGGTGCTGGCCGCCGCGGTCCGCGTTGTCACATGGGAGACCCGCCAGCGCACCCGAAAGGGGCTCAAGCGGCTTGACGCACACCTTTTGCGCGACGTCGGCCTCGACCCGCTGACCGCCGAAGCCGAGTCCAACCGCCGCTTCTGGCAGGAATAAGCCGCCGATTTGCTCCCGATTTTCCCCTGACTGGGCCGGATTTTTCCGGCCCGTTTTTTTGTTTCGGCGTAGCACAAAAGTTAACATCTGCTGAATTCGTTCGGCCAAGCTATTGATTTATCAGGCCTGACCAAGCTGGAACACGGTGGGAAAAAGCAAAAAGGCCCGCCGAACGGCGGGCCTTTCCAAAACCAATGTAGATCGCTCAGCGCTTCGAAAACTGGAAGGATTTCCGGGCCTTGGCCTTGCCGTATTTCTTCCGTTCCACCACGCGGCTGTCGCGGGTCAGGAAGCCTGCGGCTTTCAGCGCGCCGCGCAGGCCGGGTTCATACAGCTGCAAAGCCTTGGAGATGCCGTGCTTGACCGCACCCGCCTGCCCCGACAGACCGCCACCAACCACGGTGGCCATCACGTCGAACTGGCCCTCCACGTTCGCGATGGTGAAGGGTTGCTTCAGGATCATCTGCAGCACCGGGCGGGCGAAATACACCGCCATTTCCTTGCCGTTCACGGTGACCTTGCCGGTGCCGGGCTTGACCCAGACGCGGGCGATCGCGTTCTTGCGCTTGCCGGTGGCATAGGACCGTCCCAGCGCATCACGCACGGACACGCGGGGCGCAGCCATCGGGGCGGCAGGCGCGTCGGCAGCGGTGCCGGAGACGGCCGATTTCAGATCGTCGAGGGATTTGATGTCAGCCATGATCACGCGCTCCGGGTGTTCTTGGGGTTCAGCGCGCCAACGTCGAGGACGGTGGGCTGCTGAGCTTCATGCGGATGGGCTTCCCCGGCATAGACGCGCAGGTTGGTCATCTGCTGGCGGCCAAGACGGTTGCGGGTGATCATACGCTCGACGGCCTTGATCACCACACGCTCGGGGTGATTGCCTTCCAGCACCTGCCGCGCGGTGCGCTGCTTGATGCCGCCAGGGTGGCCGGTGTGCCAGTAATAGATCTTGTCGGCACGCTTGTTGCCGGTCATCTGGATCTTGTCCGCATTGATGATGATGACATTGTCACCCATATCCATATGCGGGGTAAAGGTCGGCTTGTTCTTGCCGCGCAGGATGTTGGCGACGATCGTGGCAAGGCGGCCCAGAACGATGCCTTCGGCATCGATCAGGATCCACTTTTTCTCGATGTCCGCCGGAGTAGCGGTAAAGGTTTTCATCGGTGGTGTCCCATGGAGGATAGGCAGGGGTTGCCCCCCGGTAACTCGGATGGCGGGTTATCGCGCATCAGCAGTGCAGCGTCAAGCGCTGCGAGTATTATTTAATAAAGCAATATCAATGGTTTGCGAAAGTGGTATCTGAATACCCCATTCACTCCGACGCAATCAGACGCAGCGCGCGGGCCCGTGCGGGCGGGATGGCGGCGATTTCCACCCCGGTCAGCACATGCAGCGTGTCAAGATCGCGGTCGATCACCGCATGGTCGCTGACCCAGCCCCCCATCGACAGATAGGTGCGCAGCAGCGGCGGCATCTGCGCCGCCCGCCCCGGAAGCGGCGCCGGAATATCGGACAGCGCCACGCGTTCGGGCGCCAGCGGTCCGGGCCGCCACCGCTCGGGCGCCACGCGCGCCACCAGACCGGAGAGCGCGGGCGCATGCAGCACAGGATCAGCCCCGGCAAAGCTGGAACAGCCGAACAGAAGCCCCACGTCCGCATCATCCACGATCCGCGTCATGGCAGCCCAGGCCAACCGCAGGATATCGGGGTCGTGCCGGCCCGGGTCCAGACAGAACCGGCCCAGTTCCAGCATCGGGCCGGGAAACCGGGCCAGCCGTGACAGATCATAGAACTGCGCGGCATAGGACTGGTCCAGCGCCGCACCATCGAACATCTGCACCCGGTAGCAGGCCACCAGATCGCCGGTCGTGCGGTCCTGCACCAGAACATGCTGCGCCCGGTCGTCGAACGCATCGGCATCACGGTCATCGGCACTTGCGCTGCCCCGGGATGCCCGGAACGCGACATGCCGCAAACGTTGCGCTGCGGCCACCTCGTCCCCCGTCCGGGCGAGACGCACCTCGTAGCGGCCTCGCGACAATGCTCTCATGCCGCCTCCCTGACCCTTGGCACCCGAACCGGCCCGCCCTAGATACAACCATCACCCTTGTGCATCTGCGCAAGGGTCAGGCGCACAGAACCACAGGAGATGCTTATGGACAAGATCGTGAAATCGGATTCCGAATGGCGCGAGATGCTGTCAGAACTCGCCTTCAAGGTCACGCGCCAACATGGCACCGAGCGCGCTTTCACGCATGATGATTTCCCCAAGGGGCCCGGCACCTATCGCTGCGTATGCTGTGATGCGCCACTGTTCGAGCAGGCGACAAAATTCGACTCGGGCACCGGCTGGCCCAGCTTCTACGCCCCGATCAGCGCCGATCTGGTGGGCGAGACCGAAGATCGCAGCTGGTTCATGCGGCGCACGGAGGTGCATTGCAACCGCTGCGACGCGCATCTGGGCCATGTGTTCCAGGACGGACCCGCCCCCACGGGCCTGCGCTATTGCATGAACGGCGTGGCGCTGAAGTTCGACCCCGACACGGAATAAACCTGCGCGAACCGTTGCGGGCGGCGGATCAGTCGCCCAGCAACTGCCCGGCACTCAGGCGGCCGAAACTTGAGAACAGCTGCGCCAGCACGCTCTGGCCCTTTACACTGCTTTCGGTGACCCGGCGGGACAGCGGCACGATCTGACCGCGTTCCAGCCCGAACCGCTCCACATTTTGCAACACACCACGGTCGCTGAAGGTCAGGGCGACGACCTGACGGTCGATTTCCTTCGGGGCGACAGCGCCGCGCTGTTCCCAGCGGCTCTGCACATAGAACCAGCCGGTATCATTGAGCAGGCCGGAAGCCGAGGGCCGGCCGACCTTTGGCGCGGCGGTTTCGCGCGTGTCCTTGCCGACCACCAGCTGTGCAAGGTCTTCCTCTGCCGGGACATAGCCGTGATTGCGGTAGATCGGTGCGCAGGCCGTCAGGGCTGCGGCAAGGCACAATCCTGCAACCGCCCGCAGCACGGAGCGTGAGGAAAAGGCCGCCGGCTTGCGGTCGCGCCGCGCTGTCGTCCATGCCATACGTCGTCATCCCTCACCAGCGTCCACTGCGCGACCGGTCCCGATTGCACCTGCGGCCTTGCCAAGCGGGGTGTCGCCGCTTAGGTGCCACAGGATCAAGACCCGTCTCCTGATGCAAAGGCTTACAGAAGGACGCGGGCCGGTTCAAGAATGGAACGCGCCTGCCGCGCGTCTCGCCCTTGGCCTGTGCCCTCTGTGCCTGACTGATGCGATACAAAGGTGATCCCACCATGAAAAAACCCGGCACCCCCGCCCCCCCGCCCGACGCCGCTGCCGCCCCTGTCCTCCCGCCTGCGCTGAGCCAGACCTTTCGCAGCGGTGCCCTGTCGATGCGCAAGCCGACCCGGTTTGAACTGAAACCCGATGCCGAGTCCCGCAAGGCGATTTCGGCGGAACTTGGCCTGCTGTCCGTGCCATTCCTGCACTTCAGGGGCGAGATCCGCCCCGCGCCGAACCGTGATTTCGTGCTGGAGGCGGAGTTGAAGGCGGTGGTGGACCAACCCTGCGGTATCACGCTGGCCCCGGTTCGGGCGGAAATCACCGAAACTGTGCTGCGGCGCTATGTCTCTGACTGGGTGGAACCCACCGGCGATGAGGTGGAGATGCCCGAGGATGACACCGCCGAAGGCATCCCCGAGGTGATCGACGTGGGAATCGTGGCGCTGGAGGCGCTGGTCCTGGCCCTGCCGCTGTATCCCCGCGCCGCTGGTGCCGAACTTGGCGAAGTGGCGGCCACGCCACCGGGGGTGGAGCCTCTGCATGATGCAGATCTGAAACCCTTTGCCTCTCTGGCGGCATTGAAGGACAAAATGGGCGGTGGCACCGATGACTGATGCGCCATCCGGCAGAATGGGGCTTGCACCGCGCCCAGATAAATGTATGTTCCGCGCCTCATTCGGGGTGTGGAAACACGCCCCCGGCGGCGCTATCCGCTAGAAGAATCGTCAAGTAAAACAGGGGCATGTCCCCACTACCCAAAGGTTGCGACATGGCTGTCCCGCAGAACCGAGTCACCAAATCCAAGCGTAACATGCGTCGTGCCCACGATGCTCTGGTCGCTGGTAACCCCGCAGATTGCCCGAACTGTGGCGAGCTGAAGCGCCCGCACCACGTGTGCGGTGCCTGCGGCCACTATGACGCCCGCGAAATCGTGGCGACCACCAAAGACGTCGATCTGGACGAGGACGCGGCGTAAGCCGCGCCCCAACGGCGCACCCTGTCCATGGCAAGCGGACTGCAAAATCCGGCGACGGACAAGCTTGAAGGCGGGGCTTCCACAGTCATATCGGTTGACGCCATGGGTGGCGACCGGGGGCCGGCGGCGGTTGTTGCCGGTCTTGGCCTGTCTGCGGCCAAGCATGACGATGTGCGCTTCATCCTGCATGGTGACTCTGCCACGCTGGCCCCGCTGCTCGCGGCTCAACCCGGTCTGAAAGACCGGGTGACGGTTGTGCATGCCGAACGTGTGGTGACGATGAACGACAAGCCCAGCCAGGTGATGCGCCATGGCGAGGGCACGTCGATGTGGTCAACGATCGACGCGGTGAAATCGGGTGAGGCGCAGGCAGCGGTGTCTTGTGGCAATACCGGCGCGCTGATGGCGGTGTCGATGATCCGCCTGCGCAAGATCGCCGGTGTGAATCGCCCCGCCATCGCCTGCCTTTGGCCCAGCCGCAACCCCGGCGGCTTCAACCTGATGCTGGATGTCGGCGCCGGAATCGAAGCCGAGGCGGAAGACCTTTTGCAATTTGCCGCCATGGGGGCCTCCTATGCGCGCAACGGCCTTGCCCTGTCGCGCCCGCGCGTCGGCCTGCTGAATGTCGGCACCGAAGAGCACAAGGGCCGCGCCGAACTGAAAATCGCCCATGACCGCATGGTTGAGGCGGCGGATGCGGGCGGGTTCGAATTTGTGGGCTTTGTCGAGGGCGGCGATATTCCCGGTGACCGGGTGGATGTCATTGTCACCGACGGTTTCACCGGCAATATCGCGCTGAAAACCGGCGAGGGCACCGCAAAGCTGATCTCGGATTTCCTGCGTGAGGCGTTCGGGGCGGGCCTTTTGTCGAAATTCGCGGCGCTGCTGGCGCTGAACTCATTGAAGCGGCTGCAAAAGCGCATCGACCCTCGCCGGGTCAATGGGGGCGTCTTTCTGGGGTTGAACGGAACGGTGGTCAAATCGCACGGATCGGCGGATGCAACCGGGGTGGCAGCGGCGATCGGGCTGGCGATCCAGCTGGCGCGCAGCGGCTTTGTCGAGCGGCTGGCGGCGCGCGTCGCATCGACAGTGAAGAAGACGGCAGAGGAACCTGCCGCAGAAGTCAGGGCACAATCATGACATTACGCGCCGTCGTTGCTGGCGTTGGCCATTACCTGCCCGCGCGCGTTGTGGAAAACGCCGATCTTGCATCTCTGGTGGAAACCTCCGACGAATGGATACGCTCCCGCTCGGGGATCGAGCGGCGGCATTTTGCCGCCGAGGGCGAGATGACATCCGATCTGGCCACCCATGCGGCGCGGGCGGCTCTGGCCGATGCCGGGCTGGTGGCGGGTGATATCGACGCGATCATCCTTGCCACCTCCACCCCCGATCTGACCTTCCCTTCGGTCGCCACCATGGTGCAGGCCGAGTTGGGCATGACCCACGGTTTTGCCTTTGACGTGCAGGCGGTTTGCGCGGGATTCGTTTTCGCGCTGACCACCGCAAATGCGCTGATCCTTGCGGGGCAGGTCAAACGGGTGCTGGTGATCGGGGCCGAGACCTTCAGCCGGTTGATGGACTGGAACGATCGCACCACCTGCGTGCTGTTCGGCGATGGCGCGGGTGCTCTGGTGCTGGAGGCGCAGACCGGCACCGGGCTGCCTGCCGACCGCGGCATCCTCGCCAGCGATCTGCATTCGGATGGCAGGTTCAAGGACATCCTTTACGTCGATGGCGGCACCAGCACCGGCACCACCGGGCATCTGCGGATGGCGGGCAAGGAAGTTTTCCGACATGCCATTGAAAAACTTGCGGAAACCGCGCATTGCTGTCTGGAAAAGGCCGGTCTGGACAGTGGCGATGTGGACTGGATCGTGCCGCATCAGGCCAATATCAGGATCATCGAGGGCACCGCGAAAAAGATGCAGCTGCCGATGGACCGCGTGGTTGTCACCGTGCAGGACCATGGCAACACCTCTGCCGCCTCGATCCCGCTTGCGCTGTCGGTCGGCAAGGCACGCGGGCAGATCAAGCAGGGCGATCTGATCGTGACCGAAGCCATCGGCGGCGGTCTGGCATGGGGCTCGGTGGTTCTCCGCTGGTAGGGCGATTTAAGGACGTCCTTCAAGTGTCTGATATTGACTCGCAAATCCGGACAGCGCATCCTGCCGTCAAAAGCCCGGGGGGGATTTGCGAATGAGCGAAAAAACACTGACCCGTATGGACCTGTCGGAAGCCGTTTTCCGCGAGGTGGGGTTAAGCCGCAATGAATCGGCGCAACTGGTCGAAGCCGTGCTGCAACACATGTCCGATGCGCTTTCATCGGGCGAGCAGGTAAAGATCTCGTCTTTCGGCACCTTCTCGGTGCGCGACAAGTCGGCCCGGGTGGGCCGCAACCCAAAGACCGGGGATGAGGTGCCGATCAGCCCGCGCCGGGTTCTGACCTTCCGCCCGTCGCACCTGATGCGCGACCGTGTGGCTGCTGGCAAAAAGAAGTAACCGCATGACAAAAGGAGAGCGCGGCGCATGAGCAAATCGCCCGACGCCTTCCGCACAATTTCGGAAGTGGCCGAGCTTCTGGAAACCCCGGCCCATGTGCTGCGGTTCTGGGAAAGCCGGTTTCCGCAGATCCGCCCGGTGAAGCGCGCGGGGGGGCGGCGCTATTACCGCCCGGCCGATGTGGCTTTGCTGACCGGGATCAAGCGCCTGTTGCACGATGACGGCCTGACGATTCGTGGGGTGCAGAAAATCCTGCGCGAACAAGGGGTGCGCCATGTCTCTGGCGTGGCCGATGATGGTGCCGAGGCGGAGGGTGACGATCTGGCCAGCACGCTGGCAAAGGCCACCGGCACGCCGAAGCGCGCAGGCGCCCCGCCGCTGGTCGAGGCGGAAACCGCCCAGATCATCGCCCTGCAAGCCGCTTTGCGCCCGCCAGAGGCGGAATCGATGCCCCAGGACGAATCGGAGGCGGTTGGTCCGGCGATCTGGCAGGATGATCCCGCGCCTGATGTATATGGGCCGGTCAGCCTGCCCGCCGACGATGCGCCAGTGGTCGCTGATCCACCACCGCCCGTGACCTCGGCTCCGGTCGTGGCCGATCTCTTTGCCCGCGCCGCGCCGCCCCACCCGCCGCAGCCTCCGGTGGCCGAGGCCCCGATGGCGATCTGGGCGGATGACTCCGATGTGGCAGAAGATGTGGCGTCACAGGACAATGCGCCAGACCACACGGTCACCCGGATTGGACGGGAGGCTGCGCCGCCGCCCGAGGCTGATGTCCCTGCCCCGTTGCCCGCTGTGCCAGTTGTTTCAACCGCACCGCCGGCCATGGCCGAAGCACCCGCGATGACGGGTCCGACGCTGGCGCAACGTCTTCGGGCGCTGTCTGAAACCGATCTGACGCCCGGCGATCGCCAACGCCTTTCGGAAATCCATGCCCAGGCTCTGGCCTTGCGCGCCCGGCTCTCCGGCCCGGCGCGGGCATCGCTCTGAGCCGGGCACATTCCGGGGGGACCACGGTGCTTTCCTGCTTGTGCCGCCCGCGAATATCAGTATGTATCCCGGCATGTTCGGGCCGTAGCGCAGCCTGGTTAGCGCGTCCGTCTGGGGGGCGGAAGGTCGAGAGTTCGAATCTCTCCGGCCCGACCATTTCCAAAACCGCCCGCTTGGCTTTGCGCCTTGCGGGCGGTTTTCATTTCCGGCCCTTGGGGGGTGTGCCATGACGATGACCGGGGTTCTTGCCGCCCAACAGCTGCGCCGGATGATCGCCCAAGGGGCGATCCGCGCCGAGACTGCGATCCTGCCCGAACAGGTGCAACCCGCCAGCCTTGATCTGCGGCTGGGCACCATGGCCTACCGCGTGCGCGCCTCGTTTCTCGCCGGAAAGGGCCGCCCGGTTGCAGAACGGCTTGCGGAATTCGAGATGCACCGCATGGATATGGCGCAAGGCACCGTGCTGGAAAAGGGCTGCGTCTATGTTATCCCGCTGATGGAACGGCTGGCCCTGCCCGCTGGCCTGTCGGCGGTGGCCAATGCCAAATCCTCCACCGGGCGGCTGGATCTGCTCACACGGCTGATCACCGATGGCGGCACCGAATTCGACCGGATTCCGGACGGTTACGATGGCCCGCTCTATGCCGAGGTCTGCCCGAGGTCATTTTCCGTTCTGGTACGCGCCGGTCAGCGGCTGAACCAGATCCGGTTCCGCCACGGGCAGGCGGTGCTGTCAGATGCCGAGCTGGCCGCGCTGCACCAGGTGGAACCGCTGGTCGATGGCACCCCCGTCATCTCCGAGGGCCTTGGCTTTTCGGTCGATCTGCAGCCCGCCACCGGCGATCTGGTCGGCTACCGCGCCAAGCCGCATACCGGCGTGGTCGATCTGGACCGGATCGGCCATTACCCGGCGGCCGAGTTCTGGGAGGAGATCCGCACCACCGAGGGCCGCATCATCCTCGACCCCGGCGCGTTCTATATTCTGGTCAGTCGCGAGGCGGTGACAATCCCGCCCGATTACGCGGCCGAGATGGCGCCCTATCTGGCGATGGTCGGCGAGTTCCGGGTGCATTACGCCGGGTTTTTCGACCCCGGTTTCGGCCATGCCGCCGCAGGCGGGGCCGGGTCGCGCGGCGTGCTGGAAGTGCGCTGCCACGAGGCACCGTTCGTGCTGGAACATGGTCAGGTGGTGGGCCGTCTGGTCTATGAGCGCATGGCGGAGCGGCCCGATGCTTTGTACGGCGAGAAAATCGCGTCGAACTATCAGGGTCAGGGCCTGAAACTGGCGAAACAATTCCGCTGAACCGGCGCGATGCCCCCCTCCCTCTCCCTCCCCCACAAGGGGGGAGGGAAGCGCCTGTTCTGCCGTCGTTGTCACGTGCTGCGGAGGCCGGTCAGTGCCTCCCTCCCCCTTGTGGGGGAGGGCTGGGGTGGGGGCGCCGCGACGGGAAAGCTCAATACCAGGCGTCCGCCACGGCTTCCTTGCGCAGCGCGATGAAATCGCGCAACCCGTTGCGGATACCCGCATCCAGTGCCGGGGCCTCATACTCTGCCAGCCGCTTCTTCCATGCCCGGTTGGCGCGGGTAGCGGCATCCAGTCCCCCCGCTGCCTCCCATTTCTCGAACGGCTCATTGTCGGCCAGCCCTGAATCCCAGAACGCAGTCTGGTAATTGGCCATGGTATGGGCGCAGCCAAAGAAGTGGTTGCCGGGGCCGACCTCGGCAAAGGCGTCAACCGCCAGTGTGTTGTCGTCGATCTGCACCCCGTCAAGATAACTGTGCAAGGCGCCGCACAGGTCATCATCGAGCATGAATTTCTCATAGGACATGCTGAGCAAGCCATCCAGAAACCCCGCAGAATGCAGGATGAAATTCGCCCCGCAATGGATCGCGGCCAGCATGCTCATCGTGCCCTCGGCCATCGCCTGCGCGTCGGGCAGCTTCGAGGTGGTGAAATTCCCCGAGCAACGCAAGGGCAGGTTCAGCCGCCGCGCCAACTGGCCGATCACCATCGACCCGATCGCAGGCTCCGGCGTGCCAAAGGTCGGCGAGCCTGACCGAAGGCTCATCGACGACAGGAAACTACCGAAGATCACCGGCGCGCCCTTGCGCTCCAACTGGGTCAGTGCGCATCCGGCCATGGTTTCGGCAAGCGATTGCGCGATGGCCCCGGCATTGGTCACCGGCCCCATCGCGCCACCAAGGATGAACGGCACCACCACCGCCGCCTGCCCCGCCCGCGCATAGGCCCGCAGAGAGCGGGTCATGGTGCCATCCCAGACCAGCGGTGAATTCACGTTCACATTGCCAAGGATCACACAGTTCTGGTCGACAAATTCCGCGCCAAACAGGATGCGCGCCATGTCGATACTGTCTTCCGACCGCTCCTCCGCGGTGACTGATCCCATGAACGGACGGTCGCTGAGTTCGATATGCGCCATCACCATATCCAGATGGCGCTTGTTCACCGGCACATCGGTCGGCTCGCAGATCGTGCCGCCGGAATGGTGAAAGTTCGGGCTGGCCTGGGCCAGCTTGATGAAGTTGCGGAAATCCTCCAGCGTGCCAAAACGGCGTCCCTTGTCGATGTCCATCACAAAGGGACTGCCGTAAGCCGGAGAGAACACAACATTGCGCCCGCCGATCCGCACCGAATGGTCGGGGTTGCGCGCATGCTGGATGAATTCCGCCGGGGCGGAACGCAACAGCTCCCGCAGCATCCCCGGTGGAAACTTCACCAGCAGACCCTCCACCCCGGCCCCGGCCTGCCGCCAGAGGTCCAGCGCTTGCGGGTCGTCACGAAACTCGACCCCGGTCTCGGCAAGGATACGCTCGGCGGCGACCTCGATCCGGATCAGGTTTTCCTCCGACAAAATGTCATAGGGCGGGATGTTGCGGACGATGTATGGACGGCCATGGCCGCCCGTCTTGCTTGCGCGCTCTGCCTGCCGTGCCTGACGCCCCGATCGTACCCGCTGTTCGGTCATTGCCCTGCTCCCCTGTCCGCCCATGAGACGCCACCGGCACTCAGAAGTCCACGACAGGTGCGACCGACAAGGGGTCGTTTTCGCCATGACAGCGGAGCGCGGAGGTAAGCTGCGCACTCCGCGCGGGAGCATTTGGAAAGCAGCAAAGCCAAAGCGCGCGTCTTCCGGATTGCTGCTTTGAAAATACTCCCGCCGGAGGCATCCGACGCTGGGGTCAGGTCACCACATCAGGCGTTGTGCGCCCGGTGAATGCCTCCAGTTGCGCCAGTTGATGCGCGGCGCGGATCACCGGGGCCAGGGCCTGTTGCGGATCGAGGGCGAGCCCGTCAGGGCCGGGGGCGTAGCGTTCGAGATAGACGCGCAGTGTGGCACCCTCGGTACCGGTGCCCGAAAGGCGCATCACGATGCGGCTGCCGTCTTCAAACAGGATACGCAGTCCCTGTTTCTCGCTGACCGATCCGTCCACCGGATCGGTGTAGGCGAAGTCATCGGCAGAGGTGATGGTCATGCCCTCCAGCACCTGCCCCGGCATTCGGGGCAGGGATTCGCGCAGTGCGGTGATCATCGCATCGGCCTTGTCGGTGGCGATCGCCTCGAAATCATGGCGGCTGTAGTAGTTGCGGCCGTAGCTTTCCCAATGCTGTTTCAGGATCTCGGCCACCGATTGTTTGCGCGTGGCCAGGATGTTGAGCCACAGGAGCACTGCCCAGAGCCCGTCCTTTTCACGCACATGATCCGATCCGGTCCCAAAGCTTTCTTCGCCACACAACGTGACCTTGCCCGCGTCGAGCAGGTTGCCGAAGAACTTCCATCCCGTCGGCGTCTCGAATTTCGCGATCCCCAGCGCATCGGCCACGCGGTCGGCGGCGGCAGAGGTCGGCATCGACCGCGCCACACCGGCCAGACCCTGCGCATAGCCGGGCGCAAGGTGGGCATTGGCGGCCAGCACCGCCAGAGAGTCGGAGGGCGAGACATAGATGCCGCGCCCCACCACCATGTTGCGGTCGCCATCACCATCGGATGCCGCGCCGAAATCGGGCGCATCCGGCCCCATCATCTCGGTCATCAGCTCATGCGCCCAGGTCGGGTTCGGGTCGGGGTGCATGCCGCCGAAATCGGGCAAGGGAGTGGCGTGGGTCACGGTGCCCCTGGGCGCGCCGAGGCGGTTTTCCAGGATCTCCACCGCATAGGGGCCGGTGACCGCGCACATCGTATCCATCCGCATCCGGAAGCCGCCCGCGAACAGCATGCGCAGGGCGGGGAAATCGAACAGGGTTTCCATCAGGGCTGCGTAATCGCTGACCGGATCGACCACATCGACGATCATTCCGCCAAGGGTCTGGCGGCCAACCGTGTTCAGGTCCACATCCTGCGCCTCCAGGATCCTGTATTCGGTGATCTCGGTCGTGCGCCGGAACATCGCCTCGGTCACGCCTTCCGGCGCGGGGCCGCCGTTGGGCATGTTGAACTTGACACCGAAATCCTCTTCCGGCCCGCCGGGGTTGTGCGAGGCGCTCATGATGATGCCGCCATCGGTTTTGTTCAGCCGGATCAGGTGGCTGGCCGCAGGAGTGGACAACAGCGCCCCAAGTCCCACGATCACCCGTGCCGCACCATTCGCTGCCGCCATCCGCAGGATGACCTGCGCTGCGCGGTCGTTGAAATAGCGACCGTCTCCGCCCAGAACAAAGGTCTTCCCCTCTGCCCCCACCACATCGAAAATCGACTGGGTGAAGTTCTCCAGATAGTGGTGCCCCAGGAACACCGGCGTTTTCTTGCGCAGGCCGGAGGTGCCCGGTTTTTGTCCGGCAATCGGTTGGGTGGCAACGGTGGTTATCATCAGGTCTCTCCCTTTGCCCGCCCCTCATCGGGGGCGGAGCGGAACATCAGTACGGACTGTGCCGGCAGGTTGGCAGGCGCGGGTGCGGTGGTCAGATCGGGGCGTGTGGTGTCGAGCACCAGTTGCCATGTGGCCGTAGGTGGCAGGGTCAGCGGGACCGCGCCACCGCAGTTGAAATACGCCAGAACCGCATCGCAGGACGGATCACCGCCTTCGGCGGCCATCCGCAGCTCTACCCCTAGCGCGCGAAAGGCCGGGTCGTGCCAGTCCTGTGGCGCGGGATCGGTGCTGTCGGGTTTGCGCCAGATCACATCCGCCAGCCCGTCCGCCGCGCGCTTGCGGGCATGCAGGAACCGACGTTGGCGCAGCACCGGATGCGCGCGGCGCAATCGCGTCAGCCGGGCGATGAAATCGGTCAGCGCATGGTCGGGCGTCGACCAGTCCAGCCAGGTCACCGCATTGTCTTGCGCATAGGCGTTGTTGTTGCCGCCCTGGCTATGACCCAGCTCGTCGCCAGCCAGCAGCATCGGCACGCCCTGGCTGAGCATCAGCGTCGCCAACAGGTTGCGCTTGCGAAGCGCACGCGCCGCCAGCACGGCGGGGTTGTCGCTTGGCCCCTCCACCCCCATATTGTCGGCATGGTTGTCGGAATGGCCGTCGCGGTTGTCCTCGCCATTGGCCCAGTTGCGCTTGACGGTAAAGCTGACCAGATCCTCCAGCGTGAAGCCGTCATGCGCAGTCAGGAAGTTCACCGAAGATGTTGCCGACCGCCCAGAATGGTCGAAACGCTCGGCACTGCCCAGCAAGCGCTTGGCCAGATCCGGCGTCATCCCGGCATCCCCGCGCCAGAACCGCCGCACCCCGTCGCGGAACTGGTCGTTCCATTCGTGGAACGGATGCGGATACTGCCCCAGCTGATAGCCGCCGGGTCCAATGTCCCACGGCTCGGCGATCAGCTTTACCCGGCTCAGAACCGGGTCTTGCCGTATGGCATCGAAAAACCCGCCATTCGGGTCAAAGCCATGCATCTCGCGCCCCAGCACGGTTGCCAGATCAAAGCGGAAGCCATCCGCATGGCAAACCTCCACCCAATAGCGCAACGAATCCATCACCATGCGCAGGACCATCGGATGCGTCAGGTTCAGCGTGTTGCCGGTGCCGGTGTCATTGACATAATGCCGCCCGCCATCCGCCAGCCGGTAATAGCTGGCATTGTCGAGGCCCCGGTAGCACAGCGTCGGCCCCCACTGGTCGCCCTCAGCGGTATGGTTGTAGACCACATCAAGGATCACCTCGATCCCCGCCGAATGCAGACGCCGCACCATGGTCTGGAATTCCCACAAGGCACCCTTTGCCATATAGCGCGGCTCGGGGGCAAAGAACGCCAGCGTGTTGTAGCCCCAATGGTTGCGCAAGCCCTTGGCGACCAGAAAACGGTCATCGGGAAAGGCCTGCACCGGCAGCAGCTCCACCGCCGTCACCCCCAGCTTTTGCAGATGCGCGATCACCGGGTCGCTGGCCAGCGCGAGGTAGCTGCCCCGCAACGGCTTGTCCACACCGGGGTGCAGCTGGGTCAGCGCCTTGACATGTGCCTCATAGATCACCGACTCACAGCGCGGAATACGCGGCGGCGCGTCATTGCCCCAGGTGAACGAGGTGTCGGTCACCACCGCCTTTGGCACCGCAAAGGCAGAATCGCGGGTGTCAAACGACAGATCGCCGCGCGACGAGCCGATCTTGTAGCCCATCACCGCATCCGACCAGCGCAGCCGCCCCTCCAGCGCCCTTGCGTAAGGGTCCAGCAGCAGCTTGTGCGGGTTGAAACGGTGCCCCCGCTCCGGGTCATAGGGCCCATGCGCGCGAAAGCCGTAAACTGTGCCCGGCGTCAGCCCGCCGACATGCATGTGCCAGATGTCGCCATCGCGTTCCCGGAACGGCAGCCGCACCATCTCCTTGCGCCCGTCCGAGGAGAACAGGCACAGCTCGATCACCTCGGCATGGGCCGAGAACACCGCGAAATTGACGCCATCGCCGTCAAGGCTCGCCCCCATCGGCCAGGGCCGCCCGGGCCCGACCGCATGGCCCGGCAAGCGCGCGGGCAATGGCACCAGTCCAGGTGTCATGCGAGCAACCGTTCATATAGCGCCGCATAGGCCGCAGCCGAGGTTTCCCAGCCCACCGGATGCGTCATCGCGTTGTGTTGCAGGCGTGCCCAAAGCTCTGGCTGACCATGGACGTCCACCAGTTTGCTCAGTGCCTGCCCGAAAGCCAAGGCGTCGGTCGGGTGAAACACCACGCCCGTCGCCACGCCAGCTGTCAGCGTGGCGGGAGAGATACCGATCACCGTATCGGCCAGCCCCCCGGTCGCCGACACCACAGGCAAGGTGCCGAAGCGCAACCCATACATCTGGGTCAGCCCGCAAGGCTCGAACCGCGACGGCACCAGCACCGCATCGGCCCCGGCAAACAGCCGCTGGCTCAACGCCTCATCATAGCCGATCCGCACCGCGACCCGGCCCGGATGAGCGCCGGCAAGCGCGCGCATCGCCGCTTCCAAGGCCGGATCGCCGGTGCCCAGCACGATCAGCCCACCGCCCGCCGCCACAAACTCCGGCACTACCTCCGGCAACAGATCAATGCCCTTCTGATCAGTCAGGCGGCTGACCACGATTGCCAAAGGCCCCGGCACCTCCACCCCGAACTCCGCACACAGCGCCGCCCGTGCGCTTGCCTTGCCCGCAGGTGCCATTGCCGAAAACGGAACCGGCCCGGCCTCGGGCGACCAAACCCCGGTATCCACCCCGTTCAGAATCCCCGACACCCGCGCGGCCCGTGCGGCGATCACACCTTGCAGCCCCATTCCGAATTCCGGCCGCATCAGTTCCTCGGCATAGGTGGGCGATACCGTGGTGATCCAATCGGCTGTGACCAGACCGGCCTTCAGGCTCGACAACCCGCCATAATACTCCAGCCCGTCAGGATAGAACTGCCCGGTGGGCAGACGCAACTCCCCCATCAACGTCGCCGGAGCCCAGCCCTGAAAGGCGATATTGTGGATGGTGATCACCGATTTCACCTCCCGCGCGCCCGAATAGGCAAGATAGGCCGGCGCAAAACCCGCCTGCCAGTCATGCGCATGCAGCACATCGAGCTGCCAGCCCGCAATCCCTTCCCGCGCCATACGCGCCGCCACCCAGGACAAGGCGGCAAAGCGCTGTGGATTGTCCGACCAGTCGCCGCCCGGCCCGCCATAGGGGCCGCCCTCGCGGTCATAAAGATGCGGCGCATCCAGCAACAAAAGATCAATGCCCCCGACCTGCCCGGCGTAAACCGTGCCATCGCCGTTAAACAGCCCCGGCTCGGTCCGGACCGGGGTCATCTGCGCCAGCAACGGACGCAATGCCCGGTACGCCGGGATCAGCACCCGCATCTCCCAACCGACCGCAGCCAGCGCACCGGGCAAGGCCCCCACGACATCGGCCAGCCCGCCGGTCTTGACAAATGGCACACATTCCGAGGCAACCGACAGAACCCGACCCTTCATCTTCGCCCTTTCATCTTGGCAAAAATACTCTCGGGGGGTCCGGGGGGCAGACAGCCCCCCGGGGTTTCCGCCCGAAACCCCCTAATCCAGCTTTCGCGCCCGCATATCCAGCATATCCTGCGTGATCAACACGATCCCCGTCTCGGTCCGGCGGAACCACCTTGCATCTTCCTCCGGGTCCTGCCCGACCACAAGCCCCTCGGGAATGATCACGCCCCGGTCGATCACACAATTGGCAAGCTCCGCCTTGCGGTTCACACAGACCTGCGGCAGCGCCACGACATGGTCCAGCGTGCTCCAGGAATGGGTCCGGCAGCCGGTGAACAGCAGAGAATTGCGCACCTCCGACCCGGAAACGATGCAATCGCCCGACACCAGCGACGATATCGCCGAACCGCGCCTTCCATCGGTGTCATGGATGAACTTGGCCGGTGGCAGGATCTCGGCATAGGTCCAGATCGGCCAGCTTTTCTCGTACAGATCCAGCTTGGGCACAAAATCGGTCAGGTCGATATTTGCCTGCCAGAACGCATCAATCGTGCCGACATCGCGCCAATAGGGCTCATCCTCCAGCCCCGCCGTCACGCAGCTGTCGGCAAACTTGTGCGCCACGGCCTTGCCGTGTTTCACGATCTGCGGAATGATGTCATTGCCGAAATCATGGCTGGAATTGCTGTCCTCCGCATCGCGGATCAACAGATCGCGCAGCAGATCCCAGTTGAAAACATAAATCCCCATCGAGGCGAGTGCATTGTCGGGGTCGCCCGGAATACCGGGCGGGTCTGCGGGCTTTTCCAGAAACTGGGTGACATTCATCTGGTCATCGACATGCATCACGCCAAAGGCCGCGGCCTCCATCCGGGGCACGGTCAGGCAACCGATGGTCACATCCGCGCCCGAGGTGACATGCTGTTGCAGCATCACCTCGTAATCCATCTTGTAGATATGGTCGCCCGCCAGGATGATCACATATTTGACTTTGTAATCATCCACGATATCAATGTTCTGTGTCACCGCGTCGGCAGTGCCCAGATACCATTTGGTCTCGTCCACCCGCTGGCTGGCGGGCAGGATATCCAGGTATTCATTGCGTTCCGCCCGGAAAAACCCCCAGCCGCGCTGCATGTGGCGGATCAGGCTGTGCGCCTTGTATTGCGTTGCGATCGCCATCTTGCGGATACCGGAATTCAGCGCATTGGACAGCGCAAAGTCGATGATCCTTGTCTTGCCACCGAAATAGACCGCCGGCTTGGCGCGGCGGTCGGTCAATTCCTTCAGTCGGCTGCCCCGGCCCCCCGCCAGAACGAATGCCATCGCCTGCGACGACAGCCTGGTATTTGGTTTTGCTTTCATGATCCCTCCCTCTGCTTGCGCTACGCAAGCCCCCCCTGTTTGAGATAAACCGCCGACAGCGGCGGCAATGTGACAAGCGCCGACCACGGCCTGCCGTGGCACGGCACCTCCTCTGCCGTGATCCCGCCCAGATTGCCGCGATTGCCGCCGCCATAAACGCCTGCATCGGTGTTCAGCAGTTCCGCCCAATTGCCTCCCGCAGGCAGACCGACGCGATAGCGGCGATCCACCGGCGTCATGTTGACCAGCGCGACGACCATCGGATCGTCCGGCCTGCCCTTGCGGACCCAAGCATAGACGCTGGCCTCGGCGTCATTGCTCTCGATCCACTCGAACCCCTCGGGCCGTGTGTCGTTCACATGCAGCGCGGGCGTGTCGCGGTAGACCCGGTTCAGATCGCGCACCAAAGCCTGAACACCGGAATGTGCGGTGATTTCAAGCTGATGCCAGTCAAGGCTCTGATTATGGTTCCACTCCGCGCCTTGCGCGAACTCGCAGCCCATGAACAACAGCTTCTTGCCCGGATGCGCCCACATGAAACCATAGTAAGCGCGCAGGTTGGCGAATTTCTCATTCCCATCGCCCGGCATCTTGCCCAGCATGCTGCCCTTGCCATGCACCACCTCGTCATGGCTGATCGGCAGGATGTAATTCTCCGACCAGGCATAATGCAGCCCGAATGTCATCTGGTGATGATGGAATTTCCGGTGGATCGGGTCCTTTTGCATGTAGGACAGGGTGTCATTCATCCAGCCCATGTTCCACTTGAAGCCAAACCCCAGCCCGCCATGGTTTACCGGTCGGCTGACACCCGGAAAGGCGGTGCTTTCTTCGGCCACCGTCATCACGCCGGGGGATTCGCCGTAAGCCACGATGTTCATGCGTTTGAGCATGGCAATCGCCTCGTAATTCTCGCGCCCGCCATCGCGGTTGGGCACCCATTCCCCCGCATTACGGCTGTAGTCGCGGTAGAGCATCGAGGCTACGGCATCGACGCGCAGCCCGTCGATGTGGAATTCCTCCAGCCAATACAACGCGTTGGAGACAAGGAAGTTCTGCACTTCCGTCCGCCCGTAATTGTAGATCAGGGTGTTCCAATCATTGTGGAACCCCTCGCGCGGGTCGGCATGTTCATAAAGCGGGGTGCCGTCAAACTGGCCCAACCCATGCGCATCGGTCGGGAAATGCCCCGGCACCCAGTCGAGCAGCACGCCAAGCCCTTTGCGGTGCGCGGCATCGACAAAGGCGCGGAATTCCGGCGGGGTGCCATGGCGGATGGTGGGGGCGAACAGACCCACGGGCTGATAGCCCCATGAGCCGTCGAACGGGAACTCGCTGACCGGCAACAGCTCGATATGGGTGAAGCCCATATCCACAGCGTAATCAACAAGTTGCTCGGCGAGTTCAATGTAGCTCAGCATCCGGTCGCCGGGTGCGCGCCGCCATGAGCCCAGATGCACCTCATAGACCGAGATCGGCGCGTCGATGGTCTGGCGCGCGGCCCGGGTCGCCATCCAGTCCGCATCATGGAAGTCGCCGGAAATTGTTCTGACAACAGAAGCATTTGCAGGCGGATGTTCAGAGCCGAAGCCAACCGGATCGGCCTTGAGCGGCAGCGTCTGCCCGCCCGCACCGCGCAGTTCATACTTGTAGGTCGCACCTTCCCCCAGACCGGGCACAAAGGTTTCCCAAACACCGGTGGCACCCCGCCGGCGCATCGGGTGGCGGCGGCCGTCCCAGATGTTGAAATCACCCACCACGGAAACCCGTTCCGCATTCGGGGCCCAGACCGCGAAATGAGTGCCCGCAACCCCCTCATGTGTGAGCACATGCGCGCCCAGAACCTGCCACAGACGTTGGTGCGTGCCCTCCCCAAGCAGGTATTCATCCAGCTCGCCCAGCACCGGGCCAAAGCGGAACGGGTCTTCGAATTCCCAGGTGGTGCCATGCCCGGTCGCGCGTAGACGGTAGGGGGATTTTCGCGACAAGGATGCAAAGAAAAGTCCCTGTCCCCAATGGCTTGCCTCCACTTCCTGACCTGATTTCCCGGTCAGAACCCACAGACGTTCCGCCCCCGGCACGAAGGCGGTAACCAGCCATTTGCCGCCCATCTTGTGCGGCCCCAGCACCGAAAACGGGTCACCGTGGCGCCCCTCGCAGATCGCCGATGCCACGCCTTCGTCGATCGAGATCCCGGTCATGCTGTCTCCTCCCAAAGTCAGCGCGTCCGGACCGGCCTCGGCGCTACAGCGCCGATGACACGTTCCAGACGTCTTTCATATAGCTGCGGATGGTGCGGTCGGACGAGAAGAACCCCGACCGCGCCGTGTTCAGGGCCGCCATTTTCACCCAGTTGTCGCGATCGGCATAGGCGACATCCACCTGCGCCTGCGCCTGATCATAGGCGTCGAAGTCACTGGCCACGAGGAAATAATCGTGATGCCAGACCCGGTGGACCAGATCGTGGTAACGCCCCTTGTCATCTGGGCTGAACCGGCCTTCGGCGATCATCTGGAGCACGTCCTGCAGGGTCTGGCTGGCCTCGATCGCCTTGCGGGCGTGATCCGGGTCTTGACGACGCGCCATCGCCTGTTCGGTGGTCATGCCGAACAGGAAGAAGTTGTCGGTGCCAACCTCTTGCAAAATCTCGACATTCGCGCCGTCCAGCGTGCCGATCGTGGGGGCGCCGTTGATCATGAACTTCATGTTACCGGTGCCCGACGCCTCTTTGCCCGCAGTGGAGATCTGTTCCGATAGATCCGCCGCCGGGATCAGCCGTTCGGCCATCGAGACGTTGTAATTGGCGGGATAGACGATTTTCAGCAGATCGCCGCTGATCGGATCGTTGTTGATCACTTCCGCCACATCATTGATAAGGCGGATAATTTCCTTGGCCACCGCATAGCCGGGTGCCGCCTTGCCGCCAAAAATCTTCACGCGTGGCACCCAGTTGGCGTTCGGGTTCTGCCGGATCGCCTCCCAATGGCCGATGGTTTGCAGGATGTTCAGGAGCTGCCGTTTGTATTCGTGAATCCGCTTGATCTGGACATCGAACAGCGCGTCCGGGTTGACGGTGATACCCTCATGCCCCGCCAGCCAGTTGGACAGCGCCACCTTGTTCGCCCGCTTCGCCACATCAAATTCGGCACGGAAGGCTTTGGTTTCAATCGGTTTTTCTAGACCCTTCAACAGGTCCAGATCCGCCTCCCAGCCCGCGCCAATTGTATCTGTGATCAGCCCCGACAGCGGCTTGTTGCACATTTTCAGCCAGCGGCGCGGGGTGACGCCATTGGTCTCGTTGATGATCCGGTCGGGGTGGAGCGCGTGCAACTCCGGGAACAGGTTTTTCTTGATCAGATCGGAATGCAGCGCCGAAACGCCGTTGACCTTATGCGCCATGATGAACGCTAGTTCACCCATCCGCACCTCGTGGTGCTTGACGATGCCGATGTAATGCGGGCGGCCCCGGTGTTCTGTCTTGTGCCAATGGTCGATCGCTTCCACGATCTGCATATGGCGTGGCAAGACGTTCCCGAATGTGAACGTGGCCCAACGTTCCAGCGCCTCGGGCAGCAGGGTGTGGTTGGTATAGCCAAGGCAGGCCCGCGCCACTGGCAGCGCCTGATCGAAAGGCATGCCGTGGGTATCGACCAGAAGACGGATCAGTTCTGGCCCGGCAATCGCCGGGTGGGTGTCATTCATCTGGATCGCAACATAATCGGGCAGTTTGCGCAGATCGGAATGAGAGGTGAGGAACCGGCGCAGGATGTCCTGCAAGGCGGCGGAAGTCAGCAGGAATTCCTGCTTCAGGCGCAGCTCCTTACCCTGATAGGTGGTGTCATCGGGGTAGAGCACGCGGGAAAGTGTGCGTGCCAGAGCCTCCGGCTCCGCTGCCGCCGCGTAATCCCCCCGGTTGAAGCGATCAAGGTCGAACATCGTGGTGGGCAGCGCCCCCCAAAGCCGCAGCGTGTTGGCCCATTTGCCCTGCCAGCCGACAACCGGCGTATCATGCGCCGAGGCCACAACGGTTTCGCCCGGCACCCAGACATCGCGGCCGCCCTGCTGTTCGACATGGCCCTTGAACGGGATGACATAGGCCGCCTCGGGCCGGGCGAATTCCCACGGATGGTCCTGTTTCAGCCAGTCCTCGGGGGTTTCCACCTGACGCCCGCCTTCAAACCGCTGGCGGAACAGCCCGTGTTCATAGCGGATGCCGTAGCCGTAAGCCGGGCAGCCCAGCGTGGCCATGGATTCCATGAAACAGGCCGCAAGCCGCCCCAGACCGCCGTTGCCAAGGGCGGCATCCGGCTCATCCTCGACGATCTCGCGGAAGTCCTGCCCGAAGCCGGCCATCACCTCTTCAGCCTGTTCGCGCAGGCCGAGGTTGACGGTGGCATCCTCCAGCAGACGCCCGATCAGGAATTCCATCGACAGATAGTAAACCCGTTTGTGATCGGTGCCCCATGTCTTGCGGGTGGAGGCGAACCACGGCTCCATGATCTGGTCACGGATCGCGAAAGACAGGGCCATGCGCCAGTCGTAAGTGCTGGCGTGATCCACGTCCTTGCCCAGCGTAAAGGCCAGATGCCGCAGGATATTGGCTTTCAACGAGGTCGGGGTTGGGCTGAGATCGTTCACATCGGGTTCCACAGGTTGGGGTTGCGGCACGAAGGTTCAGGCTAGACCGATGGCAGGCGGGGTCAAGCACCCGCACATCTGCCACGTGGAACCCTTTGACGTCGTGCAGCGAAGCCTGCCCCAACAGTTACCGCAATCACCCCGCAAACGCACGGAATTAAATGTGTTTATTTCTAGTAGCTTATATCTTTCAAAGCGCTTTGAATGACTGGCGCCGCCACCCCGTGCAACCGAAAGCCCGCTACGACGGACGAAGCGTCGCGGCGGGAAAGCTGCCTAATCCGCGGGCGTCAGTCCTGTTTGCGCAGCAAGGACTGTGCGGTGTAGACCAGTATCGCAAGGCCCACCGCCCCCGCCGCCGCAACCGCCAGCAGCACCAGCGCATCCACCGGCCCGCCGATATCGCGCAACCCCGAAGAGGTGATGCCCTGCACGAACAGCACCGCCGCAATGGCCCCGAAGGGCATCGACAGCTGCGCCAGCAGGAACTTGCGCATCGACATCTTCCGGTCGCGCAGCAGCACAAAGACATAGGCCGCCGTCACCACAACGGCGACCATCACCAGCGCCCAGAACAGGCCACGCCCGAACATCTCTTCCCAGACCGCAATCAGGGTTTCCAGTGTAAGTTGTTTCATAGTGTCCCCTCTTCAGGCCTTGCCACGCAGCATGGCGTTATAGGTCGGCTTCAGCGCGGTTTCCTTCATCAGCCAGCTGATCCACAACTCCTCCAGCGGCGCGATCACGCCGGGAAAGGACGGAACCAGATTGTCCTGATAGTCGAACTCGATCAGCATCGCGCGGCCGATCCGGGTGATCATCGGGCAGGAGGTATAGCCGTTGAACACCTCCGTCCCTTCCTTGCCCTGAATCGCCGCCACAAGGTGATCCTCGACCACCGGAATGTGCCATTTGACCGATGCGGCGGTCTTGCCCTTGGGCACGCCATTGATGTCTCCGATGCCAAAGACATTGGGATAACGCAGATGGCGCAGTGTGGATTGGTCCACCTCGATCCAGCCTTGTCCCACCCATCTGTCGGCCCATGACAGGCCCGACTCCTGCACCACCTTTGGCGCGGTCATTGGCGGGATCACGTTGATGAAGTCATAGGCGATGGTCTGCTCGGTTGCGGCTGTGTCGACGATCACGCCATCCTTGATCGTCTGGGCCGCCGGGATGGTGAAGGTTGCCGTCTTTGCGCCCGCGTCAATGCCCTTGAGAACATGATCCCAGCGCACATCCACGCCCCGGTCGCGAAACAGCAGCTTCAGCTTTTCATTGACGATCGGCACGCCGAACAGCGCCTTGTTGTTGGCGGCATAGATCATCTGGCTTTTCTCGCGCGTCCCCTTGCGGCGCAGATAGTCATCGGTGATGAAGGCATATTTCAGCGGCGCACCGGCGCATTTCATCTCGGTCGCCGGGCGGCCGAACAGCGCGGTGCCGCCGGTGTCGGTAAAGGCATCCATCGCGCGCCAGGTGGCTTGCGCATATTCTGGCCCGGCATAGACAGCGCCGATGCCATCCTTGCCGACTTGCCCCAGATCAAAGCCCTCGACGCCGGCCCAGTTCAGGGTCAGGCCCGCCGCGACGATCAGGTAGTCATACTCCAGCCGGGTGCCGCCTGCCGTGGTGACGGTCTGTGCCACCGGGTCGATATTGGCGGCGTAGTCCTCGACCCATCTGACCGACTTCGGCAACCAGTCGCCGGTGCCCGAGACGGAGTAAGCGGCCGGTTTCAACCCCGCCGCGATCAGCGTAAACCCGGGTTGATACCAATGGTCCTTGCGCCCGTCGACGATGGTGATCTCGGCCCCCTCCAGCCGTTCGGCCAGACGGTTCGCCATGCCGGTGCCCCCTGCCCCGGCCCCGACAATCACGATCCGCGCCTTGGTGCGCACTGCCTGCGCCCGCGCGGGCGCTCCAAGGCCGGCAAGGGCAAAGCCCCCCGCCGCCGCCGCCAGAAAACCGCGCCGCGATGGCAGTGCCGCGATGGAATACAGTGATTCGCCCATGGTCATTCCCCCCTTCGAAATCATTCACGTAAATGAATGTATTTGCAGGCGGAGAACTTGATCTGGATCAAATGGCAGGCAGCGGGCACGATAACACAGGCCGCTGATGCAGGTTTTTCCAGCTGAGCCCCCGCCAATCTGATCTGGATCAACCCTGCGCGCAAGGTCTTGCGCCATCGTGTGACCGTGTCCAACCCCCCGAGGCCCAGCGATGCGACTGACCACACGAACCAATCTCGCCATGCGGACCCTGATGTTCTGCGCCGCCAACCCGGACCGCATCGTGCGCAAGCGCGAGGTGGCCCTGGCCTGCAACGCCAGCGAGAACCATCTTGCACAGGTCATCCATCTGCTGGCACAACAGGGCTATCTGCGGACCGTACGCGGGCGGGCCGGCGGGCTGATGCTGGGTCGCAGCCCGGACCGGATCTCGGCAGGTGAGGTGTTTCGACAGTTCGAGGCAGGGCTGCCCTTTGCCGAGTGTTTTGCGGGCGCGGAATGTCACTGCCCGCTGGTCGGGTCATGTCGCCTGAAATCCGTGCTGAGTGAGGCGCTGGATGCATTCTACGCCCGGCTTGACAGCGTATCGGTCGCCGACCTTATGCGCGACAACACCGATCTGAACCGGCTGCTGCAGGTCGCCTGAGCCTCAGTTCACGCAGGCCTCAATGCGCCGGTTTGCGCCCGGTGACGGCGGACCAGAGCGGCAGGATCAGGCGCGTAGCCAACGGGATCAGCGCCAGCCCCAGAGCCAGCCCGAAAATCCCGTCCATTACCGCCTTTGCGATCCATTCGATCGCCGGCCCCGCCGGCGGCACCAAATGACCCGCGACCACCGCCCAATCGTGGATATGGTGGCCCAGCCAGCCAAGGCCCAGCTCCTCCATCCCGTGGATGACGATGGACCCGCCGACCCAGAGCATCGCCAGGGTGCCGACCACCGACAACACTGCCAGCAGCTTGGGCATCAGCGCCACCAGCCCGCGCCCGAGGCCGCGCCCTGCCCCGCTGCGGCCCGTGGTGGCCATGTGCAGGCCGACATCATCCATCTTCACGATCAGCGCCACCGCGCCATAGACGGCAACGGTAATCGCGATCCCCACCACCGCCAACGTGACCGCCTCCATCCACAGCGTGTTCTGGGGGATAGCGGCAAGCGCAATGGTCATTATCTCGGCGGACAGAATGAAATCGGTCTTGATCGCGCCTGCGATCTTTTCCTCCTCCAGATGCAGCGGATCGCCGGTCGGAAGATCCGCCTCCACCACCGCATCGCTCTGCGGGAACAGCGCGTGAAACACCTTTTCCGCACCTTCAAAGCACAGATAGGCCCCGCCCAGCATCAACAGCGGCGTGATCGCTTGCGGCAGAAACGAATCCAGCGCCAGCAGGCCGGGCAGCAGGATCACCAGCTTGTTGCGGATGGACCCCAGCGCGATACGCCAGATGATCGGCAATTCGCGGTCGGCCGAGAACCCGGTGACATATTTCGGCGTTACGGCGGCATCGTCGATCACCACCCCCGCCGCCTTGGCCCCGGCTTTGGCCGCCGCCGCTGCAATATCGTCGACCGAAGCCGCAGCGACCTTGGCAATCGCAGCCACATCATCCAGCAAAGCCAGCAAACCGCTCATCATCGCACCTCGCACCGACAGAGCATGTTTATCTGTTTCACAGGCCTTCGCAATCGCCGTTGAGCTACTGTTTCAAATTGCGAAACGTCACAAAAGTATCAACCTGATTGCACCCTGCCGTCATGAAACCCGTTCAAGTCTGCCCGAGATGACGGGTCTGGTCCGTGGCATGTGCCACAGGCCTATTTGATGGAGTTTGCCCATGATGCGCTTTACCGCACTGACCACCACCGCGATTGTTATGCTTGCCATGCCGGGCGCCGGCTTTGCCGCGACCTGTGTTCTGGGCGGCGATGCGCTGAACCCTACGCTCACCTGTGCCGCGTTGGGCAGCACGCCGGAAAACCGTGCTCTGAACAATCTCTCCGTCGTCGTCACCCCCACCGGCAGCGTGACCAGCAGCAACCGCAACGCCCCCCCGCTGGCCCTGAGCGGAACCGATGTCTCGGTGGACAACAAAGGCACGATCGCCAACACTGATGCGCGCGGCGACACCGATGCCATTCAGGCGACCGGCAACCGGCTGACCGTCAACAACTCCGGCACGATCTCCAGCGGTGACCGCGCAATTCATGCCTTGGCGGGGTTCGAGGGCGGTCTGGTTGTGAACAACGCCGAAGGCGGCGTGATCGAGGCGCGCCGTCAGACCATCCGCACCCTGGGCAGCGCCCCCGGCTCTGTCATCACGAACAGCGGCACCATCTCGTCGCTCAATGGGCGCGCGCTGCAGTTGCGCGGACAGGGCACCACGGTGACCAACTACGGCACGATGATCGGCGGCGAAGAAGTGATCGAGGCACGTGATGATTTCACGCTGACCAACTATGGCACCATCATCCTGCGCGACGGCATCGACGATGAGGATGGTGTACAGTTCGCTTCGGGCACCGTGAACAACCACGGCACCATTCAGGGCAGCGATGACGGCATCGACATCGACGAGGGCTTCATCCACAACCACGCCACCGGCCGCATCATCTCGACCGGAACAGGTGGTCATGGCATCGACATTGACCCGGTTTTTGACAACGGACGCGATCCAGTCCGCCCGTCGGGCAAGGTCACCATCGTGAACGAAGGCTACATCGAAGGCCCGGCGGCGATCGGAGCCGACGAAGCGGCGGCCAACAGTGTTCATGTCACCAACAGCGGAACCCTGATCGGGCGCGGCGGCACTGCCATCCTGTTCTCGCCGGTTCAGGGTGACAGCTTCGTGTCGCTGACTGGCGGCAGCGAGGTGTACGGCGGCATCAAGTTCGGCGCTGGCGATGATGTGCTGGAAATCAAGTCGCTCACCTCGGGGAAGTTGCTCGACGGTCTGGCCGATGGCGGCGCGGGGATGAACACCGTGCACCTGTTCAATTACCTGCTGGCCGACATTGCAAGTTTCTCGATCCGCGACGGCATCGTAAAGTTTGGCCTGAACACCGCCGCAGGCAAGGTTTCGGGCTCGTTCACCAACTTTGACAACTGGCTGTTCGGCGACGGGCGGAGCTATGCGACCAGCGAACTGGCCGCAAACTTCGCGCCGGTGCCCGTGCCGGCCGGCCTTCCGCTGCTGCTCGGCGCTCTTGGCGGCCTTGCGCTGCTGCGCCGCCGCAAGGCCTAATGTCCACACCGCGCACCCCGGCGATGCCGGGGTGCAGGGTGGTGCCCCCGGCCAACACGTCGTTAGCGCAAACAATGCGGGTTTGCGCTAACATCATGATATAAATCCATTTTTGGTCTAGGCATGCGCATGGTCGCCTTGTATCCGACCTGCAGCTATCAGGCAGGAGAGTCGCATGACCATCACCGTCGGCATCAATGGCTTTGGCCGCATCGGGCGCTGCACGCTGGCCCATATCGCCGAGTCGAACCGCAACGATGTGCAGGTTGTGGCGATCAATGCCACCGGCCCGATCGAGACCAACGCACATCTGCTGAAATACGATTCCGTGCATGGCCGGTTTCCGGGGGTGATCAAGATCAGCGGCAATACGCTGGATCTGGGGCGCGGGCCGATCCGGGTGCAAAGCACTTATGAACCGGCAGAACTGGACTGGAACGGCGTGGATGTGGTGCTGGAATGTACCGGCAAGTTCAACGACCGCGACCGCGCCGCCGTGCATCTGACGCGCGGGGCGAAACGGGTGTTGGTCAGCGCTCCCGCCAAGCGGGCCGACATGACGGTGGTGTATGGCGTCAACCACCGCCAGCTTACCCCCGATCACCACGTGGTATCGAACGGCTCGTGCACGACCAATTGCCTTGCCCCGCTGGCCAAGGTGCTGAATGACGCCATCGGCATCGAATCGGGTATCATGACCACGATCCACAGCTATACCGGCGACCAGCCGACGCTGGACCGCCGCCACAGCGACCTGTACCGCGCCCGTGCCGCCAGCATGGCGATGATCCCCACCACCACGGGTGCGGCAAAAGCGCTGGGTGAGGTGCTGCCGGAACTGGCGGGCAAGCTGGATGGCACCTCGCTGCGGGTGCCCACGCCGAACGTTAGCGCGGTGGACCTGACCTTTATCGCGGCGAAATCCGTCACGGTGGAGGAGGTGAACCAGATCGTGCGCGATGCCTGTTCGGGCTATATGGGCATGGTCATGGCCTATGATCCCGAACCGAAAGTCTCAATCGACTTCAATCACACACCACATTCGTCTATCTTCGCCCCGGATCAGACCCGTGTGGTGGGCCGTTCGGTGCGCGTGCTGGCCTGGTATGACAATGAATGGGGCTTTTCCTGCCGGATGGCCGATGTGGCCGGGGTGATGGGGCGGCTGTTGCAATAAGGGGGGCTTGCGCCCTCCGATTGGGGAAACCGTGACCGACCGCATCGCCCTGAGCCTTGGCCTTTTCATCCTTGCAGCGATTGCCTGCGACATTTTGCTGAACGACGCCCGCGCGATGATGTTTCTATCGGTGAAATTCGCCGATATGGTCGAATGGCTAGCATTCTGGCGCTGACAGCGCCAGTCTGCCGTTGATTTTCCCCGCTGACTGGTGATGTTAGCGC
This sequence comes from Paracoccaceae bacterium, assembly GCA_046296515.1. Classification (GTDB taxonomy): domain Bacteria; phylum Pseudomonadota; class Alphaproteobacteria; order Rhodobacterales; family Rhodobacteraceae; genus Pseudotabrizicola. The sequence continues at coordinate 324,153 of JBKBKR010000001.1, read as the reverse complement.
TAAACGTGACTTCCGAGTCGCTTTTCCAAAGGAGATTGCCATGACGGTCAAGGTTGCCATCAACGGGTTCGGGCGCATCGGACGCAATGTGCTGCGCGCGATCATCGAATCGGGCCGCAAAGATATCGAGGTGGTCGCGATCAACGACCTCGGCCCGGTCGAAACCAACGCGCATTTGCTGCGCTTTGACTCGGTCCACGGCCGCTTTCCCGGCACCGTAACCACAGGTGACGACTGGATCGACGCCGGCCGTGGCCACATCCGCGTTACCGCGCTGCGCAACCCGGCTGATCTTCCATGGTCGGATGTGGATGTGGTGATGGAATGCACAGGCATCTTCACGAGCAAGGAAAAGTGCCAGGCCCATCTGGAAAACGGCTCCAAGCGGGTGCTGATCTCGGCCCCCGGCGACGGTGCCGACAAGACGATCGTCTACGGCGTTAACCACGACACGCTGACCAGCGATGACATCGTGGTGTCGAACGCATCGTGCACCACCAACTGCCTGTCGCCGGTGGCATACGTGCTGCATCAGGTGATCGGCATTGAAAAAGGCATGATGACCACGATCCACAGCTATACCGGCGACCAACCGACGCTGGATACCATGCACAAGGATCTGTACCGGGGCCGCGCCGCAGCCCTGTCGATGATCCCGACCAGCACGGGTGCGGCCAAGGCTGTCGGTCTGGTGCTGCCGGAACTGAAAGGCAGGATGGATGGTTTTGCGATCCGCGTGCCGACCCCGAATGTAAGCGTGGTTGACCTGAAATTCATCGCCAAGCGCGAAACCTCGGTGGATGAGATCAACGCCGCGATCAAATCGGCAGCAGATGGAAAGTTGAAAGGAATTCTGGGCTATACCGAGTTCAAGAATGTCTCCTCCGACTTCAACCACGACCCACATTCTTCGGTGTTCCACATGGACCAGACCAAGGTGATGGACGGCACGTTTTGTTCCATCCTGACCTGGTATGACAACGAATGGGGCTTTTCGAACCGGATGGCCGATACGGCTGTCGCCATGGGCAAACTGATCTAAGGATCTTCCCATCGCGCGCTTGTTTCGGGCCGGTCACCATTCGTGACCGGCCCTTCCTTTTTCTCGGGTGACCAAAGGGTTATCATCACGGCATGGATCTGATCGTCTTCCTCGCCATCCTGTCCGGCCTGTTCCTGGCCATCGCTTTGTCCGAGCCGCTCGGCGCCCGGCTGCGCCTGCCTGTCACCGTGATTCTGGCCGCCATCGGCATCGGGATCGGGGCAGCGGCCTCATGGTTTTTCCGCACCGATGTGACCGATGCCCTGAACCCGATCGCTCTGGCGATTCTGAACCTGCCGATCTCGTCCGATCTGTTCATTTACATCTTCCTGCCGGTGCTGATCTTTCAGGTCTCGCTGACGCTGAACCTGCGACGTTTGCTGGATGACTGGGTGCCGGTGCTGGTGCTTGCGGTGGTCGCCGTGGTGGTGGCGACCTTTGTGATCGGCATGGCGCTGAAGCCCTTTACCCCGCTGCCGCTAATCGCCTGCCTGCTGATCGGGGCCATCGTTTCCACCACCGATCCGTCGGCGGTTGTCAGCATCTTCCGCGCAACCCCGGCCCCGCAACGACTGGCCCGGATTGTGGAGGGCGAAAGTCTGCTGAACGACGCCGCCGCCATCGCGCTGACCTCGGTGTTTCTGGTTGCCGTCGCCGCCCGCGATGCCGACCCAAACATCGGACTGGCACTGCTGCAACTGCCTTGGCTGATCGTGGCGGGCGCGGCGGTCGGGTGGTTCGTGGGGCGGCTGGCGGTGCAGGTAATGGGCTGGATGAACCCCTGGCCGCTGGCGCAGGTGTCGATCAGCTTCGCCACGCCCTTTGTGACCTTCCTGCTCACGGACCAGGTGATCGGTGCCTCGGGCGTGGTGGCGGTTGTGGCGGCAGGGATGACGGTGAACTTCTCCGCCCCCGGACGCATCTCGCCGCCCGCCCTGTCGCAGCTGCGCGACGCCTGGGCGCTCATCGCCTATTGGGCGGGTGGGCTGATCTTTGTGCTGGCGGCGCTGTTGGTGCCGCGCATCCTTGCCAATGTGCGTCCCTCTGACATCGGGCTGATCCTTGTCACCGTGGTGGCGGCCTTTGTGGCGCGGGCGATCGTACTTTATGGCATCCTGCCGCTGCTGACTGCCGGGGGACTGTCGCCCCGGGTGGATTCGCCCTATCGGATCGCCATTCTCTGGGGGGGCTTGCGGGGGGCCGTCACGCTGGCACTGGCACTGGCCGTGACCGAAAACCCGGCGATCTTTGTTGAAACCAAACGGCAGGTCGGCATCATCGCCACCGGCTTTGTGCTGTTTACACTGCTGGTGCAGGGAACCACGCTGCGTTGGGTTATCTCGCTGCTGGGGCTTGACCGGCTGTCCCCGCTGGACCGGGCGCTGTCGGATCAGGTTGTCGCCGTCTCCTTGCAGGAGGTGCGTGAAACCGTGTCGGAAACCGCGCGCGAGATGGACCTGACCCCTGCCATCGTGCGCGAAGAGGCGGTGCGCTTTGGCGAGCGGCTGAACACCGCCGTCGATCGCGCCGATGATGCCCGCGACATTCTGGAAAAAGACCGGGTGACGCTGGGCCTGCTGGCACTGGCCGGGCATGAGCGTGACCTGATCCTGGAGGCGTTTAAGGAAAACCTGATGCCAGCGCGACTGGCCGACCGGATGCTGGCCGATGCCGACCGGCTGATCGAGGCGACGCTGACCGAAGGCCGCTCGGGCTACCGTGCACAATCGCGCAGGGCGCTGATCGCCGGGCGCACCCTGCGCGCCGCGGAATGGTTGCACAACCGCTTCCGCATCAAACTGCCGCTGGCCCGGCTGACCGAAGACAGGTTCGAGGCGCTGGTGGCGCACCGCCAGACGCTGCGCGCGCTCACCGGCTTTGTCGAAACCCGCATCCTGCGGATTCACAGCCGCCGGGTGGCGGGCCTGCTGCACGATCTGATAAAACGCCGGATCGAGGACACCAATCGCGAGATGGAGGGCCTGCGCACCCAGTTCCCCGGCTATGCCGAAGAGCTGGAGCGGCGTCTGATCCGCCGTCTGGTGATGCAGCGCGAAGAGGCGGAATATGACCAGATGACCGCCGACGGGCTGATCGGGCCGGAATTGCGCCTGTCGCTGCGCGAACAGACGGCGGGTGAGCGGGCCGCCCTTGCCGCCCGCCCCCGGCTGGACCTGCGCCTGCAGCGCCGCGACATCGTGCGGAGCTTCCCGCTGTTTTCCGATCTGGACCCCGAGTCGCTGTCACAGCTGGCAAAGCAGATGAAGACCGTCTACGCCAAACCCGGCGATATCCTGATGCGCAAGGATGACAAGCCCGACCGGGTCTGGTTCATCGCCTCCGGCGCGGTCGAGGCGGAGCAGGCCACGAGCCGCTTTCTTCTGGGCCGGGGCGAGATGTTCGGGCAATTGTCGCTGCTGTTGCGCCGCTCGCGCCGGGCGCGGGTGACGGCGATCAGCCACACCACGCTGCTGACGCTGGAGGAATCGCGGTTTCTGGATCTGTTGCGCCGTGCGCCGCAACTGTGCAGTGCCGTGCAGGCCAGTGCCGAAAAACGCGGCGTGGCGCTGGATGCCAGCCAGTTGCCACAACCCGATGAGCCCCCCCCAGCAAAACCGGGCTGGTTCCGCAAGGGTCTGCGCCCGGCGAAGTAGCCATGCACAGGGCGCAAGGCGCCACGTCATGGCTGGCGGTTGTTAGCGCTCACACATGACCTTATTTCCGGCCCAGGCGCATGGAACATCCGGTTCCCGCCTTTGACGAAGGAAGAGGCAGATGTTCTCCGTTTTTGAAACGATCCGCGATGCCGCTGTGACCTATGCGCGCTACCGCAAGACCCGCGATGAAATTGCCAGCCTGCCGCTTGATGTGGCGCTTGATCTTGATATTTTCCGCGGCGATGCCGAACGCATCGCCCGCCGCGCCGTTTACGGCCGGGCCGCCTGAGTTGGAAACCGCCAAGGCCCGCCCCTTCTGGGGATGGGGTATGGGCCACGGGCTGAGGTCAGCCGGCGACCTCGCCCGACCAACCGCGAAAGGGGGGCCGTGGCCCCCCTTTTTGCATGCAGACCCTACAGCCGGGTGCCGAACCTGTGGCGCAGCGCGGCATCCACCGGCGGGGTGACGAATTTCGACACATCCCCCCCCAGCCGGGCAATCTCTTTCACCAGCTTCGAGGCGATCGCCTGCCGCCTGGCATCGGCCATCAGAAACACCGTCTCGATACTGGCATCCAGCGCACGGTTCATGCCGACCATCTGGAATTCATACTCGAAATCCGCCACCGCCCGCAGACCCCGCACGATCACCCCGGCGCCCACATCGCGGGCGCAGTCGATCAGCAGATTTTCAAACGGATGCACCACGATCTCGCCGCCGGTGCGCGCGGTGATAGAGGCACATTCGGCTTTCACCATCGCCACCCGCTCTTCCAGACTGAACAAGGGGCCCTTGTCGCGGTTGATCGCCACGCCGATCACCAGACGATCCACCAGCGCCATCGCACGCTGGATGATGTCGACATGTCCCAGGGTGACGGGATCGAATGTGCCGGGATAAAGGCCGATGCGCATGGGATCCCCCGTTTTCAAGCTCCGGGCACGCAACAATATTAGGCACAGGATTGCAAGCGCGAAAGCGCAGACCGTTGCACCTGCTCATCGCTCCCTCCGGGCGTCCTTCGCTGCCCCGGGACGGTAGCGAAAACGCCCGTCAGGGCGGCTGAGCGGCCCGGAGGCGCCCGCCTAGAACCCCTTGATCATCCCTTCCAGCGCATCCTTTTCCGCCGCCAGTTGCATCAGCCGTGCCTTGACCACATCGCCGATCGAGATCAGCCCGACCATCTCGTCGCCCTCCACCACCGGCATGTGGCGGAACCGGCCCGAGGTCATCCGCTCCAGCACCGAATCCGCGCTTTCACCGCATGCGCAGCACTGCACAACCTTGGTCATGATCGCCTCAACCGGCGCGATCAGGCAGACATTGCCGTTGCGCGCGACCTCGGCCACGATATCGCGTTCCGACACGATCCCCAGAATGGTCTTGCCATCGGCCGACACAACCACCGTCCCGATCTTGCGCGAGGCCAGGATCTCGGCCACATGGCTGACATCGGTGCCCGGCGGAACGGTGGTCACTTCATTGCTGGCTTTCAGTTTCAGAATCTGTTGAACGATCATGCCCGTCCTCCCATGAAGCGATCCCTAAAGCGTCCGCGCGCCGGGACATTCTGTCAAGCGTCCTGTGCGGCGCCAAGCCCTTCAGTCAGGGATTCCAGACGCTGCACCTCGCGCTTTATTCCCTGCGCCAGCCGGTCGGCAAAGCGCGACAGCCGGGCCGAATGGGCATCCCCCTCATGCCGGATCAGCCAGAAGGCGCGGCTCAGCGACAGCGCCCCCGGAAGCACCTTCACCAGCTCCGGCGCAAAGGGCAGCGCGAAATCATGCGCCACCCCGACCCCTGCCCCCGCGCGCAACAGGTTCAGCTGCACCGAGACCGAATTCGACGCCATCGGCGGGGTGTTCGCCCCCAGGGGCCCCAGATAATCCAGTTCCTTGTCAAAAATCATATCGGCGATATAGCCCACCACCCGATGCGCCTTCAGATCCGCCAGCCCGCGCAGCGGCGGGGCGGATGCCAGATAGTCCGGATGCGCCGCCAGATGCAGCCGGTAATCCGTCAGCTTCTGCACCGTCAGCCGCCCCGCCTGCGGACGGCTGACCCCGATCGCCAGATCGGCCTCACGTCGTGACAGGTTGAACACGCGCGGCAGCGCCACGATCTGCACCTCCAGCGCGGGGTTCTCGTCACAGATCGCCCGGATCACCTGCGGCAGGATGTAATTGGCACAACCATCCGGCGCGCCCAGCCGGATCTGCCCCGACAGGCCCGACCCGCCGCCGCCCCTCAGCGCCTCCTGCGCCCCGGTCAGCGCCGCCTCCGCCGCCTCCGCATGCGGCACCAGCTTCGCGCCCTCCTCGGTCAGCGCATAGCCCTGCGGCGATTTCAGAAACAGGCGCGCGCCCGCGCCCGCCTCCAGCCGAGCCACCCGCCGCCCCACCGTCGCCGGATCCAGCATCAGCCGCTTGCCCGCCCCCGACAGCGTTTCTGTACGGGCAACCGCCAGAAACACCCGCAGATCATCCCAGTCCATGGTTTGGGTCCATACCTTGCAATTCCGCAAAACGTTTTTGAGATATTGCCGCTTTATCCAACATTTCCGCAAGACTATAGTTCCGCCAACCCAAAGGGAGGTTCCTATGAAAGAGATCGGTCACTGGATCAACGGCAAGCACGTCCCCGGCACCTCGGGCCGCTTTGCCGATGTGTTCAACCCCGCCATCGGCGAGGTTCAGGCCCGCGTGGCGCTGGCGACAAAAGCGGAGCTGGACTCGGCCACGGCGGATGCGGCACGCGCCCAGATCAAATGGGGGGCCACCAACCCGCAGCGCCGGGCACGGGTGATCATGAAGTTCGTGGACCTTCTGAACCGCGACATGGACAAGCTGGCCGAGGCGCTGTCATCAGAGCATGGCAAGACCCTCCCCGACGCCAAGGGTGATATCCAGCGCGGTCTGGAGGTGATGGAATTCTGCATCGGAGCGCCGCATCTGCTGAAGGGTGAGTTCACCGACAGCGCAGGCCCCGGCATCGACATGTATTCCATGCGCCAACCCATTGGCGTTGCAGCCGGAATCACCCCGTTCAACTTCCCCGCCATGATCCCGATGTGGAAAATGGGCCCGGCCCTTGCCTGCGGCAATGCCTTCATCCTGAAACCCTCGGAACGCGCGCCTTCGGTGCCGCTGATGCTGGCCGAACTGATGCAGGAGGCCGGCCTGCCTGATGGCGTGTTGCAGGTGATCAACGGCGACAAGGAAGCGGTGGATGCGATCCTCGACAACCCGCAGATTGCCGGTGTGGGCTTTGTCGGCTCGACCCCGATCGCGGAATATATCTACGGGCGCGGCTGCGCGAATGGCAAGCGCGTTCAGTGCTTTGGCGGTGCCAAAAACCATATGATCATCATGCCCGATGCCGATCTGGATCAGGCTGCCGATGCGCTGATCGGGGCGGGCTATGGTGCTGCGGGCGAGCGTTGCATGGCGATATCCGTCGCGGTTCCGGTGGGGGATGAAACCGCCGACCGGCTGATCGAAAAGCTGATCCCCCGCATCGAGAAATTGAAGGTCGGCCCCTATACCGCTGGCAACGATGTGGATTATGGCCCGGTCGTCACCGCGGCCGCCAAGGCCAATATCCTGAAACTGGTCGAATCCGGCATCGCGCAAGGCGCAAAACTGGTGGTCGATGGCCGCAACTTCAACCTGCAAGGCTATGAGGCCGGTTTCTTCGTCGGCCCGCACCTGTTCGACCATGTGACCACCGACATGGAGATCTACCGCAAAGAGATCTTCGGCCCGGTGCTGTCCACAGTCCGCGCCAAATCCTATGAGGAGGCGATCGGCTACGCCATGGACCATGAATACGGCAATGGGATCGCGCTCTATACCCGCGACGGCGATACGGCGCGCGATTTTGCCAACCGGATCAATGTGGGGATGATCGGCATCAACGTGCCGATCCCGGTGCCGCTGGCCTATCACACCTTTGGCGGCTGGAAGAAATCGTCCTTCGGCGATCTGAACCAGCACGGGCCGGATGCGTTCCGCTTCTACACACGGACCAAAACCATCACCGCACGCTGGCCCTCCGGCATCAAGGAAGGGGCCAGCCTGAACTTCCGGCAGATGGACTGACGCTGCCCGCTTCCGGTCAGAACGGCGCCCCCTTGCCGGGGCGCCGTTCGCGCTTCGGGGGGCTTGTGGCGTCTTGCCGCAACGCAGCTTGCGCCAAATCAATCAAGAGAGTTGAATATGTGTATATGATGTCCCTGCATCGCAATCCCGAAAAGGAACCCACCATGTTCAAGACTAATGTTGGCGGCATCGACCGTTTTCTGCGTATCGTCGTGGGAATTGCCCTGATCGCGGGCTTTTTCCTGATGCCACAGGCAGGCTATCGCTGGCTGTTCCTGCTGGGCATCATTCCGCTGGCCACCGGGCTGCTGCAAACCTGCCCGCTCTATTCGGTTCTCGGCATGAATACCTGCGAGATCAAGAAAAACTGATCCTCGCGCCCTGATCCCGCATCGGCGGGGTCAGGGGGTCCATGCCTGCCGCAAGAGCTGCGCATAGGCCGGACCCGAGGCGGCATCCATCCCCGCCCGAGGCAGCTTTGCCCGCTCCAGCACCTGCTCCAGCGCCATATCCGGCCGCAACACGCCCAGGTCGTGCAGATAGCCCGGCAGATGGCCCGAGGCCAGCACCCGCCAGTCCAGGACCAACCCGGGCGCTATACCCTTGACAAGCCGGAACGGCACCGTGGTGCAATTGGCCAAAAGCGTGTGATACCACTCCGGTTCCGCCGCCAATTCATTGGCGCGATTGACGAAACTCAAGAACAGCTGGCGGCGCGCCTCCGGGTCCAGATCAACCGGGAAAATTGAAACCTGCTCGCCCCGCGCATCGGTGCGCAGATGCACGATGTCGCGCTCATCCGCCGCGATCATCACCAGCTCATAGCGCCGGAAGAACCCGCCAAGGGCGGAGAACACCTCGCCCTGTTCGCGGCGGATCTCGCCGGAAAACACGATCTGCTGGCCATCCTCAAAACCAAAGCTGACCAGCACATGCGCAATCAGTGGGCTGTCCCAGACAGATGTGAACATATCCAGCGAGGTGATCCTGTCGGCATCCACTACCCGAGCTTCCCAGCTTTCCACAGCCGTATCAGGGTCTTGCCAGCGAAAGTTGCGCACGTTTCTCAAGGTGACCTTGCTGCCCTCGACCTCACCCGTCACCCCATGCGCCACATCCTTGGCCCAGACCCGGTCATCGCGCGGGTCCTGCATCACCCACCACAGACCGGCGATCACCGCCAAAGCTGCCATCCCGGCCCAGAGCAGCCCCCAGCGGCGGCGCCACGACGCCCAGCCGAAGCCCGCGGCAAGTGCCAGCAGCGCCGCATGCAGGGCAAACCCCAGCGCGCCATGCGCATGGAACGACACCGCCAGCCAGACCCAGACCAGCAGCATGACAGCCGCTTTCAGCTGCATCCCACTACCCAAAACACGCAACGCCTTACTCACGCTCACTATTCCGCTGCGTGGCGCCGAGGCTTCAGCATATCCTTCAGGTAACGCCCGGTGTGGCTGGCCTCGACCAGCGCCACATCTTCCGGCGTGCCTTCCGCCACGATCAGCCCGCCGCCATCGCCACCCTCTGGCCCGATGTCGATGATCCAGTCGGCGGTTTTGATCACATCAAGGTTGTGTTCGATCACCACCACCGTATTGCCCTGCTCCACCAGTTCATGCAGCACTTCCAACAGCTTGCGCACGTCTTCAAAGTGCAGACCCGTGGTCGGCTCGTCGAGGATATACAGCGTCCGCCCGGTCGCCCGGCGTGACAACTCCTTCGACAGCTTCACCCGCTGCGCCTCGCCGCCCGACAGGGTGGTGGCCTGCTGGCCGACCTTGATATAGCCCAACCCCACTTGGCACAGCGCATCCATCTTGTCGCGGATGGCGGGAACCGCCTGGAAAAAGCCGAGAGCTTCTTCACAGGTCATGTCAAGAACATCCGATATGCTCTTGTCCTTGAACTTTATTTCCAGAGTCTCGCGGTTATAGCGCTTGCCCTTGCAGGTCTCGCAGGTCACGTAAACATCCGGCAGGAAGTTCATCTCGATCTTGAGCACACCATCGCCCTGACAGGCCTCGCAGCGCCCGCCCTTGACGTTGAACGAGAACCGCCCCGGCTGATAGCCGCGCGCCTTTGATTCCGGCAGCCCGGCAAACCAGTCGCGGATCGGGCCAAAGGCCCCGGTATAAGTGGCGGGGTTTGACCGGGGCGTCCGGCCGATCGCACGCTGGTCGATGTCGATCACCTTGTCGAGGTGTTCAAACCCGGTGATTGTCTCGCAGGGCGCAGGTGTTTCCCGCGCGCCGTTGAGTTTGCCCGCAGCGGTCTTGAACAGCGTCTCGATGGTCAACGTGGATTTTCCGCCGCCCGAAACCCCTGTCACGCAAACGAATTTCCCCAAGGGAAAGCTCACCGTCACCCCCTGCAGGTTGTTCCCGGTCGCGCCCACCACGGTCAGCTTTTTCCCGCTGCCCTTGCGCCGCACCTTCGGCACCGCAATCGCGCGCGTGCCCGACAGATACTGCCCGGTCAGGCTGGCCGGATCAGCCGCCACCTGTGCCGGGGTGCCATGTGAAATCACCCGACCGCCATGAATCCCGGCGCCCGGCCCGATGTCGAAGACATAATCCGCCTCGCGGATCGCATCCTCGTCATGCTCCACCACCAGCACGGTATTGCCCTGATCACGAAGGTTTTTCAGCGTGGTGAGCAGGCGATCATTGTCGCGCTGGTGCAAGCCGATCGACGGCTCGTCCAGAACATACAGAACGCCTGTCAGCCCCGATCCGATCTGGCTGGCCAAACGGATGCGCTGCGACTCGCCACCCGACAAAGTGCCCGCATTACGCGACAGCGTCAGGTAATTGAGGCCAACATTCACCAGAAATCCCAGCCTTTCGCGGATCTCCTTCAGGATTGCCTTCGCAATCTCGTTCTTTTGCCCGGTCAACGCCTCGGGCACCGAGGCGATCCAGGCATGCGCCTCAGAGATCGACATCCGCACCACCTGCCCCACATGCAGCCCGCCGATCTTCACCGCCAAAGCCTCGGGCCGCAGGCGATAACCACCACAGGCGCCGCAATCGCGGTTGTTCTGGAACCGCTCCATATCCTCGCGCGACCAGGCGGAGTCGGTTTCCTTGTAGCGCCGCTGCATGTTGGGGATCACCCCCTCGAACACCCGGCGCACCTTGTAGACGCGGCCGGCCTCATCATAGGAGAAATCAATCTCCTCGCCCTTCGATCCATGCAGGAACATCTGCTGCACATGGGCGGGCAGGTCTTTCCATTTCATTTTCTTGTCGAACCCGTAATGCCGGGCGAGCGCATCAATGGTCTGGGTAAAATACGGTGATTTCGACTTGGCCCAGGGCGCAATCGCGCCCTGCATCAGCGTCAGCCCCTGATCTGGTACCACCAGCCGCTCGTCAAAGAACAGCTCCACCCCCAGCCCGTCACAAACCGGGCAGGCGCCAAAGGGCGCGTTGAAGGAGAACAGCCGTGGCTCGATCTCGGCAATGGTGAAGCCGCTGACGGGGCAGGCGAATTTCTCGGAATAGGTGATGCGCTCGCCCTCACCCTCGGCAGGCGCGGTTTCCACCACTGCAATGCCATCGGCCAGGTTCAGCGCGGTGCGGAAGCTGTCGGCCAGCCGGGTCTCCAGCCCTTCGCGCACCACGATCCGGTCGACCACCACGTCGATATTGTGGCGGAACTTCTTGTCCAGCGTGGGCGGCTCTTCCAGCTCATGGAACGCGCCATTGACCTTGACGCGCTGAAAGCCCTGCTTGCGCAGATCGAGGAACTCTTTCTTATACTCACCCTTGCGGTCGCGCACGATCGGCGCCAGCAGATAGGCGCGGCTGCCCTCGGGCATCGCCATCACCGCATCCACCATATCCTGCACCTGCATCGCGGTGATCGGCAGGCCGGTCGCCGGGGAATAGGGCGTGCCGACGCGGGCGAACAGCAGCCGCAGATAGTCATAGATCTCGGTCACCGTGCCGACGGTGGAACGGGGGTTCTTGCTGGTGGTCTTCTGTTCGATCGAAATCGCCGGGCTCAGGCCGGAGATGTGGTCGACATCCGGCTTGCCCATCATGTCGAGAAACTGCCTTGCATAGGCCGACAGGCTCTCGACATAGCGCCGCTGCCCCTCGGCGTAGATGGTGTCAAAGGCGAGGCTGGACTTGCCCGACCCCGACAGCCCGGTGATCACCACCAGCTGATCGCGCGGAATATCCACATCAATGTTCTTGAGATTGTGCTCGCGCGCGCCGCGCACCTCGATGAACTTCTGCTCAGCCATGACCCACCCCGCAATACCGACACACAGATAGGGGCTTTCGCCCGAGTCTCCAAGATGAAATTAAGAACAGATTAAGAACACGCGCAATTGCTGCTCAGATCCCCCGCGCCCGCCGCCGCGCCTGCACCATGTGCAGCAAAATCCCGAGCCCGCAGGCAAGCACCGCCACCACAGCCAACCCCCAAGGCCCTGCCCCAAGCAGCAGCGCCGCCAGTACCGGCGTGCCGGTGGTGGTGCCCAGATTGCCCAGCTGCGCGATGGCCCCCGCCGCCCGCGCCCGGTCCTGCGCGCTGGCGTTCAGCTCGGGGATCGCGGCAAAACTCGCGCCCTGCACAATGCCAAGGGCTGCCGCGACCCATAGCGCGGCCAACACCATCCCCATGCCCTGCCCCCAGAACAGCGCCAGCATCACAAAGCCGGGCACCGCCACAAGATAGCCCCATTGCACCACGCGCACCGCCGCCATCCGCCCCAAAAGCCAGACCCCCAGCGTCAGCGACAGCGCGATCGAGATCAACGGCATCCCCGCTGCCGCCATGGCGCGCTGCGCCAATGGCACATCCGGAGGCACAAGGGTCAGCACCGCAACATAAAGGAAGGTATAGCAAAAGAACCCCAGCGCCGGGGCCGACAGGCGCGGCGAGGCGTAGATCGCCAGATGCTGCTCCACAATACCAACCCGCGCGGCGGGCGCTGCAGGCGGATCACGCGGCAGCAACAGCGCAAGGCAAAGCCCCATCACCGCCATCCAGACCGCATGCACAACAAACACACCAGCCGCACCGTAAGCCGCCAGCAAAACCGGCGCCAACAGCGCCAGAACAGCATAGGTCACGCCAAAAAAGCTGGACCACAGTGTCATCGCAAGCCCACGGAACCGCTCCGCCGCCAGCCCGGCAATCACCGTCGGTCCCACCACCACAATGGCCAGATGCGACACGCCCTCCAGCACCCGGCTGGCAATCATCGCCGGATACGACAGGCCCAGTGACTGCAGCGCACTCATCACAGCGCCCATGAAAAGCGCCGCCACTATCGCCCGTCGCGGCCCGATCCGGGACACAAACAACCCCGCCGTGGTGCCGAACACCAGCCCGACAATCCCGACGATCGACACGATCAGCCCCAGCGCCACCGCCGAGGCACCGGCATAGTGCTCCCCCAGCACGCCGAACAGCACCGAGATCTTGCCAAACTGCGCCGCAGCGCCAAGCCCCGCACACCAGACCGCAAGCACCGTCACAACCGCCCGCATGCCCGGCCCTTCATCTGTTCAGAAATATCCTCGGGGGGTGAGGCGAAGCCGAGGTGGTTCCGACGAACCCCCTGATTTTTCGCCGAAAAATCGTGCCTCACATATGCAGGGCGCGACCGTAGGCGTCCAGCACCGACTCATGCATCATCTCCGACAGGGTCGGATGCGGGAAGACCGTATTCATCAGATCCTGCTCGGTGGTCTCCAGCGTGCGGCCGATGACATAGCCCTGGATCAGCTCGGTCACTTCCGCGCCGACCATGTGCGCCCCCAGCAATTCGCCGGTGTTCGCATCGAACACCGTCTTGATCATGCCCTCGGGCTCGCCAAGCGCAATCGCCTTGCCATTGCCGATGAACGGGAAGCGCCCGACCTTCACAGCATGCCCGGCCTCTTTCGCCTTGGCCTCGGTCATCCCCACGCTCGCGATCTGCGGGTGGCAATAGGTGCATCCCGCAATGCTGCCGGGCTTGATGGCATGCGGATGACCGCCCGCGATCAGTTCGGCCACCATCACACCCTCATGGCTGGCCTTGTGCGCGAGCCAGGGCGCGCCCGCGATATCGCCGATGGCAAACAGACCCGGCACCCCGGTACGGCAATATTCATCCGTCACCACATGGGTCCGGTCAATCTTCACCCCCAACGCCTCCAGCCCCAGGTTCTCGACATTGCCGACGATCCCGACGGCCGAGATCACGGTGTCGAACTCATGCGTCTCGATCTTGCCGCCCACCTCGATATGCGCGGTGACACCGACACCCGGCTTGCGGTCCAGCTTCTTGACCGCCGCCTTTTCCATGATCTTCATGCCCTGCTTGACGAAGCTTTTCTTCGCAAAGGCAGCAATCTCGGCATCCTCCACCGGCAGGATGCGGTCCATGACCTCCACCACCGTGGTATCAGCGCCCAAAGTATTGAAGAACGACGCAAACTCGATCCCGATTGCGCCCGACCCGATCACCAGCAGCTTTTTCGGCATCCGGGTGGCCACCAGCGCATGCTTGTAAGACCAGACCAGATCGCCATCCGCCTCCAGCCCCGGCAATTCACGCGCCCGCGCGCCGGTGGCGAGGATGATGTTCTTCGCCGTCAGCTCCTCGGTGCCCTTGTCGGTTTTCACCGAGACAACACCCGCCTTCGGCAGGCTTGCCGCCCCCATGAACACCGTCACCTTGTTCTTCTTCATCAGATGCCCGATGCCGCCCGAAAGCTGCTTGGCCACCGCGCGGCTGCGCGCCACCACGGCGGGCAGGTCATAGCCGATGCCATCCGCCTTAAGCCCGAACTCCTTGGCCCGCTCCATCAGGTGGAACACTTCGGCGCTGCGCAGCAGGGCCTTGGTCGGGATACAGCCCCAGTTCAGGCAGATGCCGCCCAGATGTTCACGTTCGACAATTGCAACCTTTTGGCCCAACTGGCTGGCACGGATCGCCGCCACATAGCCGCCGGGGCCCGCCCCCACCACGATCACATCAAAGCTCTGAGCTGCCATTCGTCCCTCCCTGGAAAAAGTGGTTTACCCTTAAACTATTCCTGAAACCCGAGCAACAAAGCTGACGCCCCAGCCCTATGCGTCAGGCGCATAGCTCCCGCGCAGGTCGGTGACGATGGCCATATAGCCGCCGCGCTCCAGAAATGCCGCCTCCTCCGCCGTGCTCTCCCGCCCCAAAGCCTCATTGCGGAACGGAAAGCGGCCAAATCGCGCGATGATTTCGCGATGCGCGCGGGCGTGCAGCAGCAGTTCCGCGTCCCCCTCCATCCGCTCTTCCATCAGCCGCACAGCAAGATCCTGATCGGCCATATCCTCGGAATGTTCAAACGGCATGTAAAAAAACTGCCGCTCCGGCACCGGGGCCAGCATGTCCCAGCCCTCATCCAGCGCGCGGCGGGCGGCGGCGCGGGCGCGGATATCATTGGCAAAGGCGAGGCTCTTGCCGCGATGGATGTTGCGCGAAAACTGGTCGGCGACGATCAGATAGGCCAGCGTGCCGACCACGCCATCCACCCAATGCTCCAGCCCGCCCTCGTGCAGCGCGTCCCACAGCTGGCCGAACTGCACGGCGCAGGCGTCGTCAATCTCCTCGCCCCCGGCATACCACCCCTCGGGGCCGATCTCGCCCAGCCAGAAATCCAGAACCTCGATCGGATCAGACATGCGCAGCCCCCCATTTCGGGGTCAGCCTGACAGGGCAGACCCGGAAAAGCAAATCAGTTCCGATCAACGCCTTGCCGCGCATCTTCGGCCTCGACCATGGCCGCCGTCTCCACCGCGACGATCGACGCGGTCGGCGACACGGGGGTATAGCCCGACGTGACCTCGGGTGTTTCGCGGCGCTGGGTCATCCGCCAGCCGGCATAGACCGCCAACACCGCGAACAGGATGCCCATGAACAGGAAGAACCCCGACGACCCAATAACACCCATCATCCAGCCGGTGATGACAGGCCCGGAGATTGCCCCCAGCCCGTTGATGAACATCAGCCCGGCGGAGGCGGCGGCCATGTCGGTCTTGTCCAGATAATCGTTCACATAGGCCAGCAGCAGCGAATAGAGCGGGTTCGACACCCCGCCACAGATCGCGGCCACCCCCACCAGCACCCAGAACGGCGGATCGAACACCACCGGGATCATCAGCACCACCGCGCCCAGAACCGCCAGCCATAACACCACGATCCGCCGGTCGATCCGGTCCGACAACCAGCCGATGGGGTACTGCAGCACCAGCCCGCCCACATAGATCGCCGAGACAAAGATCGTAAGATCGGCAATGCTCAGCCCCGCCTGCGTGCCCCAGACCGCCGCCATCCCGAACTGCGCCGAGAAGACGCCGCCCAGCAGGAACATGCCGACACAGCCCAACGGGGACGCCTCGTACAACCGGCGGAACGACATCGGCTTGGTCGATTCAAACGCCGGGGCCGGGCTGGCTGACAGCAAAATCGGGGTAAAGGCCAGCGACACCAGCACCGAGGGGATGACAAACAGGATATAGCCCGACGCATCGCCGACGTTCAGAAGCAGCTGCGCCGCGATGATCCCGATCATCTGCACGATCAGATACAAGGACAGCGCCTGCCCCCGGTTCTCATTGGTCGATGCGTTGTTCAGCCAGCTTTCAGTGGCGATATAGACGCCCGAAAACGAAAACCCGATCAACACCCGCAACGCCGCCCAGGCCATCCAGTCAGGTGCCGCCGCATATAGGATCAGCACCGCCGAGATCATCGACCCGAGGGCCGCAAACACCCGCACATGCCCGACCCGGCGGATCATCTCGGGCGCCAGACGGCTGCCGAACAGAAAGCCGACAAAATAGGCCGACATCACCAAAGACATCTGAAAGGTGGTGAATTCCTCGATCCCGCCCCGGATGCCCAGAAGCGTGCCCTGCATCCCGTTGCCCAGCATCAGCAGGCCAAGCCCCAGCAAAAGCGCCCAGGTGTTGCGCAGAACGGTCAGCATGGTGCAGGCTTCCTTTGGTCAGTTCGGTCAATCTAGGCGGCTGGCATGAAAAAGTCATGTCGGAGTCGACACCCTGCGCAGAAAGCGGCCTTTGCGACACCCGCCACCCGAACGCAAGCGACAAAGCCGTGTGTCTCCCTCCCCCTTGTGGGGAAGAGCCGGGGTGGGGGGCCGTGATGCCGCCAGCCGCTACGGGATCAGCAGCGACGCATCGCCATAACTGAAGAACCGATACTCCCGCGCGATGGCATGGGCGTAGACCCGGTCCATCCGCACCTTGCCCATCAAGGCAGAGACCAACATCAGCAGCGTCGATTTCGGCAGGTGGAAATTGGTCATCAGCGCATCGGTGGCGTGGAACACAAAGCCCGGATAGATGAAGATATCCGTCGGCCCCTCAAAGGGCTCCACCCGCCCCGAGCGCGCCGCAGTCTCGATCAGGCGCAGCGCGGTGGTGCCGACCGGGATCACCCGTCCGCCCGCCGCCTTTGTCGCGTTGATCTGCGCCGCCGCCTGCGGCGTCACCTGCCCCCATTCGGCGTGCATCCGGTGGGTTGCCACATCCTCGACCTTCACCGGCAGAAAGGTGCCCGCGCCGACATGCAGGGTAACTTCGGTAAACCGCACCCCTTTGGCGCGCAGGGCCGCCAGCAGGGCATCATCGAAATGCAAGGACGCGGTCGGGGCCGCCACTGCGCCTTTGTGGCGGGCGAAAACGGTCTGGTAATCGTCGTCATCCTGCGCATCGGGTGCGCGTTTTGCGGCGATATAGGGCGGCAGGGGCATCGCCCCCGCCTGCGCCAGAGCGGCGTCGAAATCCTCACCCACAAGGTTGAACACCAGCCGCAGATCGGTGTCGGATTTCTCCGCCACCATTGCCGAAAGATCGGCGGAAAACACAATCTCCTCCCCCACCGCCACCTTGCGCAGCGGCTTCGCCATCGCGCGCCACCCCTCCGCCGCCGGCTCCATCAACGTGACCTCGACTTTCGCAACCGCATCGCCCCGCTGGCGCTGCCCGCTCAGCCGTGCGGGAATGACGCGGGTGTTGTTCAAAACCAGCCGGTCGCCTGCATGCAGCAGATCCACCAGATCGCGCACATGCAGATCGCTGATCGCATCGCCCTGCGCCAACAGCAGTCGCGCCACAGTGCGCGGGCGCGCAGGGCGGGTGGCGATCAGCGCTTCGGGCAGGTCGAAATCGAAGTCGGACAGTTTCATCGCGGGCCTTGTCGTCAGTTGTCTTGCCGCAGCACCGGAGCCGGGCGGCGGAAAATCTCGCGGAACATGCCGGGGGTCAGGATCGACAGAGGGTTCACCTGCACCTGCGGCGCATCCGCCGTGCCGCGCAGCGCGTAGTTGAACCCGAACAGCCCCTCGCCCCGTCGCGTCAGCAGCGCGCCGATGCCATTGACCAGATAGATCGGCGATACAACCCCCTGCATCGCCAGCCGCTTGGACCGGGTGCCATAAAGCCCGGCGATCGAAACCCCCAGACTGGCCCCCATGGCAGAGCCACGGGTGATCTCGATCGCCTCTGGCGTGATGATGAAATCGGCCTCGGCCTCGGCGAAAGAGATGCCCTCGCCATTCAGCTGCTCCAGCAAGCCCACGACCGAAACCGCCGACAGCAACTCGGCCAGCACACTGGCCCCGCGCACCCGCAGCCGCGTCATCTCGGCCCGCCCGTCATAAACCCCCTTCTGCGCGCGCGGTGTCAGGCGCAGATCCAGCGTGCCCCCCCGGGCCGAGGCAAAAATACCCGCCGCCCGCAACGCCGCCCCGGCATCTGCCGATTGCAACCGCACGGCGGTGCCATGGCGTGATGGCACCGCCGTGCCGCTGACCTCCGCCGCACCGTTGATGCTGGCGCGGAAACTGCCGTTCAACCCGCCGCGCTGCGCGAATTCACCGCGAAACCCGGTCAACGCGATGCCGTCACTGATAATCAGCCGGTCGAGGGTCAGTGCCAGTGCCCCCGGCTGCTGCCCCGCACCGCCCTGCCCGCCCGCCGGGGCGTTGAACCGGCGCAGGTCCACGCTGCCCCCGGTCACCGCCAGATCCGGTGCACGGCCAGCACCACGCCCGGTCAGGGTCACGCCGCCGTTAAGCCAGCCGTTGAGCTTCACCGAGCCAAAGCGCGCCACCTGCAAGCCGCCGCCCGGTGCCAAGGTGATCGCGCCCTCTGCCTCCAGCCCGCTACCGCGCAACGCCAGCCGGGTGATCTGCGGCACTCGGCCAAGCGTCGCCTCCACCTCCAGCCGCCCGGCCGCGCCGGCGGGTTTGGTCCAGCCCACCGGCGGCAGGCTCAGCCCGATACCGCCCAGATCCGATGTCAGCCGCAACCTGCCTGGCGCATCGCGATCCAGATCAATGGTGACCTCCGCCCGGCCCGAACCGCTGACCATGCCCGCAGGCAGGCCCAGACCGAACTCGGCCACCGTGTCGGGCGACAGGGTGACAGAGCCCACCACCCGGCTTTTTCCTTGCTGATCCGCGCCGAACCCCTGGGTAAAGGCCACGTCAAACGGCACTTTGCCAATGCGCCCCGGCCCCTCGATCCGCAATCCGGCCGGATCGGCGGTCAGGGTCAATCCATCGGCACGGATGGTCTTGCCGGGAACCAGCGCATCGGACGACAGGCCCAGAATCTGCCCGTGCACATCATAGGACACGTCTTTCATCTCCACCCGCCGCACCAGGGGAAGCGACAGCCGGGTATCCATCACCGCGCGGCCCTGCCCCAGATCGGGCGCGCGCCCGGCCCTGGTCATGAAGCCGAACGGCGGCTGGTCCAGCAGCGACAGCGCGGCGGTAAGCGAGCTTTCCGTGCGCAACCTGATTTCCGCGCGCGGGGGCCTGGCCTGCACATCGGGCACCGAAAACACCGACCCCGCCACGTCAATCTCGCCGCCCTGCGGCGGCTCGACCGTGCCGCCATCCAGCACGATGGTATAGGTGTTGCCCTCGATCGAAGACCGGCCCCGCCCGTTGCGGATCGGCGGCAGGGTGCGCAGGATGCTGACTTCCGCCCCGTCGAACTCATAGCCAAGCGCCAGCCGCGGCTCCTGCCCCGGCGTGACCCGCAGCGCCGCCTTGACGTTGGTCAGCAAGCCCTGCGCCACATTCTGCCCCACCCAATCGCGCGTGCCCGCCACCGCGCTTTTGGGCCATATCTGCAAGAGCCGGTCATGGGCGATGGCGTCGAGCGTCACATCCAGCGCCACCTGCCAGCCAGCGGCCATCGCCTCCACCCCACCGGCCAGCGACAAGCGCCGCCCGGTCTCCTCGATCAGCGAGACCTGCCCGATTTCCAGCCGGAACGGGTCCAGTGTCAGCCGCGCATCCATCGCACCGCCCGAAAACCGCAAGGGCTGGTCGAACAGGCCCTCGGGGTCGATCTGCGCCTCGGAGATCTGCACCTGCCCCAGAAACCCGGCCGGCAGGCGTTGCCCCAGCGGCCCGGTCAGGATCTGGCCCGCATCACCAAGCAGATAGGAATGTCCCGCCGCTTTCAGCCGCAGCGTCGGTCCCTCCACCGACAGATCGCCCAGCACCACCCTGCCCCGCGCCGGATCATAGCCCAAAGACACCGCCGCCCCGTCAAACCCGATCGGCGGTGTCGCCGGATCAGGGCGCAGCGCACCCGCCCCCAGCGACATCTGCGCGTCCATCGCGGTCAGCCCGTCATTGTTAAGTTCCGCCGATATCCGGCCCGAAATCGGCGCGTCCAGCACCCCCAGCCAGCCCAGCACCGGGGTCTGCGCCGCGATATCGGCGGCGGCCACCCGCTCCACCGCCGCCGTCACCCGCACCAGCGCCTGCCCCTTGGGCCGGATCACCGTGACCAGCGCCTGCGCCGGTTCCCCCGTGAGCGAGGCAAGCGACAACCCCACCTCGGCTGCCAGAACATCGGCGCGGTTTTCCAGCGTGATCCGGCCATCGCCCACGGTCCATGTCCGCCCCAGCCGGGCATCGGTCAGCGTCAGGCTTGTCGCCTCGGCGTCGATCCGGTCGAGCTGCGACAAAAGCGGTGTCTCCAGCGCCCGGTCGATCTGCGCGAACAGATCGCTCAACCCGTTGATCGGTGGAGCCGCCCCGGCAGAACCGATGCGCAGATCAAGGCTGCCGTCTTCACGCCGGTGCAGCGACACCGTGCCACCGACAATGCGCAGCGACGCCGGACGCAGCTTTCGTTCGCGCACAAAGGCCCGGGCGTCAAAGCTCATCTGCAGATCGGGCAAGGCCAGCAGCGTGCTGCCCGGTCCTTGCAGCAGGCGCAGATCCTCCATCCCCAGCCGTGGGGTCCAGTCCGGGTCCAGCGTGATCTCGATCCCGCCGACCGACACCGCCGCACCGGGCAACACATCCTGCAACGCTGCATTGGCGCGGGTCTCGATCTCGGCCACGGTCCAGACCGGCAGGCGGATCGGCTTGCCGGTCAGCGCCAGCACGCCCAGCAGCGACAGCGCCGCCAGAACCACCAGCACCAGAAGCAATACCAGACCGGCCCGCCCGGCACGGCGAAAGCCCGGGCGTTGCTGCGCGCCAGCCGCGCGGGACCGTGGGCTGGCCGCATCCTGTGCGCCCTCCCTGTCCGTTCCGCCTTGCGCCGACAGCTCGGTCATCGCGCCAGTGCCATTCTGTCCAACCGGTGCCCCTTTTGCCCATTTGAGACTTGGGCTTGCCTTTATCTTCGCGGATCGGCAACTAAAACGCAAAGGGTCGTGACCCGAAAGGCAAGGAGCCGCTGAAATGACCACCCAGATCCCCACCGCCGGAACCACCGCCCCCGATTTCACCCTGCCGCGCGATGGCGGCGAGACGGTGACCCTGTCGGGTTTCCGCCCCGGCAAGGTGGTCCTGTACTTCTACCCAAAGGACGACACCCCCGGCTGCACGCTGGAGGCGCAGGATTTCACCGCCCGCGCCGCAGACTTCGCCGTCGCCGGCACCACGGTCATCGGCATCAGCAAGGACAGCGTGAAAGCCCATGACAAATTCTGCAGAAAGCATGGGTTGCAGATCATCCTTGCCAGCGACGAAGAGGGCCAGACCTGCGAAGATTACGGCGTCTGGGCCGAGAAAAGCATGTATGGCAAGACCTATATGGGCATCACCCGTGCCACCTTCCTGATCGACGGCGAAGGCCGGATCGCGCAGGTCTGGCCCAAGGTCAGCGTCAAGGGCCATGCCGAGGAGGTGCTGGCGGCGGCACAAGCGCTGTGAGGCAAAGCCTTGCCGAACGCGCGGTGGAGGTGCTGACCACCGCCGACGGGCGCGCAAAATGCGCGCTCTCTCGCGCCCATGCCACAGACTGGTTCGCCGCGCGCGCTGCTGGCACCCCGCTGCAGGTCGGCAAGGCCACCCCTCCCGATGCCCCGGCCCGCCCGGAACGACCCGAACTGCTGGACCCGCGCGACGTGCCGCGCCGCCGCCCCGGCTCGCCTACCGGGCGGATCGCACTGCTGCATGCCGTGGCGCATATCGAGCTGAACGCGGTCGATCTGCATTGGGATATCATCGCCCGCTTCACCGATCACCCCATGCCGCTCGGCTTCTATGATGACTGGGTGAAGGCGGCTGACGAGGAAGCCAAGCATTTCAACCTAATGGCCGATTGTCTTGAAGCACTTGGCAGCCATTACGGTGCCATGCCCGCCCATGCGGGCATGTGGCGCGCGGCCTCGGATACCGCCGATGACCTGCATGGCCGTCTGGCCGTCGTGCCGATGGTGCTGGAGGCGCGCGGCCTTGATGTGACGCCGGGCATGATCGACCTGTTCCGCAAGGCCGGCGAGGCCGGGCCGGTGACAGCTCTGGAGGTGATCTATGCAGAAGAGGTCGGCCATGTCGCCTACGGCTCCAAATGGTTCAACTGGCTCTGCGGGCGCGAAGGGTCCGACCCGAAGGAGGTGTTCCACAGGCTGGTGCGGCACTATTTCCACGGCACGCTGAAGCCGCCTTTCAACGAGGAAAAGCGCGCCGATGCCGGGTTACCGCCCGATTTCTACTGGCCCCTGGCCGAAAACCCGCGCACTGCAGGTGAACCCAACCCCATGAAATAGGCGGGAACTCGCCGATCGACCCGTCGAACCGGCGGGTTCGCGGTGCCGGGCGGTCAAAATTGTTGCGATAGTGTAAAGTGCTGGCTAATCAGAAAGCGCCTGACATCCGGCCCGGTATGCACAGGCTACTCGCCCTTCCCGAAGGTCACGAACGGAACGCCACCAGTGCTCACCCGACTAACCTATCGTATCAACCTCGGACTTGAACGGTATTTTCCCGAACAACGTCTGTTTCTGAAATCCGACACCGAAACCCGCTTCATCCGTCTGCGCCCGACGACACAGGCCATCGCCGCCGCTGGGGGGACGCTGTTGCTTGGCTGGGCCATTCTGGCCACCGCGATCATCCTGATGGACTCGATCAGCGCCGGATCGGGCCGCGATCAGGCGCAGCGCCAGCAAAGCCTTTATGAACAACGCCTCAACGCCCTGAGCCAGGACCGTGATGCCCGCGCCGATGAGGCGGCGGGCGCGCAGGAACGTTTCAACCTCGCATTGCAACAGGTGGCCGAGATGCAGGCCCGGCTGCTGGCATCGGAAGACAGCCGCCGCGAGCTGGAAACCGGGATCGACGTGATCCAGAACACCCTGCGCCGCACCATCAAGGAACGTGACGAGGCCCGCGCGCAGGCTCAGGCCGCGGGTGTTGCGCAAGTGGCCGAAAATGGCACGACCAAATCCGATGCCGGGCGCGCACGCGATGCGATCGCCACGGTCGATATTCTGGCCGGTGCCCTTTCCGCCACCGCGCAGCAGCGCGACCTGATGGAAGGTGCCGCTGCCCGGTCGGCCGAACGGGTCGAAACCGTCATGGCCGAGAAAAAGGCGCTGCAGGCCCGCAACAACGAGATTTTCGCCAGGCTCGAAGAGGCGGTCAGCGTCTCGATGGAACCGCTCGACAAGATGTTCCGCGCCGCCGGCATGTCGCCCGATGACCTGCTCCGCCAGGTGCGGCGCGGCTATTCCGGTCAGGGCGGGCCACTGACCCCGCTGACGCTCTCGACCAAAAGCGCCGAATCCAACGCGGATGAGCGGCGCGCCAATGCCATCCTGCAAGGGCTGGATCAGATGAACCTCTATCGTCTGGCGGCCTACAAGGCCCCCTTCGCGATGCCGGTCAAGGGCAACTTCCGCTGGACCAGCGGTTTCGGCACCCGCAATGACCCCAAGGGCATGGGCCGCCGCATGCATGAGGGCACCGATATGGCCGGTGCCTACGGTCTGCCCATCCTGTCGACCGCCGATGGCGTGGTCACCCATGCGGGCTGGTCCTCGGGTTATGGCCGTCTGGTCAAGATCCGCCATGAGTTCGGGATCGAGACCCGCTACGCTCACATGTCGGCGATCAAGGTGAAGGTTGGCGATAGGGTATCGCGCGGCGACCGGATCGGTGATATGGGCAATTCAGGGCGGTCCACCGGGACCCACCTGCATTACGAAATCCGCATCGGCGGCAGAGCCGTGAATCCGATGACCTTCATAAAGGCAGCGAACCATGTTTTCTAAGAGCCGAATCAATGAACCCGGGCCAAAGACAGATGACAAGTCGAAGGCCCCCGAATCCCAGGCTTTGAAACCGAACATGGACTTCACGCCGTCGGCCCCCAAGGGCAAAGTTTCTGCATCCGTCCTGTCCTCCGATCTGACGATCGTGGGCAATCTGCGCACCACCGGCGATATCCAGGTCGAAGGCACGGTCGAGGGTGATATCCGCGCCCACCTGCTGACCGTGGGCGAAAGCGCCACCATCCGCGGCGAAATCGTCGCCGATGACATCGTGGTCAACGGCCGCGTCATCGGTCGCGTGCGTGGGCTCAAGGTCCGCCTGACCGCCACCGCACGGGTTGAGGGCGACATCATCCACAAGACCATCGCCATCGAATCCGGCGCCCATTTCGAAGGCTCGGTCCAGCGTCAGGAAGACCCGCTTGCACAGGGCCGCATCTCGGCCCCGGTGCCGCAGGCCCAGCTGGCCCCACCAATGGGCACCGGCACCCCGGCGCAGAAACCCGGCGACGGCGTCTGATCCAGAGCCTTTCCGGCACAGACAAAAGCGCGCCCTGCCGGGCGTGCTTTTTCTTTGTGCCACACCGGACCGCCACAGACCGCCCCCACCGCCGCGCTTCCCTCCCCCCTCGTGGGGGAGGGAGAGGGAGGGGGGGCGACGGTTCAGAACATCAATCGCCGTCAAACACCAGTGCCCGGCGATACAGGTGCCATGTCGCATGCCCCAGCACCGGCAGCACCACAAACAACCCCAGAAACCCCAGCGCCATTCCCGCAAACAGCAGCACCGCAATCCCCAGCCCCCAGACCAGCATCACCCGCGGGCTGGTGGTCACCACCGAGAAACTGGTGATCATCGCGGTGATGAAATCCACCTCGCGGTCCAGAAGGTACGGCAGGCTGACCACTGTCAACGCAAACAGCGTGCCCGCGAAAGCCGCCCCCACGGCGGTGCCCACCACCAGCATCATCATGCCTTCCGCCGTCTGGAACACCGCGAAACTGCTGGAGATATTGGTCATCGTGGCATGGCCGAGAAACACCGCAAAGATCATATGGCCGAGGAAATTCCAGAACAGGAAGAACACCACCACCACCGCCGCCATCGACGGGATCTGCCGATCCTTTTGCGAGAAGATCACCCCCGCCACCCCGGCCAGATCCAGTTTCTCCCCCGCCTCCAGCCGACGCGACACCTCATAGAAACCGCAGGCGATGAATGGCCCCAGTATTGGAAACCCCGCCCCCGCGATGATGGTCCACCAAACCTGCCCTTTTGCCAGCAGCGCATAGCTGATCAGCCAGCCCGCTACGACATAGACCGATGAAAACGCCAACCCATACAGCGGCGCGGCCAGAAAATCGCGCCAGCCCGCTTTCAGCGCTGCGCGCAGGTCCGACAGTTCCAGTTCCATGATATCACTGGCCGGGTTTGCGGCAGCCCTTGCCGCGCCGGTTCCTTCACTCACGTCCATAAGCCCTCCCGCTTTGCGGAAAGGCTAACCGGAAACGGCGTGGCTCTCAAAGATGTATTTCAGCGTCGGATTAAGCGCTTGCGGACTATTCGGCGTTCGCCTCGGCGCGGCTCTTGCCCGCCACATCCAGCGCCAGCGTGGCGGCCATGAACTGATCCAGATCGCCATCCAGCACGCCGCCGGTGTCAGAGGTTTCCACCCCGGTGCGCAGATCCTTGACCATCTGATAGGGCTGCAGCACATATGACCGGATCTGGTTGCCCCAGCCCGCCTCGCCCTTATTGTCATAGGCCGCGTTGATCGCGGCGTTCCTTTTGTCCAGCTCCATCTGATACAGCCGCGATTTCAGCGCGTTCATCGCGATCTCGCGGTTCTGGTGCTGCGATTTCATGCTGGAAGTCACCACGATATTGGTCGGCAAGTGGGTGATCCGCACCGCCGAGTCGGTGGTGTTCACGTGCTGCCCACCGGCGCCGGAGGAGCGGTAGGTGTCGATGCGGATTTCATTGTCGGGCACGATGATCTCGATATTGTCGTCGATCACCGGATAGACCCAGACCGAAGAAAACGAGGTATGCCGCCGTGCGGCGGAATCGTAAGGGCTGATCCGCACCAGACGATGCACGCCCGATTCCGATTTCAGCCAGCCATAGGCATTGTGCCCGGTGATCTTGTAAGACACCGACCGGATGCCCGCTTCTTCCCCGGCCGTCTCCGACTGCAATTCAACCTTGTAGCCCTTTTTCTCGGCCCACCGGACATACATCCGCGCCAGCATCGAGGCCCAGTCACAGGATTCGGTGCCGCCTGCGCCCGCGTTCACTTCCAGGAAGGTGTCGTTGCTGTCGGCCTCGCCATCCAGCAGTGCCTCCAGTTCCTTGGCCGCGGCCAGTCTGGTCAGATCGCGCAAGGCATTTTCGGCCTCGGTCACGATCTCGGCGTCGCCTTCGGCCTCGCCCATCTCGATCAGCTCGACATTGTCACGCAAGCCGCCGTCGATCATCTCATAGGTGGAGATCGCCTCCATCAGCGCCTGACGCTCTTTCATCAGCTTCTGCGCCTTGGCCGGATCGTTCCACAGGTTCGGGTCCTCGATCATCGCGTTGAATTCTTCCAGCCGGTGCGGCGCGGTTTCCCGGTCCATCCGCTGGCCCAGCAGTTTCAGCGATTTCTCGATGGCGGCTACGTTGTTCTGCGTCTCGGCGCGCATGGTCTTGATCCTTCAGGCTGATGCCCGGCACATAGCGAAAACGGCGCGGCGCGGCAAGGGTCGGCCCCCGCGCCGCCGCACCGTCCGGGTTTGGGTTAATACAGTCCGCCCGAACTGAGCGTGCCGAAATCGGCCTTTGACGGCACAGATTTGCGCTCTCCGGTGGCGGTGGTCACGGTGGCGGAACTGCCGCCGCCGCGATCGGTTTCACCATAGGCGAACAAGGGCAGGTTGCCACCCATCTGGAAACCACCATCCACCATTGCGCCCAGACCAAAGATCGGCTCTTCGCCCTCGCGGAAGTATTCAGCCACCACATTGTCGCCCGTCGCCCCGTCCGGCAGGCGGGCACCGCTGAAACGGTCGATGTTGATGAAGTAGCCCCCCGGCGGCACCTTGAACTTTGCCCCGCCGTATTTCTTGATCGCGGTGCGCATGAACTGCTCGAACACCGGGCCACAGAAGCCGCCGCCCGAGGCGCCGTTCATGGTGCGCGGCTGGTCATAGCCGATATAGCAGCCCGCGACGATGTTGCTGGTATAGCCGACAAACCACACATCCTTGTTGTCATTCGTCGTCCCGGTCTTGCCCGCCACCGGCACCGGCAAGTTGATGCCGCGCGCCGTGCCGCGCTTGACCACGCCCTCCATCATTGAGGTGAGCTGATAGGCGGTGATCGCGTTCATCACCCGCTCGCGCTTGGCAGTCACCCGCAAAGCCGAACCGGGGTTCAGGCTGGCCAACTGGCAATCTTCGCACACCCGCTGGTCATGGCGGTAAACCGTGCGGCCAAAGCGGTCCTGCACCCGGTCCACCAGAGTGGGTTCCACCCGTTCGCCGCCATTGGCAAACATGGCATAGGCCGCCACCATCTTGAACAGCGTTGTCTCCTGCGAGCCCAACGCGTTCGCCAGATAGGCCGGCATCCGGTCATAGACCCCGAAGCGTTCGGCATAGCTTGCCACGGTATCCATCCCGATTTCTTCGGCAATCCGCACCGTCATCAGGTTGCGCGACTGCTCGATCCCGGTCCGGATGGTGGTGGGGCCGTAAAAGCGGTTCGACGCGTTCTTTGGCCGCCACAGCCCTTGCGGCGTGTTCACCTCGATCGGGGCATCGACCACGATCGTGGCGGGGGTAAAGCCGGAGTCCAGCGCCGCCGCATAGACAAAGGGCTTGAAGCTGGACCCGGGCTGGCGCGCGGCCTGTGTCGCGCGGTTGAACACCGATTCCTGATAGGAAAATCCGCCCTGCATCGCCAGAACCCGGCCGGTGAACACGTCCATCGCCATGAACCCGCCCTGCACCTCCGGCACCTGCCGCAAGGTCCAGCGCAAAAAGCTGCCGTCACTGTCCTTGGTCATGGCCCGTACCAGCACCACATCACCCACCGACACCAGATCGCTGGCGCGGGCAGCCTTTGGCCCCAGACGCCCGTTTTCCAGCCGCTTGCGCGCCCAGGTCACATCATCGGCGGGGATGAAATGGCCATCCGCTGTTTCCGGCTGACCCTCGATCCCGATCCGGGCCGAGCGCTCGCCGGTTTCCAGCACCACCGCCGGGAACCAGCCCTCGATATCGCGCGGCACCTGCGCCTCGGCCAATGCCGCGCGCCAGCTTTCCTCGGATGTCAGCTGATCGGCGGGAATGGTCTCCCCCGTGCCACGCCAGACACCCTGCCCCCGGTCATACCGCTCCAACCCCCGGCGCAGCGCGCGGGCGGCTTCTTCCTGCAACTCCGGGTCGGCGGTGGCGCGGATCGACAGACCGCCGCCAAAGAACTCCTCCTCGCCAAATGTGCCCGACAGCTGGCGGCGGATCTCGTCGGTGAAGTAGTCGCGCGGCGGAAGCGCATCGCGGAACGCGGGAAAATCGCCGTTCTGCACTGATTTCAGCGGCAGCACACGTTCGGCATCATAGGTGGCCTGGCTGATATAGCCGTTCTGCCACATCTCGCGCAAAACATAGTTCCGGCGCTGCGTCACCCGATCCTTGGCGCGCACCGGGTGGTATTGGCTGGGGGCCTGCGGCATCGCCGCCAGCATCGCCGCCTCATGCGGTTCCAGATCGGTCAGCGGCTTGTTGAAATAGGTCTGCGAGGCGGCGGCAACGCCATAGCTGTTCTGGCCGAGGAAGATCTCGTTCATATACAGCTCAAGGATCTTGTCCTTGCTCAGCGTCTCTTCCAGCCGGCTGGCCAGGATCAGCTCCTTGATCTTGCGCTCGCCGGTCTTGTCAGAGGACAGAAGGAAGTTCTTCATCACCTGCTGGGTGATTGTCGATGCGCCGCGCAGGGTTTCCCCCCGGCTGACCACCGCATCACGCAAGGCCGAGGCCATGCTGGTCACGTCATAGCCGCTGTGGGTATAGAAATTCTTGTCCTCGGCGCTGATGAAGGCCTGCTTGACCAGATCGGGGATCTCCTCGACCGGCACGAACAGCCGCCGTTCCTTGGCGAATTCGTCGATGATCTGCCCTTCGCCGGAATAGATTCGGCTGATCGTGGGGGGCGTGTATTGCGCCAGACGCTCATGGCTCGGCAAGTCGCGGGAATACATATAGAAAACAGCCCCGACCGACAGGGCGGCAAACAGCACTCCCATGGTGATCAGGGTGAAAATCCCACCGAAGAATGAGCCTATGAAGCGGATCAACCGGAAACTCCCGTAAAGTATCCGCGTCTTATACATGGGGTTGCCGCCACGGTCAAAACGAACGCCCCGGCACCAGCGCCGCCTCGCGCAATCGTCAGCAACGTCAGCCTAGCGCTGCAAGGCGGACAACGCCGCATCCTCGACGGCCCAGGCTTTCAGCCCATCGCGCAGCGCCATCGCCATCTTCGCCCGCCACTTCGGATCAACCAGCCGCGCCAGATCGCGGGCCGAGGACATGAAGCCCAGCTCCACCAGCACCGACGGGATATCGGGCGATTTCAGCACCGAAAACCCCGCCGTCTGGCGCGGATGCCGGTGCATCCGCAACCCCGCCGCCTTGATCGCGCCCTCCAGTGCCAGCGCCAGCCGCTCGATCCGCGG
Source organism: Paracoccaceae bacterium (assembly GCA_046296515.1). Lineage (GTDB taxonomy): Bacteria > Pseudomonadota > Alphaproteobacteria > Rhodobacterales > Rhodobacteraceae > Pseudotabrizicola. The sequence continues at coordinate 294,084 of JBKBKR010000001.1, read as the reverse complement.
CCCGGTCTCGGTGCGCGCCATATCCATCAGGATCGTCGCCACCAGATCATCCTGCGCCGTCAGATCGACCCCCGAGAGCAGGTCGGCCCGGTCATGCCGCTCGGCCAACGCCTGCGACGCCGCATCCGACGCCTCCTCCGACAGGGTATAGACCGTGGCCCCCACCGCCTCGCCCTCGGCAATGGCATCGGCGTGCAAAGAGACAAACACATGCGCCCCCGCCGCCCGCGCAATGGAAATCCTGGCCTCAAGCGGCACGAACACATCCTCTTCCCGCGTCAGGATCACCAGAAAATCCCCGTCGCGCAGCAACAGATCCTTCAGCTCGCGGGCGAATGTCAGCATCAACCCGGCCTCGGTATAGCCATCGCGCTCCGCTCCCGGATCAATCCCGCCATGGCCGGGGTCCAGCACCACCACCACCGGCCCCGATCCGCGCGACGCGCGCCGGGGCAGATCGGCCACCTCGGGCAGCGCCCAGCCCGCAGGTTCGGGCAGCGCCGCCGCCGCTGCAAAATCCTCCGCCGCAGCGGGCGCCAGATGCAGCCGCACCCTCGCCCCCGCATCCCCTGTCACCATATCCGCCCGCGCCACCAGCAACGGCCCCGCCAGTTCCAGCACCAGCCGCGACCAGCCCTGCCGCACCACCCCGGCCCGCAGGCCCAGAACCACATCCGTCTCCTGTCTCACCCCGGACAGCCCCGACCAATCCACCTCGCGCACATCCAGCACCAGCCGCGGCGGCGCATCCAGCACCCGCACCCGCCACGGCACCGGCTGGCTCAGCGCCAGTTCCACATCCACCCCGCCCCGGTGATCGGCCAGCGAAGACTGCTCCGGCACCAGCCGCGCCAGCGCCGACAACTCCTGCCCGACCGCAGCCACCGGCCCCAGCAGCAGCCCCAGAATCAGCACCAAAAGCCTCATTCGCGACCCGCCTCTTTCATCTGTTCTCAAATATCCCCGCCGGAGGCGCACGGCGTCACCTCGCGTTCCGGTCAGCAGAACCGGGCCCGCCAGCAAATCCGGGCCCGCCCACGCGCCCCGCCATGAACGCGCGCAACCGCGCCAATCCCTCGACAATATCCGCCGTCGCCCGCGCATAGGAGAACCGCAAGGTCTGCCGGCCGCGCACCGGGTCAAAGTCCAGCCCCGGCGTCACCGCCACCCCGGCCTCATGCAGGATCTCGCGGGCAAACCCCAGCGAGTCCGCCGTCAGCCCCGACACATCGGCATAAACGTAGAACGCCCCGTCCGGCGGCGCAATCCGGGTGAACCCGGCGAGCGGCAGGCCCTCCAGCATCAGCCGCCGGTTCTCCGCATAGACCCCACGATTGGCCTCCAGCTCATCCACGCAGTCCAGCGCAGCCAGGGCCACGATCTGGCTGGCATGTGGCGGGCAGATGAACATGTTCTGCGCCAGCCGCTCCACCGTGCGCACATGCGCTTCGGGCACCACCATCCAGCCGACCCGCCAGCCGGTCATGCTGAAGTATTTGGAGAACGAATTGATCACATAGCACTCATCGGTGATCTCCAGCGCCGAGACCGCCCGCGCGCCGTAATGCAGCCCGTGGTAGATCTCGTCCGAGACGAATGAGATCCCCCGCGCCGCGCAATGGTCGATCAGCGCTTTCAGCGCCGCGTGGTCCAGCATCGTTCCCGTAGGGTTGCCGGGTGACGCCACGATCAGCCCCGCCATATCCACCCCGTCCAGATCGGCGGGCACCGGCTGCAATCGGTTTGCATCACTGGCCGGCACCCCCACCGGCTGCAAGGACAGCGCCCGCAGGATCTGGCGATAGCTTGGATAGCCCGGCTCACCCAGGCCCACCCGGTCGCCCGCCTCGAACAGCGCGGTGAAGGCCAGCAGAAACGCGGCCGACGAGCCCGAGGTCACCACCACCCGCGCCGGATCAAGGCTCACCCCGTACCAGCGCTGATACAGCGCCGCGATCCCCGCCCGCAGTTCCGGCAACCCCAGCGCCACGGTATAGCCCAAGGCCCCGTCCGTCATCGCCGCCGCCAGTGCCGCCCGCGCGGCGCGCGGTGCCGGGGTGCCGGGCTGACCCACCTCCATATGGATGATCTTACGGCCCGCAGTTTCCAGCCTGCGTGCCTCTTCCATCACATCCATCACAATAAAGGGATCAACCGCGCCCCGACTTGAACTCTTCATGCCCGCCCCTCTATGGTTTGCCCGAAGTGTCCCGGTTCGCGGGGCAAGGTCAAGCCCGACCCCAAAGAAACGCCTGCGCCGCTCCGCCGCCGCACAACGCCAGAGACGTTCCATGATCCTGAGAACCCTGATCGGCATCACCGCAATGATGATGACCTCCACCGTCGCTCTGGCCCAGATGTCCGAGACCGAGCGCGAGGCGTTCCGGGCCGAGGTGCGCGCCTTCCTGCTCGAAGAGCCCGAAGTGCTGGTCGAGGCAATGGAGGTGCTCCAAAGCCGTCAGGAACAAAGCGCCGCACAGCGTGATCTTGCCATGCTGCGCGACAATGCCGACCTGATCTACCGCGACCCGAACTCCTGGGCCGGCGGCAATCTGGATGCCGATCTGACGATCGTGGAATTCGTCGATTACCGCTGCGGCTATTGCCGCAAGGCGCATGACGAGGTGGCCGAACTGGTGGAATCGGATGGCAACATCAGGCTCGTGTTCAAGGAATTTCCAATCCTGGGTGAACAGTCCCTGCTGTCGTCGCAATTCGCCATTGCCGTGCGCCAGTTGCATGGTGATGAGGCCTACAAGGCCGCGCATGACGCGCTGATCGCCCTGCGCGGCGAGGCCAATGCGGAAACCCTTGCCCGTCTGGCCCAGGATCTGGGCCATGACCCGGCCCCGATCGCCGAGCGGATGAAAGCCCCCGAGGTGCAGGCGATCATCGACACCAACCATGCCCTTGGCACGATGATGGAGATCAACGGCACCCCCACCTTCGTGATAGACGAGACCATGGTGCGCGGCTACGTGCCCCTGCAGGGCATGCGCCAGATCGTCGCCGGCCAACGCGAAGGCTGACCGTCGCGCAAGCCCCCCCATCCTCCACAAAGGGAGGGGAGGGAGGCGCTTGTCCTGAGATGACGGCTCGCGCGGCCGGTGCAGAAAAGGGTGGCTCCCTCCCCCCTTGTGGGGGAAGGATCGAAAGGGGGGGCGCTGCTTAGGCCACACCGCGCGCGGCCAGAAAGCTCAGCACCGATTGTGCCGCCCGCAGACCCGGCGGCTCACCGCCGCGCCCCAGCCGCTCCATCGTCAGCCGCATCGCGTCGCGTTGCGACGCCCCGCCCTCCGACAGCAACCGCAGCACCGCAGGCGCGATCTTCTCCGCCCTGCACTCCGGCCCGATGAACTCCGGCACCACCCGCGTCTTGGACACCAGATTGACCAGCGTCACCGTATCAATCAGCGCCGCGCGCCGCATCAGCCACAGGGTGACCGGGTTCATGTCATAGGCGATGACCATCGGGCAGTCATTCGCCGCCAGTTCCAGACTGACCGTGCCAGAGGCCGCGATGGCCACATCCGCCACCGCAAAGGCCGCTCGTTTCACCTGCGCATCCTCAATGATCTGCGGCACCACCGGCCAGCCAGCGGTCAACTCGCGCACCAGCCCCGCAACCCCGCGCACCGTGGGCAGCGCAACGCGCACCCCTACGTGCACCTCCCTGATCCGGCCCACCACCTCGCCAAGCACCGGGGCCAGCCGTGCCACCTCACCTTTGCGCGACCCCGGCAGTGCAAGGATCAGCGGCCCGTCCCCCGCCATCAACGCCCGCTCCTCTGCCGAGGCCAAAGCCTCTGCCACCACCGGATGCCCGACAAAATCACAGCTCATCCCGGCGGCGGTCATATGGGGCGGCTCGAACGGCAAAAGTGCCAGCACATGGTCAACCACACGCGCCATCTTCACCGCCCGCCCCGGACGCCAGGCCCAGACCGAGGGCGCGACGTAATGGATCACCGCGAAATCCGGCCGCGCCGCCTTCACAATCGCCGCCACCCGCAGGCAAAAGTCGGGGCTGTCGATTGTCACCAATGCCTGCGCGCCGGAGTCCAGCACCGCCTGCGCCGCCTGCGCGATCCGGCGTTTGAGCGCGACATACTTCGGCAGCACCTCGACCAGACCCATCACCGACAGCTCTTCCATCGGAAACAGGCTTTCAAGCCCCGCGCGCTGCATCATGGGTCCACCGACGCCGGTAAACTGCACACCCGGCGACAAAGTCCCAAGCCCCGCCATCAGCGCCGCCCCCAGCCGGTCGCCCGAAGGCTCGCCCGCGATCAGGAACAGTCTCAGCGCGCCCACAGGAACAGGCCTGCATCGCTGGCCGCCGCGACCATCGCGCTCTGGCCCAGGCAGATCACCCCGCCCGCCTGCCATGCGATGCCGCCCAATCCGGCCTCCACCACCCGCGCCACCGTCTCCGGACCGATCACCGGCAGATCAACCCGCAGATCCTGCCCCGGCTTGGGTGCCTTGTAGAACAGCCCGCATGTCCCGGCGGGCCGAAGGGAGGCAGGCACCGCCGACAGCCCGCGCAACATGGCATCGGTGCCCGGCAAAGCCTCCACCGCCAGACACAGCCCCTGCGCCACCACGCAGCCCTGCCCGACGTCCACGGCACCAAGCGCCTGGACGATGGCAGCCGCCCGCGCGGCATCCACCTCATCCTGCGCGCTCACCGTCCCGCACAAAACCCCTGCCCCCGGCACCAGCCCCGGCGCGATCTCTGCTGTGCCCGCCACGGTGAAACCGAATTCCTCGAACAACCCGATCACCGCGCGCAAGGTCGCATCATCGCCTTGCGCCATCGCCCCCATCAAACGCGGCACCAGTTGTGCCGTGCCCGCATCGAACAGCGCCGGGTCGAGCCTAGGCCGCTGCACCGCACCGGCAAAGGTGATGCGCGTCACCCCCGCATCCTCCAGCGCGTGGAAGAACGGCACCAGACGTTCCACCCGGAACACCATATCGGGCACCAGCCCTTCAGGCGCAAACCCCTCCAGCGCACAGATCAAAGGCCGATCCAGCACAGCCGCCACAGCGGCAGGCAAACGCCCGGCCCCGGCAATTACGGCAGCGCGGGTCATTTCGGGGTCAGGAAACTGCGGTCGCTGGCCGAAAGGATGAAATCCGTCATCTCGCGCACATGCGCGCTTTCGGTCTCATCCGCCAGCCGCCGGGCGCGGTCGAGGAAAGACCCCTCGCCCTGCGCCAGCATCTGATAGCCGGCCCGCAGCGCTGTGATCTCCGACCGCTCCACCCCGCGCCGTTTCAGGCCCACAAGGTTCAGCCCGTCCAACACCCCGCGCGGACCCTGCACCAGACCATGCGGCAGCACATCATTGGTCACCATGGTCACCGCGCCGATGATCGCGCCGCGCCCGACCCGCACCCATTGATGCACGCCCGACAGACCGCCCACGATCACATCGTCGCCAATCTGGCAATGCCCGGCAATCGCGGCCTGATTGGCCAGCACCACCCGGTTGCCCAAGCTCGCGTCATGGCCCACATGCGCCCCCGTCATCAGCAGACAGTCATCGCCAACCGTGGTCACACCGCCACCGCCCTCAGTCCCGGTGTTCAGCGTGGCCCCTTCACGGATCTTGCAACGCGCGCCGACGATCAGCCGGGTCCGTTCGCCCTTGAACTTCAGATCCTGCGGCACCTCGCCGACACAGGCGAAGGGATAGATCACGGTCCCCTCACCCACCGACGTCCAGCCGGTCACCACGGCATGTGACTTCACCACCACGCCCGCCGCAAGGCTGACCTCGGCCCCGATCACGGCAAAGGGGCCAATCTCGACCCCGGCGCCGATCACCGCTCCGGGCTCGACCACTGCCATCGGATGAATACGGGCGGTGGGGTCAATGCTCATGGGTCAGGCCTTTTTCGGCACGTCGAACATCGCGGTGAACTCGGCCTCACAGGCCAGCTCATCACCAACCATGCCGCGCCCTTCGAATTTCCACACCCGGCCGCCACCGCGCAGCGCCTTGACATGCAACTCCAGCACATCGCCCGGCACCACCTTGCGGCGGAACTTGACGCCATCGACGCCCATGAAGAACACATTGGCGTTCTTGTCGACCAGGTCCATCGACAGCCCCACCAGAATACCACTGGTCTGCGCCATCGCCTCGATGATCATCACACCGGGAAAGATCGGCACACCGGGAAAATGCCCGGTGAACTGCGGCTCGTTCATCGTGATGCACTTGATGCCGATGCAGCTTTTATTGACATGGATATCCACAACCTTGTCAACCAGCAGGAACGGGTAGCGATGCGGCAAGATGCGCTGGATCAGCGCGATGTCGGCAGTCTGGCCCATGCCTGCTGGTTCTTCGGTCATTCATTGTCCCCGTCTGATCCTTGCGTGCTGACAGCACGGCTGTTCTTGCTTTGCTAGCAAGTGAAACGCTCTGGGGCAAGGCGTTGCCCCGCCCCTTCAGGGCTGCGGAGGTGCCTCGGCATCAGCCGCGTCCGGCTCCGCAATCAAAGCGCCGCCGTCGCCCAGACCGGCATCCAGCCGGGCAATGGCCTGCGCGGTAATGTCGATCCGGTCGAAACTGAGGATCACCGCCGATCTGTCGATGATCGCAACCGCACCCAGATCCTGCATCAATTCCGCCAGAACCGGCACCGACGCCTCGAAAAAACGCTGCTGTTCGGCATCGCGGGTCCGGGTCAGCGCCCGGCTCTTGGCCTCCTGCGCAACGCGCAGCTCCTCAACACGGGTATCAAACTCGCGCGCGAGTTCGCGGAATGCCTCGGTCGGCAGGGTGGCCCGGCGCTCTGTCAGCAGTCGCTCTTCCGCCTCCAGCGCGGCCTCAAGCCGGCGGTTTTCGGCGATCAGGTCGCTGGAAGCGGCATCAATCCGATCCAGAATTGCCTGCCCCATCAACGTTTCCTCGAACAGCCGGTTGCGGTCCAGGGTCACTACGGCCGATTGCGGATTTATCGCGGCCTCAGCATCAGGCTCCTGCGCCCGCGCAGCCCCACCAAAGGCCAGCCCGGCAATCACAGCACCACAAAGCGCCGCCCGCAGCATCAGAACTGCGTCGAGATCGTCAGATCGAACTTCTGCTCTTTGTCATAGGACTCTTTCTTCAGGGCCCGCGAGAAGTTGAACCGCAGCGGCCCGATCGGCGCATCCCAAAGCACCGACACCCCCACCGCCGCACGTGGGTTGAACCCGGTGTCAATCGGCGTGCCCAAGGCATCAACCACATTGCCTTTCAGCCCCCAGACCGAACCGACATCCAGGAACACCCCCGCGCTCAGCCCGTATTCCTCGGGCAGGCCGACAGGGAAGTCCGCTTCGAACCGCGCCACGGCGTAGAAGTTGCCGCCAAGCGCGTCGCCGGTCACAAGATCGCGCGGGCCGATGCCGTTGCCCTCAAAGCCCCGGATCTTGCCATTGCCAAAGAACCGCTCGGTCACCCGCGTACTGTAGCCACCGATGGGTGAAATCGCCCCGGCCTCGAAAATCGCACGAAGGGTGACATCCTCATTCAGGATCTTGCGTTCGCCAAGCGCCTGCACCTCGTTGGAGATATATTTGGCATCTCCGCCAAGCCCCGCGAAATCCTGACTGAAACGGAACACCATGCCACGATCCGGACTCAGGCCGCCGATCCGGGTATCATAGCTGTAAGTGTAGCCGATAGCCGAGGTAAACTCGCCGTCGCGCGCGGATTCCGCCACCAGGGTCGGGTTAAACTCTGTCGCTGGGTCGATCACGCCGTCGCCGTTCACGTCCTTGCCGCGGTAGTTCTTGATCGTGTTCTTCGACAGCCCGTAGCGCAGTTCCAGCCGGCTGACCTCACCCACAGGGAAGGAAAGCGCTGCGCGCATGCCAGCATTGGCAGTGTCATAGATCGCGTTCTTCTGGCTGGTGATGTTGTAGAACGCCCCCAGCGACAGTGCAAGATCGCGCCCCAGAAATGCCGGTTCGGTGATCGAGATCGACGAGTTGGTGCTGTCCGACCCGGTCGCAATCGAAACCGACAAGGCCTGCCCCCGCCCAAGGAAGTTGGACTCGGAAAAGCCGATGTTAAGGCCAAGCCCAGCATCCACCCCATAGCTCGCGCCAAAGGACAAAGACCCGGTCGGCTGCTCTTCGACGTTCACATCCACGATCACCTGATCGGTCGCCGAACCCGGCCGCGCATCGACCTGCGCATCGGAAAAGAACCCCAGCGCGCGGATGCGTTCCGCCGACTGGCGCACTTCGCGCGGGTTGAAGGGGTCGCCTTCGGCGCTGCGGAACTGGCGGCGGATCACCTGATCCAGCGTGGTGGTGTTGCCTTCGATGTCGATGCGTTCTACGAACACCCGCTCGCCCCGCACCAGCGCGAATTCCAGATCCAGCGTGCCGTCACGGTCGTTGCGCTTGATCCGCGGATCGACGCGCACAAAGTTCAGCCCCTTGCGAAGAGCCAGATTTTCCATCCGCGCGATGGTGTTTTCCACCACAAGCGGCGAATAGGGCACGCCCGAGCGCACCCGCGACAGCGCGCCGTATTCGGCGGCATCAACCCCGTTCACCTCGGAAACCGTGGTGATATTGCCGAAACGGTACTGTCGCCCCTCACGGATTGAAAAGCTGACAAAGACCGCATCGCGTTCACGCGACACCTCGCCCGAGGCATCGGTGACCTGAATGTCGATATAGCCGCGCGCCAGGTAGAAATCGCGCAGCATCTGCTTGTCCACCTCCAGCCGTTCCGACACGAAGGTATCGCGCTGGATCAGGTTGCGCAGCAAACCGGCTTGTTTGGTTTCCAGCACCTGCCGCAACCGGCGGTCGCTGAAGGCGCGGTTGCCGACAAAGGACAGCCGCTCGATCTCGGTCACGCGGCCTTCGGTGATCTCGAAGGCAAGGTCAACCCGGCCACCGCTGCGGCGGATCAGCTTGGGCGTCACCGTGGCGGCGATCCGGCCACGGGCCTGATACGCCTCGGCGATCGCTGCGGCATCGGCCTCGGCCACGCTGGGCGAATAGACCCGGCGCTGCTTGGACTGGATGATCTTGGCCAGATCCTCATCCTTCAGGCGCTTGTTGCCCTCGAAGTTGATGACGCTGACGATCGGGTATTCCTGAACCCGGATCACCAGCTGACCGCCCTGCGGCACGATCTCCACCGTTTCGAACAGGCCAGAGCGGACCAGCCCCTGATAGGCGTCATTCAGCTGACCCTGCGACAGCGCCTGCCCGCGCCTGATTCCGGCAAAGCCCAGGATGGTGGCGTTGTCCACCATCCGGTTGCCTTCGATCACCACCTGGTTGAACGCATATTCCTGCGCGAAAGCGGGCATGAGGATCGTGGCCGAAGCCGTTGCCGTGGAAAGGAAAAGCACGGTCAGCAGACGCTTGCGAACGCTTGCCCCGCCGCGCGCGGCTTTTGCCGCGGCACCCGCTGTATCGTGCATGACAACGCCCCATCATCAACAAACTGTTGTGTCTTCACTAGCCCGAAGTGCCGGGCTTGTCAAAGCGTTGCAGGGGGATTTGTGGCTGATTTGCCGATGCGTGGCCCCGGTGCAGCAGCGACCGCGCAGGCCCGACCGTACCCCGGCCCGGCCGGCCCAAGGGTGGATCAGTGACCGATGAGTGTCGTGCCCAGAAAAGCGCCCGCCAGAAGGCCCGCCACAACGGTTCCCAGGGTGAAGATCCGGTCAGCGTTCAGCCAGACCAGAAACGACAGCCCACGATAGCCTTGCATGACCAGTTGCATGACGAAACCCTCTCAGATGCCCATTCTGCCTAAGCGCTGAATATGGCCCCAATATGGCGTGGCGCCTCCGGGCTTACGGGCAGAACAGATCATTGGTCAGCGCGAACACCATCAGCGACAGCAGAACCGCCAGCCCCACCATCATCATGCCCTGCAGCGCGCGGTCCGATGGCGGCTTGCCGGTCACCGCCTCATAGGCGTGGAACACCAGATGCCCGCCATCCAGCACCGGAATCGGGAACAGGTTCATCAGCCCCACCGCCACCGACAACAGCGCTATGAACTGGATGAAGGTCTGCGTGCCCATGCTGGCCGCCGCACCCGAGCTTTCGGCAATGCCGATCGGGCCGCGCAGGTTGCAGGTGGAAATCTTGCCCGCCACCATATGCCAAAGCCCGGAAAGCGAGGTGGTGGCTATCCGCCAGGTCTGCTCCCCGGCGATGCCCACCGCCTCGAACAGGCCGGGGTGGCGGGTTTCAGGCTCGAAGCCCAGGCCGCCGTTCAGGCCGATCAGCCAGCGGGTCTCGAACCCGCCTTCCGCCCGCGGCAGGTCCATCTTGCGCGGCGTCAGCGTGGTTTCAAACGTCTCACCCGCGCGCCAGACGGTCAGCCGCAGGCTGCGCCCTTCCGATGCGGCCACCAGCCCCGGCAATTCGTCAAACACCGATACCGGCGTGTCATCCACCGCAAGGATGACATCGCCCGGCAGCAGTTTGGCATCAAAGGCGGCACTTTGCGGCTGCACGCCCGAAGCCAGCGCCGGCATCGGGTGTGGCCCGTCAAAGGTGATCCTCTGCCCCTCACGCTCGACCACATAAGCAACCGTCGGGGCCGCAGGCAACGCCCCGGCCACCTTGATCAGCTGCGCCAGATCGGGCGTCGCCTCGCCGTTCAGCGACAGGATACGGTCGCCCGGCTGAACCTGCTGGCCCTCGAACGGCAGCGGCATGGTCTTGCCCACCACGGTCTCGTCGCTGAACACCCCCGACCACAGCACCAGCCCGGTCAGGATCAGAAGCGCGCTGATGAAGTTGAACGCAGGCCCCGCCGCCACCGTCAGCGACCGCGCCCAAAGCGGCGCGCCATGCATGGTGCGCCGGCGTTCCGTCTCCGACAATCCCGAAATCGCCTCGCCATCCTTGGCCGAGGCCGCATTGGCATCGCCCAGAAACTTCACATAACCGCCGAACGGCAACGCCGCGAGTTGCCAGCGGGTGCCCCGGCCATCGACCCGTGAATAGATCACCGGGCCAAAGCCAAGGCTGAACACCTCGGCGTGGATGCCGGTCCAGCGGCCCACGATGTAATGGCCGTATTCATGGATGGCGACGATGATCGACAGTGCCAGGACAAAGGCGAGCACGGTCCAGACAAGGCCGCCAAAGCTGGGAACAAGACCAATCAGATCCACCGGTTTTCCTTCGTTTCAGATGCCGCCAAAAGGCTGCAATGTCAGGTTTTGCGCGTTGCGGCCAGAGCCGATCCCGCCTCGGCCGCCCGCACCCGTGCAAGATGGTCCGCGCCCAATATGTCCTCAAGGCTCATCACGCCGGTTTCAAGGCACATCTCCGGCATAACTCGGGCCAAAGTGCTTTCCACCACCCCCGCCATGTCCATGAACCCGATGCGGCCTTCCAGAAACTGATCCAGCGCGATTTCCTTGGCGGCGTTGAACACCGCCCCCGCCAGGCCCCGCGCCGCCATCACATCTCGGCAAAGCCGCAGGGCGGGATAGCGGTTCAGGTCAGGCGCGCGAAAGCTCAGCGTGGCGATCTGCGCCAGATCCAGCCGCGCCACCGGCAAGGGCGCGCGTTCCGGCCAGTTCAGCGCATAGCCGATGGAATGGCGCATATCGGGCGCGCCCATATGCGCCATGATCGCCCCGTCATGAAAGCCGACCATGGAATGGATCAGCGATTCCGGGTGGATGATCACCTCGATCCGATCGGGAGCTATCCCGAAATATTCCCGTGTTTCAATGACTTCCAGCGCCTTGTTGAACATGGATGCCGAATCTATGGTGATCCGCTGCCCCATCGCCCAGTTCGGATGCGCCAGGGCTTCTTTCACCGTCGCCTGCGCCAAAGCCTCCATCGGCCAGTCGCGCAAGGCGCCTCCGCTCGCGGTCAGAATGATCCGCTCTACCGCAGCGATATCCTCGCCCACCAGCCCCTGAAAGATCGCCGAATGTTCCGAATCCACCGGCAGGATCCGCGCGCCATGCGCCGCCGCCGTCGCCATCAGCAGCGGCCCGGCCGTCACCAGACTTTCCTTGTTGGCAAGCGCCAGCGTGCGCCCGTGACGCAGCGCGCGAAGGCCCGGCACCAACCCCGCTGCGCCCACGATCGCGCTCATCACCCAGTCGGCAGGCCGGTCGGCAGCCTCGGCAATCGCCGCATCGCCAGCCGCCGTCTCGATGCCCGTCCCCGCCAGTGCCTCGCGCAGCGCGGGCAGGCAGGCCTCATCCGCACAAACCGCCACCTCGGCCCGCAACTCGCGCGCCATCTGGGCCAGCCGCGTCACATTGCGGCCCCCGGTCAGCGCGACCGTGCGGAACGCCCCTGCCCCGCCAGCCCGCCGGATCAGGTCAAAGGTGCTTTCCCCTACCGACCCTGTCGCGCCAAAAATCGAAATGCTGCGCACCCTCATCCCCCCAACGGCGCGGGCATCGGCAGCGATGCGAACAGCCCCAGCAGCATGACCAGTACCACCGCCCCGATCAGCGCATCGAAACGGTCCAGAAACCCGCCGTGACCGGGGATCAGCGCGGAGCTGTCCTTCACCCCCGACCGCCGCTTGATCCAGCTTTCAACAATGTCGCCCAACTGCCCGGCAAAGGCGACAAAGGGCGCAAGCAGCACCGCCAGCCAGGGCGCATGGCCGGTGGCGACAAAGGCCAGCGACACCGCAACCGCACCGACCCAACCCGCCACCGTGCCGGACCATGTTTTCTTCGGGCTGATCGCGGGCCAGAACTTCGGTCCGCCCATAAGCCGGCCCACAAAATACCCCATCACATCCGACACGATGACAATCGCCACCAGCCACAGGATCGCCGGCACACCGGGGCTGCGCAGCTCGATCAGCCCATAGCCCGCCACCATGATCGCGATGCCGTAAACCGTGGCGATCCGCCGGTCGCGGCGCGGCGTCAGCGCCAGGGCCAACCCCGGCAGGATCAGTAGGGCCGAGGCCAGGTCATCGCGGAACAGCTCCGCCCCGGCCAGACAGGCGGCGGCGACCAGCCCCATCGCCACCGGCGTTCCCTTGCGCCCCGGCGCGGTCATGTTGGCAAGTTCCCAGAACATCACGCCCGTCAGCACGATTACCAGCAGCGAGAACGGCAGCCCTCCCAGCCACAATTCCCCCGCCCCGACCGCCAGCATGAACCCGGCGGAGATCACGCGCTTTTTCAGGTCTCCCCAGCGGGCAATCGCCTCTGTCATCCGTTGACAACCCCGCCATAGCGGCGCTCGCGGTTGCCGAAGCGCGAGACGATCTGCGCCAGTTCTTCGGGCGAAAAATCGGGCCACAGCGTCGGGGTGAATTCATATTCGGCGTAAGCCGCCTGCCAGACCAGATAGTTCGAGGTGCGGGTCTCGCCGCTGGTGCGGATCACCAGATCCGGGTCGGGCAGATCCGCCGTATCCAGCCGCGACCCGACCAGCGCGTCATTCACTTCCCCGGACGAAAGCTTCCCCTCCGCCACATCTGCCGCAATGCTCCGCATCGCCCGGGTCAGTTCATCGCGACCGCCGTAATTGATTGCCACCGTCAGGTTCAGCCGGGTAAACCCCGCGGTCCGCGCCTCGATCCCCTGCATCAGCATGCGCAGCTTGGGGTTCAGCGGGGTGCGGTCGCCGATGAACCGCATCCGCACGCCCTCGGCGGCCAGCCGGTCGGCCTCACGCTCGATGTAGCGCGCGAAGATCGACATCAGCCCCATCACCTCTTCGGTGGAGCGCTTCCAGTTCTCGGTCGAGAACGCATAGATCGTCAGCCAGCGGATGCCCAGATCAGGCGCACAACGCACAATTTCCTTGACCCGCTCCGCGCCCTTGCGATGGCCGACCAGACGCGGCCAGCCCCGGTTGGTGGCCCAGCGACCGTTGCCATCCATGATAATGGCGACATGTTCCGCAGGGCGGGGGTGCTGGTGATCTGCCGTATCTGAGGAAGCCAAGCCCTGTCCTTTTTTTCGAAAACTCTCCGGGCCGACGCGCCCGGAGCACAAACCATCGTCACGTGCAGCAGGGGGCGAACACCCCGCGGTCAGACCTGCATGATCTCGGCCTGCTTGCCCTCAAGCGTCTGATCGACCAGCTTGATATACTTGTCGGTCATGTCCTGCACTTCGGATTCCCAGAACTTGACGTCATCTTCCGACAGCCCGTCACCCTTGGCCTTCTTGATCTGGTCCATCCCGTCGCGGCGCAGGTTGCGCACGGCGACACGGGCGTTTTCGGCATAGGAGGCGGCCACCTTGGTCAACTCCTTGCGGCGCTGTTCGTTCAGCTCGGGGATCGGCAGCATGATGATGGTGCCATTGGTCTGGGGGTTGATGCCCAGTCCGGATTCGCGGATCGCCTTTTCCACCTTGTTGACCATGCCCTTGTCCCAGACATTGATCGTGACCATGCGCGGTTCGGGCACGTTCACGGTGCCCAGCTGGTTGATCGGTGTCATCTGGCCGTAAGCATCGACCTGTATGGGTTCCAGCATCGAGCCCGAGGCGCGGCCCGTGCGCAAGGACGCGAATTCGGTGCGCAGCGCATTGATCGCGCCATCCATGCGGCGGGAAAGATCGTCAGTATCCAGTTCGAAATCGTCGGCCATGGGTTCGTTCCTTCGTCGGCGCCCGGCAGGTTACAGGTCCAGCGGGCGATTTTCGTTTCTATATGCGATGCCGGCCAATGGGTATAGCCCCGCGACGCGCGCTCGCACCGTGACCGGCAAGGATCAGTCGTGCACGATCGTGTAGGTGCCCTGCCCCGCCATGATGCCCTTGAACCCGCCTGGCTCGGACAGCGCGAAGACCACCAGCGGCATCCGGTTGTCGCGGCACAGCGCAATGGCCGAGGCGTCCATCACCTTGAGGTTGCGTTGCAGCACATCATCATAAGTGATGTCATCATAGCGTTTGGCATCCGGGTTGGTCTTGGGATCGCTGTCGTAGATGCCATCCACGTTCTTACCCATGAAGATCGCCTCACAAGCCATTTCCGACGCGCGCAGCGCCGCCGCCGTATCGGTGGTGAAATAGGGGTTGCCGGTGCCGGCGGCAAATATGCAGACCCGCTTTTTCTCCAGGTGGCGCACCGCGCGGCGGCGGATATAGGGCTCGCAGACCTGATCCATCGGGATCGCGCTGATGACGCGGGTGTAAACGCCAAGCGATTCGAGCGCCGCCTGCATGGCAAGCGCGTTCATCACCGTCGCCAGCATCCCCATATAGTCGGCTGTCGTGCGCTCCATCCCCTGGGCGCTTCCCTGCAGGCCGCGGAAGATATTGCCGCCGCCGATCACCATGCAGATCTCGACCCCCAGATCATGCACGGCCTTGATTTCGCGCGCGACCCGCTCCACGGTGGGTGGATGCAGGCCATATGCCTGATCGCCCATCAGCGCCTCGCCCGAGATTTTCAGCATCACGCGGTCGTATTTCACGCCGCTTTCCTGGGCCGCTGTGGTCATAGGCTTTCCTCGTATCTCGTTTCGCGATTGGATTGCGGCGCAAACTGTCGCAAAACGGGGACGGGTTCAACCTGTGACTGCTGTCGGAACGGGGGTTTCACACCCCCGTACCCCCGTGGGATATTTGGGAACAGATGAAATTGCCGGCAAATATCTCGCGCGAGGCCCCGGTGCTGATCGCCGGGCCGACTGCAAGCGGCAAATCCGCCCTGGCGATGGAACTGGCCGCGCGCGACGGGCGGGTGATCGTCAATGCGGATGCGCTGCAGGTCTATGGCTGCTGGCGGCTGCTGACCGCGCGGCCAAGTGCTGCGGATGAAGCGGCGCTGCCGCACGCGCTTTATGGTCATGTCGGGCGGGATGAGGCCTATTCCGTCGGGCATTGGCTGCGCGATCTGCGCGGGTGGCTGGGCCGTCCGGTGGTGATCGTCGGCGGCACGGGTCTGTATTTTCTGGCGCTGACCGAAGGGTTGGCCGAGGTGCCGGAGATTCCGGCACAGGTGCGGGCCGAAGGCGATACGCTGCGGGCGGCGGATCTGGCCGGGATGGTGGCGGGGCTGGACGCGGCGACGGCGGCGCGGATTGATCGGGCCAACCCGGCACGGGTGCAGCGCGCCTGGGAGGTGCTGCGCGCAACCGGGCGCGGTCTGGTGGCGTGGCAGGCCGACACCCCCGCGCCGCTGCTTGCGCAGGGCCGCGCCGAGGCGCTGGTGCTGCGCCCCGATGTGGGGTGGTTGAACGACCGGATCGACCGGCGGTTCGATTTGATGATGGCGGCGGGCGCGCTGGAGGAGGCGCGGGCGGAGCTGCCGCTCTGGCAGGAAAACCGCCCTTCGGCCCGGGCCATCGGTGCGCCGGAACTGATCGCGCATCTGCGCGGCGAGATGCCGCTTGATGCCGCTGTGCAGGCTGCAAAGCTTGCCAGCCGCCAGTATGCCAAGCGCCAGCGCACATGGTTGCGCAACCGCATGCGCGACTGGACCCCGGTCGTTTCCGCATAGGCAGATTGCCGCCGACAGATGCAAGTTATCCACAGGCGGGTGCCTGAACTGTGGAGAAGGTCATAATTCTGCTTGGGTTACGGGGCACGGGCTGGTTATCTGTCCCCAGCCCCAACCAGCAGGACGCCATGAACGAGCTCAGCGCCCTTTCCCAATTGCGTGTCATTGCCATCCCCAGGCTCGCCTCCGGCGGGCGTTGGCGGGTGGAGGCGATGCGCGCCATCTCGGAACCGATGTTCTTGTGGTTCACCAAGGGACAGGGCCGCATCACCATCGCCGGTGTCACCCGTGGTTATACCGCACACAATGCGGTGTTCATCCCTGCGGGCGTGATGCACGGGTTCGAGGTCGGGCCGCAGGTTTTCGGCACCGCCGTGTTCTTCGGGCGCGACACCGACCTGACCCTGCCCGAGACCGCGCAGCACCTGCGCATCCGCGAGGTGCATGCCCAGCAAGAGATCAACGTGATCCTTGATTCGCTGCAACGCGAGATGGAAAGCGACATTCCCGCCCATGACCGGGCCACCCGGCACTACCTTGGGTTGCTGGGCGTCTGGCTGGAACGGCAGTCGGTCAAGGCTGCGCCAGAAACCCCCAAACCCGATGCCGCCCGCCGTCTGGTCGCGCGCTATACCGCGCTGATGGAGCAGGAGTTCCGCAACGGCACCGGCGTCGGCGAATTCGCCGCCGCCCTTGGCGTGACCCCCACCCACCTGACGCGCTGTTGCCGCATCGCCTGCGGCCGCTCGGCGATCGAGGTGTTGCAGGACCGGCGCATCTTCGAGGCGCGCCGGATGCTGGCGGAAACCAGGATGCCGGTCGCCCGCATCGGCGAGGCGCTGGGGTTCACCTCGCCCGCCTATTTCACCCGGTCCTTCCAGCACCTGACCGGGCGTTCCCCCACGGCCTTCCGCCGCGAGATCTGAGCCCAAAGGCTTGAAACCTGACGCGATTTCTGTGGCCTGACCGGATTATTTCCCGGTGGGCGGTCGACAAGATGTCGTATTTGCTGCACAAAGGGGCGACTTCAGGCGTTGACGCCAGAAGCAAAGTGTTGCGCAATGGGGCCAATGCCCCGGCGCAATCATGCCTGTGCCGGGCAAGAACAGACTGGTCATGCCCCGATGGGCGTAGTCCGGCGCAATCGTGCAAAACGAAATTCAAGATGGCCCAGCCATCAGGGAGACACAAGATGACCGACAAGACCGAGATGCTGCATCCGGCTGCGACCACGCTTGCCGATGAGGTACGCGCGGGCAAGCTCAGCCGCCGCGAATTCCTGTCCCGCGCCACCGCTCTGGGCGTCACTGCCCCTGCCGCCTATGCCCTGCTGGGCCTTGATGCGCCAGCCCGCGCTCAAGAGGCAAAGGTCGGCGGCATCCTGCGTGTGGGCATGGAGGTGAAGGCGCAGAAAGACCCGCGCACCGCCGACTGGCCGCATATCGCCAACGTCTATCGCGGCTGGCTGGAATACCTGGTGCAATACAACCCCGATGGCAGCTTTGAAGGCCGCCTGCTGGAAAGCTGGGAAGCCAATGACGACGCCACCCAATACACGCTGAAGGTCCGCCCCGGTATCACTTGGAACAATGGCGACGCCTTTACCGCCGATGACGTGGTGCGCATGTTTGAACGCTGGGCCGATGGCTCGGTCGAGGGCAATGCCATGGCCTCGCGCTTCATGGGTCTGGTCGATGAGGGCACCAAAGCGCTGCGCGACGGTGCGGTGGTCAAGATCGACGATCTGACCGTGCAGTTGCTGATGTCGCTGTCCGATGTGGCCGTCATTGCCAACCTGGCCGATTACCCGGCTGCCGTCCTGCACGGATCTTATGTCGATGGCTCCGATCCCGCAGCCAATCCGATCGGCACCGGGCCATATCTTCCGCGTGAGGTGTCGGTCGGCCAGCGCGCCATTCTGGCCCGCAACGAAGACCATGCCTGGTGGGGCGGAACCGTGCCGCTGGATGAAATCCATTATATCGACTTCGGCACCGATCCCGCTGCCATGGTCGCCCTCGCCGGGTCCGACGAGATCGACTGCAACTACGAATCCACCGGCGAATTCATCGACGTGCTGGATGGTCTGGGCTGGAACAAGCTGGAGGCCATCACCGCCTCGACCATCGTGATGCGGATGAACTCGGCCAACAGCGATCTTTACAAGGAACGCTCGGTGCGTCAGGCGATCCAGAAAGCGGTTGATCCTGCGGTCATTCTGGAACTGGGCTACAACGATCTTGGCACGACGGCGGAAAACCACCACGCCTGCCCGGTTCACCCGGAATATGCCGAGATTCCGAAACAGGTGATCGACCCGGCAGGCCTGCGTCCCGCGCTCGAAGCCGCCGGTCTTGCCGATACCGAATTCGAGCTGATCTCTCTGGATGATGGTTGGGAGGCCGCCTCCACCGATGCCGTTGCGGCGCAATTGCGCGATGCAGGCGCCAATATCAAGCGCACCGTGATGCCGGGGTCCACCTTCTGGAACGACTGGCAGAAATACCCGTTCTCCTCCACCACCTGGAACCACCGCCCGCTGGCGGTGCAGAACATGGCGCTGGCCTATACCTCCACCGGCTCGTGGAACGAGACCGGGATGGCCAACCCCGACTTTGACGCGGCGATGACACAAGCCCTGTCGCTGGCCGATGCCGATGCCCGGCGCGAGGTGATGGTGACGCTGCAAACCATCCTGCAGGATGAAGGCTACATCATCCAGCCGTTCTGGCGCTCGCTTTACCGTCATGCGCGCGACGGTGTGAACATCGACATGCACCCGTCGTTCGAACACCACCATTACAAGTGGTCGCTGGCCTGATCCGGCCCCATCGGACTGCGGCACCCGTGCCGCAGTCCGTTCCGCGGACACCTGCCCGCACCCACCCTTTGCCACGATCCGCAAGGGAAGGATAAAGCCATGCTGCCGTTTCTGCTGCGCCGGGTCGGCGTGATGATCCTGACTGCGCTGACGCTCAGTTTCATCGTGTTCAGCCTGACCAACCTTGCCCCCAATCTTGAAAAACTGGCCCGCACCGAGGGCTCGGTCCGGATGACGGATGACGCGGTGCTGTCCTGGATCGAGAACAACGGCCATAGCGGCTCGATGGTGATGCGCTATGGCCAATGGCTTGGCGTCGCCCCCGGCTGGCTGCGCACCGATGCCCAAGGCGTGACCCG
Source organism: Paracoccaceae bacterium (assembly GCA_046296515.1). Lineage (GTDB taxonomy): Bacteria > Pseudomonadota > Alphaproteobacteria > Rhodobacterales > Rhodobacteraceae > Pseudotabrizicola. The sequence continues at coordinate 274,451 of JBKBKR010000001.1, read as the reverse complement.
TGGCCGCTGCATCACGCGCGACGTCACCACCGAGGAGGCACCACGCTTTTGCGGCATCCTGCAGGGCGACTGGGGCACCTCCACCGTGTTCCGCGAGCCGGTGATCAAGACCGTGACCGAGAAACTGGGCGCCACCGCCTGGCTGATGCTCTGGGTCATGCTGGTGATGGTGCCGGTCTCTCTGATCATCGGCGTGCTCTCGGGCATGCGCGAGGGCAGCCGCACCGACCGTGTGCTCTCCACCTTCGCCATCGCCACCACCGCCACGCCGGAATATGTTTCCGGCGTCATCCTTGTGGTGATCTTTGCCTCCGCCACCACCGGCATCTCGCCCATCCTCGCCGAATGGGGCTGGATCAGCGGGCGCACCCTGTTCTTCGGCACCGCCACATCGGCCATCGACAAGATCACCTTCTGGAACTTCGCCCTGCCGGTGATGACCATCGCCCTTTACGGAATCGGCTATATCGCCCGGATGACCCGCGCCTCGATGACCGAGGTGATGACCCAGCAATACATCCGCACCGCAAGGCTCAAGGGTGTGGCCTTCCATCAGGTGATCCTGAAACACGCGCTGCGCAACGCGCTGATCGCCCCCTTCACCGTGATCATGCTGCAGTTCCCGTGGCTCTTGAACGGTGTTGTGATCGTGGAAACCCTGTTCAACTACAAAGGCTTCGGCTGGACACTGGTGCAGGCCGCCGGCAACAACGACATCCAGCTCCTGCTTGCCTGTTCTGTCGTCGCTGTCTTTGTCGTGCTGTTGACCCAGCTGATCTCCGACATCGGCTACGTGTTCCTGAACCCCCGCATCCGGCTGAGCTGAGGAAAGACACATATGGAACCCCTCTCTTGGCCGATGATCTTCGCGCACATGGCCCTCCGGTTCTGGCCGGTCTGGGCGGCGCTGATCGTCACCGTCACCCTGTCGCTGCAGTTCCGCCGCCGCCTCGGCCTTTATGGCAAGCTGTTTGACTCCCGCGTCGGGATGACCGGCTTTGTCATCGTGATGTTCTGGGTGTTCACGGCGATCTTTGCCGACATGATCATCACCTTCGACCCGCTGGGCCAGATCTCGCAGATGAAGAACGTGTTGCCCGGCACCCCGGTCCCCAATTCCGACCAATGGTATCTGCTGGGCGGCGACCACATCGCGCGCGATGTGTTCAGCCGCGTGGTGATGGGTGCGCGCCGGGTGCTGACCATCGCGCCCGCCGCCACCGTGATCGCCTTCATGGTCGGCATCACCCTGGGCCTGCCCGCCGGATACTTCGGCGGCAAGCTCGATACCGGCCTCAGCTTCATCGCCAATCTGGTGCTGGCCTTCCCGGTGATCCTGCTGTTCTACCTGCTGGTCACCCCCGAAATCCGCTCCACCGGCGTGCCGATCGCTCTCGCCGCCGTGCTGTTCCTGTTCCCGGTGATCTTCGTCTCGGTGCTCCTGAACAGCCGCTTTTTCACCACCCCCGCCAAGCGCAACCTCTATGTCGGCGCGGCACTCGCCATCGGCCTCTGGGCCTATTCCGGGCTGGCCTTCAACATGGACCCCACCGGAATCTGGTCGATGGACCCGAACCTGCTCAACGTCTTCGTCTCGGTGGTCTTCGTCAACGCGCCCACCGTGTTCCGCATCGTGCGCGGCATCGTGATGGATCTCAAATCCCGCGATTACGTCGCCGCCGGGCAAACAAGGGGCGAGGGCCCGTGGTACATCATGCTGTGGGAAATCCTGCCCAATGCCCGTGGCCCGCTGATCGTCGATTTCTGCCTGCGCATCGGCTATACCACCATCCTCCTTGGCACGCTGGGCTTCTTCGGCCTCGGCGTCTCGCCTGAATCCCCCGACTGGGGCAGCACCATCGACGATGGCCGGCGCCTGCTGTCGATCTACCCCCATCCCGCCGTCGTCCCCGCCCTTGCCCTGATGAGTCTTGTGCTCGGCCTCAACCTCCTCGCCGATGGGTTGCGCGAAGAAAGCATGAGGGACTAGATGCCCGTCCCCGCTTTCATCTGTTCATAAATATCCCGGGGGTCCGGGGGCTGGCCCCCGGTCCTGACCTCTCCCAAAGGAACCACACATGACCGACTGGGACCCCTCCAAACCCATCCTCGAAATCGAGAACCTCTCGATCTCCTTCTTCACCCGGCTGCGGGAAATCCCTGCCGTGATGGATTTTTCCTGCACCGTGATGCCGGGCGAATCCATGGGGCTGGTGGGCGAGTCCGGTTGTGGCAAATCCACCGTGGCCCTCGCGGTGATGCGCGACCTTGGCAAGAACGGGCGCATCACCGGCGGCAGCATCAAATTCAAGGGCCGCGACCTCACCCATATGGAGGACGAAGAGCTGCGCCATATCCGCGGCTCGGAAATCGCGATGATCTATCAGGAGCCGATGGCCAGCCTGAACCCCGCGATGCGCGTGGGCGACCAGCTGGCCGAGGTGCCGATGATCCATCAGGGCATGGGCCGGGCCGAGGCCCTCAAACTCGCCCGCCAGATCATCGCCGATGTCCGCCTGCCCGACCCCGACCGCATTTTGCGCGCCTATCCGCACCAGCTCTCGGGCGGCCAGCAGCAGCGCATTGTCATCGCCATGGCGCTGATGGCCAAACCGGCCCTGCTCATCCTCGACGAGCCCACCACCGCGCTGGATGTGACGGTGGAGGCGGGGATCGTCGATCTGGTCAAGGATCTGGGCACCAAATACGGCACCTCGATGCTGTTCATCAGCCACAACCTCGGCCTGATCCTCGATGTCTGCGACCGGCTGTGCGTAATGTATTCCGGCGAGGCGGTGGAGGCGGGCAATGTGGTGGAGGTCTTCGACAAGATGCGCCACCCCTATACGCAGGCGCTGTTCCGCTCGATACCGCTGCCCGGTGCCGACAAGAATTCCAGCCCGCTGATCGCCATTCCCGGCAACTTCCCCCTGCCACATGAACGGCCACCGGGCTGCAACTTCGGCCCGCGCTGTGATTATTTCCGCGACGGCTTGTGCAACGCGGGCGATATCCCGATGGACCCGGTGCCCGCCCACGACCGCCACGCCACCCGCTGCCTGCGCTGGTCCGGGATCGACTGGGACGCCCCCGCAAAACTCGGCAAGGTCACCGAGAAGCTTCCCCCCGGCCGGCTGGTGCTGAAGATGGAGGATCTCAAGAAATACTACGCCGTCTCCTCCGGTGCCTTTGGCGGTGGTGCGGAAAAGGTCGTCAAGGCCAATGAATCGCTGAGCTTCGAGGCGCATGAAAATGAAACCCTCGCCATTGTCGGCGAATCGGGCTGCGGCAAATCAACCTTTGCCAAGGTGCTGATGGGGCTGGAAACCGCGACCAGTGGCAGTATCATGCTGTTTGACGAAAACGTGCAGGACACCCCGATCGAGGCGCGCAACACCGATACCGTCTCGAAACTGCAGATGGTGTTCCAGAACCCGTTCGACACGCTGAACCCCAGCATGACCGTGGGCCGCCAGATCATCCGCGCGCTGGAAATCTTTCAGAAGGGCAAGGATGAAGCCGACCGGGTGGACCGGATGCTGACCCTGCTCGACATGGTCAAACTGCCGCGCGCCTTCGCCGACCGCATGCCGCGCCAGCTTTCCGGCGGGCAGAAACAGCGGGTGGGGATCGCGCGGGCCTTTGCCGGCGGGGCCAAAGTGGTGGTGGCCGATGAGCCGGTCTCGGCGCTCGATGTGTCGGTGCAGGCGGCGGTGACCGACCTGTTGATGGATATCCAGCGCGAGAACCACACCACGCTGCTGTTCATCAGCCACGACCTGTCGATCGTGCGTTATCTCAGCGACCGGGTGATGGTGATGTATCTCGGCCATGTGGTCGAACTCGGCACCACCGATCAGGTCTTTGCCCCGCCCTACCACCCCTATACCGAGGCGCTGCTCTCGGCGGTCCCCATCGCCGACACCCGCGTGAAAAAGCGCCGGATCGTGCTGGAGGGCGACATCCCTTCGGCGATGAACCCGCCACCAGGCTGCCCGTTCCAGACCCGCTGCCGCTGGAAAACGCAGGTATCGGGGGGCTTGTGTGACACGGTGCTGCCGCCGGTGCAGGTGCTGGCGGGCGGGCATCAGATCAAGTGCCATCTGTCGCAGGATCAGTTCGCGGGGATGGAACCGGTGATCACGATTGCCGCTGGATAGACGCGTGGCTGGTGTCGGAGCCTCCGGCGGGAGTATTTGGAAAGCAGCAATCCGGCAGGGGCTCAGCCCTTGACCGACGCCACTGGCAACAGGGCGGCGGCGATGCGGCGGCCCTCGGACAGCAGCACATTGTAGGTGCGGCAAGCGGCGGGCGAGTTCATCACCTCCACCCCGATGCCGGAAGCTTCCATCAGGCTGCGGAAAGCGGCCGGCGGATGCGCAATTTCCGCGCCGGTGCCGACGAAGAGCACGTCGATGCGGCCTGCGAGAGAGAGCGGGGTTGCCGTATCGTCAAACCCGCCCCAAAGCCCGGCATCCCAGGGCGTGATCAGGCAGGCCCCGCGCAGCACATGGCCGCCGACACGGAAAAAGCCGGGGCCATAGCCGTCGATGGCTTTCGCGGTGCCGTAGCTGATTTCGGTCAGGCGCATCGCATCATGCGTCGATATTGGCGAAATCGTCTGGCTTGCCATCCTTCTTCGGCTTGTCGCTGCGATCGAGCCCGATCATCAGGACAAGGTTCTTGGCAACATAGACCGAGGAATAAGTGCCGATCACGATGCCGAAGGTGATGGCAAAGACAAAGCCACGGATCACGTCACCGCCGAAGATCAACATGGCAATCAGCGCGATCAATGTGGTGCCGGTGGTCATCAAGGTGCGCGACAGGGTTTCATTGGCGGAAAGGTTCATCACGTCTCGCAGCGGCATTGTCTTGTATTTGACCAGATTTTCACGCAGCCGGTCGAAGATCACCACGGTGTCGTTGATCGAATAGCCAAGGATCGTCAGCAATGCCGCCACGATGGCCAGATCGAACTTGATCTGGAACAGCGCGAACACACCGATAGTGATGATGATATCATGCACCAGTGCAGCCACCGCGCCGACAGCATATTGCCACTCGAACCGCAGCCAGATGTAGATCAGGATCGCGCCCGATGCGCCAAGCACCGCGAGGATCGCGCTGAGGATCAGCTCGCCCGAGACCTTGGGGCCGACCGATTCCACCGAAGGAAAGGTGATCGACGGGTCCACCGTTTTCAGCACCTCTTCCACCGCGAGGATGATTTCCGGCGTCACCGCCTCGGAGCCGTCCTGCGCCGCGATGCGGACCTGGGCCACGAACTGATCGGCATCAAAGGTGGGGTCGAACACTTCGGTGATCGAGATGTCGCCCAGCTCAAGCCCCGCCATCGCCTGCCGGTAGGCCCCCACATCCACCGCGGAGCGGCTTTCGGTGCGGATCGTGGTGCCGCCCTGGAAGTCGATGCCGAAGTTCAGCCCCATCACCGCCCAGAGCACGATGGAGGCGACGATCGTCACGCAGGAGGCGACAAGCATCGCCCATTGATAGGCAAAGAAATTGATGTTCGTGTTGTCGGGCGCAAGACGCAGACGGAAAGCCATGTGTTTTTCCCTTACACGATGATGGTCTTCGGGCGGCGCCAGCCGACCCAGATCTCGACCAGCACCCGCGTCACGAACAGCGCGGTGAAGACCGAGGTGATGATGCCGATGCCCAGCGTGATGGCAAAGCCGCGCACCGGGCCGGAGCCCACGGCAAACAGCACCGTGGCGGTGATGAAGGTGGTGATATTGGCATCGATGATCGCCGACATCGCCTTTTCATAGCCAAGCTGGATCGCTCGGCCGGGGGTCTTGGCATTGCGCAATTCCTCGCGGATACGCTCGAACACCAGCACATTTGCATCCACCGCCATACCGATGGTCAGCACGATGCCCGCGATTCCCGGCAGGGTCAGCGTGCCGCCGATGGTCGAGAGCGCGCCGAACAGCAGCGCCACGTTGATGCCAAGCGCGATGGTGGCGAAGGTGCCGAACAGACCGTAGCTGGCGATCATGAAGAACACCACCGCGCCCATGGCGATCAGGGCAGCGGTCTTGCCCGCATCAATGCTGTCCTGCCCCAGCTCCGGGCCGATGGTGCGTTCTTCCAGAAAGGTCAGTTCCGCAGGCAAGGCACCGGCGCGCAACAGCACCGCGAGTTCAGTCGATTGCTCTACCGTGAACGAGCCGGTGATGATGCCCGATCCGCCGGGAATATGGCTCTGGATCACCGGGGCGGAAATCACCTCGGAATCCAGCACGATGGCAAATGGTGCGCCGATATTGGCCGCCGTATAGTCACCAAACTTGCGCGCGCCCTGCGGGTTGAAGCGGAAATTGACGGCGGGACGGTTGTTCTGGTCAAACGCCGGTTGCGCATCGACCAGTTCCTCGCCGGTCACCACCGGGGTTTCCTCGACGATGTAATAGGTGCCGCTCTCGTCCATCGACGGCAGCAGCATGTTGCGCGGGCCGGGGCTTGCGCCTGCGTCAGATGTGCGCCCGATCACCGGGTTGAAGGTCAGCTTCGCCGTGGTGCCGATCAGCGCCTTGAGTTCGGCAGCCGACCCGATGCCGGGCACCTGGATCAGGATCCGGTCGGAGCCCTGGCGCTGAATCGTCGGTTCGCGCGTGCCGACCTCATCCACCCGGCGGCGCACGATTTCAAGGCTTTGCTGGATGGTGCGGTCATCGGTGGCGGCACGTTCGGCCACCGAGAGCTGGATCACGATGTCGAGGCCCTCGGCGCTCACGTCGATGTCATTCTGACCCACGCCGGTCAGGCTGACCACCGGGGTGGCCAGCGCGCGCACCGCCTGAAGGGCGGCAGCCATGCCGCCGGGTTCAGAGATTGCCACCCGCAGCGTGCCCTCCGGGCTGGGCTGGCGGCGCACATTGCCGACCGCCTCGCGCTGGTTGCGCAACGCGTCGCGCACCTCGGGCCAGAGCGCATCCATCCGGGCCTTGTAGACATCCTCGACCTTGACCTCGGCCAGCAGATGCGCGCCACCGCGCAGGTCAAGCCCAAGGTTCACCAGAGACGACGGCAGCCAGTTCGGCCAGAGCGCCAGATCGGCGGCCTGTTCGGCCGTCGCCGTGCCGCCCGCCGCCTCGACAGCGGCGCGGGCATCGTTATGCCGCTCGATATTTGTGTAGTTCAGGTTGGGCGCAGCCGCGACGATACCCCATGCACAAATGACAAGGATGATCACACGCTTCCACAGCGGCATCGAGTTCATCGCTGGCTTCCCCTTCAGGCGGCGGCTGGTTCGGTCTTGTTCATGACCGATACGATCGTGGCTTTCACGATCTTGACCTTCACATTGTCGGCAATCTCGACAAGGATCGTGCCGTCTTCATTCACATGGGTCACCTTGCCGACGATGCCGCCTTGCGTCAGCACCTGATCGCCGCGGCGCAGCGCCTCGACCAGCGCCTTGTGCTCTTTCAGCTTTTTCTGCTGCGGGCGGATCAACAGGAAATACATGATCCCGAAAATCAGGATCAGCGGCACGAAACTGGTGAAAGCGGCCATGCCGCCACCGGCGGCTTGAGCATAGGCGGGGGTTGCGAACATCGGCATCCTCATCACTGTCGGGCGGGGAAGACCCCCGGATTTCATCGCCGCGAACCCTATCTTCGGGGCCTTGCGGCTGCAAGCCGGGCCTGTCAGCGGCCCTTGGCCTGCCATATATGCGGGGCCGGTCCGGAATGGTAGGGCTTTTGGTCAGCTTTTCGCACCCCCTTTTTCCGCGCGGGCATTTGGGGCATAAGCCGGGGCGACAACCATACGAGGCCATCATGCACGACATCAAAGCCATCCGCGAAAACCCCGCGGCGTTCGACGCCGCTCTGGCCCGCCGGGGACTTTCCGCGATGTCGTCGGAGATTCTGGCGCTGGATGCTGACCGCCGCGCGAAAATCGTGGCGGCAGAAACCGCGCAGGCCGAACAGAACCGCGCCAGCAAAGAGGTGGGCGCTGCCAAGGCGCGTGGCGATGATACAGAATTCGAACGCCTGCGCGCGTTGGTGGCGCAGACCAAGGCCGACATTGCCCGGCTAACCACCGAGGCCGGTGAGCAGGACGTTGCCCTGCGTGACCTTTTGATGGGCATCGACAATCTGCCGCTGCCTGAAGTCCCCGATGGCAAGGACGAGGCGGACAACGTCGAAATCCATCGCTGGGGCACCACGCGCGCCTTTGACTTCGCACCGAAAGAGCATTTCGACATCGCAGGCGTGAAACCCGGCATGGATTTCGAGACCGCCGCCAAACTGTCGGGCAGCCGCTTTGTCGTGCTGCGCGGGGCCGTCACCCGCGTCCACCGCGCGCTGGCGCAATTCATGCTGGATACCCATGTCGAAGATCATGGCTTGCAGGAAATGTGGACGCCGGTTCTGGTCAAGGATGACGCGATGTACGGCACCAACCAGCTGCCGAAATTCGCCGAAGACAGCTACCAGACCACCAACGGCTGGTGGCTGATCCCCACGTCCGAGGTGACGCTGACCAACACCGTCGCCGGGGACATTCTGGATGAGGCGCAACTCCCGATCCGCATGACCGCCCACACTCAATGCTTCCGATCCGAGGCTGGGTCGGCAGGCAAGGACACCTCCGGCATGCTGCGCCAGCACCAGTTCGAAAAGGTGGAGATGGTGACGATCTGCACGCCCGAGACCCATCTCGACGAACAGGAACGCATGCGACGCTGTGCCGAAGCCATCCTTGAAAAGCTGGAAATCCCCTACCGCACCATCATCCTGTGCACCGGCGACATGGGCTTCGGCGCGCAGCGCACCTTTGATCTGGAGGCGTGGCTGCCCGGCCAGAACCAGTATCGCGAGATCAGCTCCGTCTCCACCTGCGGCCAGTTCCAGGCCCGGCGGATGAACGCGCGCTACCGCCCCGCCAAATCTGAAAACGGGGGTGGCAAGCCCGAATATGTTGCCACCCTCAACGGCTCCGGCCTCGCCGTGGGCCGCTGCCTGATCGCGGTGCTGGAAAACGGCCAACAGGCCGATGGCTCGGTCGATCTGCCCGCCGCGCTGCACCCCTATCTGGGCGGCAAGACAAAAATCAGCGCCACCGGCCAACTGGTGTGAAACCAGATCGCGCGGGGCGCGTTTGTTCCAAGACATGTTCTCAAGGTAACCCATGACCCTGCGCGCCATTTTCCTGATCCTCGTCACGCTCACCTTTGCCGTGGCCCCCTTTGTCACGCCGACCTTCACCGGCTATGACCCCGGGCGCTTTCCGGTGCAGATCCCCAACCCGGCGGTGCAACCGGCGGGATATGCCTTTTCGATCTGGTCGGTGATCTATCTCTGGCTGATTCTCCACGCCGGTTACGGCTACTGGAAACGCGCCCACAGCATGGATTGGGACGCGGTGCGCGCGCCCCTGATCGCCTCGCTGGTCCTCGGCACCCTCTGGCTCGCCATCGCAGGCGCCTATCCGCTGCTGGCCACCCTCGGCATCCTGTTCATGCTGGCCACCGCCATGGTCGCCTTCTTCCAGGCCGACGAGTTCTATGATCCCTGGATTCTCTCCGCCCCGCTTGCCATGTATGCGGGTTGGCTTTCCGCCGCCTCTGCGGTCTCGGTCGGGGTTCTGCTGGGGGGCTATGGTGTGCTGACCGATACCGAAAGCGCCGTGGTGATGATCGCGGTGGTGCTGGGCATCGCCGGAATGGTGCAATGGCTGCGCCCCTATATGCCGGTCTATGGCATCACCGTGGTCTGGGCGCTGATCGGCATCATGATCGCCAATGCCGACAGCAACCTCGTGGTGGGGCTGATCGCCGCCGGAGCCGCAGCCGCCATGGCCGCCATCACCTTCTATACCTGGCACAAGCGCCGCATCACGGTCTGAACGTTCGGCGCAGCCCCCCTCCCTCTCCCTGCCCCTCCGTGGGGAGGGGATGAGGGTGTGGGATGCGGCACCTGCCGCAAAATGCGCGCGCCCACAGCGCAATCCACCCCGCCCCCCTCGCCAGCGCTTGACCTTCCCTTGGCCCTGAGGCACTCCACCCCCATGTTACGCATCGAAGACATCACCTATAACGTCGAAGGCCGCCCCCTGTTCGAGGGGGCCTCGGCCACCATTCCCACCGGCCACAAGGTCGGCCTTGTCGGCCGCAACGGCGCAGGCAAGACCACACTCTTCCGCCTGATCCGGGGCGAGCTGGCGCTGGAGGGCGGCACCATCACCCTGCCCAACCGCGCCCGCATCGGCGGCGTGGCGCAAGAGGTGCCGTCGTCTTCGACCTCGCTGCTCGACACGGTGCTGGAGGCGGACACCGAGCGCAACGCCTTGCTGGCCGAGGCGGAAACCGCAAAAGACCCCCATCGCATAGCCGAAATCCAGGCCCGCCTGTCCGACATCGACGCCTGGTCGGCCGAAGGCCGCGCCGCCTCGATCCTCAAGGGGCTTGGCTTTGACGCAGAGGCGCAAAAGCGCCCCTGTTCCGACTTTTCCGGCGGCTGGCGGATGCGGGTGGCACTGGCGGGGGTGCTGTTCGCCCAGCCCGATTATCTGCTGCTGGACGAACCGACCAACTATCTCGACCTTGAAGGGGCCCTGTGGCTGGAAAGCTACCTGCAGAAATATCCCCATACCGTGCTGATCATCAGCCACGACCGGGGCCTGCTGAACCGCGCCGTCACCGGCATCCTGCATCTGGATCAGAAGAAACTCACCTACTGGTCCGGCCCCTATGACCAGTTCGCCCGGCAAGTGGCCGAACGCCGCGCCGTGCTTCAGGCCGAGGCGAAAAAGCAAGAGGCCCGCCGCGCCCACCTGCAAAGCTTTGTCGACCGCTTCCGCGCCTCTGCCACCAAGGCGGTGCAGGCACAGTCGCGGGTGAAGATGCTGGAAAAGATGGAAACCATCACCGCGCCGGAGGATGCAAAAAAGGTGGTCTTCACCTTCCCCGCGCCCGAAGAGCTGTCGCCCCCGATCATCAACATGGAAGGCGCTGCGGTGGGCTACGGCGGCCCGGCGGTGCTGAAAAACCTGTCGCTGCGCATTGATCAGGACGACCGCATCGCCCTTCTGGGCCGCAACGGCGAGGGCAAATCGACGCTGTCGAAACTGCTGGCGGGCAAGCTTGAGGCGATGGCGGGCAAGATCGTGCGCTCAAGCAAGCTGCGCATCGGCTATTTCGCCCAGCATCAGGTGGATGAGCTGCATATCGACGAGACCCCGCTGCAACACCTGCAACGCCTGCGCCCGGCCGAAGGTCAACCCCGCCTGCGCGCGCGGCTGGCAGGCTTTGGCCTGATGGCCGATCAGGCCGAAACGGTGGTGGGCCGCCTGTCGGGCGGGCAAAAGGCGCGGCTGTCGCTTTTGCTGGCCACCATCGACGCGCCGCATCTGCTGATCCTGGACGAGCCGACCAACCACCTGGACATCGAATCGCGCGAGGCGCTGGTGGAGGCGCTGACCGAATACTCGGGCGCGGTGATCCTTGTCAGCCACGACATGCACCTTCTGGGCCTCGTGGCCGACCGGCTTTGGCTGGTCAAGGGTGGGGCGGTGACGCCCTATACCGAAGACCTGGAGGCTTACCGCAAGATGCTGCTGGCCGGGGAAGAGGGCGAAAAGCCCGTCGCCAAGCCTGTGGAAAAACCGAAAAAAGCCAGCCGCGACGAAGTTCTCGTGCTGAAAGCCGAGGTCCGCAAATGCGAGGAACGGCTGGCGAAACTGAACGAGATGCGCGACCGTCTGGCGAAAAAACTGGCCGACCCCGAGCTTTATGAGGCCGCCCGCATCGGAGAGCTGGAAACCTGGAACAAGAAATACGCCGAAGTCATGAACGCCCTCGACAAGGCCGAGGCGCTCTGGCTGGCCGCGCAGGAAAAGCTGGAAAGCGCGGCCTGACCACGCCCCCCAACCCGGCGCAGGGCTTGCCAACACGTCGCGGCTTTGGCACGTTTGCGGCGCTTGGGCGGGCAATGAGCGCGCGCCGCTTCAAACATGCCCTGAAAGACAAATGGAGCACGCATCCATGGGTGATGTCGCACAAGAGCCTTCGACCAAACCGGGCGATCCGGTCTGGCTCAGCAGCGCGTATTTCAACACGGAGTTCAGTCGCGCATTCATGGATGTGGATATCTTGCCCAACGGCCGGGTGCATCCGACCGAGCGGCTCATGGCTCTGTCGAACCGCAAGATGCGAGGCGGCGAGATCCGCGAAGACGAAATGCCCCGGCAGCACTTTCACACCAACAACTGGACCTTCGAGGAATCGCTTCCGCCCCTGATCCTGATGTCGTTTCTGGCGCTCAATCCACCGCTGGCCGCCCTGATAGGCCGGTTCAACCTTGGTCTGGGCCGGTTGCATCCGGTCGAGCTGCTACAATATGACCGAACCACTATGGTTTCACGCGATTACCGCATCCTGACCATCGGCAATGCTATCGAGACGCTGGATCTGGAGCGTTCGACGTCGCTGCGAAAGCGCCTGTCAGCGGCGGGAGAATGGGTTCCCATGTTCACGCCGCCGTCTGACGATAGAAAAGCCACCTTCGTGGTGAAACCGGGCTTTTCCTGCGCCCCCGATATCTGGCAGGATCCACGATTGGTTGGCCCGCTGTTCATGTCGGACCGGCTGGTCAAAGCGCTGCGGGCAGCAAATTATGCACGGTATTTCCTGCTGACGCCCTGTATCCTCTCCAAGGACGGCGTCACACCCGCGTAAGCCCGACCCCAAAAAAGACCCATCGCGCGGGCTGATCGATCCATACACGCTCTTGCCTCCGTGCGCCCTGCCCCGCTACGGTTGCGCGCATGGAAACCGCCTTTTTGATCACAGCCTTTGCCACGCTGTTCGTGGTGATCGACCCGCCGGGGTTGGTGCCCTTGTTCATCGCGCTGACACGCGGCATGGATGCGCAACAACGCCGCGCCATGGCGCAGCGCGCCTGCCTGATCGCCACGGTCCTGCTCACGTTGTTCGGTCTGGCCGGAGAGGCGATCCTGGGCTTCATCGGGATCTCGATGTCGGCGTTCCGGATCGCGGGCGGCATCCTGTTGTTCCTCACCGCGCTTGACATGCTGTTCGAACGCCGCACCACGCGGCGCGAGGGCCAGACCCCCGACGCCGATCATGACCCTTCGGTGTTCCCTCTGGCCACGCCGCTGATCGCGGGGCCCGGCGCGATCGCCTCGATCATCCTGCTGATCGGTCAGGGCGGCGGCGACTGGCCTGCGACATTTGCGGTGCTGGGGCTGACCTGGGGCATGATCCTCGTCACCTTCTTCTTCCTGCTGGCGTCACCGCCGCTGGAGCGGATGCTGGGTCGCACCGGCACCATCGTGATCACCCGCCTCCTGGGCATGCTGCTGGCCGCCCTGTCGGTGCAATTCGTGATCGACGGCATCCGGCAGACCGGCCTGATCTGACCCTGCACTGATTGCACTTCGCCTCCCGGACCCCTAGCTTTAACCCAAAGCGGAAGGAGCCTGCATGGACGGCGACATGATCGCACGACTGGCCTATCTCGGCCTGCTGCTGGCAGCGGTCGGTGGCTATCTGGTTGTGGAATTCCGGGGCCGCATGGGCCAGGCCCTGCGCACCGCCGCCGCGTGGGGGTTGATCGTTGTGGGGCTGATGGCGGGCTACGGGCTCTGGCAGGACCTGCGCCCCGACCTCCTGCCCCGGCAGGCAGTGATCGAGGGCGATGCGATCCGCCTGCCCCGCGCGCCCGATGGCCACTACTACCTGACCCTGACCGTCAACGGCACGCCGGTTGCCTTCATGGTCGATACCGGAGCCACGCAGGTGGTGCTGAGCCTTGCCGATGCAAGGCGGCTTGGCATAGACCCCGCCAACCTCGCCTTCATCGGCGAGGCCCGCACCGCCAATGGCATCGTGCGCACCGCCCGGGTCACGCTGCCCGAGGTGGAACTCGGCCCCCACCGCGATGCCCGTGTGGGCGCCGTGGTCAATCAGGGCGATCTTGATACCTCTCTGCTGGGCATGTCCTATCTGGGACGCTACAGCATCGAGATCACCGGCGGCGAGATGATCTTGCGGCGCTGAGTGCTGACGGGCGCGCGGCGGACAGGGCGGGACGCCTCCGGCGGGAGTATTTGGAAAGCAGCAATTCACAGGGCTGCGCTTGGTATTTGTTGCTTGCAAAATACTCCCGCCGGAGGCTCCGACATCAGCCCGGCGCGCGGCGGCGGCAGGTCAGCCTTTTTCGGCCTTCTTTTCCCATTTGCCCGATTCCTCGGACCAGTATTGCGCGGGCAAACCTGCGTCTGTCAGGCGTTTCCACTGGTTGCGCGCTTGTGACAGGCGGTCGGGGTTGGCGGCGTCGAACAGCACCCAGACCCGTTCGAGGCCTTGCGCCTCGAACGGGTCCACCTCGGCCCCGTCGATGAGGAGGAGGCCTTTGGCTCCGTTGGTCACCGGGCCGGTGCCCAGCAGCACCGGCTGGCGGGCGTCATGCGGGCCGCCCGCAAGGCCATGGGGCAGGAAACCCTCGGCAGGGGCGGTCCAGAGCCGGGCGTCCAGACGGTTCAGTTCCGCCACCCCGGTGCCACGGATCATCAGGTTCCAGCCCTGCCCGCGCGCGCGGGTGATCAGCACCCGCGCGGTCTGTTCCGCCGTGGACCGGGTCAGGTGGTAGAACATCACGATGCCCATGGGGGCTATTTCACCTCGAAGCGGTCGCGGATCAGCCGGTCCAGCGCCATCACGCCCCAGCCGGTGGCGCCTTTGGGCGCGAGCGTGCTTTCGGCCTTCAGCAGCGCGGTACCGGCGATATCCAGATGGCACCAGGGCATATCCGGTTTCACAAAGCGCGCGAGGAACTGTGCCGCCGTGATCGCGCCGCCGTCGCGGCCGCCGACGTTCATCATATCGGCGATGCGGGATTTCAGCTTGGCATCATAGGCCTCACCCATCGGCAGCCGCCAGGCGCCCTCGCCTTCGGCTTTCGCCGCTTTCAGGAAGGCATCGCAGAGCGCGTCATCATTGGAGAACACGCCGGTATTCTCGTGCCCCAGCGCCACGATCACCGCACCGGTCAGAGTGGCAAGGTCGATCATTCCCGTTGGCTTGAACCGCTCCTGCACGTACCAGAGCACATCGGCCAGCACCAGACGGCCCTCGGCATCGGTGTTGATCACCTCGATCGTGTCGCCCTTCATGGATTTCACCACATCGCCCGGCCGCTGTGCCCGGCCATCAGGCATGTTCTCGACCAAACCGACCAGCCCGACCACATTGGCCTTTGCCTTGCGCAGCGCGAGCGTGCGCATCACGCCCGCGACCACGGCAGCGCCGCCCATATCCATGGTCATCTCTTCCATGCCACCAGCAGGCTTGATCGAGATGCCGCCGGTGTCGAACACCACACCCTTGCCGACCAGCGCAAACGGGGCCTCGCCTTTCGTCCCGCCGTTCCACTGCATCACCACGACCTTGGACGGTGTCTCCGACCCCATGCCGACGCCCAGCAAAGCCCCCATGCCCAGCTTGCGCAGGTCGTCTTCCTCCAGAATCTCGACATCAAGCCCAAGTTCGTGCATCGCGGCGAGGCGGGCGGCGAAATCGTCGGTTGTCAGCACATTGGCGGGTTCGTTCACCAGATCACGGGTGAAGAACACGCCTTCGGCCACCGCCGCCCCGGCACTGGCCGCGGCGGCCACTTTCTCCGGCGCGCTGACCATCAATGTGACCGGGCCAGCGGGCTTTGCCTCGGCGGTCTTGTGCGCGGTGAAGTCATAGGCGCGCATCGCCAGACCAAAGGCGATATCAGCGGCCAGGGGGTGGTTTTCGGCCAGCACCAGCGTGGCCAGCGGCGACAGGCTGCGCCCGACCGACGCCCCGGCCTTGCGCGCCTGTGCCTGCGTGGCCCTGCGCGCCAGCCGCAATATCTGCACCGACTCGGCCGCCAGCCCGGCGGGAAAGCCAAGCTCCAACCCCTCACCCGGTTTCAGCGCGGCAAACGCCTCCGACGCCACCGCCCGCGCCACCGCGCCGCGTGTCAGCCTGTCCAGCTTGCGCGCCAGGGGCGCAAGACCGGCCTCCGGCTCGGCCAGCAGCACGATCCGTCCGGGCTGGCCGGCCAGCGCTTCGGCATCATTTTCACGGAACTGGATCGGCACGGGATGGGTCATCTTGGTCCTCAGGGCTCGGGTCAGGCGCATTTGCGCCATGGGTGGCAAAGGCTAGCCCGCGCCCCCGGCAATGACCAGATACCAGTTTCCAATCCCGCGCATTTCGCCTAGTTTGACGACAAAACGGATGAGGGGAGCAAACAGCGCCGTGCCAAGATTTGACAGATACCTGCTGTCGCATCTTCTTGCGCTGTTCGGGTTCTTTTCCCTGTTGCTGGTCTCTGTCTACTGGGTCAACCGCGCGGTGGGGCTGTTTGACCAGCTGATCGGCGACGGCCAATCGGCGCTGGTCTTTGTCGAATTCTCGCTGCTGACCCTGCCCAATGTGATCCGCCTTGTGCTGCCGATTTCCAGCTTTGCCGCTGCGGTCTATGTCGCCAACCGGCTGACCAGCGATTCCGAGCTGGTGGTGATGCAGGCCACCGGGTTCTCGTCCTTCCGGCTGGCGCGTCCGGTGATCGTGTTCGGGCTGCTGGTGATGCTGATGATGTCGGCGCTGACCCATGTTCTGGTGCCCGCCAGCCGCGCCGCGCTGACCGAGCGCAGCGCCGAGATTGCCGATAACGTTACCGCCCGCTTCCTGCGCGACGGCCAGTTCATGCACCCCGCCGACGGGCTCACGCTTTATATCCGCGAGATCACCGCCAATGGCGAATTGCGCGATGTGTTCCTGTCGGATGACCGCAGCGCGGGTGCGACGGCCACCTACACCGCGCGGCGTGCCTTGCTGGCGCGGGGCAATCAGGGGCCGATCCTGCTGATGTTCGATGGCATGACGCAAGACCTTGACCACGCTACCCGCCGCCTTTCGGTCACGCGCTTTGCCGATGTGACCTATGATCTGGGGGCCTTGCTGGGGGGGGCGGTGCAGGGCAAGCGCACGCTGGACGAGGTGTCCACGCTGGACCTTTTGCGCGCCGATCCGGCCCTGGTGGACGAGGTCCGCTCCAGCCGCGCCAATCTGCTGCAGGAAGGGCACAGCCGCATTGCCCAGCCGTTCCTGGCCGTGGCGGCGGCGCTGATCGGTTTCGGCGCGCTGCTCCTGGGGGCGTTCAGCCGCTTTGGTCTGTGGCGGCAGATCGGCGTGGCGGTGGTGCTGCTGATTGTGGTGCAGATGATCAACACGCTAGGCACCGGCCTTGCGATCCGGTCGGAACAGGCCTGGCCCGCCGTCTATGCCGCCCCGATCGCCGGAATCGGCATCGGCGTGTTCCTGTTGTGGATGTCGCAGCGCCCGCGCTGGCTCAGCCGCGAACAACGCGCGGCGGCGGGGGCAATGGCATGATCCTGTCACGCTACATCGCCCGCCGCTTTCTCTGGGCTTACGTCCAGGTGCTCGGCACCTTCTGGGCGATCATGATGCTGATCGACATGGTCGAACAGTTGCGCCGCTTTTCCGGCAAGGGCATCGGCACGGCGGGTGCCCTGCATCTGGCGGCGATGAACACGCCCGCCAGCCTGTATCGCATCCTGCCGCTGATCACCATTCTGGCCGCGATCACGCTGTTTCTGTCGCTGGCGCGGTCGTCGGAACTGGTGGTGATCCGGGCGGCGGGGCGGTCGGCCCTGCGGTTTCTGGTGGCCCCGGTGCTGATGGCGCTGATGATCGGCGGGCTGACCATCGCGGTGTTCAACCCGCTCGTCGCTGCCACGCAAAAGGAATATGACCGGCTTTGGGCTGCGGCTGCCGATGGGGCATCCAGCACGCTGTCGCTGG
This sequence comes from Paracoccaceae bacterium, assembly GCA_046296515.1. Taxonomy (GTDB): domain Bacteria; phylum Pseudomonadota; class Alphaproteobacteria; order Rhodobacterales; family Rhodobacteraceae; genus Pseudotabrizicola. Next base: position 256,588 of record JBKBKR010000001.1, on the reverse strand, counting down.
CCGATTCCGGCCTCTGGCTGCGGCAGGGAACCGAGGATGGGCAAAGCGTGATCCGCGCCATCCGCGCGAATTCCGACGGGACCGAGCTTTACGGCGTCACCTTCATCCTGTTCGGTGAGAATGGTCTGCCCGCCGAACGGGTCGAGGCGCAAAGTGCACGGCTTGTCCCCGGTGCCTGGGCATTGACGGGGGCCAAGCATTGGGACATGGCAGGCGCAAACCCAGAACGCGAGGCCACAATCCTGCCACCCGATACCACCCTCACCTCGAACCTGACCGCCGCCCGCATCCGCGACAGCTTTGGCGAGCCTTCGGCGGTGCCGTTCTGGGGCCTGCCCGCCTATATCGCCGGGCTGGAGCGGGCGGGTTTTTCGGCGCGCGCGCACCGGGTCTGGTATCAGATGGAGCTGGCGCAGCCGCTGTTGCTGGCCGCCATGGTGCTGATCGCCGCCGGTTTCACCATGCGCCATGCGCGCTTTGGCAAGACCGGGGTCTATGTGCTGCTGGCGATCCTGGGCGGGTTCTTCATCTTTTTTCTCAGGAATTTCGCACAAGTTCTTGGCAACAACGGTCAAATACCGATCCTGCTTTCCGCATGGGCCGCTCCCGTCGCCGCTGTCCTGCTGGCGCTTGGCCTGCTGCTGCATCTGGAGGATGGCTGATGTCCCGCCGCCTGTTGCGCCGCCTGGCAGCCACCATCGCCACGGTTGGCCTGCTCACGCTGACCCCGGCACAGACCACTTTGGCGCAGGATATGGCCGCGCTGGTGGCCAATTCCGTGCGCATCGACGCGGGCGGCCAGCTGATCGCCGAAGGTGGGGTGGAGGTGTTCTATCAGGGCCGCACCCTGCGCGCCGCGCGCATCGTCTATGACCGGGCCGGCGACCGGCTGATCATCACCGGCCCGATCGTTCTGGTTGATGGCAGCAACACCATTCTTGTCGCCAGTCAGGCCGAGCTTGCCGCCGACCTGACCGAAGGTGTGCTGACCAGCGCCCGGCTGGTGCTGAACCGCGAGTTGCAACTGGCCGCCAACCAGATCCAGCGTATCGGGGGCCGCTATACCCAGCTGGACAACGCGGTCGCGTCGTCGTGCAAGATATGTGACACCGCCCCGCCGCTGTGGGAAATCCGGGCGCGCCGCGTGATCCATGACCAGCAGGAACGCCAGATCTATTTCGATCACGCGCAGTTCCGCGTCTCCGGCCTGCCCATCGTCTATTTCCCCCGCCTGCGCATGCCCGACCCGACGCTGGCGCGCACCTCCGGCTTTCTCATGCCCGATGTGCGCACCACCTCGGGCCTCGGCACCGGGGTCAAGCTGCCCTATTTCCTGACGCTGGGCCCCTACCGCGATCTGACGATCACGCCTTACCTGTCAACCAAATCTGCCCGCACCGTGGAATTGCGCTATCGGCAGGCCTTTGCCACCGGCACCATCGAACTGAACGGCGCCCTGTCGCGCGATCAACTCGTACCCGGCAAGACGCGGCACTATCTGACCGCCACCGGAGAGTTCCGGTTGCCGCGCGCGTTCCGGCTGACCTTCGACGGCATCCTGGTCAGCGACCCGGCCTATCTGCTGGATTACGGCCTGCCCGCCGCCGACCGTCTGACCAGCCGGATCGAGGTCAGCCGCACCCGGCGCAACGAACACATATCAGGCCGTCTGATCGGCATCCGCTCGATCCGCGCGGGCGAGGCGAATTCGACCCTGCCCACCATCATCACCGACATGACCTATCACCGCCGTTTCTCCGGCGGCCCGCTGGGGGGCGAGGCCGGGTTGCGGTTCCAGACCCATGGCCATTACCGCAGTTCCACCGACCCGTCCGATCCCGATGGCGTCGCCGGCCCGCTGCCCGCCTTTGGCCGCGACGTCAGCCGCGCCTCGCTGCGGCTGAACTGGCGGCGCAACTGGGACCTGCCGCTGGGCATGACGGCCAGCACGCTGGGCGAGGTTTCCGCAGATGCCTACCGCATCGGACAGGATGACAGCTTCGGTGGCAGCCATTCCCGCCTGCATGGCGGTGTCGCGGTCGAATTGCGCTGGCCTTGGGCCAAGGCCGGGGCAAATGGCACCGGCCATGTGATCGAGCCTGTCGTGCAGTTTGTCTGGGCCCCCAAAGGCACCGAATCCCTGCCGAACGAGGACTCCATTCTGGTGGAGTTTGACGAAGGTAACCTGTTTGCCATCAACCGCTATCCCGGCTCGGACGCCACCGAGCGCGGCGGCCGGATCAATGTCGGCCTTACCTATACCCGCGTCGATCCGGCGGGCTGGACCCTGTCCACCGCCCTTGGCCGGGTGTTGCGCACCGAAGATCTGGGCCAGTTCTCCACCGCCTCGGGGCTGGATGGCCGCCGGTCCGACTGGCTGGCCGCCGCACAGCTGACCCTGCCGATGGGCATGGGCATCACCCAGCGCCTGCTGATCGACGACAACCTGAAAATGACCAAATCCGAAACCCGGCTCGCGCTGGCGGGCGAACGCTACGGCCTGTCGGGCTCGTATGTCTTTCTGGGCGCCGACCCGCTGGAAGACCGCCCCGCAGACATTGCCGAGTTGGCCTTTGACGGCAGCTACAAGGTCAACGAGGTCTGGACGGCCCGCGCGCAGGCCCGCTATGACATCGAGGCCAAACGCGCCAACCGCGCCGGGCTGGGGCTTCAGTTCCGCAACGAATGTGTTTCGGTCGATCTTTCTCTCTCGCGTCGGTTCACATCCTCGACTAGTGTGAAACCGACAACGGATTTCGGCCTTTCGGTCGATCTGGTCGGCTTTGGGGCGGGAACCAGCGCAGGCCCTGCACGCAGTTGCAGGCGCTAGCGATGACCGGGAGCAAGCAGACCGGGCGCAGGCAGACCGATCGGGCGCAAGACGTGAAAGGCGCAGGCACAGTGACGACAGAACGCATGACGACAGCTTTCTCTCATATCCTCCGGGCGACGGCCCTTGTGGCAACCCTTGCTTCCCCGCTGACCCTGCTGCCGCAAAGCGTGGCGGCGCAGGACGGATCACCGTTTCAGGTCGTGCTGCGCATCAATGACGGCGTGATCACCCGCTACGAGATGGATCAGCGCAAGCTGTTTCTGAAACTGCTGCGCATCCCCGGCGACCCCGAGGCAGAAGCGCTCAAGGGCCTGACCCAGGACCGGCTGGCCGCAGCGCAGGCGAAACGTTTCAACCTGCGCCTGACGCGGGAACAACTGGCCGAAGGCATGGAAGAATTCGCCAGCCGCGCCGATCTGAGCGCCGCGCAATTCACCGAAGCGCTGGCCCAGGCCGGTGTCTCGGTGGAAACCTTCCGCGATTTTGTCGGCAACGGGCTGTTGTGGCGCGATCTGGTGCGCGGGCGCTATCTGGGCACCTTCTCGGTCTCCGAGGCCGAGATCGACCGCGCCATCACCAGCGGCACGGTCAACACCGCAATGCAACTGCTGCTGTCGGAAATCATCCTGCCGGTTGAAGGCGACCCCGAAGCCCAGCACGAACTCGCCCGCCAATTGCGCGCCGAGATCACGACCGAAGACGGCTTCGCCGCCGCCGCCCGGCGCTATTCCGCCTCGCCTTCCGCCGGGCGCGGCGGGCGGCTGGACTGGACGCCATCCTCGGAACTGCCGGCGCAGATCGTGCAACTGGTCCTCGCCCTTGGCCCCGGGCAGGTATCCGCGCCGGTGACGCTGCCCAATGCGGTGGCCGTGTTCCAGCTGCGCGACGTGACGGAAGACAAGACCGCGCAGGCTCCGCTCGTGCAGGTGGAATATGCCGAATTCCTGATGCCCAACACCGCCGATGTGCAGGCGCAGGCGGCAGCGCTGCACAACCGGATCGACACCTGCAAGGACCTGTTCGCCGAAGCGCGCGGCCTGCCCGAAAGCCAGTTGCGGGTGGAAACCCGCACCGTGCCGGAACTGCCCGCCGATGTGGCACTGCAACTGTCGCAGCTTGATCCGGGCGAGTATTCCACCGCCATCACCCGGGGGGGCGCCCGGGTGTTCCTGATGCTCTGCGCCCGTGGGCCAAAACTTGAGGAAGGCGTGATCGACCGCGCCGCGATCCGCGAACAGCTGATCTCGCGTCGGCTGACCCTGCTGGCCGATGCCTATCTGGAAGAGCTGCGTTCGGAAGCCATCATCACCACGCCATGACCCTGCCCCCGCTGGTCATGACCTGTGGCGAGCCGGCCGGGATCGGGCCGGAGCTTGCGGTGCAGACCCGTGCCATCCTTGGCCCGGACGTGCCCTTCGTCTGGCTGGGCGACCCGCGCCACCTGCCGCCCGGCACGCTTTGGACCGAAGTGACCACGCCGGAGGCGGCGCGCCATTTACCCGCCGCCCATCTGCCGGTGCTGCCGCACCGCTTTGCGCATACCGTCACCCCCGGCCAGCCGGACCCCGCCAATGCCATCGGCGTGATCGAGGTGATCGCCCGCGCGGTGGGTCTGGTGCAGACGGGGGCGGCGGCTGGCATCGTCACCGCGCCCCTGCACAAGAAGGCGCTCAAGGACGGCGCGGGCTTCGCCTTTCCCGGCCATACCGAATATCTTGCGCATCTGGCGGGCGATGTGCCGGTGGTGATGATGCTGGCCTCGCCCCTTTTGCGGGTGGTGCCCGCCACCATCCATATCCCGCTGGCGCAGGTGCCCGCAGCGCTTACCCCCGCGCTGCTGGAACAGGTGATCCGCCTGACCCATGCCGGGCTGATCCGCGATTTCGGCATTGCCGCGCCAAGGATCGCCGTCGCCGGGCTGAACCCGCATGCGGGCGAAGGTGGGGCGATGGGCTGGGAGGACGCAGCCGTGATCGCACCCGTGGTCGCGCGGCTGGCGGCAGAAGGAATGGTCGTGACCGGCCCGTTGCCCGCCGACACCATGTTCCACCCGCGCGCGCGCGCGCAATATGACGCTGCCGTCTGCGCCTATCACGATCAGGCCCTGATCCCGATCAAGACGCTGGATTTCGACGGCGGGGTGAATTTGACTTTGGGGTTGCCGTTCGTGCGGACCTCGCCCGATCATGGCACCGCTTTCGACATTGCGGGCAAGGGTGTGGCCCTGCCCGACTCTCTGGTTGCGGCGGCGCGGTTGGCGTGGGACATGGCGACCGCGCGGGCAGCGTCGCGCAGGCATTGACGTCGGACTGGGGCTCTGCCCCAGACCCCGGGATATTTATGAACAGATGAATGACAAGGGGGCGCGGACATGGCGACAATTGATGGATTGCCGCCGCTGCGTGAGGTGATCCGCGCGCATGATCTGGTGGCGAAAAAACAGCTGGGGCAGAACTTTCTGCTGGATCTGAACCTGACCGCCAAGATCGCGCGGCTGGCAGGCGATCTGTCGGGCTGCGATGTGCTGGAGGTCGGGCCGGGACCGGGGGGCCTGACCCGCGGCCTGCTGGCCGAGGGCGCGCGCCGGGTGCTGGTGGTGGAGAAAGACCCGCGCTGTGTGCCCGCGCTGGAGGAGATTGCCGCGATCTATCCGGGGCGGCTGGAGATCGTGCAGGGCGATGCGCTGGAGCTGGATGTCGCGGCGCGCTTGCAAGGCCCGATCCGGGTGGTGTCGAACCTGCCCTACAATGTCGGGACCGAGTTGTTGATCCGCTGGCTGTCGCCGGATGTCTGGCCGCCGTTCTGGACCTCGCTGACGCTGATGTTCCAGAAGGAGGTGGCCGAGCGTATCGTGGCGCGCCCGCGCAGCGACCATTACGGGCGGCTGGCGCTGCTGGCGCAATGGCGGGCCGACGCCAAGATTGTCATGCACCTGCCGCCGGAGGCCTTTACGCCCGCACCCAAGGTCCATTCGGCGGTGGTGCATCTGACCCGGCTGGAGGCGCCGCGCTTTCCCGCTGATGCCGCCGTGCTGTCACGGGTGACGGCGATGGCCTTCAACCAGCGCCGCAAGATGCTGCGATCGAGCCTGAAGGGCCTGGGCGGTGATGTGGAGGCCATGCTCGGATCGGTCGGCATCGTGCCGACCCAGCGCGCCGAGGAGATCGGGCTGGAGCAGTTCTGTGCTTTGGCGCGGGCGGTGGCCGCTCGCTGAGCCGGACAGCGAAACGCCGCCCGGAGGGGGCGGCGATCCTGCTGGTTCAGGTCTCCGGCGCGTTATTCGGCGGCTTCGCGCGGACCTTTGTCATCGGGCTTTTCATCTGTCCCGGCGCTGTCCTTCGGCTTTCGGGGCGCACGCGGGCGGCGCACCTTGGGCTCTGCGCCGGGTTCGCCAGCATCGGGCTTGGGGGCATCTGGCCTGGCGGAAGCGGGTTTGGCCGCCTGAGCCCTGGCGGGTTGCGGTGTTGCCGATTCGGGCTGCGGCTGCTGCCGCAGGGGTTCTGCCGCAGCAGGGGTGGCTTGCGGCGCGGCCTCGGCCGGTGGCTGGCTGCCCGCAAGGCGATCCTCCGCGCGCTCGGGGCGCGGCGGGCGCGGACCACGGGTGTTGCGATTCTCGTCGCGGTTGCGGTTGCGCTCGCCCTCGGGGCGGTCACTGCGGCGCGGGCGATCTTCACGACGCGGCGCGTCGCCTGCCGGGCGGGCCTCGGGCGTCTCGACCAGGCCGGTGTCTTCGCCGCGCGGATCGTCTGTCATGCCGGTTTCGGGCTGATCGCCCTGCCCCGCATCGCTGCGGTCATCGCGCCACTGGCGGTTGTCGCGCCCGTCACGGTTGCCGTTGTGGCCGCCCTGCTGGCCGTTGTTCTGGCTGCCATGCTGACCGCCATGCTGGCCGTTGTTCTGACCACCATTCTGGCCACCACCCTGGCCGAACTGCTGCTGGCGCGCCTCTTGTTCGGCGGCCATCTCGCGCTGCGCTTCGCCCAGCATGCGGGTGTAATGCTCGGCGTGCTGCAGGAAATTCTCGGCCGCCACACGGTCATTCGACAACTGGGCATCGCGTGCCAGCAGCTGGTATTTCTCGATGATCTGCTGCGGCGTGCCACGCACCTTGCCCTCGGGGCCCGAGCTTTCGAACACACGGTTGATGATATTGCCGAGCGTGCGCGGGCGATTGTTCTGCTTGGAACGCGAACGGGACTTGGAAGAGCGCATCTTGTCCTTTGATCCGAATATCCGACTTGTCCGGCTATGATGCACCAGGGTGGTGCGATCCCTGATTGGGGCTAAGAGGCAAGGTCGGGTTTGAGCATTGTCTGAACGGGAGCCGAAATGCCCGCCGCGCTATAACAGCACCTGAGACCGAATAATCATGTGCCGGGGCGTCTGACAAGCCGATTCTGTCTCATATTGCAGCAATCGGCGGTTCTGTGATGCTTTTCCGCCGGTTCAGCATGCGCAATTGCGGCTCAGTCGGCATGTCCTGCGACAACCCGGTCACGCCCGTCCATGTCGGGCAGCACCCGGATCTGCCGCAACCCGGCCTGCGCCAGCATCTTCGCCACGGCCGCAGCTTGCGTGGGGCCGATCTCCAGCAGCACCCGGCCTTCCGGGCGCAGGAACCCCGCAATCCCGGCGCAAATCGCGCGGTAGGCGTCCAGCCCGTCGCCTCCGGGGGTCAGCGCCATATGCGGCTCGTGCAGGCGCACCTCGGGCGACAGCCCCGCCATCTCGTCGGCGGCAATATAGGGCGGGTTCGACACGATCAGATCAAAGCGGCCGTCCACCGGGCCAAACCACGCGCCTTGCGCGAAGGCACAGCGCGCCGTCAGCCCAAGGGCTACGGCATTGCGCCGCGCCACTTCCAGCGCCGCCGGTGACAGATCGGTGCCAAGGCCGGTGACGCCCTGCTGCTCCGCCAGCAGCGACAGCAGGATCGCCCCCGATCCAGTGCCCAGATCCAGCACGCGCGCAAACGGCGCGGCAATCGCCTCGGCCACCAGCGTCTCGGTCTCCGGGCGCGGGTCCAGCACATCAGGCGTCACGATGAACCGCCGCCCCCAGAACAGCCGCCCGCCGGTCAGATGCGATACCGGCTCGCGCAAGCTGCGCCGCCGGAGGAGCGTGGCGAAGCGAGCGAGGACGCCTGCCGAAGCCTCATCCGGCAGATGCAGGGTCAGACGGTCCGGCGCGATCCCTGCTGCATGGGCCAGCAGCACCCGCGCATCGCCCGCCGCATCCGGCACACCCGCTGCGCGCAGATCGCGCACGGCTTGCACCAGAGCCACGGAAAGCGTGGTCACAGCCCGGCCTCGGCCAGCTTCTGCGCCTGATCCTCGGATTGCAGCGCGTCGATGATTCCGTCCAGATCGCCCGCCATCACCTGCGCCAGCGAATAAAGCGTCAGGTTGATCCGGTGATCGGTAAGCCGCCCTTGCGGAAAGTTATAGGTGCGGATGCGCTCCGACCGATCGCCCGAGCCGACCTGCGCGCGGCGATCGGCGGAGCGTTCCGCATCCACCCGCGCACGCTCCAGATCATACAGACGGGCGCGAAGCACCTGCATCGCGATCTCGCGGTTGCGGTGCTGCGATTTCTCGGCGCTGGTCACGATCATGCCGGTGGGCAGATGGGTGATCCTCACCGCGGAATCGGTGGTGTTCACATGCTGGCCCCCGGCACCCGAGGCGCGCATCGTGTCGATGCGGATATCGCTGGCCGGGATCTCCAGATCCACCTCCTCCGCCTCGGGCAGCACGGCCACGGTGGCGGCCGACGTATGAATCCGCCCCTGCGCCTCGGTTTCCGGCACGCGCTGCACGCGGTGGGTGCCCGCCTCATATTTCAGCCGGGCAAACACCCCTTCACCCTGCACATGGGCGGTCACCGATTTGATGCCGCCAAGGTCGGAAATCTGCTGTTCCAGTATCTCAAAGCTCCAGCCCTTGCCTTCGGCATAGCGCTGATACATCCGCAACAGGTCGCCCGCGAACAACGAGGCCTCATCGCCGCCCGTTCCGGGACGGATTTCCAGAATGGCAGGCCGCCCATCCGCAGCATCTTTCGGCAGCAAGGCCACCCGCAGCGCCTGTTCGATCTCGGGGATGCGCGCGCGCAAACGGGGCAGTTCTTCTTCAGCGAGGGCCTTCATTTCCGGGTCGGCCAGCCAGCCCTCGGCCTCCGCCATATCGTCAAGGGCCCGGCGATAGGCGGCGATCTGGTCGACCACGGGTTTCAGTGCAGAGTATTCCCGGCTCAGATCGGCAATCTGCGCCGGAGACGCCCCGGCATTCAGCTTCGCTTCGAGAAACTCGAACCGCTGGGTGATCTGGGAAAGCTTGTCAAACGGAACCATCCGCGCGGTTTGGCGCGATTGCTCGGGCGGGTCAAGGGGCTGGCAACACCCCTGCCCTGTCAGGCCCACAAAGCCCGAAAACTTCCCGAAAGCTTCCCGAATACAGGGAACCGACACAGCCCTTGCGCGTTTAGGCCGGTATTGCCCCGCGCCTTTGCAGGGCATCGGGGGAAACGGTCATCATGGCGCCTGTCAACTATTCTGCAGTCCACAAGTTCCCGATCGACCCCGAACGCCCCAAAGACCGCAGCCGCCCGTCCTGGCCACTGGTCGGGCTGTTCATCCTTGCCATGGTCGCCGCCATCGCCTTTGCGCGCGATTTCCTGATGCCGATCACCTTCTCGATGCTGCTGTTTTTCGTGTTCATTCCCGTCCGGCGCCGGTTGTCGCGTCTGGGTGTCGCCCCCGGACTGACAGCGGTCGCCATCGTCTTTGGCCTGCTTTTCAGCATGATCGCCCTTGCCTGGTCGGTCTCCGGCCCCGCCGGGCAGCTGATCGCCGACATGCCCAACATCCAGTCGGCGCTGACCGAAAAGCTGCAACGCCTGCGCGGCACCTTCGAGACCATCGACTCCGCGATGAGCCAGATCGAGGCCGAGTCCGCAGAGGGCGAGGACGAGGAAACCGTCTCTGCCGGGCTTGATGTGGCTTCGGCCATCCTGAACGGTCTGGCGACCACGCCCGGCGTTCTGGGACAGGTGGCGCTGACGCTGTTCCTGTTGTTCTTCCTGATCGCTTCGGGCGACATGCTTTACCTCAAGATTGTGCAAAGCTTCGACACCATGCACGAAAAGCGAAGGGCCTATTCCGCCTTGCGCGAGATCGAGGAAAGTCTGGGCAGCTATCTGGGGGCGATCACCCTGATCAACGCCTGTCTGGGCCTGGCCATCGGCCTGACGATGTGGGCGATGGGGATGCCGTCACCGCTGCTGTTCGGACTGCTGGCCTTCTCGCTCAACTTCATTCCCTATCTGGGGGCGATCACCGGGGTCGGTGTTGCCCTTCTGGTCGCGCTGGTGACGTTTTCCGATGTGTTCTGGCCGCTGATGGTCGCCGCCGCCTATCTGTCGCTCACCACGCTGGAAGGGCAGCTGATCACCCCCTACTTCGTCGCCCGCCGCTTGCAGATGAACGCGGTCGTGGTCTTCCTCACCGTGGCGCTCTGGGCCTGGCTCTGGTCGGTGATCGGAATGATCATTGCCGTGCCGCTGCTGGTGGTGATCTCGGTGATCTGCGACCATGTGCCAGGGCTGGAGAAGCTGGGCAACTTCCTCGCCGGCGACGACCCGGTGCCGCTGGCCGAGGATGAGCCCACGCCGAAACCGGACCCGGTCTAAAGCCCCGCCAGCCACACCTTCAGCCGCTTGGCGTTCACCCCCATATCCTCGCGGCCAAAGCGCAGGCGGGCGTGGATATACAGCCCGTCCTCGCGCACCTCCGCTGTGGTGTAATCCGGAAAGCCCCACAGCGCCGAGCGGGTTTCCCAGGTGATCCGCCCCTCGCCCACCGATCCCGCCAGCCGCACTGTGCGCGGCGTGGCCATCGCCACCATATCCAGCCGCGCCAGCAGATCCGCTGGCGCACCCTTCTGCGCCGACAGGCGCAGCCGCGCGCCGCCGGTTTCGGGCAGCACCGAATCCCAGGCGGCCTTTGCCCAACCGGAATCGGTCTGTGCCACATGCCAGCGCGCAACATCCACCGGGGCCAACCGAACAAAAGCCATCGCGCCCAACAGCGCGATGATCACAAACGCCACGACCAAACCCATATTGCGCACCCCTGTCCGGCTCACCTGCGGAATTTCGCCCAGTGATACAGGCAGATCAGCTCATGCGCCACATGCGCGCCCGCAATCGCCGTGGCCCCGGTGGTGTCATAGGCGGGCGACACCTCCACGATATCACCCCCCACCATGTTGATCCCCGCCAGGTCGCGCAGACAGGCCGCCGCCTGCCAGGTCTGCAAGCCGCCCCAGACCGGCGTGCCGGTCCCCGGCGCGCAGGACGGATCAAGGCAATCAATGTCAAAGGTCACATAGACCGGGCGATCGCCGACAATCTCTTTCGCCCGCGCCACAGCCTGCGCCGTGCCCTTCTCATGCACCGAGCGGGCGTCGATGAACTCTACCCCCAGATAATCGTCGCAATGGGTGCGGATGCCGATCTGGAACGAGGCGGCAGGGTCGATCACCCCCGATTTCACCCCCTTGTAGAAGAACGTGCCATGGTCGATCCGGTCCATGTCGTCATCCTGCCACAGGTCGGAATGGGCATCGAAATGGATCACCGCCATCGGCCCGTATTTCTCGGCATAGGCGCGCAGGATCGGCAGGGTGATGAAATGATCGCCCCCCAAAGTCACCGTCCCCACATCCGCCGCCAGAATCCCCCGGATATGGTCGGTCAGCAGCCCCGGGAAACTTGGCGTATGGGCGTAATCAAACGCCAGATCGCCGTAATCAATCACGGCCATCTCTTCCAGCGGGCTGGTGGGCCAGCCATAGGGCGGGTCAAACGGCTGCAAGGCGCTCGCCTCACGGATCGCCCTTGGCCCGAACCTTGTGCCCGTACGGTGGGTCACCGCCTGATCGAAGGGCACGCCCGTCACCGCCAGATCCACCCCCGCAAGATCCTTGGTATAGGTCCGGCGCAAAAAGCTCGTGGCCCCGGCAAAGGCGTTTTCAAACGCCAGCCCCTTCAACCCCTTGCGGGTAAAAGCGGTATCCACTTGTTTTTTCGCATCTTCCAAAGCCATGTCAAACACTCCCGTTGGCCAAACGGTCGTCATTCTGTGCCTCGGAGACGTGCCATATCCGGATGGGCCGAGATGACCCGACCCACCCCGGCCTGTCAAGCCCGGCTCAGGCGATCTGCGCCATCCGCTCGCCGGTGCCGCTCCGGCGCGGCTCTGTCGCCTGCCTTACGTGATCGGCGCAGTTCAGCTTTGACAGATCCGGCCCCAGTTCGAAATCAAACGGAATCTGCTCCAGCCCCGGATTGCAGCGCGCAATGATGTCGAACACCGCGAAACTGGATTTGCGATAGGATTCGTCGATCGCCATCGCCTGGCCGATCTGCCGCCGTCCGTTGAACGGCGACATGTAGAACACCCGCGACGCCGCCGGAAAGGAACAGCCAACGGTGGAACTGTAATAGATCTCCAGAAACATCAGATCGGTGGAATTGGCCTCGGCAAAAGACGGCAGCGCCGTGCGCCATGCCTCATGGCGATCCTGAAAGCGCGCATGGACGGCCTCATCGAACTCCGGGCGCGGCACCGGCATCAACCGCTTGATCTGCCACCGCGTATTCTGGCGCGCCTTTCCACCCAGCCTGTCGGCCAGAACGGCGCGCAGAATGTCGGTCTGATGCCCCCGCAGCACCACCACCCCATCGGGCAGTTGGCGGATCAACCCGTTCGAGATCTCCCGATAGGGCCGCATCGCAAACCCCAGACCGCGCAGGAAACTGTCCTCATCCTCGCGGACCTCATCGGGGTTGGCCTTGTGCAAGCGGCGGTCATGAATTTCATGGCGGATACCGACATGCGCCGCCATCCGCCCGGCGATCGAGGCATCAATCCGGCCCATGAAATTGCCGACATGGGTAAAGCTGCACTCCATCTGCTGCACCGCCGGACCGGCCATCGCCAGCAGCAAGCGGCTGTCCTGCCCGCCCGAAAGCGCAAGCCATGTCCGGTGCGCCTGCGCGATCGCAGCCATCACTCCCTGCGTCCGCCGGGTCATCGCGTCATAGGTCTTGCCCAGATCACCACCGATCAGAGCGATGCTGTCTTCACGCGGCCAGAACCTGGTTTCGCTGAAATCGTCCAGCGACAGATAGCAACTGGGGTTCATCCTGCGCGCAACCCTGTCGCGGGTGTCAAACAGCGTGTAAAGCGCGCCGCGCTCGGCCACCGCCACATGGTCGTAGTCCTCCCGGTCCTCGACCGGACGGTTCAGGCACAGTGCAAGCGAGGCGGCAAGGCGGTACGCCGTTGCATCATAAACCGCGCCGATCATGCCGCAGGGGTCACTGTAGAACCGCATCTGCCTGCCATCGGACAGCAGCACGCCAAAGCGCCCGCTCACATCCTCGATCCAGCTCTCCACCGCGTCCCAGCCGTCGCGCGGGTCGGGGGCGGGGCAATCCTCGCCCGTGATCAGGCTCCCATCACCATCCACGGCAATCCCGAACAGCAGGCCGAACACGCTGCCATCGCCACGCCGCAACCGCGCCAAAGGCAGGCCAGAGCCCAGTTCCAGCACCCAGTCATCCAGTTCCTCGACCCGCGCGGCAAAATCGGTTGCCGCCTCGGGGCTGCGCCGGGAAATGCGGTACTGATACCGAAATGCACGATCCTGCATGGTCTGGGCCTGTTTTTGTCTTTTGACGTTTCCTGCTCGCGTTCAGGGTGCAAGCAAGCTCCGGATGCGTCAAGTTGCTTTTCCGGAAAGGCGGAATCTGTGGCCGGTTGACCCGGCGCCCGCCGCCAGACCTCGTGCTTCTGGCTGTTTGAAACCGGCCCGGGACGCCGGAAAGACCACCAGCCTTCCCGACACGCCAGATGTTAACAAACCCTTAAAGAATCCAGATCAAGCCATTGATTTACAACGCAACCACACCCTGTAACACAGCGGGAACCCCTACCCCAAGGGCTGCGCCCGCTCCACCAGCCGGGCAAAGAAGCTGGCCCCGATCGGGGCCGCCTCATCGTTGAAATCATAGCCCGGATGATGCAGCCCCGCCCCCGGCCCGATCCCCATGAACAGATAGGCGCCGGGCCGGGCCTCCAGCATATAGCTGAAATCCTCCGACCCCATCTCGCGGCCCGAGCGCGCGTTCACCGCCGCCTCGCCCGAGACCTCAACCGCCACCGCAGCAGCAAACTCCGCCTCCTCCGCGTGGTTGATCGTGGCCGGATAGCCCCAGTCATAATCCACCTCGGCCGCTACATTGAACGCCAAAGCATGGCCTTCGACAATCTCCAGCACCCGCCGCTTCAGCAGATCGCGCACTTCCGGCTTGAACGCCCGGATCGTGGCGCAAAAGGTGGCCACCTCGGGGATGATGTTGGACGCGGTCCCGGCATGGATCTGCGTGACCGAAATCACCGCCTCATCCATGGCATAGACATTGCGCGGGATAATGGTCTGCACTGCCTGCACCATCGCCACCACCGCCACCACCGGGTCGATACAATCATGCGGCGTCGCCCCATGTCCGCCCTTGCCGGTCACCGTCACCCAGGCCGTATCGACCGAGGCCATCAGCGGCCCCGGCGTGGTTTGGAAATGCCCCAAGGGAACGTTGGGCGCATTGTGGATGCCGAAGACGCGGGCGATGTCAAAGCGGTCCATCACCCCTTCCTGCACCATCACATTGCCGCCGCCGCCCTCTTCCTCGGCGGGCTGGAACAGGATCGCCACCCGACCCGCAAAGTTCCGCGTCTCGGCCAGATACTTCGCCGCCCCCAAAGCCATGGTCACATGCCCGTCATGCCCGCAAGCGTGCATCTTGCCGGGCACGGTGGAGGCATAGTCCACCCCCGTCATCTCATGAATCGCCAGTGCATCCATATCGGCGCGCAGGCCGATGGTCGGCCCCGCCGCCTGCCCGTTGATGATCGCCACCACCCCGGTTTTCGCGATCCCCTCATGGATCTCATCCACCCCCATCTCGCGCAGCCGCGCGACGATGAACGCCGCCGTCTGGTGGCAATCAAACTCCAGCTCGGGGTTTGCATGCAGGTGCCGACGCCAGCCCTTCATTTCTTCGGCAAAAGCCGCGATACGGTTGAGGACAGGCATGGGTCTTGCTCCTTTGGACTTCGGCCTTTGATCAAATCGGAAAACAAAGGCCGCCGCAATGCCCCCCAATCCCGATCACCAGACCCTGATCCACGACCCCGATGGCGGCCTGCCCCGTCTGCGCGAAATCATGGCCCGGTTGCGCCACCCCGACACCGGCTGCCCCTGGGATATCGCGCAGGATTTCGCCAGCATCGCGCCCTATACGATCGAAGAGGCCTATGAGGTCGCCGATGCCATCGAACAGCAGGACTGGACCGAGTTGCGCGGCGAGCTGGGTGATCTGCTGTTCCAGTCGGTGTTTCACGCGCAAATGGCCGAAGAAGCCGGGCATTTCAATCTGGATGACGTGATCCGCGCCATCTCTGACAAGATGGTCGCCCGCCACCCGCATGTCTTTGGCAGCGAATCCCGCGACAAATCGCCCGAGCAGCAAACCGCCGACTGGGAGGCGATCAAGGCAGCAGAGCGTGGCCCCGCCCGCGTGCTGGACGGCGTGGCGCTGGGTCTGCCCGCCCTGATACGGGCGGTGAAACTGCAAAAGCGGGCGGCGCGGGTCGGGTTTGACTGGCCCTCCACCGATCAGGTGGTCGCCAAGATCGCCGAGGAAGCCGCCGAACTGGTGGAGGCCCGCGACACCCTGACGCAGGACGAAGTGGCCGAGGAATTCGGCGACCTTTTGTTCGTCATGGCCAACCTCGCCCGGCACCTGAACATCGATCCCGAATCCGCCCTGCGTGCCGCCAATGCCAAGTTCTCCCGGCGTTTCCAGCGGATCGAGGATTGGCTCGCCGAGGAAGACCGCACCCCCACACAGTCCGATCTGGCCGAGATGGATGCGCTGTGGGACCGGGCCAAGGCCGAGGAAAAGGCCGCCAGAGGTTAAGTCAAAGTTTTTCACTCAACTATTGACCAAAGTAAAATTGTCGGGTTTATGAGCAGCATAATTTCTGACCAAAGGACTCAACCATGACCCTTCGCCTGTCCCTCGCCGCCCTTGCCTTGACCTCGGTGGCCCTGCCCGCCATGGCGCAAGAGATCAACATCTACTCTCACCGCCAGCCAGAGCTGATCCAGCCGATCATCGACGCATTCACGGCGGAAACCGGCATCGCAGTGAATATCGCCTTTGTTGACAAGGGCATGTCAGAGCGTCTGGTCGCCGAAGGCAACCGTTCCCCCGCCGATCTGGTCCTGACCGTCGATATCGCCCGCCTGACCCAGGTGGTGAACGCCGGTGTTACCCAGCCGGTCGAGTCCGAGGTGCTGGAAGCCAACATCCCGGCAGAGCTGCGTGATGATGCCAACCACTGGTTCGGCGTCACCACCCGCGCCCGCATCGTCTATGCCAGCAAGGACCGCGTGGCGCCGGGCGAAGTCACCACCTATGAAGATCTGGCCGACCCGAAGTGGAAAGACCGCATCTGCATCCGTTCCGGCACCAATGATTACAACGTGGCCCTCACCGCCGCGGTGATCGCGCACCACGGCGAAGCGGCCGCCAAGACCTGGCTGGAAGGCGTCAAGGCCAACCTCGCCCGCAAACCCGATGGCGGCGACCGCGATCAGGTCAAGGCAATTGCGGCAGGCGAATGTGACATCGCCATCGGCAACACCTATTACATCGGGCAGATGCTGGCAGACCCCGAACAGCGCCCGGCAGCCGAGGCGGTGAACGTGGTGTTCCCGACCTTCGCCGATGGCGGCAGCCATGTGAACGTCTCCGGCGTGGCGTTGACCAAAGCCGCGCCGAACAAGGACAACGCGATTCTGTTCATGGAATGGCTGACCGGCGATGCGGCGCAAAAGATCTATGCGGAAGCAAACTACGAATTCCCAGTCAAAGTGGGCGTTGAGCGGTCCGAAGTGGTGGCAAGCTGGGGTGAGTTCACCCCCGACACCAAGCCGCTGACCGAAGTGGCAAAGCTGCGCCCCGCCGCGCTGAAGATCATCGAAGAAGTGAACTTCGACGGGTAAGGCCATGAACTGAAAGCAAAGGCCCCGGACTTTCCGGGGCCTTATGTCATTCCACCGCGACCTCGACACACAGAACCGTCGGCAAATGGCGGGCGATTTCGGCCCAGCTGTCGCCCTCATCCTCACTGGCAAAGACCGAGCCGGAGTTGGTGCCGAAATACACCCCTGCCGGGGCGAGCCGGTCCACCGCCATTGCCTGGCGCAAAACAGTGAAGAAACAATCCTTTACCGGCAATCCTTCACGCATATCCTGCCAGCTTTCGCCGCCGTCTCGGGATCGCCACACTGCCGCCGAAGCCCCCGGCGGAAACCGTCCGTCACTGTCGCCGTTCAGTGGGAAGGTCCACACTGTGCCGGGGTCATGCGGATGCGCGCCGATCGGAAATCCGAAGGTAGAGGGCAAGCCATCGGTCACCTCCTCCCAGGACAGTGCCCCATCACGGCTGCGATAAACGCCCTGATGGTTCTGCATATAGATGAGCCCCTGTGCTGCCCCCCACATCATGTTGTGAACGCAGTGAAAAATCTCATCCTCACGCCGGATTTCCTCACCCTGCCAATGCCGCTCCGTGTCGCCCGCCGGGCCGGGCCGGTTGCTGCGCCGGTTGCGCGCCTCCCATGTCGCCCCGCCATCCGCCGAGTGGAACACCCCGGCCGCCGAAATCCCGACCCAGATCCCGCCCTCGCCATCCGTCAGGATGGTGTGCAGCACCAGCCCCGCCGCCCCGGGCTGCCAGTGATCCGCCCCCGGCACCGCGTTCAACCCGGGAAGCTTCACCCATGTCACCCCGTCATCGCACGATTCGTACAGCGCGGCAGGTTTGGTGCCCGCCAGCAAACGATCGCCATCGCGGGCAAGCGACCAGACCGAGTGCACGGCGTCGTCAAACCCTTCGCCCGACAGGCTCCACACGCCATCAACCCGCCGCCAGACGCCCGGAGGATGCCAGCCGCCGCCCCCGGCAGCCCAGATCCTGTCGCCCAAGGCGATGGCGTGGTTGATCGCCATGCCGTCGCAGAATGGCCCCTCGACACGCCACCCGTCACGGCCATAAACTAGAAACAATCCCTTCGTCGTGCCTGTCAGCAGTGTCACGCGCCCCATCTGCGGCCTCCGCCCGATGCCATTTCATACCGAGGCTACCACTGCACAGTCTCTCAGACAATTATTTTACCATCTGGACAAATCATGCGCGCTTTGATTGATTCGTCGGCTGACAGGAGAATCCCATGCCAAGCCGCGCACCGCGAAAAATCATTATCGACACCGATCCGGGCCAGGACGATGCGATCGCAATCCTGCTTGCCTTGGCCAGCCCTGAAGAAGTCGATGTGCTGGGCATCACCGCCGTTGCGGGAAATGTGGCACTGGCGCTGACCGCGCGGAACGTGCGCATCGTCTGCGAACTGGCGGGTAAGCCTGAAACCCGCGTCTTTGCCGGCTGCGACCGCCCGCTCGCGCGCGATCCGTTGACGGCCGAGAATGTCCATGGCGAGACCGGGCTTGACGGCCCGCAACTGGCGGACCCCACAATGCCGCTGCAAGCCCAGCATGGCGTTGATTTCATCATCGAAACCCTGCGTCGTGAGCCGGCGAACACCGTCACGCTCTGCCCGCTCGGCCCGTTGACCAACATCGCGACCGCCATGCAGCGCGCGCCCGACATCATTGATCGTATTCAGGAAATCGTTCTGATGGGCGGTGCCTATTTCGAGGTGGGCAACGTCACTCCGGCGGCAGAGTTCAACATTTATGTCGACCCGCAAGCCGCTGAAATCGTTTTCAAATCCGGCGCGCCTCTGGTGGTCATGCCGCTTGATGTGACTCACAAGGCGCTGACCACCCGCGAGCGGATCGAGGCGTTCCGTGCGCTCAACACCGAACCGGGCCGGATGGTGGCGGAATGGTCTGATTTCTTTGCCCGTTTCGACTCGCAGAAATACGGCAGCGACGGAGCGCCACTGCATGACCCCTGCGTCATCGCCTGGCTGATCCGGCCCGAGCTGTTCCAGGGCCGCCGGATCAATGTCGAGATTGAAACCTCGTCAGAACTGACCATGGGCATGACCGTTGCCGACTGGTGGGGCGTGACCGACCGGCCAGCCAATGCGATGTTCGTAGGCTCGTTGGATGCCGACGCCTTTTTTGCGCTGCTGACCGAACGTATCGCCCGGCTCTGATCACTCCGACGGCAGGATCACGGCGAATGTGCTGCCCATGCCGCGCGTGCTGTCGATCTTCAGCCGCCCGCGATGCCGCTGAACGATGTGCTTGACGATAGCCAGACCCAGCCCGGTGCCGCCCTTTTCGCGCGATCGGTGACCATCGACGCGGTAAAACCGCTCGGTCAGGCGCGGCAGGTGCTGTGCGTCGATGCCTTCGCCCTGATCAATCACCTCGATCCGCAGCGCAGGCGACCTTGGCAGGCTGTCGGCCGACAGCCGCACCACCACCTCGCAGCCGCTGCCGCCATATTTCACCGCGTTTTCCATCAGGTTCTGGAACACCTGCACCAGTTGGTCTGAATCGCCGGGCACCTGCGTCTGAAGGCCGTCCGGCAGATCCAGCCGCACCGACACGCCGGAGGATTCCGCCAGCGGCCGCAACGTCGCCTTAGTTGACCGCAGGATCTCCACCAGATCCACCATCGAGGTCGGTCGGACCCGTTCTTCGGCCTCGACCCGGCTCAGATGCAACAGATCGCGGATCAGCCGGTTCATCCGCCCGG
This sequence comes from Paracoccaceae bacterium, assembly GCA_046296515.1. Lineage (GTDB taxonomy): Bacteria > Pseudomonadota > Alphaproteobacteria > Rhodobacterales > Rhodobacteraceae > Pseudotabrizicola. Next base: position 236,888 of record JBKBKR010000001.1, on the reverse strand, counting down.
CCTCGCGCTCCATGATGGCAAGGAACCGCGCGCGGGCAACCGGATCGTCCTTGGCAGCCCCCTTCAGCGTTTCGATGAACCCGGTCAGCGCGGTGAGCGGCGAGCGCAGCTCATGGCTGACATTGGCGACGAATTCCCGCCGCATCTGGCCCATCTGCTCCACCTCGGACAGGTCTTCCAGCACGCACAGCACGCCCGCTTCCTGCGGCAGCGGCGTCACCGTCACCCGGTGGACCACATCCTGCGACGGGCCCGGCACCACCTGCCGCGCCACACCGCCCTCGCTCTTGCGCAACGCACGCATCAGCGCCGCCTGCACCTCCGGGTGGCGCAGGGCAATCGCGTGATGCCGCCCCAGCATCGCGGCCCCGAACATGCTGACAGCGGCAGGGTTCATCACCGTAATCCGCTCATCAGTGCCAACAATCAGCGCGGGCAAGGGAACGCCACTCAACAATGCCGCTTCAATCATCAGTCACCCCGGAATACTGTTCATCGGTCGTGACATAGCGGTTTTGTCCGACGATTACGAGACACTGCCTTGAACTGCGACAAATCCCCACTAAGGTCTCTCTGTCAGCTTTCCGTAGCGTCACCCTGTGCCCGTTTCTTGCCCCAAAATCGCCCATCCCACTCGGCAGGAGTGTCTCGTTGACCTTTCTGACTGCCTCGCCTGACGACAACGAACCCCGCCCGGGCAACCCGGCGGGGCGTGTCGGCCCGTTTGTCGGCATCGGTCTGCCACAGGCGCTTGCCATTGCCCTTGCCGGGCCGCGTCCCATCATCATGATCGACGCCGGAGCCATCCCCGTCGCAGGGCTGAACCGGCTGGAGGATGCCGAGGTCGGCTGCCTGCTTCTGGGCTGGGAGGTGGATGCGCTGGATGTCATCGCGATGCTGCTGGCGGTCGGGTATCGCGGAGCGGTCACGGTGGTTGCCCCACCGCTGCCCGATCCGGCCATGGTCGAGCGTGAGCTGAGCCGTGCCTCCAGGGCGATCACGGTCACTCTGGCTGTGCGTTGACCCCGAGGCAAAGCCGCCAGCGGTTCAGCCCAAAAACCGCAGCCCGGCGCGGAACCGCGCTGCATTGGCCCGGTAGCTTTCGGCCGAACGCAGCAACCGCGCCTGTGCCTCGGCATCCAGTACACGCGCCACCTTGCCCGGACTGCCCATCACCAGGCTGAAATCGGGAATCTCCTTGCCCTCGGTGATCAGCGCGCCCGCCCCGATCAGACAGCCGCGCCCGATTCTGGCCCCGTTCAGCACAGTCGCCCCCATCCCGATCAACGTGCCCTCGCCGATGGTACAACCATGCAGCATCGCCTTGTGCCCGATGGTGCAATTGGCCCCGATGGTCAGCGGAGAGCCCATATCGGTATGCAGCACGCAGTTTTCCTGCACATTCGATCCGTGCCCGAGGTGGATCACCTCATTGTCGCCGCGCATCGTCACGCCGAACCAGACCGAGCTTTCGGCCTCCAGCACGATCCGCCCTATGATATTGGCATCCGGCGCCACCCAGGCGGTCGGGTCGATGACGGGGGCGATATCGCCAAGCGCATAGATCATCGGTCTTCAAACTCCCGGTTCAGGCCGCGCACAAAATCAGACAGGGCAGGCTGGCGGTCGCGGCGCATCCGCTCTGCTTCAAGAATGGTCTGCAACTGATTGAAAGACTGGTCGATATCGTCATTGACCAGCACATAGTCATATTCCGCCCAATGGCTGATCTCATCGCGGCTTTTCGCCATCCGGCCCGCGATCACCTCATCCGAATCCTGCGCCCGGCCGCGCAAGCGGCGGTCCAGTTCGGCAATCGACGGGGGCAGCACAAACACCGACACCACATCGCGCCCCAGCGCCGAATTGCGGATCTGCTGGCCGCCCTGCCAGTCGATATCGAACAGGGTATCACGCCCCTCCGCCATCGCTGCCTCTACCGGGGCGCGGGGGGAGCCATAGAAATTGCCGAACACCTCGGCATGTTCCAGCATCTGGCCTTCTTCGATCATCGCCTCGAACGCGGCGCGGTCGCGGAAATAATAGTGCTGGCCGTCCACTTCACCGGGCCGCGCAGGCCGCGTGGTTGCCGAGACCGAGAAGCTTATCGTCGGGTCCCACCCCATCAGCCGCCTGGCGAGGGTCGATTTGCCCGCCCCCGATGGCGATGACAGAATAAGCAAAAGTCCGCGCCGCTGCATCGTCACTCCACGTTCTGAACCTGCTCACGCATCTGGTCTATCACGGTTTTCAGGTCAAGCCCGATCCGGGTCAGCCCCAGCGACTGCGCCTTGGAGCACAGCGTATTGGCCTCGCGCATGAATTCCTGCATCAGGAAATCGAACTTGCGCCCCACCGGACCCGTCTCGGCCAGCAGCGCCCGCGCCGCCGCGATATGGGCGGCCAGACGGTCCAGTTCTTCGGTCACATCCTGCTTGACCGCGATCAGCGCCAGCTCCTGCGCCACCCGGCCCTCATCCGCGCCCTCGGCATGGTCCAACACCCGCGCCAAAGCCTCGCGCAGGCTTGCCGCCGCGCTGTCGCGCCGGGCATCAGCCTCGGCCTCGGCCGCCCGCGTCAGCGCGTCGATCCGGTCCAGCTGCGCCGCAATCACACTTTGCATCGCCGCCCCCTCCGACGCCCGCATCGCGGCAAACTCGGCCAGCAGCACCGGCAGATCGGCCAGCAGCGCCGCACGCAGCGGCGCGGTATCCTCCTCGCCCGAGGCGGTTTCCAGCACGCCGCGCACCGCCAGCACATCCGCCGCCGTGGCCTGCGCCAGCGTGACCCCCGCATCCATCGCCGCCCCCTCGACCCGCTGCAGCGCCGCCAGCACCGCCTGCAAAACCGGCCCGTTCACCTGCATCCTGGCCTCGGCCTCACCACCCTCACGGCTGACCTTCAGCGACAGGCTGACATTGCCGCGCGACAGTGCCTTTTGCACCTCGGCCCGCACCGCCAGTTCCAGCCCCTCCACCCAGTCCGGCAGCCGCAGCCGCAGATCCAACCCCTTGCCATTGACCGAGCGGATATCCCAGCCCCAGACAAAGCCTGCACCCTGACCCTTGCGGGCGGCAAATCCGGTCATGGAAATCGTCATCAACACTCCCCCGCCCGGCGGGCGATATTTACCATTTGTTTAGAATCCCGACCAAACCATCACCGCTTTGGTGTAGATTAACACCTGAGTAAGGAATTTGAGTCGGCGCAATGACCGTGATCCATCGCAGGGCACCACGGTCATGATCGCATATCACGGCCAGAAAGGTCGCGGCAACCGGGTGCATGGCGTTGCGCCGCACCGGGCCGACCTGTGCAATGATAGGAGGACTGGACATGACATTCGGATCAAAGGGCCGCAATTCCGGCAGTTCGGGCACCTTCGGTTCCGGCATGATCGCCGAGCTGCGCGCCTATTGGGAGGCGCTGCGCGAGGGTGACAGGCTGCCCCGCCGCGACCGGGTCGATCCGCGCGGCATCGCCGGCGCGCTGGAGCACAGTTTCCTGATCGAGCGCATCGCCCCCGGAATCGCCCGGTTCCGCATCGCTGGAATGGTCTTCAACGATCTGATGTCGATGGATATTCGCGGTATGCCGGTTTCGTGCCTGTTTCTCGGTGACGCCCGCGACCGCCTGCAGCTCGATCTGGAACGGGTGTTCCGCGCGCCCGCGATCCTGACGCTTGACCTGCTGGCCGAACGCAGCCTTGGCCGCGCGCCCTTGCGCGGGCGGATGCAATTCCTGCCGATGCTGGGCCAGCAGGACGACAGCAGCCTTGCCATCGGCTGCCTGGAGCTCGATGGCGACATCGGCCGCGCCCCGCGCCGGTTTTCCATCAGCGCCACAAGGCTGGAACCATTGCAAAGCGCCGCCCCCGCACGGCCACTGCCCGAACCCGCCCCGCCGCGCCCTCCGCGCGCCAAACCCGGGGTGCCACATTTGCGGCTGGTCAAGGTCTGACAGGAAAAGGGCGGCGCCAACGGCACCGCCCTGAATTTTCGCAGAAAATTCGTGCCCTTACAGCGCGACCCGGTGCCCGACCTCGCGGAAGGCCAACAGTTCCTCTGCCACCAGAAACGCCAGTTCCAGCGACTGGCTGGCATTCAGGCGCGGATCGCAGGCGGTATGATAGCGGTCCTGCAGGTTTTCATCCGTCACCGCGCGCAACCCCCCGGTGCACTCGGTCACATCCTTGCCGGTCATCTCGAAATGCACGCCACCCGGGATCGTGCCCTCGGCCTTGTGCACCGCAAAGAACTCGCGCACCTCCGACAACACCGCGTTGAACGGACGGGTCTTGTAGCCCGAGGGTGATTTGATTGTGTTGCCATGCATCGGGTCGCAGGACCAGACCACCGCTGCGCCCTCTTCCTTCACCGCCTTGACCAGCCGTGGCAGATGCTCTGCCACCTTGCCCGCGCCAAAGCGCGCGATCAGCGTCAGCCGCCCCGCCTCATTGGCCGGGTTCAGCTTGGCCATCAGCACCTTGAGGTCTTCCGCCGTCGTCGTCGGTCCGCATTTCAGTCCGATCGGGTTCAGCACGCCGCGGCAGAATTCCACATGCGCGCCATCCGGCTGCCGGGTGCGGTCGCCGATCCAGATCATATGACCCGATCCGGCGACATTCTGCCCCGAGATGCTGTCGACCCGGCACAGGGCTTCCTCATATTCCAGCAGCAGCGCCTCGTGGCTGGTGTAGAACTCTACCGTGGTCAGCATATGCGCGGTGTCGGAATTCACCCCCGCAGCCGTCATGAAGTCGAGCGCGTCCGAAATCCGGTTCGACAATTCGCGGTAGCGCTCGGCCTTGTCATGCTCGGCAAAGCCAAGCGTCCACGAATGAACCCGGTGAATGTCGGCAAATCCGCCCGTCGAAAACGCGCGCAGCAGGTTCAGGCTGGCCGCAGCCTGCGTATAGGCCTGCAACATCCGCGACGGGTCCGGCCGGCGCGCCTCGGGAGTTGCCTCAAAACCGTTGATGATGTCACCGCGATAGCTGGGGTATTCCACCCCGCCGATCATTTCGGTGGGGGCGGAACGCGGCTTGGCGAATTGCCCCGCCATCCGGCCGACCTTGATCACCGGCACTTTCGCGCCATAGGTCAGCACGATCGCCATCTGAAGCATCACCCGGAAGGTGTCGCGGATGTTGTCGGCACTGAATTCGGCGAAACTTTCCGCACAATCGCCGCCCTGCAACAAGAAGGCCTTGCCTTCGGCGGCAAGCGCCAGCTGCTTTTTCAGCCGCCGCGCCTCGCCCGCAAAGACCAACGGCGGATACTTCGCCAGCTGCGCCTCAACGGCACTCAGCGCGGCGCTGTCCATATAATCAGGCATCTGCACCCGCGGTTTCGCGCGCCAGTCCGATTTCTGCCAGCCTTTGGTCATGGCCCTCTCCTTCCCGCTTTGGGGTCGCTCACGGTATCGCGGCGTTGTATACGGTCTGAGCCGCCGAATGCAAATGGTCAAACGCCCCATCTGCCCCGCATCTGCCCAGCATCTGCCCCCCCCAATTGCCCCCAACTGCCCCCTTGCGAAAGCCCGGATTTCCTGTCTGATACGCCCATATCCGACATGAACAGGTCGCAAGATGTCCACGCCCCCCACCCGCGCCCAGAAGACCGAGGCGACGCTGCCCACCAAACGATTTGTCTTCGTGCTGCTGGACCGCTTCACGATGATGTCGTTTTCCTGCGCGATTGAACCTCTGCGGCTGGCCAATTACGTGGCGGGAAAACCGCTTTACACCTGGCTTCTGGCCGGCGAGGGGGGCCAGCAGGCCACCTGCTCCAACGGGGCCACCTTCAAACTGGATATCGGGCTGGAGGATGTGGACCGCGACGACACCATCCTCGTGTGCGGCGGCATCGACATCCAGCGCGCGACGACCAAACCCGTGCTGAACTGGCTCCGGCGCGAGGCGCGGCGCGGCAATACCATCGGCGGCATGTGCACCGGGGCTTATGCTCTGGCCAAGGCCGGGTTGCTGGATGGCAAGAAGGCGACGATCCACTGGGAAAACCAGGATGGTTTCCTGGAGGAATTTGAGCAGGTCCGCCTGACCAAGTCGGTCTTTGTGATGGACGGCAACCGGCTGACCACAGCGGGCGGCATCTCTTCCATTGATCTGGTGCTGAAAATCATCGCCGCCGATCACGGGCAGGATCTGGCCAATACCGTGGCCGACCTGCTGATCTATTCCGCCATTCGCACCGATCAGGACACGCAACGCCTGTCGATCCCGACAAGGATCGGCGTGCGGCACCCGAAACTGTCACAGGTCATCCAGATGATGGAGGGCAATATCGAAGACCCCTTGTCACCCGCCGATCTGGCCGAACAGGTAGATATGTCGACCCGCCAGCTGGAGCGTCTGTTCCGCCGCTACCTCAACCGCAGCCCCAAGCGCTATTACATGGAACTACGCTTGGGCAAGGCACGCAACCTGCTGATGCAAACCGACATGAGCGTAATCAACGTGGCGCTCGCCTGCGGCTTTGCCAGCCCGTCGCATTTTTCCAAATGCTACCGCAGCCATTACAACACCACCCCCTACCGCGAACGCGGCTCGCAAGGCCCGACCCCGCCCGGCCGCCTGTCGATCTGACACACAGGAAAGGGCAAACGCGCTTCAGCTGGCGTCCTCTTCGTCCGGAGCCAGCCGGAAGATCGCGCCTTCGAACACCGAGACGAACCAGATCGACCCGTCCGGGGCCTCGCGCACATCGCGCACCCGCCCGGTTTCCTCCGCTTCGATCCGCTCTTCGGCAAAGCCGGTTTCGGCGGCACTGTCCGGGTCCAGCCGCGACAAAAAGCTCTGGTTCAGCGATCCGGTAAAGATATGGCCCGCCCATTCCGGCACCAGCGCGCCGGAATAGACGATCATCCCCGATGGCGCGATCGACGGGTCCCAGAAATGCGCGGGCTGCTCCATGCCGTCTTTCGCCTGCCCCTCACCGATGGGGTCACCATTGTAATTCACGCCATAGCTGATGACGGGCCAGCCATAGTTCCGGCCTGCCGCGACCCGGTTGACCTCATCGCCACCGCGCGCGCCATGCTCAACCAGCCACAACGCACCATCGGGCCCAAGCGCCGCGCCCTGCGCATTGCGGTGACCCTTGGAATACAGCCCCGGACGCCAGCCGTCGATGCTGGTGGCAGGCGAGCCGTCACGATTGAGGTGGATCACCGACCCCTCCACCAGAGCCAGATCCTGCGCCTGCATGCCCGCCGGCCCGGTGCCGCGGTCGCCTGCGGTGACAAAGACAGTGCCATCGGCGGCCTCGACGATCCGGCTGCCGAAGTGCCGTCCGCCCGGCGTGCCCTCCCCGGCGTAAAGCTGTTCAAACCCTTCCAGCCTGCTGCCATCCTCTGACAACCGACCCTTGCCCACGGCGGTTGCAGCCCCCCCTTCAACGGCGGCGGAGTATGAGAGCCAGATCTCGCGGCTGCCCGCGAAATCCCGCGGGATCATCACATCCAGCAACCCGCCCTGCCCTTGCGCATAAACCTCAGGCACGCCCTGCACTTGGGCAGATTGCCCGTCGCGCAGCAGCAACAGCCTCCCTGCTCGTTCGGTCACCACCACTGCACCATCGGGCAGAAACCCGAGCGCCCAAGGCTCATCTAGCCCCGTGGCGACCGGGGTGATCTGCATTTTACCGGCCGAAGTCACGATGGTGGCTTGCGCGGCGGCAAGCCCTGCCGCCAGCGACAAGACAGAGGCCAAAGCAGTGGTGCAGGGGATGGTCCGGCGGGGAAGGGGCATAAAATTTCCTTGTGTTGCCTACGGTTGACAATGTGACCCTTTCGCCTCGGGTTCCAGCTTTCTCGCGCAACCGTGACACGGCGTGAGAGAGTGCCCGCGCTTTCTGCGCCGGGTTAACGAAACGTCATCGGACAAAAATCCCGGCCACAAGGCGCTTTTCTTTTGCGAAACCGCCCTCTAACCTCTCGCACAGGATAACAGTCCGACATGGGAGACTTTCAATGAAAAAACTGCTGCTTGCCACCGCCGCCACCGCGCTGTTTGCCGGGGCTGCCACGGCTGAAGATGTCAAGATGGGCATCATTCTGGGCTTCACAGGCCCGCTGGAATCGATCACGCCGAACATGGCCACCGGGGCTGAACTTGCGATCACCGAAGTGAACGGGTCCGGCAAATTCGCCCTTGGCACCGTGGTTCCGGTCCGCGCCGATTCGACCTGTATCGATGCTGCCGCCGCCACCGCCGCCGCCGACCGTCTGGTCACCGCCGAAGGCATCAAGGCCATCATGGGGGCCGATTGTTCCGGTGTGACCGGGGCGATCCTGCAGAACGTGGCGCGCACCAATGGCGTGGCGATGATCTCGCCCTCTGCTACCTCGCCCGCCCTGTCCACCGCCGAGGATGACGGGCTGTTCTTCCGCACCGCCCCTTCCGATGCGCGCCAAGGCGTGGTGATGACCGATATCCTGATGGACAAGGGCATCAAGACCGTCGCCCTGACCTATACCAACAACGACTATGGCAAGGGTCTGGCCGACAGCTTTGCCGCTGCGTTCAGCGAAGCGGGCGGCACCGTGACCATCAACATCCCGCATGAGGATGACAAGGCCGACTATTCCGCCGAGGTCGCCTCGCTCGCCTCGGCGGGCGGCGACGTGCTGGTCGTTGCGGGCTATACCGACAAGGGCGGCAAGTCGATCATCCAGGCCTCGCTCGATTCGGGCGCGTTCTCCACCTTTGTGCTGCCCGACGGCATGGTCGGCCAGAAGCTGGTGGATGACATCGGCACGGGCCTGAACGGCTCGTTCGGGCAATACCCCGGCACCGACAGCCAGGGGGCAGAGGTGTTCCAGGGCCTGGCCACTGCCGCAGGCTTTGACGGCACCTCGGCCTTTGCACCGGAATCCTATGATGCCGCAGCCCTGATCATGCTCGCCATGGCCGCCGCTGGCTCCACCGATTCCAAGGACTGGGCCGGCAAGGTGATGGAATTGGCCAACGCCCCCGGCGAGCCGATCCTGCCGGGCGAGCTGGGCAAGGCGCTGGAACTGATCGCGGCCGGGACCGAGATTGACTATGTCGGCGCAACCGCAGTCGAGCTGATCGGACCGGGCGAAAGTGCGGGCAACTACCGCGAGATCGAGATCAAGGACGGCAAGATCGAAACCATCCGGTTCCGCTGATCGCGTCCGGGTAGACAGGCGCGCGGCCCGGATGTAATCCGGGCCGTTGCCACAAGACAAAGCCTCCGCGCCCGGAAAATCCGGACACCGCGACGGAAGGTTCAGGGGAAGACAGATGATCGAGGTTGAAAACCTATCCCGCCATTTCGGCGGGTTTCGGGCGGTTGACGGCGCATCGCTGACGATCGGCGCAGGCAGCATAACCGGGCTGATCGGCCCGAATGGCGCGGGCAAGACCACGCTGTTCAACGTGATCGCCGGGCGGCTGAAGCCGACCAGCGGAACTGTGCGGATGGCGGGCGAGGATATCACCGGCCTGCCGCCGCATGACTTGTTTCACAAGGGCCTGCTGCGGACCTTTCAGATCGCGCATGAATTCGGCTCGATGTCCTGCGTCGAGAACCTGATGATGGTGCCCGGCGCTCAGATGGGCGAGGTGTTGTGGAACGCCTGGTTCCGCCGCGCGGCCGTGCGCGCGGAAGAGGAGCGGCTGCGGACCAAGGCTCACGAGGTGCTGAAGTTCCTGACCATCGACCATCTGGCCGATCAGAAGGCCAGCCAAATTTCAGGCGGGCAGAAAAAGCTGCTGGAACTGGGGCGCACGATGATGGTCGATGCAAAGATCGTGTTTCTTGATGAGGTCGGCGCGGGGGTGAACCGGACGCTGCTGAACACCATCGGCGATGCGATTGTGCGGCTCAATGATGAGCGCAGCTATACGTTCTGCGTGATCGAGCATGACATGGATTTCATCGGGCGGCTGTGCAACCCGGTGATCTGCATGGCCGAGGGCCGCGTGCTGGCTCAGGGCACGGTGGACGAGGTCAAGAACGACGAGCGGGTGATCGAGGCCTATCTGGGCACCGGGCTGAAGAACAAGGTGGTGGCGCATGGCTGAACAGAAGCGGCTGATATTCCACAAAAATCAGGCAGAAGGGCGCCAATTTTCTGCGAAAATTGAGAAGGCGAATTTTCGCAGAAAATTCGTGGGGATCATGACCAATGGCTGAACCCTTCCTGATCGGCGAGGCCATGACCGGCGGCTATGGTGGTGCCGATATCCTGCACGCCTGCACCATCGCGGTCGAACCGGGCGAGATCGCCGTCATTGTCGGCCCCAATGGCGCCGGCAAATCCACCGCGATGAAGGCGGTCTTCGGCATGCTGCCCCTGCGCGCCGGCGCGGTCCGGCTGAAGGGTGAGGATATCACCGCCCTGACACCACAGGCCCGCGTCGCCAAGGGCATGGCCTTTGTGCCGCAGACCAGCAACATCTTCACCTCGATGACGGTGGAGGAAAACCTCGAGATGGGGGCGTTCCTGCGCCGCGACGACATCAAGGGCACCATGGAGCAGGTGTATACCCTGTTCCCGATCCTGAAAGCCAAACGCCATCAGGCGGCGGGGGAGCTTTCCGGCGGCCAGCGCCAGCAGGTCGCGGTGGGCCGGGCGCTGATGACGCAGCCCTCGGTCCTGATGCTCGACGAGCCGACGGCAGGTGTCAGCCCGATCGTGATGGACGAGCTTTTCGACCGCATCATCGAAGTGGCCCGCTCCGGCATCTCGATCCTGATGGTGGAACAGAACGCCCGGCAGGCACTGGAGATCGCCGACAAGGGCTATGTTCTGGTGCAGGGGGCCAACCGCTTCACCGGCACCGGACAGGCCCTGCTGGCCGACCCCGATGTGCGCAAATCTTTTCTCGGGGGCTGAGCCATGGATATCCTCAACGCCCTTGTGGCCTTCCTCAACTTCGTCTTCATCCCCGGTCTGGCCTACGGCGCGCAGTTGGCGCTTGGCGCTTTGGGCGCCACGCTGATCTATTCGATCCTGCGGTTCTCCAACTTTGCCCATGGCGACACCATGGCGATCGGCACGGTCTTCGTGATCCTGCTGACCTGGGGCCTGCAATCCATGGGCATCGGCTTTGGCCCGCTGCCTACCGCCCTGCTGGCGCTGCCCTTCGGGATCGTGCTGACCGCAATCCTGCTGCTGGCGACCGACCGCGTGGTCTACCGCTATTACCGCCGCGTGAAAGCCGCCCCGGTGATCCTGGTCATGGCCTCGCTCGGCGTGATGTTCATCCTCAACGGTGTCACCCGCTTCATCATCGGCACCAGCGATATCAGCTTCACCGACGGCGAGCGCTTCATCATCACGGCGGGCGATTTCCGCACCTGGTCGGGCCTCGCCGAAGGTCTGGCGATCCGCACCACCCAAGGGGTTACGCTGGTTGTCGCGATGATTGCTGTGGCGCTGCTGTTCTGGTTCCTGCAAAAGACCCGCACCGGCAAATCCATGCGGGCGTTTTCCGACAACGAAGACCTTGCCCTGCTGTCCGGCATCAACCCCGACCGGGTAGTGGCGGTGACATGGATCGTCGCCGCAGCCCTTGCCACCACCGCAGGCACGCTTTACGGCTTGGACAAGGGCTTCAGCCCCTTCACCTATTTCCAGCTTTTGCTGCCGATCTTTGCCGCCGCCATTGTCGGGGGCCTCGGCAGCCCGATCGGGGCGATCGCGGGCGGCTTTGTCATCGCCTTTTCCGAGGTGATGGTGACCTACGCCTGGAAAAAAGTGGTCACCTACCTTGTGCCAGAGGCGATGGCCCCAAGCGGCCTCGTGCAACTGATGTCGACCGATTACAAATTCGCCGTCAGCTTCGTGATCCTGATCATCGTGTTGCTGGTGATGCCCACCGGCCTGTTCAAGGGAAAATCCATATGAGCGGTGTCCAGATGACCTTACCAGCCGCTGCAAGCCCGGCGCGCGGGCTTCTGCTCGCCGCTATCGTTGCCGCCCTGTTCATCGGCACCGGGATGTTCCAGAGCTGGACGCTCGCCCTGCTGATCGTCAACATGGCGCTGGTCTCGTCGATCATGGCGCTGGGGGTGAATATCCAATGGGGCTATGCCGGGCTGTTCTCGGTCGGCACCATGGGGTTTGTGGCGCTGGGCGGTCTGTCGGTGGTGCTGGTGTCCTCTGCGCCCGCACCCGGCGGCTGGTCGGCGGGCGGCCCGGGAATCCTGCTGGGTCTGATGATGGGGGCGGCGACCATCGCCGCCGCCGTGATGGCCGCCGCGAAACTCCCCAAAGGGCGCAAGCGTACCCTTGGGGTGGCGTTGATCCTGATCATCGGTTTCTTTATCTTCCGTGCCATATTCGACCCCGCCGTTCAGGCGGTGGAGGCGAACAACTCCGCCGCCCATGGCAACCTTGGCGGCCTTGGCCTGCCGGTGCTGCTGTCCTGGCCGGTGGGCGGCCTGCTGGCCGCCGCCGCCGCCTGGGCCATCGGCAAGACCGCCCTTGGCCTGCGCTCGGATTACCTGGCCATAGCCACGCTGGGCATTGCCGAGATCATCCTTGCCGTGCTGAAAAACGAAGACTGGCTGTCGCGCGGCGTGAAAAACGTCACCTCCCTGCCCCGCCCGGTGCCCTATGAGGTGGACCTGCAACGCAGCCAAGGGTTCGTTGACTGGGCCCTCAGCTGGGGGTTTGACCCGATCACCGCCTCCTCCATCGTGGTGCGGCTGATGTATTCCGGCCTGTTCGTCGTGGTGCTGCTGGCGCTGATCTGGCTGTCACAATCCGCGCTGCACAGCCCCTGGGGCCGGATGATGCGCGCGATCCGCGACAACGAAGTTTCTGCCGAGGCGATGGGCAAGGACGTGACCCGTCGCCACCTGCAGGTCTTCATCCTCGGCAGCGCGGTAATCGGCATCGCAGGGGCGATGATGACCACGCTCGACAGCCAGCTTACCCCCGGCTCCTACTCGCCGCTGCGCTTCACCTTCCTGATCTGGGTGATGGTGATCGTGGGTGGCTCGGGCAACAACTGGGGCTCGGTGCTGGGCGGCTTTCTCATCTGGTGGCTCTGGGTGATGGTGGAGCCGATCGGCAACTGGCTGATGACGGTGATCACCTCCGGCATGGCCGAGGGCTGGCTCAAAGGCCACCTGATCAACTCCGCCGCCCATATGCGGCTGCTGACCATGGGGGTGATCCTGCTGCTTGTGCTGCGGTTCGCGCCGAAGGGGCTGTTGCCGGAGCGGTGACGGCCGCGTGGCGGGTTTCTCCCTGCTACAAAATCAAGGCCCGATGGCAAAGGGAGGCTTGTTACAATAAGCCTTCCTTTGCCCTGCTCTGCAGACCCGCTAGGACTTCAAGCGCCTTTTCACACATGGCAGACGGCACGAATACATGGTCATGGTGGAAAGCTGCGACCATGTTGCAGGGAATGGCGGCATCACTCAGGGCTTTGGACACCGCGGCGGTCAGCCCGATCCCTTCCAATGAAGAATACACGCAAAGCGTTATGCAGCGCATTGGCTGGCCTTCACCGGCCTCCAATCCTTCCGCCAGTTCCACGGGAACAATCATCGACAGTCCCTCGTTTTCTTTGAAGGTTGAAATGGCCTGAGGTGAAAGAGAGGCAATGACAGCAGGGTTGACCGTTGTCATGAACACGTAATCACCCGGCATCAGCGTTGGCGTCATGCCTGCGATCATGTCAAAGGCGGTGTGAGCAACGTCTGGCATCCCAAAAACATCTCCACCCGGATGCCCAAAAGATCACACCACGCGCTGCAAACTGCAAGAGACTGAAATGCCCCTTCGGCCCTTAGCGACCCCCGGTTCCCATCCCCCGCCCCCCGCGCTATACCCCCCCGATGCAGCACCTCCGCTGCGGAAAGGGCACCATCATGCTGTGGGACATCCGAAAGCACATGCGGCCTGCCCTCTTTGTCATCGACCTGATCCCCAATATCCACCGCACCCCGGCCCTCGCGGCCCTGCGCCGCGCGGTGCTGGAGGGGCGGCCTGCCACCCTGCGGCTGTCGGAGGAGGATCGCGAATTTGCCTTTCACGATGCCCATGTCCAGCTGACCTCACCCATCGGGGCGCGGGTGCTGCGTATTCTTTATGACACCGGCAATCTGAAGCTGAAAAAGCCGCCCACGAAATCCCTGCCCGCGCTGGAGGCCTATATCGCGACGGAACCCGCCTTCCGCGCCGAGGTGGCGCGGATCATCGCCGAAGATGACGCAAAACGTACCCGTCTGGCCGCCATCATCGCAGACCCCGGCGACGCCCGCCCCGAGGAACTGTCCTCTGATCTGATCGACAAGGTGATCTCGGCCCGTCTGGGCCATACCGCCACCGGATCGCTGGCAATCGCGGGCATCCTGTGCCACCGCAGCCTTGTCACCGCAGATGAGAACGGGCGCATCCGCGCGGAGTCCACCCTCGCCTGCTGGTGGACCGACAGCGCAGGCCAGCATCAGGGCGACCCGGTTTAAGACCACCCATCCGCGACATTTCCTGTCGCGCCCTGACATGCCGCCCGAGCCCCGCCCCGCCAGTCTGGCGGGCAAAGGCAACGGAGTCATGCCATGAAAACCCATACCCGCGTGGTGGTGATCGGCGGCGGTGTCGTCGGCTGTTCGGTTCTGTATCACCTCACCAAACTCGGCTGGTCCGACGTGACCCTGATCGAGCGGTCGGAACTGACCTCCGGCTCCACCTGGCACGCGGCGGGCGGGTTCCATACGCTCAACGGCGACACCAACATGGCCGCGCTGCAAGGCTACACCATCCGCCTGTATAAAGAGCTGGAGCAGCTCACCGGCATGTCCTGCGGGTTGCACCACGTCGGCGGCATCACCCTGGCCGACACCGAGGCGCGGTTCGACCAGTTGAAAGCCGAACGCGCCAAGCACCGCTACATGGGCCTCGATACGGAAATCCTCGGCCCGGAGGAGATTCACAAGCTGACCAACGGTATGGTCAATCTGGAGGGCATCCTCGGCGCGCTTTACGACCCCCTCGACGGCCACCTCGACCCCTCGGGCACCACCCACGCCTATGCGAAAGCCGCACGCATGGGCGGGGCCGAGATCATCCTGCACAACCGGGTGCTGGAGACCAACCCGACACGCGACGGCTGGGAGGTCGTCACCGAAAAAGGCACCATCACCTGCGAACATCTGGTCAACGCCGGCGGTCTCTGGGCGCGCGAAATCGGCGCGATGGCGGGGGTCTACCTGCCGCTCTTGCCGATGGCGCACCAGTATCTCGTCACCGACGATATCCCCGAAATCGCCGACATGCTGAAACAGGGCCGCGAATTCCCGCATGTGATGGATCCCGGCGGCGAATCCTACCTCCGGCAGGAAGGGCGCGGCCTCTGCATCGGCTTCTACGAAAAACCCTGCGAGCCATGGGCCGTCGATGGCACCCCGTGGGACTTCGGCCACGAACTCCTGAACGAGCAATTCGACAAGATCGAAGACTCCGTCACCTTTGCCTACCGCCGCTTCCCCGTCCTCGAACGCTCCGGCGTCAAGCGGGTGATCCACGGCCCCTTCACCTTTGCCCCCGACGGCAACCCGCTGATCGGCCCTGTTCCGGGCCTCAGAAACTACTGGTCCGCCTGTGCCGTCATGGCCGGGTTCTCCCAGGGCGGCGGCATGGGCCTCGCGCTGGCCCAATGGATGACCCTTGGCGAGGTCGAACGCGACCCGCGCGGCTTTGACGTCTCGCGCTTCGGCACCTGGACCAGCCCCGGCTACACCGTGCCAAAGGTGATCGAGAACTACCAGATGCGGTTCAACGTCTCCTACCCGAACGAGGAACGCCCCGCCGCCCGCCCCTTCCGCACCACCCCGATGTATGAGGTGTTTGATGGCCTCAACGCCGTCTGGGGCCAGCAATACGGGCTGGAGGTGGTGAACTACCACGCGCTGCCGGGCGAGCCGCGCTATGAGGAACCCTCGTTCAAACGCTCCAACGCATGGGAGGCGACGCGTCAGGAAGTCATGGCCGTCCGCGAAGGCGTCGGCATCAACGAATTGCAGAACTTCGGCAAATACCGCGTCACCGGGCCGAACGCCCGCGCCTGGCTCGACCGGATCATGGCAGGCCGCATCCCGCAACCGGGGCGGCTCAGCCTCACCCCGATGCTGGCGCAGTCCGGCAAGATCATCGGCGATTTCACCGTCACCTGCATCAGCCCGGAAAACTTCCGCCTCACCGCCAGCTATGGCGCCCAAGGCTGGCACATGCGCTGGTTTGATCAGCACGCTGCCCCCGGAGTCCGGGTCGAGAATGTCTCCGACCGCAAGTCCGGCTTCCAGATCGCCGGACCGAACGCCCGCACCCTCCTGTCGCGCGTCACCCGCACCGATGTCTCCCCCGAGGCGTTCAGATTCATGGCCGCCAAACGCCTTACCATCGGCATGGCCAATTGCCTGGTGCAGCGCGTCAGCTACACCGCAGATCTGGGCTATGAGATCTTCACCGACCAGATGTCGGTCCGCCACCTCTGGGATATCCTGACCGAACAGGGCAAAGACCTGCACCTGCGCCCCTTCGGCATGCGCGCGATGATGTCGCTGCGCCTCGACAAATGGTTCGGTTCCTGGGGCCGCGAATTCAGCCCCGATTACACCCCGGCAGAGACCGGCCTCGACCGCTTCATCGCCTGGAACAAGCCCACAGACTGGATCGGCAAAGCCGCCGCGACGGCAGAAAAGGCCACCGGCCCCAAGCGCCGCCTCACCCAGTTCATCGTCGAGGCTGATGACGCCGATGTGGTGGCATGGGAGCCGATCTGGCTGAACGGTTCCGTTCAGGGCTACTGCACCTCCGGCGGCTACAGCCACACCACTGGCCAGTCCGTCGCCATGGGCTTTCTGCCCGCCGATACGATCAGCGATGGCCTGCAGGTCGAGATCGAGATCCTCGGCCATCGCCGCCCCGCCCGCGTTACCCTCGCCCCCCTGTGGGACGACAAGGGCCGCATGCGCGCCTGACCTTCATCTGTTCAAAAATATCCTCAGGGGGTGAGGAGCGAAGCGACGAGGGGGGGCGAGCCCCCCCTTGCGCCCCCGGCCCCAGGCAATGGTTGCAAGCGGAAAACGCACCCCGGCACCGCTTGCGTAGGGCGGAGTTCACCCCGCCGCCCCGCAGAGTGGACGAACCCGCCTCATCCGCCCATGCCCCGCCACTCCACCCATTGCCCGTGAAACCCCGCGCGCCCCAGCGTCACACGCAGATCCCCGGGCCAGAGCCGCAGTGTCACCCCCGCCCCCTCACCCGCCGTATCCGCCTCCATCGCCAGCCAGGCCAGCGGCGCGTCAGCCGTGGCAAGCGCCCCTGCCGCAACCATGGCAGTCTCGATCCGCGCCTGCACCGCTACCGGAAAATACTGATGCGCAATCGTGTGATAAACCAGATGCACCCGCCCCGGATGGGCGGTCAAAACCCTCGCCTCCAACCACTCTGCCGCATCGCCCGCCGCCACCACGCCGCCCGCGGCCAAAGCGAGCGCCGCCTGCAACCGCGCCAGCCGCTCCGCCTGATCGACCCAGACGAAAGCCAACAGCCGCGCGCCGTCGCGGGCGGGGTCCAGCGGGTGCAGATCAACCCCGCAGCGCGCCGCAACGGCAAAGGGCACCACCGGCGGCACCGTCCCGCGCCACTCCGGGTGCAGCGTCACCGCACTTCCCGCCGCGCCGATCACCCCGCCCGGCACCTGCAGCGCATAGCGATCAAACCACAGGTTCAGCCCGGCACTTGCGCCCAGTTCCGACAGCACCAGCGGCACGCCAAAGCGCTGCGTGATTTCCGCAGCCCCGGCCAGCAGCACGGCAGATCGTCCCACCTCATTGGTCTGCGGCGCGGTCCGCACCCAGTCGCACAGGAAAGCATCCTCGCGCTGCAACACCCCGGCCAAAGCTGCCGCCAGTGCCGGCTCGTCACTGGCGCCCGGCGGATAGCAGGCCGCCAGTTCCGGCACCTGTCCCGCCCGCACCAGCGCATGCAATCCGCCCGCAATCCGCAGCGGCACCGATTCCGCTCTCGGCCCCAGATCGCCCGGCCACTCTGCCACCTTGTGCGAAAGCTTGGTGCCTCCGGGCCAGACCTGCCGCAACACCCGCAGCAGGCGCGTGGTAAAGGGCGAGCCCAGATCGTCACAGGCGCGGGCCTGCGTTTCCAAAGCTTCAAAAAATCGGTCAGACATCAGAGCCTCCGGATTTTCCCCAAGACTGCGTCAGAGCGCGCCAAAGGTAAATACACTTGACCCTTTATCCGCTTGCCCCGCAGAGAGGACGCCGCCATGATCGCGCCACGCCGGCCTTGCACAAATTAATAAAAATGTGTTCACTGCCACAGATCAAGCCATTGATTTATAACTATTTTACCTGATGCAACACAGGGGGAAAGACCTGGACCCATGCCCCATCCCCCGCTCCATATCCTGATCCTCGCCGCAGGCGGCTCCACCCGGATGCGCGGGGCCGACAAGCTGATGGAGCCGGTGGGTGGCCATCCCCTCCTGCACCAGCTGGCCCGCAGGGCCACGCGCACCGGCCTGCCGGTGACGGTCGCCCTCCCCCCTGACCGTCCCGCCCGGAACGCCGCCTTGACCGGCCTGCCCCTGACCCGGCTCATCGTTCCCGATGCGGCCTCCGGCATGGCCACCACCCTGCGCGCCGGGCTGGCAAGCCTGCCGCCCGGGGCGGCGGTGATGCTGCTGCTGGCCGACCTGCCCGAGATCACCACCGAAGACCTGAGCCTGATGGCAGCGTCCCATACCCGCACCCCGGACCTGATCCTGCGCGCCACCGACACGGCGGGCACCCCCGGCCATCCGGTGATCTGCCCGCCATGGGCACGTGCCGGTCTGATGGACCTTGCCGGAGACGAGGGCGCGCGCACCGTGTTGCAGCGCCACAAGGACCGCCTGCGCCTGATCGCCTTGCCGGGCCAGCACGCCACCACCGACCTTGATACCCCCGAAGCCTGGGCCGCCTGGCGCTCAGGCCGCGAGTAGCACCCGCGCCTCATGCGCCCGCAGCGTGGCCCGCGCCGCCGGATAGGATTGCGCCCCTTCACAAAGCTCGGGGAACAGCGCCAGCACCTCGTCGCGCTGCGCACGGTCCATCGTGCGCAGCGATCCCGACCCCGGTTGAAAGCTCTCGGTCCAGGCACCTTCGGCCTTCACGATCTCATGCTGGCTGCACATCACATGGATATAGCTGACCCCTCGCCGCATCACCTGTTCAATACCGGGCAGGCCCACCAGATGGATAGCCGCCACCAGCACCTCACGCTCGCCAAACAGCAGCTCGGCCTTTGCGCCCTCGATCAGCATGCGGTGTTGCGGCGAGACCAGCATGTCACGCTGCGGCAACCCGGCCCCAAGCGCGCCCCTGGCAATGCGGACCGGGCGCAGGGCCGGGTTCACGATCAGTTCCGCCAATCCCAGATCGCGCCGCCCGGCCCAGCAGATTTCCTGAAAACCGCTGTCGCGGGTCAGAACGCAATCGCCCGGCTGCAACGTCTCTACCCGGCGCGGCCCCATCGGCGTGGTGATCAGCGTGCCGGGGGTGAAACAGGGAATGATCTGTTCGATGTCGGAGAAATAGAGCGTGCCCGCCACCGTCCCGTCCGGGTTGAGGAACTCGACATAGCCGTTTTCACGGTTGCCGGCATCGAAATGGATATTGGTTGCCGCCTTGCCCCAGGCCTGCAGATCCAGCGTGTCATGGTCATCGCCACCGCTGCCGCCAAAGATGGTGTCGCCCGGACCGCCAAAGAACAGGTCGCGGCCATCGCCGCCATAAAGCAGATTGTCCCCATCGCCGCCGTAAAGCGTGTCATTGCCGTCGCCGCCATACAGAGTATCGTTGCCCGCGCCGCCATAGATCAGGTCATCATCGCCCTCGCCCCACAGCACGTCATTGCCCGCGCCGCCATAGAGCGTATCATTGCCGCCACCGGACCAGACCGTATCATTGCCGTCGCCACCATAGATCAGGTTGTCGCCCGGCAATTGCATCCCCGGCGCATCGTCGATGACATCATCGCCATCTCCGCCATAAACCGTGTCATTGCCCGCACCGAAATGGATGGTGTCATTGCCCGCGCCGCCATAGCTGACGTCATCACCATCGCCACCCGACAGGAAATCGTTGCCATCGCCGCCGACAAGGGAGTCATCCCCATCGCCGCCGAACAGCTGATCGTCTCCGGCCCCGCCTTCAAGCGTGTCGTTCCCGGCATCACCATGCAGGGTATCGTTGCCGGTGCCGCCGATGATGGAATCGTTCCCGTCGCCACCGTACAGAAGGTCGTTGTCGGCAGTCCCGATATAGCCGGTATCAAGCCGGCTCGCGTAGAGCCCGGTATCGGCCGTATTGACCGAGGTCAGGGTGATCGAGGTGATCGGCCCGCTGGTCAGCAGCACGGAGTCGGCGTTGATCTCGAATTCCGGGGCAAGATAGACCCGGCCATCGGTCAGCTGGATCACCACGGCGGTAATGGTGCCGCTGGTGCCGTTGGCAAAATTGACTGTGGCATTATAGACTTGGGTGGAGTCAAGATAGGCGGGCACGCCGTCGATCAGGAAATGTTCGGTATTGCCAGAGTTGTTGTTGTCGTTGTCGGCCAGAATACCATCGCCGTTCACGTCAACCGCCGTCACCCGCACGATATTGTCCGAAAGCGGCGCGCCGGAGCTGCCGAAGGTAGTCAGCAGGTTCGCGGCGTTTTCCGAAACGCCATTGCCCTCGTTCGGGTCAATGTCGGCGAAGGTGCCGAAATAGATCAGGTTATAGGTCAGCGATGGCGCATTGGTGGCGTAATGCGCCCCGCTGTCGCTGCCGCCGATGATCGTATCGTCGCCCACACCGCCGTAAACCGTGTCATTGCCGGCGCCCGCGTCGATGTAATCGTTCCCCGCGCCACCCTCGATCAGGTTGGCGTCGTTGCTGCCGGTGATCGTGTCGTTGAACCCGGTGCCGACCACATTCTCGATCGAGCTCAGGCTGTCGGTGCCCGAGGAGGTGCCGGTGGCAACGCCGGTGTTGAGGTTCACGTTGACTGCGGCCGTTTCCGACGCATATGTGACGGTATCAACCCCGCCGCCACCGCTCAGAATGTCATTGCCCGCGCCGCCATCAAGCGTGTCATCCCCGGCGCCGCCCAACAGCGTATCGGTCCCGGCCCCACCGAACAGCAGGTCATTGCCTGCTCCACCATCAAGCGAGTCATTTTCGGTGCCGCCGAACAGTGTGTCATTGCCCGCGCCGCCGAAAAGCCGGTCCGCCCCGGCCTCGCCGTGCAGAATGTCATCGCCATCCTGACCGTTCAGGGTGTCATTGCCGGTGCCACCGAAAACCGTGTCACTGCCACCGCCCGCATTGACCACATCATTCCCGCCACGGGCCTCGATGGAATCGGCGTCATTGGTCCCGTTGATCGTGTTGTTCTGGTTGTTGCCTGTAATGTTGGCCATTCGAGCAGGTCCACCGACTTTTAGTTAAATCGTGGATACCTGCGGAACGGGGCGCGACTTTGGCAAATGGTGTCTAAAAGGTGTCCCGGGCCTTTTTTTGTTTCGTTCAGCGAAACAGCGGCGGGCGTGTGGGGCCAGAACGCACAAAGGGGCCCCAAGCGGAGCCCCTTTGCCGTCGGACCGGACGGCTGTTGCCATCCGACCCGCGCTGCATAACCCGTGTTACCGCACCAGCAGGCTGGCTTCGTGTTTTTTCAACGTTTTGCGGGCGGCGTGATAGGCATCCACCCCGGCCGGAGCCTTGAGGTCGGGGAACAGTTCCATCAACTCGCTGCGCTGTGCATTGCCCAGACCCTTGAGGCTGAAATCGCCGGGCTGAAAGCTTTCTGTCCAGGCCCCGTTCGAAAGCACCACTTCGTGCTGGTCGAACATGAAATGGAAATAGGTGGTGCCCACCGAGTCCACCTGATGGATGCCCTTGCCACCGATCAGATGCTTGGCGGCGACCAGCACCTCGTGCTCGTCGAAGTAAAGCGCGGTGCGGTCGTTGGCCACCAGCAGACGGTGGTTGGGCGACAGCATCATGTCCCGTTCGGGCAGGCCATTGCCAAGACTGCCCGCCTTGATCATCACCGGGCGCAGATGCGGGTTTCCGGCAAAGTCATGCCAGCCCATTTCCCTTGCCCCCATCCAGCGGATTTCCTGGAGGCCATTGTCACGGGTGATCACCTTGTCGCCGATGCGCAGATGTTCCACCGCAACCTCGCCCTTTGGCGTCGCGATCAGTGTGCCGGGGGTAAAGCAGATGATGTTCTCGATATTGGCGAATTCCGACCGGCCAACAATATTGCCCTCGTCGTCGAAATATTCCACGTAGCCGTCAAAGCCATTGCCGTCGCTGTCAACGTTGGTGCGCACGACGTTATAGGGGCCGCTGCCGCGCAGATCCAGCGTATCCCAGTCATCGCCTTCCGACCCGCCGAACACCGAGTCGCCAATACCCACCCCGGTAAAGGTGTCGCGGTCCGCGCCGCCAAAGGCACGGTCGGCATGGCCATCCGGCGCACCCATCACGGGGTCGCCAAGGTGGATCACGTCATTGCCGACCCCGCCGAACAGCGTGTCCGACCCGGTGCCGCCGATCAGCGTGTCATCGCCCTCGCCACCGACAAGCAGGTCATTCCCGCTGCCGCCGTCCAGCAGATCATCGCCCGAGCCGCCTTCCAGCGTGTCATCCCCGGCGCCGCCCAGCAGGGTGTCATTGCCGCTCCCGCCTTCGAGAACATCATCGCCCTCGCCACCATCCAGCAGATCATCGCCCGGACCGCCCTCCAGGTAGTCGTTGCCGATGCCGCCAAAGATGACATCATCGCCTTCGCCGCCATAAAGCGTGTCGTCGCCATGATCGCCATGCAACGTGTCTTCGCCCGCGCCGCCGAAGATCAGGTCATTGTCAACGCCGCCAAAGATCAGGTCATTGCCTTCTTCGCCATACAGCGTGTCGTCATCATCCATGCCGTAGATGGTGTCGTCACCGGCCCCACCACGGATGAAATCGGAATTGTTGTCCGGGCGCAGGTCACCGGCATCGTTGGGGATGTTGATCGCATCGGGAAAAGACAGATCCAGCCCGCCGAAGATCAGATCATTGCCGTCGCCGCCGTAGATGCTGTCATTGCCTTCGGACCCGATGATCGTGTCATGGCCGGACCCGGCAAAAACCGTGTCATCATCCACACCGGCGTCGATATAGTCATCGCCGTCGCCGCCAAAGATCAGGTCGGCATCATCACCCGAGAAAATGGTGTCATCGCCCGCACCGCCATAGATTGTGTCGCGGTTGTTGTCCGGATCGCTGTCCGCCGGGTAAAGCCCCGGATAGTCGACATCGGGCAGAGGGAAAGGCGTGCGGGTGTCGATGAGGTCATCGCCATCACCGCCGTAAATCTCGTTGCGGCCACCGCCACCGAAGATAGTGTCATTGCCGGCACCACCAAAGACCTGATCATCGCCCGGCCCGGCATTGATCCGGTCATTGCCGTCGCCACCGAAGATGGTGTCATTGCCGGCATCACCGTTCAGGGTGTCATCGCCCGGACCGCCATGGATCAGATCATCGCCATCGCCGCCGAACACCAGATCATTGCCCTCACCGGCAAACACGGTGTCATCGCCGCCGTAAGCCTGGACGATATCATCCTGCGGGGCCTGACCCGGCAAAAGCGCATCGTTGTTGTCGATCATGTCGCCATCCGGGTCGCCGGTATAGGCGAGGTCGATCAGATCGCCGCCCGCCGTGCCCGAAACGATGCCGTCGGGGCCAGGGTTGGCGGGAGTGTTGTCAACACTGTCCGAGATCGAGAAATACTCGACCGACCCGGCGTAATGCGCTTCAATGTTCTGCAGCGTCCCGGCGGGCGAGCTGTCCTGGCTGGCCCCGACCACCCAGTTCTGGTTGATCGCTCCCATATCCATGGTCAGCGTGCCAGGCACGGTATCGTTGAATTCGCCGCCGGTGGTCAGGTTGCTGACCTGCACAAAGCCGCCGGGGCCGGACGCATCCCAGGAATAGGAAACGTTGATCTCGTCGCCCGCATTCTGAAAGCCGGGGGCCGTCTGGAAAACCGTGGTGCCGGTTGCGGATTCGTGGCTGATGCGGACCGCGCCATCCGGCAGGGTCTCGATCCGGAAACCGCCCTCGGTCTCGCCCGCACTGTCACGCGACAGAATGGTGCGCGGCTCGGTCAGCGTGGTGCCGGATTCCAGGCTGAACTGAATCTCCAGCGTCCCGCGGGCAAGCTGAAAGGCCGGATCAGTGAAGATCTTGACGATATCATCGACGCCATCCAGCACCGCGCGACCATCGACCGACATTGCCCTGTTGAGATAGATCCCGTCTTGCGCACCATTGCCGACGGCGCTGTCAGCGGCTGTCGTAGACGGGTCATCCAGGGTGTAGAGCGCGATAACCGGCATCGTCCAAATCCTTACAGCAACTGGGCTTCAACACGCCCGACCAGCAAACCCACCTCGACCGGAAATCAGGCCGACGCATCGGCGCATCAGCAACGGGAAAACGCCCCATGCATCACGCCATGAGACCTGTCGTCCTGGACATCAGAAAAGGGTCCATCAAAGGCGCAAGCCCGATGGAGAATTCCAATATGGATCAAAGACCCGATGTTGCCATCGAGCCAGAACCCAGCTTTCCGTTTAGGTGCCTGGCAGCACACTGTCACAAGACGACCGCCCCCACGGCCATATTGTCTCACCCAGTAAGACGACCTGATAATTACCTTCCATTAAGGATTACGGAAAGTAAAAAACACCCGAGCGACCGCTGCCCCGCGCCAGCCATGGTCCGCCAGTGACCACGAAAAACACGCATAGGATGTATCCCGCCACCCAGCAGGATTGCGCAGGCCATGACCTTGTTTCCGATCAAGCAACCGAACAGCCTGCGCTTTCCTTTGCGTTCGTGCACTCCTCACCCGTCACCGCCGTCCCGGAGCTGCCCCAGGGCAGCGCATTTGCCCCTGACCGGAAACAATCGCGGCTCGTCTCAAAGAGGATTAATCACGGCCATAAATCTGCCCGAATCTGAAAACAATCGGCACCGCAAGGTTGCCAGGCTGGCACCAATTGCTGTTTCCAGCCACTTTTGAAGCAAATCGCCAATCAAACCCGGAAACAGCGCGGCGAATCAGCAACTGCAAGAAAACCGGATTCTGAGAGGATGGTGCCCGAGGTCGGACTCGAACCGACAAGCCTTGCGGCGGCGGATTTTGAATCCGCTGCGTCTACCAATTCCACCACTCGGGCAACGTGGATCACCGTTTAGCTGCCCCTTCGGGCGGCGTCAACAGGCACCACACGCTTACAGATTATCGGTCGCAAAGGTGTCGCAGGTGGCGATCTGGCCGGACTGCAACCCGGTCACGAACCAGCGCGAGCGCTGCTCGGCGGTGCCATGGGTAAAGGTGTGCGGCATCGGGCGCTGACCGGCGGCCTTCTGCAGCGTGTCATCGCCGATCTGGCGCGCGGCATTCACGGCCTGTTCAATGTCGGCGCGACCGATCGTGCCGAATTTTTGCGCCGCCGTGCGGGCCCAGACCCCCGACAGGCAATCGGCCTGCAATTCGATGCGCACCGAAATCGCGTTGCTGTCGGCCTGGCTGACCTGCTGGCGCAACTGGTTGGCCTGACCCAGGATACCCAGCTCGTTCTGCACATGGTGCGCGATTTCATGCGCCACAACATAGGCGGCGGCGAATTCGCCCTTGGCGCCAAGCCGGGTTTCCAGAACGGTGAAAAAATCCGTGTCCAGATAGGCTTTCCTGTCGGCGGGGCAGTAGAACGGCCCCGTCGCCCCCGAAGCGCCGCCACATGGGCTTTGCGTCACGCCCTTGAACAGCACCAGCGTGGCCGGGCGATACTCCCGCCCCAACTGGCTGCGGAACAGTTGCGCCCACACCTCCTCGGTATCGGCCAGCGTGACCGAGACGAACTCGCCCGCCTCATGATCGGCCTGCGTCAGTTCGGTGGGGGCAGAAGACTGCGTGCCGGTGTCCTGCAACAACGGCGACACGTCGATGCCGAAGAAATAGCCGATCAGCAGAACGGCAATCACCCCCACCCCGCCGATGCTACCCGCCTTTGCGCCCGTGCTGCCGCGACGGTCCTCGATATTGCGGCTGCCCCGCCGTCCACGCCAATCCATACCCGCACCCCATCACTGATCCCGATCAACACTCTAGCGTGATGTCCGGTTCCCGGAAAGCATCCTTGACGCGGCCACGCCATCATGATGCAAGCATCGCGGCAGCCATGGGGAACCAGATGATCCGCGCCTTGTATGACTGGACAATCCGGCTGGCCGAGCACCCCCGCGCGCTTTGGGCACTGGCTTTCGTGGCTTTTATCGAAAGCTCGGTCTTCCCGATCCCTCCCGATATCCTGATGATCCCGATGATCCTGGCCGCCCCGCGCCGCGCTTTCGTGATTGCGGGCGTGGCCACCGTCGCCTCGGTTCTGGGGGGGATGTTCGGCTATTGGATCGGCGCGGTGCTGTATGAAAGCGTTGGCCTGCCGGTGCTGGAATTCTACGGCAAGACCAAGAACTTCGAGGCCTTCAGCCAGACCTATAACGACTGGGGCGCATGGGCGGTGCTGATCGCTGGGGTCACGCCATTCCCCTACAAAGTGGTCACCATCCTGTCGGGCAGCACCGGGCTGGACCTGATGGTGTTCACCTTTGCCTCGGTTCTGGCGCGGGGGTTGCGGTTCTTTGTGGTGGCGGCGCTCTTGTGGAAGTTCGGCGCACCGATCCGTGATTTCATCGAACGGCGTCTGGGGCTTATGTTCACGCTGTTCATGCTGCTGCTTGTGGGCGGCTTTGTCGTGCTGAAGGTGCTCTGATGATCCCCCTGCCCTCTCGTGTTCTGACCGCCGTTGCCGGGCTTGGCTCTGCCGCCCTGCTGGCAGGTGCTTTTGCCTTCCAGCATCTCGGCGGTCTTGCCCCTTGCGCGCTGTGCCTGTTGCAACGCTGGCCGCATGCGGTGGCGGTTGCGATCATGGCTCTGGCGCTTCTGGTGCCCAACCGCTGGCTGATGGTGCTGGGCGCGCTGGCCGCGCTCACCACAGCCGCGATCGGTGGCTTTCACGCCGGGGTGGAGCTGGGCTGGTGGGAGGGTCTGGCCTCTTGCTCCGGCGGGACGATTTCCGGTATCAGCGTGGATGACCTGCTGAACCCCAACGCCCACGTCGCCGCCCCGGTGCGCTGCGATGAGGTGCCGTGGGCGATGGCCGGCATCTCGATGGCGGGGTGGAACATGCTGGTGTCGCTTGGGCTGGCCGGGGTCTGGCTGCTGGCGGCGCGCAGGGCCTGACCCTTACGCCGGGAAGTTCGGGCCGGTATGGGTCTCGATCAGCGGTCCGCCGCACATCCGGCCATGTTCCTGAATGGCAAAACGGTCTGTCATCCCCGCCACATAATCCGCCACCGTCCGCGCCAGTTCGGTCTGGTCGGTGCAGGCCTGCACCGCATGCTCCCATTCCTCGGGCAACAGGCCGGGGTCGGCCATGTAGGCGGTGAACAGATCCTGCACCACCTGCGTCACCTTGGCCCGCACCGCCATCACCGTGGGCGCGCGATACATGCGGTGGAACAGAAAGCTGCGGATCGCCTTCAGCTCCTGATACAGCGGTTTGGAAAAGCGGATGATCGTGGTGCCCATCATGCGGATATCATCGACCGATTGCGGCTGCGCCGCCTCCAGTCGGCCCTGGGCCACCGCGATCACATCCTCGACCATGCGGCCAAACACCCGGCGCAAGGCCTCGTGCCGCCGCCGCATCGGGTCCAGCCCCGGATAAAGCGCATCCACCTCGGCAAAGGCGGGGCCGGTGACCGGCAATTCCATCAGATCGGCGGCATCGAACAGGCCCGATCGCAACCCGTCATGCAGGTCGTGGTGGGAATAGGCCACATCATCGGCAATCGCCGCCACCTGCGCCTCGGCGCTGGCGTGGGTGTGCAGGTCCAGATCCCACTGGGCGTTCACCTCGGCCAAGGCATAGGGCAAGGGCCCCGCATGCTTTTCATCAGCATTTTCGCCGATGACCGGGCCGTTGTGCTTGGCAATCCCCTCCAGCGACTCCCACGTCAGGTTCAACCCGTCAAAATCGGCATAATGCCGTTCCAGCCTTGTCACGATCCGCAGCGCCTGCGCGTTGTGGTCAAAGCCGCCATAAGGCGCCATCAGTTCCGACAGCGCATCCTCCCCCGTATGGCCAAAGGGCGTATGGCCAAGGTCATGCGCCAGGGCAATACACTCGGCCAGATCGGTGTTCAGCCCCAGCACGCCCGCGATGGTACGCGCGACCTGCGCCACCTCGATCGAATGGGTCAGGCGGGTGCGGTAATAATCGCCCTCATGCTCGACAAACACCTGCGTCTTGTGTTTCAGCCGCCGGAACGCGCTGGAATGGATGATCCGGTCACGGTCGCGTTGATAGGGCGAGCGGAAGGACGACATGCGTTCTTCATGCAGGCGGCCGCGTGAGGCGTCGGGTTGGCAGGCGAAAGGTGCAAGCATGGAACTGCCCGTTCTTGTTGAAGTCTTGTGCAGCGCTTATATTGAACGATGAACACCAAGGATATGTGAAAAACCATGGACCTGACCCTTCCCCCCCGCGTCACCGACCGCGCCTTTGCCCGTCTGGCGGAAATCGCCACCCTGACGGGCGAGCAAAAGGCGCTTCGCGTCGCGGTAGAGGGCGGCGGCTGCTCCGGCTTTCAGTATGAAATCAAGCTGGACGATCCGGCGGCGGATGATCTGGTGCTGGAAAAGGACGGGCAGCGGGTGCTGGTCGATTCCGTCTCGCTGCCGTTTTTGCAAAACGCGGTGATCGACTTCACCGAAGAGCTGATCGGCGCGCGCTTCGTGATTGAAAACCCCAATGCCAGCAGCAGCTGCGGCTGTGGTGTGTCCTTCTCGATGTGAGGTGATGAAAAGGCCGCCCCGCAGGGCGGCCTTTGTCATTCGGCAGGCACTGCGCCAGCGGGCCGGCCCTGCAGTTGCGCGACCCGGTCCACCCGCGCCTGTTCCATCAGGGCGATCCCACCGGCGCACATCACCAGAAGCGCGCCGATAACCGTGGTCATCGCAGGCACTTCGGCAAAGAACACAAAGCCGACCGAGACCATCCACACGAACTGGATGTTCATCAGAGGCAGCGCCACCGGCGCGCGCAACCGCTGCATCACCAGAACCATGGTCCAGCGCGCCACAAACAGCAGGCCGGAATACAGGCAGATCCGTGCCACATCGGCCATCGCCATCGGTTGCCAGATCGCGGGCAGCATCAGGGCCGCCACGCCCGCAAGCGCCAGATTGGGGTAGAACACCTGCACCAGCGTATTTGCCTCGCGCCGGGCCATCAGCCGCGACAGCACCAGCGACACCGTACCTGCAAAAGCCCCGCCAAACCCGGCAAGATGGCCCAGCGTCAACCCCGACAGCCCGCCCGGAAACAGCATCATCACCCCGACCAGCCCGATCCCCAGACCGGCCCAGGCCGCCATATCAACGCTTTCCCCCAGCAGATGCCGCGACATCAGCGCCGACATCAGTGGCATCAGCCCGACAAAGACAAAGATCTCGGCCAGCGGGATCAGCGCGATCGCATAGAAAAATCCCAAGGACGCCGCCACCGTCGCCACCGACCGCCACAGCAGCAGCCCCGGCACCGTGGTTTTCAGACAGCTGGTGGTAAAGACCCCTATCCGCGATCCGGCCCGCGCCGCCAGCAGGCTGAGCCCCGCCATGATCAACCCGGACAGAAAGAACACCTGCGGCGCCTCCAGCCGGGCCGACAGATCCTTGACCGTGCCATCCGCCAGCGTTGCGGCCAGGGTCGAGGCCACCAGAAACCCGACCCCAAGAACCAACGGTGCGCGCAGCGCCTGTGTCATGCGACGTCTCCTTCGTGTGATCCTGCACGGGAAAACCCGGCAAAGAAACTCTCGAATTCCGGCAGGGTTTCGACCATGCCAAGGCGCTCCCGCGCCGGTTGCAACAACTTTGACCACAGCCGCCACCGCATGCGGCTCCAGTCCGGCAAGCGCGCCTCACCCATATCCAGCAAGGCCAGCGACAGCTCGTGCAGCGCGGCTCCGCTGCGCTGCGGCTGATGGATGAGCCGCGCCGTTTGCGGCACCCCGCCACGGAACGCCGCCCCGCCCGACAGGCCAAGCGCCCAGTTCAGCACCAGATACTGGTGGTAATCATCATCAAACGGCCCCGCCGCGCTGCCCGGCCCAAAGGCCACATCATCGGCGGCCTTCGCCACTTCCGCCGCCCAGGCACCGGGCACATCCTCACCCGACAGGCGCAGGGCAAGTGTCACTTCCGCCAACAGATCAAGGTTGCCCTCCAGCCAGGCCACAATGCCCGCATGGATCAGGCTCAGCCGGCGTGCGCCATCGCGTGCAATGGTCCGTCGGCCATAGTCAGCAGCGTGAAACACGATATGGGTCAGATCATAGGCCGCACGCCGGTTGGGCAGGCAAAAGGCGGCGGAATTGGTGGCAAAACGCGCCAGACGCGCCTCCAGCGCCGGATCCTCCACCGCCACCCCGGCGCGGCGCAACAGCAAAAGCGCCTCCCCCCGATGGGTGTCTGAAAGCTCGACAGCGGGCAGATCCTGAGCCCGGACAAAGTCCGCCATTTCCTCGACCGGCGCATCCGCCATGCCCAGATCACGCAGATCAACCGCCAAAGACAGATACATGCGGTAGTATTGCGGGAAAAAGCGCAGCTCCTGCATCAGGCTATCGGCGCGCAGCCGCAAAGGGCCCAGATCCACCTGCCCCCCGGCCCCCAGAGCGGCCAGAATTTGCAACAGCTCGGCATTTTCCTTGAGCCAGAAAGCATCATGCCGACCCCGCCTGCGGCTGGCAAACAGGTCGATCAGCGCAGGAATGGCCGGGTCACAGGCCAGCGATCCCTGACGGCGGAGCGAGACGATATTGCTCATCGCAGATACCTCCGGGTTCCGGGGGTGCGCAAGCCCGTGGCAGCGCGTTTGCACACCCCTGTCATTGCTCAGATCGCGGCAACGCTGGTCATCAGGCAGGTCTGCGTGCCGGCCAGTTGGCCAGCAAGATCCGCCACAGCGCTTTCCTGCGCGACCGAGGTCATCGCGGCGGAAGCCACCGAGGTCATCATCGAAGCGGCGACCGAGGTCATCATCGACGATGCAACCGAAGTCATCATGCAGGATGCGACCGAGGTCATCATCGACGCCGAATCGCCCGAAAGCATATCGGCAACCGTGGCTTTTTCTTCAGCAATATCAAGGCAAAGCGCAGTGTTCGAGTTCATGTTGTCCCTCCAGGTTGCAAAGATCGGATGCAGATAGGCTAGCGGCTCGAAAATGATTCGGATGAAATAATTACGCGCCAAGGTTGTGTTATCCACAGATTTTTCACGCTGTGGGTAAGTCCATCCCAGATGCCGCATCAAGTCTTGCGTTGCGCGGCACCTTGGCCGATAGCTGGGCCGGAAACAGGGAAAGGCAGGCCGATGCTGATCGCAACCTTCAACATCAATGGCATCAAGGCACGGATCGAGGCCCTGCCCCGCTGGCTGGCGGCGAAAAATCCGGATGTGGTCTGCCTGCAGGAGATCAAGTCGGTGGATGAAGGATTTCCGCGCGATCTGTTCGAAGACATGGGCTACCGGGTGGAAACCCACGGCCAAAAGGGCTTCAACGGGGTCGCGATCCTGTCGCGCCTGCCGCTGGAGGATGTCACGCGCGGCCTGCCCGGTGACACGTCCGATGAACAATCGCGCTGGATCGAGGCCACGGTGATGTCGGTCCGCCCCCTACGGGTCTGCGGGCTCTACCTGCCCAACGGCAACCCGGCACCGGGGCCGAAATACGATTACAAACTGGCCTGGATGGACCGGATGGAGGCGCGTCTGCGCGCCCTGCTGGCGCTGGAGGAACCCTTCCTCTGCGCCGGCGATTACAACGTGATCCCGCAGGCGCAGGATGCGGCCAACCCCGCTGCCTGGGCAACCGATGCGCTTTATCTGCCGCAGACCCGGCAGGCCTACCGGCGGATGCTGAACCTCGGCCTGCTGGACGCGTTCCGCGCCCGCGAGCCGGGACCGGGGCATTACAGCTTCTGGGATTATCAGGCCAATTCCTGGGAGCGCAACAACGGCATCCGCATCGACCACCTGCTACTGTCACCCCAGGCCGCCGACCGCCTCACCGGCGCCGGCATCGACCGCGACGTGCGCGCGGGCGACAAGCCGTCGGATCACGTCCCGGTCTGGATCACGCTCGACGCCTGACGCGCCGCCTGACGTGCCTGGCCCCGCGCCCGCAGCATCGACACGGTATAGATCACCAGCGCTGCCCAGATCATCGGAAAGGCAATCAGCCGGACCACCCCGAACGGCTCGCCAAACACAAAGACCGCGATCAGAAAGATCATCGTCGGGGTCAGATATTGCATCATGGCGATGGTCGACAACCGCAACCGCTTGGCCCCGTTGGCATAGATCATCAGCGGAATGGCAGTCACCAGCCCGGTGCCGATCAGCAAAAGGTCATCGCGCCCCACCCCTTGCAGGAAATGCGAGCCGCCCTGCCAGTGCAGCCACAGCACATAGCCAAGTGCCAGCGGCGCCAGCAACATCACCTCCAGCGTGAATCCCTGATTGGGGCCGATCGGCAGCGATTTCTTCAGATAGGCGTAAAGACCCCAGCTCACCGTCAGCCCCAGTGCCACCACCGGCACCCGTCCCGCTTCGACCGTCAGCAGGATCACGGCGGCTGCAGCAAGACCGATGGCAACCCATTGCGCCCGCGTCAACGCCTCCTTCAGCACGATCCGCCCCAAGAGCACGCTGAACAACGGGTTGATGTAATAGCCAAGCGCTGCTTCCAGCGCATAGCCCGCGCCAATGGCCCAGACATACACCCCCCAGTTGACCGAAATCAGCGCCGCCGTCGCCGCCCCCATCATCAGCGTGCGCGGCGTGCGCAAGGCCTGCCGCAGATCACGCGTCCGCCCCATCCATACGATCACCGCCAAGGCAACGGGCAGCGACCACAACACCCGATGCGCAATCACCTCCACCGGCGGCACATGCGACAAGGCTTTCAGATACAGCGGCAGAAAGCCCCAGATCACATAGGCGGACAGGGCATAAAAGAACCCGGACCGGCTGTCTTCGTTCTTGGCAAGGGATGCGTCACTCATGCCACCCGCATAACGCTTCGGCCAGCAGCCCGCCAATGCCATTTTGTGACCCGAACAATCAGCGCGGCAGATCGAAGCCCGGCTCCGCCAGCACAAAACCCGCAAAATCAAACCCCGGACTGACAGTGCAGGACACCAGACTGTAACCCCCGGTCGATCGCGCCGCCTGCCAATGCCCCTTCGGCACCACCACCTGCGGCATCTGCCCCTGCAGCACCTCCGGCCCGAGCTGATGATCCACCGCCCGGTCATGCCCGACCGACAGCACCACCGGCGCGCCCGCATGCCACAGCCAGATCTCGTCGGCATCGACATGATGCCAATGGCTGCGCTCGCCCGCCTTCAGCAGAAACAGGATCGCCGTGCCGCTGGCCCGCCCCGCCACAACCGGCCCCACCCAGGTCTGCCGGTACCAGCCCCCTTCGGGATGCGGGGCAAGACCCAGATGGCCGATGATCCGCTCAGCCTCATCCATGCCCTGCCCCATTCATCTTGGCGAAAATACTCCCGCCGGAGGCACCCGAACGTGCCGCAAATGCCTCCGCCGCAAGCCTGTCTCAGCCCTTGAGCACCGAACGCCCGGCATATTCCGCCGTCTCGCCCAGCATTTCCTCGATCCGGATCAGCTGGTTGTATTTCGCCAGCCGGTCCGAGCGCGACAGCGACCCGGTCTTGATCTGGCCACAATTGGTGGCGACCGACAGATCGGCGATGGTGCTGTCCTCGGTCTCGCCCGAACGGTGGCTCATGATGTTGCGATAGCCCGCTCGGTGCGCCATATCGACGGCCTGCAGGGTCTCGGTCAGGGTGCCGATCTGGTTGACCTTGACCAGCATCGCATTGGCGACGCCCTTGCGGATGCCTTCGGCCAGACGCAGCGGGTTGGTCACGAAGTTGTCGTCCCCCACCAGTTGCAGGGTGCCGCCCAGACGGTCGGTCAGCAGTTTCCAGCCGTCCCAGTCATCCTCCGCACAGCCATCCTCGATGCTGATGATCGGGTAATCGGCGGCAAGGCTGGCGAGAAACGCCACGTTCTCCTCGATGCCGAACGAATGGCCTTCGCCCTTCATCTCATACTTGCCGCCCTTGAAATACTCCGACGCGGCGCAATCGAGGGCCAGATAGATATCCTCGCCCGGCCTGAACCCGGCCTTTTCGATGGATTTCAGAATGAAATCAAGCGCATCTCTGGCGGAGTTCAGGTTTGGTGCGAAGCCGCCCTCGTCCCCCACATTGGTGTTGTGCCCGGCCTGCGAAAGCTCCTTCTTCAGCGTGTGGAACACTTCCGACCCCATGCGGATCGCGTCGCGGATATTGTCCGCGCCGACCGGCATGATCATGAATTCCTGGATGTCGATCGGGTTGTCGGCATGTTCGCCGCCGTTGATGATGTTCATCATCGGCACCGGCAGGATACGGGCCGAGGTGCCGCCGACATAGCGGAACAGCGGCTGCGCGGTGAATTCGGCGGCGGCCTTTGCGACGGCCAGCGAGATACCCAGAATGGCATTGGCGCCAAGACGCGATTTGTTCGGCGTGCCGTCCATCTCGATCATGGTGCGGTCGATGCCGACCTGTTCGGTGGCGTCATAGCCCACCAGTTCCTCGGCCAACTCGCCATTGACGGCGGCCACCGCCTCTAGCACGCCCTTGCCCTTGTAGCGCGCGGCGTCGCCGTCGCGCTTCTCATTGGCCTCATGCGCGCCGGTCGAGGCACCCGAGGGCACCGCCGCGCGGCCCATTGCGCCGCTTTCCAGCATGACGTCCACCTCAACGGTGGGGTTGCCCCGGCTGTCGAGGATTTCGCGGGCGTGAATGTCGATGATCGTGCTCATGGGGGCTCCGTGATGCGGATGATGCTCTCGGACCCGTCTTTACCTCGGGTCGGCCTTCAAGGAAAGGGCGCGCTTCAGTCTTGCCGCACGCGCGGAGCGTCGGCGCGGCTCACGGCTTGGGCGTCTTGGTGATGGGCACACCCAGCAATTCCAGCCGGTGCCCGATCAGCCGGTAGCCCAGACGGGCGGCGATCCGCTCTTGCAACTCTTCGATCTCGGGATCGACAAATTCGATCACCTCGCCCGAGTTCACGTCGATCAGGTGGTCGTGGTGGTCGCGTTCGGCGTCTTCATAGCGCGCACGGCCATCGCCGAATTCCAGCTTTTCCAGAATTCCCGCCTCTTCGAACAGCTTCACCGTGCGGTAAACCGTGGCAAGCGAGATGCGCGGATCAAGCCGGGCGGCGCGGGCGTAAAGTTCCTCGACATCGGGATGATCCTCGGCCTCGCCCACCACACGGGCGACGATGCGGCGCTGGTCGGTCATTCGGAGGCCCTTGGCCTCGCAGCGGGCGATGATATCGGTCATTGGCATGCTCGGCAGGCAAAGTGTCTTTCCGCTTTAGCCGAGTGGTGCCGGGCACGCCACCCCTTTGCGACGCCGCTGCCCGGGCGGGCGGCACCGCGCTTTCTCGGGGCTGATGATCCGGCGATTCTGGCCCCGCCTACCTATGGCCGGCAGGCCACAGTGCCGCAAACCGGATCGGCCGGATCGGGGTTGTGGGAATCATCGGGATCGCGCGCCGCAAAATCATCCCCAACCGCCCCGGAATTCACGCGAAATCTGAGCAGCTTGCGGCAAACCTGCGGCTTCGCAGAGGAATTCCCGGCTTCGGGCTGTGCGGTCCCCAACCCGGCCCGCAAGTTATCCTCAGACCTGTCCACAGACAGCGCACGGCGGCGCGGCGGGCACAACCGGCATCGCGAAATCCACGCGGAAAGGGTCAAGCGATTTTTTGTTCAAACCGAACAAAAAAGGGGTTGCCGAGCCCCGATCATTACCGCAGTTTGACAGGCGAACCTAGCGACACACTAAATGTAGTGGTCAGCAGGAGGGGACAGAGAAACTTTCGAGTAGGTCATCGCTGTATGGCGAAACCGCCTTGTCTGCAACACGCAGACAAGGCCCGAAACTCTTTTGTCCCGCTCCCGCCGCCGGGTGATTTGGGGATCAACAGGCCGCGACCGGGGTTCAACCGGGGCCATTCAGCGAGGACGGGGCAGATGAAGATCGAGCGGAAGTTTACGACCGAAGCAACGGGCGCTTACGGCGCGATGGGGTTCACCACCACGGTTTCCGAAATCCGCAACCCCGATGGCAAGGTCGTGTTCCGCAACGACGCGGTCGAGGTTCCCGAGGGTTGGAGCCAGGTCGCTTCGGACGTGCTGGCCCAGAAGTATTTCCGCAAGGCCGGTGTGCCCGCCCGTCTGAAACCCGTGCGCGAAAAGGGCGTGCCGGAATTCCTGTGGCGCTCGGTCGCCGATGAGGCGGCGCTGGCCGATCTGCCCGAAGATCAGCGCATCGTGGGCGAGACCAGCGCCAAGCAGGTGTTCGACCGTCTGGCCGGGGCCTGGACCTATTGGGGCTGGAAGGGTGGCTATTTCACCATCGAGGCCGATGCGCAGGCCTATTATGATGAAATGCGCTTCATGCTGGCCCGCCAGATGGCGGCGCCCAACAGCCCGCAATGGTTCAACACCGGGTTGCACTGGGCCTACGGCATCGACGGCCCGTCACAGGGCCATTTCTATGTGGACCACAAGACCGGCAAGCTGACCCGATCGACCTCGGCCTATGAACACCCGCAGCCGCATGCCTGCTTCATCCAGTCGGTCAAGGATGATCTGGTCGGCGATGGCGGCATCATGGATCTGTGGGTGCGCGAGGCGCGGCTGTTCAAATACGGCTCGGGCACCGGCACCAACTTCTCCAGCCTGCGCGGCGAGGGTGAAAAGCTGTCGGGCGGCGGCAAATCCTCGGGGCTGATGGGGTTCCTGAAGATCGGCGACCGTGCGGCGGGCGCGATCAAATCGGGCGGCACCACGCGGCGCGCGGCGAAGATGGTGATCTGCGACATGGATCACCCCGATATCGAGGCTTTCATCAACTGGAAGGTCATCGAAGAGCAGAAAGTGGCCTCGCTGGTCGCCGGGTCGAAATTGCACGAGGTGCGGCTGAACGAGATTTTCACTGCGATCCGGCAGTGGGATGGCTCGGCTGAAGATTCGGTTGATCCCGCGAAGAACGTGGCACTGAAAGCGGCGATCAAGTCGGCGAAAAAGTGCATGATCCCCGATACCTACACCAACCGTATCTTGCAATACGCCAAGCAGGGCTACACTTCCATCGAATTCCCCACCTATGATGTGGACTGGGATTCCGAGGCCTATATCACCGTCTCCGGCCAGAACTCTAACAACTCGGTCCGAGTCACCGATGCCTTTCTGCAAGCGGTGAAAGCCGATGCCGACTGGGCGCTGATCCGCCGCACCGATGGCAAACCGGCCAAGACCATCAAGGCGCGCGATCTGTGGGACCAGGTCGGCCACGCCGCCTGGGCCTGCGCCGACCCCGGCATCCAGTTCCACGATACCGTCAACGCCTGGCACACCTGCCCCGAAGACGGCGCGATCCGCGGGTCGAACCCCTGTTCGGAGTACATGTTCCTCGATGACACCGCCTGCAATCTGGCGTCGATGAACCTGCTGACCTTCTTTGCAAACGGCAGGTTCGATGCCGAGGCCTATATCCATGCCTCGCGGCTGTGGACGATCACGCTGGAAATCTCGGTGATGATGGCGCAGTTCCCCTCACCCGAGATTGCCCAGCGGTCCTACGACTTCCGCACGCTGGGTCTGGGTTATGCCAATATCGGCGGCTTGCTGATGAACATGGGCCTTGGCTATGACAGCAAGGAAGGCCGCGCACTCTGCGGCGCCCTCACCGCCCTCATGACCGGCGTGGCCTATGCCACAAGCGCCGAGATGGCGGCGGAACTGGGGGCTTTCCCCGGCTACGCCCGCAACCGCGGCCATATGCTGCGCGTGATCCGCAACCACCGCGCGGCGGCGCATGCCACCGGCGGATATGAGGCGGTCAATGTCGACCCGGTGGCGTTGGATCACATCAATTGCCCCGACCAATCCCTTGTATCTCTTGCCAAATCCGCCTGGGATGAAGCACTGTCGCTGGGTGAGGAACACGGTTTCCGCAACGCCCAGACCACCGTGATCGCCCCCACCGGCACCATTGGCCTCGTGATGGATTGCGACACCACCGGGATCGAGCCCGATTTCGCGCTGGTGAAGTTCAAGAAACTGGCGGGCGGCGGCTATTTCAAGATCATCAACCAGTCGGTTCCGGCCGGGCTGGAGGCGTTGGGATACCCCGGCCACCAGATCGCCGAAATCGTCGCCTATGCCGTCGGCCACGGCTCCATCGCGCAGGCACCAAGCATCAACCACACCGCACTGGTCGGCCATGGTTTCGGCCCGCGCGAGATTGAAAAGATCGAATCCGCCCTGCCCTCCGCCTTCGACATCCGCTTTGTGTTCAACCAATGGACGCTGGGCGAGGATTTCTGCAAAGGCACGCTGGGTATCCCGGCCGAAAAGCTGGCCGACCCGAGCTTTGACCTGCTGCGCCACCTCGGCTTCACCAAGGCCCAGATCGACGCCTGCAACGACCATGTCTGCGGCACGATGACACTGGAAGGCGCGCCCTTCCTGAAGGAACAACACTATTCGGTCTTCGATTGCGCCAATGCTTGTGGCAAGAAAGGCAAGCGTTATCTGTCGGTTGACAGCCATATCTACATGATGGCGGCGGCGCAGTCCTTCATCTCGGGCGCGATCTCCAAAACCATCAACATGCCGAATTCGGCCTCGATCGAAGAAACGCTGGCAGCTTATGAGTTGTCGCACAGCCTCGGCATCAAGGCCAATGCGCTCTATCGCGACGGGTCCAAACTGTCGCAACCCCTCGCTTCAGCGCTGATCGAGGATGATGAGGAAGCGGAAGAAATTCTGGCAACCGGGTCGCTGCAAGAAAAGGCCATGGTGATTGCCGAAAAGATCGTCGAAAAGGTGATCGTCAAGGAAATCGTCCGCAGCCACCGCGAAAAGCTGCCCGAACGGCGCAAGGGTTATACGCAAAAGGCCATCGTCGGCGGTCACAAGGTCTATCTGCGCACCGGCGAGTATCAGGACGGCAGCTTGGGCGAGATCTTCATCGACATGCACAAGGAAGGTGCTGGCTTCCGCGCCATGATGAACAACTTCGCCATCGCCGTGTCGGTGGGCCTGCAATACGGCGTGCCGCTGGAGGAATTCGTGGAGGCCTTCACCTTCACCCGCTTTGAACCGGCAGGCATGGTGCAGGGCAATGACAGCATCAAGAATGCGACCTCCATACTCGACTACATCTTCCGCGAGCTGGCGATTTCCTATCTGGACCGCACCGATCTGGCCCATGTCAAACCCACCG
This sequence comes from Paracoccaceae bacterium, assembly GCA_046296515.1. GTDB lineage: Bacteria > Pseudomonadota > Alphaproteobacteria > Rhodobacterales > Rhodobacteraceae > Pseudotabrizicola. The sequence continues at coordinate 197,307 of JBKBKR010000001.1, read as the reverse complement.
GCGCATCGTTCGACGACCTTGGCCGCGGCGATGACGAAGGCAAGCCGAACCTGGCCCCTGTGAATGATGCCGCCGCCTCGCGCGGGCTCGAAGTGCTGCGCCAGATCTCCTCCACCGGCTATCTGCGCAAACGCCTGCCGCAGGAACTGCTGGTGCTGCAAGGCGGCATGGGCGCAACCGCGCTCGCCAACGGCACCGACCCGGTTTCCGTGCTCAACACCCTGATGCCACAGGCCCGCGCAGGGGGCTTTGCCGAGACCACCTCGACCTACGCCATCGGCACCGCCACCGGCATGGACGCCCGCACCAAGGCGAAAATGCAGGGCTATGAAGGCGACCCCTGCGGCGAATGTGGCAATTACACGCTGGTCCGCAACGGCACCTGCATGAAATGCAACACCTGCGGCGGCACGAGCGGGTGCAGCTGAGCCCTTGGGGAGGCCGGCTGTCCCTGCGGGCATAGCCGGTCCGGTTGCGGGCCGAAGGTGTCGCGACAGAGGCGCAGCATTGATGACGAAACATTCAGCGGGCCGAAAGCTGCAAAGGCTCCGGCCCGCAGGGTCGTTCCGACCTGCGCCAGCCCGCGCGCAAGGGTAAAACCGCTACCCCTGCTACGATCCGGTGATCAGCGCCAGCTTTCCTGTCGGATCGGACTGCGCCATCTTACACCCCCGCCATCGCCGCCATCTGCTGGCCTATCGGAGTGTTCAGCACCGCGCCGAACAGGCCAGCCAGCACCATCAACCGGGACGAGAACTTCATGTTTTCGCCCTTCAACAGCGCATAGGTCATCACGGCTGCGCCCAGCGGGGCCCAGACGATGATCAGCGTCGCATTCATGGCATGGGCGGTCAGGCGCATCTTGGTGTTCAGCGGCGCGGGAGCGGCACGCGCCTGCGCCGGGTAAAGGGCTGCGCGCAGCCGGGAGAGATCGTCAACATGCGGGTCAAGCATCGACAGGCGGTCATTGGCAGGCGCGGGCGGGGCGACGGTGGCGGCAAGGTCTTTCGCCCGGAACCGCGCAGTGGCCCCGGCGGATCTGGCCAGCCCTTCCAGGGTGAACACCTCCGCGCCCTGCAGGCTCCGCCGCAATCCGGCTTCGGCTGCGGGGTCAGGCTCGGGCGCAGGCTGGACGACCGGGGTGGCCTCGATCAGGATCGGATCGTTTTCCATCCCACCCTGCGGCTCCTCGTCTCGTCCGCCCTCCCGCAACGCCAGGACGGCAGCAGATGCCGGCGGTGTCATCCCGGCTTCCATGCAATCGTGTTGCTGTCCGGGAAACAGCTGCACCATGGGCGGCAATCTCTCAACCAGACGGTCAAGCAGATCGCCGGTCAGTTGCTCTTCGGTCTGATGCCATAGGATCGCAAGCGCAGGGTGGCGCCTGTGCAGCCGTTCGACCATGCGCGAACAGATCTCTTCGCAATCTTCGCCCGTGCCAATCGGTGGAATATCCTCCAGCGACCCGACCGATACCGTCAGGCAGGCCGAATAGCCCTTGCCCGGCCTGTCATCCCACCCCAGCGCGATCCGGGTGGCCAGAATGTCGAAAAAGGCAATATCCTCACAATCACGCTCGAACATCAGCTGCGCACCGTGCAGCCGCGTCAGGATGGAATGAAGCTCACCAACCAGCTGCGAAAAGCTTAGCGGTTGCTGTTCCGCATAGACCATTTGCGCAACTGTTCCGAACCGAGATACAATCATGTCAATCTCCCTTGCGGGTTGCAATAGACCCGGAGATTGCGACTGAAATTGGAAACAAATCAGACGTTCACAGGAAATTAACCAGTATTGTTGCCTCATTTGAACGGCCGGGCTCCGGCATTGCTGTATTTCCACCGGGAGACCGCCAGCCCGCCGTTCATGCCTTGCGCGCCAGTGTCGCACGGGTTTCGCCTTGGATATCCCTGGCTCTGTCAGGTGGAGCGCCACGGCCTGCCCCCTGGAGAACGGGCTTGCAGCCGGACCTTGGGCGAACAGAGGCGATGGCTGCAGGTCACGCCGAAAAGACCCTGCCTTGCCCCGAACGCGCGCGCATCGAAACCTTGACAAAAGGTTGAGATGACAAGTTCAAGCGGTTGATATAAAGCGATTCCATATCCTGCAACACAGGGGGAACCCCCACATCATTGCCCCAGCCGCGCCGCTCTGCCGCCCCGGCGGCGAGGCGGCTCGGGCCGGACCAGCGCCTGTGTCAGAACCCGGCTCATCGGATGCTCCGGCGCCGCCAGCCCATATTCGGCCAGCAAGGCCCGAAGTGCCTCGTCAGGCTCCACCCCCGGCTGCAGGCTCAGCGCCCAGTCGATGAAGATCGACCGACATTCCCCGCCCGAGATGCCTTCGATCCGGTAGCTCTCCCGCACCAGCCCCTTGGGGTCCGCCTCATCCAGCCGCATCACACGCCTCCCCAATCTATCCCTCCATCAGCCCCGAGATCACCCGGTCCGCCAGCGCCGTCACCGTCTCCAGCCGCGCCGTCAGCGCCTCCGCCGAAGCCTCGCCGGTCTCGCGCAGCAAGAACGCCCGCCCGCCGATCCCCAGGCTCTCCATCTCCAGCGGCCCCTCGGTCAGCAACCGCGTGCCGCATTGCAGCCGCCAGAGCAGCTTGTAGGCATCCAGCAGCGCCGTCTGATCCGCCTGCGACACCCCTGCCGCTGAACCCGCCGCAATCTGCCGCTCCACCCCGCGCGCCGGGCTGCCCGCGATCAGGGCCAGCATCTGGGCGCAAAGCTCCACATCCATCAGCCGACCCGCACCGTTCTTGGCCTCCCAGCTGCCCTTGGCCGGTTTGGCCGCCTGCAACCGCTCCCGCATCGCCGCCACATCGGCGCGCACAGTGGCGCCCTTGCCCTTGCGCGCCAGCAGATCACGCCGGAACGCCTCCACCTCGCCCGCCAGCCCCGCATCGCCCGCCAGCACCCGGGCCCGGGTCAGCGCCAGATGCTCCCAGGTCCAGGCCTCTTCCTCCTGATAGCTGGTGAAACTCTGCCAGCCGGTCGCCACCGGCCCTTGCCGCCCCGAGGGGCGCAGCCGCATATCCACCTCATACAGCCGCCCCTCGGGCATCTGCGCCGTCAGCGCCGTGACCATCGCCTGCGTCAGCCGCGCATAATAGGGCCGCGTGGCAAGCGGCCTCGGCCCGCTGGATTCCTCCACCCCCGCCGCATCATAGACCATGATCAGGTCAAGATCCGACCCCGCATTCAGCCGCTGCGCCCCCATCGAGCCCATGCCGATCAGCACCGCCCCGCGCCCCGGCATGACCCCGTGCTTGCGGGCAAACTCGGCCGTGACCACCGGCCACAGCGCCCCCACCACCGCATCGGCCAGATCGGCATAGGCCTTGCCCGCCTCGAACGCATCCTTCAGCCCGCGCAGATGGTGCACGCCGACCCGGAAATGCCATTCCTTCATCCAACGCCGGGCGGTATCGAGCTTTTTCTCGTAATCCGGAACCTCGTCCAGCACCTGCGCCAATTCCGCCCGCAGCGCCGCCATGCCCGGCCAATGGGTCCAGAAACTGCCGCCGATCACCGCATCCAGAACGCCTGCATTGCGCGACAGATGCCGCGCCAACCCGGGCGAGGTGCCCGCTATGTCGACGATCAGCTCGATCAGTGTCGGATTGGCCTCGAACAAGGAAAAGATCTGCACCCCCGCCGGAAGGCCCGCCAGAAAGCCATCCAACGCCCGCAAAGCCTCGTCGGGGTTGGCGGCCCGGTGCAACTGCTTGAGAAGCTGCGGCCGCAACCGCTGGAAAATCACCTGCGCCCGCTCCGAGCGCAGCGCCGGATAATGCATCCAGCCCGAGACGATCTGTGCCGCCGCCCCGGAAAGCTCCGGGCCCGCCTCTGCCTCGCAAGGGGCAAAGAAGGCGTCGGTCAGGGTGTCGACCCGCGCAATCCGCTCCAGCAAGCCGACGCGGAACGCGGCCTCGTCCTGCCCGCAAAATGCGGCGATCCGTGCCACCCCCTCGGCCGTAATCGGCAGGTCATGGGTCTGGGCATCGCCTACCATCTGCAAGCGATGCTCCAGCTCGCGATGCGCGCGGTAAAGCGTGGTCAACTCCGCAGCCACATCGGCGGGCACCCAGCCCTTTTGCGCCAGCACCGCCAGCCCGCCCACCGTGGTGCGGTCACGCAGATCGGGGTCGCGCCCGCCCGCGATCATCTGCCTTGTCTGGGTAAAGAACTCGATCTCGCGGATGCCGCCTTGCCCCAGCTTCATGTTGTGGCCCTCGACCGTGACCCGGCCATTCAGCCCGCGATGCTCACGGATGCGCAGCCGCATGTCATGCGCATCCTGAATGGCGGCAAAATCCAGATGCTTGCGCCAGACAAAGGGGGTGAGGGTTTTCAGAAACCGCTCCCCCGCCGCCAGATCGCCACCACAGGGCCGCGCCTTGATATAGGCCGCGCGCTCCCATGTCCGGCCCACGCTCTCATAATAGGACTCCGCCGCCGCCATCGACAGGCAGACCGGGGTAACACTCGCATCGGGGCGCAGGCGCAGATCGGTGCGGAACACATAGCCGTCGCCGGTCAGATCTGACAGGATCGCCGTCATCTTGCGCGTGACCCGGATGAACGCCGCCCGCGCCTCCTGCTCCACACCCGGATAGCGGGTCTCGTCAAACAGACAGATCAGGTCGATGTCCGATGAATAGTTCAGCTCCCCCGCGCCCATCTTGCCCATGGCCAAAGCAACCATGCCCGCCGCCGTCGCCGCATCCTGAGGCACCGCACCGGGAATCTTGCCGCGCCGGATCTCGTCGCCCACCAGCCGCACCATCGCCAGATGCACGGCGCGATCCGCCAGCCCGGTCAAGGCCGCCGTCACCTGTTCCAAAGACCAAACCCCACCCAGATCACACAACGCGGCGAGCAGCGCGATCCGGCGCTTGGCCTTGCGCAACCCCGGCCCAAGGTCTTCCAGCGGCAACGCCTCGATCCTGGTGAACTCCGCCGCCAATGCCTGCTCCGGCCCCTCCGCCAAAGCCGCGCGCAGCCAATCGCCCTCGCGCGTCATCAGGCCTTTGAGATAGGGGCTGCATCCCGCGACCCCCGCCAGCAGACCGGCCACCTCCGGCCCGAGATCGGCAAAGGCGGTCCGCGCCTCGCCCCCCGAGCTGTGATCAAAAGGAACCGGGGAGCGGGTCAGCCGTGCTGAGTAATCGGTCATCATCCGCGCAGCATTGAACAAGGACAGGCACCGGGTCAATTCCTGACAGGCATCACAGGGGACAACTGTCGAGGGGGCTCTGCCCCCGCGCTGCGCGCCCCCCGGAGTATTTTTGCCAAGATGAAACCCGCAAGCCCGGATTTGCTGCTTTCCAAATACTCCCGCGCGGAGCGCTTTGCGGAGCCGGTTGGCTGCAGGCCAGAGGCGACTGAAAAACAATGCGGCGCAGCCGCTCCATTTCCTTCAAGGCAAGATCAGGCGGCGGGGGCGTCCTTGAACTTGATCGACTCGCCGCAACCGCAGGCCTCGGCCACGTTGGGATTGCGGAATTTGAACCCGGCGTGCAGCAGATCGACCTCATAGTCGATCTCGGTGCCGATCAGGAACATCTGCGCCATCGGCGCGATCATCACCCGGGCGCCGTCTTGTTCCACGACGGCGTCCAGCGGGTTGACCTCGGACACATAATCCATGGTGTATTCCATGCCCGCGCAGCCGCCTTTCTTGACGCCGATGCGCAGGCCCTGACGGCCATCTTTGGCCATCAGTCGGGCGATCTGCTGTGCGGCGATCGGGGTCAGGGTGACGGCGGCCTTGCCGGGGATGCCAAACATGTGCTGCTCCTGTGGTCTTTTCCCAATCTAGGGGGAAAGGTCGGGAATTCCAAGCGGCGGCAGCGCGGAAAGCAGCATCACCGTGCCGATCGTCATCAGCATCGCCCAGCCGAACGAGGCAAGCGTGCCGATGATGACATATTCCGACAGCCGCGATTCCTCCTTGACCGCGCCGAAGCGCAGCACGGATTTGGCGGCGATCAGAAAGCCGATGCCGCCAGGTTCACCGGCCAGGATCAGCAGGAAGATGATCCCACGCTCCAGCATGCCGATGATCCGGCCACCACCGGGCAACCCGTCCAGGCCCACCTCACCCCAGGGCCGCATCAGCAGGCCAAGCGCGAAGCCGCCCGCACGGGTGGCGAGCACCGCGCCCGCGATCACGGTGGCGGCAGCGGGCAGCCAGAGCGGGGCGTGGGGGGCCCAAAGGCCTTGCGCCCAAAGTTGGGGCGCAAGGTTGGCAAGCAGAAGGAGTGTCACCAGATGCGCCGCCTGATCGGCCAGAAAGGCGGTGATGGCAGACAACCGCGCGCCGATCGCCACTTTGGCCACATCCACCAGCAGATGGGCCAGCGTCAGCCCCGCCACCCATGCCGCCGCCTGTGGCGTCTGCACGCCCAGCAGCAACGCCATGACCACGCCCACCACCGCGATATGCGCTGCCATCCATCCCACATGCCCCCCGGCCTTGGCCTGCGCCATGCGGCCCGGTTGCAGCACGAAATCGGCCAGCACATGCGCCAGAAGCAGCAGGGCGAGGGTTTCAGCCATCGAGCAAGCCTCCTCCCGCAAACTTTGCGGCAAAGGCGCGTATGGCCTGTTCGGTCAGCACAAACCCTGCCGCGTTCAGCCGCGCGGCAAAGGCCTGCCGCGAGATGCCAAGCCGCTCGGCCAGCACCTGCTGGCTGTGCGGCCCGTCCGGGTCCAGCGACAAGGAGACGGCCTCGGCCTGTTCCTGCGACCAGCCCCGCACCTGCGCATCAAGATAGGCGATCAGCGCATGATGCAGCGGGTCCACCGTTTCCCCGGCCAGCGCCAGCCATTTTCCCTCACCAATCGAATCCAGCGCCCTGCCCGAGCGGATAAAGGCCATCCCGCCCGCCATTCCCAGACTGTCATGATCGAGCCCGTAAGCGTCGCCCAGCCCCAGCGCCATGCGACTGGACAGGGCGCCCCTGGCGCGCAATTGCGCAGCGATGAACACCATTGCATCCAGCCCTTCCCAAGCCTCACCTACATAAACCTGCCAGCCATCGCCGCGATAGCGGTGAAAGCGCGCCTCAGTGCTGAACTTTTCCGCCGCCGCCTGAATCAAGGCCATGGTTTCATCCACCTGCGCAACTGTGCTGCGGGTGGAGTGGATCAGGTCGCCGGTGAGGACCGCATGTAACGTCGCCATGAGGCAAGTCATACGGCTTGCATTCAAGAAAAGCAAGTCAAACGCATTGCTAATGACAAATGCAAGCCGCACGGCTTGCATTTGGACCGTTACAACGGTTGTAGCGCTTACATGAAGCCCAGTTCCAGCCGGGCCTCGTCGCTCATCATCTCCATCCCCCAGGGCGGATCAAAGGTCATCTGCACATCGACCTGCTTGACCCCGGCCAATGGCTCCACCGCGTCCGCGACCCAGCCCGGCATCTCGCCCGCGACCGGGCAGCCCGGTGCGGTCAGGGTCATCACGATGCTGACCGCGTTTTCGCTATCAATCTCGACCGTGTAGATCAGGCCCAGATCATAGATGTTGACCGGGATTTCCGGGTCGAACACCGTGCGGCAGGCATCAACCACAGAGTCATACAGCGGGTGATCGGTGCTGGATGGCTTGATGAGCGGGGTGCCCTCGACTTTTGCTTCGCTATTCATTCCGGCCTCATCAGGGGTTGTTGAGGGATTATATAGGAAATCCCGCCCGCGCCGTCCAGTGGCCGCGTCCTGCGGCATTGTCCCGCCGCGGGCGGTCCGGTCAGATCCGGGGACCGATCAGATCCCATCGGTTGCCGAACGGGTCGCGCCAGACCGCCACCCGGCCATAAGGCTCATCGCGGGGGGTCTCCTCGAACACCACCCCGGCGTGCAGCATGGCCCCGTGGTCGCGGTCGAAATCATCCGTGCGCAGGAAGAGCCAGACCCGGCCCGCCCCCTGCGTGCCGATGGCCGCACGTTGCTCCGGGCCATCGGCCCGCGCCAGCACCAGCCGCGCGCCGCCGCCGGGTGGTTCCACCGTCACCCAACGCTTGCGGCCCTGATCCAGGTCTTCGGTCAGACGAAACCCAAGCACCTCGCAGTAAAATGCAATACCCGCGTCATAGTCCGGCACGATCAGCGAAACGGCGGCCAGAACCGCGCCTTTGGGCACCGATCAATCCCGGTGCGGGCGGGCTTCGGGCAGGTTGATGCGGGCGACCTGTTCGGCGATCGGGTCCATCGACAGCGGGTGCAGTTCCGCCCGGTGGGCGCATGGATCGCCCAGATCCTGCCATTCACCGCCCTTGTAGATCTCCAGCGCGGAGAACCCGGCCTTGTAGCCCATCTTGCGGCTGCCCGGCACCCAATAGCCAAGGTAGACATAAGGCAACCCCGCCTCGCGCGCGATGGCGATATGGTCAAGGATGATGTGGGTGCCAAGCGAAAGATCGGTCAGATCGGGGTCATAAAAGCTGTAGACCATCGACAGCCCGTCATCGAAAACGTCCGTAAGGCACACAGCGGCCAGCGAGGCCGCACGCTCCCCCACCGCACGCGGGCGGGAGTATTCGATGACCCGACTTTTGATCGGGGTTTCCTCGATCATGGCCGCAAACTCAAAGATATCCATGTCGGCCATGCCGCCATCGGCGTGGCGGGCATCCAGATAGCGGCGGAACAGACTGAACTGGTCTTCGGTCGCCCAAGGGCTGGTGGCATTGCGGCGCAGATGCGCGGTGCGGCGCATGATCCGGCGCTGGGTGCGGCTGGGGACGAAATCGGCCACCCGGATGCGGGCCGACAGGCAGGCGGAACATTCGGAACAGGATGGGCGATACAGCACGTTCTGGCTGCGGCGGAAGCCCTGTTTTGACAACGAATCATTCAACCGCTGCGCATGTTCGCCCTGCAGGGCAGTGAACAGCTTCCGTTCCATCCGCCCCTCAAGGTACGGACAGGGCTGCGGAGCCGTCACATAGAACTGGGGCGCGATGGGAAGGGTGTGGCGCATGGCTGTCTGACTTGAATATGCTGTGCCACGTTAGCAAGCCGAGCGCCGGACGCCAAGACAGCATTTCGCACACATTTCAGCCGGTATCAGCGCGATGACGGGCTGTTGATCGCCACCGTCCCCAGCACCAGATCGCTGAGGCCCTGCCCACGCGAGGAGGTCAGAATCAGCACTATCGACAGCACCTGAGGCATCACGAAAGCCATCGACAGTGTATAGCCCAGCGTGTGAAGCAGCGCCGTGGCACTGTCAAAGCGCTGGCCGTTGCGGTCGAGAAATTCGATATTCATCAGCCGCATGCCCCAGGTCGCCGACCGCCCGGAAAGCGTGAACCAGCGATAGGCGAAGCCAACCACAAGAAACAGGAATGGCAGGAAAAAAAGCGCCGTAAAGGCGGTGAACGGCACGATCACCGCCGTCACGATCCCGATCAGCACAAGGTCAACCAGCCAGGCCAGAAGCCGTTTGGGCAAAACGCCTTCGTAAAAGGCGGCGTGGCGTTCGGGGTCTGGCTGCATATCGGACGTCATCATGGGAGAGACAGTGCGCATGGCGGGGGTCCTGAAACAAGGGGTTTCCACGGGGTTTCCACGGGGAACACGGAACAACGGGCGGATGGCCCCGGACGGGACCATCCTGTAGCGGGTATCAGTATTCGCCGCGCGGCGAGTCCTCGGTGGTGGTGGCCGGACGGGCGGCACCCTTGGCGCGGTCTTCCATGAAGCTGTCGAATTCCTGCTTGTCCTTGGCGTCGCGCAGACGTTGCAGGAAGGATTCGAAGGCACCCTGCTCATCTTCCAGACGGCGCAGCGTATCGGCCTTGTAGGCATCGAACGCCGTGTTGCCCGAAGAGCGCCATGCGCCATGGCGGCTCATGGAAGCATCACGGCGGCTGGCGCAGAATTTACCTTTGAACATGCTTTTGCTCCATTTGTTGGCGTAGGTCATATAGACCACAAGGGCGAGGCCGACCGGCCAGACAAAGACGAAACCCAGAACCATGGCGGCGATCCACGCCCCCCGGCCCTTTGAGTCCATCCAGTCTTCGGCGCTGCGCAGTCGGTCCATCAGGCCGCCGAGCGCGGGCGCTTTGGCGGTGGGTTCGGTGGAATAGGTCATCGGCGTCTCTCCATCTCGGCGGCTATGTGCCAGATCGGAACAATCTGCCCCTCTGGCCTGATGTGAATGTCCTTCACATGAACCAAGATGCACATGGCCTGCCTTCCGTTCAAGAGGCAATGTAAAACATTTTTACATTTTTCGCAGACCATCCCCCGGACCGGTTTTCTTGGCGGTGGACGGCCCGGTCGCGCCGCGATTGCGGCTTGTGTCACACAGGTCGGTGACTATGATCGCGCCGGAACACCTATCCCCGGGAAGGACAAGACATGCGCAAGCTGGCGGCTGGAAACTGGAAGATGAATGGCACGGGCGCCAGCCTGTCAGAGGTGGCGGCCCTGCTGACCGCGCATCCGGCACCGGGTTGCGACATGCTGCTCTGCCCGCCCGCCACGCTTCTGGCGCGGATGGCAGATGTGGCAAGGGGCACCGCCCTTTTGGTCGGCGCGCAGGATTGCCACGCAAAGACCAGCGGCGCGCATACCGGCGATATTTCGGCGGGGATGCTGGCGGAGGCCGGGGCCTCCCACGTGATCACCGGCCATTCCGAACGCCGCACCGATCACGCCGAGACCGACGCGCAGGTGCTGGCCAAGGCACAAGCGGCGCAGGTGGCGGGGCTGGTCGCGGTGGTCTGCATCGGCGAGACGGAAAGCGAGCGTGATGCGGGGAACACGCTGGATGTGATCGGTCGCCAGCTGGCGGGCTCGGTGCCAGACGCCTCCACCGCCGCCAATCTGGTGCTGGCTTACGAGCCGGTCTGGGCCATCGGCACCGGGCGCACCCCGACGATTGCCGAGATTGCCGAGGTGCATGCCTTCATCCGCGCCCGACTGACCGCGCGGATCGGCGCGCAGGCCGATGGGGTGCGTCTGCTCTATGGCGGCTCGGTCAAGCCGTCCAATGCCGCCGAGATCTTTGCCGTGCCGCATGTCGATGGCGCGCTCGTCGGCGGTGCCAGTCTGAAGGCGGCCGATTTCGGGGCCATCGTCGCCGCACTCTCCGCCGCCTGAGCGCAGGGGGGCAGCGCTAGCAAAGGCCCTTGCCCCCGGCCCATCCGCGCGGCTAAGCCTTCCACCATGCAGACCCTTGCCCAATCCCCGACCGAGCCGGACTTTGTCCAGAACCCCTATCGCTTTTACGAAAGCGCCCGCGCGGCGGGACCGTTCTTTCGCTGGCAGGACTATGACCTGATCTGCACGCCTTGCGCGGCAGCGGCCAATGCAATCTTCCGAGACCGCCGCTTTGGCCGCGAGGTGCCACCGGAACTGGCCCGCCCGATCGCCCCGCATACGGCCGATTTCTACGCGGTCGAAGCCCATTCCATGCTGGAACTGGAACCGCCGCGCCACACAAGACTGCGCTCCCTTGTGCTGCGCGCCTTCACATCGCGCCGGATCGCCGGGTTGCAGCCCGACATCGAAAGCCTGAGCCACAGCCTGATCGACGCCCTGCCCGAAGGCGAATTCGACTTGATCACCGGCTTTGCCCAACCGCTGCCGGTGATCATCATCGCCCGTCTGCTGGGGGTGCCCGAAGACATGGCGGGGCAACTCCTGCGCTGGTCCAATGCCATGGTGGGCATGTATCAGGCCCGCCGCACCCATGCGATGGAACTTGCGGCCAGCGAAGCCGCGCGCGATTTTTCGGATTTCCTGCGCGGATATGTCGATGAGCGCCGCGCCACCCCTGCCGATGACCTGATCACCCAACTGATCGCGGCGGAATCCGAAGGCGAGCGGCTGTCCACCGACGAGCTGATCACCACCTGCATCCTGCTGCTGAACGCGGGCCACGAGGCCACGGTGCACACCATCGGCAATGGCGTGAAAACGCTGCTGGAAACCGGCTCTGTTGCGCCGATCCTGTCGCCCGATACAGTGCCCGCCACGGTCGAGGAAATCCTGCGCTTTGACCCAGCGCTGCACATGTTCACCCGCACCGCCTATGAAACGGTGGAGGTGATGGGCCACACCTTCCGGCGCGGCGATCAGGTTGCGCTGCTGCTGGGGGCCACCAACCGTGACCCGCAGCTCTGGGACCGCCCGGACCAGTTCCTGCCGCAGCGCCCCGACAAGCCAAACCTGACCTTTGGTGCCGGCCTGCATTTCTGCGTCGGCGCGCCGCTGGCGCGGCTGGAGCTGCAGATCGCTTTGCCGATCCTGTTCCGCCGCCTGCCGGGCCTGCGCCTGGCTGAAGTGCCGCGCTTTGGCGATGTCTATCATTTTCACGGGCTGGAACGGCTCATCCTTACGCGCGGCTGAACCGTCGCAGCCCCGGCTAAGGGCACTCATCGGCCACCACCGCCACACAATCGCCGGGCTTCACCAGCCCCGGGAAATGCCGCGCGGTAAACAGACCTCCCCGGCGCAGGCGCAGTTCCACCGGCGCTGCCCCGGTCCGCCCCACAGGATAGATCAGCGCCACCACCTGCCCGGCCGCCACCCTGTCGCCCAGATCGGCGAGAAACCGGATCAGCCCGGCATCCTCGGCAAAGGTGAAGCAGTCGCCATCCGGCATATCCAGCCATTGCGTCGGGCGGGCCGCGACCTCACCGCGCAAGATCCCTGCCGCAATCAGCAGGTTGCGCAGGCCATCCACCGCCAGCTGCACCGTCCGGGCGCTGGCCGTGCCACCCCCTCCCAGTTCGGTGGTGACAAAAACCTTCCCCATCGCCTCGGCGGCGGTGTCATACATGCCGACCGCATCAATCTCCAGCATCCGCACCGAATACGGCGCGCCAAAGGCCCGCACCAGCCGGAACGCCTCTGCCTCCTGCGCCTTGTCGGGCAGCACATGTGCTGCGCAGAACGGCAGGAAATCCAGCGTCTTGCCGCCCGAATGGAAATCAACCACCACATCGGCCATCGGCAGCAGCACACGCTGGAAGTAATCGGCGATCTTTTCCGTCACCGTACCATCCGGCCGCCCCGGAAAGCTGCGGTTCAGGTTGCCCCGGTCGATGGGCGAGGTGCGGGTTCCGGCCGCAAAGGCCGGCTGGTTCATCGCAGGCACAATAATCACCCGCCCCGTGACCTGATCCGCCGTCAGGCTGCGCGCCAGATCGAACAGCGCAATCGGCCCCTCATATTCATCGCCATGATTGGCCCCGGTCAACAACGCCGTCGGCCCTGCCCCGGTCTTCACCACACAAACCGGGATCATCACCGACCCCCAGGCCCCATCATCGCGGCTGTAGGGCAGCCGCAGGAAACCGTGCTGCACGCCATCCGCATCAAAATCGACCGTGGCGGTGATGGGAGAGTCCCGCATCCGCTACCCTTTCACAAACAACTGGCGCGGCACATCGGCCAGACATTCGACGCCGGTTTCGGTGATCAGGATGCTTTCGGTGATCTCCAGCCCCATCTCCTCCAGCCACAGCCCGGTCATGAAGTGAAAGGTCATGCCCGGCTGCAACACCGTGCGATCGCCCCGGCGCAAGGACATGGTGCGCTCGCCCCAGTCCGGCGGATAGCTGACGCCGATGCCGTATCCGGTCCGGCTGTCCTTCTGAAACCCGAACCGGGCCAGGGTGTCAAAGAACCCGGCCGCAATATCCTCGCACGTGTTCCCCGGTTTGGCCGCCGCCAGCCCGGCGGCCATGCCTTCCAGCACCGCTTCCTCGGCACGCAGAAAGGCATCGGTGGGCCTGCCCAGAAACAGCGTGCGCGACAACGGCACGTGATAGCGGTTCACGCAGCCCGCGATTTCAAAAAACGTGCCCTCCCCCGATTTCAGCGGGCTGTCATCCCAGGTCAGATGGGGGGCGGCGGCATCCGCCCCCGACGGCAGCATGGGCACAATCGCCGGATAGTCACCGCCGAGCCCCGGAACGCCGCGCAAGCTGGCATCATAGATTTCCGCCACCAGATCGCATTTGCGCATCCCCGGCTCCGCCACATCGACAATGCGGCGGTGCATTGCGGAAACCACTTTAGCCGCATCGCGCATATATCTGATTTCACCTTCAGATTTCACCGCGCGTTGCCAATTCACCAACCCGGTGGCATCCACCAGATCCGCCTTCATCAAACCTGTCAACAGACTGCGATAAGCCGCTGCGGTAAAATAGTAATTGTCCATCTCCACGCCGATCCGACCCTGATTCAGCCCGCGTTCGGCCAGACGAGTGCACAAATCCTCCATCGGGTGCCGTTCGGTCGATTGCACGTAGTGATCGGCATAGGACAGCATGTCATCCGGTTCCAGCCACGCCGTGCGCCTTGCCCCCTCCCGGTCCATCCCGCGGCCCCACCAGAACACCGCACCCTCCAGCGGCACCACCACGCCCTGATGCACATAAAACGACCAGCCGTCATAGCCGGTCAGCCAGTTCATGTTGCTGGGGTCCGACACGATCAGGCACTCCATCCCCCGCGCCGCCATTTCGGCGCGCACCCGCACCAGCCGCGCGGCAAACTCTTCACGGGAAAACTTCAGCTTCGGCGTTACCATTCCGGCCCCCTCACATGCGTATGCGCAAGGCTTGCGCCCGAATCCCACGCCGTCAAGCCCACGCTTGCGCCCCGCCGCGCGATGGTGTTCGCTGCGCTGAAAGGGGCCTGACCATGCGGCTGGATGCCATCGACCTGAAGATCCTCGATGCAGTGCAGCGCGATGGCCGCATCACCAAATTGCGGCTGGCGCAGGCGGCGGGCCTGTCGCCCACCCCGGTCTGGCTGCGCCTGCGCAAGCTGGAGCAATCGGGCCTGATCGCGGGCTATCACGCCCGGCTTGCGCCGCGCAAAGTCACGCCCTTTGCCGCCGTGATCATGGAAATCACCCTTTCCAACCACCGCCAGGCCGATTTCACCCGGTTTGAACGCACGGTCACCGCCGCACCACAGGTGGTGGCGGTCTGGTCGGTTGGCGGCAAGGTGGATTACTTCCTCAAAATCCTGACCCCGGATATCGAAGCCTATCAAAGCCTTGTCGATCAATGGCTTGCCGCCGAGATCGGGATCGAGCGCTATTTCACCTATGTTGTCACCCGCACCGTGAAAGACGATCCCGGCTTCCCGCTCGCCTTGCTTGCATAGAGTATTCTTCTATCCACGCGGCCGTTCGCAGACCAAACACCGCAAAAACACCGAATGTTTGGTCCCCTCACCTGCCCCACCCCTGCCATGCTGTGCCCAACACAAAGGATGCACCATGCTTGAGCGCGAAAACGACCTGCCCGCCTGGGACCGCGACCATTTTTTCCACCCCTCCACCCCGGCAGGCCAACACGCACGTGGCGACAGCCCGCGCCGCCAGATCACGGGCGGCGACGGGGTGCATATCGTTGATTCGGCCGGCAAACGCAGCCTTGACGCCTTTGGCGGGCTTTATTGTGTGAATGTCGGATATGGCCGCACCGAGATTGCCGAGGCCATGGCCGCACAGGCGCGCGAACTGGCCTATTACCACGCCTATGCCGGGCACAGCACCGAGGCCAGCGTCACGCTGGCCCGCATGATCATCGACCGCGCACCCGCCAACATGAGCCGGGTTTATTTCGGCCTGTCCGGGTCGGATGCGAATGAGACCAACATCAAACTTGTATGGTACTACAACAACATCCTCGGGCGGCCCGAGAAGAAAAAGATCATCAGCCGCTGGCGTGGCTATCACGGATCGGGTGTGATGACCGGAAGCCTGACCGGGCTGCATGTCTTTCACAACGCCTTCGATCTGCCGCGCGCGCCCATCCTTCACACCGATGCGCCCTGTTACTTCCGCCGCGATGACCTTTCCCTAACCGAGGCGCAATTCTCCGCCCGCTGCGCGCAGCGGCTGGAGGAAATGATCATCGCCGAAGGCTCCGACACGATAGCTGCCTTCTGGGCCGAACCCGTGCTGGGCACGGGGGGGATCGTGCCGCCGCCAGAAGGCTATTGGCCCGCCATTCAGACGGTGCTGACGAAATACGATATCCTGTTGGTGGCCGATGAGGTTGTCACCGGCTTTGGCCGTCTGGGCACCATGTTCGGATCGGACCATTACGGAATGACGCCCGACCTGATCACCATCGCCAAGGGCCTCACCTCGGCCTATGCGCCGCTGTCGGGCTCCATTGTCTCGGACAAGCTCTGGCAGGGGATTGTCGAAGGCGCCGACCGGCTTGGCCCGATGGGCCATGGCTGGACCTATAGCGCCCACCCTGTCTGCGCCGCAGCCGGTGTTGCCAACCTTCAACTGATCGACGATCTGGGTCTGGTGGAAAACGCGGCCACGGTCGGCGCTTACCTGCGCAACGGCCTGAAGGCCGCCCTCGACCCCCATCCCCATGTTGGCGACATCCGGGGCGAAGGCATGCTGGCTGCGGTGGAACTGGTCGCCGACCGCGACTCCCGCCACTTCTATGACCCCGCCGACAGGGTTGGCCCCCGCGTCGCCGCTGCGATGCTCGATCGCGGCGTGATCGCCCGCGCCATGCCCGAGGGCGACATTCTGGGCTTCGCCCCGCCCTTGTGCCTGACGCAAGCCGAAGCAGACACCATCATCACTGTAACGCAGGACGCCATCCGCGCGACTTTGGGCTGACATGTCCGCATGGCGCTTCTCTCCCCCCAGCGGGGAGGGGTCAGGGGTGGGGGTGGCCCCAAAAGACCACCCCGCCCCACTCACCCTGACGTCACATCATGCTTATACAACCAGTCAAACCGCTTCAACGCCGCCCCCGGTGCCACCACCGACCCCAGCCGCAGCCCCAGATGCGCCACGCCGCGCGCCAGCCCTGACAGGTGATAGACCCGCGCATTGATATTGGCCGCCGCCACGATCCGCGTGCAACGGGGTGCCCGCGCCGCCTGATAGGCCGCCAGCCCCGCCGCAACTTCATCATGCGTCGCCAGAGATTCCGCCAGCACCCAGGCATCCTCCAACGCCATGCAGGCGCCCTGCGCCAGAAACGGCAGCGTGGGATGGGCGGCGTCACCCAGGATCACCGCAGCGCCCTGATCCTGCACCCTGTACCACTCTCGCGCCACCGGATGCCGGAACAGCCCCCACAGCCAGACATCCTCCACCTGCTCCAGCCAGCCACGCACACGCGGCGAGAATCCGGCGAAGGCCAGCTTCATATCCATCGTGTCATCGCGCAGGGTCCAGCCTTCCTCGACCCAACTCCGCCGCTCCTCCACCGCCACGATGTTGCGCAGGGTGCCGCCGCGCAGCGGATAGCTGACCAGATGCTGGCCCGGGGCCATATGTACCTCGGCCACATTCTCAACGCCCGGGGTTTCGGGGACAAGCGCGCGCCAGGCCACCTGATGGGTGAAAAACGGCGCGACCTTTCCGGTCAGCGCCAGCCGCACCTGTGAATGAAGCCCATCCGCCCCGATCAGCAACCCGGCCTCTCCCGTGCCGCCTTGCGCATTGCGCCAGCCGGGCCGCGCGCCCGACAGATCAACCTTGTCGATCTTTTGCAACAGCCGCAGTTCCACCCCGGCCTCGCGCGCACCGGCCAGCAGCAGCGCGATCAAATCGGCCCGGTGCACAAAGTGATAGCCGCCTGCGGCCGCAGACACATCCAACCGCGTCACCAGATCGCCCGATTGCCCGTTGCGCAGCTCCACCGCCACCGCGCGGGTCGATGCCGCCTCAAGCGCCTCACCCAGGCCAAGGGCGCGCAGCACCGCTGCCCCGTTCGGGCTGATCTGCAACCCAGCCCCCACCTCGCGCACCGCATCGGCCTGTTCCAGCACCGTCACCTGCGCCCCGCGCAGGGCAAGCGCCCGCGCCACCGCCAGCCCCGCGACGCCCGCGCCCATCACCGTCACGCTTTGCCCGATCAGGCTCATCCGCATATCCCATCCGCAAATGCAAAACGCCGGACCCTTGGCCCGGCGCTCCTTCATCCCGCCCTGTCGGGCCGGGTCAAAAAGCCCCGGCGGGCATCACTCTTCGCGATGCACCTTTTCCCGGCGCTCGTGCTTTTCCTGCGCTTCCAGCGTCATGGTGGCGATCGGACGCGCATCCAACCGCTTCAGGCTGATCGGCTCGCCCGTCATTTCGCAATAGCCGAATTCGCCGGAGTCGATCCGGCGCAGCGCGGCATCAATCTTGGAGATCAGCTTGCGCTGACGGTCACGGGTGCGCAATTCCAGCGCGCGGTCGGTTTCTTCCGAGGCACGATCCGCCAGATCGGGCACATTGCGCCCGCTTTCTGTCAGGTTGCCAAGGGTTTCCGCGCTCTGGTCCATCAGCTCCTGCTTCCAGTTGACCAGTTTGCGGCGGAAATATTCCAGCTGCCGGTCGTTCATGAAAGGCTCACTCTCGGCAGGACGATAATCATCCGGGAGGAAGGCTTCTGGCTTCATTGCAGCACTCTCCACTGTGTCGGATCGCACCGACAGGTTGGCTTCTGTCATGGCGCACTCCTGTTGACGCAGCACCTAGCCCGTTTCGCGGCCAATGTCACTAGCTGTTGCGACATTTTGTAGGCGCGGGTAGCGTGCCCGCGAATGAACGGACAGGGGCCGCAACCACAATGAGTTTCACTTCAACCGACAGTTACGTCGCCACCAAAGACCTGACCGTTGCTGTGAATGCCGCCGTCACGCTGCAACGCCCGCTGCTGGTCAAGGGCGAACCGGGCACGGGAAAGACCGAACTGGCGCGGCAGGTGGCGGCGGCACTGGGCATGGACCTGATCGAATGGCATGTGAAATCAACGACAAAGGCACAACAGGGCCTGTATGAATATGATGCCGTCAGCCGGTTGCGTGACAGCCAGCTCGGCGATCCTCGCGTGCATGACGTATCCAACTACATCCGGCGGGGCAAGTTGTGGCAGGCCTTCACCGCGCCCGCCCGGGTTGTGCTGCTGATTGATGAGGTGGACAAGGCTGATATCGAATTCCCGAACGATCTGTTGCAGGAACTCGACCGGATGGAGTTTCACGTCTACGAGACCGGCGAGACGGTGCGCGCCCTGCACCGCCCGGTGGTGATCATCACCTCGAACAATGAAAAGGAACTGCCCGACGCATTTTTGCGCCGCTGCTTCTTCCATTACATCCGATTCCCCGACCCCGAGACCCTGCGCGCCATCGTCGCCCTGCATTTTCCCGGAATCAAGGAGGCGCTGCTGACCACCGCGCTGACGCAGTTCTATGACATCCGCGAGACACCGGGGCTGAAGAAAAAGCCCTCCACCTCGGAGGTGCTGGACTGGCTGAAACTGCTGCTGGCCGACGATCTGGGGCCCGAAGACCTTCGCCGCGATGCGAAATCCGCGCTGCCGCGCCTGCATGGCGCGCTTCTGAAAACCGAACAGGATGTGCAGTTGTTTGAGCGCCTCGCCTTCATGGCACGCGGGAATCGCTGAACGGGACGCCTGCCCCATGAATCGAATCGGCTGCATGTGCAGGGGCTTGGCCGGGGTTCCTGAACCCATCGGATCACACAACGCCACATTTCTGCAATATTTGGAAAGATTACGTGTTCATCGCGTGGCACATTGCGTGGGCGCTTCGCGCCTTGCCGCCATGGATGGTTCGGGCTTGCGAAGACGCGCTTCGCGTTCTTGACACAATACCGCCACTTTGCGGACATTCGGGGCTGGTCCATCGGATGTATCCGCTCCGATGAACGGCCGACGGCGCATCTGCTCTGCGCCGGTCAACGGGGGAATGTGGGGGGGCCTCCTGTCTGCCGCCTGGCCTTTCTGTCCGGTCCTGACCGGGCAAAGGCACCAAATGAAACCGGGGGCGCAGGTTGCGCCGCCCCGTGCAACAGAGCTGCCACTCTCATGCGCCTGATCAAGTTGCTCACCTGTCTGGCGCTCACCACGGGCCTGACCGCCTGTGTCCCGCCCCCCGGTGCCGAAGTGTCCAAAAGTGTCTTTGCCGAGCCGGTGTCCAGACCGGCCCCGCAGGCGACGCACATCTTTGCCTCCGGTCCCGCCATCGGCGCCGAGCGCGGCAATGCCGAGATGGCAGGCGACTTCCTCGACCTGCATTTCCGGATGGAAAGTGGCCGCGCCCTGCCGGTGCTGACCAGGTTCGAGGGCCCGATCACTGTCGCCCTCACCGGCACGGTGCCGCCGGTTGCCCGCAGCGAACTGGCTCGCCTGATCACCCGGTTCCGTACCGAGGCGGGGCTGGAGATCAGCCAGACCACGGGCCCCGCTGCCATCATCATCGACTTCCAGCCCAAGGCCGCCCTGCGCCGCGCGGTGCCTTCTGCCGCCTGCTTTGTGGTGCCCAATGTCACCGGGCTTGCCGATTACAGCAAAAAGCGCAACAGCGCCGTTGTGGACTGGGCCAGACTGGACCGCCGCGAGCGGATCGCGATCATGGCCCCGTCGGATGCCAGCCCGCAAGAGGTGCGCGACTGCCTGCACGAAGAACTGGCACAGGCGATGGGGCCGCTCAACGACCTGTTCCGCCTGCCCGATTCCGTGTTCAACGACGACAACTTCCACTCGGTCCTGACCGGCTTTGACATGCTGATGCTGCGCGTCCAATACGCGCCCGAGCTGCGCTCCGGCATGACCGAGGCCGAGGTGGCGGCCCGCCTGCCCGCCATTCTCGCCCGGCTCAATCCGCGCGGCCAGGGCATCGGCAGCAGCCCGAAACAGATCAGCCCCCGGGCATGGATTGCCGCCACCGAGGCGGCATTCAGCGGGCGCGGCAACAAGACCGACGCGGCAGAGCGCATGATTTCGATCGCCCGGGCGCAGGGCTGGACCGGCAACCGCATGGCCTTCAGCCTGTTCGCCCGTGGCCGGGCGCTGACCGGGCGCGACGGCCCTGCCGCAGTTGCCGCCTATACCGAGGCCGCCCGGATCTGGCGCACGATCCCCGGTGCGCAGATCCATGCGGCCCATGTCGATATGCAACTGGCGGCCTTTGCCCTGTCCTCGGGCCGGTTCGATGAGGCGCTGACGCTGACCGCCCGGGCAATCCCGGTCGCCCGCAGCCACCAGAACGCCTCGCTGCTCGCCTCGCTGCTTGCTATGCGCGCCGAAGCGCTGGACGCAACGGGCCGCAGCGCCGAGGCACGCCCGGTTCGTCTCGACAGTCTGGGCTGGGCGCGCTATGCCTTCGGCTCGGATGCGCAGGTGCGGGAACGGCTGTCGGATATCGCGACACTGGCCCGGCGCGGCGGGCGGGGGTAAGGCAAAGGTCTTTTCCTGCGGACAAGGCAAGGGGAAGCGGATGATCGTTCTGGCAGGTTTGGTTCTTGGGGCCGCAATCGGGGCCTATACCGCCCGAAAGCGTGGCGGCAACCGGCTGGACATCGCGCAATACGCCGCCGGTTATGCCATTGCCTTCATGCTTCTGGGCTTGTTCGTGACCATTTTCCTAGAACGCGCGCTGAGCTGATGCGCCGCCTCCGGAAAGCCTGAGCGATGTTCCTGCCGTTCTTCGAGACCCTTCGAAAGACCGGCGTGCCTGTCTCCTTGCGCGAGTATCTGGCGTTTCTGGAAGGCATGGCCGCAGGCCTTGCCACCTATGATGTCGATGCATTCTACTACCTCGCCCGCACCGCAATGGTGAAGGACGAACGCCACATCGACCGCTTTGACCGGGCCTTTGCCGAGGCGTTCAAGGGGCTGGAGGCGATCACCCCCGAACAGGTGCTCGACGCCATCGACCTGCCTGCCGACTGGCTGGCGCGTCTGGCCGAAAAGCACCTTTCGCCCGAGGAACGCGCCGAAATTCAGGCGCTTGGCGGTTTTGATGCGCTGATGGAGACGCTGAAAAAACGGCTGGAGGAGCAAAGGGGCCGCCATCAGGGCGGCAGCAAATGGATCGGCACCGCAGGCACCAGCCCGTTCGGTGCATTTGGCTACAACCCCGAAGGCGTGCGCATCGGGCAGGACAAATCCCGCCACCAGCGCGCGGTGAAGGTCTGGGACAAGCGCGAATTCCGCAACCTCGACGACAAGGCCGAGCTTGGCACCCGCACCATAAAGATCGCCCTGCGCGCCCTGCGCCGCTGGGCCCGCGACGGGGCGGCACAGGAATTCGACCTTGACGGCACCATCCAATCCACCGCCCGCACCGGCTGGCTGGATGTGCAAACCCGGCCCGAACGGCGCAACGCGGTCAAGGTGCTGATCTTCTTCGACATCGGCGGCAGCATGGACCCCTATATCCGGGTGATGGAGGAGTTGTTTTCCGCCGCCCGCTCCGAGTTCCGCCACCTTGTACCGTTCTACTTCCACAACTGCCTGTACGAAGGCGTCTGGCGCGACAACGCCCGCCGCTGGGATGCGCAGACCCCCACATGGGATGTGCTGCGCGGCTACGGCTCCGATTACCGCTGCATCTTCGTCGGCGATGCCGCGATGTCACCATATGAGATCCTGCACCCCGGCGGCGCGAATGAACACTGGAACCCGGAAGCGGGCCATGTCTGGCTGGAACGCGCCTGCGCCCAATGGCCGCATCACCTCTGGATCAACCCAGTGCCGGAGCCACATTGGCAATACACCCACTCCACCCGGCTGATCGCCGACATCTTCGCAGGACGCATGGTGCCGATGACACTTGAGGGCCTGTCTCATGGCATAAGGCAGATCCGATGACCCTTTTGCGCCGCCATCCCTTTCTCGCCACCTTCTTTGCCATCGCCCTCATTCTGACCCTGTTCTTTGCGGGCCGCTTCGTGGCGCAGGTCATCTACTGGTCCGACCCCGCCCACCAGGAACAAGAGGTCGATGGCTGGATGACGCTGCGCTATGTCGCAAAAAGCTGGCGCCTCCCCCCGCCCGAGCTTTATGAGGCGGCAGGCCTGCCGCCACCGGTGCGCGGAAATCGCCAGACGCTTGAACAGCTGGCGCAGGACCGCAAAATGCCCCTTGCCGAGCTGATCGCCGAGGTCGAGGCCGCAATCGCCCGTTTGATTGCCGCACGAGAAACCGGAGAGGCCAGCGCACCGTGACCGACTGGTTGCTTTCCGCTGTGCCCACCTATGGGCCCTGGCTGGTGGCGGTTGTCACCTTCATGTCCTGCCTCGCCATCCCTGTGCCTGCCTCGATGCTGATGCTGGCCGCCGGTGGCTTTGCGGCTTCCGGCGATCTGTCGGTCTGGCAAGTGGCACTGGCCGCGCTGCTTGGCGCGCTCTGCGGCGACCAGACCGGCTATTGGATCTCACACAAGGGCGGTGCCCCCCTGCTCGACCGCGTCGCGACCGGCGCGCGGGCGCAGCTTCTGACCCGCGCCCGCGCCTTTGTCGCCGCAAGGGGCACCATTGCGGTGTTTCTCAGCCGCTGGTTGATCAGCCCACTTGGGCCCTATGCCAATATGATCGCCGGGGCGACACGCATGCGCTGGCTGCCCTTCTCCATTGCCGCGATTGCCGGAGAACTGGTCTGGGTCGGCGTCTATGTCGGCGCTGGCTACACATTTGGCGACAATCTTGAGGCAGCTACAGAATTTGCCGGTTCCATCCTCGGCTTTCTCGCGGCGGGGGCGATTGCCGCAGGTCTTGGCTGGTGGCTCTGGCATCTGGCAAAACGTGGCGAGTAGCCCTTTCCCTTTTTCCCTGACCGCCCCATATTCTTAGGCATGATCAAGTTCCTTCCCGTCTTCCTCGCCATTGGTTACGCGCTGCTGATGTGGCGTTTTTCGGTGTGGCGCACGTCGCAGATGCTGGACCGTGAAAGCCAGCCGCTGACCGACCCCGCCGTCACCCGGCTGGCCGACCGGATGGCGGCGGCGCTGGAAATCCCGACGATCAAGGTCAATGTCTATGAAATCGACGCGGTCAACGGCCTTGCCGCCCCCGATGGCCGGATATTCCTCACGCGCGGGTTCCTGAACCGCAAGGCGCGTGGCGAGGTCAGTGCCGAGGAACTGGCAAGCGTCATCGCGCATGAGCTCGGCCATGTCGCGCTTGGCCATACCCGCAGGCGAATGATCGACTTCACCGGGCAAAATGCGGTGTTCATCATGCTTTCGGCGTTGCTGAACCGTTTCATCCCCTTTCTCGGTATCTGGATCGCCAACCTGATCTCCACCGCGCTGATGGCCCGCATGTCGCGCCGCGATGAGTTCGAGGCCGATGCCTATGCCAGCGCCCTGCTGGTCAAGGCAGGGATCGGCACTGCCCCGCAGAAATCGCTGTTCCGCAAGCTGCAGGCGCTAACCAACAACGCAGGCGCAGGCGTGCCCGCCTGGCTGCTGAGCCACCCGAAAACCGACGAGCGGATAAAGGCGATCGAGGCCGCCGAAATCCGCTGGCAAGCCCGCTAGCTTTAGCGGGCAGGCCCGCTGAGTGCAAAATGACGGAACCCGACCTGCCCCTCGCGCGTTTTCCTGTTGTCACAGATTAAACAGGAGACCCCATGTCCGCCCCACAAACCAATATCGAAAAGCAAAAACGCCGCCACCGTGGCCCGTTGGTCGGCATGGTGGTGGTGGTATGCGCCGTCATCATCGGTTTTGTCTGGTGGCTGGGCTATGAGGCCGCGGAAAGCGATCCGGCGCAAGGATCGCAAACCCAGATCGACGGGCGCAGCGGCGAACCGACAACCGCCCCTGCGACTGATGCGACACCGTTTCCGGTGCAGCCGGCCGAGCAAACCTCACCCGGCGTCCCGGCACAGAATGTCGATCCGCAAACCCCTGCCGACATTCCGGCTGTCGACCCGCTTCCGCCAGAATCGCCGCTGGCACCTGCCAATTCGTATTGAAGCAAACGGCGACAGGCCTCAGCCTGTCGCCGCGTCAAGCGCCTTGGCCAGCCGGTTCAGCCGCGCCCGCTTCAGCAAGTATTTGCGGGGAAAGCTCTCGCCAGACAAGCGGCAGGCGGTCGCGTGGACGGTGTTCACCACCTTCGCCACTGCCTCGGGGCTATGCGACCACAATTCCCACAAAAAACCGTCAGGGTCGCGGCGCTCCAACCCTTCCTCCGCCAACAGATGGCGCGGAAAATCCACGGCGTTGAAGGTCACGATGCAATCGGCCGATCCGCCGATTGCCACGGCCAGCACATGCACATCATCCGGGTCGGGCAGCAGCAGCCGCGCCTCGATATGGCTGTGTTCGCGCAGCATCGCCTTGGGGAAATGCGCGCGCAGCAGCGTCGCCTCCCCCTCGGCAACAGCCTGTTGCGCCGGGCCGAGCTTGGCCGTCGCCCGCACCCATTCGCGCAGGATGCGTTCCGAGAACAACGGCTCATACAGCCCCGCCGCCGCACAGCCCATCAGGATCTCGCGCAGCACCGTGGGATAGAGCACGCAGGCATCCAGGACCGCCCTCATCCCGCACACTCACCGCGCGTGACCGCGCTCTTCGCTGCTCCCCGCGACGACCGACCGCAAGGGAGGGAAAAGCGCCCCCACCCCCGCATCAGCCATCCAACCTGAAAGTCAGCGCCTTCAGATAGCCCGATTCCGCCAGTTGCGGAAGCATCGGGTGATCCGACCCGGCAAAGCCGGTATGGATCAGCTGCGCCCGCCGCCCGCCGCGCCCGATCCCACGCCCCGACGCATTGCGGAACGCGGCCAGATCGGCAGCGTGAGAGCAGGAACACAGCACCAGATAGCCCCCGGGTGCCACCAGCGGTGAAGCCAGACGCGCCACCCGTTCATACGCGCGCAAACCCGCCTCCAGCGCCGGCTTGGCCGGCGCAAACGACGGCGGATCGCAGATCACCAGATCAAACTGTGCGCCCTCGGTGCCCAAAGACTCCAGCACATCAAAGGCATCGCCCTGCCGCGTGGCAAAGCGCGCATCCACCCCCATCGCCGCAGCACCTTGCGCGGCAAGAGCCAAAGCAGGCGCAGAGCCGTCCACCGCCAAGGCGCTCTCGGCACCGGCGGCAAGACAGGCGAGGCCAAACCCGCCGACATGGGAAAACAGATCCAGCACCCGCGCACCCTTTGCCAGACGGGCGGCAAAGGCGTGGTTCGGCCGTTGGTCGTAGAACAACCCGGTCTTCTGCCCGCCCAACAGATCCGCCATATACAGCGCGCCATTCATCGGCACCGTCACCGGCCCGTCAACCGCGCCGCGCACAACCGCAACTTCTTCGGTCAAACCCTCCAGGCTGCGCGACCGGCCAGAGCCATTCTTGACGACAGACGCAACGCCCGTCACCGCCACCAGCGCGGCAACCAGCATCTCCAGATGCGCCTCGGCCCAGGCCGCGTTCGGCTGCACCACCGCCACATCGCCGAAACGGTCGATCACCACGCCGGGCAGCCCGTCCGCCTCGGCATGCACCAGACGGTAAAACGGCGCGTCAAACAGCCGTGCGCGCATATCCTGCGACCGCGCGATCCTCGCCTCGAACCATGACTGATCAATCACCGCCTCCGGGTCACGATCCAGCATCCGGCAGATGATCTTTGATTTCGGGTTGACCGTGACCAGCCCCAGCGCCCGCCGCTCGACATCCTCCAGCACCGCCAACGTGCCGGGGGCCAGCCCCTGCGTACGCCGGTCGGTGACCAGCTCATCACTATACACCCAAGGGAAGCCGTGGCGGATCGCCCGCGCCTCGGCCTTGGGTTTCAGCCGCACCACCGGCAAAGCACGGGTTGCGTCATCGAAAGCGGAATCGGGGGCGTCATGCGCAAAGGGAGGGGTCATCATCCCCTCCCCTTACCCGAACTTGATCCTTTGGGAAATGCCCCTCAGCGCAGCGTCACATCACTCGGCTGCGACAGCGCCTGGCTGATCAGCATCGGGTCCGTCACCCGCGCCGACAACTCGGCCCGGATCGCACCCGCCAACCGCTCCACCACCACAACCCGCTGGGTGCGGCCCATCTGTTCCTCGGCCACCGCCTGCGTGCCACCTGCGGCGCGTGCATCCGCCGCGACGAGACGTGGCCCGTCCAGAACCACCCCGGTCACTGCGTCGCGCACCGTCAGATTGAACCGCATGGAATGGGTGCCGCCCACCGTATAGCGGGTCTTTTCCGTCACCGAATGGAACCGCGTCACTTCGACATCCACCACAACCTTGCGGCCCGTGGTCATCGTATGGGTGCCCCGGTCCATCGCTTCCTTGAAAATCGACATGACCTGCGCATGGCGGTTGCCCAAAGGCTCGCCGCGCCAGACGATATCGGCCACCGGATAGAACATGTTGGCTTCCGAAACCTTCAGCTTGGCAGGCACCGAGATGCGGATATCCTCCACATCATATTGCGCCGCCAGCACCTGTGGCCCAGCCGTTGAGACCGGGCCAGCCTGCCCCTGCGTCGCGAAAGTCATCTGCGAGCGGTCCGTCCGCATCACATCCGGTCCGCTGCCAGCACAGGCAGAGAGACCCGTCACCACGGCCAGCATCGGCAAAAGAAGCGTCTTCATCACCACATCCTCCGGGGGAGGTCTTCCCCTTGCCCGGACAGGACTACCGGCCAAAAATGGCGGGATTGCGCGCGAAACCGTGCAAAACCGGGGTATTGTGGTGGCGGGGCGGGGGGGGCACGGGGCGCCATCCCGCACAAACTCGGCAAAAACCATTCACACGCTGTCGGAATGGATCGGCACTGGAAAGTCTTGCGGCCCGCTTAAGGCCGAGGCCTGTCGCTTGCCCGGTCCCACACCCGCTCAAACTCAGCCGCAGACATAGCGACCAGTTCATCCCGCAGCGCGCCCAGATCAGAATTGTGCAAAAAAGGTCCATGCAAAAGAGAACGATGCGCCGGGGGTCTTAGGTCGGGGCCTTCGCGTTCTGCAAGGTCAATGCTGTTTCGAATTGCCGTCCCATCAGAGTAAAGCTCGACGATCCGCAGCACAACATCCCGGGGCTGATCCACTTCATAGTGGACCCAGACCGGATCTTCGCCCGGAACGGCATCACGCCAGTGCCATTGCAAGTAGATCGGCACAGAAGGTCTCAAACACATATGACCCACCCGATGCTGGCCGAAGGAATGGCTCTGGTCAAGGTCTCACTCCCAATGACGCCCAACCCTTGTTAGCGCTAACACAATCTGCTATACTCCTGCCATCGCAAGCCACAAACCCAAAGGCCCGCCATGACCCTGCACCCCACCATCGCCCGCGTCACCGACCGCATCCGCGAGCGCAGCCATGGCCCCCGGGGCGACTACCTGCGCCAGATGGCCGCTGCCGTCGCCGCTGGCCCGGCGCGCAGCCACCTGACCTGCGGCAATCAGGCTCATGCCTATGCCGCGATGGAGCAGGACAAATCCACCCTCGCCACCACCCGCGCCCCCAACATCGGCATCGTCACCGCCTATAACGACATGCTCTCGGCCCACCAGCCGTTCGAGCACTACCCCGACCTGATCCGCACCGCCGCCCGCGCCGCCGGGGCCACCGCACAGGTCGCAGGCGGCGTTCCGGCCATGTGCGATGGCGTCACCCAGGGCCAGCCGGGGATGGAGCTGTCGCTGTTCTCGCGCGACGTGATCGCGCTGGCCGCCGGGATCGCCCTGTCGCACAACACCTTCGACTCCGCCCTCTACCTCGGCGTCTGCGACAAGATCGTTCCCGGCCTGATCATCGCCTCCGCCAGCTTCGGCCATATCCCCGCCGTCTTCGTCCCCGCCGGGCCGATGACCTCGGGCATCCCCAATGACCAGAAATCCGCCGTCCGCAACGCCTATGCCGAAGGCAAGGCCAGCCGCGACGAGCTGATGGCGGCAGAGATGGCCAGCTACCACGGGGCTGGCACCTGCACCTTCTACGGCACTGCCAACACCAACCAGATGCTGATGGAATTCATGGGGATGCACCTGCCCGGCTCCAGCTTCATCAACCCCGGCACCCCGCTGCGCGACGCGCTGACCATCGCCGCCGTTGAACGCGCCGCGCAGATCACCGCCCTCGGCAACGACTTCCGCCCGGCGGGCGAGATCCTCGATGAACGTGCCTATGTCAACGGCCTCGTCGGGTTGATGGCCACCGGCGGATCGACCAACCTTGTGCTGCACCTGCCCGCCATGTCCCGCGCCTCCGGCGTGATCCTCGATCTGGAGGATTTCGCCGATCTCTCCGATGTGGTCCCGCTGATGGCCAAGGTCTACCCCAACGGTCTGGCCGATGTGAACCACTTCCACGCCGCCGGGGGCCTGCAGTTTCTGATCAACCAGCTGCTCGATGCGGGCCTGCTGAACCCCGATGCCAAAACCGTCGCCGGCGAAGGCCTCAACGCCTACCGCCAGGAACCCACCCTCAAGGATGGCAAACTCGGCTGGCAGGACGGCCCCCGCGAGAGCCTCAACGAGAAAATCGTGCGCCCCGCGTCAAACCCCTTCGCCACCACCGGCGGGCTGAAACAACTCTCCGGCAACCTCGGGCGCGGCGTGATCAAGGTCTCCGCCGTCGCCCCAGAACGCCATATCGTCGAGGCCCCGGCCCGCATCTTCCACACCCAGGATGCCGTCAAACAGGCGTTCAAGGCCGGAGAATTCACCTCCGACACCATCGTCGTCGTCCGCTTCCAGGGCCCCAGCGCCAATGGCATGCCCGAACTTCACTCGCTCACCCCAACCCTGATGGTGCTGCAGGACCGCGGCCTGAACGTCGCACTCGTCACCGACGGCCGGATGTCCGGCGCATCCGGCAAGGTCCCCGCCGCCATCCACGTCTCGCCCGAAGCGGCCAAGGGCGGCCCCCTCGCGCGCCTGCGCGACGGCGACATCATCCGTCTGGACGCCGTCGCAGGCACGCTCACCGTGCTGGCCGACGACTTCGACACCCGCCCCCCCGTCACCACCGACCTCTCCGCCAACAGCCACGGCATCGGCCGCGAGCTGTTCAACGTGTTCCGTCAATCCGTCGGCACCGCCGACACCGGCGCAGGCGTGGTGATCTGACCCTTGCCGCTTCATCTGTTCTCAAATATCCCCGCCGGAGGCTCCCGAACTCTCCGCCGCCCTGCCGCCAAAGGACCATTCCCATGACCCCCGCCGAACAATCCGCCCGCGCGCTCGACGTCTGCCGCCTCGCCCCCGTCGTCCCCGTGCTGGTGATCGATGAATTCGCCCACGCCCGCCCGCTGGCCGAGGCGCTGGTCGCAGGCGGCCTGTCCGCGCTGGAAGTCACCCTGCGCACCCCCTGCGCGCTTGACGCGATCCGCGCCATGGCCGAAGTGCCCGGTGGCGTGGTGGGTGCAGGCACCTTGCTGACCCGCGCCGATGTCCGCGCCGCCAAAGAGGCCGGCGCCACCTTCGGCGTCTCGCCCGGCGCCACTGAGGCGCTGCTCGATGCCTGCGCCGAATATGAGCTGCCGCTCCTGCCCGGTGCCGTTACCGCCTCCGAGGTGATGCGCCTGCTGGAAAAGGGCTACACCGTGCAGAAATTCTTCCCCGCCGAACAATCGGGCGGGGCGGCCTTCCTGAAATCCATCGGCTCCCCTATCCCACAGGTCAGCTTCTGCCCCACCGGCGGTATCAGCCTGAAGAACGCTAAGGATTATCTGAGCCTAAAAAACATCCTCTGCGTCGGCGGCTCCTGGGTCGCCCCGAAAGAGGCGATGGCAGCGGGCGACTGGGCCACCATCACCAAACTCGCCGCCGAAGCAAAAGCCCTGCGCAACTGACCCGATACTGCGGCAATGGCCTTGCCGTTTCATCTTGGCAAAAAATACTCCCGCCGGAGGCATCCCCAACCCGGCACAGCAAACCGCCGGAGCAGACCTGCCCCGGCGGTTTTGTCAAATCAGCCACAGACCTCAATCCAGATGCCGCGTGTCCTGCAGCAGCACCACCAACTCATCGCGCATGTCGCGCAGTGTGGTCACATCGGCGGGAGGCATGCCATGCGCGCCGATCGCCTCGTCGAACGCCTCCAGCACATGGTTCTCGCCGTCACGGATACTGTCCATCACATCCTCGCCGATGTCATCGAACAGCGCCCGCAGGCTGACCACGGCCTTGTTCACTGTGCCCATGAAACTGCCATCGGCATCGGGCTCCGCGCCATGCAGGATCAGCATTGCGGTCAGCGCGGCGTTGTGGCGGTCGTGGATCGCGCGGAAGCGCTCTGCCACCGGGCGGAAATCGGGCTCGGCCTTGTCTACCATGGTCACATAGCCCGCCAGCGCATCCGCGCTGCGGCGTTGCAGGGTCAGCAATGCGTCCGCAGCATCCGGCGCCGCTTCGGGCGAGTCACTTGTCTGGGTGTCGAGCATCATCGCGGCGGTTGTCGGGGTCAGCATCGGAACTCCTTTCACGAGGTTGCGGTATCGGTATGCGCTCGGCCACAGCTCGTGGCCTGTACTCTCTCAACGCCGACCCGGTCCCTGCGGTTCCGGTCGCAGGGTCAGCTTTCGGTCAGGACCAGAACCGCCTGCCCCAAAACGGTGATCTCACCGTGCAGCACTTTGGCTTCCGTCCGCTCCTCCTCCGCGCTGCACAGCCGCTGACTCCACTCCCCCCCGGGCAGCACAAAGCCGCAGTCATCCCCCGCGTTCAGGATCACCAGCACATCCTCCCGCGCCGCACGGCGCAGCAGCAGACCCAGCGGCCCGTCGTGAGCCCAGTCGCCCTCGCCCATCTCGCGCCCCTCGGCGTGCAGCCAGACCGCTTCATCCGCCACACCGTCGCCATCGCCTGCCCCTGTGGCAAAGCGCCGGCTCGCCAGACCCAGTTCTTGGCGCAACGCGACCATCCGCGCGGTGGCGTTGAACAGCGCCGTATTGGCGCCCGGCCAGTTGATCCAGGCCAGATCATTATCCTGACAATAGGCATTGTTGTTGCCCTGTTGCGTATGGCCGATCTCGTCGCCCGCAAGGATCATCGGCACGCCCTGCGACATCAGCAGTGACGCCAGCATCGCCCGCGCCCGCCGTTCCCGGCCATGCTGGATGCCAGGGTCATCTGTCGGCCCCTCGGCGCCCATATTGTGCGACAGGTTGTTGTCATGGCCATCAGCATTGCCCTCGCCATTGGCCTCGTTGTGCTTGTGGTCATAGGACAGCGTATCCCACAGCGTGAACCCGTCATGCGCCGCCAGAAAGTTCACCGAGGTGGTCGCAGGCCGCCGCGAATGGTGGAACTGCACGGGTGACCCCAGCAGCCGCTGTGAAACCGACCCGCGCAAGCCGCCATCGCGCCGCCAGAAGGCGCGCAGATCATCGCGAGCCTTGTCGTTCCATTCCCGGAACGGCCAAGGGAAGCCGCCGACCTGATAGCCGCCTTCGCCGATATCCCAAGGCTCGGCGATCAGCTTGATACGGCTCAGCACCGGGTCTTGGCGGATCGCTGTGAAGAACGCCCCTTCACGCTCGAACCCCGCGCTTTCTCGCCCCAAAGTGGAGGCAAGGTCAAAGCGGAAGCCGTCCACATGCATGACCTGCACCCAGTAGCGCAGGGAATCCAACACCATCCGCAAGACCATCGGATGCGCCACGTTCAGCGTATTGCCGCAACCGGTGGTATCAAAACTGTGGCGCGGAGTGTCAGGCGACAACAGGTAATATGACGCGTTGTCGATCCCCCGGAACGACAGGGTGGGCCCCATCTCATTGCCCTCTGCGGTGTGGTTGTAGACCACATCCAGCAGCACCTCGATCCCGGCCTCGTGGAAGCGCCGGATGGCATCCTTGATTTCGGACAATTGCCCGGTCCTGAGATAGGGCGTATTGGGGGCGAAGAACGACAGGGTGTTGTATCCCCAATAGTTCGACAACCCCTGCTCCAGCAGATGCCGGTCTTGCACGAAGGACTGCACCGGCAACAGTTCGATCGTGGTGATCCCCAGCGCCTTGAGGTGATCCAGCACCGGGGCCGAGGCCAGCCCGGCGAATGTGCCGCGATCCGCCTGCACCACACCTTCATGCCGCATGGTCAACCCTTTGACATGGGCCTCATAGATCACTGTCTTTTCCCACGGGTGTTGCAGCGCCCGGTCCGCCGACCAGTCATAAGCCGGGTCCACAACCAGCGCCTTTGGCACAAAGGCAGCACTGTCACGCGCATCGAAGGTCAGGTCATCGGTGCCGATCTGATAGCCAAACAGGCTGTCATCCCAGTGCAGAGCCCCGGTCAGCTGGCGTGCATAGGGGTCGAGCAGCAGCTTGTTGGGGTTGAACCTGTGCCCCTGTTCCGGCGCATGGGCGCCATGCACCCGGTAGCCGTACGCCTGCCCCGGTGCCAGCCCCGGCAAATAGCCATACCAGATCCCGCCCTCCATCTCGGGCAGATCCAGCCGCGCGTTCTCGGTCACGCCATCGGCATCGAACAGACACAGTTCCACCCGCTCGGCATGGTCGGAAAACAGTGCGAAATTCACGCCTGTGCCGTTATATTCGGCCCCCAGCACCGAAGGCCGGCCCGAGTCCCGGTCAAACGCCATCCCCTGCGGTGCCGCGTTCAGCATCACGACACCGCCTGCTGAAAGAACCCCCGGCCGATCCCGCGATCGCGCCCCGGCATCCGCGCCGCCCGGCGCGACAGCATCTGTGTCGTCACCAGCGTGGTGCCCTCCGCCGTCACGCGGAACCAGCGCCGGTCTTCCGCCGGGTCCTCGCCCACGACCAGCCCTTCGGGCAGCGTCACCCCCGGCGCGATCAGCGCCCGGGTCAAGCGGCAGCCCGGCGACAGCCGCGCGCCATCCATCAGCACCGATTCCTCCATCATGCCCCAGCCGGGCTGCCCGACACGGGCCCGCAGCGGCGAGAACAGCCGCAATCCGCCCACCGTGGTCGACATGCCAAAGCGCGACAGGGCGGGCGTGACATCGCCCAGATCAGGCGAAGGCAGGCTGCAGGGCGCATTGCCGGTCTCGAACTGCAACCAGGTCTCGCGCAGCGCATCCAGCGTGCCGACATCACGCCAGAACACCGGATGCCCCACCGAAGCCTCCCAGTTCCAGGCATGCGCCACGCCGTCACGCACCGCGCGCGGCAGAATGTCATGGCCAAAGTCATGGCCGCTGCCCTCAGTCACTGCATCCTCGGCCAGCATCCGCCGCAGCCAGCCCCAATCACAGATGTAAATCCCCATGCTGGCCAGGGCATGCTCCGGATCATCCGGCAGCGTCGGCGGCACATCGGGTTTTTCGACGAAGCCGGTGACCATCCCGGCACGGCCGGCCGTGATAACGCCAAAGCCGCACGCTTCATGCCGGTCCACCACCTTGGCGGCCAAAGTCACCTTGGCAGCCGACGCGCGGTGTGCCGCGATCAACGGGCGGTAATCCATTTCATAAACATGATCCGCCGACAGGATCAGCACCTCACGCGCTCCAAGCGCGTCGATCTGGGCGGCATTCTTCCACACCGCATCGGAAGTGCCGCCATAGGACAGCCCCGCCTCCGCCGCAGCGGAGCCGCGCCGCATGATCAGCCCCGCCGTCCCGATCCGCCCCGACCAGGCCGCGTCGAGATGCGCCTCCAACGACTCGGGCCGGTACTGGCTGGCCACGATCACTTTGTTCAGGCCGGACCTGGCGATATTCTCCATCGTGAAATCCACAATCCGCCGCCGCCGCACAAAGGGCAGCGCTGGTTTGCAGGCGCGATCCGTCAGCTCATGCAACCGCGACCCCCGCCCGCCCGCCAGCAAAATGGCCACGGGGGCCATGCGGCTGGGGTCAACAATCACGTCAGACACTGGCACATCAGCTACTGGATCGGCCATTTCACGGATCTCCGGCACAGGGGACGAGCGCGGGCACAGCGCATCAATCCGGGGGGGCATATGCTCTCACAACGCCGCTCAAGCGCCTGTGGTTGCATGGATTGTGGACAGCCGCGCGATTTTCCGCCCGGCAAAGCCGCACCACCCGCCCCGCGCGTAAGGTGGGTGGTTCCGGGGCAAAGCCCCGGGTTCACCCACCAGCCCCCGGCGCTACAGCGGCCAGAACAGCAAAATCGCGGGCACCCCCACCGACGTCACGATCACCTCCAACGGCAACCCCATCCGCCAGTAATCCGAAAACCTGTAAGACCCGGGTCCCATCACGATCGTATTGTTCTGATGACCGATCGGCGTCAGGAACGCGCAGGACGCCGCGATCGCCACGGCCATCAGATAGGAATCCGGGTTCGTCCCCGTCGCCTCGGCCAGCCTTATTCCGACCGGCACCGCCAGAATGGCGGTCGCATTGTTATTCAGCACATCCGAGATGAACATCGTCGACACCATCAGCACCATCAGTCCGACCCAGGCGGGAAGCCCCGCCGTCGCCTGCGCCAGACCGTTCGCGATCAAGGCCGAGGCCCCGGTGCTGTCCATCGCCACACCCAAGGGGATGAGCGAGGCCAAAAGCACAATCACCGGCCAGTCGATATGATCATAAAGATCCTCCACCCCCAGAATCCGCACCAGCACATAGCCGACCACCACAGCACCCAGAGCCAAGGGCATCGTCAAAATCCCCAGACTGACCGCCGCGATCGCGGCGGCAAACATCACCACCGCCCCCACCGCGCGCCGCTCCATCGTCACCGTCTCGCGCCGGCTCAGCGGCAGCAGGCGCAGCGCATCGGCAATGCTTTCGGCCTCGGTCTCGGGGATCAGCACCAGCAGGATATCGCCCGCCAGAATCTTTGTATCGCGCAGCTTGTCATGCAGCGTCCGATCCCGCCGCATGATCCCCAGCAGCACCGAATCGTGATCCACCGCCAGCCGCGCCTGCCGCGCCGTGCGCCCGACAATGCGCGAGGCATCGGTGACCACGAATTCCACCATCACCTCCCCCGCCAGCGCGATCCGCGGCGCATCGGCGGAAAGTCCGTCGGGAAAGGCCAGTTGCAGTTCCACCCGCACCTCTTCCAGCAGGGTCGGGGTGGCCTCGATCAGCAGGATATCCCCCACCTCCAGCACGATGCTGCGCGGCGCGCCATAAACCCGGCGCCCCCGGCGCTTTACCGCGATCAGGCTGGCCCCCAGCTTTTCGCACTCGGCGCGCAGATCGGCCTTGGTCCGGTCGATGGTCTTCGACTCCTCGGGCACGACGAGTTCAGCCACATAGTCGCGCATCCGCGCCTCGGCATCCGTCGCCGCGCCACCATCATCGCGCTGCGGCACCAGCCGCCAGCCCACAAAAGCCACAAACAATAGCCCCGACACCGCCACGATCCCACCGGCCCAGGCGAAGTCGAAGAACCCGAACGGCGCGCCAAGCGCCTCGCGCCGGAAGCTTGACACGATCAGGTTTGGCGGTGTCCCGATCAGCGTCAGCATCCCACCCAGAATGGTGGCAAAGGCCAGCGCCATCAGCGTCAGCCCCGCCCCGCGCCCCGCCTTGCGCGCCGTTGCCACATCCACCGGCATCAGCAGCGCCAGAGCGGTAACATTGTTCATCACCGCCGAGAGCAGCGCCCCCACCGCCCCCAGCCGCAGCACATGCAATGACACCGGCAGATCCGGGTTGGCCAGCACGCGCGACAGCGCATTGATCGCCCCGGTGCGGATCAGCCCGGCGGAGACCACCAGCACCAAAGCCACCGTGATCACCGCCGGATGGGCAAAGCCCGAAAACGTCTCCTCCACCGGCACCAGCCCCAGCAGGGTGCCGACAATCACCCCGGCAAAGGCCACCACGTCATGCCGCCACCGGCCCCAGACCATCAGCACGATGATCGCCGCGAACAGCGCGAACAACAGGATCTGGTCATGAGTCACTCGGGCACACTCCAAAGGGCAGTAGCACAACGTATTTCCGTGCCAGCCGGTTCCGCCAACCCCAGCAGGGCGCAAGGCGGGAAAAGGTGCCGCAGTCAGCGGCCTTGCCCCAAAAGGGCGGGAACGCTTATCGCCAACAGGATCAGGGCCAGCGGCATCGAGAAAAAGAACCCGAGCTGCCCATAGCCGACCGCCCCGATCACGCCGCCAACCAGAAACGCCAGCACCAGCCGCAGCAATATCCGCAACTTGCCCCTGTCCACCCGGACCCCAAGGCCCGGCCGCAGCAGCGCCAGAAACGCCCGCCCGGCCTCGATCCCGATATCGGTGATCATGCCGGTGGCATGGGTCGTGCGGATCCGCGCGCCAGAGATCTTGGTGATTGTCGCATTCTGCATGCCCATGATGAAGCACAGACAGGCCAGCGCGAACAGCCGCCCGATGTCGCTGCTGAAAATGCCGCCGAAGGCAAAGCAGAACAGGAACACACCCTGCACCGCCAACGGCCACGCGAATTGCTGGCGGCTGGCGGTTTCGCGGGCGAGGTTGATCAGCACCGTGCTCAGCCCCGCCCCGGCGATGAAAGCCAGTATCGCCAGTGCGCTGACACTCACGATCCACAGGTTCAGGACGGCAATGTTGTCGGCCAGCTGGGACAGATAGCCGGTCATGTGTGAGGTGTATTGCCCAAGCGCGAAAAAGCCCCCGGCATTGGCCGCCCCGGCGATGGCCGCCAGCACCGTCGCCAGCAGCAGATCATTCCCCGCCGAGCGCCGCCGTGCCACCGTCGCACGGGCCAGCTGAACCGGGTGCAGGATACGCCGTCTGGTTTTCATCTGATCCCGGCCCCTGAATGGCATCACATTGAAACACCGCTGACCTTTACGCCGTGCCCGGCAGCAGCACAATCTCCCGCCCGGTGGGCGTCGGCAGAGTGTTGGCGCACTACACCACCATCAGCGGTGCTGATGGGGATGGTGATCGCTGTCTTCCCTGCCGCAAGGCTAAGGGCGTCAGAGCGCGACACGCCGATATTCCCATCGCCCGTTTCTGATCTGGAGATACTTCACTTGAATGACAAACCGCATGTGTTGAGCCGATGCTTTTGTATCATCCTTGTCGCATTACAGCCCTGAAAGCCCTAAAATGCTGACATTTCAATGGAAAATGGTGCCCCCAGCAGGATTTGAACCCGCGACCCCCTGATTACAAATCAGGTGCTCTACCAGCTGAGCTATAGAGGCGCAGCCATGAAATAACCGCGCGAGGCGGCGGGTGCAAGCCCCTCAGCGATTTGCGCGGGCCATAAGGCCTACGGCCAGCAGGCCAACGGCCATCACGATCAGTGCTGCGGGGGCGGCTTCTTCCAGCCGCTCCAGACTGGCGAGTTCGAACACCCGCGTGGCAAGGGTATTGTAGTTGAACGGGCGCAACAGCAAGGTGGCGGGCAATTCCTTGACGCAATCGACAAACACCACCAGCAGTGCGGTCGCCACCGATCCGCGCATCAAGGGCAGATGCACCGCCATGAGCGCCCCCCCCGGCGAGCGGCCCAAGGATCGCGCCGCCATCGGCAGCGAGGGCGAGATCCGGCCGAATGCGGTATCCACCGCGCCTTGCGCCACGCCGAAGAACCGCACCGAATAGGCCAGCACCAGCGCCGCTGCCGTCCCGGTCAGCATCAGGCCGGGGTCCCATCCTGTCACCGCCAGCACCGCATCGGCCAGCCTGTGATCCAGTGCGGCCAGCGGGATCAGGATGCCGACGGCCAGCACTGCGCCGGGTGCGGCATAGCCCAGCGTGGTCACCGGCAGAACCCAGCGCGCTGCCGAGCGGTGGGCCATGCGCAACCCGTAGACCAGAAAGATCGCCGCCGCCACCGTCAGACCCGCCGCCGCCCCGCCGGTGACCAGCGTGTTGACAAAGGCGCGGGTCAGCCCCGGCGACAGCCAGACCTCGGGCCGGCGCAGCGCGTGCCAGGCCATCATTGCGACCGGCAGCACAAAACCGACCAGAACCGGCAGCAGGCACAGCGCAAAGGCGATCCAACCCGCCCCGCGCCCCATCTGTGCAGGCTCTACCGGGCGCACCGAGCGCCCCACCCGGTGAAACCGCGCGTTGCGGCGGCTGATCCGCTCCAGCCCCAGCAGCACGAAGATCAGCGTGAGCACCACACCCGCAATCTGCGCCGCCCCGCCCGCGTTGTTGCCGTTGAGCCAGGTGGAGAAAATCCCCGTGGTCAGGGTCTGCACCCCGAAATGCTGCACCGTGCCGTAATCGGCCACCGTCTCCATCAGCGCCAATGCCACCCCGGTGGCGATTGCAGGCCGCGCCAGCGGCAGGCCAACCCGGCCAAACAGTCGCCAGGGGCCGCAGCCCAAAGCGCGCGCCACCTCATAGGAACCGCCCGACTGCTCGCGGAACGCCGCGCGCGCCAGCAGGTAAACGTAAGGATACAGCGCCGCCGACAGCACGATCACCGCCATCCCGCGTGAGCGCACCTGTGGGAACCAGTAGTCGCGCGCGCCCTCATACCCCATCGCGGCGCGCAACCCTGTCTGCACCGGCCCGGCATATTGCAGGAAATCCACCAGCGCATAGGCCCCGACATAGGCCGGGATCGCCAGCGGGAACAGCAGCACATAGTCCAGCCAGCCCCGCCCCGGAAAGCGGTACATCGTGGTCAGCCAGGCCGCCCCGGTGCCGACCATCGCCGTCAGCACCGCCACGCCCCCCATCAGCACCAGCGTATTGCCCAGATAGCGCGGCAGAACCGTCGCCATCAGATGCGGCCAGATGTTCTCGGTCGGGTGAAACGCGATCCAGACCACCGATGCCATCGGCGCCAGCACCACAACCGCAATCGCAATCGCACCCAGAGTCCATAGATCAAGACGCGGCAGGCGAAAGGCAGAGCGGGGAACTTGAGTGTTTTGCTGGGTCATCCTGCGCCACAGCTAGCACCCTGTGCCCTGCCCTGTCCAGATCGGCACTGCACAAGGCGTTGCCCGACGGTCTCTGTCGCCATTTCTTGTGATGTCCCCCGTGTCATCTGCGGGCAAACCCCCTATACTCGGTGGCAATCAAGAAACGGGACAGGGCCGGAGCAGGATGCGTATTGTCTATCACCTTGGCG
The DNA here is from genome assembly GCA_046296515.1 of Paracoccaceae bacterium. Classification (GTDB taxonomy): domain Bacteria; phylum Pseudomonadota; class Alphaproteobacteria; order Rhodobacterales; family Rhodobacteraceae; genus Pseudotabrizicola. Next base: position 157,553 of record JBKBKR010000001.1, on the reverse strand, counting down.
CTCATTGCACCGACGAAGAGCGTCTGTTGCGATGCCTGCTGAAAAATCGCCAGGCGCTTGGCGAACAGGGCATCGTGGTGCCTGGCCCCGCGCGCTATCGCTCGCTCTTGCGCGACACCGCCATCACGCTCAAGGGCCAGCCCGCCAGCCGCGACACCCAGGCGCTGGTGCTGGAACAGATCATGGAGGAGGACCGCGCCGAACGGCTGATCCTGTCTTGGGACAATTTCCTGTCCTTCCCGCAATGGGTGCTGAAAGACCGGCTTTATCCGGCGGCGGCCGAACGGGTGCGCGCCTTCACCCAGATCTTCCCCGAGATCGAGGCCGAATTCCATCTGGCGATCCGCAACCCAGCCACCTTCCTGCCGGAGCTTTTCGCCAAGCAACGCGACAAGACCTTCGCCCAGTTCATGGACGGAACCGATCCGCTGCATCTGCACTGGTCGGAGGTGATCGAAGATGTGCTGGACAACAACCCCGGCGTCCCGCTGACGGTCTGGTGCGACGAGGACACGCCACTGATCTGGCCCGAGGTGCTGCAGGCCGTTTCGGGCCATGCCGAGGGCACGGCGCTGATTGATACCGACGAATTGCTGGGCCTTATCATGTCGCCCGAAGGTCTGGCCCGGATGAACGCCTATATCGACAGCCATCCGGTGCAGACCACGACCCAGCGCCGCCGCATCGTCTCGGCCTTCCTTGACAAATTCTCCCTGCCCGACCGGGTCGAGATGGAGCTGGAGGTGCCGGGCTGGACCGATGAAACGGTCGCCGCCCTGACATCGGCCTATCACCAGGACGTGGCGCGGATCAGGGCGCTTTCCGGGGTCACCTTCGTTTCGGCCTGACAGTCTGGCATAGCGGCCTGCGATCAGGCCATGCCCAGTGCGGTCTTGTACATTTCCAGCACTGCTTCTTCCTCGGCAATCTCGTCGGGCTTGCGCTTGCGCAGCGCGATCACCTTGCGCATCACCTTGGTGTCATAGCCCCGGCCCTTGGCTTCGGCGAACAGCTCTTTTTCCTGCTCGGCAATGTCTTTCTTCTCGCTGGCCAGTTGTTCGGCCCGTTCGATGAACTGGCGCAGCTCATCAGCCGTCACGGAATAGTTGTCAGTCACGTCGCTCATCATCGCCTCGCGCTTTTGCTGTTTGCCCCCTTCCCTACCGTGGCCCCGTCAGGGGTTCAAGGCTTGCGCAGCGGCCAAAGCTGGGCTAGGCGGCGCGGGACCAATGCCAAAGGATGCCGAGACATGGAAATGCTGATCTGGGGCGGGGCGGCACTGACCATGATCGGCGTTCTGACGCTGATGTGGTGCATCATCCTTGCCATGCGCGCGCGCAAATCCGGCTTGCCCGATGACCAGATCAAGGCACAGCTTCAGCGTGTCGTCGTGCTGAACCTGGGCGCGCTGGCGGTTTCCGGCCTTGGGTTGATCGTGGTTGTGGTCGGCATCATCCTCGGCTGACGCCATTCATGAAGCCGCGCCCGACCGAGACCAGCGCATCCAGCGCCGGAACCGGCTTCCACACCTCCGCCTCTTCCCCCCACAGCCGCAGATCGCGGCGCAGGATCATCAGGCCGCGCTGATCGGCAAGGTGCAGCGGGCCGCCACATTCGGCGGGCAGGCCAAGCCCATGCACCGCCACGAGGTCCACATCGGTCGCAGATTGCGCCAGCCCCGCCGCCAGCAGCCGCGCGCCCTCATTCGCCATGGCCCCCAGCCAGCGGTTCAAGATTTCCCCGGGTGACATCAGGCGCAGCGTCGGGCCGGGTTCCGCCTTTGGCACCGAGGGGGCCGCCAGACCAAAGCCGGTCAAGGCGGCAAGGATCGTATCGAACGGCACGCCGGAGTCCTGCAAGGCGCGCAGGGCCGCCCCCCCCGCGCCGGCCAGCCGCCCCGAAATCCCCAAAGGCGACTGCTGCCCGGTCAACACCACGATCTGCCCGATCCGGCGCAGAAAGGCCAGCGCCTGCGCCGCAGGCATTGCCGGGCAATTTGCTGGCAGACCAAGCTCGGCCACACGACCCGACAGCACAAGCCGGAACGTGCCCGGCGGCAACTCTGCCCGCCCCATCATCAGCAGCGGCACCGCCGCAGGCACCTGTGGCACAGGCGTATCGGCGGCCACCACCAGCAGATCGGCCTGTTCCAGATCACGCTTGTCGGCAATGGGCCGCAACCGCGCCCAATCGGCATCGCGTTGCGCAGCCGACAAGCTGCCCACTTGCACCGCCGCCTCCTGCCGCGAGGCAATGGTCTGCAACAAGGGCACCAGCCGGTCACGATCCGGTTCCAGCACCATGACCGGCAACCCCCGTGCAAGCGTCATCAGTGCCAGCGCCGAAAGCTGGGGCGATGCCCCCACCAGCGCGGGCCGCATCACCTGCCCCGGTTTGGCCGCCCGCAGCGCCTCGGGCGTCTGCATCGCCGCGCGTTCCGCTTGCACCAGATGCGCCAGCGCGGCGGTTTGCGGCAGGGCGTCGCGTTCCTCGGCAATTGCGGCCTCAAAGGCAAGCCCCTGCTCCGCTGGCAGCAACAGAGCCGCCTCGGCGCAATCGGCCAGGGCCATGGCAAGGCTGCCCGGAGCCGCCGTCGCCCGCAGAGCCTTGACGGCAGCCAGAAACGCGCGGCCATCCGGCTGGGCGATCCGCATGCGCAGCTCCCCCGCCTGTTCCTGCGCCCATAGCCTTGCCGCCGCCAGAACCTCTGCCTCCGTCTCCCCCTCGACAACGTGATCGACCAGACCGATGACCAGAGCCTCGGCCGCCGCAACCGGCCTGCCCTCGGCTAGCAGCCGCAAGGCATGATCCGCTCCGACCAGCCGAGGCAGGCGTTGGGTGCTCCCGGCCCCGCTGATCCGCCCCAGCCTGCCCGCTGTAAAGGCGATCCGCGCTCCGGGCGTGGCGATCCGCCCCTGCGCGGCCAGAGCGATTTCAGCCGCAGCACCGGAAACCGGGCCTTCCAGGAGTGCAATCACCGGCACCGCACAGCCTTCAACCGCACGGCACAGGCTGGCGAGCGAGGGCAGCGCGGCATCATCCGGCCCCGGCAAATCCGGCCCGCCATCAGGATGCGCCGCCATCAGACGATCCGCCGAGCGCAACAAAACCACCGAAACCCCCGGAGGCAGCTTCTCCAGGGCTCCAAGCAGCTGCTCACGTTGCGTGGCATCAAGCCAGCCCCCTTCCGGGCGACGGGACAGAGTGATTTCGGCCAATGCGTCCGTCGTGGTCACATCCATGCCGTTGCTCACTGTCATATCCTTGTCACTACGCTGCCATCTGCACAGTGCAGCGCAACAGGACATGCGGTCAAGGCACTGCGATCACCGGATATGAAAGCCTTGCGCGCGGTCAGACCGGCATATTGTCAAAGCCGGCCTCGACTTCGGCATCAAGCGCGATCTGTTCTGCACTTTTCGGCTGCACCTGACCCGGCAGAACCTCACCCAGCGCCTGCATCTCCTCCAGCAGTGGGGCAAGCCCGGTGGTGCGGCCCTGTGCGGCCTTGTCCGCCGCTTCGGCGGCCAGTTGCGCGATCCGGCGCAGATCCTGTTCCGTTCCCATGAGTGTTCCCCCTCTCATCAAACCAACGCCGCACAGTCGCGGCAAAACGGCGTGAACGGCAGCACATCCAGCCGCTCTTCGCCGATCACGGACCCGCATCGGGCGCAAAGCCCGTAAGTGCCCGCTTCGACCCGGATCAGCGCCGCATCAATCAATCGCAGCTCCGAAAGCGCTGACTGTCCCATCCCTTCCAGCACCTCATCGCCCTCGCGTTCGGTGGCAAGCTCTTCCCAATCGCGGTTCTGGTGACTGTCCAGTTCCGCCTCGATCGAGGCCATCCGATCCACAAGCGCGGCCCTGCGGGCCAGAAGCTGGGCGTTGCGATCTGCTGGTGATTTGACCATGATATCTCCCATCGTGTCACGTCGATTGTCGCGCCAATCCGGCGCGACCGCCTTGATACAGGTCAAGAAGCGGAAGATGCGCGTAGAAACATACATTCAAATCTTGCAATATGTCTTCCGATCCCCTATGTCGGTGTTCAGACAGCCAACGGGAGATGACAATGACACCCACCGTGCACGGTTTCTTTGACGAAGCCACCAATACCATCACCTATGTGGTGACCGAACCAGAAGGCAAGGCCTGCGCCGTGATCGATTCGGTGCTCGACTTCGACTATGCCTCGGGCCGCACCGACACCCGGTCTGCCGATCAGGTCATCGCCTTCATTCAGGACAACGGCCTTGATCTGCAATGGATTCTGGAAACCCATGTCCACGCCGACCACCTGTCCGCCGCGCCCTATATCCAGGAGCGACTGGGCGGCAAGATCGGGATCGGCGACCGCATCACCGTGGTGCAGGACACCTTTGGCAAGATCTTCAACGAGGGCACGCGGTTCCAGCGCGACGGGTCACAATTCGACCAGCTGTTCCATGAGGGGGACAGCCTTCACATCGGCCAGCTGCGCGGCGATGTGCTGCACACGCCGGGCCATACCCCGGCCTGCCTGACCTATGTCATCGGTGACGCGGCCTTTGTGGGGGACACGCTGTTCATGCCCGATTTCGGCACCGCGCGCTGTGACTTTCCCGGCGGATCGGCGGAAACCCTGTTCGATTCGGTGCAAAAGATCATGGCCCTGCCGGACGAGACCCGGATTTTCGTGGGCCATGACTACAAGGCGCCGGGTCGCGAGGAGTTTGCATGGGAAACCACGGTCGGTGCGCAAAAGGCGCTGAACATCCATGTCGGCGGCGGCAAGAGCCGGGCAGAGTTTGTTGAAATGCGCGAAGGCCGCGATGCCACGCTGGCGATGCCGCGTCTGATCATCCCGTCCTTGCAGGTGAACATGCGGGCCGGGCAAATGCCGGAACCGGAAGACAACGGCACCTCATATCTGAAAGTGCCGGTCAACGGCATCTGAGCCGCAAGCCATCCTTTCACACATACATCGGGACTTACCATGCTGGAACAAGACTGGATCTGGGGCTTTGCCGGGGGCCTCATGATTGGCGGCGCAGGCGCGCTTTTTCTGTTGATGAATGGCCGCATCATGGGGGCATCGGGCATCGTCGGCGGTCTGGTCGACGGTTCGGGCCGCGCCAACCGCGGCGAGCGTTTGGCCTTTCTGGTGGGTCTGGTCCTGTTTCCGCCCCTGCTCGCCAGCCTTTACGACAACGTTGATACACGGCTGACCAACAACATCTGGCTGCTGATCGCCGCCGGACTGCTCGTCGGCTTCGGCACCCGGATCGCAAATGGCTGCACCTCGGGCCACGGGGTCTGTGGCATCTCGCGCCTGTCCTGGCGGGGTCTGGCGGCCACGATCGTCTATATCGTGGCGGGCGGGGTGAGTGTTCTGATGTTCCGTCATTGGCTGGGGGTGATCTGAGATGAAACGCATGGTGTTTTCTGCGCTGTCGGGCGCGCTGTTCGGCGCGGGGCTGCTGGTGTCGGGCATGGTCGATACCGTCAAGGTGCAGGGCTGGCTCGATGTGTTCGGCGCCTGGGACCCGACCCTGGCCTTTGTGATGGGCGGCGCGATCCTACCGATGGCGATCGCCTGGCAGGTGGCCGAACGGCGCAAGACCGCCGTTCTGGGCACGCCAATTCCGGCCAAACCCGCACAAAAGCTGGATCGCAACCTGATCATTGGCTCGGTGATGTTCGGGGCGGGATGGGGGCTGGTCGGCCTGTGCCCCGGCCCGGCTTTGGCCGCGGCTTTCATGAACGGAACCAGCGGTCTGGTCTTTCTTGTTGCGATGCTCGCCGCTATGGTCGCCACGCCTGCTTTGCGCCGCGCCCTGAGTTCCAAAGGAGATACCGCATGGACATCCGCCCGCTGACCCCCGATTACGCCGTCTCCCCCCAGATCGACCCCGAGGATTTTGCGGCGATCAAGGCGGCGGGCTATACGCGGGTGATCAACAACCGCCCCGATGCCGAAATCCCGCCGTCGCACCACACAACGGTGATGCAGGCGGCGGCAGAGGCGGCAGGGCTGGAGTTTGTGGTGAACCCGGTCATCGGCGGCGCGCTGACCATGGCCAATGTCACCGCACAAGCCGAAGCCATCACCAGCGCCACCGGCCCGGTGCTCGCTTATTGCGCCAGCGGCAACCGCTCGTCCATCTGCTGGGCGCTGGCAAAGGCGGGGGATATGCCGGCCGAGGATCTGATCGGCATCCCGGCGCGCCATGGCTACAACCTCGAAGCCCTGCGCCCGCAGATCGAAACGCTGGCACAGCGGTGAACCGGCCCGCCTAACCGGTTCCGGTGGCGGGGAAACCGTCAAGGTCGAACGGTTGCGCCATCTCTGGCGTGGCCAGATCCTGCGTCCAGTCCGCGGCGGTGCCTTCGTCGTGATGTGCCGCAACTGGCGGTGCCGCGACGGGGGATGCCGCGTCCTGCGCCCCGGCACTGTCCTGCCATTCCCCGGAAGACAGGCGGATCGCGCGCATGCCGCGATGCTGGCCCAGCTTGCCCTCGGCCACGCAACGGCCATCCAGCCCTTCAAAGCGGATACGGTCCAGCGCGGCGGTGGTCAGGGGCAACACGGTATCGACCGACAGGCGCATGATTTCGGCCAGTGGCATCGACACGCGGGTCAGAACCGCCTCCAGCTGGCTGGAGGCCGCCTCGATCCGCCTCGCAAGGGCGGCGGAAAACGCTGGGCGGGCAACCGCATCAGGCACGGTATTGGCCTTGAGCCGTGGCTTGCGCCCACGTCCTTCGGTTGGCAGGACCAGAACCATATCGCCCGCCCGCGCGCCATGGGACAATGACAGCCGGGCGGTCAGCACGCGGTAGGTCACATCATCCAGCAGCAGCCCCAAGGGCCGCGCCTCTTCGATGAAAGAGGCATAGCGAAAGCCGCTGGTCCAAACCAGATCGCCGTCTTCCGCCAACGCCTCTTCCAGATGCGACAGCGCCAGATCGGCCAGCGGCGACAGCATGGCGGCATCGGTGCGGGTGGGTTTGCGCGGTTCCGGTGTCTGGGTGCCGCATCTGCCCATCGTCAACACCTCGATCAGGGCCGACAACAGGTCGGGCCACAGGATCAGCAGGCCCAACCCTTCGCCCGGCCCTTCCAGCATCAGGATCAGGGCACGCTCCGGCGGCAGGTCGAGAAGTTCCGCCAGCGACATCCGGGCAATGGTCAGCCCCGTGAAATCGACCGGCAGCTGCATCATGTCGCGCGCCGCCCGCGCAAAGGCAACGCGCCATGCGCGATCGGCCCCCGGCCCGCCTTCAACAACGGCTTGCTGCCCCGACAGCAGCTTTTTGCGCATCACCTCACCCGCCACGGCGACCCCAATCCTTGTCCGCTTTGTGGCAGTTTCGCGCAGCAACGTTACCAAAGGGTTCACACGGCCACCCGCCAAGCAGGCCTCAGTCCGCTTTCCGCTCCAGCCGCAATGGCACCGCCACGCGGAAGGCCGCCCCGCCCTGCCCCGGCAGATAGGTGATGGTGCCGCCCAGATTGGCCATCACCTCGCGGCAAATGGCCAGCCCAAGCCCCGCGCCCCCGGCGCGGGTCTGGTCGGTCAGGCGGGCGAACTTCTCGAAGATCAGCGCCTGGCTTTCCTTGGCAATCCCCGACCCGTTGTCGACAAAATCCACCGTCACCCGCCCGCCTTTTTGCCGAACCGAGATCCGAAGCTCGGGCGATGCCGCATCGCAATATTTCCGGGCGTTGGAAATCAGGTTGATGAACACCTGCACCAGACGATCGGCATCGGTGCGGATGAAGATGTTCTCCATCGGCAGATCGCGGTGAATGACAAAGCTGCGCTCGGGCTTGGTGTGGCTTGCGCTCGCCAGCGCGCGGTCGATCATCTGGCTCAGGTTCGACAGCCCCAGATTCAGCTGTACGGTGCCGTTTTCCAGAACCGACAGGTCCAGCAGATCATCCAACAGCCGGGTCAGCCGCTTGGCCTCGTCATGGATGATGCGACCATATTTCGCCACCATCTCGGCGGGCAGATCGCCTTCGGTCAATATCTCGGAAAACGCGCGGATGGAGGTCATCGGCGTACGCAGTTCGTGGCTGATCTGGGACAGGAAGGCATCTTTCTGGATCGACAGCTGCATCAGCTTTTCATTGGCCTCGCGCAGGGCGCGCGCGGTGCGGGTCACCTCCTCCTGCTGGGTTTCCAGCCGGGCGGAATATTCCATGATCTGCGCCGACTCGCTGGCCACCGCCATCAGATCCTCGACCGTCACCGTGGCGCGGCCCGCAAGCTGGCTCATCATCGCATGCGCGGTCGCCGCCCCCACCGACCCCGCCAGCCGCCGTTCCAGCCGCGCCATGAACTCGGGCGACGGGTCGGGCAGATAGCCCGCCTTGCCCTGCTGGCTTGCCTCGGATTCGAAGAACACCAGCGCGTCATCATCGCCCATGATCCGCTGCGACATCACCAGCAGATCCTCGGGCTCGGCCAGCCCCCGCTCCCAGCCGCGCGGGCTGCCGGTCGCGGTGTCGAACACCCGGACAAAGGCCGCGCCCTGCATCCGCTCCACCGGGCCGGGAAAGGTGAACAGCGATCCGGTCAGGAAGGCGGCCGTGTTCAGGGTCATGGACCAGAACAGCGCGTGCAGCAACGGGTCCATCGTCGACACCCCGAACAGCGCGCGCGGGCGCAGCCAGCCGATGCCGAAGGGGCCGTCGATAAAGACCATGGCGGGGATCACCGCATCGGGGCCAAAGGACGGCAGAAACAGCGTGTAGGCCCAGACCACAAACCCCACCACCATCCCCAGCGCCGCCCCGATCCGCGTCGCCCCGCGCCAGAACAGGCCGAACACCATCGCGGGCAGGATCTGCGCCACCCCGACAAAGGCGATCAACCCGATGGCCGCCAGCGCCGCCGACCCGCCCGACATCCGGTAATAGGCATAGCCAAGCCCCAGCACCACGCCGATGGAAATCCGCCGCGACAACAGCACCAACCGGCGCACATCGCCTGACACAGCCTTGGCGGGGCGCATCCGCAGCCAGACCGGCATCACGATATGGTTGGAAACCATGGTCGCCAGCGCGATCGATTCCACGATCACCATCGAGGTGGCCGAGGAAAACCCGCCCAGAAACGCCAGCATCGCCAACGCGCCCTGGCCTTCGGCCAAGGGCAGGGTCAGCACGAACATATCGGGGTTGGAGGTGGAAGGCAGCCGCTCCAGCCCCATCACCGCGATCGGCACGATGAACAGGCTCATCGCGAACAGATACAGCGGAAACGCCCAGGAGGCGGTGGCCAGATGCCGCTCGTCGGCGTTTTCCACCACCATCACCTGAAACATCCGCGGCAGGCAGATCACTGCTGCCCCGGCAGCAAACAACAACCCCGCCCAGCGGCCCGGCTGCAGGTTCCAGTCGGCAATCTCGGAGGCATCAATCCGCGCGATCATATCGGCAGGGCCATCGGCCATGAACCAGACCACGAATACCCCCACCGCGATCAGTGCGACCAGCTTGACCACCGCCTCCACCGCGATGGCCATGACGATGCCGTGATGCTGCTCTTTCGCATCCAGATTGCGGGTGCCGAACAGGATGGTGAACAGCGCCAGCCCCCCTGCCACCCAGACTGCCGTCGCCTCGGTCCCCGGTGGGGCGAAACCGTCATCGGTCGGGCTGGCGAAGACGCTGAACGACAGCGTGACCGATTGCAGTTGCAGCGCGATATAGGGGGTGGCCGCCACCACCGCGATCACCGTCACGATCACGCCCAGCAGGTTCGACTTGCCGAACCGGCTGGAGATCAGGTCGGCGATCGAGGTCACGCGCTGTTGCCGACCGATCCGCACCAGCTTGCGCAGCAGCCACCACCAGCCGATGAACACGATTGTCGGCCCCAGATAGATCGTCAGAAATTCCAGACCGGACCGCGCCGCATAGCCGACCGCACCGTAAAACGTCCAGGCCGTGCAATAGATCGACAGCGACAGCGTGTAGATCAGCGGCGATTGCAGCCAGCCCAGTTGCCCGCGATCGGCGCGCCGCTCGGCGGCCCAGGCAACCGAGAACAGAAAGATCACATAGGCCAGACAGGACAGGACCAGAATGTTGAAGGGCATTGCAGCGCCCCCCTATCGACCGGGGTCGTGATCGCCGGGCGTATCGGGATCATCGTCAGATGCGTTCAGGCTGCGCGAAATCAGCATCGCCAGACCGATCAGCAGCGCCCAGATCACGAACAGATAGATTCCATCCGGTGCCGTATCGCGGTGAAAGGTGTTCTGCGGCGCCCAGAGCACCGGCAGCAGAACCAGGAATATCCCCACCACGGGCAACAGACGCGCCGCATCGCGCCGCCTGCGCTGGCGATAGCTCGCGGGGCGCAGGAACAAAGGTGGGGTACGCGGCGTCTGGGCCATCGGATCAGCCGCCGGTCAGCGACCGCACGGCGGCGCGCATGTCATCATTGGAAAACGGCTTGGTCATGAAATGACTGGCCCCGGCCCGTTCCGCCGCCTCGCGGTCGCGGCCCTGTCCCTTGGCGGTCAGCATCATTACCGGCAGGGTTTGCGTCGCCGGGTCCGCGCGCAGCTGCGCCAGAATCTCCAGCCCGCTCAGACCGGGAAGCATCAGGTCAAGGATCACCAGATCCGGCCGCGCCGTCCGCACCGCATCCAGAGCGCCGGTGCCATCGGCAAGCGTCGTCACATCACAGCCGTCGCGCGACAGGATGAAACGGATAGCCTCGCTGATGTTCGGCTCATCCTCGATGAGCAGCACACGCGCCGTCATATGTGTTGGTTCCCCCCTCCGGCTTGCCACCGGACGAAGCCTGACTATCCGGTGAATGACAGGTCATGTCAAAGGACTATTGCACCCCGGCCTCGGCCAGGATCGACGGCTCGCGCCGCGCCGGGCAACCTGCGCGCGGACAGATCCGGCATGACGAGCCAAGCGCCAGCACCGGCGCAGCACCGCGCGGCGAGTCATCCGGCAGGATCAGCATGGCCGCCTCGCGCAGCTCCGGCCCGGCAAAGCCCTGCGGCAGCCGGGTCTCGCAGATCGACAGAGTGTGGAAACGCCGTGCGCTGCGCCCAACCGGTTCCACCCGCAGGGCAAGCGGCATCATCGGCCGCGCCAGCGCCGCAAACAGCGGCCAAAGCGGGCAGGCCGCGCCAAAGCGCGGCAAGGCAAAGCCATCGAGCGGCTTGCGGAACAGCAAGGTGCCCGAGGCGTCACAGATCACCAGCCCCGCCGCCGACCCTGGCAACAGCGCGATCCGCCGCATCACCGCCAGCACCGAAAGCCCGCTGCGCTGCGCCAGAACCGCCGGGTCATTCTCCCCCCGGTCGAGCGCGGCGGCCAAGGCCGCATCTGGCAGACGCAGCGCCTCGGTTGCCGCCTGCATCAGGAAATCCGTGGCCAAAGACCGTGCCGCAGCCGAGGCAAGCCCCGCCACCTCTGCCGTCAACTGATCCAGCCCGCCCGGCTGGTCCAGCTCCGCCAGATGCCAGCCGCGCGCGGAAAGCCAGCTTTCCACCTCTTCCTGCGGGGCTGCCAGCCCGGTGTCCACCGCCGTATCGGACCCGTCCAGATAGGCCACCAGCGCCTCGGCCCCGGCGGCCAGCCGTTCGCTGTCCTGATGCAGGTTCTGGTGAAACCGCTCGCGCCAGTCCGGCTCGATATCCTCGGTATCCGCCAGAATCGCAGCGGTAGAGCGCACCGAGGCCAGCGCCGACAGCACCTCGTGCAACGACGCTGACAGGTGCGGATCATGGGTCAGCCGGTCATTGAGCGCGCCCACCGCGCGCTCCAGCTGCGCCGCGCGGTGATGCTGCGCAGCGAGCACCGCCGCCCAGCCCGGAAAGCGCCCGGCGAAATCCTCGATCCGGTCCAGCTCCGGCTGCACCCCCGGCGCGGTCGACGCGGCAGCGCGCAGATCGTCGATCAGCGCCCCACCCGCCCCTTCGGCCAGCACTGCCGCTTCGGTGCCCAGCACGCCGGCCAAACGCTCCAGCACCCCGGCCCCGACCCGGCGGCGGTTGTGTTCGATCAGATTGAGGTAACTGGCCGAAATCCCGGCCGCCAACGCCACATCGCCTTGCCGCAGCCCAAGCGCCAGCCGCCGTTCACGGATCAGGCTGCCGGTCAGGCTGGCAGGCAGGAGCTGGCTGTTGGGCATGGCAGAAACCTGTTGCGCGACGCCCCATCTTTACAATCGCCAGTGAAGTTTACAAGCGACTGTGAATCCTCTCGGTTCCACCCCCCGCTCAGGGTGCCAGCAGCCGCGCATAAAGCGTTTCCAGAAACGCCCCGGCCTCGGCATAGGGGTCGTGCCCCTCGCCCAGAACCGTCCGCACCTGCACGTCAAAATCAGCGTAATGCTGCGTCAGCGCCCAGATCGAGAACACCAGATGCACCGGGTCCAGACGGGCGATGCGACCTTCATCCATCCACTGCCGTAGCACCTTGGCCTTTTCCGCCACCAATTCGGTCAGCTCGCCCTCGATCGCCTCGCGCATGCGCGGTGCGCCCTGCAGGATCTCGATCGCGAACAACCGGCTTTCGCGCGGGTAGTCACGGCTCAGTTCCAGCTTGCGCCGCATGTAGCCCAGCACCTCGGCCACCGGCTCGCCCTGCGGGTCCATGTCGCGCAAAGGGTCCAGCCATGTCGCCAGTAGCCGGGTCAGCAGGGTGCGGTGGATCGCCTCCTTCGACGGGAAGTAATACAGCAGGTTGGGCTTTGACAGCCCCGCCACCTCGGCGATCTGGTCCAGCGTCGCCCCGCGAAAGCCATGGGCCGAGAACACATCCAGCGCGGCCTCCAGAATGGTTTCGGAATTCCTGATCTGGATACGGGTCTTGGGTCTTGGCATTGTATCGTCATTCCTGCAGCCGGAGGGACAGGGTGGCGCAGAATCCGCCATCTTGCAATTGGCAGAACGTCGGCGTGCTGTGCTAGGATCAAGCGCGATCCGGGCGGGACTTGACTGGCCTGCCGCCAGTGATAGCAAGATCTTACCATCCGGTCAAAACCCATCCGCGCGCCGCAAGGCCGCCCCAACAGGAACCCCGACACCATGGCGCTGGACCGCAAAGCCCCCAATGACCTGAACGCCTTCTGGATGCCTTTTACCGCCAACCGCCAGTTCAAGAAGAACCCGCGGATGTTTGTGGCGGCAAAGGACATGCATTACACCACCTCGGATGGCCGTCAGGTGCTGGATGGCACGGCGGGCCTGTGGTGCTGCAACGCGGGCCACTGCCGGCCCCGGATTACCGAAGCGATCCAGCGGCAGGCGGCGGAACTGGACTATGCCCCGGCCTTCCAGATGGGCCACCCGGTCGCGTTCGAGCTGGCAAACCGCATCATCGGGATCGCGCCAAAGGGCATCGAGCATGTGTTCTACACCAACTCCGGCTCGGAAAGCGTTGAAACCGCACTGAAACTGGCGATCGCCTATCACCGCGCCAAGGGGCAGGCCAGCCGCACTCGGCTTATCGGGCGCGAACGCGGCTATCACGGGGTGAATTTCGGCGGCATCTCGGTCGGTGGCATTGTCAACAACCGTCGGCATTTTGGCAGCCTTCTCAACGGGGTGGACCACCTACCTCATACGCACCTGCCGGAAGAAAACCGCTGGTCCCGCGGTCAGCCGGAGCATGGCGCCTACCTTGCCGATGATCTGGAAAAGCTGGTGGCGTTGCACGGCGCGGAAACCATCGCTGCGGTGATCGTGGAGCCTGTGGCAGGCTCCACCGGCGTGATCCTGCCGCCAAAGGGCTATCTGGAGCGTTTGCGCGCGCTTACGAAAAAGCACGGAATCCTCCTGATTTTCGATGAGGTGATCACCGGCTTTGGCCGACTCGGCGCGCCCTTTGCCTCGCAGTATTTCGACGTGCTGCCCGACATGATGACCACCGCCAAGGGTCTGACCAATGGCGTGATCCCCATGGGCGCCGTGCTGACCACGGCCGATGTGCATGATGCCTTCATGGACGGCCCCGAGCACATGATCGAGCTGTTCCACGGCTATACCTATTCCGGCAACCCGATCGCCTCCGCCGCCGGGATTGCGACGCTGGAGACCTACAAGGAGGAGCAGCTGTTCGAACGCGCCGCCGAAATCGCCCCCTATTGGGAGGATGCGCTTCATTCCCTGCGCGACTCGCGCCATGTGATTGATGTGCGCAACATGGGTCTGATCGGTGCGGTGGAACTGGACCCGATTGCAGGTGAGCCTACAAAACGAGCGTTTGCCGCGTTTCTGGCGGCTTACGACAAGAATATTCTGATCCGCACCACCGGCGATATCATCGCAATGTCGCCGCCGCTGATGATCACACGCGCCCAGATCGACACGCTGATCGGCACGCTGGCCGATGTGCTGAAGACGCTGGACTGACGCCGAACCCCGCGCCGGGGCCCTGCCCCGGCGCTGCGGTCAGATATCGTCCAGCACCGGATCGCCTTCAAAAAACGCCTCATGCTCGGCCCTGATCCGGCGGATCTGCGCCTTGATCCGTGACAGATGGGTGTGCATCGCCGCCATCGCGCCCGGCGCATCGCGCAGCCGCAGCGCCGCCATCACCTTCAGATGATCACCGAACGCATCCTGCGAAGCAAAGGACAGCGACAAAAACCGTACCCGGTCCATATGCGCCTTGTTCTCGCGGATGATGTCCCAGGCAAAGCCATGGCCACTGCGTTCACAGATCTCGCGGTGGAACAGGTCGTCCAGCGCGTGGAACGCCACCGCATCGCGCGCCTCGACCGCCGCGCGCTGCCGCTCCAGCACGGTATCGAGCGCGGCAAAGTCATCCTCCCCCAGCCGCTCGCAGGCCATGCGAACGGTTTCTGCCTCGATGGCCGAGCGGATGAAGCGGGCCTGCATCACCGCCGTTTCGGAAATCGCCGAAACCACCGTGGCGCGCTGGGGGCGGATGGTCAGAAACCCAAGCGTCGACAGACGGTAGAATGCATCGCGTACCGGCTGGCGCGACACGCCCATGATCCGCGCCACATCCACCTCCGACATCCTGGTGCCCGGCGGCAGGTCCAGCGCGAGGATCTGCCGGTGCAGTTCTTCGAACACCGCTTCGGTGACAGAGGGTCGCGCCACCGGCTCCAGCATTTTCAGAAGCGTGCTATCGGCCATCTTTCGCTCCGTTGACAGGTTTCGCATACTAGCATATTACTTTGAGGGTGCGTTGAAAAGTGTCTTTCGCCGATCAAGCACAAAGGGGAAGGAAAATACAATTGCCGCTGCTGGATACCGATCGCCTGTTTCCCGTAGAATCAGCCACGCGAGGGCTGGCCCGCGCGCTGTATGACACGGTGGCCGGCCTGCCGATCGTCAGCCCGCACGGCCACACCGACCCGCGCTGGTACGCCACCGATGAGGCCTTTCCAGACCCGGCGCAGCTGTTCGTGACGCCAGACCATTACGTGTTCCGTATGCTCTGCTCGCAAGGCATCGCGCTGACCGATCTGGGGGTGCCGCGCGCCGATGGCGGGCCGACCGAGACCGATGGCCGCAAGATCTGGCACCTGTTCGCGCAGAACTATCACCTGTTCCGGGGCACCCCGTCGCGGATGTGGCTCGACCATGCGTTCGAGACGGTGTTCGGCTTTGACACCCCGCTGTCGGCGGCGACGGCAGACGATTATTACGACCGGATCGCGGCCGCCCTTGCCACCCCCGCCTTCCGCCCCCGCGCGCTTTATGAGCGGTTCAACATCGAGGTGATCTCCACCACCGATGGCGCGTTGGATGATCTGCGCTGGCACAAGATGATACGCGAAAGCGGCTGGAGCGGCCGCGTCGTCCCCGCCTACCGCCCCGATGCCGTTGTCGACCCGGAGTTCGAAGGATTTGCAAAGAACGTCGCGCAACTGGGCGAAATCACTGGTGAAAATACCGAGACATGGGTCGGCTACCTGAACGCGCACCGCATCCGCCGCGCGTTTTTCAAAAGCTACGGCTGCACCTCATCCGACCATGGCCACGCCACCGCCCGGACCGAGAACATGCCTCAGGATCAGGCGGCGCTGCTGTTTGAACGCGCCTTGCGGGGGGAGTGTTCGGCGGAAGACGCCGATGCCTTCCGCGGCCAGATGCTGACCGAAATGGCACGGATGAGTCTGGATGACGGGCTGGTGCTGCAAATCCATCCCGGCTCACGCCGCAACCATTCCGCGCCGATGCTGGCCATGTTCGGCCGCGACAAAGGTTTCGACATCCCCGGCCGCACCGATTACGCGAGAGCGCTGCGCCCGCTGCTGAACGCGGTCGGCATGGACACGCGCCTGTCGGTGATCGTCTTCACGCTGGACGAATCTTCCTACGCCCGTGAACTGGCCCCGCTTGCGGGCGTCTATCCGGCGCTGAAACTCGGCCCGGCATGGTGGTTCCACGACAGCCCCGAGGGCATGCGCCGGTTCCGCGAGATGACGACGGAGACCGCCGGATTCTACAACACCGTGGGTTTCAATGACGACACCCGCGCCTATCTGTCGATCCCGGCGCGCCACGATGTGGCCCGCCGGGTGGATTGCGCCTTTCTCGCCACCCTGGTCCGCACCGGCAGGCTGGCAGAGGGCGACGCATACGAGGTCGCGCAAGACCTTGCATACCGGCTTGCAAAACAAGCCTACCGGCTGTGAAGCCATTCAACGGGAGGAGACTACAATGAAAAAATTCAATACCCTGGCCGCTGCCCTTCTGGCATCGACCGCCTTTGCCGGGGCCGCTTTCGCAGAATGCGAAGTGACCCTGAAATCATCCGACACCCACCCGGCCGGCTACCCCACGGTGGCGGCTGTCGAACATATGGGCGCGCTTCTGAAAGAGCGCAGCGCGGGCCGGATCTGTGTGGAGGTGTTCCACTCCGCCCAGCTGGGCGAGGAGAAAGACACGATCGAACAGACCAAATTCGGCGTGATCGACTTCAACCGCGTGTCGATGGGGCCGTTCAACAACATCATCGAGGAAACCAAGGTTGTCTCGCTGCCCTTTATCTTCCGCTCGACCGACCACATGCACCGCGTGATGGACGGCCCGATCGGCGACGAGATCCTGGCCGCGTTCGAGCCACACGGCTTTGTCGGCCTGGCCTATTTCGATGGCGGCTCGCGCTCGTTCTACAACAAGCAAAAGCCGATCACTTCGGTCGAGGATCTGAAAGGCATGAAAATCCGTGTCATGCAGTCGGATGTGTTCGTCGACATGATGTCGGCACTTGGTGCCAATGCAACCCCGATGCCCTACGGCGAGGTCTATTCAGGCATCCAGACCGGCGTGATCGACGGGGCCGAAAACAACTGGCCGTCCTTCGAGTCGTCGGGTCACTATGAGGTGGCGGGCTATTACACCTTGAACCAGCACCTGATCGTGCCGGAAGTTCTGGTGATGTCGAAAGCCAGCTATGACAAGCTGAGCGCCGAAGATCAGGCGCTGGTCAAGCAGGCCGCGAAAGACTCCATCCCGGTCAACCGCGAGCTTTGGGCGGCACGGGAAAAAGAGTCCGAAGAAAAGGTCCGCGCCGCCGGTGTGGAAGTGATCTCCGAGATCGACAAGACCCCGTTCATCGAAGCGATGGTCCCGGTCTATGAAAAGCACGCCAATACACCGAAACTGCAGGATCTGGTCACCCGCATCCAAGCGACCGAGTGAGGCAAGCGGCGGGACCGGGGGTTTCACACCCCCGGCCCCCCGTGGAGTATTTTTGCCAAGATGAATGAGCGCCGCGTGCGGCAGGGGGCCTTGATGCAGACGGGATTGTTGAGGCTGGCCGTTTGGCTGGGCTATGTCGCGAAGGCCGCCCTCTGGGTGGCCGGGGCCGGATTGGTGGCGATGACCGCCATCATCGGCGCGCAGGTGTTTTTCCGCTATCTGCTGAACGATTCGATCATCTGGAGCGAACCGGCGGCGGTGATCCTGATGGGCTGGTTCATCTTTCTGGGGGCGGCGGTGGGGATCCGGGAAGGGTATCACCTGTCGTTTGACATCCTGCTTTATCTGGTATCGCACCGGGTGAAGATGGTGTTGTTCTCGCTGTCCGATATCGTGGTGACGGGGTTTGGCGTCGGCATGGTCTGGTTTGGCTGGCAGCTTATGGCCTCGGCCTATGGCATCACCCTGCCCTCGCTTGGCATCACCGGCGCCGTGGATTTCATGCCGCTGGTGGCAGGGGGCGTGTTGATGGTGATCTTCTCGCTGGAACGGCTGGCGCGGCGGGCGGCGGGATTGCCGACGGCGCGCTTTGGCGAAACTGAACTCGAAGAGGTGGCGTGATGGAGCTTTGGGTTCTTTTCGGCACTTTCGGGCTGTTGCTGGCGATCGGCACGCCGGTGGCCTTTTGTCTCGGGGTCTCCAGCTTTGCCACCGTGATCTATATGGGCCTGCCGCCGGTGGTGGTGTTCCAGCGGCTGAATTCGGGCGTGTCGGTGTTTGCGCTGATGGCGATCCCGTTTTTCATCTTTGCCGGTGAGGTGATGGTGCGCGGCGATATTGCCCGGCGGCTGATTGCTGTCGCGGGGGCGGCCGTGGGGCATTTCCGGGGTGGGTTGGGGCAGGTCAACATCGCCTCCTCCGTTTTGTTCGGCGGGATTTCCGGATCGGCGGCGGCGGATGCCTCGGCCATCGGCGGGCTGATGGTGCCGCAGATGAAGGAACGCGGGTATGATGTTGATTATGCGGTGAATATCACCGTGGTATCCTCGATCATCGCGCTGATGCTGCCGCCAAGCCACAACATGATCATCTATTCGATTTCGGCGGGCGGGCGGCTTTCCATCGCTGATCTGTTCACCGCCGGGATCATTCCGGGACTTTTGCTGGCGCTGAGCCTTGCCGGGGCCGCCTGGTGGGTGGCGCGCAAGAAGGGCTATCCGACCGAGGCCTTTCCAGGTTGGCCGATGCTGGGGCTGCTGTTGATCAACGCGATTCCGGGGCTGCTCCTAATCGTGATCATCTTCGGAGGTGTACGCTCGGGCGTGTTCACCGCCAGCGAGTCGTCGTGCATCGCGGCGATCTATGCGCTGGGGGTGACCACGCTGGCCTACCGCACCATGGGGTGGAATGACTTTGTCGGCGCGGTCAAGGCGGCGGTGCGCACCACGGCGATGGTTTTGCTGGTGATCGGCTGTGCGGCGTCGTTCGGCTGGCTGCTGGCCTACCTCAAAGTGCCGACCGCGATGATCGCCCTGATGCAGAGCGTGACCGAAAACCCGATCCTGATCCTTTTGCTGATCAACGTTATCCTGCTGGTGCTGGGCACCTTCATGGACATGAGTCCGCTTATCGTGATCACCACGCCGATTTTCCTGCCCGTCGCAGTGGCCTTCGGCATCGACCCGGTGCATTTCGGGGTGATCCTGGTGCTGAACCTTGGCATCGGGCTGTGCACTCCGCCCGTGGGGGCCGTGCTGTTTGTCGGCTGTGCGGTTGGCAAGATTTCCGTCTGGCAGGCGGTGCGCACGATCTGGCCGTTCTATGGCGCGGCTTTCGGCACCCTGATGCTTGTCACCTATATCCCGGCGCTGTCCCTGTGGCTGCCCGCCCTGTTCCGTTGAGGCAAACATGACCTATCCCATTGTCGAGACCGGCGAAAACGTCACCCGTCAGGTGCTGGCCGACAGCCCGGAGCTGATGACCGTGGCCTTCCGCTTTGCCGCGGCGGGCGCGGAAGGTGCCTTGCACCACCACCCGCATGTGCAATCGACCTTTGTGCAATCCGGGCGCTTTCGTTTTACCATCGCCGACCGCGATTTCGAGGTCGGTCCGGGCGATGCCTTTGTCATCCCCTCCAACGCCATCCATGGCTGTGTGTGCCTGGAACCCGGCACCCTGATCGACGGGTTTACCCCCCGTCGTGACGATTTTCTCTGAAAGGACTTCCCAATGCTGTACGTCGAAACCCGTCAGGCGATTTCCGCCAACGAAGCCAAGGGCATGGATACCAGCGCCTTGCGCGCGAATTTCCACGGCGAGGGGTTGTTCCAGGACGGCCAGATCCGCCTTTTGTACACCCATTATGACCGGATGATCGTGGGCGGCGCCGTGCCCGGCGGCAGCGAACTGGTGCTCGATCAGGTCAAGGAAGCCGGCACCGCCAGCATTCTGGACCGGCGCGAAATGGGCATCGTGAACATCGGCGGTGATGGCACTGTCAGCGCGGGCGGCGAGACCTATGCGCTGTCCAAAGGCGATGTGCTCTATCTGCCGATGGGGGCTGGCCCGGTCACCTTCTCCGGTCAGGGCCGGTTCTACATCAACTCCTGCCCGGCGCATCACGCCTATCCGGCAAAGCTGGTCAAGCTGGAGGATGCGAAAAAGGTGACACTGGGCGCGGCAGAGACCGTGAACCACCGCACCATCAACCAGTTCATCCACCCCGAGGTGATGACCTCGTGCCAGCTGGTGCTGGGCTACACCCAGTTCCACGGCGGCTCGGTCTGGAACACCATGCCCGCCCACCTGCATGACCGCCGGATGGAGGCTTATCTCTATTTCGACATTCCCGACGGCCAGCGCGTGTTCCACTTCATGGGCGACCCGGCCGAGACCAGGCATCTGGTGATCGCCAATGAAGAGGCCGCGATTTCGCCGCCGTGGTCAATACACTGTGGCGCGGGCACGGCCAGCTATACCTTCATCTGGGCGATGGCGGGCGACAACGTCGATTACCGCGATGTGGAAATGGTGAAGATGGAGGATTTGCGGTGAACCCGTTTTCGCTTTCCGGCCAGACCGCGCTTGTGACCGGGGCCAATACCGGCATCGGTCAGGCTATCGCAGCGGCGATGGCCCGGGCGGGCGCGCACGTGATCGCGGCGGGTCGCTCCTCCTGTGCGGAAACGGTCGCCATCACTGGCGGCGAAGAGCTCAAGCTTGATTTCGCCGATCCGATGGCGGCGCGCGACGTGTTCGCCAGCCGCCAGATCGATATTCTGGTGAACAACGCCGGGATCATCCGACGCGCGGATTCGGTGGAGTTCACCGAGGAAGACTGGGATGCGGTGATGGATGTGAACCTCAAGGCGGCGTTCTTCACCTGTCAGGCCTTTGCCAAGGCCGCCCTGACGCGCGGCGGTGGGAAAATCGTGAACATCGCGTCTTTGCTGTCGTTTCAGGGCGGCATCCGGGTGCCGTCCTATACCGCGTCAAAACATGGCGTGGCGGGCATCACCAAGCTGCTCGCGAATGAATGGGCGGCCAAGGGCATCAACGTGAATGCCATCGCACCGGGCTATATCGAGACCAACAACACCGAAGCCCTGCGCGCCGATCCGGTGCGCAACGCCGCGATCCTCGACCGCATCCCCGCTGGTCGCTGGGGCCGGGCCGATGATATCGGCGAAGCGGCCGTGTTCTTGTCATCTCCCGCCGCCGCCTATATCCATGGCGCGGTTCTCAACGTTGATGGAGGCTGGCTTGCCCGCTGATCGTCTTTCGCGCAGCGCGCCGCAGGTTAAGGTGGGCATTGTCCACCTCGGCCTTGGCGCGTTTTTCCGTGCCCATGGCGCGGTTTATATCGAAGAGGCGATGTCGGCCTCGGGCGGTGACTGGGGCATCCTGGGGGTATCGCTGCAATCCACCACCATGCGCGACCAGCTGACCCCGCAGGGCGGCACCTATATGGCGCTGGAACTGGGGCCGGAGGGGGAAACCCTGCGCCATGTGCAATCGGTGCAGGGTGTGCTGGTGGCGCGCGAAGACCCGCAGGCGGTGCTGGAGGCGATGGCGGACCCGGGCGTAAAAATCGTCAGCCTGACGGTGACCGAAAAGGGCTATTGCCATGAGCCATCGACGGGGCGGCTGAACACATCGCACCCCGATATCATGCAGGATCTGAGTAATCCCCTGCCCGTCTCCGCCCCCGGCTATCTGGTCCGCGCCCTTGCCCTGCGCCATGCCCGTGGCCTGCCGCCCTTTACCGTGCTGACCTGTGACAACCTGCCCAACAACGGCCATGTCGTGCGCGGTGTCGTGCTGGATCTGGCCCGCGCGATCGACCCCGCCCTCGCGACCTGGATCGAGGCCGAAGGCCGCTTCCCCTCCACCATGGTGGACCGCATCGTTCCTGCCACCAAGCCCGAGGATATCTCGCGGGTGCAGGACCTTGTCGGCGCATATGATGCCGCGCCGGTCATGCACGAGCCGTTCCGGCAATGGGTGGTCGAGGATGATTTTGTGGGTCACCTGCGCCCCGATCTGGGCGCGGTGGGTGTCCAGCTGGTGCGCGATGTGACCGAATACGAGCATATGAAGCTGCGCATGCTCAACGGCACCCATTCTTCGCTGGCCTATCTGGGGTATCTCTCGGGCCATGAGACCATCGCCGATTGCATGGCCGATCCGGTGCTGGACCGTTTCGTGCAAAGCCTGTGGTCGCGCGAGATCATCCCGGCCCTGACCCCGCCCGAAGGTGTCAGCCTGCAGGCCTATGCGCAGGCATTGCACGCCCGCTATGCCAACCCGTCGATCCGCCACCGGACCTGGCAGATCGCGATGGACGGCAGCCAGAAGCTGCCGCAACGCATCCTTGGCACGCTGGAAAGCAACCTTGACGCGGGTCGCCCGAGCCCCGGCCTGCTGCTGGCCGTTGCGGCATGGATGGTCTATGTCCGCGGCACCGATCTGACCGGAGAGTCGATCGAGGTCAAGGACCCGCTCGCCCCGGCCTTGCGCGCGGCGGCAGCCTCCACCGATCCGGTCGGCGCGTTGCTGGCAATGCGGGAAGTGTTCCCCGAAGCGCTGGCCGCGCAACTCGACCAGCCGCTGCGCAAAGCCCATGCGACCCTGCTGGAGCGCGGGGCAAAAGCTGCCATGGAGTCGCTGAAATGATCGAAAGCTGGCGCTGGTATGGACCGTTTGACCGCATCTCTTTGCCCGAAATCGCCCAGACCGGCGCCAGCGGCATCGTCACCGCCCTGCACGAAATCCCCTATGGCGAGGTCTGGCCGCAAGAGATGATCGCCGCCCGCAATGCCGAGATCAAAGCCGCAGGCTTTACCTGGGTGGTGGTCGAAAGCCTGCCGATCCACGAACGCATCAAGCGCGGCGAGGGCGATCTGACCACGTTGTTCGCAAATTACCGCCAGTCTATGGCCAACCTCGCCGCCGAGGGTGTTACCAACATCTGCTACAACTTCATGCCCCTGCTGGACTGGACCCGCACCGACCTTGCAGCGCCGGTCGCGCGCGGTGGGTCGTGCCTGCGGTTCGAGGCGTCCAAGATGGCGGCGTTCGAACTCTACATGCTGGGCCGAGCCGAGGCCGAGGCGGATTACACGCCGGACGCCCTGCAAAAGGCCGCGATCTGGCATCAGCAGGCGACGCAAGCCGACAAGGATGGTCTGCTCCATGCCATCATGTCCGGCCTGCCCGGGGCCTATGACCGCTATGATCTTGCCGGGCTGAAGACCGCGCTGCAAGGCTATGACGGGCTGGACCGCGCCGCTTTGCGCAGCAATTACAAACGCTTCCTGCAGGAAGTTATCCCGGCGGCCGAAGATCTTGGCATGACCTTCTGCGTTCACCCCGATGATCCGCCGCGCGATATCCTTGGCCTGCCGCGCATCGTGTCCAACGCGGACGACATTGACTATATCCTGAACGCGGTCGACAGCCCCGCCAATGGCCTGACCTTCTGCGCCGGATCGCTGGGGGCCAATCCGGCCAATGACTTGCCGGCAATGGCCCGCCGCTTTGCCCACCGCACCCATTTCGCCCATCTGCGCAATGTGCGCAAAGACCCTGATGGCAGCTTTGAAGAGGCGGCACATCTGGAGGGCGACACCGATATGGTCGCCGTGATCAAGGCCTTGCTGGATGAGGGCAAAGCCTCAAACCGCGTGATCCCGTTCCGCCCGGACCACGGGCACGAGTTGCTGGACGATGCCGCGCGCGGCACCCATCCCGGCTATCCGCTGGTGGGCCGGTTGCGGGGTCTTGCCGAGTTGCGCGGCGTGATCGCAGGCCTGCGCCACAACGCCACCTGACGGGGGCCGCCCGCAATTTTTAATCCCGAGTGACAAATTGCGCCGCCTGCCCCGTTGACCAAAGCGCGGCGCTGCAGCAGTCTCCGCGCTACCCGCAGCAGGGAGGCCGCGCGTTTCATGTACTGTTACCGCCATCGTGCCGTGCGACGCCCGGTCGTGCCGCGCCCGCCCGGGCCACCGGCCGGGCGTATCCCCGCTATTGACCACAAGATCCCGGGCGCAGGTCCCGGCCAGAAAGGGCTGTCATGACTGTCAGATTCGCAATCCTAGGCGCAGGCCGCATCGGCAAGGTTCACGCAGGCGCGGTGGCCGCCGTGCCCGGGGCCACGCTGACAGCCATTGCCGACCCGGTGCCCGCCGCCGCCGAGGCGATCAAAGCCGCCTATGGCTGCGACATCCGCACGATCGACGCCATCGAGGCCGCCACCGATGTGGATGCCGTGGTGATCTGCACCCCAACCGACACCCATGCCGACCTGATCGAGCGTTTTGTGCGCGCCGGAAAGGCCGTGTTCTGCGAAAAGCCGGTCGATCTGTCGCTGGCCCGCGTCAAGGATTGCATCGCCACGGTCGCGGCCGCCAAGGGCACCCTGATGGTCGGCTTCAACCGCCGGTTTGACCCTGATTTCATGGCGGTAAAGGCCGCAATTGATGCGGGCAAGGTCGGTCGCGTGGAGATGGTCACCATCACCAGCCGCGACCCCGGCGCACCACCGCCCGAGTATATCACCCGGTCGGGCGGCATGTTCCGCGACATGACGATCCATGATTTCGACATCGCCCGCTGGCTGCTGGGCGAGGAGGTGACCGAGGTTTTCGCCTCGGCTTCGGTTCTGGTCGATCCGCGCATCGGCGAGCTGGGCGATTTCGATAGCGCAAACGTTATCCTGCGCACCGCGTCGGGTACGCAGGCCATCATCACCAACACCCGCCGCGCCGCCTATGGCTATGACCAGCGGATCGAGGTGCTGGGGTCGGACGGCATGGCGGCGGCAGAGAACCACGGCGAGAACCGCATCACGCTGGCGGATAAAAGCGGTTTCCATACAGCGCCTTTGCTCAACTTCTTCATGTCGCGCTACACCGCTGCCTATGCCAATGAGATCGCGGCCTTCGTCGCCAGCGTGGCCGGGGGCGCAGCCACCCCCACCACCGGCCATGACGGGCTGATGGCGCTTGCCCTTGCCGAAGCCGCGCTGAAATCGGTGGCCGAGGGGCGCATGGTCAAGGTTTCAGAGGTTCTGTGATGGCAACTGATCTTGACCTCATCACCATTGGCCGCTCCTCGGTTGACCTTTACGGCGCACAGATCGGCGGGCGGCTGGAAGATATGGGCAGCTTCCAGAAATATGTCGGCGGCAGCCCCACCAACATGTCGGTCGGCACCGCCCGGCTGGGCCTGAAATCGGCGCTGCTGACCCGGGTGGGCGACGAGCATATGGGCCGATTCATCCGCGAGCGGCTGGCGCGCGAAGGGGTTTGCGTGGACGGTGTGATCACCGATCCCGACCGGCTCACCGCGCTGGTGCTGCTGGGCATCCGCGATGAGCATCGCTTTCCGCTGATCTTTTACCGCGAGAATTGCGCCGACATGGCGCTGTGCGAGGATGACGTAGACCCGGCCTTCATCGCCCGCGCCCGAGCCGTGGTGGCGACCGGCACCCACCTGTCCCACCCGCGCACCGAAGCCGCGGTGATGAAAGCCCTGCATCTGGCACGCGAGGCTGGTGCGCAGACCGCACTGGATATCGACTACCGCCCCAACCTCTGGGGGCTGGCGGGCCATGGCGATGGGGAAAGCCGCTTTGTCGAATCCGCGGCGGTGACCGCAAAACTCCAGGCCTCGCTGCATCTGTTCGACCTGATCGTCGGCACCGAGGAGGAGTTCCACATCGCCGGTGGCTCCACCGACACCATTGCAGCGTTGCGTGCCGTGCGGGCGGTCAGCCCTGCCACGCTGGTCTGCAAGCGCGGCCCTATGGGCGCGGTGGCCTTTACCGGCGCGATCCCCGACAGCCTTGATGACGGTGAGGCCGGTCCCGGTTTCCCGATCGAGGTGTTCAATGTGCTTGGCGCGGGCGATGGTTTCATGTCGGGGCTGCTCAAGGGCTGGCTGGATGGGGAGGCATGGCCTGTCGCGCTGAAATACGCCAATGCCTGCGGGGCCTTTGCCGTCTCACGCCACGGCTGTGCGCCGGCCTATCCGTCTTGGGAGGAGTTGCAGTTCTTTTTCAGACGCGGCGTGGTCAATCCAGCCCTGCGCCATGATCAGCCATTGGAGCAGATCCACTGGTCCACCAACCGCAGCGGTGATTGGTCCACTATGCGGGTCTTTGCCTTTGACCACCGGATGCAGTTGGAAACCCTGCCGGGTGCGGATACGGGAAAGATCGGCGTGTTCAAGACCTTGTGCCTGAAAGCTGCGACACAGGTTCAACAGGGCCGCCCCGGCTATGGCATCCTGTGCGACAACCGGCTTGGCCGCGACGCCCTGCATGGCGCCGCCGAGTCCGGGTTGTGGATCGGTCGCCCGGTCGAATGGCCCGGATCGCGCCCGCTGGTGCTGGAACCCGAGCTTGGCCCCGATTTCGGCGGGTTGTCGGAATGGCCGCTGGCGCATGTGGTCAAGGTGCTGTGCTTCTACCACCCCGATGACAGCCCGGAGATGAAGGCCGTACAGGAGACTACCGTCACCCGCCTGTTCCACGCCGCCCGCCGCAACCGGCTGGAATTCCTGTTGGAGGTGATCCCGTCGAAAGCCGGGCCTGTCAACGACGACACCACCGCGCAGGTGATCCAGCGCTTTTACGATATCGGCATCTTCCCTGACTGGTGGAAGCTGGAACCGATGCAGACCGATGCCGGATGGCAGGCCGCCTGCGACGCCATCACCCGCAATGACCCGCATACCCGCGGAATTGTCGTGCTGGGTCTTGGGGAAGCGGAAGACAGGCTCGCCGCCAGTTTTGCCAAGGCCGCCAAATTCGATCTGGTCAAAGGCTTCGCCGTTGGCCGCACGATTTTTGCCGATGCCGCCGAGGGTTTCATGGCAGGGACGACCACGGCCGAGGATGCCGCCACCCAGATGGCTGAAAACTACGCCCGGCTTTGTGTCCTGTGGGATGCGGCGCGGGCCGGGAAAGGATAAGGCGATGCCCACGATCCGGTTGACCGCCGCACAGGCGATGATGCGCTACCTCGCCGCGCAAAAGAATGAAGCGGGCGAGACTTTTCTCGCCGGATGCTGGGCGATCTTTGGTCATGGCAATGTCGCAGGTATCGGCGAGGCCTTGCATGGGATCCGGGAGACATGGCCAACATATCGCGGACAGAATGAGCAGTCGATGGCCCATACCGCCATCGCTTATGCCAAGCAGATGCGCCGCAGCCGTGCGATGGCGGTGACCTCCTCCATCGGGCCCGGCGCGCTGAACATGGTCACCGCCGCCGGGCTGGCGCATGTCAACCGGCTGCCGGTGCTGTTTCTTCCGGGCGATGTCTTTGCGGGTCGCGGCCCCGACCCGGTACTGCAACAGATCGAGGATGCGACAGACGGCACGGCATCGGTCAACGACTGCTTCCGCCCGGTCAGCCGCTATTTCGACCGTATCACCCGGCCCGAACAGCTGCTGACCGCGCTGCCGCGCGCCATGCGCACGATGACCGACCCGGCGGAGTGTGGCCCGGTCACGCTGGCCTTTTGCCAGGATGTCCAGGCCGAGGCCTATGACTGGCCCGAAGCGTTCTTTGCGCCACGGGTCTGGCGCATCCGCCAACCGCACCCCGACCCGGTGGAGGTGGCCCGCATCGCCGCCCTGATCCGCGCCGCAAGGCACCCGGTGATCATCGCCGGTGGCGGCGTGCATTTCGCCGGAGCCGGGGCAGAGCTGGCCGATTTCGCGCAAGCTCTGGGCATCCCGGTGGTGGAAACCCAGGCCGGAAAATCGGCGCTGCCCTGGGACCATGCGCTGAACTTCGGCCCGGTCGGCGTGACGGGGGCGAGCAGCGCCAATACCGTGTGTGAAACCGCCGACCTGATCCTTGGCGTCGGTACAAGGTTTCAGGACTTCACCACCGGATCGTGGGCGCTGTTCAAGAACAGGGACCGCACGCTCGTCTCGATCAACGTCGCTGCCTATGATGCGATGAAGCACGGAGCCGAGCCGCTTTGTGCCGATGCGCGTGTCGCGCTGACGCAGTTGCGCGCCGCCTTGGGCGATCACCGCTGCCCGGCCCCGCCTGCGGGTCTCAGGGAAGCGTGGTTTGCCGCCGTTGACCCGCTGACCGACGCGCCCGGCGATGCCAACGCGCTGCCCACCGACCAGCAGGTGATCGGCGCGGTGCAGCGCGCGGGCCACATGGAAACCGTGGTGATGAGTGCGGCGGGCACCATGCCGGGCGAGTTGCACAAGCTGTGGAAAGCGCCGCGCGCCGGGGCCTATCACATGGAATACGGCTTTTCCTGCATGGGCTATGAAATCGCCGGGGCGATCGGCATCAAGCTGGCCGAGCCCGCGCGGGATGTAATCTGCATGGTCGGTGACGGCAGCTATATGATGATGAATTCGGAACTGGCCACCGCCGCGATGATGGGCATTTGCTTTACCACCGTGATCACCGACAATCGCGGCTATGGCTGCATCAACCGGCTGCAGATCGGCACCGGCGGGGCGGAGTTCAACAACCTGTATGCCCACGCCAATATCGCGCATCAGCCCCGCATCGACTTTGCGGCGCACGCCGCTGCGATGGGGGCCACTTCGATCAAGGTCGCCAGCATTGCCGAGCTTGAGACGGCCTTGGCGCGCCGCGACAGCATCTCCGGGCCCTATGTCATCGTCATCGACACCGACCCCTATCCCAGCACCCCGCATGGCGGCCATTGGTGGGAGGTGGCGGTGCCCGAGGTCAGCCCCCGGACACAGGTGAACGACGCCCGCCAATCCTATGAAACCCAACGGAAAGACCAAGCATGATCCGCTTTGGAACCAACCCCATCGCCTGGGCCAATGATGATGACCGAACCATCGGCGCCGATATTCCCACAGCGCGCATCCTTGACGAGGCAGGCCGGCAGATCGGATTTGACGGCATCGAGAATGGCCACCGCTGGCCGGATGATCCGGAGGCATTGCGCGCCTTGCTGGCCGGCTATGGGCTGGCGTTCATCTCGGGCTGGTATTCCACCAACCTGCTGGTGCAATCGGTCGCGGATGAGATCACGGCCTGTCAGGCACATCTGGCCAAGCTCAGGCACAATGATTGCAAGGTGATGATCGTCTGCGAAACCTCCAACGCGATCCACGGGGATGCTACCCGCCCGGTGAACGACCGACCGCGCCTGAGCGCCGCAGATATGGCGGGTTTTGGCGCCAAGCTGGAGGAATTCGCCGCCTGGCTGGCCGGGCAAGGCATGACGCTGGTCTATCATCACCACATGGGGACGATCGTTGAAACGCCCGAGGAGATCGACTCGCTGATGGCCGCCACCGGCCCGCACACACACCTTTTGTTCGACGCCGGGCACTGTGCCTTTGGCGGCGGCGACCCGGTGGCGGTGCTGGCCCGCCACGCCGCGCGCGTGCGCCACTTCCACGCCAAGAACATCCGCCCCGCCATCACCGCCCGGGTGCGGGCCGAGGGGTTGTCGTTCCTGCAAGCTGTGCTGGCCGGGGCCTTTACAGTGCCCGGAGATCAGGACGGCGGCATCGACTTCGCGCCGCTGTTGCGTCTCCTGGCGGAGACCGGCTACGACGGCTGGATCGTGATCGAGGCCGAACAAGACCCCAACCTGCGTAACCCGTTGCTGTATCAGACCTTGGGTCTGGCAACGCTGAAACGGCTGGCAAAACAGGCGGGGTTGATCTGAGCCAACGGCGGAGGGGGCGCGGCCCCCGCGCTTCGCGCCCCCCGGAGTATTTGGAAAGCAGCAATGCTCTGGACAAGGCTCAGGCAGCAGCCTGCGGTTCCGGGGCTGATCGGACCCGGGTCAAACCCTGTTGATTTCGGGAGATTGATTGATGGTGGGTGATGACGGACTCGAACCGCCGACATCTTCGGTGTAAACGAAGCGCTCTACCAACTGAGCTAATCACCCGCGCGTTTTCAGATATCGGCAGATTCAGCGACATGCAAGCCCGGATCCGAGTTGTCCCGCGCCGGCTTGAGGCATCGGTTCCGGCGATCAAGGGCTGGGCCGGAGGGTTCTGATGGTGCAGGAATGGGGCGTGGTGGCACGCTCCCACCGTTTGAACAAGGAGCGTGCGCCCCGGCACCAGACCGTTGCCAAATCCGGGGCTTGAAACCTTGGGCCGTTCTGGGGCAGGTTGCGGGCAAGATCTGTGGTTGCCGGGGGGCGGGCCATCGCCGGATGATTTTTATAGGTTTGCCAAGCGATGAGCCCGGTCATGACACGTTTGCGCGGCGACGGGCTTTTGGCCCGCGTGATGCGCAGTTCGGTCTGGACCGCGCTTGGCTATGGCGCCAGTCAGGCCCTGCGGCTGGTATCAAACCTGATCCTGACCCGGTTACTGTTCCCCGAAGCCTTTGGTCTGATGGCGCTTGTGTCGGTGTTCATCGTCGGGCTGACCATGTTTTCCGACATGGGCACGCATCCGGCGATCCTGCAACACAGGCGCGGCGATGATCCAGCCTTTCTGAACACCGCATTCAGCATCCAGGTCACGCGCGGTATGGTCTTGTGGATCGCCTCGGCTGCGATCGCCTGGCCAGCGGCGCTGTTCTACGACCAGCCCGAGCTGGCCTGGCTTTTGCCGGTGGCCGGGTTCTCGCTTTTGCTGCACGGGATGGAGCCGACGCGGGTGGATACGGCGGCGCGGCATTTGCGGCTGGGGCGGCTGACGGCGCTGGATCTGATCTCGCAGGCGGTGGGGATCGCGTCGATGGTGGTGCTGGCCTGGGCCACGCAATCGGTCTGGGCGCTGGTGGCGGGGTGGATCGTGACATCGGGCACCCGGCTGGCTCTGGTGACGCTGGCCCTGCCCGGCCCGAAAAGCCGGCTGGGCTGGGAGCCTGCGGCGGCACGCGATCTGATGCGCTTCGGGTTCTGGCTGTTCCTCTCGACCGCCTGCGGCTTTCTTGTGCTGCAGGGCGACAAGGCGATCCTGGGCAAGTACCTGACGCTGGAGCAGCTGGGGCTGTATAACATCGGGTTTTTCCTTGCCTCTTTCCCGACCCTGCTGGGCCATACCATCGGCGGGCGCATCCTGATTCCGCTGTACCGCGAGCGGCCTCCGGGAGAGTCGGTTGCGAATTTCGCGCGGCTGCGGCTGATGCGCTTTGCGCTGACGGCGTCGGTCTTTGCGCTGCTGGCAATCATGGCCTTTGGCGGCGAATGGATCGTCGATTTCCTCTATGATCGGCGCTATGCGACTGCCGGGGCGATCCTGGTGCTGATCGCGGTGGTGCAGATCCCCTCGGTGATCGGCATGACCTATGACCACGCGGCGCTGGCGGCGGGCGACAGCCGGAACTACTTCCTGCTGACGGCAATGCGCGCGTTGTTCCTGGTGGCAGGCCTGATTGTCGGGGCCGAATGGCTTGGGCTGGTGGGTGCATTGCTCGGGCAGGCATTGGCAGCGATTGCGGTCTATCCGTTTCTGATCTGGCTGGCGCGGCGGCACAAGGCCTGGGACTGGCTGCATGACGCGGTTTTTGCTGCGATTGGCCTGTTGATCGCCCTGGTGGCGATCGGGCTGGACCGCGGCGCGATCGCCGAGCTGCTGACCCTGTTTGCAGAGCGCGCAGCATGACCCCGCCTGGTCAACCCGCGTCAGTGCAGGATGCTGCCCCGGTGGAACATGCGCTGACGCCGCTGCAACTGGGGATGGTCTATGAAAGCGCCCTTGCCGGGCGGCCATGGGTCAATCTGGAACAGGTTGTCGTCCATCTGGACGACGAAGCGGTGGATGCCGAGGCTTTGCGCGCCGCCTGGGGCGTGGTGGCAGCACGGCACGAGGCGCTGCGGCTGTCGATCCTGTGGCGCAAGCGGGTGGTTCCGGTGCAGGTGCTGCGCGACCGGGTCGACGTGGCCCTGACGGTCGAGGATTGGTCAACCCTGCCGCCGCGACGGCTGGAGGGCATGCTGGATCAATTTCTGGAGGCCGACCGCGAACAGGGCGTCGATCTGGAGGGAGCGCCGGCCTGGCGGGTGATGCTGGCGCATCTGGGACCGAAACGCGCGGTGATGGTCTGGACCGTGCACCACGCCATGGCCGATGGCCGCAGCATGACCATCGTGCTGGAAGAGGTGTTTGCCGCTCTGGCAGGGCGCACGCTGCCCCCCCTGCCTGGAGCAGGGTTTCTGGACTATGCCAAGGGTTTGGCCGCGCAGGACAACAGCACCGCCCAGGTGTTTTTCGCTGACTATCTGGGCGGGTTCGACCAGCCCAACCCGCTGACGGATGACACAAGCGACTGCACCCAGGCACGCAAGCGACAGATCGAGCAGCGGCTGGATGCGGGGCTGACCACGGCGCTGACCCGGCGGGCCGACGCGGCGGGGACCACGCTTGGCACCGTGGTTCAGGCCGCGTGGGGGCTGGTGGTGGCGCGCTGGACCGGGCGGGCCACGGCGGTTTTCGGTGCGACACGCGCCGGGCGGCATATTGTTCCAGGGACCGCGCGCACCGTGGGGTGCCTGATCAATACCCTGCCGATGAAGGTGCAGATCAGTCCGCCCTGTGCGGCTGACGAATTCCTGACCGGGCTGCGCCGCGACTCGCTGGCGCTGCGGGCGCATGAACATGCCGCGCTGACCGATATCCGCCGCTGGTGCGGGTTGCCCGGCACGGTGTCCCTGTTTGATTCGATGGTGATGTTTGAACGGGCGTCCCTGAACCAGTCGATGCGGGCTTTGGGGCCGGACTGGAGCAAACGCCGGGTGGAGCTGCGCGAAGAGGGCGCGCTGCCGCTGACCCTGGCCGCTTACGGTGATGCCGAGCTGCTGCTGGTGCTGGAGCATGCTCCGGCGGCGGTCAGCGACCCCAAGGCCAGCGCCATGCTGGGGCATCTCGCCGAGGTGCTGGCATCACTGGCCAAGTCGCGCAGCACCACGCCGCTCACACAGCTGACGATGCTGCCGCGCTCGGAAGAGGCAGCCATTCTGGCGCTGGGGCAGCCGGACCTGCATCTGCCCCAGGCCGAGCCCTGCGTGACGCTGCGCCTTGCGGACCGGCTGTTCGAACAGCCCGAAGCACCGGCGCTGAAAATGGTCGGTCACCCCGAACAGCTGACCTACGCCCAACTGGACGCGCGGGCGGGTGACCTGGCGGCGCGGCTGGTGCAGGCGGGGGCCGGGCCGGGGCTGATCGTGGCGATCTGCCTGCCGCGCGGGCCGGAGTTCATCATCTCGATTCTGGCGGTTCTGCGGGTGGGCGCGGCCTTCCTGCCGCTGGACCCGACCTACCCCGAGGCGCTGATCCGCCATATGCTGGGCGACAGCGGCACCGGCCTGATGGTCGCCCTTCCCGGTCAGGAGGCGCCCGATGGGGTGCGCTGCCTGACGCCCCGGGCTGGCGCCGGGCCCGTGCCCCCGCCGGACCTGCTGCCCGCCGATCCCGACCGGCTGGCCTATGTGATCTATACCTCCGGCTCCACCGGGGTGCCAAAAGGGGTCAAGGTGCCGATGCGGGCGCTGTCGGCCCATGCCAGTGCGATGATCGCCGCCTTCGGGCTGACCGCCGCCGACCGGGTGCTGCAATTTGCCAGCCTGTCATTCGATGTCTCGATCGAGGAGATCATTCCCACGCTGCTGGCCGGCGCCAGGCTGATCCTGCGCGACAATGCGATGGCAGGTTCGGTCGGGCTGTTTCTGGAAGAAGTGGCACGGCAGGGTATCACGGTGCTGAACCTGCCGACGGCCTTCTGGCACGTGCTGGTCGATGAGATGGCGCGCGATGACCTGCAACTGCCACGTTCGGTTCGGCTGGTGGTGGTGGGAGGCGAGCAGATCAGCCCGCGTGCGCTTGCCACCTGGCAGCGGATCGCGCCGCACCCACGCTGGATGAACGGTTATGGGCCGACCGAGACCACAATCACCTGCACCCTGCACGCACCCGGGCCGGTGACGGCGGGTGAGGATATTCCCATCGGCCGCCCGACCGCCCATGCCCGTGCCTATGTGCTGGCCCCCGATGGTTCGCTCGCGCCGACCGGGGCGGTGGGGGCGCTGTGGATCGGCGGCGAGGCGGTGAGCGACGGCTATATCGGCCATGAGGCGCAGATGGCCGAGGCCTTCCGCCCGGACGGGTTTTACGGCGAGGGGATGATCTACCGCACCGGCGACATGGCGCGCTGGCGGCCTGATGGCGCGCTGGCCTTTCTCGGGCGGCGCGACCGGCAGGTCAAGCTGCGCGGTTTCCGCATCGACCTGCGCCATGTGGAGCGTGTGCTGGAGCGGGAGGACAACGTGGGCCGGGCCCTGGCGCATGTGCTGGGCGCAGGCACGCCGGGCGCGCGGCTGGTGGTCTGGGTCACGGGGGCTGATGGCCAGCCGCTGCCCGATGCGGCCGCGGTGCGCGCAGTGGTGGCAGAGCATCTGCCGCCGCACATGCTGCCCACGATCCTGCCGGTGGCCGGTTTCCCGCGCACCCCGGGCGGCAAGATCGACATTGCCGCCCTGCCCGTCCCCGATGCGGCACCGGCGGCGGGCGTGGCTACCAGCGACGATCCGGTGACACGACAGATCGCCGCGCTGATGGCGCAGACCCTGGGGCTGGAGGCGGTGGGGCCGGATGATGATTTCCACGACCTTGGCGGACATTCGCTGCTGGCGGTGCAGCTGATCGGGCGGATCGAGGCAGAGCTGGGCCACCGGCTGGGCGTCGCCGACCTGCACCGCCGCCCGACGCCGCGCGCATTGGCGCGGGCCTTGTCGGCGGCGCAATCGGGGCCGCGATACATCCTTCCGATCCAGCCCGAAGGCAGCCGTCCACCGCTGTTCGGCGTGCATGTGCTGGGCCGAAATGAGGAACATTTCCGCCCTCTGGCCGAGGCTTTGGGGCCGGATCAGCCGGTGTTCGGTCTGACGGTGGGCCTGCTGGCGCAGGACACGCCGATCGGGGTGCGCGAAACCGCGCGCGCCTATGCCGATGAAATCCAGCGGTATTTCCCGCAAGGCCCGGTCAGTCTGGCGGCAGTGTCGTTGGCAAGTTACGTGGCCTATGAGCTGGCGCAACAACTGATCAGCGACGGACGCGAGGTCCGGGTGATTGCGATGTTCGACAGCGCAGGCCCCGGCGGGCGTTCGCGGCTGTCGGGGCGGGCGCGGCTTGGCGTGCATCTGCGCCAGCTCTACCGGCGCGGGCCGGCGCATCTGGCAGGGATCGTCACAAACCGCTGGGCCGATGTGCTCTACCGCAGCAAAAAGCTGCGGTTGCGGCTTCGCGAGCGGCGGGGCGAGGCGAACCCGATGACGGTGGACAGCTTCATGGTGGCCGCCGAACTTGCGGTGCAAAGCTATGAGATCCGGCCAATCCACCGCCCGCTGACGATTTTCCGCGCCGAAGCGAACATCTTTGACAGTCCGCAAAGCGCGAAGGACGGTCTGGGCTGGGCCCCGGTCGCCGCCTCGGGGTTCGAGGTGATTGACGTGCCGGGGGACCACCTTTCGATCCTGCAGCCGCCAAATGTGGCGCATCTTGCGCATCACCTGTTGCGGCTGCTCGCCGATCTGCCACCGGCCTGAGTGACTGCCTGAGCCGGGTCTAGAACGGCAGGCCCGTGTAGTTTTCGGCCATCACGGCGCGGGCGTGGGGCGACCGTTCCACCGCAGCGAGTTCCGCATCCTGCATCCGGCGTTCATAGGCGGAATGGCCGGGGAAACGGTGCATCATCGTGGTCATCGACCATGAGAAGCGCATCGCCGCCCAGACCCGTTGCAGAGCCTTCTGCGAATAGCCGTCAAGACCCGAGCGATCGTCGTGACCGTAGAACGCGCGAAATCCTTCGGCCAGATAATGCACATCGGATGCCGCAAGGTTCAGCCCCTTGGCCCCGGTGGGCGGCACGATATGGGCGGCGTCACCGCACAGGAACAACCGGCCCCAGCGCATCGGCTCGGTCACGAAAGACCGCAGGGGCGCGATGGACTTCTCGATCGACGGTCCGGTGATCAGGCGGGCGGCGATATGCTCCGGCAAGCGGGCTTTCAGCTCGGTCCAGAACGCCTCATCCGTCCAGTCTTCGACCCGGTCGGTCAGCGGCACCTGGATGTAGTAGCGCGACAGCATGGCGCTGCGCATCGAGGCCAAAGCGAAGCCCCGGTCATGGGCGGCATAGATCAGTTCGTCATCTACGGGGGGCGTGCGCGACAAAACGCCAAGCCAGCCAAAGGGATAGACCTTTTCATATTCGCGCCGCACATCCGCCGGGATGGTCTGGCGGCTTACGCCGTGAAAGCCGTCACAGCCTGCGATATGGTCGCAATCCAGCCGCTGTTCGGTGCCGTTCAGGCGATAGGTGACATAGGGTGTCGCGCTGTCCACATCGTGCAGGGAAACGTCCTCGGCGTCGTGGATGATGGTCGCGCCGATGGCGTCCTGCGCCTCGTACAGATCGCGCGTCACCTCGGTCTGGCCGTAGACCATGACCTGTCTACCGCAGCTTTCGTTGAAATCCACCCGGAACATCCGGCCATTGGATGACAGCAGGCAGCCGTCATGCACGATGCCGTCGCGGTCCATGCGCGCGCCCGCACCCGCCTCGCGCAGAAGATCGGCGGTGGTGGATTCCAGCACCCCGGCGCGGATGCGCGACAGCACATAGTCGCGGCTCTTGCGCTCCAGCACCACAGTGGCGATTCCGGCGCGGTTGAGCAGTTGTGACAGCAGCAAGCCCGATGGCCCGCCCCCGATGATGGCGACTTGTGTGCGCATGAATTCCCCCGTTCGTGGCGGGCATCATGACCTGTGGCACGGAGGGACGGAATGGACAGATCGGGGAAGCTCTGGTATTTTCCGGACATGACCATCACCCCGATCCCCGTCTGGCAGCTGTATGGCGAGGAGCGCCCGTTTCCCGACATCGCGCATGTCGAACGGATCGTGGACCGGGCGGCGGGGCTGGAATGGCGGATTGCGCCGCACCGGCATCTGCATCTGCATCAGCTGTTTGTGCTGACCTCGGGGCGGATCGAGATTTCGGCCGATGCACAGGTGATGCGCCCCGAGCCGCCGGTGGTGGTCAACATGCCGCCCGGCACGGTGCATGGCTTTCGGTTTTCGCAGGGGACAGAGGGGTTTGTACTGACCCTGCCGACGGCGCTGTTTCCCGAGCTGTTCGGCGCAGGCGCTGAAGCGGCGGGTGCGGCATCGCGGGTGTTTGCAGCCGAGGCACCGGAAGCGCTGGTGGCGCTGTTTGCCACATTGCATCGCGATCATGGGCAGACCGCGCTGCCCTTGCGTCAGACGCTGCTGCGCGGGTTGGTGGGGCAGATTGTGGCCAGCGTGCTTGGGCTGCTTGCGGCGGCGGACGATGCGCCGCGCGGCGGGGATGCGCGGATGGCGCGCTTTGCCGCGCTGGTGGCCGCGCATCTGCGCGACCGCTGGTCGGTGGCCGAGTATGCGGATGCCATGGCGCTGTCGCCGCGGCATCTGAGCCGGATCTGCCAGCAGGCCTCCGGCCTCTCGGCGGGCGGGTATATCGAGGCGCATCTGATCCGCGAGGCCTGCCGCCAGCTGGTCTATACCCGCATGCCGGTGCAGGCGCTGGCCTTTCAACTGGGGTTTGAGGATGCATCCTATTTCAGCCGGGTGTTCCAGCGCGGCACCGGCCTTTCCCCCAGCGCTTACCGCGCGCGCTTCGAGGGATAGGATTGCACTTTGGCCGCCTGCGCCGCAAGGTGCGCCGGCAATTCGGGGGAAGCCATGACAGCAGAAACATTCGGGCAGGTGGACGGGGTGGAAGTTCTGGCCGTGACGCTGGGGGGCGGCACCGGCCCCCGGGCGCGGGTGATCACCTATGGCGCGCGGCTGGCAGAGCTGTGGGTGCCGGACCGTATGGGCGTGATGGCCGATATCGTGCTGGGGCACGCCGATGCGGCGGGCTATGTCGCGACCAAGGCCTATCTGGGTGCAACATGCGGGCGGTTTTCCAACCGGATCGCGGGCGGGCGCTTTGCTCTGGACGGGCGTGTGGTGGAGGTGGACCGCAATGAGGGGGAGAAATCTCTGCATGGCGGGCGCGAGGGATTTGACCGCAAGCATTGGCAGATTGCGGAGGTCTCTGAACGCTCGGTCACACTGGTGGCGGAGTCAGAGGATGGCGAGATGGGCTATCCGGGGCGGCTGTCATTGCAGGTGCGCTATTGGCTGGATGAGGTGGACCGTTTGTGGATCGCGATGGAGGCGGATACGGATGCGCCGACGGTGATCAATATGGTGAACCACAGCTATTTCAACATGGCGGGGCACGGGTCGGTGATGGGCCAGCAGTTGCGGGTCGGCGCCAGCCATTACACCCCGGTGGACGCCGACCGCATACCCACCGGAGAGGTTCAGGCGGTGGCGGGCACAGCGTTTGATTTCCACACCTTGCGCGAGATCGGGGCCAAGCTGCCCGCCGAAGAAGGGTTTGACCACAACCTGTGCCTGACCGGGCCGATGCTGCCGAAATGGGGCGAGCCCTTGCGGTTTTGTGCCGAAGCCGTCGATGCGGCTTCGGGGCGGCGAATGGAGGTCTGGACCACCGAGCCAGGGGTGCAGCTTTATACCGGGGCATACCTTGCAGGCGGGCTGCCGGGCAAGGATGGCGCGCCGATTGAAGCCTTCACCGGGTTCACGCTGGAAACCCAGCGCTTTCCCGACAGCCCGAACCAGCCGCAGTTTCCATCCGCCCGGCTGGAGCCGGGGCAACGCTACCGGCATCTGATGGCGTTTGAGTTTGCGCCTGCGGCAGGGTGAGCGTCTTGGTAGGCGCAGCGTCGGGGTGAACCCAGCCCTACCCCGATTTTGAAATGCAGCTGCGGGCTTGGAGCCTGCGCCAATGGCGGGGAGACCCCCGCCCTATGCCTTCCCGGCGAAATGGTGCAGCGCGGCCACGGCGCAGGAGGCGAGCCGCGCCACCGGGCTGTCGGAGCGGGAGTTCAGGATGACGGGCACGCGCGCGCCCAGAACCAGCCCCGCACCTTCGGCGTGGCTGATATAGGCCAGTTGCTTGGCCAGCATGTTGCCTGCGTCGATGCCGGGCACGATCAATATATTGGCGCGCCCGGCCACACCGCCGGTCAGCCCCTTTGTGCGGGCGGCGGCCATGTCTACCGCATTGTCCATCGCCAGCGGGCCTTCGACCATGCCGCCCTTGATCTGGCCACGCTCGGCCATTTTGGACAGGAGTGCGGCGTCGATCGAGGATTGTATCGCCGGGTTGATGGTTTCCACCGCCGACAGCACACCCACACGCGGGTCGATCCCCAGCGCCAGCGCAAGGTCGATGGCGTTCTGGATGATATCCACCTTCGTCATCAGGTCGGGGGCGATGTTGATGGCGGCGTCGGTGACCATCACCGGCTCGGGCAGTCCGGGCACATCCATCAGGAACACATGGGTGAACTTGCGCCCCACGCGCAGGCCTCGGTCGCGGTCGACCATCGGGCGCAGCAGGTCATCGGTGTGCAGATGGCCCTTCATCACGGCCAGCGCCCGGCCCTCATGCACCAGTTGGCAAGCCATGGCGGCTGCGGCGACATCGGTGCCGGGCACGTCGATGATCTCGACCCCGGTCAGATCGGCCCCGATGCCGAGGGCGGCGGCATGAATGGCGGCGGCATGGCCCACAAGGATCGGCGCGATGATGCCCTGATCGGCGGCCAGCAGCGCCCCGCCCAGCGCATTGGCATCATCGGGGCAGACGACAGCGGTGGGCAGCGCGGGCAGCGGGCGGGCGCGGCTGATCAGCGCGTCGAAATGGCGGTGGCGCTGCACGATCAGGCCGGGAATGTGCTGGTTGTCACGGTCGAACTTGATCAGCGGGGCCTGCACGGTCGCCTCTCCGCTCAGGATCAGGGCGGCATCAGCGGGGCGGATCACTTCGGTTTTCAGGCGGATCGTGCCACCGTCGCGCTTTTCCAGCACGGTGACCTGACACAGCAGCTCATCCCCCGCATGGGCGACGGCGTGGAAGGTGAGGGTCTGGTCGCGCAACCGGGTTCCCGGTCCCGGCAGATGGGTGCCCAGAACGGCCGAGACGAGCGAGGCTATGAACATGCCCGCCGCCATCTGTTCGGGGCGGCCATCGCCGTCGAAATCGCCATCGGGCAGGTTCATCGGGTTGTAATTGCCCGATGAGGCGGCAAAGACATAAAGATCATCCGGCGTGATCAGGCGGCGCAGTTCCGCCGTGTCACCGGGGCGCAGTTCGTCAAAGGTTCGGTTGACCAGACGCATCGCATGTTCCTTGCCGGATAAAGGGATGGCCCTTGCCTGCCACCCCGCGCGCCTTGCGGCAAGGGGTTTCCCCCGCAGGCCATGGCCTGCGGGGGCGTTGGTTTACGCCAGATCGAAGCGGTCGGCGTTCATCACCTTGACCCATGCAGCGACGAAATCGCGCACGAATTTCTCAGTATTGTCATCCTGCGCATAGACCTCGGCATAGGCGCGCAGGATCGAGTTTGATCCGAACACCAGATCCGCACGGGTGGCGGTGAACTTCACCGCGCCGGTGCTGCGGTCGGTGATGTGATAAAGGTTGCTGCCCGCCGGTTTCCATTTCCACGCCATATCGGTGAGGTGGACAAAGAAATCAGTGCTCAGCGCGCCCACGCGGTCGGTGAACACGCCATGCGCCGTGCCACCGTGGTTGGTGCCGATCACCCGCATGCCGCCAACAAGGCAGGTCATCTCTGCCGCTGTCAGGCCCATCAACTGGGCGCGGTCGAGCATCAGCTCTTCCGGGCTGACGGCATAATCCTTCTTCAGCCAGTTGCGGAAGCCATCGGCCAGCGGTTCCAGCACATCAAAGGAGGCGGCATCGGTCTGTTCCGCGGTCGCATCACCGCGACCGGGGGCAAACGGCACCGCGATGTCAAAGCCTGCGGCTTTGGCGGCCTGCTCAACGCCATAGGAGCCTGCCAACACGATCACATCGGCCAGACTTGCGCCGGTGGACGCTGCGATCGGTTCCAGCACCGACAGCACGTGCGCAAGGCGCGCGGGCTCGTTGCCTTCCCAGTCCTTTTGCGGCGCAAGGCGGATGCGGGAACCATTGGCGCCGCCGCGCATGTCCGACCCGCGATAGGTGCGTGCGGAATCCCAGGCGGTGGTGACCATGTCGGAGACCGAAAGGCCGGAGGCGGCGATTTTGGCTTTGACCGCAGGCACATCATAGGATGCGTTTCCAGCCGGGACCGGATCTTGCCAGATCAGATCCTCTTGCGGCGCGTCCGGTCCGATGTAGCGGCTGCGCGGCCCCAGATCGCGGTGGGTCAGCTTGAACCATGCGCGGGCAAAGACATCGGAGAAATAGGCGTGATCCCCGGCAAAGCGTTCGCAGATCGCGCGGTAGATCGGGTCCACCTTCATCGCCATATCGGCATCGGTCATGATCGGCATCACGCGGATGCTTGGGTCTTCCACATCCACCGGCATGTCTTCTTCGCGGATGTTGACCGGCATCCATTGGTTGGCCCCGGCGGGGGACTTTTTCAGCTCCCACTCATAGCCGAACAGCAGGTCGAAATAGCCGTTGTCCCATTTGGTGGGGTGCGTGGTCCAAGCACCCTCGATGCCGGAGGTGACGGTGTTGCGCCCGACGCTACGGCTGGTGTGGTTCATCCAGCCAAGGCCGCCTTCGACAATGTCAGCGCCTTCGGGGGCGGCCTGCAAGGCACCGGCATCGCCATTGCCATGGGTCTTGCCCACGGTGTGGCCGCCTGCGGTCAGGGCTGCGGTTTCCTCGTCATCCATTGCCATGCGGGCGAAGGTTTCGCGCACATGCAAAGCGGTCAGCGCCGGGTCGGGCACACCGTTCACGCCTTCGGGGTTCACGTAGATCAGGCCCATCTGCACCGCGGCGAGCGGGTTTTCCATGGTGGTGGGGTTTTTTACGTCCTCGTAGCGGTTGTCGGACGGGGCCAGCCATTCCTTTTCCGCGCCCCAGTAGATGTCTTTCTCGGGGTGCCAGACGTCCTCACGGCCAAAGCTGAAGCCATAGGTTTTCAAGCCCATCGACTCATAGGCAATGGTGCCCGCCAGAATGATCAGATCGGCCCAGCTGACGCGGTTACCGTATTTCTTCTTCAGCGGCCACAGCAGGCGGCGGGCCTTGTCGAGGTTGGCATTGTCGGGCCAGGAGTTCAGCGGCGCAAAGCGGATGGTGCCGGTGCCGCCACCGCCCCGGCCATCGGCCAGACGGTAAGTGCCGGCGGAATGCCACGCCAGACGGATCATCAAGCCACCGTAATGGCCCCAGTCGGCAGGCCACCAGTCCTGACTGTCGGTTAGCAGGCTGTGCATGTCGGCTTTCAGCGCCGCCACGTCCAGATTTTTGACCTCTTCGCGGTAGTCAAAGCCTTTCAGTGGGTTCGACTTGGTGTCATGCTGGTGCAGGATGTCGAGGTTGAGAGATTTGGGCCACCACTCGGTCACCGTGGCCGCAGTGGAGGTCAAAGACCCATGCATCACCGGGCATTTGCCACCCGACTTGATATCGTTTCCATCCATGTCGCTTCTCCGCTTTTCTACACTGGCTCAGCCGGTCCACCGCCAAGGCCAGACGAATCGTCTTTCCGCAGGACCATGACTGATTAGAATTGCTCTAACATGACAGATTGATAATTAGAATTTGCATTTCCTAATCGTCATCATATGCTTTCCTTATGAAAGCCCTGTCGATGAAGCACCTGCGCTATTTCGAGGCCCTGTCGCAGCACGGCCATTTCGGCCGCGCGGCCGAGGCCTGTGCGATCTCGCAGCCCGCCCTGTCGATCCAGATGAAAGAGCTGGAGGAAATCCTGGGTGCGCCGCTGATAGAACGGGGCGCGCGCCAGATCAGCCTGACGCCTCTGGGCACGGAATTCGCGCTGCGGGTGCGCACCATCCTGCAGGCGGTGGAGGAACTGGGCGATCTGGTGCGGGCGTCGTTCGGGCCGCTGACCGGGCGGTTGCGGTTGGGGGTGATCCCGACGGTGGCACCTTACCTCTTGCCGCGCATCATGCGCGATCTGACCGGACACTACCCCGATCTGGACCTGCGCCCGCGCGAAGCGATCACCCAACGGCTGCTCGAGGATCTGACCGAAGGGCGGCTGGATGCGGCGCTGGTGGCGCTGCCGGTGTCGGAACCGGGGCTGACCGAATACCCGCTGTTCGAGGAGGAGTTCATCCTCGTCCGCCCGCAAAGCGATGTGGCCAAGCCGGTGCCCAACCCGGAAACCCTGCGCGAGATGCGGCTCTTGTTGCTGGAGGAAGGCCATTGCTTCCGCGAGCAGGCGATATCCTTCTGCAAGCTCGGCTCTGCCCTGCCGCGCGACCTGATGGAGGGCAGCTCGCTCACCACATTGGTGCAGATGGTCGGCGCGGGTATAGGCGTGACGCTGATCCCGCAGATGGCGGTGGCGGTGGAGACCCGCTCCGCCCCGGTGTCGGTCGCGCGGTTGCCTGAGCCGCGCCCGTCGCGCAGCATCGGGCTGGTCTGGCGCAAGACAAACCCGCTAGCCGCACAATTGGCGCAGATGGCCGAGTTGATCCGCAGCAGCGCCACAACGCAGGCGTAAGGGCCGCGCGCGGATCAGAAATCGGTCGGCGCGCCGCCCTCCTGTTTGCGACGGGCCACAAACCGGGTCAGCTCTTCGCGAGCGGTGTCTTCCATCGGGGGGGGGACGAATTCGGCCAGGATCTGCTTGTAGATCCGGTGGGCGCGTTCCGGGGTCCAGACCGCGCCATCGGCCTGCCACGCCTCGTAATTGCGCCAGTCGCTGGCGAAGGGGGCGTAAAAGGCGGTCTGGTAGCGGTCTTGCGTGTGCTGGCAGCCGAAATAATGGCCGCCCGCGCCGACCTCAC
Source organism: Paracoccaceae bacterium (assembly GCA_046296515.1). GTDB lineage: Bacteria > Pseudomonadota > Alphaproteobacteria > Rhodobacterales > Rhodobacteraceae > Pseudotabrizicola. The sequence continues at coordinate 113,557 of JBKBKR010000001.1, read as the reverse complement.
GGATGGCATCGAGGGCAAGGTCTTCATCGCCCGTCGCAAAGGTGGCCTGCTCGAAATAGCGCTGGATCATCTGCAACACCTCGCAATCCATCACAAATTTCTCAGGACTGGCAATCAGCCCGCCCTCCAGCCAGCCCGCCGCATGATAGACGAGGTTGCTGCGCGACTGCACCGCGGCCCAGAGGCTGTTGGAGGTTTCCCACATCGACTGGCCATCGGGCACATTGGCCGCACAGACCCCGGACGAGCGCAGCGGCAGTTTGTAATGGCGCACCAGCTGGCCGGTCATCTGCGTGGCGCGCATGTATTCGGGGGTGCCAAAGGCGGGCGCGCCGGATTTCATGTCAACGTTGGAGGTGAAGGTGCCGATCGCCACCGGGCAGCCGGGGCGGATGAATTGCAACAGGGCGATGGCCGACAATGCCTCGGCCAGCGACAGGGCCACCGCGCCCGCCATGGTCACAGGTGCCATGGCACCGGCAAGGGTAAAGGGCGTGACCACCACCGGCTGGCCGCGCCGGGCCATGCGCATGGCACCGTCCAGCATGGGGTAATCGTGTTTGAGCGGCGAGACTGAATTGATGTTGGTGAACATGCGCGGGCGCGAGTCGAATTCATCATGCGACAGCCCGCCCGCGATGCGGACCATTTCCATCACATCCTCTACCCGCTCGGCCCCCAGCGAATAGGCATGCACCACCTTGTCGGTCAGGGTCAGCTGATCATGCAGGCAATCGAGGTGGCGCACGGAAGCATGCACATCGACGGGTTCTACCGGATAGCCGCCGATCACATGGATGCAGTTGAAATACTGCGAGAGTTGGGTGAATTCGCGAAAGGTCGCCATATCGCCGGACCGTTTGCCGCGCGCCAGATCCCAGGCGTTGGGGGGCGAGCTGACATTGACAAACAGCATATGCTGGCCGCCCATGACCACCTTACGTGCCGGATTGCGCGGGGTGATGGTGAACCACTCGGGCGCGTCGGCGAGCATCGCCATGACAAAGGATTCGTCCATGCGCACATTGGTGCCATTCACGATGCAGCCCGCGCGGCGCAGGATTTCGGCGGCTTCGGGGTTCAGGAATTCGATGCCGATCTCAGACAGGATGGTCATCGCCGCGCGGTGGATGCGCTGCACCCCTTCGGCGTCCAGCGGTTCGGTGGGGCGGTCGGGATTGACCGGGATGCGCCAGGGCATCTGGTCGATCGCGGCAGAGCCCGCCCGCGCTTTGTTGCCCGCGCGCCCCCCGGCCCGGCGTTTGCGATCCTGAACATCACCCATCGCGCATATCTCCTGTCGCCCCGATCGGGCTTCAGGGGCAGGATGGCCGAAAGCGGAGGCGGATGCGCGCTTCACCGGCGACGCGGAAGCGTCGTTTTCAGGCGGCGCGCTCCGAGAGCCAAAGCGGCAGAGCGCCGATGTCGGGCAGAACCACATCGGCATGCGGGGCAAGATCGGCCCGTGTCGCGATGCCGGTCAGCACCGCGATGCAGACCATGCCCGCCCCGCGCCCGGCATGCAGGTCATGCAGGCTGTCGCCGACCATGGCGATGCGGGCCGGGTCCAGCCCGGTCTGGCGGGCAAAGGCCAGGCACATGCCGGGGCCGGGCTTGGCCCCATGGCCGGAATCGTAGCCGGCAATGAAGTCGAACAGGTCGGTCAGGTCATGCGCGGCCAGATGGGCGCGGGCCGGACCTTCGGTATCATTGGTTGCAAGGCCGATCCGCAGGCCCCGGTCGCGCAGCGATTGCAGCAAGGGGCGCAGAGGCACAGCAGGAATCATGGCGGCCATAGCGGCTGCGGCGTTGATCCGGTCCTCGATCTGCTCAACGGTCTGCCCCGGCTGGTGGGCCACCAACGCGGTTGCGATATCCTGGGCCGTAGCGGCGATCACCGGGCTGTCGGGCGCAAAGGCGCCGCTGTTCAGGTCATAGCCGATGGCGGCCGCCATCTCGTCCGCATGGGCCGCATCCCGGGCCATGCTGCGGATCAGCGTTTCGGCCCATCCGCCCCAGCTGCGGCGGAAGTCGAACAATGTGCCGTCCTTGTCGAAGATCACGCCGTCAATCATCTGTGTGCCCTGTGTAAATCCATCATGTCCAATGCAGCGACTCGCCCCCCGGAAGCGACGCCCGCGCCAGCATCGGCGCGTCATAGCGCAGACCGCTGGCATCGCAAAAGGCCATGATCCAGGCATCGTCCATCAAAAGGAAATCAAGCACCGAGCCGAGAAACTCGGGCTCGGCCGCCCGCTTGGCCAGCTCATCCGGGGAAAGCCCGGTCGAACCCATGAAGACGGGAAGCAGTTCTTCGTTGCCGGCAAGCCAGGTCAGGGCCTGCAAAGCCATGGTTTCAGCGGATTCTTGCCGAGACATTCGGGGTTCCTCATGGGTTTCGGCAAGTTACCGACAATTATCCACGAAAGGTATGAAAACCGTTATTGCTTCCGCAAGGTTTTTTTAACCAAATGGTAGGATCAAGAGCAGGATATACTTTTATCGGATTTGGTATGGACGGCAGGATTCTCATCATAGATGACGTCGCCACCAACAGGATTGTGTTCAAGGTCAAACTTGGCGCAGCCCGGTATCATCCGATGATGGCATCGGGCGGGGCCGAGGGGTTGCGCATGGCGCGCAAGGAACAGCCTGACCTGATCCTGCTTGACCTGATGCTGCCTGACCTGTCGGGCATCGACGTGTTGCGCCACCTGCGCGAAGACCCGGCCACCCGCGATATTCCGGTGATCGTCGTGTCCTCCTCGACCGCGCTCGAGGACCGGCTGCTCGCGCTGGAGGCGGGGGCGGATGATGTCTTTGTCAAACCCTATGATGATGATCTGCTGATGGCCCGGGTGCGCAATCTGCTGCGCAGCCATCAGGAGCTGACCGAACTGACCGAAGGCCATGACGCGACGATGTTCGGCATGGCCGAGGCGGGGGCCGGGTTTCGCCAACCCGGCCATCTGGCGCTGGTCACCGACCGGCCGGAAATGGCGCTGAAGCTGCGCCATGAACTGTCGCCGCTGATGCGCGACACGATCTCTGTGTTAAGCCACAGCAACGCGCTGTCTGATGCCGATCCGGCGGGTGGCGGGGCCGATATCTATGTGATTGATGCCGATGGCCCTGCGTCAGGCGGCCTTGGGTCGGACCGGGTGCTGCGGCTGTTGTCGGACCTGCGCAGTCGGACCGCCACCCGCCATGCCGGGATCTGCCTGCTGACCGGGCCGGCCCCCCGCGCCGAGGTGATGATGGGCTTTGATCTGGGGGCGAACGCTATCCTGTCGGCGGGCATGCCGATCGCTGAGATTGTTTTGCGGCTGCGCGCAGTCTTGCGCGCCAAGCGGCGCGCCGATCTGCGGCGCGAACAGGTGCAGGACGGTTTGCGGCTGGCGATGATCGACCCGCTGACCGGGCTGTTCAACCGCCGCTATGCCGCCGCGCGGCTGGCGGTGATGACGCAGCGCGCGGCAAGGGACGGGCGGGCGCTGGCGGTGATGGTCGCCGATATCGACCGTTTCAAATCGGTGAATGACCGCTATGGCCATGCAGCCGGCGATGATGTGCTGGTGGAGATCTCTCACCGGCTGGGCGCGAACCTGCGGGCCGAGGATCTGCTGGCGCGGATCGGTGGTGAAGAATTCCTGATCGCCCTGCCCTATACATCGCTGGACGATGCGCAGACTGTTGCACGCAGGCTGTGCCATCAGGTAGAGTTGCGCCCGGTACTGCTGGCAGGGGGTGAGGCCTTGACCATCACAGTCTCGATCGGCCTTGCGCTTTCGGATGCGCCACCGCCGGGGTCTGCCGGCTGTGATCCCGGTCTGGTCGATGCGCTGATCGGGCGGGCGGACAAGGCGTTGCTGGCGTCGAAACGCGCCGGGCGCAATCAGGTGACGCTGGCGCGGACCGCAGCCTGAGCGCAGGGGGCGTGACGATCAGTCGTCGGTGCCCTTGCTCTCGCGAATGCCCTTGCGCTCGTCATTGCTGCGGCGGCCGTCACGGTGCTCGTTTTCGCGAGGACGTTCCATGGCTTTTTCCAGCCGGTCCACATAGGCGGCACGGTCGGCATCAGACATCTGCAACACCAGCGTGACCAAGGCATCGCGCCCGGCCTCGGCCCTTGTCGCGATGCGGTTGCTCTGGCCCTCGACCGCTGCGCGAAAGGCCGTGGCGTCAAACGGAATGGCGCGCAGCGCCGTCAGTACCGCATCGAAGTCGCCACGCATCTGCGCCCGCATCTCGCGCAGTCCCGGCCCCGGACCCGGCCCCTTTTCAATGAAGCCCCGCAGCATGGTGCGACGCTGCTCGCGGGTCAGCGCCTCGGTAAAAGGGCCAAAGCTCAGGTCACGCACCGCCACCCGGTCAGGGCGGCCGGAGTCGTGCAGGCGCAGCGCCACGCCCGCCACCGTCCCGGCAACGGCAAGATTGAGCGCCAGCGAGACCGCCAGCGCGACCTTGAGCCAGCGGCCGGGGGATTTGGCGGAAGGCGGGGGCGACAGGTCAGTCATTGCAGGATATCCTCGGACAAAAGCGCATCGAAGCCGGGCAGCAGATCAAGGCTTTCGGTCACGCCAAAGCCGATGCTTCCCGCGAAGCTCACCATCGGGTCGGGCTGGACATAGCCGATCACCAGCCCCGCCATTGCCGCCGTGCCAAGCCCCGCCACCGCGATTGCCCCGCCAAGTGCTGCGGCCAGCCGGGCCCAGAGCCCGGGGCGGACCGGCGCGCGACGGGGCGCCCGGGGTTGCAGCGCGCGGGCATCGGCCATCACCCGCGCCATGAAGTCGGCGTCGGGCAGCGGCGGATGCGCCTGCGCCTGCGCAAACAGCGCATCCAGTCCGGCCTCGGGGGTCATGTCATTCTGCGTCTTCATATCCCAGATCCTCCCGCCGCCCTGCCAACAGGGCGGTCAATGCGCGTTTGCCCCGCGCAGTCAGGCTTTCCACCGCCTCGACCCCGATCGCCATGATCGCGGCAATCTCCGGGTTGGCAAGGCCTTCGATGTGGCGCAACACCACCGCCTGCCGCTGCCGGTCGGGCAATGCCGTCAATGCCGCCTGCAAGGCGGCCATGCGGTCGGACTCGATCATCGCCTGGACCACGGCCAGCTGGTCGCTGGCCGGTTCGGGTGCCGCATCCAACGGCTCTGCCCGGCGGCGTTTGCGGGCGCGCAGCCGGTCGGTCGCCAGATTGCCTACCACACGGTAAAGCCATGTCGTCACCTGTGCCTCGCCCTGCCGCCAGTCGGGCGCGATCCGCCACAGCCTGAGCAACGCTTCCTGCGCCACATCCTCGGCCTCGGCCCGATCGGCCAGCATTCGCCACGCATGGGCAAAGGCGCGCGGGGCCAGACGCCGGGTCAACAGGCGTGCCGCCTCGGGATCTCCATTCGCATAGAGACCGAGCAGCGCCTCGTCCGAGAGCGGGGCAAGCGTATCGTCGCGTGGCATGTCCATCCTGTCGCTGGCTTACCGGCTTTCGTCCGCCGCCGGAAGGGCCGCGCCGGGGCGCGGCCCCCTGGGGCAGGTCAGGATCAGTTGTTGCCGCGCGGGCCATGGTCGCCGCGATGCTTGCCACCGCGCTTTTCGCCACCTCTTTCACTGCGCCGCTCGCCCATCCGGTCCTTGGCGGCGGCCAACTCGGCCTCGGAGATCGCACCATCCTTGTCGGTATCCAGACGCTCGAACATCCGGGAAGACATGCCGCCCTGCATCGGGCGGGCGGCGAGTTCGGCGGCCGACAGCTTGCCGTCGCCATCGGTGTCCAGCCGTTCAATCATCCGGGCGGCCATGTCATTTGCGCGCGCGGTTGCGGCGCGGATGTGCATGGCGGCCAGTTCCTCGGCGCTAAGCAGGCCATCGCCATCGGTGTCGATCGCGGCGGTCTGTGCGGCGCGGAAGGCGTCGATTTCGGCCTGGGTGATCTTGCCATCACCATCGGCATCCATCGCGGCGAAATCCATGCCGCCCATAGCGCCCATCGGGCCACCCATGGCACCCATGCGCTCGCCCCGGTCGGCCATTGCGGCCCCTGCGGTCAAGGCGAAGGCCAGAACCACCAGCGAGGTGCCCACGATTTTGTTTGTGTCGATCATTGGTCGCATCCTTTTATCAGACCGGCCCGCTGCTCTTTCCGGGGCCTTGTGGAAGTGAAACGCCGCACAGGCCCGGTTCCGTCGCGGATTGTTGCCGGCTTGCGACAAAGGCGCGCAAGGGCGGGATGCGGCCTTTCAAAATCCGCGATACACAGGATATCAGAAGGCAGGGATGCCCGACCGGGCCGCCCTGCCCCCCGTTGAAAAGTTGTGTTGCCATGTCGGACAGATTGCTTTCCGTATCCCCGGTCCCTGTGGCGGATGTGCCGGAAGACCGGCCCTTGCGCAGCGCGATGCTGCGCGGCTGGCGCATGCGCTGCCCGAATTGCGGCGCGGGGCAGATGCTGCGCGGCTACCTCAAGGTGCGAGACACCTGCCCGGTCTGTGGCGAAGCGCTGCACCACCACCGCGCCGATGATGGCCCGGCCTATCTGACCATCCTGATCGTCGGCCATGTGGTGGCCCCGCTGATCTTTTACGTGTTTGTCGCCTACCGTCCCGACCCGCTGGTGCTGGCTTCGGTATTTTCGGTCGGCACGGTGGCGCTGTCGCTGTATCTGCTGCCCCGGTTGAAAGGGATGATCGTGGGCATCCAGTGGGCCAAGCGGATGCATGGCTTTGGCGGGGCGCACGATGACGGCTGAGGCTCCGATCCGCGCGGCGGCAACGGTGATCCTGTGGCGCGACACTGCGGCGGGTCCGCAGGTGCTGATGGGGATGCGCGGGGCGGCGGCGGTGTTCATGCCGTCGAAATATGTGTTTCCGGGTGGCGCGGTTGATCCCGGCGATGATGCGGCTCCGCTGCCGATGGCAGGGGCCTGCGCAAAACGGCTGCAGGCCTTTTGCGAACCGGACGCGCCAACGCCCGCCGCTCTGGCCGGGGCCGCCTTGCGCGAGCTGCGCGAGGAAACCGGGCTGGTGATCGCCCCGACCGTTGCCCCTGCCCTGCGCTTCGTGTTCCGCGCCATCACGCCACCGGGGCGCACCCGCCGCTTTGACGCGCGGTTCTTTCTGGCCGACGCCGCCCATCTGACCGGATCACCCGATGATTTCAGCGCGGCGGGGGACGAGCTTTCACATCTGCACTGGATCGGGCTGGCAGAGGCCCGGGCGCTGGATCTGCCCTTCATCACCGAGGTGGTGCTGGCCGAAGTCACCGCCAGCCTGCACGGCGCGCCGGATCAGGGGGTGCCGTTTTTCGACAATTCCGGCACCGCGCCTGCGTTCCGGCGGATTGCATAGGCTGGGCTTGCCTCCATCAGCGGATGCGGCACCGGGTCCTTGGCGCGCAGGAAGTGCCGGGCGAAGATCTGGGCATAGGAGCGATAGGTGTAGCCCTCGTTCCGGCGCAGATAGTGGTCGCGGTTGGCGGCATAAAGTGCGGGCAGGCGATACCACGGCACCTGCGGGTGCATATGGTGGACCACGTGCAGGTTGTTGTTAAGAAACAGCAGCGCTAGCGGCCCGCGATCCTCGACAATCACCGTGCGGGCGCGGGTGGCGTCATGGGCGCGGTGTTCCAGAAAGGTGCGTATCTTCAGCAATGCGGTGGCGATATAGACGGCGGCCAGATAGGCCGCCCAGCCCATCGGCGCGGGGATCAGCCAAAGCGCCAGCAGCGCCAGCCCGCCCAGATGCAACAGCCAGTCGCGCTGCACCGCACGGTGATGGCGCAGCAGTCGGGCCTCTCCGCGCAGCCAGATCAGGGTGCCGAGAACGGGGCCGATCAGCATGCGGCCCAGCAGCGTGTTGTTCACCATCAGCAGCCGCTGTTGCCAGCGCGGCAGGCGCGCCCAGACCTGCGGATCAAGGTAATTCGACTCCGGGTCGTCATAGGGGTCGGTCAGGCTGGGGTCGTGGTGATGCGCCAGATGGGTGGCGCGGAAACGGCCATACGGCACGCTGGGGTAAAGCGCAGGGAAGACCAGCGCCTCGTTCAGCCAGGCAGTGCGGAACGGGTGGCCGTGCAAGGCTTCGTGCTGCAGCGACGAAAACTGGGTGATGGCAATCGCGGTGACAAGGATGCCGAGCGCGGGGGAAAGCGTCGTGAATGTAGTGGTGCCAAGGCCCCAAAGTGCATAGGTCGCGGCCAGCAGGACAAGTGTGGGCCATTCGATATCGGGCCGGGCGCGTTTTCTGGGCGGTGGTGCCAAGGGGTGATCCATCTGTGATAACCCTTCTGTGAGTATCACTTGCCTTTGGGGCCGAAAACGCCAAGGATGCGCAACGTTATGTCACCTATGTTTGATTTATTCACCGAAGGCCGGATATGATCGACAAACGCATCCGCGCCACCCTGTTCCGCACCCGGCTGGCCGAAGCGATGGCGGAACGTGGCACCTCGCAAGCCGCGCTGGCGCGGGCCTGCGGCGTGGACCGGTCGACCATCAGCCAGCTTCTGGTGTCGGAAAAGCGGCTGCCCAATGCGCAGCTGGCCGCCGATTGCGCGCAGGCACTGGGGGTGTCGGCCGACTGGCTCCTGGGCCTGTCGGGGCGGCCCGAGCCGGTGGCGGATCTGCTGGCGATGCAACTGACCGAAACCCAGGCCCCGCGCGCGCTGATCGACGAGGCGATCTTTGGCTGGCACAAGGAGGCGGCGGGTTACAAGATCCGCCATGTGCCCGCCACGCTGCCCGACATGCTGAAAACCCGCGCCATTGTCGAATGGGAATATGCGCCGCAACTGGGCCGCTCAGCCGCACAGGCCATCGGTGCCTTCGAGGACCGGCTGGCCTGGATGCGCGGCGCGCGCTCGGATTACGAGATTGCCCTGCCCCGGCACGAGCTCTTGGCCTTTGCGCAGGGCACCGGCTATTACGCGGGCCTGCCCGTCGCCCTGCGGCTGGAACAGATCGACCGCATCACCGAGCTGACCGAAGCGCTGTATCCGGCGCTGCGGGTCACTCTGTTCGACGCGCGCCGGGTGTTTTCCGCGCCGATCACCGTGTTCGGGCCGCTGCTGGCCGTGCTGTACCTGGGGCGGCACCATCTGGCCTTCCGCGATACCGCGCGGGTGGACAGCTTCACCCGGCATTTCGACTGGCTGGTGCGCGAAGCTGACATCAGCGCCCGCGATGTGCCCGCACATCTGCGCGAATTGCGCGCGCGGGTGGGTTAGAACGCCTGCAACAACCGGGTATCATACCCGTTGAAGTCGAAAACCTCACGCGCGGCGGCCAGGCGGTCAGGCGACAGCGGCCCGCCCCGGTTGAGGATGAAGCCGAAACCGCCCGAAGGGGTGGCGATGGCCAGCGTGCGGTAGTCGGTATCGGCCCAGATCACCCACCAGTCCTGCCCGCCCACCCGGAATCGCCCCGGCCCGGTGCCGGGCATCGGCCCGGCCAGACGCACCTCCTGCCCCGACAGGCACAGCCGCGCGGTCAGGGTCAACGCGCCCGCCCGCCCGCCAATCTCGGCCCCGCCGGGGCGGCACGTCGCGCCGGGGGGTGCAAATGCTGCGGCTTGCTGCCAGCGGCCCAGCAGCCGCGCATGGTCAAGCTGCGCATTCGACCAGATCGGCGCGCTTGCGGCACGGTACGGCACCGCAGCGGGCGGCGGTGTCGGCGCGCAGGCGGTCAGGGCCAGACAGATCACAGCCGCACCCGGCCCGCGCCAGCCCGTCAATTGATACATTGGGTCAGCATCCTTCCCGCCTCATCCAGGATGTCATGACAGCCCAGCATCGGGGTAACCGGGGCGCAGGTGCCTGATTTATCAAGGCAATAGCCGGTGCAATCGGTCGATTTGCGGCAGGACTTGCCCGCATCCCTCGTCGGTGTCTGACAAAATGCCGCCGTGCCGCCCCCCGCCAGAGTCCAGCGCCCGCCACGCTTTTCGCAGGCCAGATGCGCAGCGGTCTTGACCACCGGCGGCGCAACAGGCTCCGCCGATGCCGGGGCCCCGTCGGCTTGTGGCATGGTGTCGGGCACCGGGGAAAGCGCCGCCGGCTCCTCCTCCTCCACTACGACAGGTGGGGTCTGTGCCGCGCCCGCTGCAGGCGCATCGAGCGAGGTCACCGCAATCTCTCCCCCGGTGATCGGGCTGTCCTGCGCCACCGCAGGCTCTGCCCTGCCCCGCGCCCCTGCGCCCGGCAGGGCCAGACACCCCGCCAGAAGCGGCATCACGACAAAGGGCAGGATCAATCGCAGGCGCATCGGCTTCCTGTCAGGCAAGGGGTTGCGGCGCAGATGGCCGCATCCGCGCGCAGGGCGCAAGGCCCTGCGCGCCAGTCAATACGGCATCGGGTGCAAACGGTGGGCGATGGCGATGTCGGCCAGCACCGCCTCGGAGAGAGTGACATCCGCCGCCCTGATATTGGTGGCCAGCTGCGCCACCGAGGTGGCCCCGATGATCGGAATACAGGGAAACGGGCGCGACAGGCAAAAGGCGATTCCCATCTGGCACGGGTCCAGCCCATGCGTTGCGGCGATCCCCAGATAGGCGGCAACGGCGGGGAACACCTGCGGCGTGATCCGCCCGCCCAGGTCGGGCGTAAAGCTGCGCCTTGTGCCATCAGGCACCACATCGCCCGCATACTTCCCCGACAAAAGCCCCGCCGCCAGCGGCGAGAAAGCCAGCAGCGGCATATCCTCGACAATGCTCAGCTCGCACCAGTCGGTGTCGAACTGGCGGCATAAAAGCGAGTATTCGTTCTGCACCGAAACCATGCGCGGCAGGCCATTCACCTGCGCCAGATGCAGCCAGAGCGCCGCACCCCAGGTGCTTTCATTCGACAGGCCGATGGCGCGGATCTTGCCTTGCGCAATCAGATCAGCGGCGGCGTGCAGCACATCGAGCATATCCGCCTCCACCGCCGCGCGGTCGGTGACGCGCGGCGCATAGCGCCAGGCCTGACGGAAATGGTAGCTGCCCCGGTTCGGCCAGTGCAGCTGATACAGGTCGATGTAATCAGTCTGCAACCGGCGCAAGGACTCCTCCACCGCCGCGCGCAGTGTGGCCCCGGTGACCGGCGCGCCATCCCGCACCATGGCCTGCCCCGCGCCGGTGATCTTTGTCGCGATCTGCACCCGCGACCGCCCGCCGCGCTGTGCCAGCCATGTGCCGATGATGGTCTCTGTCCCGCCCACGGTTTCGGCCCGGACCGGATTGGTGGGATACATCTCGGCCGTGTCCCAGAAGGTCACGCCATGATCCATCGCCAGATCGGCTTGGCGGTGGGCTTCGGCTGCCGTGTTCTGGCTGCCCCAGGTCATCGTGCCCAGACAGAGTTTCGATACCTCTATGCCACTGCGGCCCAGTTGAACCCGTTCCATCGCCTGCCCTTTTCGATAATGCCCTGCACGTGCTGGCAACCTAACCGCCCCGCCCGGCAAGGCAAGGCAAAGCATCCGACCCCACGCGGAATTGCGCCACGTCTGCCCGGGCAGAGGTAGAAAAGCCGCCCGAAAATCATGCTTTACTCCGCCCGGCAAAGCGTCTTTCCTGCCGCCATGCGCCTGATGATCTCCTTTGCCGCCCTGTTCCTGTCGGTCGTGCTATTGCAGCTGGGGCTTGGCGGTGTGGCACCTTTGGATGCGATATCGGGTGTGGCACTGGGGTTCAGCACCTCGCAGATCGGCATGCTGGGTTCGGCGCATTTCTTCGGGTTTTTCATCGGCTGCTGGTGGGCCCCGCGCCTGATGGGCGAGGTTGGCCATTCCCGCGCCTTTGCCGCCTTTACCGCGGCGGGCACGCTGGGAATTCTGGGCCATATGATGGTGGTCGATCCGTACGCCTGGGCGCTGATGCGCCTCACGTCCGGGCTGGCGGTGGCGGGATGTTACACGATCATCGAGGCCTGGTTGCAGGCCAAGGTCACGAATGAGACGCGGGGCCGCGCCATGGGTCTGTACCGGATCGTCGATATCGCGGGCAGCCTGGGCGCGCAGCTGATGATCGGGGTGCTGGAGCCGGCAAGCTACCTGTCCTACAACATCCTCGCGCTGCTGTGCTGCCTCGCGATCTTCCCCCTCACCCTCAGCAAGGCCGAAGCACCCGAGATGCCCGATGCCCCACGCCTGCGCCCGGGGCTGGCCTGGCGGCTGTCGCCGCTGGCCTCGGCGGGGGTGGTGGTCTCGGGCATCACCGGGGCCGCCTTCCGCATGGTCGGCCCGCTTTACGGCACCGAGGTCGGCCTGCGCGCCGACCAGATCGCGCTGTTTCTTGCGGCCTATGTGCTGGGCGGGGCCTTTGCGCAATATCCCATAGGCTGGCTGGCCGATCGCTATGACCGCCGCTGGGTGCTGATCGGCCTGTCGGTTGCCGGGGCTGCCGCCTGCGCCGCAACCGTGCTGGCGGCGGGCAACGGCACGCTGGCGGTCTTCCTCGCCGCCGGGTTCTTCGGCTTTGTCACCCTGCCGGTCTATTCCGTCTCCACCGCCCATGCCCATGACTACGCCACCCAGATGGAGCGGGTGGAGCTTTCCGCCGCGCTGATGTTCCTCTATGCCGTCGGCGCCATCGCCAGCCCGCTGATCGCGGCCCTGCTGATCGACAGCTACGGCCCCCCGGCCATGTTCGTCATGATCGCCCTGTCCCATATCGCCCTCATCCTTTTCGGCCTCGCCCGCATGCGGGCCCGCCCCTCCCCCGGCCCGCGCACCCCCTATACCTATGAACCGCGCACCTCTTTCCTGATCGGCAAGCTGCTGCGGGGCCGCCGCGACCGTTGACCGCAGCAGGCCGCCCGCTGCCGATTGCTGCTTTCCAAATACTCAATTTGCCCGGCCAGCCCCCCGTGCATCCTCTGGCAAGGCGCTCATGCTTGCGCTAAACCGACGCCACCATCAGACAAAGGCGCATCATGGCACGGATTCTCATCACCTCGGCCATTCCCTATATCAACGGGATCAAGCATCTGGGCAATCTGGTCGGCAGCCAGCTGCCCGCCGATCTGTTCGCCCGCTACATGCGTGCGCGCGGACATGAGGTGATGTTCATCTGCGCCACCGATGAGCATGGCACCCCCGCCGAACTGGCGGCCGCCAAGGCAGGCCAGCCGGTGGCGGAATACTGCGCGCAGATGCATGGGGTTCAGGCCGAAATCGCGCGCGGCTTCCGGCTGTCGTTTGACCATTTCGGGCGGTCGTCCTCCCCCCGCAACCATGTGCTGACGCAACACTTTGCGGGCAAGCTGGCGGACAACGGCCTGATCCGAGAAGTCACGGAAAAGATGATCTATTCGGTCGATGATGGCCGTTTCCTACCCGACCGCTATGTCGAAGGCACCTGCCCGAACTGCGGCTACGAGAGCGCGCGCGGCGACCAGTGTGACAATTGCACCAAGCAGCTGGACCCGACCGATCTTATCAACCCGCGCTCCACCATCTCCGGCGCCACCAACCTGGAGCTGCGAGAGACCAAGCATCTGTACCTGATGCAGCGCAGCTTGCGTGACAAGCTGGAGGCGTGGATCGACTCAAAGACAGACTGGCCACTGCTGACCACCTCCATCGCCAAGAAATGGCTCAACGATGGCGACGGCTTGCAAGACCGGGGCATCACCCGCGATCTGCACTGGGGCATCCCGGTCAGGCGCGGCGATCAGCCCTGGCCGGGGATGGAGGGCAAGGTGTTCTACGTCTGGTTCGACGCCCCCATCGAATACATCGCCGCCACCGCCGAATGGGCCGATGCCAACGGGCTGGATGACGCCGCCTGGCAGCGCTGGTGGCGCACCGATATGGGCGCGGACGATGTGACCTATTACCAGTTCATGGGCAAGGACAACGTGCCGTTCCACACCCTGTCCTTCCCCGCCACCATTCTGGGCTCGGGCGAGCCGTGGAAGCTGGTCGATTACCTCAAGTCGTTCAATTACCTCAATTATGACGGCGGCCAGTTCAGCACATCGCGCGGGCGCGGGGTGTTCATGGATCAGGCCTTGCAGGTCCTGCCCTCGGATTACTGGCGCTGGTGGCTTTTGTCCCACGCGCCCGAGTCGTCGGACGCGGAGTTCACCTGGGAGAATTTCCAAGGTTCGGTGAACAAGGATCTGGCCGATGTGCTGGGCAATCTGGTCAGCCGGGTCACGAAATTCGCCACCGCGAAATTCGGCGCGACGGTGCCGGAGGGTGGCCACTTCGGCCCGATGGAAACCGCACTGATCGCCGATCTGGGCGCGCGCATCCGTGCGTATGAGTCGCTGATGCAGGCGATGGAGGTGCGCAAGGCCGCCGCCGAGCTGCGGGCGATCTGGGTGATCGGCAACGAATATCTGCAGGCCGCAGCGCCCTGGACGGTGGTGAAGACCGATCCGGAGCAGGCGCAGGCGATGATCCGCCTCGCGCTCAACCTGATCCGGGTCTATGCGATCCTGTCGCAGCCCTTCATCCCCGATGCGTCCGCCACCATGATGGCGGCGATGGGGTCTGACGACTGGACCTGGCCCGACGATCTGCCCGCCGCGATGCGCCATCTGGAACCGGGGGCAGGCTTTACCGTGCCGGAAAACCTGTTCCGCAAGATCACCGATGAGGAGCGCGCCGACTGGCAGACCCGCTTTGCCGGGGTCCGCACGTGACAGCCGCGCCAGACAGCCCTGTCTGGCAGCTTGTGCTGGTGCTCTGGGGCACCAAATACCCGGTGACGGAGGTCAATCACCTGATCGCCACCGTTTGCCGTCACGCCAGCCACGCCCCGCGCGTCGTGCTGATCACCGATAAGCTGCGCGAAGGTCTGCGTGCGGGTGTCGTGCAGCGCTTGATCCCCGGTTTCTTCATGGCCCCCGAGATGCGGGGCTCTGGCTGCCAGACCAAGCTGTGCATGTTCGAAGCCGGGGTGGTGCCCGACGATCTGCCTGCCGTTTACATCGACATTGATACCGTGGTGTTCGGCGACATGACCCGTTTTCTGGCCTTGCAACGGGACCGCAAGACCGTGGCGATCCTGCAAAGCGCCATCCTGCCCTTTGGCGGGCTCGCACGGGTGCTGTTCCGCCTGACCAAAGGGCGGAAATACGCGCGCGGCAATTCGTCGATCGTGGTCTATCATCCGGCGGAAACCGCGCATATCGCGGCGCGTTACCGCGCGCTGGTGGCAGAGGTGGGCTTCAACGGGTTCCGTCCGATGATTGCGGATGAGCGGTTCATCAGCTGGTCGCATCAGCCCCATATGCGCGCCATTCCGAAGACGATGGCGGTAAAGCTGCCGACCGAATTCATGCTACCCTGGCCCTGGCTGATCCATCTGCGCGCCCGCTTGCCCTGGCTGCGCCACCGCTGGGCCGGGCTGCTGGCGCTGACCCTGCCGGGGGTGGAGGTCAAGGGCGCGGCCCTGCTGGCGCTGCCCGACGGGGCGGAGGTGGTGGACCGTCGGGGGCGGCGGCTGATCTGGTCGGATGCGGCACTCGGGCCGGTCAAGGCGCGGTTGACGGATTATTATACGGCACTTCAACATCGCGGGGGAACACATTGATTCTAGGTCATATTGGCGCGCGCAGAGGGTCCAAGGGCGTGCCGGGGAAGAACTTCCGCACACTCTGCGGCAAGCCGCTGATCGACTGGTCTCTGGACCAGCTGTTTGCCAATCCGCGCATCGGTGCGGTGGTGGTTTCCACTGATGATCCGGCAATCTACGCCCATGCCTTGGCGCGCGGGGCGCTCGATATCGGGTTGCGGCCTGCGGAACTCGCCACCGATACCGCGCCGAAATGGGGGGTCTGGCAACATGCGCTGGTGGCGTCCGAGCCGCTGTGCGGCCCGGTTTCGGCCTTTCTGGATCTGGACTGCACCTCGCCCTTGCGGATTCCTGAAGACATTGACGGCGCTTTGGACAAGTTCGAAGCCGAAGCGCCGGATATGGTGATGAGCGTCTGTGAGGCGCGCAAGAACCCCTATTTCAATCTGGTGGAACCCGATGCCACGGGGGCCTTGCAGGTCTCCAAGCCGCTGCCCGGCGGGGTCTGGGCGCGGCAGGATGCGCCGGTGGTTTATGAGCATGTCGGCGTGGTCTATGTGGTGGCCCCCGACTATCTGCGACGGGCAAAGACGATTTATGAAGGGCGCGTGCTGCCCTTCGTCCTGCCGTCAGAGCGCTGCCATGACATTGATACGCCTTATGATTTCCGGCTGGTGGAGTTCCTGTTGACCGAACAGCTGAACGCAGGCGTCAGAAAGGTCTGACCTGCGCCAACAGCTGCGGGATCGCGGCCAGCGTCTTGCGCGTGGCGTCGGAATGGGCTGCGGTGAAGGCGGCGATCTGTGCGCGTTCGGTCTGGGGATCGGCCAGAAGATGTGCGGCAAGGGCCTCCGCATCCGGCACCGAAACCGCCACACCCGCTGCCTCCGCCTCGGCAAAGGGGTATTCGATGGTATGGGTATGTGGGCCTGTGATCACAGGCTTGCCCAGCACCAGAGCCTCGGAGATGTTGTGCGCGCCCTTGGGGCTGAAGCCGCCACCGACGATCACCTGATCGGCCATGGCCAGATAGCCATACATCTCGCCCAGAGAGTCGCCCAGAAAGATGTCGGGTGTGGGCTGCGGCGGCCCCCATCGGCCGGGAGCGAAAGCGGGAGCGAGACCGGAGCGGCAAAGGATAGAGAACCGCTCTTTTTCAAGAACTTGCGCAACGTCGTTAAAGCGTTCTGGCCGGCGTGGAACATAGACGATCAGCGGCATCGGCAGGCCGTTTGCGGCGTGATCTTCGCGCAAGGCGCGGATGGCGTGGATATAGGTCGCATCCTCGCCTTCGATCGCGCTGGCAATTGTGATCACACGCCGCGCACCCGCCCCGATCCAGTGACGGGCCGCCTGTCCTGCGGCGACCAGCGCGGGCGGCACCGGCTGATCAAAGCGCAACTCGCCGGTCACGGCGATGTTTTGCACGCCCACAGCAGCAAAGCGCTGTCGCTGCAGGTCGGATTTCACCAGCGCCCCGGCAAAGCCACGCATCACCGCTTGCCGGAGGCGCAGCCCCTTGCTGTCGCGCGCCAACGCGCGGCTGGGGTATTGCGCGTTGCACATCAGGAGCGGCACGCCATGGGCGCGCGCGGCCGCGACCATGCGGGGCCAGATCTCGATCTCCATCACCAGCCCGTAAGCGGGCCGGAACGCACGGAAAAACCCACCATAGGCCCATGCGGTTTCCAGCGGCACCCAGACCGCACGCATCTGTCCTGCGGCGACATCGGCGGCAAAGACCCGCTCCGCCTCGCCCCGCCCGGCGGGGGTGAAATGGGTGGTGACCACATGCTCTCCCCGATCGAGAAGCGCGCGGATCAGCGGCACGGCGGAGCGCAGTTCGCCCAGAGAGACCGCATGCACCCAGACCGGGCCGACGGGATCTGGCACGAATTTTCTGCGAAAATTCCCCGGCGCGTAGAGGCCGAAGCGCTCTGCCAGATGCGCGGTATAAGCGGGGTCTTTGCGGCCTCGTCTCCACAGATAGAACAGGATCAGCGGCAGGCCAAAGGTCCATAGCGCCGACCAGAGCAGCAGAAAGCCGCGGATCATCGCCGCACCAACGCCAGAAGATCAGCGGCCAAAGGGTCGAGGCTGCCAGCGGCGCGTTGCACGATCTGACTGGCGCGAAGCGCGATATCGGGAAGATCGGGGTCTTGCAACACCGCCGCCAGCTTGCCGAAGGGCACGGAAACCGCCGCAACTTCGTCATGCAGGGCCTTGTAGTCGTTCATGAAATTGGAGGTGTCTGGGCCGTGGAGGATTGCGGCACTGAAATGCGCCGCTTCCCAAGGGTTGTGGCCGCCGATGGCATCAAAGCCGCCGCCGATCAGCGCCGCTTGGGCCAGACGATACCACAGCCCCATCTCGCCATAGCTGTCGGCCAGCCAGACCGCATCCCCACCCGACGGCACCCGGCCAAGACTGCGGCGGGCAAAAGGCAGGCGCGCCTCGGTCAGCTGCGAGGCGATGGCACCGGCCCGGCCTGCATCGCGCGGGGCCAGGATCAGCAGCCAACGCGGATCATCGCGCCAAAGGGTGGCCTGCGCCGCCATCGCCTGCGCCTCATCCCCCGGATGGGTGGAACCGGCGACCCAGACCCGGCGGCCCTGCACGGCGGCCTGCGCCTGACGGAGAGCTGCGGGGTCGGCGGCCAGCGGGGGGGCCGCAGATTTCAGCGAGCCGGTCACCCGAACTTCGAGCGCGCCCAGGGCGTTCAGGTGGCCCGCGCTGCGCGCGTCCTGCGCCGCAATCAGCGCAAGGCGGGCCAGAAGGTCGGCATAAAGCCCGCGCGCCCGTGACCGGCGGGCAAAGCCTGCATCAGTTATCCGGGCATTGACCAGCGCCAGCGGAATCCCGCGCGCATGGGAGGCGGCTACGGCACCGGGCCACAGCTCCTGCTCGGCCCAGACCGAGAGATCGGGGCGCCAGTGGTCGAGGAAGCGCGCAAGATAGGAGGGCGCGTCAAGCGGCAGATACTGGTGCTGCGTGCTGGAGGGCAGGTTGGCTCCGATCACCTGCGCCGAAGAGCGGGCGGATGAGGTGATGAGAAAATGCAGAGCGGGGTCTTTACGGACCATGGCGGCGATCAACCCGCGCAGCGCCAGAACCTCGCCCAGACCCACCGCATGCAGCCAGACCAGCGTCCCTGCGGGCCGTGGGGCGGAGGCATAGCCGCGCTTTTCGGCCACGCGGGCGGGGTCTTCCTTGCCGCGCGCAAGGCGGCGGCGCAGCACCAGCGGGCCGGCCAGCGCGATGAGCGGGCTGGCGGCCAGATAGGCGCGCAGGGCAAGACCCTTTGGTGCGGGGTCAGCCATCTGATTGATCGCGGAAGGCTTTTTGCAGGCCCTGCGCCCAGAATTCAGGCCGGGCGAGGGTTTGCGCAAAGCGATCTGCCGCGCGCCCTTCCCCAAAGCCGCTGTCGCGCGTGTGGCGCTGGCCCCAGTGATCGGTCAGGAAGCGCGCGACCGCAGCCCCATCGCCCGCAGCGGCAAAGGCAACCGAAGCGGCCATGGCGCGGTTGGTTTGCCGGGTGCCGACATCCAGCGAGGGGATGCCCAGAAACGGCGCCTCACGCACCCCGGCGCTGGAATTGCCGACCATGCAGGCCGCATGTTTCATCAGCTCCGAGAAATGAGCAAAGCGCATCGAGGGGATCAGGCGGAAACGATCTTTTGGCAGAGCGTCCAGCACGGCAAAGATCGCCTCGGACCCCGGATCATTGTTCGGTGAGATCACCACAAAGTTGCGGTTTGACGCCGCAAGCGCGCCGAATAGCGCCTGCGCCTGCGCGGCCATCGTCGTTTGTTCGCTGGTCACCGGATGGAACACCGCGATGCCGTAATCGGCAAAGGGGATATCATAGCGCGCGCGCACCTCCTCAATCGTCACGCCGGACGGCCCGGCGTGGAAATCAAGCTCGGGCGAGCCGATGACGTGGATGGTCTGCGCTGGCTCGCCCAGCGTCATCACCCGGCGTTTGGCCGCGTCGGACGACACGAAGTGATGCGTGGCCAGCTTGGTGTTGCAGTGGCGGAACACCTCATCAATGGTGCCCGAGACCTCGCCGCCCTCGATATGGGCGGAGGCGATGTAGTTGGTGGCCGCGACCAGCGCGCCCGCCAGCGCCTCGATCCGGTCGCCGTGGATGACGATCAGGTCGGGGTGGTGTTCGGTGATATAGTCGGAAAAGCCCACCACGGTTTTTGCCAGCACGATATCCTGCCCGTCACCGGGTCGCTGGTTGAGGAATTCATGCACCCGCACACCCGGCATGCGCTGCACCTCCAGCTTGGTCAGGCCGTAGCGCTCCATCATATGCATGCCGGTGACGAAGAACGTGACCTTGTGGCCGCCGTCGCGGGCGGCGGCGGCAAGCGGTTCCAGCTTGCCGAAATCGGCGCGGGTGCCGGTGAGGAAGAGGAGGTGGCGGGTCATGCGGCCCCGCTTTGCGGTTGCTCGCTGTGGAAACCGGGAAATTGCCGGTGCACCAGCGCCGCGATCTCGGCCCCGATCTCGGGCGGGGGCGGCGGCAGATGGCCGTCGCGCACCGCGCGCATATATTGCAGGCGCAGTTCAGAGAATATCTCCTCGGTGCTTTTCTTCATGAACATGGTGCCGAAGATCCGGTCATTGGCATAGCAGAATGCTGAATTGAAACGCTTGCGGTTGGCGCATCGGCGGATATGTTCCAGCACCTGCGCGCGCCAGTCCGGCGCGCTACGTGGCAGCGCGCGCAGCCGGTCGCCCTGAAGGCGCAGATCCTTGTCGCCATAGGCTGCATATTTCAACGTCAGCGCGATGAAATCATCATCCTGCTGTGCCAGGCGCTCCAGAAAGATGCTGCGCTTGGTCAGGGCGTCGATGCGCAGGCCTGCGGCGACCATCTGCTTGGAAAAGCCCAGCTCGCCGAACTTGATGGTATGCGGCTTGTAATCGGTCATCCGGTAGTCGCGCCAGAACGTCTTGAACGCTTCGGACTGGAGGGCACCGCGGTTGAACAGATAGAAATAGGATTCGACATGCCGCCGGTCGCTGGGGGTGCCGCCGCGATTGTCGTGGATCACCTTTTCATCCTGCAACAGGCCAAGGATATCAGCGTCATCGCGCGCCTCCATCCGGGTCAGCAGATCGGGCACCATCGGCAGCCAGGCGCTGTCATTGAGGATGATCAGCCGCTCCGGATCGGGTGCCGCACGCTCCAGCAAACGCAGGGCGTCGCGGTAGCCGCCGAAATCATAGCCGAAATTCGGGCGTTGGACCACCATGGCGGCATGATCCAGCAGCAGCGCGCGATCCGCATCCGACACCGGGCTGTTGGCTACCACCACCGGCGCATAGCCATGCGCGGCCAGCCAGTCGAGGGTAACGATGGTGGAGGCGGCGATGCCCTTTGGCTGGTAGATCAGGAAGATCGCCGGTTTCTTGGCCAAGGGCACCGTGCCGGTGGCAACCTTGACGACCCGGTCGAAATCCCGGTCATGCGCAGCGCGCAATGCCGGTTCGCGGCGGCGAGCGGGCCAGGAGGCGATGTGGCGGGGCAGTCCGATGAACTGGCAGACCACGCGCCCCAGCTCGCGACGGATTTTCCATGCCGGGATCATATGCGCCCCTGAAGGTTCGAAAAACGATTCATTCTGTCACCCGTTACGTCGCGGCCCACGCGATTGCAGCGCTTTCGTTGCCCGCCCCGCCAGCAAATGGCTTCCCTTGCCGATCAACGCGCCGAGCCGGTTTTTGTAGACCCGCAGCCTGCGATACCAGGGGAATTTCTTCACCTCGGCGAATCCCTGCCCCGTTATGGTGCTGGTGTTGCCATCATCGACATGGCTGGGAAAAGGCTGCAACGCGAAATGGCGGAAATTGCGCAGGTCGATCCGGTCCAGCTCGTGATCTATCGGGCGGCGTACCGGCAGCATGCCGGGCAACAGCCGCTGAGCGCAGTCGCGGGTGACCAGATAGGCCCCCATGCCGGTGAAACTGCCGGCAAAGGCGTTGAGCCGGTAGGGGCCAAGCGCGCCCTGCCCCACCGCAAACTTGGCCCGGATACGGTTGAGCTTGAGCATGTCCCAGCGGTCGGAACGGGCGGTGGCCAGCGTCAGGGCGGGCAGGAAATCGTCGTGAAACACCACGTCATCCTCCAGCACCAGCGCCACCTTATGCGGGCTGTCCAGAAACGCCCGCCAGACGCCCAGATGCGAATGATAGCAGCCGATTTCGCCCGGCAGCACCTCGCGCCCGACATTGGCGCGAAAGGTTGGCAGGTCAGCATTGCTTGCCAGCCGGTCCCAGTCGGCCCGCCCGTCCACCGCCTCAAACAGCGCATAGTCCAGCCCCAGCGCCTGCAGCTGCGCCTCCATCCGGGTGCGGCGGTCGGTGGAGCGTGGCAGGTTGATCAGCCAGATACCAAGGCCTTCGGGGGCAGAGCTCACGCCAGATCACCCCATTTCAACTGGGTGTTGCGGGTGACGGCGCGGGTGAGCCTGCGGCCCACCACCTTGTCGAAATCATAACCCGCAATCTCTCCCGATCCCGGACGCCGCGCCCAGATGTCGGATTCGGTAATGACATGGCCTGCGGGCAGATCGCGGTCGGCGACCACGCTTGCGCGGGCGAAGCGGTAGACATCTTCCTCGGGGGCAGAGCGTTGCTTGGGGTTGTTCGCGGCGATCCAGATCTCGCGCGAACGGTCAATCAGGTTGCGCAGTTCCGACGGGTCCATCGAGTTGATGATGTCGGGGCCCTTGCGATAGCGGGTATCGGTGTAGTGGCGTTCCAGAATACAGGCCCCCAGCGCAACGGAGGCAAGCGCCATTTCCGGCCCGATGGAATGGTCGGAAAACCCGACCACGGCGCGGGGGAAGGCCTCACGCAGCTCTGTCACCCCACGCAAGGACACGATTTCGGGCGGCGAAGGGTAAAGGTTGGTACATTCCAGCAGCGCATAGTCCACCCCCGCCGCATCCAGAATCGCCACCGATGCGCGCAGGGTTTCAATGGTCTGCATGCCGGTGGACATGATCACCGGCTTGCCCTTTTTCGCGATGTGGCGGATCAGCGGCAGGTTGTCGGCCTCTCCCGACCCGATCTTGTAGGCGGGCACGTCGAGGGTTTCCAGAAAATCGGCGGCGGCACGTGAGAACGGGGTGGAGATCCAGATCATCCCCAGCTCTTCGGTATAGCGCTTCAGCTCCGCCTCATCCTCCAGCGACAGGGCGCAAGCCTCCATCACATGCCAGATCGACACATCGGCATTGGGCGGAAAGATCACTTTCGCCTCATCGGTCATTTCGTCTTCAAGGATATGGGTCTGGTGCTTGATCATCTCGCAGCCCGAAGCGGCGGCAAGGCGCACCATTTCCTTGGCCACATCCAGACTGCCGCCATGGTTTATGCCGATCTCGGCGATGACCAGAGGCGGGTGGCCGGGGCCGATCTCACGGGTGCCAATTTTCATCGGATGCGGTCCTTGCAAGGGGTTTGCTCTGATCTACCGCCGGCGCGGGCGCAAGGGAAGCCCTATGCCCGCAGGCGTTGCGCCAGGTAGGCGATCCGTGACCGCAACTCGGGGTGGAGCGGGCCGTCGCGCGGCGGGTCCAGCAGCGTGGTCAGCAGATGCGGCGCAGGCGGCGGCCGCCCGCCGCCGCCCCATGACAGCCCGCGCAGGATGGTCTGCGCCGCCTCCGGCAGCCGGTCGGGGATCTCAACGCCTGCCAAAGTGGCCCAGAGCGCGGACCAGCAGCGCCCGACAGACCACGGATTATAGCCGCCGCCGCCCAGCAACAGAAAGCGCGGCGCCATCGGCAGCAAAGCGCGCAACACGGCGACATAGGCCCGGTTCGACAGCGACAGCCGCGACAGCGGGTCTTCCTCCAGCGCATCCGCCCCAGCTTGCAGCACGATCACATCGGGGCGGAAGGCCTGCACCTGCGGCAGGATCACCTCATCGAGCACCGCACGCATTTCGGTATCATTGAAGCCGCGCGGCAGCGGCAGGTTGATGCAATTGCCGCCCCCCTCATCCTCCAGCGCGCCGGTGAAAGGCCAGCGCCCCTGTTCATGGGTGGAGATCAGCAGGGTTTCCGGATCCCCCGCAAGCCCCTGCTCCACCCCGTCGCAATGATGCGCGTCGATGTCGATATAGGCGACCCGCGCCATCCCGGCCCGGCGCAGCGCCAGAACGGCCAGCACCGGATCGTTCAGATAGCAAAAGCCGTTGGCCCGGTCCGGCAGGCCGTGATGGGTGCCGCCACCCGGCACATGCACGGCCCTCGTGCCGGTCGCCAGCAGCTCCGCCGCCAGCATCACGCCGCCTGCACCGGTGGCGGGGCGGGACCACACCTGACCGAACACCGGGTTCGACAGCGTGCCCAGATGGTGCCGCGCGCGGGTGGCGTCGGAAACGGCGCCCTCCGCCTCGGCCCGCTGCAGCGCCGCAACATAGTCAGGCGTATGCCAATGGGTCAGGGCTGCGGCCCTTGCCCTTGGGCTGGTGCGGTATTGCGCGGCGGGCAGCCAGCCGAAGGCGCGGCACAGGTCGATCACCGTGGACACACGCGGCACCCGCAGCGGATGGGACGGCCCGTAGGACGAGCCGCGATAGATCTCTGACCCGATGAACAGCGGCAAGGTCAGCGCAGCAGCGGCTCGATCCGCCGGATGATCGCACCTGCCGTCGGCTTGACCGCCGAACCCCAGGTGCCCAGCACCTCTCCCTCCGGCCCAATCAGCACCTTGTTGAAGTTCCATCCGGGGGTAAAGCCATGCTCGGCCGCCAGCCATTGGTAGAACGGATGTGCCTTCGGCCCCCGGACATGGGTGATATCGGTCATCGCCAGCGTCAGGTCAAAGCGCAGCGCGCAATATTCCTTCACTGCCTGCGCATCGGCCAGTTCCTGATTGAAATCATCAGATGGCACCGCCAGCACCAGCAAGCCGCGCGCGGCGTAGCGGTCATGCAAAGCCTGAAGATCATCGAACTGCCCGGCAAAGCCACAAAGCGACGCGGTGTTCACCACCAGCACCGGATGGCCGCGCCAATCATCCAGCCTGATCAAACCGCCGTCGATCGAGGCAAAGGAAAACCCGCTCCGGGCTGCGGTCGCCGCGAGCACAGCCGGTGCAGTCACCCCAAGACCCATACCGGCAAGAGCCCGACCCAGAAATACCCGCCGCCGCATGTGATCCCCTTTCCATCCCATGCTGGCGAAATAGACCCGTTCTGCGGCAGGTCAAAGTCCGATTTCCGATTAATCGGTCCCGATCACGGATTTGTCGGTCCCACGGGGTGACAATTTTCTGACAAAGAGACCATATAAACAGGTGATCTGGAACGGCTATCCCCGTTTGCATGTTGGTTAGCTAAATGACAAAGTTAATTCATTTCCACGGACCCCCTTGATCTACGACGGGCAGAACAAAGAAAAAGACGTTATGAAACGAGCGACCCCAGACCAGTTTACCCCTCCCCTGACCGAAGGGAGCGCCAACCAGAACGCCGCCCTGTGCTGGAGGATGCATCGTGGCCGGGTCCAGGTTCTGCTGATCACCAGCCGCGATACCGGGCGTTGGATCGTCCCCAAGGGCTGGCCGATGGAAGGCAAGACCGCAGCCGAGACGGCTGTGATCGAGGCCTGGGAAGAAGCCGGGGTGCAAGGCGAGGTCGAAGCGGCGGCCCCGCTTGGCTTTTACCGATATGACAAACTGTGCCTGCCAAAACCGCCGGTTCCCTGCCTCGTCAGCGTCTTTTCCCTGCGCGTCACCCAGCTTGTCGACAAATACCCCGAGCGCAAGGAACGGCGGCGCAAATGGTTCGACGCGCGCAAAGCCGCGCGCAAGGTGGTGGAGCCGGATCTGCGCGGCCTGTTGGTGCGGCTTTCCTGCAGGGGCCAAAAGCTTTCAAGCGTGGATGCCCGCGAAAAGCATGCTTGAATTCGCGCGGCGGATTGCTAGCTGTGGACCGGGGGATATGCCCCCTGCATCGGTGCAGACATGATCCGCTACAGCCTGAAATGCCCGCAAGCGCATGAGTTCGACAGCTGGTTCCAGTCGGCGGCGTCCTATGATTCTCTGCAAGCGGCGGGGCATGTCAGCTGTCCGGTCTGTGGTGCGACGGGGGTGGAAAAACTGCTGATGGCGCCCGCCCTCCGCCCCGCCCGCGCGGCCGGCTCCCCTGCTCCAACCCCCAATGCTCCGGGCCTGTCACAACCAGTGACGGGAAAGGAACAGGCTCTTGCCGCCCTGCGCGCGCAGGTGGAGGCCAATTCGGAATATGTCGGCATGAATTTCGTGACCGAGGCGCGCGCGATGCATGACGGCATCGCCCCGGAACGCGCGATCTATGGCGAGGCAAAGCCGGAAGAGGCGAAAAAGCTGATTGAAGACGGCGTGCCGGTCGCGCCCTTGCCGTTTCTGCCCAGGCGCAAGACGAACTGACCACCGGGCGCGCCCTGCCCCGGCGACAGGTGCCTCCGGCGGGAGTATTTGGGCAAGCAGCAATTGCAAAGACCGCCTGGAATTTCTGCTTTCCAAATACTCATCTTATTTCCCGAACTTGCCTTTCAGCGCATCGGCAAACGGATTGGCGCTGGTGCCTTGCGGCGCGGCCTGTATCGGTTGCGGTTTGCTGCGGGGTGCGGGTTTGTCCGCCCTGTCCGCAGCACGCTCGCGCGCGGTTTCGCGGGCGTCGGCGCTGTCCTTGCGCATGGTCAGGGCGATACGCTTGCGCGCCGCGTCGACCTCGACCACGCGGACCTGCACCACATCGCCGGCCTTCACCACCTCATGCGGGTCTTTCACGAAGCGGTCGGCGAGCTGGCTGACATGCACGAGCCCATCCTGATGCACACCCACATCGACAAAGGCGCCGAAGGCGGCGACGTTGGTGACCGTGCCTTCCAGCATCATGCCGGGTTTCAGATCGCGGATCTCGTTCACGCCTTCGGCGAAGGTGGCGGTGCGGAAACCGGGGCGCGGGTCGCGGCCCGGCTTTTCCAGTTCGGACAGGATGTCTTTCACCGTGGGCAGGCCGAAGCGGTCGTCGATGAAGGCGCGGGGGTCGAGCTTTTGCAGCGCGCTGGCGTCCCCCATCAGGCTGCGGATGTCGCGGCCACAGGCAGCGGTGATGCGGCGGGCGACGTCATAGGCTTCGGGGTGGACCGATGAGGCGTCGAGCGGCTCCTTGCCCCCGGCGATGCGCAGGAAGCCTGCGGCCTGCTCGAAGGCCTTTGGCCCGAGGCGCGCGACCTTCAGCAGGTCGCGCCGGGTGGTGAAGGGGCCGTTGGCGTCGCGGTGGGCCACGATCGCCTCGGCCAGACCGGGGCCGACGCCCGAGACGCGGGCCAGCAGGGGGGCGGATGCGGTATTGAGATCGACGCCAACGGCGTTCACGGCGTCTTCGACCACCGCTTCCAGCGAGCGGCCAAGGCGGTGCTGGTCCACGTCGTGCTGGTACTGGCCGACGCCGATGCTTTTGGGTTCGATCTTGACCAGTTCGGCGAGCGGGTCCTGCAGGCGCCGCGCGATGCTGACAGCACCGCGCAAGCTGACATCCAGATCGGGAAACTCTTTTGAGGCCAGTTCCGAGGCGGAATAGACCGAGGCCCCGGCCTCGGAGACGATGACCTTGACCGGCTTTTCCGACCCCGGCAGCACGGCCAGCAGGTCGGCCACCAGCTTTTCGGTCTCGCGGCTGGCGGTGCCGTTGCCTATGGCGATCAGCTGCACCTTGTGCTTGCCGATCAGTTGGGCCAGCGCCACCTGCGCGCCGCGCAGGTCGTTCTTGGGCTGGAACGGATAGACGGTATCCGTGGCCAGCACCTTGCCGGTGGCATCCACCACCGCGACCTTGACCCCGGTGCGGATGCCGGGGTCAAGCCCCATGGTGGCCTTGCCCCCCGCAGGGGCGGCCAGCAACAGATCCTTGAGGTTGCGGGCAAAGACGTTGATCGCCTCGGCCTCGGCCCGGTCGCGCAACTCGCCCATCAGGTCGAGGGTGAGCGAGGTTTTCAGCTTGATCCGCCAGGCCCAGCTGGCCGCTTCGCGCAGCCAGGCATCAGCCGCGCCTTTGGAGGCTGCCGAAAGGGCAGCACCGCAGGCCAGTTCCGCCGGGCTCTGGCCGCGGGCGGCGTCGGGGTCGATCTCCAGATCAATCGTCAGGAACCCCTCATTGCGGCCGCGCAGCATGGCCAGAACGCGGTGGCTGGGGGCGGTGGCCCAGGGTTCGTCATGCGCGAAATAGTCGGAGAATTTCGCGCCCTCGGTTTCCTTGCCCGCAACGCCCTTGGCGGACAGGCGGGAGACCTTTTTCATATGCTCGCGCAGGCGGCCCAGCAGGGGCGCGTTTTCCGACAAGCCTTCGGCGATGATGTCGCGCGCGCCTTCCAGCGCGGCTTTCACATCGGCGACGGCTTCGGTGACATACCCTGCCGCCAGCGTGGCGGGATCGGCGCTGCGATCGGCGAGGATGGCATCGGCCAGCGGTTGCAGCCCGTTTTCGCGGGCGATCATCGCCTTGGTGCGGCGTTTGGGTTTGTAGGGCAGGTAGATGTCTTCGAGTTCCGCCTTGGTCGTGGCCTTGGCGATCGACAAGCCAAGCGGGTCGGTCATCTTGCCCTGCTCGGTGATCGAGCCAAAGATCGCCGTGCGTCGCTGTTCCATCTCGCGCAGATAGACCAGCCGTTCGGCCAGCAGGCGCAGCTGCGAATCATCGAGGCCCCCGGTCACCTCTTTGCGGTAGCGCGCGATGAAGGGCACGGTTGCGCCCTCATCCAGCAGCGCCACGGCAGCGGTGACCTGCGCGGTCTGGGCGTTGATCTCGGTTGCGATGGTCTGGGCGATGCGGCGGGTGGTGTCTGGCGTCATGGTGCGTTCCCTCTCGGTCGGAGGGTGACCATAGCCAAGCGGCGGGGCAAGGGAAAGGGCGGCGCGGCGCACAAACGCCAAAGGCCCCGGAGGGGCGCTTTGGGCGTTGGCAGCGAAGGAAGGATGGTACCAGCTCCCCGGCTCGAACGGGGGACCCCTAGATCCACAATCTAGTGCTCTAACCAACTGAGCTAAGCCGGCACTTGGGGGCGATTTAACCCCCCTTGCCCGGGATTGCAAGCGGGGTCGGCGCAAAACTTGCGCCAAGGTCGTGCAGACTTGCGAAAGCGGGCAAAGGACGCTAGGCCAAGGTCTGCACACGCAAGGGGGCCGCAATGGGCATCGACAAGGAAAGCGAAATCGCCGCAAACCTTCAGATCGGGCCGACCTCGGCCGGGATGGTCCGGATTTACATCGAAGCCGATGGCGGGGTCGAACTGCCGCTGGATTTCGAGCCGGAAGAGGCGGAAGAGATTGCCGAAGAACTGCGCGCGGCGGCAGAAGCCGTACGCGCTATGGGAAGCGGCAAGTCTAAGCCCAGGCGGAAATAGCGCCAGCCGGGTCACGCAGCGCCTGCAGACGCAGGGCGGCGTGGCGGGCAAAGCCTTGCAGCACGGCCTTGCGCCGGGCAGGCGCAAGCGGGGTTTCCGGCCCCATGCGCATGATTTCGGCGCCGTAGGCATCGGCGAGGATCAGGCCAGAGGTTTCGGGCAAAAGCCCGGTAGGAAAATCGGCATCCACCGCCCAGAAGAAACGGTCACACCAGGGCAGATAGTTCTGCCATTTGCGGTCGGCCTGATAATCGGCGCGGCAGGATTTACATTCGATCACCCAGACCTGCCCCCTGGGGCCAAGCGCCATCAGATCGACACGCAGACCGGGGGTCGGCACCAGCTCCTCGACCGTCACAAACCCCATATCGCGCAGGGCACGCGCCACGCCGCGCGCGAGGCGTTGGCCGGGCATCGGGGGCAGATTTTCGCCTGGTGCATCCATGGCAGGGAATATGAACGAAGGATGAACACCTGACAAGCCTTGCAGGCGGCCCTTTGCACGCCTATCTGTAGCGGTGGCGGGTGCTGCTCTTCGCGTGCTGGGGCTTTTTTCCAGTGGCCGATAAGCAAACGAATGGATGCTGGCTCTGGCAAGATCCTGGTCTTGCTACCTGGTGCCCACCTGAGACCTCTGGCTCTCGGGAAACCATGCCACCCACGGCTGCTGCGGGCCCGCCACCCTACCCTTTACGGCAGACACGAAAAAGGGGCGGATTTCTCCGCCCCTTTCCTGCTGTGTGGGGTTTTCCGGCTCAGAAGCCGAACACCAGCGAAACGCCCACCTTGTTGTCGGTCTTGATGGCACGGCTATCGTTGTACTCGGTCAGGTAGCTGACGCGGGTCGAGAAAGCGTCGGTCATCTTGACGTTCAGACCCAGATCGTTGCTGGCGCGCAGCGCCGACTTCGACTTAAGGATGTCGGTGTCATTCGTCACGAAGAAGTTGTCGTTGATCTTGTAGAAGAACCGCGACGCGGCCAGATAGCCGGTTTCCGTGGTCGAATTTTTCAGACCATCCTGCAGGTAGCTGATGCCGATACCAGCTTGCAGACGCCAGGTCATGTCCGGCGTGTTCACGATACGGTAGCCAGGGCCAAAACCGATGAAGGCGTCACGACGGGTTTTTCCCGCACGTGGGTCAACAACGGGGTCAACGCCATCCCATTCGGTCGCCAGACCGTCGGATTGCAGACGGGCCAGGGCGAATGCATAGAAGCTCTGATCAAAGTAGTAGTTTGCGTCATAGACGACGAAAACATCTTCTTTGGTTGCAGTGTTGTTCGACTCGGAAAAGTCGAGTGCTGCGCCGATCGTCTGCACGAACTGGCCCTGCGAATAGCGCAGACGCACACCGGCGGTGATGTCCTGCGACTCGTTGTTGCCGGTTTTGCCGGAGTAGCCCAGCGAAGCAGAACCGCTCATACCGGGACGGAACTCGGGATTGCCGAACCGTGCCGCGTCTTCTGCGCGCCGCATGTCCCGTGCGACATCATCATCGATGTCGTCGAGACGATCGTTCAAACGCTCGACGCCCGTGATGGCAACCTGCGCCACAGCAGCAGGCGCGAAAGCGACTTGGGCGGCGGCAATGGCCAGCACGCCGGCACCAAGGGTGCGGAGTTTGACTGTCATCATAATATCCTTTTCACACACACCGGCCTCTCTCGTGCCGGTCGCACAGGAAACGCGCGGGAACGCCACTCGTTCCCTGCGATCACCGTTCTGTTATGATTTGTGAGGTGACGCAGCGGAAGGCAAATACATGATTTGCATTAGGAATATGTCGCAAGACATCCTCGCCCCGACAAGGCAGAGCGCCGCGTTAGCGGGGCTGCCCGGCGCGACGCGCGGCGGGCACGGTTGCCCGCACTGGAACCGGGATCAGGCGTTCGCGTCTGCCGCCCGGCGGTGTGTCTTCGGGTTCGGCCATCCGCATGATTGCAATCGCAAATTGCACGCCCGCAAAGACCACGCCGTTGAACATGACCAGCATCAGCGCTGCGACCCATCCCATCGGCGAGTGCAGGATCAGGCGTTGCAGCCCGCCGACATCCAGCCAGACCAGCCCGGCGACAAAAGCCGCCGCTATGCCAAAGCCGATGGCGACGTTCACGATATAAAGGCGGATGAGTTTGGGCATGATGTGCTCCTGACAGGATCAGAAGATTAACGCGGCTGCGGCAAAGAGAAAGGTCCATATCGCCGCAGGCCTGTCACATGCCCGGCATGTCTCAGTTCACGGGGCGGACAAATTCCATGCTGCCCCCCTTTGGCCCGGTCAGCAGCAGGGTCACCGGCCCTGTCACCTCGGCCCGCGTCATTGCCTCAAGCGCGGCAAACATCGCCGACTCGGCGGCCAGATCGGCGCAGGCCATCTTGGTGGCGGCGATCGCACCGGGGCGGAACTCGGGCAATATGCCATCGTAACTGCCGGAAAAACGGTTGCACGGCCCCTGCCCCGAGATCTGGCCGGGCGTGTTCAGGTCGATTTTGGCATCGGCCGGAAACGGCTGGCCGTCGATCGACAAGAGTTTCCATTCAATGGCGCGGTATTGCGATGGAACATCCTGCGCCCCGGCGGGCAGACAGGCGGCAAGGCCAAGGGCGGCTGTCAGGGCAAAGACAAGGCGAGACATGATCAGGCTCCTGTTTGAATCGGTCAGACCCTGTGACGCATCAGAACCCTTCGGGCTTGGCCTCATGCGCCATGTGATCCAGCACAGCGTTTACAAATTTGGACTCTTTTCCCTCTGGGAAGAAGGCTTTGGCCACATCAACAAATTCAGTGATCGCCACTTTGGGCGGAGTCGGCATCTGCGTCAACTCTGCTCCGGCCGCGCGGAACAGGGCGCGCAGCACAGGGTCGATGCGGTCGATCGGCCATTTGGCGACAAGTGCCCGGTCGGTCATCTGGTCGATCAGCGCCTGATAGTTCACCGCGTGATCCACCAGCGTGCGGAAATGGTTCACATCACCTTCGACGAATTCGCCCTCGTCATAGGTGGCACCGAAACGGTGCACCTCGAACTCGCTGCACACGGCCTTGATGGTCTGGCCCGACACTTCCATCTGGAACAGCGCCTGCACGGCATAAAGCCGCGCGGCAGAGCGCATCTGCTTTTTCTCGGCACTGTTCGGTTTGGTGGCCGGTTTGTGGTCAGTCATGCGCGGAACCCGATCCCTTTCGTCTGGCCCGCCCATTTGCGCGAAAGCGCGATCAGGTGCAAGGCCGCTGCCGCAGCGCCACCACCTTTATTCTGGCCCGCCGGATCGGCCCGCATCTCGGCCTGCGCGCGGTTTTCCACGGTGAGGATACCATTGCCGATACATGCGCCCTGCAGGCCCAGCAGGCTGATCGCACGGCTGGAATCGTTGCAGACCGTATCATAATGCGTGGTCTCGCCCCGGATCACGCAGCCAAGCGCGACATAGCCATCAAATTTCGCCTGCCGCTCGGCCATCGCAATCGCGGTCGGCACCTCCAGCGCGCCGGGCACCTCGACCAGATCCACCTCTGCCCCGCAGCTGGCCGCGACGGCGCGCGCGCCGGCAATCATGCTGTCGGCAATGTCACGGTAATAGGGCGCGACCACGATCAGCAGCTTTACGGGCTGGTCAAACTGAGGCAGCGGCAGGGTGGAATGGGCTTCATGCGTGGCCATGGTTCACTCCGTGATCCGGCGCGTGCCGGCAATGGTCAGCCCATAGCCCTCGAGCCCGACAAGTTTCGGCTGCGGCGAGTCGGTCAGCAGGGTCAGCTCGTTCAGGCGCAGCGAGACAAGGATCTGCGCGCCGATGCCGTATTGCCGCAGGGTTTGCGGCGCGGCGCCCGGATCGGGGGCCAGCTTCATGCTCAGATCGCGCAACAGCACCAGCACGCCGCGCCCCTCGGCGGCGATCAGTTTCATCGACTCGGCAAACTCCGCCGTGCGCCCTGCCCCGCCAAGGCCAACCACATCCAAAAGCGGGTCGAGCGTGTGCATCCGGGTCAGCACCGGGCCGGGGGTGGTGATGTCGCCCTTGATCAGCACCACATGTTCCGCGCCTTCGGTCGCATCGGCGTAAATCCGCATGGTCCAGTCGCCACCGAATTCCGATGTGACAATGCGCTCTTCGCTCAGCTTCACCAGATTGTCGTTGCGGCGGCGATAGGCGATCAGATCGGAAATCGTGCCGATTTTCAGGCCATGTTTCTGCGCGAACGTGATCAGGTCGGGCAGACGGGCCATGGTGCCATCGTCATTCATCACCTCGCAGATCACGCCCGACGGGTTCAGGCCGGCCAGCCGCGCCACATCGACCGCCGCCTCGGTATGACCGGCGCGCACCAGCACCCCACCATCGCGCGCGCGCAGCGGGAAGACGTGGCCCGGCGTGGCGATATCCTGCGGGCCCTTGGTCTGGTCAATGGCGACCGAGACGGTGCGGGCCCGGTCAGCGGCGGAAATGCCGGTAGAGATGCCTTCGCGCGCCTCGATCGACAGGGTAAAGGCTGATGCCAGACGCGACGAGTTCTTCGGGCTCATCGGTTGCAGACCCAGTTGGTCCACCCGGTCTGCGGTCAGTGCCAGACAGATCAGGCCCCGACCGTAGGTCGCCATGAAGTTCACCGCCTGCGGGGTGCACATCTGCGCCGGAATCACCAGATCGCCCTCGTTCTCGCGGTCCTCATGATCGACCAGAATGAACATGCGCCCGTTGCGCGCGTCGTCGATGATGTCTTCGACGGTAGAGATGGCGTCGGAATATTGGGTCATGAGCTGCGTTCCTGCACGGGTTTGTCTGGCTGTAACCCGACAGGATTTCAAAAGCCAGAGGCTGGCCGCGCAGAGCTGTTGTGCGAAATGCGCAAAAACGTCGCGCTCAGGCGCTGAAATGGCGCCCGGCAGGCTCCGGCCCGCCGTTGTGGCCTATGCCTGCGCCTGGTCCCATTCGCGCAGCCTTGCGACGTAGCGGGCCATGGTGTCCACCTCAAGGTTCACCTTGTCACCGACCGCCACATCGCCCCATGTCGTCGCCTTCTGGGTGTGCGGAATGAAGTTGATGCCGAAATCGGTGCCATCCACCTCGTTCACCGTCAAGGACGTGC
Source organism: Paracoccaceae bacterium (assembly GCA_046296515.1). Lineage (GTDB taxonomy): Bacteria > Pseudomonadota > Alphaproteobacteria > Rhodobacterales > Rhodobacteraceae > Pseudotabrizicola. The sequence goes on along the minus strand of JBKBKR010000001.1, from coordinate 79,552 downwards.
CATTCAACGCCACCGAACCCTTGGGCGCGATGAACCGCGCCAGACCCGGCGGCGCACGGAAGGTGACACGCAGACTGTCACCTTCGGGCACCACCCCCACCACCTCGGCCACGCCGTCAACATGGCCCGACACGATATGGCCACCCAACTCATCCCCAACCTTCAATGCGCGTTCCAGATTGACCCTGCTGCCCGGTTGCCAGCGGGCCAGATTGGTCTTGCTGACGGTTTCCGCCGAAATCTGCACGTCATACCAGTTGCGTGGGATGGTTCCGGTGGCAATCACCGTCAGGCACACCCCGTCTGAGGCGATCGACGCGCCAATGTCGATGCCGCCCACATCATATCGGGTGCCGATCCGGGCGCGCAGGTCGCCCTGCTGCTCCACCGCCAAAACCTCACCGATATCGCTGATGATCCCTGTGAACATGGCCGTTCTCCTTTGCCGATATGCCTAGCCTGCGGAAAAAGCCGGTGCAAGACCGGACAGGATTTGCCTAAAATTCGCCGTGCTTTGACCTTGGCAGGTCGCTAAAGGTTAACGACAGCGCCGCAAACCTGTGGCCGGGGAGATCAGACGGACCCTATGCGCACGACCGGAGAAAACCGCCGCTTTCTGTTCCTGCAAGGGCCACACGGGCCCTTTTTCCAGCGTCTGGGCAGGATGCTCCAGGCGGCAGGCGCGCAGGTCCGGCGGGTGGGGTTCAACCGCGGCGATCGGGCGTTCTGGCCGTCGGATGACACATTCATCGCGTTCAGCGACCCGCCCGAGTTGTGGCCGGAGCGGATCGCAGCTCTGCTGCGCGACCACTCGATCACTGATCTGGTGCTTTACGGCGACACCCGCCCGATCCATGCGCAGGCGGTTCTGGCCGCGAAAGCGGCGGGTGTGATGGTGCATGTGTTTGAAGAGGGGTATCTGCGCCCCCATTGGGTGACCTATGAACGCGACGGGTCGAACGGACATTCAAGGCTGATGCAGATGTCGGTGGGCCAGATGCAGGCTGCGCTGGCAAAGGCGGAAATTGACCAGCCCGAAGCGCCCGCGCGTTGGGGCGACATGCGCCAGCACATCTTCTGGGGCGCGCTTTATCATTGGTTCGTGCTGACCGGGTTCTGGGATTTCCGCCATTTCCGCCCGCATCGCAAACAGACCGTGCGGCAGGAATTCCTGCTGTATTGCCAAAGGCTTGTGCTGCTGCCCTTTCACCGCTGGGAACGGATGATCGCGCAGTTCCGCATCAAGCATGGCGGCTTTCCCTATCATCTGGTGTTGCTGCAACTGGAGCATGACGCCAGTTTTCAGATGCATTCCCCGTTCCGAACCATGGCCGAATTTCTGGCGGTGGTGGTCGAAGGCTTTGCCAAAGGCGCGGCACCCCACCACCATCTGGTGTTCAAGGCCCACCCGCTGGAAGACGGGCGCGCGCCGCTGAAAGCCGAAATCCGCCGCCTGTCGCGTTTGCATGGGGTGGAGGGGCGGGTGCATTTCGTGCGCGGCGGAAAGCTGGCGCAATTGCTCAACCACGCCCGCAGCGCTGCCACGGTGAATTCCACCGCCGGGCAACAGGTGCTGTGGCGCGGCATGGCCCTGAAAACATTCGGCGCGGCGGTCTATGCCAAGCCGGAATTCGTGTCACATCAACCGATTGCGCAGTTCTTCGCCCGCCCCACCCGTCCCGATGCCCGCGCCTACCGCGACTACCGGCACTATCTGCTGGAAACCAGCCAGATCACCGGCGGCTTTTACAGCGCGCGCGGGCGGCGGGAGGTGCTGCGGCAGGTGGTGGACATGATGCTGTCGCCCGAAGATCCCTATGATGCGCTGATTTCGGGAAGCGCGGCACCACGGCAACAGTTGCGGCTGGTGAACTGAGCGCAAAACCCGGCGCTGGTATTTTCTCAATCCGTTCTGTAGCTTTGCAGGCAAAACTTGAGGCAAATCCAGTTAAAGGAGCCCGAGCAGTGAAAGTGCTTACGACAAAGGGGGCGAAAGCCCTTTGCCTTGTTGCCCTTGTGGCAACCACGGCAGCCTGCGGGCTGCCGCGATCGGGCCCGAACAAGGCAGAGATTTTCAAGGGATCCGTGCTGAAGCAAGGCGACGCCTTCATCGTCACCGTCAACCAGCGCGTAACCCGGGCAACGGCGGTGATGCCGGCCTTCGGCTTTTCCTCCGCCTTCCTGAATGCGGGCGTGGTGGGATCGGATACGATCAACCCCGGCGACACGCTGGCGCTGACCATCTTTGAAAACGTCCGCGACGACCCGCTTCTGGGCAACACCGGCCAGCGTGTCAGCGCGCTCGAAGAGGTGCAGGTCGACGGTCAGGGCTATATCTTTGTGCCCTATGCCGGGCGGATCAAGGCCGCCGGACAGACCCCCGAGGGCTTGCGTCAGGCGATCACCCGCAAGCTTGACACCCAGACGCCCGACCCGCAGGTGACCGTGGCGCGGGTGGCGGGGGACGGATCGACCGTTTCGGTGCAAGGGTCTGTGGGTGCCAATGGCGTCTACGCGATCGAGCGCCCGACCCGCAAACTCTCGGCAATGATCGCGCGCGCCGGTGGCGTCGCCATCCCGCCCGAGGTGGCATTGATCCGCGTCACCCGCGGAAACCACACCGGAAGGGTCTGGCTACAGGATCTCCATTCCAACCCCTCGCTCGACATTGCCCTGCGCCCCGGCGACAAGATCGTGGTCGAACGTGACACCCGCGCCTTTGTGGCATTGGGCGCGACCGGCACCCAGAACCGCGTGCCGTTCGAAACCCAGACCCTGTCGGCGATCGAGGCGATTGCGATTGTGGGCGGGCTGAACACCAACCTGGCCGATCCGACCGGGGTGTTCGTGTTCCGCAACGAGCCCGAGGCGATTGCCAATGCCGTGCTGGGCCGCAACGATCTGCGCGGCGCGCAACGCATGGTCTATGTGCTGGACCTGACCCAGCCGACCGGCATGTTCGAGGCCCGTGATTTCGTGATCCGTGATCAGGACACTGTTTATGTGACCGAAGCGCCCTTCGTGCAGTGGCAAAAGGCGCTGTCCGCGATCACCGGCACGGCAGGGGCCGCAGACTCGCTGGCGACCGTGGGCTCTGGCAGCTGAGACCGGCTTGGCACCGCAACCCGATGACAGACCAAAAGCCGCCGGGGCCCTTCCCCGGCGGCTTTATCATTACAACGCGGGCTTTCTGAGGGACCGCCAGCTGCGGCGGATTCTGGCACTGTGCGGGCATCAGCTGGCGCTGGGTCTGCCGGGGCCACAGGATGGCGTGGTGGTCTGGGGCCGCAGCCCCTACGCGCCGCGCGGCGAGGCCGTGGCGGCCCGGCGCGGCGTGCCGCTGATCCGGCTGGAGGATGCGTTCCTGCGCGGCATCCGACCCGGTCGGCTGGGTGGCGGCAAGCTGGGACTGCTGATCGACCCGCTGGGCGTGCATTTCGACAGCGCCGGACCGTCGCGGCTGGAGCAGATCCTCGCTACCGATCACTTAGACAATTCGAACATTCTAATGCGAGCGCGGGACGGAATTGCGCGGCTTCGGGCGTCTGACTTGTCAAAATACAATATGCATCAGTCCTCGCTGCCCGTGCCGGACCCGGGCTATGTGCTGGTGGTCGATCAGACGCGCGGCGATGCCTCGATCCGCCATGGCGGCGCGACCGAGCAGACATTCGCGCAGATGCTGGCCGAGGCGATGGAGGCACATCCGCGCGCACGGATCGTTATCAAGGTGCATCCAGAAACCGCGCTTGGCCTGCGGGGCGGGCATTTTTCCGCTTCGGATGTGTCGGATCGGGTGACAGTGCTGGCCGATCCGGTCTCGCCTTGGGCGCTGCTGGAAGGGGCGATTGCGGTCTACACCGTCTCGTCGCAACTGGGGTTCGAGGCGATTCTGGCCGGTCATCGCCCGCATGTCTTTGGCCAGCCCTTCTATGCCGGCTGGGGCCTGACCCATGATGCCGCCGCCCAGCCCCGTCGCGGCCGCAGCCTGACAATGGTGCAGCTGTTTGCCGCGGCGATGATCCTGGCCCCGGTCTGGTACGACCCCTGCCGCGACCGGCTGTGCAGCTTCGAAGAAGCGGTGGACCAGCTGGAGGCCGAGGTGCGGTGCTATCGCGAGGACCGGACGGGCCATGTCGCTCTGGGGATGCGGCTGTGGAAACGCGGGCGGTTGCAAGCGGTGTTCGGGCAGGAAAAGCCGTTGGTTTTCCGTGATGTGCCGGGGGATGTTAAGGGCCGGGGTCTTCTGGTCTGGGCCGGGAAAGAGACCGATGGGTTGGCGCGGGCCGATGTGCCGCTGCGCCGGGTCGAGGATGGCTTTCTGCGCTCGCGCGGGCTGGGGGCCGATCTGGTGCCGCCGCTGTCCCTGGTGGCGGATGATCTGGGAATCTATTACGACCCCAGTCGGGAAAGTCGGCTGGAGCGGCTGATCCTTGCCCCGCCCCCGCCCGGCGGGCTGGCCCGTGCAGCGCGGCTACGCACGCGGCTGGTGGCGCTGGGGCTCACCAAATACAACCTGCCCGGCGCATACCCCGATCTGCCGGTGGGCCTTCGGATTCTGGTGCCGGGACAGGTCGAGGATGATGCCTCGATCCTGAAAGGCGGCGGTGAGGTGCGCAGCAATCTTGCCCTGTTGCAGGCCGCCCGGGCGGCGCACCCCGATGGGGTGCTGGTCTACAAACCGCACCCGGATGTGGAGGCGGGGCTGCGACCCGGCGCAATTTCCGCGAGCGATCTGAACGGATTGGCAGATATTGTTGCCACGCGCGCCGACCCGGTGGCGCTGATTGGTGCCTGTGATGAGGTCTGGACGATGACCAGCCTGCTGGGGTTCGAGGCGCTGCTCAGGGGCAAGCCCGTCACCTGTCTGGGCGCGCCGTTCTATGCCGGTTGGGGGCTGACCCGCGATCTGGGGCCGGTGCCTGCGCGCCGCTTGCGCGCGGCGGACGGGGCCTTGCTGCCGCGCCCCACGCTGGATCAACTGGTGCATGCCGCATTGATCGCCTATCCGCGCTACTATGACCCGGTGTCCAGCCGCCCCTGCCCGCCCGAAGTGGCGGTGGAGCGGTTGGCGACGGGTGATCTGCCGCATCCGGGGCTTGGCAACCGGCTGCTGGCCAAATTGCAGGGGCGGTTGGCGACCCATGCCGGGCTGTGGCGGCGCTAATAGATATAGCGGATCTGATCGGTCCAGAACCGTTCCAGCCGTTTGAGGGAGTGGTTCACCTCTTCCATCCCCGCCGCGTCGATCACCGCCTTTTTCAGCAGCACCTCGGCATGGCGGGCGAACAGATCGTTCAGCACCTGCCGCACCCGTCGCCCCTTTTCCGTCAGCCGCACCCGGACGGACCGGCGGTCAAGCTCTGAGCGCTGGTGGTGCATATAGCCCAGATCGACCAGCTTTTTCAGGTTGTAGCTGACATTGCTGCCCTGATAGTAGCCCCGGCTTTTCAGCTCCCCCGCTGTCACCTCATTGTCGCCGATGTTGAACAAGAGCAGCGCCTGCACCGAGTTGATTTCCAGTATCGCCAGCCGCTCGAACTCATCCTTGATGACATCGAGCAGCAGCCGGTGCAACCGTTCGACCAGTGCCAGACTGTCCAGATAGCCAGCCGTCAGAACCTTGTGCGAGCCATCCAGAACGGGGGCCTGATGCGTCATCCGTGATCTCCGCCTTCCAAGTGCAAGGGGCAGAATCAGCACAAACCACCAACATTCCGTAAACTAGAACCGGGCTTTGCTCAAATCCTACGCAACCTGTCGCGGGCAAAAGCAGTGATCTCGGCCAGCAGTGGCGCAATTGCGGGATCGGGCTCGGCCTGACCGAAGATCCAGGCCATCAGGTCCTGATCATTCTCGGCCAGCAAAACCTCGTATTCCTCCAGCTGCGCCGGGGCCAGAGCATCAAGATGCGCATCGGCCCAGGGGCCGAGCACCAGATCCATTTCCTTGGTCCCACGCCGCCAGGACCGCATCTTCATGCGCTTGATCCGGGCATCGGGTGCTTCGGTTACTGTCATTCCACATCCACCTCTTCGCGCCGCATCAGATGGTGCAGCCGGGTTTCCATCTGCCCCAGATCCTGCGCCAACGCCAGCATCTGCGCGCGCATGCGCGACAGATCGGCCAGCGCCTCCACCGTCGCCGCATCATGGGTGCCGGGGGCCGAGGGCGCGTCAAGCCCGTCGCCCATCCCGGTCAGCAGCCAGCGGATCGACACGTTCAGCATGCCCGCAAGCATCTGCAGACGGTTGGAGCGGGGCTCGGATGCATCATCCTCCCAGGCCTGAACTGTGGTCAGGCGCACCCCCAGCCGTTTCGCCAGATCGGGCTGGCTCAGCCCTGCCGCCTCACGCGCGCCGGCCAGCCGGTCGCCGAATGTGGCCACCTCTGCCGAGAACCATGTCGCTGTTGTGTCGTTTTCCACCATCTTGCCTCTCCTGTCGGTCGATATCGCTTGATCGGGTTTCCGCCCGACCATAAGAGCAAAGGCCGGAAATGACAAATCAGGAGCCGATGATGCCCTTCTTGTCCGACACGCTGGCGCGCGTGAAACCCTCGCCAACGATCGCCGTCACCACCAAGGCGGCCCAGCTGAAAGCGGCAGGCAAGGATGTGATCGGCCTGGGCGCGGGCGAGCCGGATTTCGACACGCCGCAGAACATCAAGGATGCCGCCAAGCGCGCGATTGATGCGGGGCGCACGAAGTACACGGCGGTGGATGGCATCCCGGAGCTGAAGGCGGCGATCTGCACCAAGTTCCTGCGCGAAAACGGGCTGACCTATACGCCGGCGCAGATTACCGTCGGCACCGGCGGCAAGCAGACGCTGTATAACGCGCTGATGGCAACCTGCAATCCGGGCGATGAGGTGATCATTCCGGCTCCTTATTGGGTCAGCTACCCCGATATGGTGCTGCTGGCGGGCGGCACCCCGGTGCCGGTGGTGGCAGGCATCAAGACACAGTTCAAGCTGACGCCCGCGCAACTGGAGGCGGCGATCACGCCGAAAACCAAGTGGTTCATCTTCAACAGCCCGTCGAACCCGACCGGCGCGGGCTATACCCGAGACGAATTGCGGGGCTTGTGCGATGTGTTGCTGCGCCATCCGCATGTCTGGATCATGTCGGACGACATGTATGAACATCTGGTGTTCGGCGACTTCAAGTTCTGCACGCCCGCCGAGGTGGAACCTGCGCTGTATGACCGCACCCTGACCTGCAACGGTGTGTCGAAATCCTATGCCATGACCGGCTGGCGCATCGGCTATGCGGCGGGGCCGGTGGCGCTGATCAAGGCGATGGGCACGATCCAGTCGCAATCCACCTCGAACCCCTGTTCGGTGTCGCAATATGCGGCGCTGGAAGCGCTGACCGGGCCGCAGGATTTTCTGGCCGAGAACCGCAAGGTGTTCGAGCGCCGCCGCGATCTGGTGGTGTCGATGCTGAACGCTGCCAAGGGGGTGACCTGCCCGACGCCGGAAGGGGCCTTTTACGTCTATCCCGATATTTCGGAGTGCATGGGCAAGGTGACCACCGGTGGCGCGCTGATCACCAGCGACGAGGTGTTTGCAACCGCATTGCTGGAGGAGACCGGGGTGGCGGTGGTGTTCGGCGCGGCCTTTGGCCTATCGCCCAACTTCCGGGTCAGCTACGCTACGGCGGATGACACGCTGCGCGAGGCTTGCAGCCGCATCCAGACGTTCTGCGCTTCACTGGCCTGAGGGGGTTGCATGGCGGGCGAATTGCCGGAGTTCTACTTCCGCATCCGTGAAAACGGCGCAGCCGTGTTCCGGGTGGATACGGAAAACCGTCAGCGCCGGATCGAGATGGAAGAAATCGCCATCGCCAATGTCAGGAACGGCAATATCAAGCCACATGGGGACCGCAAGCTGACCGCCGAGGAGACGGCGGTCATCTCCGACTGGATCGTGCAGCGCAATGCGGTGCTGGCGCAGCGCGATGTCGATGACATCCACCGGGCGGTGGATCATCTGAATCTGGTAACCCAATGGGCGCAGTCAAAGGCGTCGGATGCGCAGCTGGAGGAAGTCACCGATACGCTGCTGCTGGCGATGCACGATCTGCGCACGGTTCTGGTGCGCAAGAAGGCCGAGCGGTTGATGAACCCGGAGGCAGAGGCCGAATAGGCCTTATGTGCCGCAGAAGGTCACGTAATCGCCAAAGCCGGCGGGGGCTGGCAGGGCATAGGCCTCGCGCCCCGGCTGGTCGGCATAGGGGTCGGTCACCTGTGCCAGCAGCGCGGTAAAGGGGGCAAGGTCGCCCTGCTCGGCGGCCTTCAGTGCCTGTTCAACCATATGATTGCGCGGGATCACCAGCGGATTGGTGCGGCGCAAGTGGTCGGCGGCATCCGGGCGCAGACGCGCACGCCACAGGGGCAGCCAGAGGTCCAGCTTTGCCGTATCGGTGAACAGCGCGCGCAGCGGTGCGAGGTTGCCCGCCGCCGCCTCGGCCAGACGTCGGAACGCGAGGGTCCAGTCGGTGCCCTGCCCCTCCATCGCCGTCAGAAAACCCGACGCCAGATCGGCATCGCCCTCTGCCGCCCCATCCAGCGCCAGTTTGGAGCGCATCACCGCAAGCCATTCGGCCTGATAAAGACCCGCCACGCCCGACAGCCGTTCGTTCAACACCGTGACAGCCGCATCGGGGTCCCCCATCAGCGGCAACAGGCTTTCGGCCAGTTTGGCCATGTTCCACGCCAGAATCAGCGGCTGGTTGGCGTAGGCATAGCGCCCCTGCCGGTCGATCGAGGAAAACACCGTGCCCGGCGCATAGGCCTCCATGAAGGCACAAGGGCCATAGTCGATGGTCTCGCCCGATAGCGCCACATTGTCGGTGTTCAGCACGCCATGCACAAAGCCAAGCCCCATCCACGCCGCCACCAGCCGCGCCTGCCGCGCGATGACGCGATCAAAAAAGGCCAGCACCCGACCGTCCTGCCCGGTCAAATCCGGGTCATGCCGCGCGATGGCGTAATCGACCACCCGCGCGAAGGTGTCATGATCGCCGCGCGCCGCCCAGAATTGCAAGGTGCCGACCCGCAGATGGCTGGTCGCCACCCGGGTCACCACCGCGCCCGGCAAGCGGCCCGCGTCGCGGCGCACATCCTCGCCGGTCAGCGCCACGGCGAGGCTGCGGGTGGTGGGCACGCCAAGCGCCGCCATCGCCTCGGAAATCAGGTATTCGCGCAGCATCGGCCCCAAAGCCGCCTTGCCATCGCCGCCGCGCGAAAACGGCGTCCGGCCGGAGCCTTTCAGCTGGATATCCCAGCGCTGGCCGCCGGGGCTGATGTGCTCGCCGATCAGATGCGCCCGGCCATCCCCCAGTTGCGGCGAAAATCCGCCGAACTGGTGCCCGGCATAGGCCAGCGCAATGGATGCGGCCCCCTCGGGCAAGGCACCGCCGGCAAACCAGCCGGGGTTTTGCGCCAGAACCCCTGCCTCCAACCCCAGGTCCGCCGCCAAAGGGTAGTTGAGCACCAGTATCTGTGGCGCGGGGGCGGTGTCGGGGGCCTGTTCCACGTAAGTGCCCGGCAAGTCGCGATGCCAGCTGTTGTCGAACCGGAAGCCGCCGGTCAAAGCGGAAGGGGGCGGCGATGGGTCGGTCATGAATCCTCGGATCTCTGCCTGTGGCAGCTCCACCCCGGTCATATGGGGTCTGCGCGCCTTGTCACAAGCGGACAGTGCGGGCGGTCAGGGCAGAACCTCGATCACGGTCAGCTGCCAGATCGACCGGGAATAGCTGACCTCGTTCTTGTAGGCGGGGTTCAGGTCATAGGGATAGATCATCCACAAAGGCCCCTTGTCACGCGGCGACAGGTTCTTTCCATCCATGCGAAAGGCAAGCAGCGGGCCATTGTCCACCGCTTCGGACATCGGGATGTCGACGGCGTAATCGTTCAGGGCGCTCAGCCGGAGGGTGCTGCCATCCGCCCCCAGACGCAACAACAGACGCGACAGTTCCACACCCTGAAACTCGCTGGTCCCTTCGGTCCAGATCGTGCCGGTGTGGATCGTCCGGACCCCGATGGATTCGAGCAGCACGCGGTCCAGCGCCGCCTCGGCATCGCCATTGGTCAACGCGATATCGCCGCGCACGGTCAGGATGACTTCGCCTGTGGGCGCGGGCAGTGACTCGGCGGTGACCTCGGCCATGACGGCCCCTGCGAAACACCATGCCACGCAGGGTGCCCAGACAAGTCCGATCAAGTTGCCCCGACTCAGGTTCTCCATTGCCGATCTCCCTCTGCACTCATACCGAAATAACGGATCAACCAGCCGCGATCTTCTATCCATACGCATAGGACCAGAGCCGATCCGCAAGAAAACAACAAGGAGGGAAAAGAAAGTGGTCGGGGCGGAGGGATTCGAACTCTCGACCTACGGTACCCAAAACCGTCGCGCTACCAGGCTGCGCTACGCCCCGACTGAAGGGGTCTTAGCGAATGATGCTGCGGATGGAAAGGGCTATTCAGCACAAGACCATGCCGGATCTGCAATTGCCGGGTGGCGCAGTTCGGCACCCGGAGCAATGCCCAGCCGCGCCGCCAGCCCGCCGTTGATTTCCAGAACAAGCTTGACCCCTGCCCCACCGTCGATGGTGGTCAGATCCTGCGGCTTGGCATTGGCATGCACCCTTGTCACCCGCCCCGAGGCATCGGCAAAGATCATGTCCAGCGGGATCAGCGTGTTCTTCATCCAGAACGTTGCCCGGCGCGGGCTGTCATAGACAAACAGCATCCCCGCCGAGCGCGGCAGGGTTTCGCGAAACATCAGCCCGCGGCTGCGCGTGGCATCGGTATCGGCGACCTCGACCGCAAAGCGCGCCTGCCCGCCGGGCCAGCGCAGTTCCACCTGGTCCTCGCGGCACCCGGCCTGAGCGGTCCCCACCGCAAAGGCCAGAGCCGCGAAAGACCCGATCAACGCTCGCCGCGTGCTGCCGCTTCCCATGATGCCACCTGTACCGCCATGCGCCCGCGCTTGCCGTCGATTATCCGGAGGCAAACCGCTTCGCCCGCTTGTAGATCGGCAAAGCCCGACATGCGCAACACTTCGACGTGAATGAACACATCGTCGTTGTTGCCGAACACATTGGCAAAACCAAATCCTTTTGCCTTGTCAAACCATTTGACCCGCGCCGGTTCCAGCGCGAGTGCGGCGACCTCTTCGGCTGTCATCGGATTGCCTTCATCGGCCAGAGGCATAATTCCCCCGGCCGGTGCCTGCACCGACACAACCTCGATCGCTTGCTCACCGCGCGGGCTTTGCTGCACGCGCACGGTGATCGTCGCACCATCGGCCACCGAGTTCTGGCCATAGTTCCGCAGCACATTCGCATGCAGCAGGATATCGCTCTCGGCTTCATCGGAAACGATGAAGCCGAACCCCTTCGCCGGATCAAACCACTTCACGTGGCCGTGCACAATGCGCACAGCCTTTTCTTCTTCAACCATAGCAGAGCCGTTCCCCAGATTGACCCCAAGCGCCGTAGTGGCGCTGTTCCATGACGGGATTCATCTACATTCCCGCAAAAATCGGCTACACCCTTGCGCCGCCAAGGGCAACAATCATGGATTGAGGCGCTGGATTCCCCACGAGTCCAGCGTTGTCTCACGCGCCCACCTAAAACGATCATGCAGCCTGAAGGCCCCGTCCGCCCAGAACTCTATCTCAACCGGACGGAGACGAAAACCTCCCCAAAAGGATGGGCGTGGCGGGTGGGTTCCTTTGGTCACGGTCAGCTTTGCGACCTCGGCCATCAGATGCTCGCGGCTGGACAAGGGTTGCGACTGCTGGCTGGCCCAGGCCCCGAGACGGGATTTCAGGCTGCGGCTGGCGTAGTATTCATCCGCCTGCGGGCCGTCTTCCCGCTCGGTCACGCCGCGCACCCGGATCTGGCGGCGCAGGGATTTCCAGTGCATCACAAAGGCGGCCTTGCCCGAAGCCTCGATTTCAACCGCCTTTTTCGACTGGTAGTTGGTGTAGAAGACAAAGGCATCCGCCTCGATCTCTTTCAGCAAGACCATGCGCACATTGGGCAGGCCCTGCGGGTCCACCGTCGCCAGGGCTATGGCATTCGGGTCGTTCGGCTCGCTCGCCTCGGCCTCTGCCAGCCAGCTCCGCGCAATGGCAAACGGGTCGTCGCCCGCAAAAATTCCGCTCCGGTCCATGACCCTCGTCCTTCATCCTGTGCGAAACGCCCTTCAGCCACCCGCTTGAACGGGCTTTGCCTTTCGCCTACACGTCACTATCAATGCGAGAAATGTGCGAGGGGCAAGAGATGTCAACAGGACTTATGGCGGGCAAGCGCGGGCTGATCATGGGGCTTGCCAATGACAAGTCCATTGCATGGGGCATCGCCAAGACCCTCGCCGACCATGGGGCAGAGCTGGCATTCTCCTATCAGGGCGAGGCGCTGAAAAAGCGGGTCGAGCCGCTGGCAGCGTCCCTGGGCAAACCGCGCCTGTATGAATGTGATGTTGCCAGCGAGGACAGCATGGATGCGCTCTTCGCCTGGCTGGAATCGGAATGGGGCACGATCGACTTCGTGGTGCATGCGATCGGGTTTTCCGACAAGAACGAATTGCGCGGCCGCTATGTCGAAACCTCGCGCGCCAACTTCCTGATGTCGATGGATATTTCGGTTTATTCCTTCACTGCCATCTGCCAGCGCGCATCAAGGATCATGACAAAGGGCGGCAGCCTGCTGACGCTCACCTACTACGGCGCCGAAAAGGTCATGCCGCATTACAACGTCATGGGCCTGTGCAAGGCAGCGCTGGAGGCATCGGTGAAATACATCGCCGAGGATTTGGGCAAGGACGGCATCCGCGTCAACGCCATCTCGGCGGGGCCGATCAAGACCCTCGCTGCGAGCGGCATCGGCGACTTCCGCTATATCATGCGGTGGAACGAGCTGAACTCGCCCCTGCGCCGCAATGTCACGCAAGAAGAGGTCGGCAAGGCCGCGCTCTATCTGATCTCCGATCTGGGCTCGGGCACCACGGGGGAAAACCTGCATGTTGATGCAGGCTATCATGTGGTGGGGATGAAAGCGGTCGATGCACCCGACATCGACGTGGTGACAGCCAAGGCACAAAAGGGCGAAGCGTGACCCTTGCAGCTTTCCTGGCGGTGGCGGCCCTGCTGACCATGGGCGCGGTCAGCCCCGGCCCCGCCGTGCTGATGTCGGCCCGCACCGGCGTGACCGAAGGCCTGCGCACCGGGTTCTTCCTCGCCATGGGCATCGGGCTTGGCGCAGTGATCTGGGCCACGCTGGCGCTGTCGGGGCTGGCAGCGCTGTTCAAGATCGCGCCCGCGCTTTTGTGGGCGTTCAAGATCGCCGGCGGGCTCTATCTGATCTGGATGGCGGTGCAGATGTGGCGGAATGCTGCTGACCCCCTGCCCGACACCACCGGCCAGCCGCCACGCTCGGCTCTGTCGGCCTTCCGGCTGGGGCTGGTCACCCAGCTGTCCAACCCCAAACCCGCCGTGGTGCTCTCGGCCATCTTCATAGGCACCGTGCCGCCGCAAACCCCGCTCTGGGTACTGGTCAGCCTGCTGACCTTCCTGTTCACGGTGGAAACGCTGTGGAACACCATCGTTGCCCGCATCTTTTCCCTGCCTGCCACCCGCCGCGCCTATGTCGGCGCGAAATCCGCCATGGACCGCAGCTTTGGTGGTCTTCTCGCCCTGCTCGGCGCCAAGATCGCCGCCACCTGAAGGAGCCTGCCATGACCGACCGCCTGCCGCACGAAAAGGGCTTCCACGTCAGCTGGGACCAGATCCACCGCGACGCCCGCGCCTTGGCCTGGCGTCTCGATGGCAAGGGGCCGGACAATGGCGCCTGGAAAGCCGTGGTCGGCATCACCCGCGGCGGCCTCGTGCCCGCAATGATCGTCAGCCGCGAGCTGGATATCCGGGTGGTCGATACGATCAGCGTTAAATCCTACAGCCACCAGGCCCAGACCGAAGCCCGGGTGATCAAATCGCCACAGGCCGATCTGATGGGCGATGGCACCGGCATCCTGATCGTCGATGACCTGGTTGACAGCGGCAAGACGCTGGAACTGGTGCGCAGCCTCTATCCCAACGCGCATTTCGCCACCGTCTACGCCAAACCCTCGGGCCGCGCGCAAGTCGATACGTATATCACCGAAGTGTCGCAGGACACCTGGATCTTCTTTCCCTGGGACATGGCACTGCAATATGTCCAGCCCTATCGCGGCACCGACTGATGCGCCAAAGAATGGGGCATTCTGCCCCCTCTTGCCCCAAGGGGCAATTCACCCCCTGAGGGTATTTTTGCCAAGATGAAACCGCAAAGTCCATTCATCTTGGCACAAATACTCTCCGGGGGTGCGGGGGTGGAAAACCCCCGCTCTGCCCTGTCAGCCCGCTCTGCCGTTTCAGGAAGGTGCCCGCAATGACCCATCCCCTCAACCCCGCCATGGCCGCCACCGAAGCCCCGCCGGTGATGGAGGCGCGGCGCTGGTTGCAGGGAGTCAGCTTTCCGGCCGATCGTCCGTTGATCAATGTCAGTCAGGCGGCCCCGGTGGAACCGCCGCCGCTGGGCTTGCGGCAGGCGATTGCGGATGCCGCGCTGACCGATGATGCGGCGCATCTCTATGGGCCGGTGCTGGGCCTGCCCGCCCTGCGGGCCGAGATCGCGGCGCAATGGTCTGCCGCCTATGGCGGTATGATTGCGCCGGAGCAGGTCGCAATCACCCAGGGCTGCAATCAGGCCTTTACCGCCGTGATGTCCACCCTTGCGGGTGCCGGGGATGAGGTGGTTCTGCCAACCCCCTGGTATTTCAACCACAAGATGTGGTTCGACATGCAGGGCGTGACCACCGTGCCGCTGGACACCGGGCCGACGTTGATCCCGGATGCCGATGCCGCACGGGCGTTGATCACGACCCGGACCCGCGCCATCGTGCTGGTGTCGCCCAACAATCCGGGCGGGGTGGAATATCCCGCCGGAACGCTGGCCGCGTTCCGCGATCTGTGCCGCGATCATGGGTTGGCGCTGATCGTCGATGAGACCTACCGCGATTTCGACAGCCGCCATTCGGTGGAGCTGGGCGGGCGGCCGCATGATCTGTTCGAGGGTCCGGACTGGGCCGATACGCTGATCCACCTCTACAGCTTTTCCAAGGCCTACCGCCTGACGGGGCACCGGGTCGGCGCGGTGGTCGCCAGCGAAGGCCGTCTGGCCGAAGTGGAGAAATTCCTCGATACAGTGGCGATCTGCCCCGGCCAGCTGGGCCAGATCGCGGCGCTTTGGGGCATGCGCAACCTGCGCCAATGGGTGGCGGGCGAGCGCGATGAGATCCTGTCGCGCCGCCGGGCCATGGTGGAGGGCTTTGCCCAGCTGGAAGGCTGGCGGCTTTTGGGCTGCGGCGCTTACTTTGCCTATGTCGAACATCCGTTCGACCTGCCCTCGGATCAGCTGTGCAAACGGCTGGTGGCCGAGGCCTCGCTGCTCATGCTGCCCGGCACCATGTTCCAGCCCGGCGGATCGCAGGCGGGCAAGCGCCAGATCCGCATTGCCTTTGCCAATGTCGATGCCGCGGGCATTGCAGAGTTGTTCCGTCGGCTGAGAGCGTTTCGCCCCTGACATCTTGCCCCCCTTTGCCTTAGCGCATAGACAGTCGCAAAGCAGGTTCCAAAGGGGCGGATGATGGCCAAAGACAGCGAAGACACCCCGCGCAAAAAGGGCAAGGGCAGCCAGATTGTGGTCTGGGCGCTCATGGCCATGCTCGTGGTTGGGCTGGGCGGCTTTGGCGTCACCAATTTCGGCGGTGGTCTGACCAGCATTGGCCGTGTCGGCGATCGCGAAATCGACACCAACACCTATGCCCGTGCCCTGCAGCAAGAGTTGTCGGCGCTGACCGCGCAGTTCGGCCGGAATATCCCGCTGTCGCAGGCGCAAAGCCTTGGCCTGGACCGGCAGGTGCTGCAAAATCTGGTGGCCCAGACCGCGCTGGACAACGAAGCGGCCCGTGTGCGGCTGTCGGTTGGTGATGCGGTGGTGGCGCAGACCATCACCTCCTCCCCCGCGTTTCAGGGCACGGCGGGCCGGTTCGACCGCGAGACCTATCGCTTTACGCTCAACCGCAACAACCTGACCGAGAACGCCTATGAGGCGACGCTGCGCGCAGATATGGCGCGGCAATTGCTGACCGGGGCGGTTGCGGGCGGCTTTGTCGCCCCGGCGGCCCTGACCGACACGCTGTACAACTGGGTGGGCGAGCGGCGCGGCTTTTCGCTCTTGCGCCTGACGGTCGAAGATCTTGCCACGCCGGTCGCCGCGCCGACCGACGAGGCGCTGACCGCCTATTACGAGACCAATATCGCCAGCTTTACCGCGCCCGAGGCCAAGCGCATCCGCTATGCCGCCCTGCTGCCCGAAACGATTGCCGCCGATCAGCCGGTCGATGACGCGGTGCTGCGCCGGATGTATGACAGCCGGATCGCCGATTTCGTGCAGCCCGAAAAGCGCCTGGTAGAGCGCTTGATCTATCCCTCGGATGAGGCGGCCAGTGCCGCCATCGCCCGCATCGAGGGCGGCGAGGCGTTCGAGACTCTGGTCGCCGAGCGCGGCCTTGATCTGGAAGATATTGATCTGGGCGATGTCTCGCGCGAGGAACTTGGCTCTGCCGGGGATGCGGTGTTTGCGTTGGATGGTCCCGGCGTGGTCGGCCCGTTTGAAAGCAGCCTTGGTCCGGCGCTGTTTCGGATGAATGCCATTCTGGCGGCGCAGGAAATCAGCTTTGACGAAGCCCGCGCCGATCTGTCGGTCGAAATTCAGGCCGATGCCGCCCGCCGCGCCATCGCCGACCGGGTGGAGACGATCGACGACATGCTGGCCGGCGGCTCCACTCTGGATGAAGTGGCGCAAGAGCAGGGAATGACGATCGACACGGTGGATTATGTCGCCTCGGTCGATGCGCCGGAGGGGATCGCCGCCTATCCCGCGTTCCGCCGCGCGGCAGATGCGCTGGCCCAGGGTGATTTCCCCGAAGCGGTGCTTCTGGCCGATGGTGGCGTGGTTGCGCTGGAATTTGTCGATGTGGTGCCCGCCACGCCGATCCCGTTTGATACCGCGCGCGAAAGCGTTGTGGCGGCCTATACCGCTGATGCAACGGCAAGGGCGCTTGCTGACCGCGCGATCGAAGTGAAAGCGGCGGTCGAGGCGGGCGGATCGCTTGGCGCTTTCGGCATTGTACGACGCACCGCGAACATCGCCCGCGAAGGCTTTGTCGAAGGCGCGCCGCCTGCCTTGCTGACGGCGGTGTTTGCCATGTCTGCCGGCGACTTGCGGGTGATCGAAGGGCCGGGCTTTGTCGGCATCGTGCGTCTGGATGAAGTGATGCCCGCCGCCCAGGAGGGTGAGGACGTGGCCGCGCTCAAGTCGGCGATTTCAGCGCAGGTCGAGCAGGCCTTTGCTCAGGATGCGCTGCAACTGTTCTCGAACGCGCTGACCGAAGAGGCGGGGATATTCCTTGATCAGAACGCCATCAACGCCGTTCACGCCCAATTCAACTGACCAGACCGAAAGCCCTGACCGATGATCCTTTCCCCCGGCTTTGAAGAGTTCGAGCGCAACTGGGCTGCGGGGCAGAACCAGCTGGTCTGGGCCCGTCTGGCCGCCGATCTCGATACGCCGGTCAGCCTGATGCTGAAACTGGGCGATGCGCGGCCGGAAACCTTCATGCTGGAATCGGTGACGGGCGGCGAGGTGCGCGGGCGCTATTCCATCGTGGGGATGAAGCCGGATCTGATCTGGCGCTGCAACGGCACCGGGTCAGAGATCAACCGCGAGGCGCGCTATGATGCAGCCGCCTTTCGCGCGCAGGAAGGGCACCCCCTGGACACGCTGCGGGCGCTGATCGCGGAATGTGCGATCCAGATGCCCGATGGGCTGCCTGCGGTGTCGGCCGGGCTGTTCGGCTATCTGGGCTATGACATGATCCGGCTGGTGGAAAACCTGCCCGATGTGAACCCCGACCCGCTGGGCCTGCCCGATGCGGTGCTGATGCGGCCCACGGTGATTGCGGTGCTGGACGGGGTGAAGGGCGAGGTGACTCTGGTCTCCCCCGCCTGGGTGGCCAGCGGGCTGTCGGCCCGCGCGGCCTATGCACAGGCGGCGGAGCGGGTGATGGACGCCTTGCGCGATCTGGACCGCGCGCCGCCCGCGCAGCGTGATCTGGGCGAGGCATCGCCGGTGGGCGAGCCGGTATCGAACTTCACGCATGAGGGCTATAAGCAGGCGGTCGAGAAGGCCAAGGATTACATCCGCGCGGGCGACATCTTTCAGGTGGTGCCAAGCCAACGCTGGGCACAGCGGTTCGAGCTGCCGCCCTTTGCGCTGTATCGCTCGTTACGCCGGACCAACCCCTCGCCCTTTCTGTTCTTTTTCAACTTCGGCGGTTTTCAGATTATCGGGGCCAGCCCCGAAATCCTTGTCCGGCTGCGCGATGGCGAGGTGACGATCCGCCCGATCGCAGGCACCCGCAAGCGTGGCGAAACGCCCGAGGAGGACCGCGCGCTGGAGCTGGACCTGCTGGCCGACCAAAAGGAACTGGCCGAACATCTGATGCTGCTGGATCTGGGCCGCAATGATGTGGGCCGGGTGGCAAAGGTGGGCACCGTGCACCCGACCGAGAAATTCACCATCGAGCGCTATTCACACGTCATGCACATCGTCAGCAACGTCGTCGGCCAGATCAAGGACGGCGAGGATGCGCTGTCGGCGCTGCTGGCCGGTCTGCCCGCAGGCACCGTCTCGGGCGCGCCCAAGGTGCGGGCGATGGAGATCATCGACGAGCTGGAGCCGGAAAAGCGCGGCGTCTATGGCGGCGGGGTCGGATATTTCGCCGCCAATGGCGAAATGGATTTCTGCATCGCCCTGCGCACCGCCGTTCTGAAGGACGAAACCCTCTATGTGCAGGCCGGGGGTGGCGTTGTTTACGACAGCGACCCAGAGGCCGAGTATCAGGAAACCGTGAACAAATCCCGCGCCTTGCGCCGTGCCGCCGAAGATGCGGGGCTGTTCGCGCAGCAGGGCAACCGCTGAGGCGGCGCAACACGGGGCTGCAACACGGGACCATCACAAGGCTTTGAGGGATCGTAACAGGGTTTGCATTGCGTTTCGCAACGCTTACCTGATGATGCGTTACAGCCTGCTGGCGACCCGGCGCGGATCTTCGCGCCATGGGCCTGCCGTCCAAACGAAGAGGAGTTCGGGAGTGCAGTCCAAAGCCATTACAACCACCAGACAACCGGCCCTGTCCGCCCGGGGGCGTGCCACGCTCATGGCGCTCGGGCTCGGGATCGCACTGGCGCTGGGTCAGGCGCAGGGGGCATTCGCCCGCGCGCCCGACAGTTTCGCCGATCTGGCTCAGCAGATCAGCCCGTCAGTGGTCAATATAACCACCTCGGCCATGGTCTCCGGCCCGGCATCGGGCGGGCCGATCGTGCCCGAGGGCAGCCCGTTTGAAGATTTCTTCCGCGATTTCATGGATCGCAACAACCGGGGCGGCGAACGCGCGCCGCGCCGGTCCGAGGCGCTGGGGTCGGGTTTCGTGATCTCGGAAGACGGCTATATCGTGACCAACAACCACGTCATCGAAAACGCTGATCAGATCGAGATCGAGTTCTTTTCCGGCAAGCGGCTGAAAGCCAAGCTGGTCGGCACCGACCCGAAAACCGACATCGCGCTGCTGAAGGTGGAAAGCGACGCCCCCCTGCCCTTTGTCGTCTTCGGCAATTCCGATATCAGCCGGGTGGGTGATTGGGTTGTGGCCATGGGCAACCCGCTGGGTCAGGGGTTCTCGGTGTCTGCCGGGATCATCTCGGCCCGCAACCGGGCGCTGTCGGGCACCTATGACGACTATATCCAGACCGATGCCGCGATCAACCGGGGCAACTCGGGTGGGCCGCTGTTCAACATGGATGGTCAGGTGATCGGCGTGAACACCGCGATCCTGTCGCCCAATGGCGGCTCGATCGGGATCGGCTTTTCCATGGCGTCCAATGTGGTCACCAAGGTTGTTGACCAGCTCAAGGAGTTCGGTGAAACCCGTCGCGGCTGGCTGGGCGTGCGGATACAGGACGTGACTCCCGACGTGGCCGAAGCGATGGGGCTGTCTGAGGCCTCGGGCGCGCTGGTTACCGATGTGCCCGATGGTCCGGCCAAGGACTCTGGTATCATCGCGGGCGACGTGATCACCCAATTCGATGGCAAGCCAGTGCGCGACACCCGCGATCTGACCCGCCGCGTCGCCGACAGCCCGGTGGGCGAGGCGGTTCCGGTGATCGTCCAGCGCGAGGGCAAGACCGAGACGCTGCAGGTCACGCTGGGCCGCCGCGAAGAGGCCGAAGCCGCCGAAGTGCGCCCCGCCGCCGCCGACAAGCCGGGGGAGCCTCAGGAGGCCGACATTCTGGGCATGACGCTGGCCCCTGTCACCGATGAGATGAAACAATCGCTGGGTCTTCCCGCAGATGCCGAGGGTCTGGTGGTCGGCAAGGTCGATCAGACGTCCGAGGCTTTTGCCAAAGGTCTGCGCGACGGCGATATCATCACCGAGGCGGGTCAGCAGAAAGTGGTGCGCCTGAAGGATCTGGAAGACCGGATCACCGAGGCGCGCGACGCCGGGCGCAAATCCATCCTGCTCTTGGTGCGCCGCGCGGGCGACCCGCGTTTTGTGGCATTGGCGATCGAATAACGCCTTGATCTAAAAGTAAAGCGCGCGGCGGGCCCCCTGCCGCGCGCTTGTCATTGCCGGTCAGAAAAACGTGGCCGCACCACCGATTTCGCGCAACAGACGCGAGCGGAAGCTGAACATCCATTCCGCCCGCTCTTCCGCCATCGCCCGCCCGGTCGGGGTCTGCATGGTCTGGGCGATGCGGAAAAGCTTGACCTCCAGATGATCCAGCGCGTAGGCGCGGTCGTCCAGCGGGCGATGCTGCGCCATCGGGTCATCGGGATGGAACAAGCCGCCCCCCATGGCCCCCGTCACCGCGAACATCCGGGCAAGGCCGATGGCCCCCAATGCCTCCAGCCGGTCGGCATCCTGCAACACCCGCGCCTCGGCGCTGCGCGGCGGGATGGCAGCTGAAAAGCTGTGCGCCTCGATGGCATGGATGACGATGGCGATTCGCTCCGGCGGCCAGCCCTGCGCGGCCAGCCAGTCAGCGGCTACCTGAGCCGACAAGGCGGAGGCCTGTGCCCGGTCGGGCGCATCCTTGGGCAGGTTGACCGCATCGTGAAAGATCGCGGCCATATGCAGCGCGTCGCGGTCTACCCCTGCCTCATCACCCATGATCTGCCGGCAATTGGCCCAGACCCTGTCGATATGGCCCAGATCATGCGCCGCGTCCTGCGCGCCGTGCCACAGGCGGATCAATTCCGCCCGTGCGGCCTGTTCAAGCGGTATCATTTCTTCCCCAGATCAGCGGTGACAAGCCCCAGCTCGCGCGCGGCCGACAGCGACAGCCGGTCGCTTTCCAACCCCCGCTCGGCCTGAAACCGGCGCAGGGCGGCGCGGGTGGCCGCGTCCATCTCGCCGGTGAGTGGCAGCACGTAAAGCCCCCGCGCCTTCAGCGCGCGTTGCAGGCTGGCGATGAAATCCACCGTCATCTCTTGCGGGCACGGGCTGCGGAACCAGATCTGTTCACGGTCCCGCACAATCTTTTGCCGGATTTCCGAGCGGAAGACGGCGGGTGTCAGCACCTGACCATCGGCCCCCTGTCTGGCTGCAGAGACCATGACCTGTTCGGTCACCGTCTCGATCACCATCGGGGTCACGTCAGAGGCCCAACAGGCCCCTTCGGGGCCCTTGGGCGGCCCCTGCCCGGTCAGGCGGACCAGATCCATCGACAGATCGGCCCGTCCGGGCGCTTCGGGCACGCCCGCCTGCTGACAGGCCGCAAGCCAGAGGGTGGCACCGAACAGGGCCAAGGACGCGTTTCGCATCATCCGAATGATCTATCCTGCCTGCGCCGGTTGTGCCAGCTGTCGGCTCGGAGCCTAGCACAGCCGGTCGTCCGGGCCTAGCGACCCGACTTAGATCGCCCCGTGGCGTTGCAGCCCGGCAACCCGGGCACAGCATGGCCCCCTGATCCGGCAGCACCGGATTTCCCGCCCCGCCCCCTCTGGCAAAGAACCCGATTGTGGCCTATGTCCAAGGAAACGCGCCAGCTTGCGAAAAAGGGACGAAGACAAACGATGGCCAAGATCAAGTATGTGGAATTCGGCGGCAAGGAACATATCGTGGACGTGGCCAGTGGCCTGACCGTGATGGAGGGCGCGCGCGACAATGGTATCCCGGGGATCGAGGCCGATTGCGGCGGGGCCTGCGCCTGTTCGACCTGCCATGTCTATGTCGCACCCGACTGGGTGGACCGCCTGCCGAAAAAGGACAGCATGGAAGAAGACATGCTGGATTTCGCCTATCAGCCCGACCCAGCCCGGTCGCGTCTGACCTGCCAGATCAAGGTTTCCGACGCGCTGGACGGGTTGGTTGTCCATATGCCGGAAAAGCAGATCTGATGCGCCGCGTCCTTGCGCTGCTGGCCGGGCTTTGCAGCCCCGCCATGGCGCAGGACATCGTGGCCGCCGGGCTGGTTGACCCCACTGGTCGCTATGCTCATGCGGTGCTGGGCGACGCGCTGGAATGGGGCGGGCTGGAGCTTGTGCTGTCGGACGGGCAGCGGCTGCGCTTCACCCTTCCCGACAGCCATGTATTTGAGGACATCACATCGCGGCTGGGGGATTTTGACGGCGATGGCCGGGCCGAGGTGATGGTGGTTGAAACCTCCCTTGCCCTGGGGGCCGCGCTTGCGATCTATGACGCGACCGGCAGACGCGCGGCAACGCCCTATATCGGCCAGCCGAACCGCTGGCTCGCTCCGGCGGGGTGGGGGGATTTTGACGGAGATGGCCGGATCGAGCTCGCCTATATCGACCGCCCGCATCTGGCGCGGGAGCTGGTGTTTGTCCGGCTGGAAGGCAACAGGCTGACCGAACAGGCGCGCGCAGCCGGTTTCACCAATCATCGCATCGGTGAGAGCAGGATTTCCGGCGGCATACGCCATTGTGGCGGACGCGACACGCTGATCGTCGCCTCGGCAGACTGGTCACGCGCAATGGAGGTGACACTTGGGCCAATGGGTGTGCTGGCCCGTGATATCGGCCCATGGCGCGGGTTGGGGCCGGATCTGACGACCTGCCCTTAAAACCCGATCCAGCGGGCAAGGGCGATCAGGGTCGCGCCCGTTGCCACCGACACCAGCCCCATCAGCCGGCGGGTTTCGACCGACAGGCCGGCCATCATCGCCAGCACCTGTTCCAGACGCGAAGGGGCCAGTGCAAGCACCAGCCCCTCGGCAACGGCCACCAGCCCGAGGGCCAGTAGAAGCCAGATCATGGCGTTGTCGCAGCCGCAGGCGCCGCAACCGGGGCGGGCGCAGCGGCTCGGTCAGCCGGGGCCAGATCGCTGCGCAGATAGGTGAAGAATTCACTGTCCGGCTGCATCACGATCGACGAATTGCCCGATTGCAGCGACCGCTCGTAAGAGGTGAGCGAGCGGGTGAAGGCGAAGAATTCAGGATCGCGGCCAAAGGCTTCGGCATAGATGCCATTGCGTTCGGCATCAGCCTCACCGCGGGCGACTTCGGCCATACGGCGGGCTTCCGATGTCAGTTCCACCACGGTCCGGTCTGCGGTGGCCCGCACCCGTTGCGCGGCCTCGCCACCACGCGCGATCTCATCCGCCGCCTCGCGTTCACGTTCGGCCCGCATCCGGGCGAAGGTGGCTGCAAGGTTCTGTTCCGGCAGGTCGGTGCGGGTCAGGCGCACGTCGATCACCTCGATGCCCAGAGCGCCGGATTCTGTGCGGGCCCGGTCGCGGATCTGGTTCATCAGCGATGTCCGGTCCTCGGAGAGCACGCGGTTGGATGGGACCGAGCCCAGCACTTCGCGGATGGCGGCGTTCAGGATCCGATCCAGACGGGTTTGGGCTGCATCGACGCCACCGGCGCCGACCGCTTCGCGGAAATCGACCAGATTGGTGATCCGCCAGCGGGCAAAGGCATCGACGACCAGACGGCGATCATCCAGCGGGGTGACCTCCATCGGCTGCGTTGGAAGGCCCAGAATACGGCCATCGTATTTCACGACTTCCTGGATCAGCGGGATCTTGAAGCCCAGACCGGGGGTTTCCTTGACCTGCTTGACCTGACCGAATTGCAGCACCAGCGCTTTTTCGCGTTCGTCCACGATGAAGATCGAGGACAGGGCGACGGCGCCCAGCACCACCACGATCGGCAGAATGATTTGCGCTTTCATCAGTTGTTCCCTCCGGTCGTTGCCGCTGCCGCAGGTGCGGAGACAGGCGTTTGCCGACCTAGTTCATTCAGCGGCAGGAAAGGCACGACGCCCTGGCCGCCTTCACCGCCCTGGACACCGTCCAGGATGACCTTGTTCATGCTGCCCAGCACCCGTTCCATGGTTTCCAGATACATCCGCTTGCGCGTGACTTCGGGTGCTTTGACATATTCCTCATAGACCGAGAGGAAGCGGCTGGCCTCACCCGAGGCGTCGTTGACGACCTGCGCGCGGTAGGCTTCGGCCTCTTCGACGATGCGGGCGGCTTCACCGCGCGCGCCGGCGGTCACACGGTTGGCATAGGCGTCGGCTTCTTTTTCCAGCCGGTCGCGTTCCTGTTGCGCGGCCTGCACAGCACGGAAGGCGTCGATCACCTCACGCGGGGGGTCGGCCTTCTCGAAGTTGACCCGGATCACGTTGAGACCGGCATTGTAGCTGTCGAGCGTGCCCTGAACCGCAGACCGGAGATCGGCGGCAATCGCGCCCCGGTCCCGGTTGAGGATTGGGGAAAGTTCTGACCGCGCGATGATATCGCGCATCGCCGATTCCGACACTGCACGCATCGTGTCCGCCGGATCGGCAAGGTTGAACAGGAAGGCCGCCGGGTCGTTGATATTCCAGACGACCTGAAACCCGATATCGACGATGTTCTGGTCGCGGGTGAGCATCAGGCTGGCGTCTTCGCCGGTCCGCCCGACACCGATATCGGTGGTGCGTTCGTTGGTCACCTGGATGATTTCCGCCGTGACCAGCGGCCAGGGCGCAAAGTTCAGACCCGGGCTGCCGATGGTGGAAAACTCGCCCAGGAACAGCTCGACCGAGCGTTCTTCCGGGCGCACCGTGTAGAACGACATGAAGCCCCAAAGCGCCACCGCAGCCAGCGCGCCCAGAGCGACTCCCTGCTTGGTGATCCGAGGCCCCGATGGCCCACCACGGCCACCGCCGCCGTTGCCGCCACCCTTGTTGCCGCGCCCGCCCATCAGGACGCGCAACTGCTCCTGGCCCTTTTTCACGATCTCGTCGATCTCGGGAATTTGCGGACCACCGTTTGCAGGCCGTTGTCCAGCCGGTTTGCGGTCATCATCGCGCCCAGTGCCCCGATCATCACCACCCGAGCCGCCACCGCCGCCCCAGGGACCTCCACTTGCCATTCGTTGAAACCCTTCTTCTTCTGCTGTGTCTTTAACTGGTCATTCCAGCGCGAAAATCAAGCAAATCCGGTCAAGCCTTGCGGGTCGCTGTCCGCATCGTGACCAGTTCTTCTGCCATTGTCGGATGAACCGCGACTGTGCGGTCGAAATCCTCTTTGGTTGCCCCCATCTTGACGGCAATTGCCGCCAGCTGGATCATTTCACCCGCCTCGGGTGCGACGATGTGACATCCCAGCACCTTGCGCGTTTCCTGGCTGACGATCAGCTTCATCAGCACCCGCGCCTCCTGCCCGGCAAAGGCCGAGCGCATCGGGCGGAAGCTGGTGCAATAGACCTCGATCGGCTCCTGCTCTCGCGCGGCCTCTTCGGTCAGGCCGATGGTGCCAAGCTCCGGTTGGGTAAACACCGCACTGGCGATCAGCTCGTGATCCACCGGCATCGGCTCGCCCTCGAACACGGTGCGGACAAAGGCCATGCCCTCGCGGATCGCAACCGGGGTAAGGTTGACCCGGTTGGTCACATCGCCGATGGCATAGATCGAGGGGATGGCGGTCTGGCTGTAGTCATCAACAACAATTTCTCCGCGCCGTCCGAGAGTTACGCCCAGATCTTCAAGCCCCATATCAACTGTGTTCGGGCTGCGGCCCGTGGCAAACAGCACCGAGTCAAAGCTCTGCTCCATGCCATTGGTCGCCTTGACCCAGACCGGGCAGCCCAACTGGCCCGACTGCGGCAGCAGGTCCGTGGCGGAGTCCACGCCTGCGCCCATATTGGCTCTGTCCTGCGCCATCGCGGCGGCTTCGGCCATTTCCACGATATTGGTGCCCAGATGCAGCTCGATCCCCTGAGCCTTCATCGCTTCGGCGATCAGCCCGCGCGCCTCATCGTCAAAGCCGCGCAGGATCTGCGCGCCACGATAGAATTGCGTGACCTTGACGCCAAGCCCGGCAAGGATGCAGGCCATCTCGCAGGCGATGAAACCGCCGCCGACGATCAGCAGGGATTTCGGCAGCGTTGTCAGCCCGAATATGTCATCCGACACCAGCCCAAGTGCGGCATTGGGCAGATCGGGGCGTTCCGGCCTGCCGCCGGTGGCCACCAGAATGTGTTTGGCCGTGACGCTTTCGCCGGTCGCCAGCACAACCGTGTGTGCGTCGGTCAGTCGCGCGCGCACGTCGTAAATCTTCACACCCGACCCGTCGAGCAGGCGGCGATACACTCCCTCCAGCCGGTCAAGTTCAGCGTGCAGCTTTTCGCGGAACACCGCCCAGTCAAAGCTGCCATCCGGAATGTCCCAACCGTAAGCCCGCGCCTCTGCCGGCATTTCCCGGAAGGACGAGGCAAACACCATCAGCTTTTTCGGCACACACCCGCGAATGACACAGGTGCCGCCCAAACGGCTGTCTTCGGCCAGTGCCACCCTTGCGCCCGTGGCCGCCGCCATCCGCGCGGCGCGGACCCCGCCCGAGCCACCGCCGATGACAAACAGATCTACGTCGAAAGACATCAGTCCAAATCCGCGAAGATGTTGGAGGTCGGCACGAATTCCACCCGCTCATCCTCAGTCTCGCCCGAGTTGATGTCGCGCACCGTGACCCGGCCATCACTATGGCCGATCACCACAATGTCGCAGATGTCAATGAACAACCCGTTTTCCACCACGCCCGGAATCTGGTTCAGCACCAGCGCCAGCTGACGCGGGTTGCCGATGCGTTTGAGATGCAGATCAAGGATATAGTTGGACTCGTCGGTCACCAACGGCGCATCGCCGTTCATCCGCAGGCTGACATCACGGTTCAGAACATCAAGGCTGATCAGCGTCTCCTCCACCAGCGCCTTGGTGGTCTGCCAGCCGAAGGGGATCACCTCGATCGGCAGCGGAAAGGCACCCAGCTGCGTCACATCCTTGGCGGCATCGGCGATGACAATCATCTGATCCGATGCGGTGGCCACGATCTTTTCCTGCAAAAGCGCAGCGCCGCCACCCTTGATCAGGTTCAGGTTGCCATCAAACTCATCCGCGCCGTCGATGGTCATGTCCAGCCATTTCACGTCATCCAATGTGGCCAGCGGGATGCCCAGATGCGCCGCCAACTGTGCCGTGCGGCTGGAGGTCGGCACACCAACCACGCGCAGCCCCTCCTCGCGGATACGCTCGGCCAGGCAGCGCACCATCCAGGCGGCGGTGGACCCGGTGCCAAGGCCCAGCTTCATCCCGTCCTCAACGAAATCGGTGGCGCGCTTGGCGGCAAGAAACTTGGCCTTGTCGATGGGCGAGAGTTCGGCAGGCATGGATCGATTCCCCGGCGATGAGACTGTCTATGTCGGGGTTATAGGGAAAGCGGCCTTAACGTGCGAGGGCGAATTGCCCGAAAGCGTATCCGGCCCCGGTGACGCTTCCCCACCGGGCATGTCGCTTTCGTCTGGAAAGACGTGCGAAAAATGGCGCAAGGTTGCAGCAAAGCAAGGGATGCGCCGTCATGTTTCTGTCCGTCTTCGATATGTTCAAGGTGGGGATCGGCCCGTCCTCCAGCCACACCATGGGGCCGATGGTGGCTGCCGCGCGGTTTCTGGATCGACTGCGCGCCTCGCCGTTTCAGGCGCATGGGCTGCGGGCATCTTTGCACGGCAGTCTTGCTTTTACCGGCGTTGGGCATGCGACTGACCGGGCAACCATCCTTGGCCTCGCCGGGTTTGTGCCCGAAAGCTATGATGCAGAGCAGGCCGATGCGGCGCTTCACGCCATCCGCCAGTCGCGCCGGATCACCCCGCCGGGACTGGCGGCGCTGCAGTTCGATCCGGAACGGGATCTGGCCTTTGACTACGACCCCGCCCTGCCCGGCCATGCCAATGGCATGATCCTGCGCGCCACGGATGCGCAGGGCGATGTCATTCTGGAGGAGACCTTTTACTCGATCGGCGGCGGCTTTGTCCTGACGGCAGATGAGCTCGCGGCCAGTGCCGCCGACAGGAAAAAGCCCCGCGCCGAGGTGCCCTATCCGTTCGAGACAGCGGCCGAGATGCTGGCAATGGCACAGGCCAGCGGCTTGTCGGTCGCCGGGATGAAGCGCGCCAATGAGCAGCGCTTCCGCTCCGCCGCCGAGATCGACCGTGGCATCGCGCGGCTGTGGGAGGTGATGTCAGCCTGTATCGACCGGGGGATGGCGGGAACCGGCATCCTGCCCGGCGGGCTGAAGGTGCGGCGCCGGGCCAAGGGCATCCACGACCAGTTGCTGGCCGAACGCGGGCTGAACATGCAGGCCCCGCATACCATCAATGACTGGATGAGCCTGTACGCCATGGCGGTGAACGAGGAAAACGCCGCCGGGGGGCAGGTTGTCACCGCCCCCACCAATGGTGCGGCAGGCGTGGTGCCTGCGGTGATCCGCTACTGGCTGGACCATGTGCCGGGGGCCGCCCCCTCACGCGTCGGTGAATTCCTGCTGACCGCAGCCGCCATCGGGGGCCTGTGCAAGCACAATGCCAGCATCTCGGGCGCGGAATGTGGCTGCCAGGCCGAGGTCGGCAGCGCCGCCGCCATGGCTGCAGCCGGGCTCTGCGCCGTGCTGGGCGGCACCCCGGAACAGGTGGAAAACGCCGCCGAGATCGCGCTGGAACACCACCTCGGGATGACCTGCGACCCTGTGAAGGGGCTGGTGCAGGTGCCCTGTATCGAACGCAACGGCCTGGGGGCGATCAAGGCGGTTTCCGCCGCGTCGCTGTCGATGCGCGGCGATGGTCAGCATCTGGTCAGCCTTGACGCCTGTATCGAGACGATGCGCCAGACCGGGCGCGACATGCATGAGAAATACAAGGAAACCTCGCTGGGCGGGCTGGCGGTGAATGTGCCCAACTGCTGACCCTTGCGCGGGAGGCTGGCGCAGGAGCCTCCGGCGGGAGTATTTTTGCCAAGATGAAATCACAAAGGGCGCGCCTGCGCCTTCATCTTGGTCCAAATACTCATGCGACCGTGCCGCCGGGGGCTTCGGGTGAATGCAGCATCCCGCTTTGCCGAACGCGGTCATAGAGCGCGAATTCGGCTGAATGAGCGGCGCGAAAGCGCGCCAGCAGACCGGCCGGAAGCGTCAGCGCGGTGTCATCGGCCGTGGGCGAGACATTGCGGTGTGGCAGGCTGAGATCTGCGCCAAGACGGGAGGAAAGAAAGTCCAGAAGAAGGTCTAGGCTGGCATAGTCGAAGATGTAATTGATCGGCGGGCCCCCATCTATGAACCCGAGGAAACGGTCCTGCCGGCCGATGCGGGCGAAAGGCGGCGGATCGTCGGACAGGCGGGCCTCGACAAATGCGGCGAAGGCCAAACCGTGGGTGGAATTCTCATGCCCGCGCAGGGCCTCGCGCTGGCGGTAGCGGAACCAGCTGCCCATATGTGCCATCGGCTCGCGCATCACGGCAAAGGTCTCGGGGCGCGCGCCGATGCGGGCGCGGATCGGGTCGGCCCATTTGCGGGCGTAGGTCCGGGCGTTGATGTGTTTGTGGCGGGTTTCATCGGGTGTGGCCTGCGCGAAAGGTGCGAGCAGGGCGCGCAGGGATTGCGTCGCCGTCTTGGGATTGGCCAGATAGACCAGCCGCGCAGTTTCCAGAACCAGCACCCCTGCCCCTTTGCGCCTATCGTTGTTTGTCAGATGCTAGCGGCTTGTGGCGCGGCGCGGCAAGGGCGGGCCACAAAATCGGGCGCGGCGTGTCGTTTTTGCGATGGACGGGGTGGAAACCCCAAGGTAGCCCAAGGGGATGAGCCGCCAACCTGACCGTATCCTTCCCGGCGTCGTCTTGATGCTTGCCTTCTGCGTTCTGGCGCCGTTGCTGGATGTATCGGCAAAGCTGGCCTCGGCCACGGTGCCGGTCGGGCAGATCGTGACCGCGCGTTTTGTGGTGCAGGGTGCGCTGATGCTGCCGGTCATCGTGCTGATGGGCATCACGCTGCGGCTGACGCCGCGGGCCCTGGGGCTGATCTGTCTGCGAGCGGTGTTCCTGATCCTGTCCACCTTCAGTTTCGTGGCCGCCATTTCGGTGATGCCGGTGGCCGATGCGCTGGCGATTGCGTTTGTCGAGCCGTTCATCCTGCTGCTGCTGGGCCGGCTCTTGTTCAACGACGAGGTGGGGCCGCGCCGGATCGCCGCCTCTTGCGTCGGCTTTGCGGGTGCGCTGCTGGTGATCCAGCCATCCTTGGCGGCGTTCGGCTATGTCGCGCTCTGGCCGCTGGGGACCGCGTTTTTCTTTGCCTTCTACATGCTGTCGACCCGGCAGGTTTCCGGCTTCATGCACCCGGTGGCGATGCAGTTCCACACCTCCTGGACCGGGCTTTTGATGTGCCTGCCGGTGATGCTGCTGGCCGAAGGCACCGGCTGGCGGCATTTTGACCCTGTGATGCCGCAGGGGGCCGCGTGGCTTTGGCTGTTCGGCGTCGGGTTCTGGGCGGCGCTGAGCCATATGTGCATGACCTATGCGCTGAAATTCGCGCCTTCGGCCACGCTGGCCCCGCTGCATTATCTGGAGATCGTGGCGGCGGTGGCGCTTGGCTACTGGATCTTCGGCGATTTCCCCAATGTGCTGACCTGGGCGGGGATTGCGGTGATCACCGCGTCTGGGCTGTATATCATCTACCGGGAGCGGTTGTCGGCGCGCGCGGCCCCTGTCAGTGCCTCAAGAACCTGATCCAGCCGCCCTCGCGGCAGGATGCAAAGCATGCCGGGCCCCGACAGATCGAGGCTGACTGGCACGGAGCTGACCCGGTTC
Organism: Paracoccaceae bacterium; assembly: GCA_046296515.1. Classification (GTDB taxonomy): domain Bacteria; phylum Pseudomonadota; class Alphaproteobacteria; order Rhodobacterales; family Rhodobacteraceae; genus Pseudotabrizicola. The sequence goes on along the minus strand of JBKBKR010000001.1, from coordinate 48,237 downwards.
GAGGTGCCGACCCGCTTGTCCGGAGCAAACTCCAGCCCGTCGATCGGCCAGTCCAGCCCGGTGCTGGTGCCGGTCAGCGTGGCCAGCGGAAACAGGCTGAAGCGGTCGCCCCGACGCAGGTCCAGCCACAGCCGGCGGGGCGCATGGAACACCACATCCTGCGGCCCGAGCAGCACACAGGGGCGCTGCTGGCGGACCAATGTGGTCAAGACCGCAAGCCCGTGATCCACCCGCGCCCCGATGAAGCCCAGCGCGATCACAAAGGGCGCGTCGATCGACCGCAGCGACTTGTCGAAATCGGTCGTGTCCTGTTCGGCAATCTCATGCAGGCGGTCCGCCCCCACCGCCACGCGGGCCGCATCCGAGATCGAATCCATGTCGCCGATCACCGCCTCGGGCTGCACCCCATGCGCAAGGCAGCGGTCGGCCCCGCCATCCGCGGCGACCACAACCGGCGCTCTTTGCTGCGAAACGCGAAACAATGCGGCCGAAACCGGGGCCCCTCCCACAAGCGTGATCCCGCCCGAGGATTGCACAATGACTTGATTCATGCGGATACTGTCTTTCCAATTGCGGCGAAACACCGGGGCGGGTGCCACAAACAATCCTTCAAATCACCCTGATCTGTCCATGGATTAGGTCAGGTGATGGACGAGAAAGCTGTATCGAGTTTTGCAGAAAGCGAGCATCCGATGAACGGTGCGAGTAAAATCCTTACGGTTTCCTATGGAACCTTCTCCTGTACACTGGAGGGGTTTGACGACCCTTTCAATACAATGAAGGCCATTGCGGAGTATTTCCGCGATCTGGCAGCCGGGGACAGATACTTCGGCGCGGAACCTCCGCAGCCGGATGCCGCGATGCTGCACCGGATTGCCGAACGCGAGATCCAGCGCCGCGTGGAGGCGAAAATTCAGGACAATGGCGTGATTTTGCGCGCCGAGGGCAATGATGCCGAGGCGGGCGCGCGCACCGCAGCACTTCCTGCCGTCACCGCATTTGCGGCCGCCCAACCCGATCCGCAGCCGGTGGTCGAGATGCCGGCGCGGAGCAGCGTTGCCCCGGCCAAGCCGGCACCCGTGCTGGCGCAGCTTGAAGCCGATACCGGATCTGATGCCGGGACCGCGACAGAATCGGTCGCCGAAAAGCTCTCACGCCTGCGGAAGGCGGCGGCCGAACGGCAGGAGGTTGCCGAAACTGCGGCGGTTGTGACGGCTGCGGCCCCGGTGATGCCCCCCTCTGACAACGACTACACCGAAGATGCCGATGATGGCAGTTTCGAGGCCCCCGCGGCAGCCCCCCTGCTGGCGGATGAGGGCGTGGCCTTGCCATCCGGCGACGCCACCTTCGATGATCCCTTGCCGGAAGACGCCGAAGCAACCGCCCAAGAGATTGTCTCCGGCGATCTGCCCCCCGAGGCGCAATCCGCTGATGGTGGCATCGACGAACACGCCACGGATGCCGAAGATCTGGCAGGCCTGAGGGCGTTGGATGCCGCCCATCTGGATGCCGCCCATAGCGACGATCCGGGCCGGGCCGCCGATGTGCCTGCCACGCCGGATGATGATGCGCCGGACCACGCCGAACCTGTGACTTCGGAACCGGCGCATGTCGCACAAGACCCATCGGATCACGACGAAAGCGAAGCAGCCATGCTGGCCGGTCTGGTCGAGCAAACCGCCGTGCCCGACGCTGGTGTGCCAGACGCTGGTGTGGCAGAGGCTGTTGTGGCAGCAGACGACACGGCTTCGCATGCGGTTGCCCCGGCGACACCGGATGATGGCTGGTCTGAAGACTCCTATTCCGATGACGCCCTGCTCGCCAGCCTTGGGGCCATCGCCGATGCCGACGACCAGCCTGCCGCGCCCGACGCGGCAATCGCCGCGCCTGCCGCAGACGACGATTGGCACGACGCGGGCGAGCCGGCCGTTTCGGGCGACGACGCAGAACTCCATGACCCTGTCAGCACCGACCTGCCGCCGGTTGAAGATGACCGCGTATCCGACACCGATCTGATTTGCCCGGAGCCTGAAACGGATTCGGAGGACGATCCGTCGGTCGCAGAGATCGACGACATTCAGTTCGACACCGACGCCGAACCGGCAAGCGCCGCCGCGGAACCGGATGCCCCCGCCGCGCAACCGGCACCCCAGCACGACACAGCAGAGATCGCCGCGCCTGCGCCAGTCACGCCGGTACGTCCGGTGCGCCCGGTCCGCGTCATCCGTCCGACCGTTGCGGAACGGCCGGCTGCGCCAACCGCTGTAGTGGCCGGTCTTTCGTCCGACACCAGCGCAGAAGTCGGATCGCGCCCACCCATCACGGTGGAAAAGCTGCAGCGCGCCCGCGCCCGTGTCATCAAGATCCGGCGGAATGAGACCCTGGCTCCGGCCCCGACCGCCCTGTCGCAAGAGGCCGAGGCCGCCCTTGCCGCCGAACTCGCCGCGTTGGAACAGGATCTTCCTGCTGCGACCCTGCGCGATCCCGCAACTGCGGCGCCGAAATCCGATCCCTCGCCGGACCACCGTCTGGGGCTGCGGACTGAAGATGTGGCGGTCAGCCGTCTGATGGCCGAGGCCAGCACCCAGATGGAAGTGCCCGACACCAAGCGCCGCCAGTCGGCCATCGCCCATCTGAAAGCCGCCGTCGCCGCGACCATCGCCGAACGCCGCGCCACAGGCAGCACCCTTGCCGGCAATGGCAGCGAACGCCTTGGCGCCTACCGCGACGATCTGGCAAAGGTGGTGCGCCCCTCCACCGGCGCGGGCGCGGTCCCCGGTGAACGCCCGGCCCCCCTTGTTCTGGTGTCAGAGCAGCGGATCGACCGTCCCGCCGACACCGCGCGGACGGGCTCGGCTAATGTGCAGCCGGTCCGGGCACAGCGGCCCATGACTTCGGCAGCCCCTGCCTTGGCATCCGGGTTCGATCTGGATGTCGCCTATGAGGCTGACGACGAGGCCGGCAATATTTTTGAAGACGAAAGCATCCGGGAAGCCGGCAGCAGCTTCCCCGACTTTGCCGAGCGCCTTGGTGCGACCGATCTGCCCGCCCTGCTGGAGGCGGCAGCCGCCTATATCGCCTGTGTGGAGGGTCGTGACAGCTTCACCCGCCCGCAACTGATGCGCCACATCGACGCCGCAGCCGAAGGGCTGTCACGCGAAGACGGGTTGCGCAGCTTTGGCACGCTGCTGCGCGACGGCGTGATCGAACGCAGCCGTCGCGGCCAGTTCGCGATCAGCGAGACATCGCCCCTGCTGGCCGAGGCGCGCAAGATCGCTGGTTGATTGCTTCCGCTCCACCCGCCACTTTCATGAAAACAGGCGGACTGCAGCACTGCAGTCCGCCTTTCTCATTCTTTCCGATCGCCAGGCTTTGCCTGCGCCCCGGGGTCAGGTTGCCCCACGCCCAGAAAAACCGGGCGCAGCGGCAGAATCCAGAGCACGCCCAAGCCGATGTAGATGCCCAGCTCCGCCAGGATCGACGGACGGTCGATCCAGTTCACCAGACTGACCGCCAGCACCACATAGACCGGCAATCCCACCAAAAGAACCAGAAGCGACAGCCGCCGCCGCGCCGTGTAGCTCAGTGCCATGCTGTCCTCCTCCGGCTCACTGCCGCCGTCAAAGCCTGCGGATCAATCCGCAAAGGGGTCTGTCACCAGAATGGTGTCATCCCGCTCGGGTGAGGTGGAAAGTAGTGCGACCGGACATTGGATCAACTCTTCGATCCGCCGCACATATTTGATCGCGGCTCCCGGCAGCTGCGCCCAGGACCGTGCTCCGGCGGTCGAGTCCTGCCAGCCTTCCATCTCTTCATAGATCGGCGTGCAGCGCGACTGTTGATCGGCGGCGGTCGGCAAATAATCCAGCCGCTTGCCATCCAGATCATAGCCCACACAGATCTTCAGCGTCTCGAACCCGTCCAGCACATCAAGCTTGGTCAGCGCAATCCCCGACACGCCGGAGGTGGCACAGGTCTGGCGCACCAGAACCGCATCAAACCATCCGCACCGCCGCTTGCGCCCGGTGACGGTGCCGAATTCATGGCCGCGCTCGCCCAGGCGCTCACCATCGGCGTCAAACAGCTCCGCCGGGAACGGGCCTTCGCCCACACGGGTGGTATAGGCCTTCACGATCCCCAGCACGAAATCAATCGCCGTCGGCCCAAGGCCCACACCCGTGGCCGCCTGCCCCGCAATCACATTGGACGAGGTGACAAAGGGATAGGTGCCGAAATCAATGTCCAGAAGCGCGCCCTGCGCCCCCTCGAACAGGATACGCTTTCCGGCGCGGCGCGACTCGGTCATCACCTTCCAGACCGGGGCGGCATAGGGAAGCACCTGCGGCGCAATCTCATGCAGCAGCGCCAGCAGGGCGGTCCGGTCCACCGGCTCCATCCCCAGGCCCCGGCGCAGCGCATCGTGATGCGCAAGCAGTCGGTCCACCCGCAGCTCCAGCGTGGCCGCATCGGCCAGATCCGCCACGCGGATGGCGCGACGCCCGACCTTGTCCTCATAGGCAGGACCGATTCCGCGCCCGGTGGTGCCGATCTTCGCCACCGCGATGCTGCCCTCCCGCGCCCGGTCCAGCTCGCCATGCAGCGGCAGGATCAGCGGCGCATTTTCGGCGACCAGCAGGTTTTCGGGCGAAATCTCCACGCCCTGCTCGCGCAGCTTGGCGATCTCGGACACCAGATGCCAGGGGTCCAGCACCACGCCATTGCCGATCACGCTCAGCTTGCCGCCGCGCACGATTCCGCTCGGCAGCAGCGACAGCTTGTAAACCTTGCCGTCGATGACCAGCGTATGGCCCGCGTTATGCCCGCCCTGAAAGCGCGCGACGATGTCGGCGCGTTCGGACAGCCAGTCCACAATCTTGCCCTTGCCCTCGTCGCCCCATTGCGCGCCCACGACAACCACATTGGCCATGCTGATCTCCTCGGTTCCAAAACCGTCTGTGCTATAGACGGAAGGTCCGCTCAGGGAAACAGGAAAAGGCCCTGCCGTTCAATCCCCGCCTGTTTTCGCACGCCCGCCGACACCCGCCCCCTTTGCATTGCTGCTTTCCAAATACTCCCGCCGGAGGCATCCGCCCGTTCCACCCGCACAAACCGCGAAGGGGTTGCGCGCCGCCCCCCATCAGCCTAGATAGGCGCGTCAGCTTCGGGAACACCCATGGAAAACGTCATCCTTGCCATCCACCTTGTCCTCGCCCTCCTTCTGGTCGGCGTGGTTCTGTTGCAAAGGTCTGAAGGCGGCGGCCTTGGCATGGGTGGTGGTGGCGGTGGCGCCATGTCGGGCCGGGCTGCGGCGACCGCCCTTGGCAAGGTGACCTGGATCCTGGCCATCCTGTTCATCTGCACCTCGATCACGCTGACCATTCTTGCGGCGCAAAAGGCCGGGTCCACCTCGGTGATCGACCAGATCGGCGCCCCGGCACCGTCCCCCGTGATTCCGGTTGCGCCCTCCGGCACCGACCTTCTGCCACCCGCACCGACCAACGCACCGCTTGCCCCGCCACGGGCCGAGAACTGAACCCAACCACCGACACTATCTGTTGTCGCGGCCCCTCCTCTGAAAACAGCATCTAGCGGTGCTGTTGCAAAGGACTGTTGCCTAGGGTAAGGCATTGGTCCCGTGGTGCTGCGATTCCCACCCATCGAATCGCGACGTAAAACACGCGACGTAAAACACGGGGGCCGCACATGGCACGCTATATCTTCATCACTGGCGGCGTTGTGTCATCGCTTGGCAAGGGGCTGGCCTCGGCGGCCTTGGGCGCGCTGTTGCAGGCCCGGGGCTACACCGTCCGCCTGCGCAAGCTGGACCCCTATCTGAACGTCGATCCCGGCACCATGTCGCCGTTTGAGCATGGCGAGGTGTTTGTCACCGATGACGGCGCGGAAACCGATCTGGACCTTGGTCATTACGAGCGCTTCACCGGCGTGCATGCCCGCGCGACCGACAGCATTTCCTCGGGCCGGATCTATTCCAATGTGCTGGAAAAGGAGCGGCGCGGCGATTATCTGGGCAAGACCATTCAGGTCATTCCGCACGTCACCAACGAGATCAAGGATTTCCTGCGCATCGGCGCGGATGAGGTCGATTTTATGCTGTGCGAGATCGGCGGGACGGTCGGCGATATCGAGGGCCTGCCGTTCTTTGAGGCCATCCGCCAGTTCATCCACGAACGGCCCCGCGGTCAGTCGATCCTGATGCACCTGACGCTGCTGCCCTATCTGGCGGCCAGCGGCGAGCTGAAGACCAAGCCGACTCAACACTCGGTCAAGGAACTGCAAAGCATCGGCCTTGCGCCCGATGTGCTGGTCTGCCGCTCCGAACACCCGATTCCGGACAAGGAACGTGAAAAGATCGCGCTGTTCTGCAATGTCAGCAAAGAGCATGTGATCCCGGCCTATGACCTGAAAACCATCTATGAGGCGCCGCTGGCCTATCACCGCGCGGGTTTGGATCAGGCAGTGCTGGATGTCTTCGGCATCTCGCCCGCGCCAAAGCCGAACCTCGCCCGCTGGGAAGATGTGATGGACCGTCTGAACGGGGCCGAAGGTACGGTGCGGGTGGCGATCGTGGGCAAGTATACCCAGTTGGAAGACGCCTACAAGTCCATCGCCGAGGCGCTGACCCATGGCGGCATGGCAAACCGCACGAGGGTCAAGGCCGAATGGATTGATGCCGAGATCTTTGAGCATGAGGACCCTGCCCCCTATCTGCAGGATTATCACGCCATTCTGGTGCCCGGCGGTTTTGGCGAGCGCGGGACGGAAGGCAAGATCAAGGCGGCGCAATTCGCGCGGGAGAAAAAAATCCCCTATCTGGGCATCTGTCTGGGCATGCAGATGGCGGTGATTGAATCTGCCCGCAATCTGGCGGGGCTGCCGAATGCCGGGTCGGAGGAGTTCGACCATGAAGCCGGGAAGAAACGCTTTACCCCGGTGGTCTATCACCTGAAGGAATGGGTGCAGGGCAACCACACTGTCCGGCGCAAGGCGGATGATGCCAAGGGCGGCACCATGCGGCTGGGGGCTTACACCGCCCACCTGAAGGTCGGCTCAAAGGTGGCCGAGGTTTATGGCGGCACGGTGATCGAGGAACGCCACCGCCACCGCTATGAGGTGGACATCCAGTATCGTGACCAGCTGGAGGCCTGCGGGCTGGTGTTTTCCGGCATGTCGCCGGACGGGAAGCTGCCGGAGATTGTCGAGGTCAAGGATCACCCGTGGTTCATCGGGGTCCAGTTCCACCCGGAACTGAAATCGAAACCCTTCGCCCCTCACCCGCTGTTCGCGGACTTCGTGCGGGCGGCGAAAGAGGTGGAGCGGTTGGTGTGATTGCTGGGCACCCCCTGTGTTACAAGGGGCAGTTTCGTTTTGAATCAAAGGGTTGACTGCGGCGTATTAACTCCCACTTAACCTTTTTGGCAAAAACCGACGCGTACAGCTCGCGCCAAGGCTATCATTTTGGCATGATCGCGTCTTCTGCCACACAGCGCTGCTTGCCATCCGTTCAGCCTTTTGCGCAACGGCGGCCATGCGGGACAGAGTGGGCGTTCATTTTCGGTGCAATTGACATATCACGCGATCCAGAAGGCTCTGATGATGTGACCGCCCCCCAAAGGCATCGAGCGCATTTTCCGTCACCATCTCGGCTCCGAAGCCTTTGGGGACCTTTTGCCGGTCGTGACGGCGGCACGAGGGAAAACCCCCGCCGACACCGCAGAATCCATTCGCATCGCCCGCGCCACGGCACGGCACGGTACGGCACGGTACGGTACGGTACGGTACGGTACGGTACGGGCAGGTGGCTAACTCTGACCCCAAACACAACCCCATCCTTTCGCACAGTGGAACCTCCCCCCTTCCCCCCTCCCGCTCCAGCGCCTAAGATCAGGCCGCATCACATGGGGGCGACCACGGATGGACAGCATGATCGGCATCATCGGCGGCTCCGGCCTCTATCAGGTCGAGGGGCTGGAGGGGGCAAGCTGGGTGCGGGTCAGCACCCCCTGGGGCAAGCCCTCGGATGAGGTGCTGGTGGGCCGGCTGGGGGGCGTCGCCATGGCTTTCCTGCCGCGTCATGGCCGCGGCCATGTCCACGCCCCCGGCGGTGTGAATTACCGCGCCAATATCGACGCGCTCAAACGGCTGGGTTGCACCGATGTGGTGGCGCTGTCGGCGGTCGGCTCGCTTCGGGAAGATTATCAGCCGGGCGACTTCGTGGTGGTGGACCAGTATATCGACCGGACCTTCGCGCGCGAGAAATCCTTCTTTGCCAGCGGCTGCGTGGCCCATGTCGGCTTTTCCCACCCCACCTGCGCCCGCCTGTCGGGCCATGTCGCCGCCGCCGCCCGCGCAACGGGCGCGCGGGTGCATGAAGGCGCCACCTATATCGCGATGGAGGGGCCGCAGTTCTCTACCCTCGCCGAGAGCCGCCTTTACCGCCAGTGGGGTGCCGACCTGATCGGCATGACCGGCATGCCCGAGGCCAAACTCGCCCGCGAGGCCGAGCTGTGCTACGCCTGCGTCGCCATGGTCACCGATTTCGACTGCTGGCACCCGTCGCATGCTGTTGTGGATGTGGCGCAGGTGGTGGCGACCATGGGGCGCAATGCCGCGCTGGCGCGCGACCTTGTGGCCCGCCTGCCCGCGCTGCTGGGCGCCACGCGCGCGCCCTGCCCGCAGGGCTGCGATCGGGCGCTGGACCACGCCATCATGACCGCCCCTGCGATGCGCGATCCCGACCTGCTGGCAAAGCTGGATGCGGTTGCCGGACGGGTGCTGTGATCCGGCAGCTTTGCCTTGCCGCCTGTTTATGCGGTCTGGCCTCGGCGGCACCGGGGTCGGACGGGGTGACCGTCGACGGCCTGCTGCCCGACGCGGATTTCTTCCGCGCTGCCGCCTGCGGCGCGGCCCCGGGACAGCCCTGCGTGCAAGACCCGCTGCGCTGGCCGAACACCGACTTGACCCTGACAGTACTGCCATCCCAGGTGGCAACCGGCCCCTTCATGCGGGCACTGCTGTCGGTCAGCGTTGACTACGCACTGCTGCAAATCAACGGAGCCGGATCCGGCCTGAACATCACCCGCGTGGCCGGGCCGGAGGCCGATATCCGTCTTACCTTCACCGAGGCGACAGAGGGCAGTCCGGTCGGGGAGGTGCCCGGCATCTCGGCGCCCGGGGTTATGGGGGTGGGGTATGCCTCGGTCTGGTCGACGCCCGACAACCGTATCCTTAAAGCCTCGATCCTGATCTCGGGCGGGATCACGCCCGGTGAGATGGTGTCGGTGGTGCTGGAAGAGATTTTCCAGTCCACCGGCCCGCTGTTCGACATCGACAGCCCGGCCTATGAGGGCGTGTCGATCCTGTCACAGACTTCAAACGCCACCGTCACCATCGCGGGACAGGACGCAGCGCTGCTGCGTCACCTGTATCCGCCCGGACCCTGAAGGCCGCCCATGAGCTCCCGCAAAACCGTCAAGGACTACATCCGCACGATTCCCGATTTCCCGCATGACGGCATCCTGTTTCGCGATGTCACCACGCTGTTCGCCGATCCACGCGGGTTCCGGATGTGTGTCGATCAGCTGCTCGCGCCCTTTGTGGGCGTGCGGATCGACAAGGTGGTGGGGCTGGAGGCACGCGGATTTATTCTTGGCGGGGCGGTGGCGCATCAACTCTCGACCGGGTTCGTCCCGGTGCGCAAACAGGGCAAGCTGCCGGGACAGACGGTTTCGCAGGCCTATGTGCTGGAATATGGCGAGGCGGTGGTCGAGTTGCATGAGGACGCGATGCAGCCGGGAGAAACCGTGCTGCTGGTCGATGATCTGCTGGCCACGGGGGGCACGGCCGAGGCCGGGATCCGTCTGATCGAACGACTGGGTGCCAAGGTTGTGGGCTGCGCCTTTGTCGTCGATCTGCCCGATCTGGGCGGGCGCAAACGGCTGGAATCGATGGGGATGGAGGTGCATGCACTTTGCGCCTTTGACGGGTTGTGACAAAGACATCGCCCCCCCGGGCGTTAACCGAGATTTAGGGAATCGCCCCTAGACAGAGCGGGCGCGGCTGCTCAGCCACGCTGTTGCTTGCACGGGGTGCGAAAGCGCCCCATTGGCGTGCTGCTTGCAAACACACGTCACACGACCCCCACCCCGCCGGGCCTGAAAATCCGGCGGGGTAACCGTCTTGCGCCGGTTACCCGGGGCAATTAGCGTGCCACCATGACCCCCACACGCATCGACCTGACCCGCGTTTTTGCCCGCATCGGCATCCTGTCCTTTGGCGGCCCCGCCGCGCAGATTGCGCTGATGCACCGGGTTCTGGTGGATGAGCGCAAATGGCTGACCGAAAAGGACTATCTGTCGGCCCTGTCGTTCTGCATGCTGCTGCCGGGGCCAGAGGCGATGCAGCTTGCCACCTGGTCTGGCTGGCGGCTGCATGGCACGGTCGGCGGGCTGATCGCGGGTGGGCTGTTTGTGCTGCCCGGCGCGCTGGTCGTGCTGGTGCTGTCGATGGCCTATGCCGCCTGGGGCGATCTGCCCCTGATGCAGGCGCTGTTTCTGGGGGTGCAGGCGGCAGTCATCGCCATCGTGATCGAGGCGCTGATCCGGGTCGCGCGCCGGGCGCTGCGCGGGCGGGCGGCGCATGTGATCGCGGTGCTGGCCTTTCTGGGCCTGTTCATGCTGAACCTGCCGTTTCCGGTGATCATCCTTGCCGCCGGGCTCTGGGGCCTGATGACGGCGCGTGGCAATCGCGCGGCAATGCCCGAGGTCACTGCGCCGCGCACAGCCCAGACGCTGGCGATCTGGCTGGCGATCTGGTTGGTGCCACTGGCGCTGCTGTGGCTGCAGGATGGCATCCTGTTCGATGTCGGCTGGTTTTTTTCCAGACTGGCCGTGCTCACCTTTGGCGGCGCCTATGCGGTGCTGGCCTGGATGACGCAGGAGGTAGTGGCGGTGCAGGGCTGGCTGAGCACGCCGCAGATGATGGCGGGGCTGGGGCTGGCCGAGACCACGCCCGGCCCGCTGATCCTGGTCAACGAATTCGTAGGCTTCATGGCGGGGCACGGTGCGGGCGGCTGGGCGATGGGGCTGGCCGCAGCGGCAGTGACGCTGTGGATGACCTTTGTGCCCTGCTTTTTGTGGATTTTCGTCGCCGCTCCTTATCTGTCGCGCATCACCTCTGACCCAAGGCTTTCTGGGGCGCTGAACGCGATCATGGCGGCGGTGGTCGGGGTGATCGCGAATCTGTCACTGTGGTTTGCGCTGCACATGCTGTTCGGCACCCTCACGCCGCAACACCTTGGCCCGCTGCAAATGATCATCCCCGATCCGGCCAGCCTGAACGGGGTGGCCCTTGGCCTTGCCGCCCTGTCCGGGCTGCTGCTGCTATGGTTTCACCGTCCACTCTGGCAGGTGCTTGCGGTCTCGGCACTGCTGTCGGTTGCAATCAGTGCCGCCTGACCCCTTTCCTTCGGGGGCAAAACCCCTATGCTGGAGAGACGGAAAGCTGAGGAATGAAGATGGCGCGGTCGATTGATTACGGAAATCTGATGCATCGCGCGATGCGCAGCCTGATCCAGTCGGTGCTGGAGGATGTGGGCAGAAACGGTCTGCCCGGTGCGCATCATTTCTTCATCACCTTCGACACCACCCACCCCGAGGTGGAGATGGCCGATTGGCTGAAAGCCCGCTATCCGGCGGAAATGACCATCGTCATCCAGCACTGGTTTGAAAACCTTGTGGTCACCGACGAGGGCTTCACCATCACGCTCAACTTCGGCAACCAGCCAGAGCCGATGGTGATTCCCTTTGATGCGGTGCGCACCTTTGTTGACCCCTCGGTCGAATTCGGCCTGCGCTTTGAAAGCCATGTCGAAGAGGATGGTGACGACGAGGAAGAAGAAGAAGAAGACGGCGACGATGATCCGCCGCCGCAGCATGATGCCGAGGTCGTCAGCCTGGACAAGTTCCGCAAACAGTAAGCAGCGAAAGCAATGTGCTTTCGCTGTGGTATGCGACGGTATGCCGATTGATTTTTCTGCGCCCGCAGCTTAAGGACGGGGCAGAAAAATCAGGAGGCTTTTCCATGTCCGCCACCCGCACCGAAACCGACAGCTTTGGCCCGCTTGAGGTTCCCGCCGACAAATACTGGGGCGCGCAGACCCAGCGGTCGATCATCAACTTCCCGATCGGCTGGGAAAAGCAGCCCGTTGCCATCATCCGCGCGCTTGGGGTGATCAAGAAAGCCTGTGCTTTGGTCAACATTGATCAGGGGGACATTCCGGCGGACCTTGGCAATGCGATTGCGGCGGCCGCGACCGAGGTGATCGACGGCAAGTTCGACGACAACTTCCCGCTGGTGGTCTGGCAGACCGGCTCGGGCACGCAAAGCAACATGAACGCCAACGAGGTGATCTCGAACCGCGCGATCGAGATGCTGGGCGGGGTGATGGGCAGCAAGAATCCTGTTCACCCGAATGACCATGTGAACATGGGGCAATCCAGCAACGACACCTTCCCCACCGCGATGCATGTGGCCACCGGCATGATGGCGCGCGATGTGCTGCTGCCGGGGCTGGAAAAGCTGCATGCGGCGCTGGTCGCCAAATCGGAAGAGTTCAAGGATATCATCAAGATCGGCCGCACCCACACGCAGGATGCGACACCCCTGACGCTGGGGCAGGAATTCGGCGGCTATGCCAAGCAGGTGGAAAAGGGCATCGCCCGGGTGAAGATGTGCCTGCCCGACATTTATGAGCTTGCGCAGGGCGGCACCGCCGTCGGCACCGGGCTGAACACCCGCGTCGGCTGGGATACCCGCGTGGCGGCGCGCATTGCCGAAATCACCGACCTGCCCTTCGTCACCGCGCCCAACAAGTTCGAAGCCCTCGCCGCGCATGATGCGATGGTGATGTTCTCGGGTGCGCTGAAAACCGTGGCCGCCAGCCTGTTCAAGATCGCCAATGACCTGCGCCTGCTGGGCTCCGGCCCGCGCTCGGGCCTTGGCGAGTTGATCCTGCCGGAAAACGAGCCGGGATCGTCGATCATGCCGGGCAAGGTCAACCCGACGCAAGCCGAGGCGCTGACCATGGTCTGCGCCCATGTGATGGGCAATGATGCGGCGATCGGCTTTGCCGGATCGCAGGGCCATTTCGAGCTGAACGTCTACAACCCGATGATGTCGTACAACCTGCTGCAATCCATGCAGCTTCTGGGCGATGCTGCCGGGTCGTTCACCGACAACATGGTGGTGGGCACGCAGGCCAACATCCCGCGCATCGACAAGCTGATGAAGGAATCACTGATGCTGGTCACGGCTCTGGCCCCCACCATCGGCTATGACAACGCGACCAAGGTGGCCAAGACCGCGCACAAGAACGGCACCACCCTGAAAGAAGAGGCGATCGCACTTGGTTTTGTCGACGCCGAGACCTTTGACCGCGTGGTGCGGCCCGAGGATATGATCGGCCCGAAAGGGTGAGAGGCGGTCCGGTTCGCCTGACCCGGATCAATAGCTCCGCCGGAGCTTTTGCAGCATCAAGCGCCCGCAGCCCCTGCTGCGGGCAGGGAGCGTTGAACGCATGGCCGAAATCGTCAACCTGCGCTTGGTGAAAAAGCAGGCCGCCCGAAAGGCGGCCCGCGCGCAGGCGGATGCGAACGCGGCGAAGTTCGGCCTGACCCGCGCCGAACGCGATCGGCAAAAGGCCGAAGCCGAGAAAGCCGCCCGCGATCTGGCGGATCACAAACGCGAGCCGTAGGGCGGGGTTCACCCCGCCTTTCTCGGTCGGCAAGGCGGGGTGAACCCCGCCCTACCCCGCCTTGCGACACCGCGCCCTACCTGCTAGGGCATCTCCATGCTGTCATATCAACACCTCTATCACGCCGGAAACCTCGCCGATGTCCAGAAGCACGCGCTGCTGGCCACCACGCTTGATTACCTGACCCGCAAGGACAAACCGCTGACCTATGTGGAAACCCACGCAGGCCGGGGTCTGTATGACCTTTCCGCCCCCGAAGCGGTGAAGACGGGCGAGGCCGCCAAGGGCATCGCCATTGCCGAGGGCTGGTTTCCCGCGACCCACCCCTATGCCCGCGCCCTTGCCGCCACCCGCGAACAGCGTGGCCCAAACGCCTATCCCGGCAGCCCGCTGATCGCCGGGCATCTGCTGCGTGAGACCGACAGCATTCACCTGTGCGAATTGCACCCGCAGGAACATGCGGCCCTCGAATACGCCTCTGCCCCGTTCGGAGCCAAGGTCTATCACGAGGATGGGCTGGCCAAGGCGCTGTCGATCTGCCCGCCGACACCCCGGCGCGGCATGGTTCTGATTGATCCGTCCTATGAGGTGAAGACCGATTACGAGACGATCCCGAGGGTTGTCGGTCAGTTGCACCGCAAATGGAATGTCGGGATCATTTACCTGTGGTATCCGATCCTGCGTGAAGGCTATCACAAGCCGATGCTGGCGGAGTTGCGCGCCATCGCGCCCGAGGCGCTGGTGCACGAGCTGCGCTTTCCCCCGGTGCGCGACGGGCACCGGATGGAAGGTTCGGGCATGGTGATGATCAACCCTCCGTTTGGCATCGAGGCCGAGACCAAGCGGCTGACAGGGCTGTTCCGCAAACTCGGCTGACGGATCTATCCCCCGGGTGCAGACGAATTTTCGGCGAAAATTCGCGCCCGGCCCGCGCGCTTACTCCCCCAGCATCCGCCCCGCCATTTCGGTCAGATCCCGGCTCAAACCTTCAATCGCGAGCATCCGCCGCAATACCTCGCGCACCATGCCCTGCCGGTCGGCATCATAGCGCGGCCAAGTCTCGAAGGCGGTCGACATCCGCGCCGCCGTCTGCGGGTTGAGCGGATCAAGCCTCAAAAGCCATTCCGCCACAAGGGCATACCCCGCGCCGCTGCTGTGGTGGAACCCGGCATGGTTGCCCGACAGCGCCCCGATCACCGAGCGGAAGCGGTTGGGGTTCTTCCAGTCGAAATCCGGGTGGGTGGTCAAAGCGCGTGTCACCGCTGCTGCCCGGTCCGGCGCGGCATAGGCGATCTGCAACGCGAACCACTTGTCCATCACATTGCGGTCGGCGCCCCAGCGCGCCTCGAACCGTGCCAGTTCTTCCTGCCCTGCGCCGATGTCGAGCAGGCAAGACAATGCGCCCACCTCTTCGGTCATATTGTCCGCAGCCGCAAAAGCGGACCGCGCCGCCACACCGCCGTCGACCCGGCTCAGCAGCGACAGTGCCGCCAGCCGCAGGGCCCTGCGCCCTGCGGCGCGGGCATCCGGTGTGAACGGCCCCGGTTCTGCAAGCCCCACCATCAGCCCTGGCAACATCCAGGCCAGTCGCTGTGCAAGGGCCCCGCCCATCCGCCTGCGCGCCATGTAGATGCCGGCCGGATCAGGCACATGGCCCGCGGCATGCAGAGTCTGCGCCATATCGTCATCCGATGGCAGCCGCAGGCACAAAGCGCGGAAAGCCGGGTCAAGGCTTTCGTCCTGCGCCACATGCGCCATGGCATCCAGCCAGTCCGGCCCCGGCGCCGCTGCTTCCGTCACCATCCGCGCCAGCAGATCCTTGGCGAGCGCCCGTCCCGCCTCCCATTTGTTGAAGGGGTCGGTGTCATGGGCCAGCAGAAAAGCGCGCTCCTCGGCACTGACCGCGCTCTCCAACACCACCGGCGCGGAAAAGCCCCGCAGGATGGAGGGCACAGGCCGCGCCGCAAGCCCGTCGAAAGAGAAGGATTGCCGGGTTTCGGTCATCTCCAGCACCGTGGTCGGCACCGCCTCGTCGCCATTGGGGTTCAGCAATCCGACCGCAATCGGCAGCAGTTTTGCGCCCTTTTCCGGCTGACCGGGGGTTTCGGGGTTTTCCTGTTCGAAATGAAGTGTGTAGGTGCCATTGTTAAAGTCATCTGTCACCTTAAGCCGCGGCGTTCCCGCCTCGGAATACCAGCGTTTGAACTGGGCCAGATCGCGGCCGGTGGCATCTTCAAACACCGTCAGCCAGTCCTCGATGGTGGCCGCCTGCCCGTCGTGGCGGTCGAAATACAGATCCAGAGCCCGCCGGTAGCCATCATCTCCCACCAGACGGCGCAGCATGCCGATCACCTCGGCGCCCTTCTCATAGATCGTTGCGGTATAGAAGTTGTTGATTTCCATATAGGATTCTGGCCGCACCGCATGGGCCAGCGGGCCCTGATCCTCGCGGAACTGGCGCGCGCGCAACATCAGCACATCCTCGATCCGTTTGACCGCATGTGACCGCATGTCGCCGGAAAACTGCTGGTCGCGGTAAACCGTCAGCCCCTCTTTCAGGCACAGCTGGAACCAGTCGCGGCAGGTGATGCGGTTGCCAGTCCAGTTGTGGAAATACTCATGCGCGATGATCGCCTCGATCCGGGCGAAGTCTTCGTCGGTGGCGGTCTCCGGGCTGGCCAGAACGAATTTGGAGTTGAAGATGTTCAGCCCCTTGTTTTCCATCGCGCCCATGTTGAAATCATCAACCGCGACTATGTTGAACACATCCAGATCATATTCGCGCCCGTAGACCTGTTCATCCCATTTCATCGAGCGGACCAGACTGTCCATCGCATAGGCGCAGCGCCCTTCATCGCCGGGCCGCACCCAGATATTGAGCGCGACATCGCGGCCCGACATCGTGCTGAACCCGGCGGAATGGGCACGCAGGTCGCCAGCCACGAGTGCAAACAGATAGGCGGGTTTGGGCCATGGGTCATCCCATTCGGCCCAGCCCAGCCCCTCGGCCACCAGATTTCCGTTTGACAGCAGCACCGGAGCGTCCCCCTCCACCCGGACGCGGAACCGCGCCATCACATCGGGGCGGTCGGGGTAGAAGGTGATCTTGCGAAAGCCTTCGGCCTCGCATTGGGTGCAATACATGCCGCGTGACATATAGAGGCCTTCCAGCGCGGTATTGCGCTCGGGCGCGATCTCGACCTCGGTTTCCAGCACGAAGGGTGCTGCGGGCAGCTCCTGGGCCGGAATGGTCAGACCGGTCTCATCGGGCTGTGCGGAAAGCGCCCGCCCGTCTACCGACAGGGAACGCAACCGGAGCCCTTCACCATCCAGCCGCAGATCCAGCCGCCCCTTGCGCGCCGGGTTCGGCCGCATCTCCATCCGGGTCTGCACCCGTGTTGCCTGCGGTGACAGCTGAAAGCCCAGTGCAACCCGGTCGACAAGGAAGGGGAACGGCTGGTAATCGGAAAGATGGATTGCGCGGGCGTCGGTCATGGCTTTGGTCCTCCTGCCCGGCCAAGCTAGGCGCTGTGCCGCCACGCGCAAGCCCAGAACATCTTGGCGGGCGGGAAAATTCCCGTGTCAGGGCGGATCGGGTCTTTACGAATCTGCGCGACCCGCTATCTGTTTGTTCCATGAATGTTCTCGTCTGGTTCAAGCGCGATCTGCGCATCCACGACCATCCGGCGCTGACCCTTGCCGCGGGTCTGGGGCCGGTGCTGCCGCTTTATATTGTTGAGCCGGAGTATTGGGCGCTGCCCGATACCTCGGCCCGGCAGTGGGAGTTCACGGCTGAATGTCTGGCCGACCTTCGGCAGGATCTGGGGGCTGCGGGGGCGCGGCTGGTGGTGCGGGTGGGCGATGCGGTGGAGGTGTTGGAGCGGCTGTGTCGCCAGCACCGGATCACCCGGATCGTCAGCCATGAGGAAACCGGCAATCTGTGGACCTTTGCCCGCGACCGGCGGGTGGCGGCATGGGCAAAAGCGGCGGGGGTGGAATGGACCGAGCTGCCGCAATCGGGCGTCGTGCGGCGCCTGCCGGGGCGGGATGGCTGGGCGCGCAGACGCGACAGTTTCACCGCGCAGCCGCTGTTGCCCGCACCCGGCGGGCTGACCCCGGTTTCCGGGGTGGAGCCGGGGGTGATTCCCAATGCGCGCGCCCTGCGGCTGGCGGAGGACCGCTGCGCCCACCGGCAGGCGGGCGGGCGGCAGCACGGGCTGCTGGCGCTGGAGTCTTTCCTGACCAAACGGGGCGAGCCGTATCGCGAAGCGATGTCCTCCCCCCTGACCGGCGAACGCGCCTGTTCGCGGCTGTCGCCCTGGCTGGCACTGGGCGCGCTTTCCGGGCGCGAGGTGGCGCAAGCCACGAGCGCCCGGCTGGCCGAACGCCCCGGAGGGCGTTGGCCGGGGGCGCTGGCCAGTTTCCAGAGCCGTCTGGCCTGGCGCGATCATTTCATGCAAAAGCTGGAGGATGAGCCGCAGATCGAGGCGCGCTGTCTGCACCGCGCGGCCGAATCCCTGCGCCCGCGTGATCCGGATGCGGCGCGGCTGGCGGCGTGGAGCGCGGGGGAAACCGGGCTGCCCTTTGTCGATGCCTGCATGCGCTATCTGGCGGCGACGGGCTGGCTGAATTTCCGGATGCGGGCGATGGTGACCTCGGTCGCCTCCTATCACCTGTGGCAGGACTGGCGCGCCACCGGGCCGGTGTTGGCGCGCAGGTTCACCGACTACGAACCGGGAATCCATTGGCCACAGGTGCAGATGCAGTCTGGCACCACGGGCATCAACATACCGCGCATCTACAACCCGGTGAAGCAGGGGCTGGATCAGGACCCGACCGGCGCTTTCACCCGCCGCTGGCTGCCGGAACTGGCCGAAGTGCCGGATGCCTTCCTTCAAAGTCCCTGGCGGTGGGAGGGCGCGCGGGGGCTGCTCGGGCGGCGCTACCCCGAACCGGTGGTGGACGTGATGGCGGCGCAGCGCGCCGCGCGCGATGCGGTGTTTGGCCTGCGCAAAGCCGCGCCACGGGCCGAAATTGTGGAAATCATCGAACGCCACGCCAGCCGCGCCGATCCGCGCTTTGTCAACGACCGCGCGCCGCGCAGGCGCATGGCGGTATCGTCGGCGCGGTTGAGCCGCGCGCCCTCGGCGCAACTGAGCTTTGAGCTGTAACCCATGGGAAAGATGGTGAAAAAGGGTGATCTGCCCCGCAAGGTCTGCGCGCATTGCGGCAGGCCCTTTGACTGGCGCAGGAAGTGGGAAAAGGTCTGGGAGGAGGTGCGGTTCTGTTCAGACCGCTGCCGGGCGGAGGCAAGGCGCAAGCCGGGCTAACCCGATTGCGCCAGTGCCGCCAGCTTGGCAAGGGTCTGGTGCCCCAGTTCCACCGCGCCGAATCCCACCGCCATTGCCTGTGCCGCCATGCTGGGAAAGGTCATTTCATAGCGGATGCGGGTGGCGTCGCCCTCAGCGGTCAGGGTCATCACCACCTCGTTCGGGGCCTCGTCCTCTGCGCCGGAATCCATCAGGAACTCCAGCCGGTGCGGGGCCTCCATCCTCGTGTAGCGGTGGCGGTTGGGCCAGACCGTGCCATCCGGGCCGGTCATGTCAAACAGCCACTGCCCGCCCTCGCGCAGGTCGATGTCATGGGTGCGGCAGGTGAAGCCATCCGGCCCGAACCATTGCGGCAACAGAGCCGGATCGGTCCAGCAGCGCCAGACCCTGGGGACCGGGGCCGCGATCAGCCGCGAGAGGGTGATGCTGCGCCCGCTCATAGCCCCACCGCCAAAGCGTCGAGTTGTGTGGCTGCTGTGCCCCAGCCGTCCTGAAAGCCCATCTCCTCATGCGCTTTGCGCTGATCCGGAGTGCGGTGCATGGCGACGGCGCGGTAAAGCGTGCCGCTGCCCTCGGGCTCGATCAGGATGAGGGCGGTAAAGCCGAAATGATCCTGCGTCGGGCGGTAGCCGGGGCCGAGCAGGTCGGTCCAGACCAGCCGCCGTTCGGGGATCACCTCCAGAATACAGCCGTCGCCGGTCTGGCTACCCATGTCGGGAATGTCCATCGTGGTGGAAAACAGGCCGCCGGGGCGCAGGTCGATTTTCACGTCGCGGGTTACCACGGGTTTCGGCGCGAACCACTGTTCCAGCAGCGCCGGCTCGGTCCAGCAGCGCCAGACTTTCGCAGGCGGGGATTTCAGATGTCGGACCAGCTCAAGATCAGTCTCGGGGTTCAGGATCATTCTCATCCTCCAGCGTTTCAAGAAAGGCCTCCAGCCGGTCGGTCCGCGCCTCCCATTCGGCATGCACCGCGTCCAGCCAGTCGGTCGCCACGGCCAGCGTGACCGGCACCGCCCGGCACATCCGTGAGCGGCCGTGCTTTTCGGTGCGGATCAGGCCGGCTTGCTCCAGCACCTCCAGATGGCGCAGTACGGTGGGCAGCGCAAAGCCGGTGGGCGCGGCCAGCACCGAGACCGGCAACGCCCCCTGCCCCAGCCGCAGCAACAGCGCCCGGCGGGTCGGGTCGCCAAGCGCGTGGAAGATGCGCGACAGGTGTGCGTCATGCTGAGCCATATGGCTTTGTATCATGGGGCGCTTGCCGCTCAAGAAAAAACTTAGCCATACGGCTATGTTTTGCACTCTTTGCCAAACACGAAAGCTGTGATCGGATTTTTGGTAAAATAAGATGACCGCTTTTGTTGCCTCTGTCCGCGATTTTCAGTATCTCTTGCGGCATCGCATACCATGGTATCCCGCCGGGCACCGAACGCAGAAGCAAGGACACCCAATGACCGACCGTATCGCCATTACCGGGCTGAAGGTTGACGCCCGTCTTGTGGATTTCGTTGAAAAGCAGGCCCTGCCCGGCACCGGGATCGACACCAACAGCTTCTGGAACGGATTCGCCAGTGCCGTCGCCGATCTGATGCCGAAGAACCGCGCACTCTTGCTGCGGCGCGAGTCGTTGCAGACGCAGATCGACAACTGGCACAAGGCCCGTCGCGGGCAGGAATTCGACGCGGCCAGCTACCGCGCCTTTCTGGCGGAAATCGGCTACCTGGTGCCCGAAGGCCCTGACTTCACCATCGAGACCACCCGGACCGACCCGGAAATCGCGCTTGTCCCCGGCCCGCAGTTGGTGGTTCCGGTGATGAACGCGCGTTATGCGCTGAACGCGGCCAATGCGCGCTGGGGCAGCCTGTATGATGCGCTGTATGGCACCGATGCTCTGGGCGATCTGCCTGCGGGCAAGGGTTACGACGCGGCGCGCGGCGCGCGGGTGATCGCCTGGGGTCGGGCGTTTATGGATGAGGCGGTGCCGCTGGCCTCGGGCTCGTGGTCCGAAGCGCGCGGGTTCCGTGTTGAGGGGGGCCGGCTTTGGGTGACCGGGGCAGAGGATGCCATCGGGCTGGATGATCCGTCGCGCTTTGCCGGTTACATGGGGGACGCAACGGCACCCACGACGATCATGTTGCAAAACAACGGGTTGCACATCGCGGTGCAGATTGACCCCACCACGCCCACCGGCCGCGATGATCTGGCGCAGGTTTCGGATATCCGGCTGGAATCGGCGATATCGGCGATCATGGATTGCGAGGATTCCGTGGCGGCGGTGGATGCGGCCGACAAGGTGCTGGCCTATGGCAACTGGCTGGGGCTGATGAAGGGCGATCTGTCGGAGGCAATCGTCAAGAATGGCAAGGAAACCCTGCGCAGCCTGAACCCCGACCTGAGCCTGACCGCCCCGGATGGCGGCACACTGACGCTGAAAGCACGCGCGCTGCTGTTGGTGCGCAATGTCGGTCACCTGATGACCAACCCCGCGATCCTGACCGAAGATGACAGCGAAATCGGCGAAGGCATCATGGATGCTTTCCTCACCACGCTCTGCGCGATGCATGACCTGAAAAAGACCGGCGGCGCGCGCAACTCCACGCAAGGCTCGGTTTATGTGGTGAAGCCAAAGATGCATGGCCCCGATGAGGTGGCTTTCGCCTGCGAGATCTTTGACCGGGTGGAAACGGTGCTTGGCCTGCCGCGCAATACCGTCAAGCTGGGCATCATGGATGAAGAACGCCGCACCAGTGCCAACCTGAAAGAGTGCATCCGTGCCGCCAAGGACCGGGTGGCCTTCATCAACACCGGATTCCTCGACCGCACCGGCGACGAGATCCACACCAGCATGGAAGCCGGGCCGATGGTGCGCAAGGGCGACATGAAGGCATCGAGCTGGATCAAGGCCTATGAAGACCGCAACGTCGATATCGGTCTGGCTTGCGGGTTGCAGGGCCGGGCGCAGATCGGCAAGGGCATGTGGGCGGCCCCTGACCTGATGGGCGACATGCTGGCGCAGAAGATCGCGCATCCGCAGGCCGGGGCGAATTGCGCCTGGGTGCCCTCGCCCACCGCCGCCACGCTGCATGCCACGCATTACCACCGGGTGGATGTGCTGGCCCGACAGGTCGAGATTGCGCGCGGTGGCCTGCGCGGCACGCTTGACGCGTTGCTGACCATTCCGCTGGCCAAAGGTGCGAACTGGTCGGAAGAGGATATCCGGCAGGAGGTGGAGAACAACGCACAGGGCATCCTGGGCTATGTGGTGCGCTGGATCGATCAGGGGGTCGGCTGCTCCAAGGTGCCGGACATCCACGATGTCGGCCTGATGGAGGACCGGGCAACCTGCCGGATCTCGTCTCAGGCACTGGCGAACTGGCTGCACCATGGGGTGATCGGCGAGGATCAGGTGGTGGCCGCCTTGCGCAAGATGGCCGCGGTGGTGGACCGGCAGAACGCGGATGACCCGGTCTATGAGCCGATGGCGCCGGGCTTTGACGGGGTTGCGTTCCGCGCGGCCTGTGATCTGGTGCTCAAGGGCCGCGCACAGCCCTCGGGCTATACCGAGCCCGTTCTGCACGCGCGGCGGTTGGAAAAAAAGGCAGAGGCAGCATGACCATCAGCATCGAACAGGCCCGCAGGATCATCAGGACGGCTTTGGATACGGGCCGCGAGGCGGGGATGAAACCCTTGTCGGTGGTGGTGGTGGATGAGGGCGGACATACGATCGCGTTTGAACGCGAGGATGGCGCCGCGCCTGGCCGCTATTCGCTTGCGCATGGAAAGGCCAATGGCTGCATCATGCTCGGCCTGCCCGGCAGTGCGATCCAGGCCCGCGCCGACGCTCAGGCCTATTTCGTTCAGGCGATGAACGGCCTCTATGGCGGCGATTTCGTGCCGGTCAAGGGCGGCGTTCTGGTGCGCGATGCGTCGGGTGCTGTGCTTGGTGCGGTGGGTGTTACCGGCGACACATCAGACAATGACGCAGTGGCCGCCTGCGCCGGGATCGAAGCCGCGGGACTGGTGGCGCAAAGCTGAGGCGCGCGGCACCTCAGCCCAGATCCAGAGCGATCGCATGGACGCGCGTGTTCAGATCGCCCAGGGCGGCATGCACTGCGCGGTGGCGGGCGACGCGGCTCATCGGGGCCAGGGTCTCGGATCGCAGCAGGATCCGGAAATGGCTTTCGCCTGATCCGTCATCGCCGGAATGTCCGGCGTGCTTGTGACTTTCGTTCACGATCTCAATCTGTTGCGGTGCAAAAGCTGCAATCAGCCGTTGCTCCATTTCGGTCTTCACGCTCATTTTTGACATCCCCCCTTCAATCTGCCGCCTAAACCCCTAAACTGCATCGCCCGAGTCGGAAAGACAAAGGGACGCAGGAAAGGCAGACCATGGTCACGAAACCCCCGTTTGAATTCGACATCCGCGTGTCGGCGGACAAGAAGCGCAAGAAGACCACGCGGAGGGGGATGTCCGGGGCGTTCGAGACCTCGAACAAGCCTTGCGATTTTCCGGGCTGCACCGAATCCGGGGCGTATCGCGCGCCCAAAAGCCCGGATCTTCTGGATGAGTTCTTCTGGTTCTGCAAAGAGCATATCCGCGAATACAACCTGAAATGGAACTTCTTTCAGGGTACATCCGACGATGATTTCCAGAAGTTTCTGGACAAGGACCGCGTCTGGGAACGCGAGACCAAGCCCTTCAGCCGCAAGGATGATGGCCGGGCCTGGGCGCGTCTGGGGGTGGATGACCCCATGTCACTGTTGGGGGAAAAGGCCACGCAGAATCCCGGTCGGCCAGTGGGCACATCGACGCGCAAGCTGCCGCCGACAGAGCGCAAGGCGATCGAGATCCTCGATGCCCGCGACACCTGGACCAAGACCGAGATCCGCAAGCAGTACAAATCGCTGGTCAAGGATCTGCATCCCGACATGAACGGTGGCGACCGCTCGGATGAGGAAAGGCTGCAGGAGGTGGTCTGGGCCTGGGATCAGATCAAGGACAGCCGTTATTTCCGCGATTAAGGCTGGAACGATTTTTCTGCGAAAAATCTAAACAGCGGGCTTTGCCCGCTGTTTTTCTGTCCCTTGTGATTTTTCGCAGAAAAATCGTGGGAGAACCGCAGGTCAGGCGGCCCGGAACGTCAGCGCCGCCCCGTTCATGCAATAGCGCTTGCCGGTGGGCTGTGGCCCGTCACCGAACACATGGCCAAAATGACCGCCACAGCGGCGGCAATGCACCTCGGTCCGGGTGCCGAACAGGCTGCGATCGGCCTTGGTGCCGACAGCATCGGGCAAGGGCTGCCAGAAGCTCGGCCAGCCGGTGCCGCTGTCATATTTGTGCTCCGATGAAAACGCCGGCAGGTCGCAGCCCGCGCAATGGTAAATGCCCGCGCGGGTCTCCTTGTCGAGCGGGCTGGAAAAGGCGCGCTCTGTCGCCTCTTCGCGCAGCACGCGGTAGGGCAGGTCGCCAAGCTTTGCCCGCCATTCAGCCTTTGTCAGATGGTATTCGAAATTCCCATCGGCAGCCCAACCTGACCGGCCCATCACCAGCAGGGCCACACTTCCCGTCACAACCGCACGTCTGTTCATTTTCGCCTCCATTTGCATGAACCTTACCCCTGCGATACGCATCCGGCGCGACAAAGGTTTCGTGCTCACGCAAACGCGAACATCCGCGGCAAAGCCGCAGAAACCCGCCCTTCCCCTTGAACCCCCCCGCGTTATGTTCCACAACTCCACAGGAATGGGCCAAGGGCCGGGACAGGGCAAAGCAGGATGCTGGATCACGCGATGAAACCGACTGAAGAAATTTCCGTGCGTGAGGTGTTCGGCATCGACACCGACATGAAGGTCAAGGGATTTGCCGAGGCCACTGACCGTGTGCCCGAGATCGACCCGACTTACAAGTTCGACCCCGATACCACTTTGGCGATTCTGGCGGGCTTTGCCTATAATCGCCGCGTGATGATCCAAGGCTATCACGGAACCGGAAAATCGACCCATATCGAGCAGGTCGCGGCGCGGCTGAACTGGCCTTGCGTGCGGGTCAACCTTGACAGCCATATCAGCCGGATCGACCTGATCGGCAAGGATGCGATCAAGCTGCGTGACGGCAAGCAGGTGACTGAATTCCATGAGGGCATCCTGCCCTGGGCACTGCGCAACACGGTGGCGATCGTGTTCGATGAATATGACGCTGGCCGTGCCGACGTGATGTTCGTGATCCAGCGCGTGCTGGAAACCGATGGCAAGCTGACGCTGCTGGACCAGAACGAGATCATCACGCCAAACCCCTATTTCCGCCTGTTCGCCACCGCGAACACCGTGGGCCTGGGCGACACCACCGGCTTGTATCACGGCACCCAGCAGATCAACCAGGCCCAGATGGACCGCTGGAGCCTGGTGGCCACGCTGAACTATCTGAGCCATGATGCCGAGGCCGCCATCGTTCTGGCCAAATCGCCGCATTACAACACCGAAGCCGGGCGCAAGAAGATCAGCCAGATGGTCACCGTGGCCGATCTGACCCGCACCGCTTTCATGAATGGCGATCTCTCCACCGTGATGAGCCCGCGCACCGTGCTGAACTGGGCGCAGAACGCCGAGATTTTCCGCAATGTGGGCTATGCGTTCCGGCTGACCTTCCTCAACAAATGCGACGAGCTAGAGCGGCAGACGGTAGCCGAATTCTACCAGCGCTGCTTTGCCGAGGAACTGCCGGAATCTGCGGCCTCGATGGCGATGAAGTGATCTGCTGCACGCTCATCCCTCCCTTGCGGGCGGTCTTCGCTGCGCCTGCGACAGCGAAGGCGCCCGTCAGGGCGGATGAGCGGCCCCGAAAGGCCGTGCCATGAGCAAACCCAGCGACAACCCCGCCGATCCTTTCAAGAAAGCGCTGGCCGAGGCCACACGCGTCATGGCCGATGATCCGGAGATGACGGTCACCTATTCGGTCGACCCGCCCGGCATGAACCGCGACGGGGTGCGCCTGCCGCAGGTCAGCCGCCGGATGACCCGCGATGAGGTGCTGCTGGCGCGCGGCACCGCCGATGCCTTTGCCCTGCGCCGCAAGTTCCACGACGACGCGGTATCGAACCGTTACGCCCCCAGCGGCCAGATGGCGCGCGACATTTACGAGGCGATGGAAACCGCCCGCTGCGAGGCCATGGGCGCGCGTGACATGCCGGGCACGGCAGGCAATATCGACGCAAAGATCGGCCATGAGGCTGACCGCAAGGGCTATGCCCAGATCACCAACTCTCAGGACGCGCCCTTGTCGGTCGCTGCGGGCTATCTGGTGCGGCACCTGGCCACCGGGCGCGACCTGCCCGCCGGGGCGGCCAATGTGATGAACCTGTGGCGCGGCTTCATCGAGGAACAGGCCAGCGGCACCCTGGACAATATCGACCATGTGCTGGCCGATCAGGCAGCTTTTGCCCGCCTCGCGCGCAAGGTGATTTCCGACCTTGGCTATGGCGATCAGCTGGGCGACGACCCCGACGCGCCCGATGATGACGCCGCCGATGACGAGGCGCAGGAAGACGAGGACAGCCCGGACGCCCAGGGCGAGGATCAGTCCGAACAGGACGAGTCGGAAGCCTCGCCCGAGCGCAGCGAGGAAGACCAGCAGGATCAGTCGCAGGCCCAGGTCTCGATGGAAGACAGCGCCGATATGGAGCAGGGCGAGGAAGCCGAGCTGCCCGAAGGCGAGGCCCCACTGGAGCCGCCGCCGCCTGCCCCACATTCCTCGGCCGATCCGAACTATATTGTCTATACCACCGATTTCGATGAGGAAATTCGCGCCGAGGATCTGGCAGAACCCGCCGAGCTGGAACGCTTGCGCGCCTATCTCGACCAGCAACTGGAGCCGCTGAAAGGCGCGGTCAGCCGGTTGGCCAACAAGCTGCAGCGCCGCTTGCAGGCGCAGCAGAACCGCAGCTGGGATTTCGATCTGGAAGAGGGCACGCTGGATGCGGGCCGTCTGGCGCGTGTGGTGGCCAACCCGACCACACCGCTGAGCTTCAAGCAGGAAAAGGATACCGAGTTCCGCGATACCTGCGTGACGATCCTGCTCGACAACTCCGGCTCGATGCGCGGGCGGCCGATCAGCATCGCGGCGATCTGCGCCGATGTGCTGGCCCGCACGCTGGAGCGTTGTTCGGTCAAGGTCGAGATCCTGGGTTTCACTACCCGCGCTTGGAAGGGCGGGCAAAGCCGCGAGCGCTGGCTGGCGCAGGGTCGCCCGCAGCAGCCGGGGCGGCTGAACGATCTGCGCCACATCATCTACAAGGGTGCGGATGCGCCCTGGCGCCGGGCGCGGCCCAATCTGGGGCTGATGATGAAAGAGGGCTTGCTGAAGGAAAACATCGACGGCGAGGCGCTGGAATGGGCGCATCGCCGCGCCGCAGCGCGGCCAGAGGCGCGCAAGATCCTGATGGTGATTTCCGACGGCGCGCCGGTGGATGACAGCAGCCTCTCGGTCAACCCCGCCAACTTTCTGGAAAAGCACCTGCGCGACGTGATCGCCATGGTGGAGCGGAAAAAGGCGGTCGAGTTGATCGCCATCGGGATCGGCCATGACGTGACCCGCTATTACCAGCGCGCGGTGACGATTACCGACGTCGAGCAGCTGGCCGGGGCGATGACCGAACAGCTGGCCGGGTTGTTCGACACCGATCCGCGCAAGCGGGCGCGGGTGTTGGGGATGCGCAAGACCGGGTAGGGTTGGGCCGGGTGTTGTGGTCAGAGACGGGCGCTGCCCCGCCTTCGGCCCCCCGGAATATTTCTGAAAGGTGCAAACCATGTTCCAGAGCTTTGACAGCCATGCCGCACCGGAACAGGGTCCGCCCCGGCTGGCCGCGCTGCGGGCGGTGATGGCGCGCGAGGGGTTGGCCGGGTTCATCGTGCCGCGCGCCGATGCGCATCAGGGTGAATATGTGGCGCCGCGTGATGAGCGGTTGCAATGGCTGACCGGGTTTACCGGCTCGGCAGGCTTTGCCGTGGTGCTGCGCGATATAGCGGGGGTGTTCATCGACGGACGCTACCGGGTGCAAGTCAAGGCGCAGGTGGACCTTGGCGAATTCACACCGGTGCCCTGGCCCGAGGTGAAGCCCGGCGACTGGATCAGGGCACATCTGGAGACGGGCGAGGTCGGGTTTGATCCCTGGTTGCATACCGCCGATGAGATTGCGGCTTTGCGCGCGGTACTGGAGCCTGCGGGGCTTGGCCTACGCGCCACGCGCAATCTGGTGGATGCGGTCTGGCCCGATCAGCCATCGCCGCCCTGCGGGTCGGCCTTTGCGCATCCGGATGCGCTGGCGGGAGAGAGCAGCGAGGGCAAGCGCGCGCGGCTGGCCGAAGGTCTGCGCGGGGCCGGGCAACGCGCCGCCGTGATCACCCTGCCCGACTCGATCTGCTGGCTGCTCAACATCCGCGGTGCAGATGTGCCGAGGAATCCAGTGCTGCAGGGCTTTGCCATTCTGCATGACGATGCGCGGGTGACGCTGTTCACCGATCCTGCGAAGCTGGACGAGGCCACGCGCACGCATCTGGGGCCACAGGCCTCCCTGCGCCCGCCAGCGGCCTTTGTGCCCGCGCTGCGCACCCTGCCCGGCCCGGTGCGTGTGGATCGCGGCACGGCCCCGCTCGCGGTGAGCGATGAGCTGACCGAGGCGGGGATTGATCTGGTCTGGGGCGATGATCCCTGCCGCCTGCCAAAGGCGCGCAAGACGGCGGCCGAGATCGAGGGCATGCGTGCCGCCCATTTGCGCGACGGGGCGGCGATGGTGGAATTCCTGTGCTGGCTCGACCATCAGCCGCAGGGCACGCTGACCGAGATTGATGTCGTCACTGCGCTGGAAGGGTTCCGCCGCGCCACCAATGCGCTGCATGACATCAGCTTTGACACCATCTGCGGCGCCGGGCCGAATGGTGCGATCATGCATTACCGCGTGACGCGCGAGACCAACCGCAAGGTGCAACCCGATGAGCTGCTGCTGGTGGATTCGGGGGCGCAGTATCGCGACGGGACCACCGATATCACCCGCACCATGGCGGTGGGCGATCCGGGGGATGAGGCGCGCGCCTGTTACACCCGCGTATTGCAGGGCATGATCGCCATATCGCGCGTGCGCTTTCCCAAGGGGCTGGCGGGCCGCGATCTGGACCCGCTGGCGCGGTTTCCGCTCTGGGTGGCGGGGCAGGATTTCGACCATGGCACCGGGCATGGTGTTGGGGCCTTCCTGTCGGTGCACGAAGGGCCGCAGCGGCTGAGCAGGATATCGGAGGTGCCGCTGGAGCCGGGGATGATCCTGTCGAACGAGCCGGGCTATTACCGCGAGGGGGTCTTTGGCATCCGGCTGGAAAACCTGATTGTGGTGCAGGTCGCCGAAGATCTGGGCGACCGGCGGGCGCAATACAGCTTCGAGACGTTGACTTTCGTGCCGCTGGACCGGCGGTTGATCGTAACGGCGATGCTGGCCCCCGCCGAGCGGGCGTGGCTGGACAGCTATCACGCGCAGGTGCTGGCAAAGATCGGGCCGCGCGTGTCGGGCGCGGTGCTGGACTGGCTGACGGCGGCCTGCGCGCCGCTGTAGGCGGGCGGACTGCGGACCGCTGTCGCCCGCTTTAACCCGCTGCCGCGACCGAGCGGATTCGGTCCACCATGGCCCGCACACCGTTGGAGCGCTGCGCCGACAGGTGGTCATTCAGGCCCAGACGGCCCAGCTCGGCGGGCGCGTCCACCGCCACCACCCGATCCACCGGCACGCCAGAATACAGTGCGTGCAGAATGGCGATCAGCCCGCGCACGATCATGGCATCACTGTCACCCTGAAAGTCGAACTGCCCGTCCGCAACCACCGGGCGCAGCCAGACCTGACTGGCGCAGCCATCCACCTTCAGCGCGGGCACCTTGAACTCGTCGGGCAAGGGCGGCATCGCCTTGCCCAGTTCGATCACATGACGATAGCGTTCTTCCCAATCGTCGAGAAAATCAAAGGTCTCGGCAATCTCTTCAAAGGCGGGGGTGGCCATGGCGGGGCTCCTTTGCCTGTGGAGGTAATGCCCGCCCCCGCCAAGGTCCAGCCCCTTTGCCGCCAAATCGAAGCCCGCCCTTTTCAAAAGCAGGCTGATCGGCTACCCAATGTCAAAGCCAAGATGGATGGACCGATGAAACGCCCGCAGATGAGAAGTCCTGCAACCGCCGCCCTTGTAGCCGTTCTGGTTCTGACGTCCTGCGGGGCGGTCCGCGACTCGCGGCTGAACCCATTCAACTGGTTCGGCCGGTCGGAACGGGTGGAAACCATCGCGCCGGTCGGGGCAAAGGTTGATCCGCGGCTTCTGGTGGCGGATGTGGTCACGCTGAGTGTGGAGCCCTACACCGGCGGGGCGATCGTGCGCGCCACCGGGGTGATGGAAACCCAAGGGTGGTGGCAGGCCGAACTGGTGGAGGTGAAGGGCGATGATCCGACCCATCTGGTACTGGATTTCCGCATCCTTCCCCCGGTCACGCAAACCGCCACCGGCACGGTGCGGTCACGCGAAGTGACGGCGGCAATGACCGTGGCCCCGCGCCGGCTGGAGGATATTACGCGCGTGACGGTGCAGGGCGAACGATCGGCCCGCACCACGCGCCGGTAAGGTTACAGCCGGATCACCCGCACCTCGTTGCCCTTGGCCGACAGGGCAATCTCGCCGCGGCACAGGCGCAGCGCATCATCGCCGAACGCCTCCTTGCGCCAGCCGCCAAGCGCCTCGACCTCGCGCCCTCCGGCGGCAATGGCATCAAGATCCGAGGATGAGGCAATCAGCTTGGGTGCCACGCCAAGGCTTTCCGACTTGGCTTTCAGCAACACGCGCAGCAGATCGGCGAGTGCCGGATTGACCTGAATCTGCTCGCGCTCATCCGCGACCTTTGGCATATCCTCCGGCTTCATCGCCAGCGCGGTTTTCACCGCCGCCAGAATACCATCGGCAATCTCGGGTTTGCGCCCTTCGCGCATCAAAAGACGGGACCGCCCCAGTTCCTCCACCGAAGAGGGCCGGGTCGAGGCCAGTTCCAGCAAGGCGTCATCCTTCATCACCCGGCTGCGCGGCACGTTGTGCTTTTGCGCGTAATCCTCGCGGAACCGCGCCAGCTCCTTCACCACCGCCAGAAACCGGCCCGAGGTGGTGCGGGTCTTGATCCGCAGCCAGGCTTCATCCGGCGTGGTGGTATAGGTTTCGGGGTTGACCAGCACGGACAGCTCCTCGCCCACCCAATGCGAGCGGCCGTTTTTGGCCAGCTGCGCCGCCAGCCATTCATAGATCACCCGCAGATGGGTGACATCGGCCAGCGCATATTCCTTTTGCGCATCGGTCAGCGGGCGGCGGGACCAGTCGGTAAAGCGGCTGGTCTTGTCCAGATTTTCCTTGGCGATCTTGCGCACCAGCGTCTCATAGCCCACCTGCTCGCCAAAACCACAGACCATGGCGGCGATCTGGGTGTCGAACAGAGGTTCGGGAAAGACATTGCCCTCGACGAAAAAAATCTCCAGATCCTGCCGTGCGGCGTGGAACACCTTGACCGTCGCCTTGTGGCGAAAGAGGTCATAGAGCGGTTCCATGCTCATCGCCTCGCCCTCGATCGGGTCGACCAGAACCGCATCGCCGTTTTTGCCGGGCAGCGCCATCTGGATCAAGCAGAGTTTTGACCAGTAGGTCCGTTCGCGCAGGAACTCGGTGTCGATCGTGACGTAAGGTTGGGATTTGGCAGCCTCGCAAAATGCCGCAAGGTCTTCGGTCGTGGTGATGGTGCGCATGTCTCGCGTCTTTCAAGGGGCCGCGGGGGCATCCCGCAACAAGTGTCTTTCCGCTATATGCGGCAGATTTCGCCTTGAAAAGCCCCAGATATCCAATTTTACGGGTTTTTGCTAAGACAGCGGCGGGCATCGGTGCTAGGTTTTCCAAAAGACCGGGCAGAAAAAACAATCCAATGGCACACGTCGAACTCTTCCTGCGTGGCGATCAGATCGGCACCTATCAATCCGTTTCATCCTCCGGCAACGGCAACGGGATGAAGGTCACGCTTTCCGGTGTCGCGCCACTTGGCAGCGCCAGCACGCATTATCGCGTGGTCGTGCGGCAGGTCGGCAATGGGCAGGATGTTTTCAGCAACGGCCAGTTTGTCGATATTTACGCCTGGCCGGATGATGACCCGCCCGATCCGCCGATCTATTCCAGCCTGAACCCGCAGCATGATCAGTTTCAGGGCCGGGCCTCATCCTCCGGGCATCAGATCTTTACCAATCCCGCCCGGATCGTGTTTCAATCCGATGCGATCAAGCCCGGAACGCTGCAATTCGGGCCGGGAATAGACCCGCCCCGCGATCAGAAACTGCCCTTCAAGACCTATCCGCCCACCCCGCCCGCCATTCCCTGCTTCGTCGCGGGCACACTGATCCGCACCGACCGAGGGGAGGTGCCGGTGGAACAGATCCGCCCCGGCGACCGGCTGCAAACCATGGACAATGGCCTTCGCCCGGTGGTCTGGGCCGGGCAGCGCAGGGTTTGCGGTCTGGGCAACATGGCCCCGGTGCGGTTCGGGGCGGGGGTGGCGGGCAACCGGCGCAGGCTGCTGGTCTCGCCGCAGCACCGGATGCTGGTGACCGGATGGCAATCCGAACTGATGATGGGTGAGCGTGAAACGCTTGCCGCAGCGGCGCATCTGGTAAACGGGCGCAGCATTTGCCGGATGCGCAGGCCGCTGGTCACCTATGTGCATCTGCTGTGCGAAGATCATCAGGTGATCTTTGCCGAAGGGGCTGCGACGGAAAGCCTGTTTGCCGGGGGCAAATCCCTCTCGGCGTTTGACCATTCCGCGCGTGCGGAAATCCGCCGGTTGTTTCCGGATCTGTGTCCGGTGCGCGGCACCGGAACCGGCATCGCCCGCCCGGTGCTGAACCGGGTCGCGGCGCGTCTGTCGATGGCTTAAATGGCCTGCCCCAACAGCAGGGGCGCACGATCCCCCGCCACAAAGCGGCGCAGCACCTGCGGATACAGCCGGTGTTCTTCCACCAGCACCCGCGCCGCCAAGATGTCGGCTGTGTCCCCCGGCAGAACCGGCACGACCGCCTGCCCCAGCACCGGCCCGGCATCCAGTTCGGCCGTGACCTGATGCACGGTGCAGCCCGCCTGCGCATCCCCCGCATCCAACGCGCGCTGATGGGTGTGCAGGCCCGGATACTTCGGCAACAGCGATGGATGGATGTTCAGCATCCGACCTTCGAACCGTCGCACGAAATCCGGCGTCAGCACCCGCATGAAGCCCGCAAGGCACAGGATATCGGGTCTGGTATCAAGAATGGGTTGCAACAGTTCCGCTTCGAACGCCGCCCGGTCGCGGCCAAAGGCGCGATGATCCACCGCCGCTGTGGCCACACCCAGAGCCGCGGCCTTTGCCAGCCCGCCCGCCTGCGGGTCGTTGGCTGCCACCAGCACCGGCTGCGCAAAGCGCTCCGCCTGCATCGCCTCCACCAGCCGCAGCATGTTCGAGCCACCCCCCGAGATCAGGATGGCAACCCGTGTCACAGCAGCGATCCGGTGTAGATCACGCCATCCCCCCGCACCACCTGCCCCATGCGGACAACGGCTTCGCCCTGCTCACGCAGCAGATCGGCCAAAGCGTCGGCGCGGTCTTCGGCCACCACCAGCATCATGCCGATGCCGCAGTTGAAGGTCTTCAGCAGCTCCGGCTCCGACATGTTCGCCGTCCGCGCAAGCCAGCCGAACACCGGCGGCAGATCCCAGGCATCCAGATCAATCGCGCAGGCCAGCCCCTCGGGAATGACGCGCGGCGGGTTCTCGGTCAGCCCGCCGCCGGTGATATGGGCCAGCGCATGCACGCCCCCGGCCCGCACCGCCGCCAGCGACTGTTTCACATAAAGCCGCGTCGGCGCCAGCAGCGCCGCGCCCAGCGTGCCATCACCGAACGGGCAATCCGCATCCCAGCCCAGGCCTGAAAGCTCCACCACCTTGCGCACAAAGGAATAGCCGTTGGAATGAACCCCGTTGGAGGCCAGACCCAACAATACATCGCCCTGCCCCACGCCCGCAGGCAGATCTGCCCCGCGCTCCATCGCGCCCACCGCAAAGCCCGCAAGGTCGAAATCGCCGCCGTGATACATGCCCGGCATCTCCGCCGTCTCGCCCCCGATCAGCGCGCAGCCGCTGGCCTCACACCCCGCCGCGATGCCAGTGATGATGCGGGTCGCCTGATCCAGATCCAGCTTGCCGGTGGCAAAATAATCCAGGAAGAACAGCGGCTCCGCGCCTTGACAGACCAGGTCGTTGACGCACATCGCCACCAGATCGACGCCGATCGTATCGACATTGCCGGTATCAATCGCAATGCGCAGCTTCGTGCCCACCCCATCGGTCGCCGCAACAAGAATCGGGTCGGTGTAGCCCGCGCCCTTGAGGTCGAACAAAGCGCCAAAGCCGCCAAGGCCCCCCATGGTGCCCGACCGCATCGTGCGCTTGGCCGCAGGCTTGATCCGTTCGATCAGCGCATTGCCCGCATCAATGTCCACGCCCGCGTCGGCATAGGTCAACCCGTTGTGGCCTTTGGTCATCGCCCGTCTCCGTTCAGGGAATCCGCATCTGGCGTTCCCTTACGCGTTTCCCCCTGCGCGCGCAACAAACCAACCCAATCTTGACCCGCCCGTGTGATCTGATAGGCAGGGCGGCGGCAGGGGGCTGTAGCTCAATGGTTAGAGCCGGGCGCTCATAACGCCTTGGTTGGGGGTTCGAGTCCCTCCGGCCCTACTCCGCCACCCAGATCCGTCGCCCGTTCGGCTTCGTTGCGCAGGACATGCGTAGTGTCCGCATGGGGGCAGCACGGGAAAATCGCCCGTCAGGCGTGCCTGATGGGCAGTGACCCTCCGCAACCGCGTTGCATCCGGGTCATGCTTGTACCCGCGCCAGTGGCATACCGGCTGCGCGGTCAGTCAACGCAAGTTCCGGTCCGCATCGGGAAGCCTGATGTTCAGGGCCAGAAATGAACGACACCTCCCCGGGGTATCCGGAGAGGTGAAGGCCATCGTCAGGTTCGCCACTGTCTGAAAGACAGGATTACCACTTGCGCTCGAACCGGGAGCGCAGATAGATCGCCACCGCATTCATCATCACCAGAAAGCCCAGCAGCACCAGAATGGCTGCCGACGTGCGGCTGGCAAAGCCGCGTTCGGGGCTGTCGGCCCAGATGAAGATCTGGGTCGGCAGGGCGGTCGAGGCATCGAAGGGGCTTGATGGTGCCGCCGTGACGAAAGCGTTCATCCCGATCAGCAGCAGCGGTGCGGTTTCCCCCA
The DNA here is from genome assembly GCA_046296515.1 of Paracoccaceae bacterium. Taxonomy (GTDB): domain Bacteria; phylum Pseudomonadota; class Alphaproteobacteria; order Rhodobacterales; family Rhodobacteraceae; genus Pseudotabrizicola. The sequence goes on along the minus strand of JBKBKR010000001.1, from coordinate 12,791 downwards.
GCGCCTGCGCCAGCCCGATGATCGTGCCGGTCAGGATGCCGGGCATCGCAAGCGGCAGGACGTGCTGGAACACAACCTGTTGCTTGGAGGCACCTACGCCCAGAGCCGCTTCACGGATCGAGGGTGGCACCGCCTTTAGCGCTGCGCGCGTGGCGATGATGATCGTGGGAAGCGTCATCAGCGCAAGCACCATACCGCCCACCAACGGGATAGACCGGCCCATCCCGAACGCCCCGATGAACACCGCAAGACCCAGCAGACCAAAGACGACGGACGGAACAGCCGCAAGGTTGTTGATGTTCACCTCGATGAAATCGCTCATCTTGGTTTTCGGGGCGAATTCCTCAAGATAGATCGCCGCGCCGATCCCGATCGGGAAGGACAGCACGAAACAGGTCAGCAGGGCCCAGAACGAACCCACAATGGCCCCGCGCAGACCCGCCAGTTCGGGAAAGCGCGAATCCGCGTTGTTCAGAAGCGCGGTGTTGAACGGTTTGGTCACACGGTTGTCGGACACCATCCGGTCAAAGATCGCAATCTCGTCATCCTTGAGGCGACGGAACTGCTCAGGTGTGTCCCGGTCGATCAGTCCCTTTGCAAGCTGATCGAAAGCGTCGGATGTGGGCACGTTCAGCTTGACCGTCTGACCAAGCAGCGTTGGCTCGGCAACGATCCGGTCGCGCGCGGTGAACTGTGCCGCGTTTGACAGGACGCCGACGGCCTTGGCCTGTTCATCTTCGGCCAGGCCGGGCAGCGATGCCGCCACCGAAGCCTGCATCAGGCCGCGGTAGTTGGACCGCGCCAGGTTTTCCGGGTTGATGAACTCCGGGCTGAAGGTCACGTCCAGCGTGACATGGGTCTGGGTGAAGGCATGCCGCCCGGTCAGCACCAGGGAGCCGACGAGGATGGCCAGCATGGCAAAGGCAAAGCCGATGGCGGCAAGGCCGATGTATCGCAGCCGGGCCTCGGAGCTGTTGCGCTTTTTCACGCGCGCGCCGATTTCGGCCGATGTCCAGTTGATCTTGCCTGACGGAGAGGCGGCAGGAGCGGAAGTGATGTCGGTCATGTCCTAATCGTCCTCAATCGTAGATTTCGCGGTACTTGCGCACGATGCGCAGCGCCAGCACGTTGATCCCCAGCGTCACGATGAACAGCATCATGCCGAGCGCAAAGGCCGCAAGGGTTTTGGGGTTGTCGAAGGAGCTGTCACCGATCAGCAGGGTCACGATCTGCACGGTCACGGTGGTCACCGAGTCGAGCGGGTTGATCGTCATTTTGGCAATCAGGCCTGCGGCCATCACCACGATCATCGTCTCACCGATGGCCCGGCTGACCGCCAGAAGCACACCGCCGACGATGCCCGGAATGGCCGCCGGGAACAGCACCTTGGTCACCGTCTCAGCGCGGGTGGCACCCAGCGCCAGCGACCCGTCACGCAAGGAGCGCGGCACGGCCGACAGTGCGTCGTCGGCAAAGGAGGAGATGAACGGAATCAGCATGATCCCCATCACGAATCCTGCCGCCATTGCGGTGTTGGGGGCGATCGGAAGGCCCGACCATTCGCCAAAGCCGCGCAGGGCGGGGGCAATGGTCAGCACGGCGAAGAAGCCATAAACCACGGTGGGGATACCGGCCAGAATTTCAAGAACCGGCTTTGCGATCTTGCGGAAACCCGGCGAGGCGAATTCGTTCAGGTAGACCGCCGAGAGAAGACCCACCGGGATTGCAATGAACATGGCAACAGCAGAGATCACCAGCGTTCCCAGCAGCACCGGCAACCAGCCGAATGCACCCGCGGCGGCAATCTGGTCTGCCCGCAGAGGGATCTGCGGTTCCCATTTGGTGCCGAACAGGAATTCGTACCAGGGGACCATGGTGAAGAAGTGATAGGTTTCGAACATCAGCGAGCCGATGATGCCGATCGTGGTGAAGATCGCGACGGTCGAGCAAAAGATCATCAGGCCCGAGACAATGCCTTCGGCACCCTGCCGGGCGCGGAAATCCGGTGCGACGCGGCGCCACGCGAAAAAAGCCAGCGCGGCAGCCAGCACCAGGGTGAACACCACCATCAAAGTGGACGCTGTGGCGCGAAGCGCGGTCATACGCTCGGCCGCCTCCACTTTCCACGGATCAGGCGTTCCGAAAACACGTCCGCTGGAAATCTGGCTGATTTCAGCAAGGACCAACTGTGTCGCGCCCGAGTCACGCCCGTCCATCATTTCGGCAGGCAGACCCGACATCGTCATGTTGTTGATCACGGAGCCCTGGAGCATCAACCACAGCATCAGGAAGACAAGCGTCGGCACCAGCACCATGAGTGCGGCGTAAAGCCCGTGGAAACCTGAAAGCGAATGAAGCCGGAAGCCTTTGGCACGCAATTGGTTGGCTGCCGCACGGTTCAGCACATAGCCAAACACGACGACCAGAAAAAGAATGAGAAATGCAAGCGAGGTCATGGTCGCTCCGGCCTCCAGGGTTCATTGCCCGACATGGAAGAACGTGCCGCCCGGAGCCTCCGGGCGGCACGTCTGGTTAGGTCAGGATCACTCGGTCGCAGGTTCCATGTTCACGGCACCGACAACGGCTGCCTGGAACTCTTTCATCATCGCTTCCGGCAGCGGGGTCATGCCGCGCTCGGCCAGGTAGCCACCGGCTTTCAGGGCTTCATCCGACATGTATTCTTCGATGAATTCCTGCAGGTTCGGGATCACGCCGCGGTGCGCGTTCTTGACATAGAAGTACAGCGGACGCGACACTTCGTATTCATAGGCGGCGATGGTGTCAAAGTTCGGCTCGATGCCGTCGAACTTCACGCCTTTCAGCTTGTCGTTGTTCTCGTACAGGAACGAGTAACCGAAGATGCCGTGGGCGTTCGGGTTGGCTTCCAGCTGCTGCACGATCAGGTTGTCGTTTTCGCCGGCCTCGATGAACGGGCCGTCTGTGCGCATGCGCGAGCAGTTTTCGTTGACCCAGGCACCGTCAAAGCCGCCGGCTTTCACGAAGTCCAGCTGCTTGCAGCCCTTGTGCATGGCGATTTCAACCCAGGCGTCGCGGGTGCCCGAGGTGGGCGGCGGGCCGTAAACGGTGATCGGGGTTGCCGGGAACGCGGCGTTGATCTCGTTCCACATCTTGTACGGGTTGTCTTTCCACTCGCCGTCAACCGGAACCTGAGCGGCCAGAGCGGTGTACATTTCGCCCAGGGTCATATCCCAGTCAAAGGTGTTGGCGCGCGAGACGGACATCGACAGACCGTCGTTGCCGATCAGGGCTTCGGAGATGTCGGTCACGCCGTTGGAGACGCAGAGATCGTATTCCGACTTCTTGATGGCGCGCGAAGCACCGGTCAGGTCAGGGTGGCCTTCGCCGATGCCCTGGCAGAACGCCTGGAAGCCACCGCCGGTGCCAACCGATTCAACGATCGGAGCCGGAGCGCCGGTCTGGTTGGCGAATTCTTCGGCCACAGCCTGGGAATAGGGGAACACGGTCGAGGAACCGGTAACGCGGATCTGGTCGCGGGCAGATGCGACAGTTGCCGAAGCGGCGATCAGCGCAAGCGCCGATACGGTGATGTGAGTGAGTTTCATGTGACTCTCCTGAGTGTCTCGCGGCCCATGTTGACGGCCTGACAACGGCATAGGGCGGCTCAATGACAGTCATATTGCGGTATTATGAAACTACCGTGACAGAGTCCTTAAGGAATACAGAGGGCGTGGCAGGCCGGGTTTTCTGACGGTCGACACGGCCGGAGCATTTGTTATAACTGAATAATATCAGAGTTTTGCCACCAATATTCCGGCATCCCGCGTCTGTGCGGGGCCTTGCGCTTGGTCAGGGAGTCTGCGTCCGGGTGCGATCTTTTCCACTCTCATCCGGTCGGATGATGACAGACCCTTGGTCAAACCGGGGCTGTCGACCCGATCTGCACCGGCCTTCGGTCGTTACACAGGCGGCGGCGCCTTTGATACCGGCCTCACCTTGGCTTCCCGTCAGCTCCCGCGCGCGATGATCAAGCCGAAAACGAATCGTATCGGCAGGTCTGCCCCCCTGCGGGGCCTCTGGCTTGCGGCGTCAGGGGTTCACCCAACGGCCAGCCTTCCCGCGTTTTCGGCCATTGGATCGGGCACCCTCATGAAGTATCAGAGCCATGCCATGCATGAAAAGCGCATCCGGCCACAAATGCGTCACGCGATTGAAGCCCGGGCTGAACAGCTAGCGCCCGACCCCGACGCTCGCGCCAAAGATCCGCGCCATATGTTCGGTCATGTAGATCTTCAGCCAGGGCGTGAATTTTTCAGGACTGCGCAGCACCTCGGCGGAGAGGTCGTACAGGTCGACCCAGCGGGTTTCCATCACCTCACCGGGGTTCGGCGCGATACCCAGCCCTGCCCCGGCCTCGGCCACGAAGATATCCACCAGTTCATGTTCAATCAGCCCGGCCCCGACATCGGCGCGGTATTCCACCCGGTCGGCAAAGGCCGGGAACAGGCCCGAAATCCCCAACTCCTCGCGCAAGCGGCGCACGGCGCAGCTGGCCGGGTCCTCATCCCAGCGCGGATGGGTGCAGCAGGTATTGGCCCAAAGCCCCGGCGTATGGTATTTCGACAAAGCCCGGCGCTGGATCAGCACGCGTCCGGCGTCAATCACAAAAACCGACACCGCCTTGTGCCGCAGCCCGCGCTGATGCACCTCCAGCTTGCCCACCGGGGTCAACCGGCCATCCACCCAGGCCGGGATCAGCTCTTCTGTATCCGTATTCATGACCACTTCGGCGATACCAACCCCAACAGATGCGCCATATTCTTGATCCCTATCTTGATGTGGGCCATCGGCCGCGCCTTGACCAGGGACTTGTTCATATAGGCTTCAAAGGTCAGCTTTTGAACATCAATATCGTGGCACAGGCTGACAAAGCGCTCGCGCCGGTCGTCGCTGCGGTAATAGGCATCCTGCATGGAGCGCAACACCCGGAACACCGTGCCATGCTCGCGCATGAACAGTTTGCGCGCCAGTTTCAGATCCTTTGCCCGGCCCGAGAGCAGCACCGCCTGCGCCGCCGTGGCGGCCACGCGGCCCCCGGCCATGGCATAGAAAATCCCCTCACCCGACGACGGGGCCACCACCCCCGCCGCATCGCCCGCCAGCACCACATCGCGGCCATTGTCCCAACGGTCCAGGGGTTTGAGCGGGATCGGCGCGCCTTCCTTGCGGATGGTCTCGCAGCCCGTAAGCCCCGACATCGCGCGCAACGCCGCAGTGGCAACCTTCAGGTCCACGCCATCCACCTCGGTGCCCATGCCGACCGAAGCATGTTTGCCATGCGGAAATACCCAACCATAGAAATCCGGGCTGATCTTGCCGTCATAGATCACATCGCAACGCATCGGGTCGTAATCGGCATTGGCAGCAACCCCGCCCTCCGGTGCCTTGATGATCTCGTGATAGGCAATGACATAAGGGATCTTGTCGCCCCCCGGCACCTCGGCCCGTGCGACCGCAGATCGTGCGCCATCAGCGCCGATCACCAGCCGGGTGCGGCTCTGCCGTTCCTCACCACTGGCCTTGTCGCGCCAGATCACATGGGTTCCGGCCGCATCACGCTCGATGCGCAGAAAGGTGCCGGTCAGCCGGTCGGCCCCGTTCATCGCGGCGCGGTCGCGCAGAAATTCGTCGAACTCCTCACGGTCCACCATGCCGACATAGCCGCCCTCGATATGGATATCCACCGCGCGGCCGGTCGGGCTGATCATCCGGGCGGTCTGGATTTTCGCCACGATCATCGCATCGGGAATGTCGAAATCGCGGATCGCGCGGGGCGGGATCGCCCCGCCACACGGCTTGATCCGCCCCGCCCGGTCCAGCATCGCCACCCGGTATCCGGCGCGGGCCAGATCCTCGGCTGCAGTCGCCCCCGAAGGCCCGCCGCCCACAACAAACACATCATATTGCATGGTCATTCTCCCGGAATGGCGATGGCAGAGGGGCGTGGATGACGTCCCCCACGGGTCGCATCAATCACCCGCAGGGCGATCGCTGCGGCAACAAGAAACAGAACAGCCTCGGCCAGAAACACGAGGCCGAAGGCGGTGTTGGCGGGCAGCCACAGCCGGAACAGATCAACACAGGCCGCGCCCAGCAACCCGCCGAACCCGGCGGCAAGCGCCTGCGCCGCCCCCCACAACCCCATCCGCGTGCCCTCACGCGCACCGCGCCCCTGCCCGGCAAGCGCCATCATCGACCCGATGGCCGCCACCGCGAACATCCCGTTGAACAGGCCAAGCGCAATCACCGCAGGCACCAGCAGGCCGACGCCCAATTGCCCCAGCCCGGCAATCAACGCCAAGGCAACAGCCGAGCCGATACAGCCCGCCACCACCCACTGCCGCAGTGTGCCGATCCGCAACCCGGTGGCGGCAATCCCCACGGCCAGCATGCCAATGAAAACCCCGCCATTCTGTGCGCCGGAAAGCTGGGTGCTTTGCCCGACGCCGAAGCCGAAAACGAGGCCGGCATAGGGTTCGAGGATCAGCTCCTGCATGAAATAGGCGGTCATCGACAGGAAAACGAACAGGGTAAAGGCGCGCGACTGCGGCTCGGCCCAGATCTGGGCCAGACCCTGCCGGAACGGGGTCGGATCGGCCTCACGCTCGGCAATCACCCGCGTTTCGATGTCCCAGACCGCCAGCGTGGTCAGCGCTACGGCACCAAGGCTGACGATGCCGACAATCTCCAGCAGCAGCGCGGGGGTGTAGTCCTTCAAGAAATGGCCGACAGTGCCGGCAGTGACCGCGATACCGAAGATCATCATCAGCCAGGTGATCGTGGCGGCCGCCGGGCGTCTTTGTGGCGCGGTGGCGGTGGCCAGAAGCGCAAGAAGCGAGGTGCCAGAGGCACCGACGCCGACCCCGATCAGCGCATAGGCCGCAACCGACAGCGCCAGCCCGGCCTGCGGCTGGGCGGGAATGATCACCACGCCAACCGCCGCCAGAAACGCTCCCGCCGAAAGCGCCGCCATGCCACCGATGATGAACAGCGTCCGGTTGCCGCGCGTGTCGGACCGGAAGCCCCAGTTGGGCCGGGTGATCTGGATGCCGTAGTGAAGCGCCACCAGCAGCCCCGGCACCAGCGCGGGCAAGGCCAGTTCCACCACCATCAGCCGGTTCAGCGTGCTGGTGGTCAGCACCACGACAGCGCCGAGACACATCTGCACAAGACCAAGCCGGATGATCTGGACCCAGCTGAGCTTCATCCCGCAACCCCCAGATTTCGCAGGGCAAAGGCGGCGATCATCATACCGGAGACATAGAACACGATCCCGGTGCCATTATACCAGGGCGCGTGTTTCTTCGGGTCGCGGAATAGCCTGCGCATTGCGACCATCTGCGCCAGTAAAAGTGCTGTGACGGCCAAAGCGTGCCATGGCGCATCCCAGAGAAACAACAGCGCGATCACCACGGCCTGCGCCATCGCCATCGTGGTGCAGGCGATCCGCGCTGCCACCTCTGGCCCCAGCACCACCGGAAGCGAGCGCACGCCATGCTGGCGGTCGCCCTCCAGCGCCTTGAAATCATTCAGCGTCATGATGCCATGCGCACCAAGGGCATACAGCAGCGCTATGATCACCACCTCGAACCTTGGTGCCGCTGACAGCAGCACCGCCGCCCCGGTGAACCATGGCAACCCCTCATAGGACAGGCCGACCAGCCCCGGCCCCCACCAGCCCGAGCGTTTCAGCCGCACCGGCTCGGCCGAATAGGCCCAGGCGGCGATGACACCTACCACGGTCGCCCCGAACCCCCACGGCCCCAGCAACCAGCCCACCGCCAGCGACAGCACCGTCATCGCCAGTGCGATATACAGCCCCCAACGCCCCGGAATCCGGCCCGAGGGGATCGGGCGGTTTGGCTCGTTCACCGCATCAACATGCCGGTCGCACCAGTCATTCGCGGCCTGTGACATGCCGCAGACAATCGGCCCGGCCAGAACCATGCCAAGGATCACGATGCCCCAGTTCCCCGACAGCGCCACCCCGGAGGAGACCGCGCCACACAGATAGGCCCAGATCGGCGGGAACCATGTGATCGGCTTGATCAACTCCAGCATGGCGCGGGGCTGCGGGGTGGTGCGGGGATATGGGGCGATGCTGACAGTCATCTGTCAACTACACAGGACAATTGAGAGTCGGGCAAGGGGTCAGAGGCAAATAGTGTAAATTAATTCTGACATATTCTGCGCGGGACCGGGGATAAGGGCCGCATGCGCGGCGCTTGCGGCAAGCCCCAGGGGCGCTTCGCCCCCCGGACCCCCCGAGAGTATTTTTGCCAAGATGAAGCCGGAGGCCGCGTCAGTCGCTGTCCTTGTTGATCAGCCCGTATTTGCGCAGTTTGACATATAGCGACTGGCGCGACAGGCTGAGCATGTCGGCCGCCGCCACCCGGTTGTTGCGGGTCAGTTCCAGCGCGGTCTCGATGCACATCTTTTCAATCACATCGGTGGTTTCGGCCACGATGTCCTTGAGCGTGGAGGAGCCGACCAGCTCCATCACGTTGCGCATGCCCTCTTCATTGGGCACGCCTGCCGGACGGCGCAAGGAGTCGGCGCGGCTGACATCGCGCACCACCAGCGCCAGAACCGGGTGGGGGCGGTCGGTGAGCCAGTTTGCCGACAGCTCCACCGCCGTCTGGCCCGAGAAATCGGTGACCAGCCTCGTGGCATAGAGCCGCAGCTGGCCGGTGCGTTTGACATTGTCCATCAGCACCCGCAGATCCACCGCGCCGCGCGCCAGATAATCGGCCAGAGACCGGCCCCGCACCGCAGCGGTATTGGCGCTGTCGGTCAGGTTCAGGAAGGCCTCATTGGCGGAAACGATCTGGCCGCCGGCATCGGTGAACACGATCCCGTCGACGCCTTCCTGATAGAGCCGTGCCAGATTGGCGGTCAGGTCATCGCCCTGCGGCGTCACGGTATCGGCATGGTCAAGCTGGCACATCAGCAGGCGTTCGCCTGCCGCGCGGAACATGGTGGGCGTGACCAGCAGCCGCTTTTGCGACCGGCGCGCCGACAATTCGATCGGGCCGCCGCTTTCCGCCACCGCCAGGTTGGCCATGCTTTCCAGAAACTCGCCCCGGCGCCTGCCCTCGAACTCCTGCGCGATGGCCGCGCCCATCATCTCGGCCCGGCTGCCACCCAACATCACTGCCGCCGCGCCGTTCAGATCGGTGATCCGCCCAGTCGACATCGAGACGATGACGACGGGATCGCGACCCACCTCCATCAGCACGCGGTAGCGGGTGTCGGCCTCGCGCTGTGCCTCGTAGTCGCGCTCCAGCGCGAGCTGCGCCGAGATCAGCTGTTGCTGCACCTCGGCGATCGGGCGCAGGTCGCGGCCCACCATCAGCACCGAGTCATCCGATCCGATCCGGTGCAACGTGTAGCGCACCGGGAATTCCCAGGCGTTGTGGTCGGCATGGTTCAGCTCGATCACCGCGGGGGTGCGCCGGTTGCCCAGATCGGCCAGCCGCGGCTCCAGCTTGCGCCAGCTTTCGCCCGCCAGAATCGATTGCAGCGGCACCCCTTCCCAATCTGCAACCCGGGACTGGATGCCATGCGCCGGGTTCACCAGAACCGAGACAACCTTGTGCGAGGGGGAGATCAGAAGCGCGAGGTCGCCGGCAGAGGCAATGATTTCGCCCATTCGCTCGGGGGCAATCAGCGGAAGCTTTCCGCCATTCAAAAGGTGCCGTCCATCCGTAGTCACCTGACTATCCGTTCTTTTGCTGCATACCGGCCGGGGCTGGCACGCCTTAAGTTATCACCGTCATCAGGGGCCGCTTGCAGACAAGGCCAAGCGCCCTTACCGCCTTTGGCAGATCGCTTGTCACGATATCCACCCCTGATACAGCCGACACGTCTTCCCCCCGTCCCAGAACCGCCCCTCCCAGAGCGATACGCAGCCTGCCCGATGTTTCCTCTTTCAGGGTTTTCACCAAGCCGGTGCAAGTTTCAAGCTTTTCATGACAGGCAACCGAAATCATTGCCCCGTCAAAACTCCGCTGCGCCAGAATTGCCGCAAGTTCGTCACCTGTCGGCGCAATCCTAAGGCACACCGAAACACCGTTGCGCCGCAACCATCCCGCCGCCACCAGCGCCCCCATGCTGTGCTGCTCGCCCTGCGGGACGATCACCAGCACGGTCGCGCCGTCCGCCGCACTGGTGCTTTCTGTCGCCCAGACCCTGCCGATATCGTGCAAAAACGCCTGCAGGCGCGCGGACCCGATACTCACCTCGGCGAACGAGGCCCAGTCTTCCTCCCATCCGCGCCCCAGCCTGCGGGCCACCTCCGGGATATAGTGATCGGCCAGCATCTGATGCGTGATCCGCGACCGCCTGAAACCGGGCCTCAGCCTGTCCAGCGCACCCGGATCGGCAGAGCGCACCGCCGCCATCAACGCGGCCACCAGCGGCTCGTTCAATGCGAACCGGGCTGCGCCGTCGTGCGCCGCCACCCGGGCCACCACATCGGCCGCAAATTGTGCAATGCCCGCAACGTTCAATCCGCGCAGCCCGTCCACTGAGAAGTTGCCATCCTGCATCCCTGGCTCCGAAACCACTTTGCCGACCGCGCGTCAACTGCACAAGCGTACAAACAGCAGGACCGCGCTCATCCCTTCCGATCAACGCGATCTTGGCGCAACAGTCACCCACCGCACTGAAGTTGTCAAATCAAATTGACACATCCTCCGGGCTCCGGCACGCGAAAATAGATGCAACCACCTGAAAATAATTATAATATAGTGCAACCCTACGCCGGGCACCTGTCTGGTCGCATTCTGCTCACCGTGCTTATTCCGGGCAAATACTGTAAGTTTGTATTGACACATTCGCCACCAAGTCTAACCTGTAAAGGGCACAGATCAAGGGAGGGGCCGCGGCACATGCAGCCAAAGCCAACAAATTCACCAGGCAACCGGGCACTGCGCAAGCGGCTCTATACGCCCGCCGAACGCGCCCGCCGCGATGCGACGAAATGGACGCTGGTGCAGGGAATCCTTGCGCCCTTGCAGTTTCTGGCCTTCGGTCTGTCGCTGGCATTGGTGCTGCGCTTCCTGTGGACCGGCGATGGCTATGCGGCGGCCACCGTGTCGATTCTGGTCAAGACTGGCTTTCTCTATGTGATCATGGTCACCGGCGCGATCTGGGAGAAAGTGGTCTTCGGGCAGTATCTCTTTGCCCCCGCCTTTTTCTGGGAAGATGTGATCAGCTTCGCCGTGATCGCGCTGCACACGTTCTATCTTTACGGGCTGATCACCGGCGCACTGGACCCGGCGGCGCAGATGGCCGTCGCTCTTGCCGCCTATGCCGCCTACGTCGTCAACGCCGCGCAATTCCTGTGGAAGCTGCGGATGGCCCGGCTTGATGCCGGGGCCGACGCCGCCACGGTCAAAGGCCCGATCAAGGGAGTTGCGGCATGAGCCTCGATTCCCCCAGCCGCGGCTGCCGCGACACCCCGGTTCTGAAGGAACGCGGCCAGCGCGAGGTGTTCTGCGGGCTGACCGGAATAATCTGGCTGCACCGCAAGATGCAGGATGCGTTCTTTCTTGTGGTGGGCAGCCGCACTTGTGCCCACCTTCTGCAATCCGCCGCCGGAGTGATGATCTTTGCCGAACCCCGCTTCGGCACCGCGATCCTGGAGGAAAAGGATCTGGCCGGCCTCGCCGATGCCAATACCGAGCTGGACCGCGAGGTTTCCCGCCTGCTGACCCGCCGCCCCGATATCAAACAGCTGTTCCTGGTCGGCTCCTGCCCGTCGGAAGTGATCAAGCTGGATCTGGCGCGCGCGGCGGAACGGCTGACCACGCTGCACAGCCCCCATGTGCGGGTCTACAACTACTCCGGCTCCGGGATCGAGACCACATTCACGCAAGGAGAGGATGCCTGCCTTGCGGCCATGGTGCCGACGCTTGCGGCAACGCAAGCGCGCGAACTTCTGGTGGTCGGTGCGCTGCCTGATGTGGTCGAAGACCAGTGCCTGTCGCTGCTTTCGCAACTCGGCATCGGCCCGGTGCGCATGCTGCCTGCCCGCCGCGCCACCGACCTGCCCGCCGTCGGCCCGAACACCGTCTTCGCGCTGGTGCAACCCTTTCTCGGCGACACCCATGCCGCCCTGATCCGGCGCGGGGCGACCCATCTGCCCGCACCCTTCCCCTTCGGCGAAGAGGGCACCACGCTCTGGCTCTGGGCCGTGGCGCAGGAATTCGGCGTGAGCCGCGCGCATTTCGACGCCGTCACCGCCGCTCCCCGCGCCCGCGCGTCCAGGGCCATCGCCGCCCATGTCGCCACACTCAATGGCAAATCGGTGTTCTTCTTCCCCGACAGCCAGCTCGAAATCCCGCTCGCCCGCTTCCTTGCCCGCGAATGTGGCATGATCCCGCTGGAGGTCGGCACCCCCTTCCTGCACGCCGCCATCACCGGCCCCGACCTTGACCTGCTGCCCGAAGGCCCGGTGATCAGCGAAGGCCAGGACGTCGACCGCCAGCTCGACCGCCAGCACGCGGCCAACCCAGACCTCACCGTCTGCGGCCTCGGCCTCGCCAACCCGCTGGAGGCAAGGGGCCACACCACCAAATGGGCGATCGAGCTGGTGTTCACCCCAGTCCATTTCTACGAACAGGCGGGCGATCTCGCCGCCCTGTTCAGCCGTCCCCTGCGCCGCAAGTCTCTCCTGACCGCTGATTTCGCCTGTTCCCAAATATCCCGGGGTCCGGGGCGGAGCCCCGGGGGACAGCCCAGATTCA